>CAVUIQ010000004.1:0-819689 GCA_963741655.1 uncultured Thermoleophilia bacterium
GGCGGGGGCCGGTGACGCTGCGGGCAAAGGATATCGAGCGGATGCAGGAGCTGCTCGAGCGCACACCGGAACTGCGGGAGGCGCTCGGGTCATGAGCGAGGAAGGGGAGTCCGAGGTCACGATCGACGCCCGGCGCTTCGCCGGCGTGTGGGCCAACGCGGTCGAGGTCGAAGCGTGGGCAGACGAGGTGACGATGGACTTCATCCGGATGGATCCGGTGGAGTCGCGAGGAATGGTCGTCGCCCGGGTGACCTGCTCGCCGACATTCCTGCGGACGCTCGTCGACAGGCTCGAGGGCGTCTGGCAGAATTGGGCGTGGCGATCTGCTTCGCCCGACACGGAGGATCTCGAATGAAGCGACGTGCACGGAATCTCCTCTTCCCGAACGCCAACGGGTTTCGCATCAGTGCAACCTCGGTCGGCCACGTGCTCTCACCCGAGCATCAGAAGATCATCGACCGCGCCCGCGAGAATCTGATCCGCCAGTACGAGAGGCGCCGCAAGAGCGATCCGTAGGTCGTTCGACAGCGGTCCGTCACAGGATGGAACCTGGTCGGCGCGCGAGGCCCCGGGGTTCATGGCGTAGCGCCGGTTCGAGGCGCACTCTATGATCGCGCGATGCCGTGCCGACGACGAATTGCTGCGCGTCTGGCGGGCGTACACCGACGTTGCGTCTCGGTTCTTCGCAGCTGGCCCGACGGGCGCGCGGCTCGTTGGCCCCGGCTGGTTCGCGGCGCTCGCGAATGAGCCGAGCGGTGAGCTCAACGTCTGCGGACTGACGCCCGAAGCGACCGTCACGTCAGCCCAGGCGCTCGTCTCTTCCATCGCGACGGAACTACCGCTCATCGTCTTTGTCTCCGAGCGGGCCGATCCCGACGCTGGAGCGTTCCTCGAGGCAAACGGTTTCGACACGGTCACGGTTCCCGAGCCGCTGATGCATGCGACGCGGCCGCCCACGCCCGTCGACACGGCGCTTCGAATCGAGCCGGCAGCCGGCGCTGCTGCCCTCGCTGCGGGAATCGAGCTGACCTCCGAGGCGAACACCGTCGACACCGAGCTCCTCGAGCGATCCATCCTCCACGCTGCCGACAGCGGCGCTGCGCAGATGTGGCTCGCGTGGGACGGAAGCCGAGCCGATCAGCGTCGTGTGGATCGTCCGCCACGAGGACGTGCTCGGGGTGATGGAGATGATGACCCCGGCGCGCCACCAGCGTCGCGGCGCCGGGCGGGCGCTGCTCACACACGCGCTCGCAGCGGAGTGGCGCGATGACACCGAGTTCGCGGTTCTGATCGCGACACCGGCGGGCCGACGGCTCTACGAGTCGATCGGGTTCGACACGAGTGACGAGGTCATGACCCGCTTCCGCGGGGATCGACGACGACTTGCTCGCCGCCATCGGCCAGCCGGCCTGATCGACCAGGCGGCAGGCGCCGCCCGACGCGTCGCTGGGACGCCCTTGCCGCGTGGATGGTGAGTGCGCCCGGAGGCTACGCCTCGATCATCAGGACCAGCGTCTCGGGCAGCACGCCGTCGTACGCCATCGCTTCTCCCATCGCGGGTGTCTCCATCGCGGCCATGACCTCGTCCATGTCTGCAACGTCCATGAGCACCGCGACGCGGGTTCGATCCTGCGGGTCGACGAACGTGCGAATGTTCGTGACACCGAGCGGTCCGAACACCTCTTCGCGCTTGGGTGAAGCGAGCCAGTGATCGGTGTCCGTGACGTGGTGGTAGGCGACAACTGTTGGCATGAGGTCTCCTCTGCATCGTGGGTCGGCGGCGCCAGACCCGGGGAGCGATTCTACTCCGGTGGGGAGCTCAGTCCATCGGCGCGGTGCGACGCATAGGCTCCCCACGTGACTCTCCGCGGCGTTGATCACCGATCAGTTGACGCTGTAGAGCTCCCATTCGCCGACGCCCTTCAGCTCGCGCGTGCCGCGAGTCTCGAAGGTCATCCCGGAACCTGCAACGAGGTCCTTGACCGTACGCGAGACGAGCACCTCGCCCGTCCCCGCCTCGGAGCACACGCGCGCACCGACGGCGAGGGCGACACCGGCGACCTTGCCCTCGTGCAGCTCACACTCGCCCGTGTGAACGCCGGCCCGCAGCTCCAGCCCGAGCGATCTCGTGACACCGAGAACCGCTTGCGCACAGCGGATCGCGCGCGCAGGACCGTCGAACGTCGCAAAGAACCCATCGCCGGCGGTATCCCGCTCGAGTCCACGAAACCGCCCGAGCTCGCGACGTACCGCCGCATGGTGCTGCTGGAGGAGATCCCGCCAGGCCCGATCACCCAGTTCGCTTGCCCGCTCGCTCGACTGAACGATGTCAGTGAACAAAATCGTCGTGAGCACGCTCTCCGGAACCCTTGGCGCAACCTCGCCTGCAACGAGGCGCTCTATCTCCTCCGCAATGTCGAGCGAGAGGAACACCCCCCAGTAGTCGCTTCCGGACACGCGCATGGCCCTAGCGTCCGGAACCCTCCCCGCTACCGCAAGAGACTCCTCGACGGCGAGAGGCGTGTCGCGATACAGGACGAGCGTCGGCACCCGAACGGACGCGTACACATCCCGCAGGTCCGTCTGTACGAATGCTCGGTTCAGCTCGTACCCCATGGCGGGGCTCGCGCCGACGCGCAGCCAGTTCGCAAACCACAGGCGCCCTTCGGCAGTCGCAGCAAGGGTCGGACAGATCTCTACGAGAATCTCGTCGCAGAACGCCTGCGTTCCCCATTGCTCCCGGAAGGCCGGGAGTTCCGTCAAATCCTCAGGGCGAACGAACTCCGGCAGGGCAGGGTGGAACAGCGTGAGAGCGACCGTCAGCTCCGGATAGGTCGCGGCGAAGAGCGTCGCCATCGAACATCCCTCGTGGGAGCCAAAGATCGCGGTGCGCTCCGATCCCACCGCGTCCAACACGGCCCGCAGATCCTCCATTCGCGTCTCGAGTGTCGGAAACGATCCACCGAGGTCAGAGAGTCCCGTGCCGCGCTTGTCGAACAGGATCAGCCGAAACGAGCGCGCCAACCGCTCGTAGAACGGCCTCCAGTACGGCGACTCCCACCCGTACACGAGGTTCGAGCAGAAGTCCGGGACGAAGACCAGGTCTGTCTCACCGTCGCCGATCACCTGATAGGCGATGGACACGCCTGAGCTACGCGCGTAGTGGATCTCGCACTCCATGGCGACACACTCTCGCATTTCGACCGCTCCGGGCAAGAGGTCCTGTTCGTCGGCTCAGATCGCGACGGCCCCGCTGCGGCGCCGAGCAAGCCCTCGAGCACCGCGACGCCACCCGTCGGCCCGAGCAACGGATCGACCGCGTGCTCCGGGTGCGGCATCAGGCCGAGCACGTTGCCCGCCTCGTTCGTGACGCCCGCGATGCGACCGACGGCACCGTTGACATCCTCTGCGTAGCGGAACGCGATCTGGCCCCGGGCCTCGAGCGCCGCGACCAACTCGTCGTCGCCGTACCAGTTGCCCTCGCCGTGCTTGATCGGGATCACGAGCTCCTGCCCGATCTCCCACGCCGACCCGAACGCGCTCGACGTGCTCTCGACCGTGACCGTCACGTCAGCGCAGAGGAACTGCTGCTGCCGGTTCTGGCGGAGGACGCCGGGCAGCAGCCCCGCCTCGCAGAGGATCTGGAAGCCGTTGCAGATCCCGAGCACCGGGCCTCCGGCGGCAGCGAAGGCGGAGACCGCCTCCATCACCGGGGCGAACCGGGCGATCGCACCGCAGCGGAGGTAATCGCCGTACGAGAACCCTCCGGGGAGGACGACGCCTGCCGTGCCGTCCGGCAGCGTGGTCTCCGCATGCCAGACCCGAACCGGGTCGGCCCCGAGGAACTCCAGCGCGAGCGCCGCGTCACCGTCGTCGTTCGAACCGGGGAACGTGACGACCGCGATCTGCGGACGCTCGCTCACGCACCGCCTCCGAGCTCGACCGTGAATGACTCGATCATCGGATTGGCGAGCAGGTCGCGGGACATCGCTGCGAGCGCCGTCTCTGCCTCGACGGGATCGTCGGTCTCGAGGTCGACGTCGACGAGCCTCCCGACGCGGGCGCTCGTGACGGAGTAACCGAGCGTTCGGAGCGCCTCGCCGACCGCCTCCCCCTGCGGATCGAGAATGCCTTCCTTGGGACGAATCAGGACTGTCGCCTTCACAGAACCACCTTCGGGTCGGAGAGGTAGCGCTCGAACGGGATCTCCGTCAGGCGCTCGAACGCATCGACGTAACGCGCCCTCGTGCCGGCCACGACGTCGTCGGGAACATCGGGCCCGGGATAGGTGCGATCCCATCCGGTCGAGAGGCAGAAGTCGCGAACGTACTGCTTGTCGAAGGACGGCTGCGGACCACCTGGCACATACGCGTCAGCCGGCCAGAACCGCGACGAATCAGGCGTCAAGGCCTCGTCTGCGAGGGTCACGACACCGTCCACGTCAACGCCGAACTCGAACTTCGTATCGGCGAGGATGATCCCGCGCGACTCCGCGTGTGCCGACGCGAAGGCGTACAGCGCATGCGCAGCCTCGCGTGCGGCCGCGTACGCCTCGGAGCCGCACAGCACAGCCGCCTCGGCCTCGGTGATGTTGAGATCGTGACCTTCGTCGGCCTTGGTCGCGGGCGTCACGATCGGCCCGGGCAGGCGCTCCGACTCGCGAAGCCCCGGCGGCAACGCGTGACCGCACACCGAGCCCGTGGACCGGTAGTCGACCCAGCCTGAGCCGGAAAGATAGCCACGGACGACGAGCTCTACCGGCAGCATCTCGAGACGCCGGCAGATCGTCGTGCGCCCGTCGTCTCCGAGCTCGAGCAGATGATTCGGGACGATCTCGCGCGTGCGGGTAAACCAGAACGCCGACATCCCCGTGAGCACGCGCCCCTTATCGGGGATCGGGGTGGGCAGGATCACGTCGAACGTCGAGATGCGATCCGAGGCGACGAGCCGCAGGCGGTCGTCACCGAGCGCGTAGATCTCGCGTACCTTGCCGCTCGCGAGGTGCACCGCCTCAGGCACGCGCAGCCTCCCCTCGGGTCGCGACGAGCGCGCGCAGACGCTCGAAGACGACATCGACGTGCACCGTGTACGCGCGCGGATCGAAGACGGCGTCGAGATCGACCCTGCCTGCGATCTCCGAGTCGGCATCGACGAGCCCGCGGAAGTCGATGCCCTCGTCCCAGGCCTGCATCGCATTGCGCTGGACGAGGCGATACGCGTCATCGCGAGAGAGGCCCGACGCGACGAGCGCTAGGAGAAGCCGCTGGCTGTAGTAGAGGCCATGGCTCGACGTGAGATTCTCGAGCATCCGCTCCTCGCGCACGACAAGTCCCTCGACGAGCCAGGAGAACCGGTCGAGCATGTAGTCGACGGCGAGAAACGAGTCGGGGATCACGACTCGCTCGGCAGACGAGTGCGAGATGTCGCGCTCGTGCCAGAGGGCGACGTTCTCGAGCCCGACGATCGCGTTCGCCCGCGCGATGCGCGCGATCCCGCAGATGCGCTCGGCGGTGATCGGGTTGCGCTTGTGCGGCATCGCCGACGAGCCCTTCTGCCCCCGGCCGAACGGCTCCTCGACCTCCCGTACCTCAGTCCGCGCGAGGTGGCGTATCTCGGTGGCGAAACGATCGAGCGACGAGGCAAGCAGGGCCAGCGCCGACAGCAACTCCGCGTGACGGTCGCGCTGGAGGATCTGGGTGGAGCTCGGAGCCGCCTCGAGGCCGAGGCGCTCGCACGCGACGCGCTCGACGGCCGGTTCGGCAGCGGCGTACGTCCCGACGGCCCCCGACAGCTTGCCCACGCGAAGCCCCTCGATCGCGTGTACGAGCCGCTCGCGGTCGCGCTCGAGAGCAAATGCCCAGCCGGCGAGCTTGAGCCCGAACGTCGTCGGCTCGGCGTGCACGCCGTGCGTCCTCCCCATGCACAGCGTCTCGCGGTGCTCCTCGGCGCGGAAGACAACGGCGCCAAAAGCCCGTTCGAGCCCCTCGAGAATGACGTCGCCTGCCTCCTGCACGGCGAGCGAGAGCGCCGTGTCGAGCACGTCGGAGGACGTGAGCCCGTAGTGAAACCAGCGCCCCTCGTCGCCGAGGCCTTCGGAGACGGCGTCGACAAAGGCAGCGACATCGTGGTTCGTCTCGCGTTCGATCTCCGCGACCCGCTCAGGCGTCGGCGTCACTGCACGCTCCCTGATCGCAGCCACAGCCTCGGTCGGCACAACGCCGGCCTCCGCCCAGCCGTCGAGCGCGGCCAGCTCGACGTCGAGCCAGCGCCGGAGCTTCGCCCCGTCCGACCAGATCAGGGTCATGGCCGGGCGGGAGTAGCGGGAGATCACGGACGTATCTTAGAGAGCACGCCGGATCGGCCCCCGCAGTGCGGGAGCAGTAGGGGTTTCCCCACCTCACTTCGCCTGCCCGCCACGCATCGAAGGCCTCGCGCGCCCGTTACCGTGCCGTGCATGAGCTCCGTCGTCCCGACCAGCGCTCCCTCTCCGACCGGACGCCGCCGCCCGTGGGGATCCCGCGCGGGGCACCGGGGGCGGTTCCATCGCGGCTGGTCTCAGGCGTTGCGAGATACCGTCTACATCCTCTCGGGCTTCGTCCTCGCGACAGTCTGGTGGTCGCTCCTCGTCTCGCTGCTCGCCGTTGGACTCGGCCTGCTCGTCACGCTCGTCGGAATCCCCATTCTTGTCGCAACGATGTACCTCTGGATGGGCATCGCCGAGACGGAGCGCTGGCGCGCCCACAGCCTGCTCGGGATCGACGTGCCGCGGCCGTACCGCACGCTCATCGCGTCGACCACGCTGCGACGCATCTGGGAGCGCGCGACCGATCCGGCCGTCTGGCGCGATCTCGTCTACCTCCTCTTCGTCTTCTTCCCTCTTGCGATCGCCACATTCGTGATCGCCGTCACGGTCTGGGCGGTCGCTCTCGCGATGGTCGCGATGCCCTTGTACTACGGATCAGGCGCCGGCCTTCAGTTCGGGGAGAGTTCCCGATTCAACGTGGACACGCTTCCGGAGGCGCTCGCGTGCTCCCTGATCGGCGTTGCCCTGCTCGCATTCTTGCCGTGGGTCATCGGCCTCCTCGCGGCAGCGCACGCGTTCACGGTGCGGAACCTTCTCGGCCGTCGCTCGGCAGAGCGGGTCGCCGAGCTGACGCAGCAGCGCACCGAGGCCGTCGACGCAGCGGTTTCCGAGCGACGACGGATCGAGCGCGACCTTCACGACGGCGCGCAGCAGCGGCTGACGGCACTTGCGATCGACCTCGGGCGCGCGCGCGCCAAGCTCGACTCCGACCCGGAGGGCGCCCGCGCCCTGGTGGAGCAGGCGCACGAGGACTCGAAGCAGGCGCTCGCGGAGCTCCGCAACCTCGCGCGGGGCATCCACCCTGCGATCCTCACCGACCGCGGCCTCGACGCGGCACTGTCGGCACTGGCAGCCCGAAGTGCGATCCCCGTCGAGATCTCGGTCGGTCTCGACTCACGGCCGTCGGTCGCAATCGAGTCGACGGCGTATTTCGTCGTCGCCGAGGCCCTCACGAATGCGACCAAGCACGCGGCGGCAACACGCCTCGAGGTGCGCATCACGCGCGAGGGCGGAATGGTAGTGGTCGAGGTCGAGGACAACGGCGTCGGGGGCGCCCGGATCGAGCCGGGTGGAGGGCTCGAGGGCCTGACGACGCGGGCGGCAACGGTCGACGGCACGCTCACCGTCTCGAGCCCCGAAGGCGGCCCGACGATCGTCCGGGCGGAGCTGCCATGCGCGTCGTGATCGCAGAGGACTCCGTGCTCCTACGCGAGGGCCTCTCGCGGCTGCTCGCCGACGAGGAGATAGAGGTCGTGGAGGGCGTCGGGGACGGCGATGCGCTGCTCGTCGCCGTCGAGCGTCACCGCCCTGATCTCGCGATCGTCGACGTTCGCATGCCCCCGACCCACACCGACGAGGGCCTGCGCGCCGCGATCGAGGCGCGCACTCGCGTCCCCGAAACGGCGATCCTCGTGCTCTCCCAGTACGTCGAGGAGCGCTACGCAAGCGACCTCCTCGCAGCCGGCGGAGTCGGCGTCGGGTACCTCCTGAAAGAGCGCGTCGCCGACGTCGGCGAGTTTGTCGAGTCCGTGCGTCGGGTCGCCGACGGCGGGACGGCCTTCGACCCGGAAGTCATCGCGCAGCTGATGGGCCGCCGCCGCCGGGACGACCCGCTCTCCGACCTGACGCCGAGGGAGCGAGAGGTGCTGACGCTGATGGCCGAGGGCCTGAGCAACGCCGCGATCGCGAAGAAGCTGTGGCTTACGGTCGGAGCTGTCGAGAAGCACATCAGCTCGATCTTCGCCCGCCTCGGCCTCTACCCCGGGGAAGACGAGAACCGCCGCGTGCGCGCCGTCCTCACCTACCTCGAGGGCATGCGCGGCTCGTAGGGGCTATGCGAAGCGTCGCCCCGCGACGCAGAGCGTCGCCCGTCGCCGTCAAACGGACGGCGTCCTCCCTGCCGCCGCCAATGCGATGTCCTCGCGCCGCCGCACGCCTGCCCACTCGATCATGTCCGCCGCCGCATACGCGGCGGCGCGCGCACCGGCGAGATCATCGCCTACACCCGTGACGTTGAGAATCCGGCCGCCGTTCGTGACGACGGCCCCGCCGCGCAGGGCCGTTCCGGCGTGGAACACGAGCGCCCCCGTCGCCGCCGCTGCCTCGATCCCGCTGATCGGCGATCCCGTGTCGCCCTGTACCGGGTAATCCCCGGCCGCGAGAACGACGGTCACGGCGGCACCGGTGCCTCGCTCGAGCCGAACGCCCGCCAGATCGCCCGCCGCACACGCGGCGAGCGCTTCGAGCAAGTCACCCTCGACGAGGGGCATCAGTGACTGCGTCTCCGGGTCACCGAAGCGGCAGTTGTACTCGAGCACGCGCGGCCCGTCGGCCGTCAGCATGAGACCGGCGAACAGCGTTCCGATGAATGGATGATCGCGCTCGGCGAGTTCGGCCAGGATCGGACGACAGGTGAGGTCGACGAGAGCCTCGATCGCTTCCGCGTCGAATCCCGGGACAGGGGCAAACGACCCCATCCCACCCGTGTTCGGGCCGACGTCACCGTCCTCTGCGCGCTTGAAGTCCTGCGCCACCGGGAGCGCGACGCACGTAGCGCCGTCGCAGAGGGCAAAGACCGAGATCTCGGGCCCCTCGAGGAGCTCCTCGATCACGAGGGCTCCACCGAGCGCGGCGAGCTCGACGAGGCCCGCGGCGACCTCGGCCTGGGTGTGGCAGACGACGACGCCCTTCCCCGCCGCGAGGCCGTCCACCTTGAGCACGCACGGGGCGACCGGATTCTCGAGGATCGCTGCCGTCGGAACCCCTGCCGCATCCATCACATCCTTGGCGAAGAACTTCGAGCCCTCGATCGCCGCAGCGGCCTTGGAGGGACCGAAGACCGAGATGCCGCCCGCACGAAGAACGTCTGCTATCCCGGCGACAAGCGGCACCTCGGGCCCGACGACGACGAGGTCGATCTGCAGCGCGCGTGCGAGACCGAGCACCGCCTCGCTGTCGTCCGCGCGAACCGGGTGGCACGGGCCGAGGGCGGCGATCCCCGGGTTTCCCGGCGCAGCGTGCAGCTCTGTGAGCAACGGGGACTGGACGAGTTTCCAGGCGAGCGCGTGCTCCCGACCGCCGGATCCGAGGAGAAGGACGCGCACGAAGCGAGCCTACTCGGCCGTTCCACGCACCTGCGCAGCGCACCTCGACTCGGTCGTCGCCGGAAGCCCGTATCGTGGGTCCCGAATGTCACGCATCGACTGGGTCATCTCGAGCTGCCGGCTGCTCGCCACGATCGGTGAAGAGTTCGACCGGACACGACCTTTCGCGGGCGTCACGATCGGAACCGGCATCCACCTCGAACCGAAGACCGTGGCGCTGATCCTCGTTCTCGCCCGGGGCGGAGCCGAGGTGGTATCGACCGGCAATCTCAGCTCGACCCAGCCAGCGGCGGTCGAGTATCTCCGCGCCGCCGGAATCCGCGTGATTGGCGGGCCGACTGCCGATCCGTCGGAGCACGACGGCTTCCTCCGCGAGGTGCTCGACGCCCGGCCGGACCTCCTCCTCGACAACGGCGGCGATCTCTTCGCCCGCTGGCTCGACGACCCGTACCCGGCCCTTCGTGGTGGGACGGAGGAGACGACATCGGGTCGAGCACGCCTCGGCCCCCTTCGCGAACGTCTTGCGCGGCCGATCCTGGTCATCAACGACAGCCCCATCAAGCAGTTCGCCGAGAACGAGCATGCCGTCGGGCAGAGCGTGCTCGAGTCGTTCATCAGGATCACCAACCGGAGCACGAACGGCAAGCGGGTAACGGTGTTCGGGTACGGGGCCTGCGGACGCGGGGTGGCGCAGAACTTCCGGGCCGCCCGCGCCATCGTCTCGGTCGTCGAGGTCGATCCGGTGCTTCGCCTGCAGGCACTCCTCGACGGATTCTCCGTGCCGGCGAGGGAGGTCGCAATCGCCGAGGCCGACGTGATCGTGACGGTGACGGGCGCCCCGAACGTCGTCGGCGCCGCCGACACGGGACTCTTCCACGACGATGCAATCCTCCTCAACGGGGGCCACCTCCCGTGGGAGATCGACATCAACGGCCTCGTCCAAGGCGCCGAGGTCGCCTCGGCGGCCGACGGCGTTGAAACGCTCACGTTCGAGGACGGACGCAGTGTCCACGTCCTGACGGGTGGCCACATGGTCAACCTGGCGGGGCCACGGCCGCTCGGCAACTCGGTCGAGTCGATGGACCTCGGCTTCGCGCTCCAGGCTCGTTGTCTCGAGGCGATCGCGCGTGGCGACGTCAGCGCCGAGGCGTGCCTCGTGCCGGTCCCGAGGGACATCGACGAGGCGGTCGCAAGAGCGTACGTGACCCTCGCCGCGGAACCCGCCACTCCTCACGCCCAGTAAGGGCTCGAATCAGAGCAGCGCCGCCCGCACCCGGTCGCCGAAGCCGCGTAGGCGCTCACACGACTCGTTCGCGAACACGAACCGCACGTAGCCACCGGCCCGCTCGGAGCCCCAGTTCGTCATCGGGGTCGCGGCGACGCGGCCGAGGCGAAACAGCCGCTCCGAGGCCTCGTCGGCCGTGTGGCCGAGCGCGCGCACGTCGAGGAGCATCGACCAGCCGCCGTGAGGAGGGATCACGGGAAGCCCGCCGAGCTCACGGAGGATGATGTCGCGACGACGCTCCCACTCCGCGGTCGCGGCGGCGACGTCCTCGTCTCCCGCCTCGAGGGCGATCGCCACGGCCGTCTGCGCGATCCCCACCTGGCAGACGACGTTCGAGATGCAGACGAGGCCGATGTCGTCGACGAGCGCCGGCGGTGCAACGACCCAGCCGACGCGCCAACCGATCATCCGCAGCTCCTTGGAGGCGGAGCCAACGATGATCGTTCGCTCCGCCATCCCGTCGAGCGCCAGGGGATCGACGGCCCCGCGCCCGTCGAAGAGGATCCGCTCCATCGCCGTGTCGACGACGAGGAGCAGGTCGCGTTCGCGGCAGAGATCCGCAACGACATCCCACGCCTCCCGGTCGAGCACGGACCCGGACGGCATCGACGGGCTCATCATCAGGAGCACACGAGTGCGAGCGTTGACCGAAGCTCGAAGGCTGTCCAGGTCGAGGCCCCAGCCGGCTGCGCTCGGCTCGAGCCGGGCCAGGCTCGGCACGCCGCCTGCAACCCGCACGCGGTTCAGGAGCCCGGCGTAGACCGGATCGGTGAGTACGACCTCGTCGCCCGGTTCGAGCGTGGCAAGGAGAACATTGAGGACTCCGTTCAGGCCGCCGGCGGTGATCAGCGTCTGTCGCCACTCGATCTCGCGCACGTCGCGCCCGACGTGGGCGGCGACGGCTCGTCGGAGGCGCTCGTGCCCCGGAAAGGGGAGGTAGCTGTTCGCGTCATCGTCGTCGATCGCGACGCGCGTCGCCTCGAGAGCGGCGGCGAGGGGCCGCAGATCGGTATCGAGGTTTTCGAGCCGCAGGAGCTCAGGGTCGGCCGCGCCGTCCGCGGCGTCGCCCATTCGGTCGACACCGATGCCGGGAACGCCCTGGAGACGGGAGACCGTCATTGATGCCTAGCGCGTCAGCACGGCCTCGCGGCCCTGGCCGATGCCGACGAGGGAGACGGGGACGCCGAGCGCGTCCTCGACGAAGCGAACGTAGGCAGCAGCGGCGTCCGGCAACTCGCTGCCCGACGCGCCTGTTGCGGCGATCTCCTCCTGCCATCCAGGGAGGGTCTCCCAGACGGGTCGGCAGTGGTGGAAGTCGGACTGGTGGGCCGGAAAGTCGTCGGTCTCCGTACCGTCCGGAAGGGCATAGCGCACGCAGATCGGGATCTCCGCGAAGGAGGACAGCACGTCGATCTTCGTCAGCGCGAGCGAGGTGATGCCGTTGACGCGAACGGCGAAGCGCAGCGCCGGAAGGTCGAGCCAGCCGCATCGTCGCTCGCGGCCGGTGACGGTGCCGAACTCGCCACCGAGCTCGCGGACGCGCTCCTGATCCGCGCCCTGGATCTCGGACGGGAATGGCCCCTCACCGACGCGGGTGACGTACGCCTTCGAGACGCCGAGCACCTCGTCGATCCGGTTCGGGCCGATGCCGAAGCTGACTGCGGCACCGGCCGCGATCGGGCTCGACGAAGTGACGAACGGGTACGTGCCGTGATCGAGGTCGAGCAGCGTCCCCTGCGCACCCTCGAAGAGGACGTTGTCGCCGTTTCGCAGCGCGCGGTCGACGAGGAGTGACGTGTCGGCGATGTACGGGACGCAGCCGCTGGGCGTAGCCCTCGTGAGTGTGTGCCACTTCCTCGAGATCGAAGGGCGCGATCTCGTAGACGCGCTCGAGCCACACGTTCTTCTCCGTGATCGCGAGCTCGATCTTCTGGCGCAGGATCTTGGGGTCGAGGAGGTCCTGGACGCGAATGCCGATCCGAGTCGCCTTGTCGGCGTAGGCGGGGCCGATCCCGCGTCGGGTCGTCCCGATCTGGAGGTTGCCGAGCTTCCGCTCGCGCGCACCGTCGAGTGCAACGTGCCAGGGCATGATCAGATGTGCGTTCCCCGACAGGTGAACGAGCCCGGCAGTCGGGAGGCCGCGTGACTCGAGGTCGTCGAGCTCGCCGATCAGCACCTGCGGATCGACGACGCAGCCCGCGCCGATCGCGCACGCTTTGCCGGTGATGATCCCGGACGGCACCGCGCGGATCTTGAAGGTCTCGCCCTCGACGACGATCGTGTGTCCCGCGTTCGGCCCACCCTGGTAGCGGCAGACGAGATCGGAGTCCTGGGCGAGCAGGTCGACGATCTTGCCCTTCCCCTCGTCGCCCCACTGCGCACCGACAATGACGGTGGCAGGCACGGAAGCGAGTCTACCGCCGATCCCCCACGGTGACTCGGTAGAACCCGGCAGACGGAGTCAGTGAAGCTGCCGATGCGGTCGCACGCGGCTCGCAGCAAACTGAAGGCAGAGGTTCCGACAGCTAAGGAGGTCTTCCGTGTCACGCCATCTTTCGATCTTCCACCGCAGGCCGCGCACGCGCCGCGAGCGGATGGGCATCCGGCTCCATGAGGCCCATCAGGGGCTGAGCGACCGGTGGACGCAACTCCGTGCGAACCGACGCGCTCGCGCGGCGCAACACAGAATGCAGGAGGTCTGGCAGCACCTGGCGCACGACGCACACGCGGAACGCACTACACACCGGAGGCGCCCACACCTCCGCCATCACCATCGCTAGCGCAAGCTAGTTCGCGACGCTGACGCTCTCGAGCACGACGCCCTGCGCGCGGGGGTCGCTGACGTCGTCATCGAGCGTCGCGACGACCTCGGCGCCCTCCGCGGCGGTGCCCCTGGCAGCGTCGTCGAAGTGCTCGCGGAAGTGCTCCGGCGTGAAGTGCGAGAGGGCACCGAGCCACACCGTGATCCGCGTGACGCGGACGCCGCCTTCGGTTGCCGCAACTCCGAGGATCTTCGCCATCAGGTCGTCCATCAACGCCTTCTCATGCATCGTCGTCTCCTTCCGAAAGCTCCGCGAGTACCGAGTCGGCAACGCCGTCGAGGGCCGCCTCAACCTCCGCCGTGACAGGATCGCCCATCCCGAAGGCTGCACCCTCGACCCCGATCACGATCACGCGCTGTGGTGCCCGCCCGACCGCACGGCCGAGCTCGAGGGCATCGGAGACCGAGAACGCATGCGTCGAGGCGAGGCCGAGATCGGCCGGGAGCGGCCCGTCACCCGGGTCGACGCGGTGCACGGTTCCGGCCGGGGAGCCCGACGACACCGCGTCGACGATCACGACCAGATCGAGATCCGCCCAGGCGTCCAGCAATCGCGTGGGCTCGTCGTCGCAGTCGAGGACGGTGGCGCCGGCCGCGCGCAGCCTGTCCGCGACGAGTGGGCCCACGGCATCGTCGCCGCGATAGCGGCTGCCGAGGCACGCGGCCGCCCTCATGTGCGTTCGACTTCGAGCTTGAGGAAGTGCGTCGCGCAGGAGATGCACGGGTCGTAGTTGCGGATCGTCTGCTCGCACCGATGGCCGAGCTCGTCGTCCGACAGATGGAGTGACGCCTTGACGACGCCGACGAGGTCCTCCTCGATCGTCTTCTGATTCTGGGAGGTCGGCGGCACGATCTTCGCATCGAGAATCGCTCCCGCATCGTCGATCTCGTAGCGATGCCAGCAGATTCCACGCGGCGCCTCGGTGCATCCGTACCCCGTTCCCGCTCGGGGGACGGCCTCGACGAAGGGCTCCTCGGGCGGCACGTACTGCGCGATGATCCGCAGCGCCTCGTCTGCCGCGTAGACCGTCTCGACGGCACGCACGACGATGCTGCGGAACGGGTTGCGCACAACGTCGCCGAGCCCGACCTCGTCGGCGATCTCCCGTGCGAGCGGCGACAGCTCGGCCGAGTTCAGCGCGTAGCGCGCCAGCGGGCCGACGAGGTAGTTCCCGACGCCCGCGAGCGTCGAGTGCAGCGCGTTCGACCGCTCGACATGGGTCTCGGTGAAGTGCTCCTCGTACTCCGAGACATCGATATCGAGACCGGTGCTCGAGACGATCCGACCGCGCTCGATCGGGTACTCACCCGGCTGCCGGAGGGCCACGAAGGCGTAGTCCTGCTCGAAGTCGGGAAAGTCGAAGCCGGCCACCCAGCGCGTGAAATCGACGGCGGCCTCGCGTGCCCACTCGAGCTCCGGCACGAGCGTCGCGAGCTCGGCGCGCGTCGGCGCCCGGTACATGCCGCCGACCCGGAGGTTGACCGGGTGCACGGCGCGCCCACCGACCACGTCCATGATCGTGTTGCCGGCCTTCTTCAGGCGCAGGGCCAGCTCGACGAGGTCGCGGCGATCGCGTGCCATCTCGACGGCTCCGTCGTAGCCGAGGAAGTCGGGCGCGTGGAGCATCGCCGTGTGCAGCACGTGGCTCTCGATCCACTCGCCGCAGTAGACGAGCCGGCGCATCAGTCGCACCTGCTCGGGGAGATCCACCGCGCACACGTCCTCCATCGCGTTGCACGAGCTCGCGATGTACGCGATCGGGCAGATCCCGCAGATACGCGCCGTGATATCCGGGGCTTCGGTGAACTGGCGCCCGCGCAGCAACGCCTCGAAGAAGCGCGGCGGCTCGAAGATCTTGAACTGCACCTCCTCGACCTGGTCGCCCTTGATGCGGACGAGCATCGCGCCCTCGCCCTCGACGCGCGCGAGGTAGTCGGTGCGGATCTCGCGCGTCGTGCCGCCGTCAGGCTCGCTCATTGCTCGCCTCCCTGAACTCAGGTGCGTTCGCGTTGAACGTGCGCAACGCCCGCACGATCCCGTCGTCGTCCACGCCGAGCGCCTGCCACTGCTCGGCGAGCGCATTCACGTTCGGGCTCTCCATCGGGCCGAAGCAGCCGTAGCACCCACGGTTGTAGGCGGGACAGATGGCTCCACAGCCCGACTGGGTGATCGGGCCCGAGACAGGGAGTGCCATGGGCCACCATGACGCACGTCGTGCCTCGTGCCTTGCACTCGAAGCACACGCTCGTCGACGGGAGCCTCGGTCGGCGGCCGTTGACGAGCGCGAGCACGGTCTCGACGAGCTGCTCCTTCGAGATCGGGCACCCACGCAGCTCGAGATCGACCTTGACGTGATCCGCGATCGGCGTCGACGTCTCGAGCGTGGAGATGAACTCGGGGCTCGCGTAGACGAGCGGGATCCACTCCTTCACGTCCGCGAAGTTCCGCAGAGCCTGGATGCCACCCGCCGTCGCGCAGGCGCCGATCGTGACGAGGAGGCCCGACTGCTCACGGATCTCGTGGATGCGCTCGGCGTCGTGCGGGGTCGTGACCGAACCTTCGACGAGCGAGATGTCGTACGGCCCCTCGAGCTCGGCGCTCGTTGCCTCCGGGAAGTAGGCGATCTGGATTGCGTCGGCGATCGCGAGGAGCTCGTCCTCGCAGTCGAGCAGGGAGAGCTGGCAGCCGTCGCAGGACGAGAACTTCCAGACGGCGACGGTCGGTTTGGCGACGGCTTGTGTCATAGCTCTCGCTGCTCCATCAAGCGGCTCCATGGCGTCGTACCAGAACACGGGGCCGTCCCGGCAGATCAGAACCGGCCCGAGCTGACAGTGTCCGCAGTGGCCGAGCCCGCATTGCATGTTGCGCTCCATCGAGATCGCGATTCTGTCCTTCGGGACGCCGCGTGCGAGTAGGGCACGGGCCGTGAAGGTCATCATGATCTCGGGCCCACAGACGAGAGCAACCGCATTGTCGGGATCGAACGACGCTTTCGGGATCAGCTGGGTGACGACGCCGACGCGCCCGTGCCAGTCCTCGCCCGCGTTGTCGACGGTGACCGCGAGCTCGACATCGAACCGTCCGCGCCAGCGCTCGAGCTCGGGGAGGAAGAGGAGGTCGGAGGGGGTGCGCGCTCCGAGGAGGATGCAGACGGAGGCGAACTCGTCGCGGTGCGCGAGAGCGTGATAGACGGCCGGCCGCAGCGGCGCCAGGCCGATCCCCCCGGCGACGATCACGAGGTCACGGCCGCGAGCCTCCTCGAGCGGCCAGGTCGTCCCGTACGGGCCGCGAACGCCGATCACGGCGCCGGGCTCCGCGTGGACGAGCGCGTGGGAGACCGCTCCGACGTCACGGATCGTGTGGACGAGAGCCCCGCCCGGGTCGGGTGCAGCGCTCGTCGAGATCGGCACCTCTCCGACACCGAACGCGTAGAGCATGTTGAACTGCCCCGGTGCGGGCACGACGGGGGCGCCGAGCGGCTCGAGGACGAGCGTCGACGTGTCGGCCGTCTCGGCGGCACGCGAGACGACCCGATACGGCACGGGCGTCATCGGCCCGTGCGCCGTGGTCTCAGCTCGCGCTGCCGTCGCCATAGATGTCCAGGAGTCGGAGACGCGTGTGCTGGAGCCGGTCGATCATGACCGACGCAAAGCGGCGCATGAGCTCGTAGCCGAGGTCGTGGTCGGCCTCGCACTTCCCACGGAGGCAGGCTCCGTCGAAGGCCACCGCCCGCAGGTCGTCGACCGCGCGGGCGTCGAAGTGCCAGACGTACGGTGGGAAGAGCCACGACCAGCCGACGATCTCGCCGGGATCGAGCGTCTCGATCACGACCGCGCCGCGCGCCGGAACATGTGTCGACAGGGCCACGCGGCCTTTGCGCACGAGGTAGAAGGTGTCGGCCGGGTCGCCTTCCCGGAACAGGCGCTCGCCCTGGTCGAAGCCGACGTTCCGGGCACAGCCCGCGATCAGCTCGAGCTGCGGCTGCGTGAGCCCGGCAAAGCTCGGGCTCTCGGCGACGATCTCGTCAAGTGTTTGCATGGTCGACCTCCCCGTCGGTTTCCCGGATCGCTGTGAGTTCCTCGGTTACGTCGATTCCGACCGGGCACCACGTGATGCAGCGCCCGCACCCGACGCAGCCGGACGTGCCGAACTGGTCGATCCAGGTGCCGAACTTGTGGGTGAGCCACTGGCGGTAGCGCGCGCGGGACGACGGTCGCACGCTGCCGCCGTGGATGTACGAGTAGTCCACGGAGTAACAGGAGTCCCAGCGCCGCCACCGCTCGGCGGCGCCGGTCTCGAGGACATTCACGTCGTCGACCGAGGTGCAGAAGCACGTCGGGCAAACGAGCGTGCAGTTGCCACACGTGAGGCAGCGCTCGGCCGTCGCGTCGAAGCGCGGATGCTCGACGTTCCGGGCGAGAAGGTCGCGAAGATCGAACGACTCGACATGACGCCCCATCAACCCGATTGCATCGTGCGTGACACCGAGCGCGGCGTCCACGTCCGCAGCGGTCGCCGGGCTCGCCATGAGATCCACGAGGACCTCGGCCCCCCGCTCGGACCCCACCTCGACGACGAACCGGTGCGCGTCACCGACGAGCTCGGTGAGCGCGAGGTCGAACCCGCTCTCGGCCCGCGGGCCGGTTCCCATCGAAGTGCAGAAGCACGTCCCCCCGGGGACGCCGCAGTTGACGGCGACGAGGAAGGCGTCCTCCCGTCGCGCCGAGTAGTCACGATCGACGTACGCACCCTCGAGAAAGACCCTGTCCTGGATTGCAATCGCGTGCAGATCGCAGGAGCGAACCCCGAGGAGCGCGAACGGCCGGTCGGGCGGAGCGTCCTCGACGAACTCGGTGTGACCCTCATCGTCGCGGCGAGCCTGCCAGAGGCGCATCCGCGCGGGCAGCAACCAGCGCTTCCACGACTGCGGCCCGACGGGGTACCCGAACCGCGCCTCATCATCGCGCCGTTCGAGGCGATACGTGGCCGCCTCCTGAATCTCCGTCCACCCCGCGGGCAGCTCGTCGGCCGACGCGATCTCCTCGTAGACGATCGCGCCTTCCCTGCGTGTCGGCCCGACGACGCAGTAGCCACGGTCACGGAGCACGCCGACAAGCGCATGGAGGCCGTCGAGATCGATCACGGCCGGTGCGGGATGCGTCAGGAGCGTCTGCTCGGACATCAGAGACAGCCTGGATTCTGCATGACTCCGGTGCATCGGTACAGCCCCGGCACGGTTTGCGGGAATCCCGCAGTCCAGCCGCGGCATCGTCGGTTGCGCGACGCGGCGCGGTGCGTCAGCCTGAACGTGTGAGCCAAGCCCTCGCCGTCGAGCGTCTGCGCCTGCACGTTCGCGGGGTAGTTCAGGGCGTGGGCTTCCGGCCGTTCGTCCACCGACTCGCTCATCGCTACGGGCTCGCGGGGTTCGTGCTCAATGATCCGGGTGGAGTCGTCGTGGAAGTCGAAGGCGATCCCGGCACGCTCGCGACGTTCGTCGACGCGATCACGGCCGAGGCCCCTCCGCTCGCATCCGTCACGGGCATCGACGTTCGTGCGTGCTCGCCCCGGTTCGAGCACGGGTTTGCGATCGTGGCGAGCGGGAACAGCGGCGCCGGGCGAACGACGCCCGTCGCGCCGGACGCGGCGACGTGCGACGACTGCCTGCGCGAGCTCTTCGACCCTGCCGATCGACGTCATCGCTACCCGTTCATCAACTGCACGAACTGCGGCCCACGCTTCACGATCGTGACCTCGGTTCCGTACGACCGGGCACGCACGACGATGGCCGGGTTTCCGCTCTGTGCCGCCTGCCGCGGCGAGTACGAGGATCCGGGCGATCGCCGCTTTCACGCCGAGCCGATCGCCTGCCCGGACTGCGGGCCTCGTCTGACGATGCCGCTCGAGGAGGCAGCCGGCCTGTTGCTCGAGGGCCGGATCGTGGCCGTGAAGGGCCTCGGGGGGTACCACCTCGCTTGCGACGCAACCGACGAGGAGGCGGTTGCGCGCCTGCGCGCCAGGAAGCACCGTGATGAGAAGCCACTTGCGGTGATGACAACCGCCCCCCACGATCTCGGCGAGATCGATGACGGCGAAGACGCACTCCTGCGCGGCGTCGAGCGCCCGATCGTGCTCGTCCGTCGACGCGTTGACGCCGATATCGCGCCGTCCGTCACAGCAGGCTCGCCTTGGGTCGGCCTGATGCTCCCCTACACCCCTCTCCACCACCTGCTGTGTCACGAAGTCGATCGCCCACTCGTGCTGACGAGCGGCAACCGCTCCGACGAGCCGATCGCCACCGACGACGAGGAAGCGCGCCGCCGGCTCGGCGAGATAGCTGACGCGTTCCTCTCGCACGACCGGCCGATCCACCGCCGCTGCGAGGACTCGGTCGTCCGTGCAGCGTTCCCGATTCGTCGCTCGCGCGGCTTCGCACCCGGAGCACTGCCACTCCCCATGCCCGCTACGAAGCCGATCGTCGCGGTCGGGGCCGAGCTGAAGAGCACGTTCTGCGTTGCGCGCGACTCCGACGCATTCCTCTCCTCTCACCTCGGTGACCTGGACAGCGAGCCTGCCTACGCGGCCTTCCGGACCGACCTCGCGCTCTACCTCGACATGCTCGAAATCAGTCCCGTGGCCGTCGCCTGCGACCTTCACCCCGAGTACCTCTCGACGAAGTGGGCCCGCGAGCAGAACCTCCCGCTCATCGAGGTACAGCATCACCACGCCCACGCCGCCGCGTGCCTGGCAGAGCACGGTGAGACGGGCGAGGCACTCGCAGTCGTCCTCGACGGCACCGGATACGGGACGGATGGAACGCTCTGGGGCGGTGAGCTTCTTCGCTGCGACCTCACGACGTTCGAGCGGATCGCGCACCTGGAACCCGTTCCGCTGCCGGGAGGTGAAGCCGCCATCAGGGAGCCGTGGCGGATGGCCGCCGCCTACCTCGAGCGTGCCGGACGGCCCGTGCCGTTCGAACGGTGGCCCGTCGTGCGGGAGAGCCTCAAGGTCAACGCGCCGCTCTCTTCAGGGGCGGGGCGCTTGTTCGACGCCGTGGCAGCACTCCTCGGCGTGCGCGAGGCGGTGAGCTACGAGGGCCAGGCGGCAATCGAGCTCGAGCACCTTGCGGGCACCACCGCGGCAGCGCCCTATCTCTGCGCGGCCGCCGACGGGACGATCCGCGGGGCCGACCTCGTCGCGGCAGCGTTCGATGACCTTGCTGCGGGCAGGCCACGCTCCGAGATCGCCGCGGCCTTCCACGAGGGAATCGCCGTCGCGTTCGCCACAGCGTGCTCGGCGGCAGGGTCACCCGGCACCGTCGCGCTTTCCGGCGGCAGCTTCCAGAACCTGCGATTGCTCGCGTCCCTTCGCAGCCGCCTGGAGGATGCGGGCTTCCGCGTCCTCTCGCACCGTCTTGTTCCACCAAACGACGGTGGCGTCAGTTACGGTCAGGCTGCTGTCGCAGCCGCCTCACTAGGAGCCTTCTGATGTGCCTCGGCATTCCCGGGCAGGTGATCGAAGTCACCGACCGCGACGCGGGTCTCGCGAAGGTGGACATTTCCGGTGTGCGCCGCGAAGTCAGCGTGGCGCTCGTCGACGAGCCTGCCGCGCCGATCGAGGTCGGCGACTGGGTCCTGATCCACGTGGGCTTCGCGCTCGCACGCATCGACGAGGACGACGCCCGGGAGACGCTGGCGCTGCTCGAGCGCGGCGCCGAGCTCCAGCGAGAACTGGACGAGCTCCGTCTGGGAACGGTATGACCGAGCTCGAGCCCGAACGCTGCATCACGTGCTCGGACGAGGCCGTCGAGGCCGAGGTCGTTGCTGTCGACGGACTGGAGGCGATCGTCCGGGTCGCCGGAGCCGAGGAGCGCGTGGGCGTCGACCTCGTGCCGGACGCCGGGCCGGGGGACGTGCTCCTCTGTCACGCAGGGATCGCGCTGGAACGGCTAGACGGCCCGCGCGCGAGCCCGCAAGTGGCTCAGAGCCACAAAGTCCCGCAAGCGCCCGCCCGAGACCCGGCATCGTGAAGTACGTCGACGAGTACCGCTCGGCGAACCTTGCGCGAGGGCTTGCCTCGGAGATCGCGGGGCTCGTGCAACCCGGCGAGACCTGGCGCGTGATGGAGGTCTGCGGCGGCCACACGCACGCGATCTACCGGCACGGCCTCGAGGACCTCCTACCGCCCGAGGTGGAGCTCGTCCACGGGCCGGGCTGTCCCGTGTGCGTGATCCCGATGGGCCGCGTCGACGACGCGATCGCACTCGCCGAGGAGCCCGGGGTCACCCTGGCGACATTCGGAGACATGATGCGCGTGCCGGGCGGGCGCGGATCGCTGCTCGAGGCGAAGGCTCGCGGAGCGGATGTGCGCATGGTCTACTCGCCGCTCGACGCCCTGGCGCTCGCCACGAAGCTGCCCGACCGACGCGTCATCTTCTTCGCGATCGGCTTCGAGACGACGGCGCCTGCAACCGCCGTGACGCTGCTTCGGGCGCGCGCTCAGGCGACGCCGAACTTCGCAGTCTTCTGCAATCACGTCACGATCGAACCACCGCTGCGCGCGATCCTCGAGACACCCGGGCTACGCGTCGACGCCTTCATCGGGCCGGGCCATGTCTCCACCGTGATCGGCACCGACGCCTACCGGTTCATTCCCGAGGAGTACGGCCGCCCGGTCGCCGTCTCCGCGTTCGAGCCGGTCGACCTGCTGCAGTCGATCGCAATGCTGCTGCGCCAGCGGGCCGAGGGACGATGTGAGGTCGAGAACCAGTACACGCGCGTCGTGCGGCAAGAAGGCAACGCCCGCGCGCTCGCGGCGATCGACGAGACGATGGAGCTGCGCGACGAGTTCGAGTGGCGCGGGCTCGGCACGATCCCGCGGAGCGCTATGCGAGTGCGTCCGGCGTTCGCCGCCTGGGATGCCGAGGCCCTGTACACGGTCCCCGGCGTGCGCATCGAAGACCCGAAGGCGTGCCGCTGCGGGGAGGTCTTGACGGGGCAGATCAAGCCGTGGGAGTGCGGTGTCTTTGGCACAGCCTGCACACCGGAGCGTCCGCTCGGCACCTGCATGGTCTCGAGCGAAGGGGCCTGCGCCGCCTTCTACGCCTACGGCCGACTGCGTCGCCCCGCCGGGGAGCCCGTTGAGGCGTAGGCGGGCCATCCTCCGGGATGAGCTCGTCACACTCGCTCACGGTGCCGGCGGCAAGGCGACGCGAGACCTCGTCGAGGCGCTCTTCCTCGAGGAGTTGGGGAACGACGTTCTGGCCACCCTCGGCGATGCCGCCGTTGTCCCGGGCGGAGGTCGCATCGCGCTCTCGACCGACTCCTACGTCGTTCACCCGCTCGAGTTCCCGGGCGGGAATATCGGCGAGCTCGCCGTCA
Organism: uncultured Thermoleophilia bacterium; assembly: GCA_963741655.1. Taxonomy (GTDB): domain Bacteria; phylum Actinomycetota; class Thermoleophilia; order Gaiellales; family Gaiellaceae; genus Gaiella. The sequence continues at coordinate 23,172 of CAVUIQ010000004.1, forward strand.
ACGGCACGGTCAACGATCTTGCGATGGTCGGCGCCCAGCCGCGGTGGCTGACAGCCGGCTTCGTGATCGAGGAGGGCTTCCCGATCGTCGATCTCCGACGCCTCATCGCATCGATGGGTGCTGCCGCCCGGGCAGCAGGGGTCGCGATCGTCGCGGGCGACACGAAGGTCGTCGAGCGCGGCAAGGCGGACGGTCTCTTCATCACGACAGCGGGCGTCGGCACGGTCGCAGACGATGTCGACCTCGGCCCGCATCGCGTCCAGCCGGATGACAGGGTGCTGCTTTCCGGCACCCTTGCCGATCACGGCATGGCGGTCATGGTCGCGCGTGGTGACCTGCAGCTCGAGGCCGAGATCGAGAGCGACACCGCTGCCGTTCACGAACTCGCGGCGTCGCTGATCTCGCTCGGAGACGGCTTGCGGTGGATGCGGGACCCGACGCGCGGTGGGCTCGCGACGGCCCTCAACGAGCTTGCGGAGTCATCGGGCCTTGCGGTGGTCCTGGCCGAGAGCGCCCTGCCGGTTCGGCCGGCCGTCAACGCCGCGTGCGAGATCCTCGGTATCGACCCGCTCTACGTCGCGAACGAGGGAAAGCTCGTTGCGGTCGTTGCCGCGGAAATCGCCGACGAGGCGCTCTCGCTGCTTCGGGACAGCGTGCTCGGGCTGGAGGCTGCCCTGATCGGCGAGGTGCGTTCCGAGCCGGAGGGACTCGTGCTTCTCGACACGACGCTCGGGGGAACGCGCATCGTCGACATGCTCGTCGGTGATCCACTTCCTCGTATCTGCTGAGCCTCGCACGACGCCGTGGTGTGGGAACCCACTATCCTCTTGTCGTGGCTGATGACTGGAGAGTGCGAGTCGAACTCGCGGACGACGACGCGCGACGGGAGTTCACCGGGCTCCTCCAGGACGGGCTGAGCCCGCTCGGTACCGATCTCGCGCAGTCGCTCCAGGGCGGCCACGTCTCGATCTCGGGCGACGACGAGAATCTCTTCGTGTACGCGGACTCGCCCCAGCAAGCAGAGAACGCGCACGCCGTGATCCTCGCCGAGCTCGGGCATCACGGATTCGTCGCGACGACGAGCAGCGTCGAGCACTGGCTCGCCGATGAGGAGCGCTGGGACAACGAGCCCGTCGACGAGTCCTGGGAAGATGAGGTCATGGAGAAGGGCTACGCTCCCTGGGAGGTTCGGATCGAGTGTCGCTCGCGCCACGAGGCGGTCCAGCTGGAGAAGGCGCTCGAGAGCGAGGGGTACGAGCCCGTCCGTCAGTGGTCGCACCTCATCGTCGGTGCAACGACCAGAGAGGATGCTGACGCGCTCGCAGCGCGACTCCACGGCGAGGTTGCGCCCGGTGGCGCCGTCGTGTGGGAGGAAGCGATCGACTCCAAGGTCGTGCGTCCGTTCGTCTTTTTCGGTTGAGGCGCGGCTCCACCGGCTGACATGGCGGACGATCTCGACCCACTCGAGCAGCACCTCCTTGCCGCCCTCGGTGCGCTCGAGCCGCCGACCACAACCCGCGCCGCGGCCGCCGGTGCCCAGGCACTCTGGAGCGCACAGATCGCAAGCCGCAACTGTGACTTCGCCGCACGGTGGCTGCAGCAGGAAGGCCGCAGCTTCTACACGATCGGCTCGGCGGGACACGAGAGCAACGCGGCGGTCGCACTTGCCCTCCGCCCCACGGATCCTGCGCTCCTCCACTACCGCTCCGGCGCGTTCTACCTCGCCCGAGCTGCCCAGGTGGGTCGCGACGGCGTGCCCGACATCATGCAGGGGGTTACGGCTTCGATCGACGAGCCGATCGCCGGCGGACGCCACAAGGTCTTCGGTCACCACGACCTTGCGGTGATCCCCCAGACGTCCACGATCGCATCACATCTGCCCCGCGCAGTCGGCGTCGCAATTGCGATCGATCGGGCCCGCAAGCTCGGCATCGAGTGCACCTGGCCGAGTGACGCGATCGTCGTCTGCAGCTTCGGTGACGCGTCGCTCAACCATGCGACGGCGCAGGCCGCCCTGAACACCACGGGCCATGCCGCCCACCAACACCTCCCCGTGCCGCTGCTCCTCGTCTGCGAGGACAACGGCCTCGGGATCAGCGTTCCGTCTCCCGAGGGGTGGGTGGCGGGATCGCTCTCGAGCCGTCTCGGGCTCCGCTACGAAGCAGCCACAGGGGACGAGCCGGAAGCCATGCTCGAGTTGACGCTGGCCCTCACGGGATGGGTTCGCGAGCACCGCCGCCCCGCTGTCCTCCATGTGCGAACCGTCCGCTACCTGGGCCATGCGGGGGCCGACGTCGAGGCTGCCTACCGTTCGCCGAACGACGTGCGTGCAGACCTCGTTCGCGACCCGTTGCTCGCAACGGCGACCTGGCTCGTAGCGACGGGCACCCGAACGGGACACCAGCTCGCCGACGAGTACCTCGCGAGCCGCGCTCACGTGCGCGAGGCGGCGCTCGCTGCGGCTCGCCGACCGCAACTCGCGACCGCGAGCGAGGTGATGCGGCCGCTCGCGTCGCACTCGCCGGACGCCGTCGCCGAGCTCGCACGGAGCACACCGTCGGCCGAGGAGCCTCTGACGCTTGCCCTCGCTATCAACGGCGCGCTCGCCGAGGTTCTGGAACAGCACCCGGAGACGCTCCTCTTCGGAGAGGACGTCGCGGCAAAGGGCGGCGTCTACGGCGTCACGCGCGGGCTCCATGCTCGCTTCGGCGCCGGTCGCGTCTTCGACACGCTGCTCGACGAGACCTCGATCCTCGGCCTCGCCCTCGGCTCGGCGGTCAGCGGCTTCGTTCCGATCCCGGAGATCCAGTACCTCGCCTACCTCCACAACGCCGAGGATCAGCTGCGCGGCGAGGCGGCGACCCTGCCGTTCTTCTCACAGGGTCAGTACAGGAACGGGATGGTGGTGCGGATCGCCGGGTACGGCTATCAGAAGGGCTTCGGCGGCCACTTCCACAACGACGATTCGGTGGCGGTGCTGCGCGACATCCCAGGGCTCGTGATCGCCTCCCCGTCCCGACCCGACGACGCTGCGGCAATGCTCAAGACGTGTGTGGCCGCGGCGAAGGTCGACGGCAGCGTCTGCGCCTTCCTCGAGCCGATCGCCCTCTACCACACGCGTGATCTTCACGAGGAGGGCGACGGCGGCTGGCTCGCGACGCCGACGGCGGCGCACGTGCCGCTCGGGTCGGCACGCACCTACGGCAACGGACGCGACCTGACGATGCTGACGTGGGGGAACGGCTTGCTGATGTCGCTGCGGGTCGCCCGCCGCCTCGAGGAGCGGGGGATCCGGGCGCGCGTCGTCGACCTCCGCTGGCTCGCTCCGCTCCCGATCGAGGACATCGCCCGTGAGGCCGTGGCAACGCAGCGCGTGCTCGTCGTCGACGAGACCCGCCGCACCGGCGGCGTCTCGGAGGGCGTGATCGCGACGCTGATCGACGCGGGGTTCGACGGTCAGCTCGCGCGTGTGACGAGCAAGGACTCGTTCATTCCGCTCGGCGGCGCCGCGAATCTCGTGCTGCTCTCCGAGGACGAGATCGAGGCAGCAGCGCTCGCGCTCGTCTGAGAGCACCTGCGGACAGCCCGCGTGGACATGAGCTGCGGGGGGCGCGGATGACGGACGTACCGGGCAGTTCATCGACCTCGGCGGGCGAACCCATACGGTTGGCGTCCGCTCGCGGAGACGTGACTCCCTCGAAGGAGGGATTGACGCTGCCGTCAACCCAGACAACGGTCAGAGGACGATGCGATACCGGTCGCCCTGCCTTGCCGCGCTCGTTGCAGCCGGCGCGCTCGCCGTCGCCCCTCTAGCGGGAGCAGGGTCCGCAGGCTCCGAAAGCCTCACGTTAAGAGTCGGCGATTCGACGGGTCTCGTCGAGCACGTCAACGCCGTGCGCGTGGCACATGGGATCGTGCCGCTGAGGGAATCGGTGGGCTTGCGGAATGCTGCGCTTGTTCACTCCCGGTCGATGCTCGAGTACGGAGTCTTCACTCACGAGTCACCCAACGGCACGTCGTTCTCCCAGCGTGTCCGGCGCTTCTACTCGGACTCAGGCTTCACGTCATGGCGCGCCGCAGAGAACCTGCTCTCGAGCACCCGGGCGATGCATCCCCGTCGGGCCGTCGCCGCCTGGATGAACTCGCCGCCTCACCGACGCACGCTGCTCGACCCGACCCTGCGCGAGATCGGCATCGCCATCGTGTTCACGCAATCCGCGCCTGGCGCTTTCGGCGGTCGCCCAGCATGGGTCGTGACCATGGATGCCGGCGCCCGGCGTCGCTGAGCTCACCGGGGACGGTTACAACGCCCTCACCCACAACCCCGACATCGCTTCCTCGAGGCCGGGAAGCTACCCGTCGAGCTACCACGCGGTGAGTGCCGGCAGCGCCGGGTCGCCCTCGATGCACTGCCAGGCGTAGATCGCCGTCCCGAGGTCGCCCGTCCAGAGGCCGAACCAGCTCTGGCCGTGTTGCCTCCTCAGCTCGGCGGCCTGCGCAACGGCGTGCATGGCGAAGGAGCGTGCCCGCGCGAGCCAGAGCTCGTCGCCCGTGCGCTCGAAGAGCCGCAGGAACGCGAGCCCGTTCCCCGCCGTTCCGTGACAGAGCCCGGCTCCCTTCACGAGGGGACCGGCTCGCCAGACGAGCTCACCGCCGGCGAGGAGCAGCGCGTCCAGCTCTGGCTCGCGCGGTAGGCCGGCGAGCGCCGCGACGATTCCCGGAGCCCCGTGGCACCACTGCGTGCGTGCTCCCTCGCCGCCGACGGGACGCCCAATCGAGGTGGGCCAGTTCGCGAGCCCACCTTCGACGGTCGCGGTCGACCGCGCGGTGCGCGTCGCATCGTTCGCGATCTCCGTTCGCACCTGCTCCGGTAACAGGTCGAACCCGGCCGCGAGCGAGAGGATGTTCCCGGCGAAGCCGTGCACCGCTCCGAGGCAGCGACCGGGATTCCCGAGCAGGACGTTCGTCCAGATCCGGCCGCCGATCTCGTCGTCGAAGTGCCATTCCTCGAGCACCGCGGCAGCGCTCTCGCGCCAGGCTTCGGCCCAGCGCTCCTCGCCGGTGCGCCGATGCATCTCGAGCGCCGCGAGCATCGTGCCGGGCGCGCCCCACAGGATCTCCAGCGCCGGGTCCCGCTCGTTGGCACGGATCGACCGGTGCAGCGCGTCCTCGAGCGCGTCGTCGGCTGCGAGCGTGGTCGCGACGAGGAGGACGCCGGCCTCTCCTGCCCAGAGGCTCGGCATCGGCTCCTGCGGAGCGTGACAGCGGGCGAGGTACCCCGCGTGGAGCGAGGCGGCAGCCGCGGGAAGATCGATCGAGCTCTCGGCGGCTCCGGCACGCGAAAGGCGGTCGAGCGCCCAGAGCATCCCCGCGGCTCCGAGGTAGACGCCGTCGCGGACGCCCGCGTAGTCGTCGTCCTCGCCTCCGCGGTCGAGAGGGTGCAGCGCCCACCGCCCGGTCTCGGCGTCGTAACCGCTGCCTGCCGCGGCAACCGCCTCGCGCGTCGCCTCGCGCGCCAGGTTCTCGTCCCAGGGGATGTCGGCAAGCGGCTCGTGCGCGGAGGGGTCGTAGAGCATGGGCGCAGTCTCCCAGACCCACGCGGACGGACCGGGCGTCTGAGAGACTCTCGGAATGCGATTTCGCAAGAACGCGCAGCTCGACCCGTCGCAGGTGGAGGACTACCGCGGCGCGAGCCGGCGGCCGCAGCCGACCGGGAGGCGTGCCGATGACGCTCGGCGGCGGGGGCCTGATCGGCGTGATCGTGCTCGTCGCCTTCATCCTCCTCAGCGGTGGCGGAGGCGGCGTCGGCGATCTCGGTGCGCTCGCAGGCCAGACCGTCGGCCCCGGAACGGCGTCGACCGACCTCCAGGCCGAATGCCGAACGGGTGCCGATGCGAACGAGCGCGACGACTGCCGCACCGTCGCGGTGATCAACAGCGTTCAGGCCTACTGGGCGAAGACGGTTCGGAACTACGAGCCGGCGAGGACGCGGTTCTTCACCGACAGCATCCAGACCGGCTGTGGCGCAGCGACCTCCGCGTCAGGGCCGTTCTACTGCCCTGCCGACCGCTACATCTACATCGACCTCGGGTTCTTCGAGGATCTCCAGTCACAGCTCGGCGCGCGCGGCGGCCCGCTGGCGGAGGCGTACGTCCTCGCGCACGAGTACGGGCATCACGTCCAGAACCTGACCGGCGCCCTGCGGAGCGCGAATCGCGACACGGGCCCCCAGGGAGGACAGGTACGGCTCGAGCTGCAGGCCGATTGCTACGCGGGCCTCTGGGTCGGCCACGCCCTCGACACGGGGTTCGTCGAGGACATCACGCGCCAGGATGTGGCGGACGCGCTCGATGCCGCCGCGGCGGTCGGCGACGACCGCATCCAGGGTCGAGCCGGAGGGCAGGTTCGGCCGGAGTCGTGGACGCACGGCTCGGCCGAGCAGCGGAAGACGTGGTTCATCCGCGGCGTCGAGGGTTCCGGGCCCCGAAGCTGCGACACGTTCCGCGGGCGCGTCTGAGGTGCGGGCGTCGACGAGCTACGACGAAGCAGCCATGTCGGTGAACTTCGCGTACCGCTTCAGGAAGCTGAGCTTGACCGAGTCGGTCGGCCCGTTGCGGTGCTTCGCGAGAATCACCTCGGCGAGACCCTGCGAATCGGACTCCTCGCCGTTGTAGTACTCGTCGCGGTAGACGAAGGCGACGAGGTCCGCGTCTTGCTCGATCGAACCGCTTTCTCTCAGGTCCGAGAGGATCGGCCGCTTGTCGTGACGCTGCTCGACCGCGCGGGAGAGCTGGGAGAGCGCGAGGATCGGCACCTCGAGGTCGCGCGCGAGCACCTTCAGCTGGCGGGAGATCTGCGAGACCTCCTGCACCCGGTTCTCGGGGTTCGAGCCCGAGGTCATCAGCTGCAGGTAGTCGACGATGATCATCCCGAGCTTCGGCTCGCGCGACTTGAGCCGGCGCGCCTTCGACCGGAGCTCCATCATCGTGATCGACCCGGTGTCGTCGACGTAGATCGGTGCCTTCATCAGCTTGTCGCAGGCCGCGGTGAGGCGCGGCCAGTCGTCCTGCGCGAGCCGCCCCGAGCGCAGGCGCTGCGACTCGACCTTCGCCTCGCTGCACATCAGTCGCTGCGTCACCTCGGACTTCGACATCTCGAGCGTGAAGAGGGCAACGGGCGTCTCGTGGCGGACCGCGAGGTTGGCCGCGGTGCACAGCGCGAGCGCGGACTTCCCCATCGACGGGCGGGCCGCGATGATGACGAGGTTGCCGGGCTGGAAGCCCGACGTGAGCTTGTCGAGCTCACGGAATCCGGACGGCACGCCGGTGACGTCGACGCCGGCCTCGTACAGGTGCATGATCCGCGCGAAGCTCTCGTTGAGCAGATCGTGGATGTGGGCGAAGTCGCCGCTGACGCGCTGCTGCGCGAGCTCGAACACCATCTGCTCGGCCCGATCGACGAGATCGGTTGTCGCGCCCGGACGTGTCTGCCCGAGACGCTGGATCTCCTGCCCGACCCGTACGAGGCCGCGCAGCGTCGCCATCTCCTTGACGATCCGGGCGTAGTGCTCGGCGTTCGAGGTGGCAGGGACGACGGCGGCGAGCTCGGCGATCTTGGCGGTGCCGCCGACGCGCTCGAGCTCGCTGCGCTCGTCGAGCTCGTTCGCGAGCGTGATCGCGTCGACGGGCTCGCCCTTGCCGTAGAGCGCGAGCGCTGCCTGGTAGATCGTGCCGTGCGATTCACGGTAGAAGTCGGAGGCCGAGACGACCTCGGTGACGGCGCCGATCGCGGTCGCGGAGAGGAGCATCGCTCCGAGGACGGACTCCTCCGCCTCCAGATTCTGGGGCGGTACGATCGCCGACGGCGCGGATGGGGCAACGGTCACGGGGCCAGTCAACCTGTACCGAAGGGACAGGGCAAGAAGTGGCGTGCGTGCCGGGAAGTGCAGGGGAATAGGAACATATGTTCCTATTCTATCCCCCGGGGTGGACGACTTCTCCCCAGAGCCGGGAGTGGTTATCCACCGAGGATCTCCGCTCCGAGCGGGAAGTCTGGCCGACTGTCCACAGGCCTTGTGGACAGGAGTCGTTCCGGCGACTTCCCCTCGGGAAGCCGCCGGAACGAAGCTGGTTACGCCTCGGGCTCTTCCTCGAGCTCGGCGACCTCGACCACCTCGATCGTCTCGTCGACGACGACGTCCACCGTGCCGTCGGCCTCGACGACCTCGATGACCTCGACCGTGTCGACGACCTCGACGGTCTCCCACTCGGCCTCCTCGACGACGGGCTTGATCCCGGCGGCCTCGGCGGCAGCAGCTGCCTCGGCCTCCTCGACCGCGATCATCGCCGCGAGCTCTTCCTCGGGCGGCAGCTCGCCACCCTCGGGCACGACCATCAACTTGACGTCGGCGGAGACGTCCTCGAACACGCCGATCGTGACCGTGTAGCGACCGATCCGCTTGATGCTGTCGATCCCGATCTTGCGACGGTCGACGCGGATCTTGCGGATCCGCCAGATCTCGTCGGCGATGTCGGTCGTCGTGACCGAGCCGAACAGCGATCCGGTCGGGCCCGATTTGACGTCGAACCGGAGCACGAGCTTGCCGAGCGTGGCTGCGATCTCCGCGGCCTGCTCGGCGCTGCGAGCCTCGTGCATCGCCTTCTGGGCATCGATGCGCTGGACTTCCTTGACGCGCCCCTCGGTCGCCACCTCGGCGAGGTTCCGGGGGAGCAGGTAGTTCCGGGCGTAGCCACGTGCGACGTTGACGACCTCTCCGCGGTGGCCGAGCTTCTCAACGTCCTTGAGCAGAATGACGTTCATCGGATCAGCCCCCGACGTAGGGCAGCAACGCGACCTCGCGGGCCCGCTTCACCGCAACGGCGACCTGTCGCTGGTGGCGACGGCACGCGCCCGTGATGCGGCGGTTGCGGATCTTGCCCTTCTCGGAGATGTAGCGCCGTAGCTGGTTGACGTTCTTGTAGTCCACTTCCGTGACCTTGTCCTTGCAGAAGTGGCAGCTCTTGCGCCGCCCGGGGGCGGAACTCGAGCTCGGCCGCTTGCGCGGTGGTGCTTTCTGTGCCATTGGTCAGATCTCCTAGAAGGGGATGTCGTCGTCGGTGGGCGATGAGGGGAAGTCCGCGCCGCCCTGCTGGGCAGCACCGGCGGGAACGAACGAGCCGCCACCGCCGCCTCCGTCACCGTCGCCGCGGCTCCCGAGGAACTGGACGTTGTCGGCGACGATCTCGACTGCCTGGCGCTTGCCGGAGCCGTCGGTCGCCTCCCACTCGCGCCACTCGAGCCGGCCGTCGATCGCGACGGGGCGGCCCTTGGCGAGGTACTGCGCACAGCTCTCGCCCTGCGCACCCCACACCGAGACGTCGAAGTAGTTCGGCTTGTCCGTCCACTGGCCCGACTCGTCCTTGCGGCGGGTGTTCACCGCGATGCGAAGCGAGCACAGCGCCGTCCCGGACGGGAGATGCTTCATCTCCGGGTCGCGGGTCAGGTTGCCGACGAGCACAACGCGGTTGATGTTTGCGGCCATCAGTCCTCATCCTCCTCTGCGAGATCATCGATCACAGCATCGTGACTCATCGGGGCCGCGACCGGTAGTGGCCCCGCGGGACCTCCCTCGGGCCGACGTGTCGCCATGTGACGCATCACGTTGTCGTCGATCTTGAGCACGCGGGAGACCTCGTCGAGCGTCTCCGGAGACGAGCTGAAGAGCAACAGGTGGTAGTTGCCGTCTGCCTTCTTGTCGATCTCGTAGGCGAGCTTGCGCTTGCCCCACACGTCGTGGCGCGTGAACGTGCCGCCACCCTTCTCGATCAGCTCACGCACGCGCGTGATCACCTCCGCCTGGGGCTCCTCGGCGAGGTCTGGGTCCAACAACAGCAGGATCTCGTAGTCAGTCACGGGTTCCCTGTTCTCCTTCCTTCGGTCTTAGGCGGCCTCACCGGCAAGCACGAGCTGGGAATGGCCCGGGCGTGGAGAGGCAGGAAGCTAGCGAAGGGTAGCTGACGGAAGGTAAGCGGGTGGGGGAGACAGCACGCCTTTCGCTGTCTCCCCCACCTCCGTCAGACGACGAGGAGGCCGTTGCACGGCGCAGTCCGAGGCGTCCGCCGGGCTCGAACTACCCGCTCCCACCGCTCCTCGCGATACCATCGCCTTCATGAAGCGCTCCCTCGCCTGGTTCGCAGGAATCGTCGGCATCGCCGCACTCGGACGAATGCTCTCGAGACGGAAGGCGTCCGGGACACCCGTCGAGCCGTCCGCTCCACCCGCGCCGGCAGCCGACGAGATCGACCTCGACCCGGCAGCCGATCCCGCCGAGGAGCTCCGCCTCAAGCTCGCAGCCGCACGACAGCCCGGGGCACCGACGGAGCCCGAGGCCGTCGAGACGCTCGACGAGCGCCGCGCGCGCGTGCACGCGAAGGCGCGGGAAGCGATGGACGCAATGAACGACGAGGGCCCGGCAGCATGACCGCGACAGAGCAGACGGCGCACGGCCGGGAGCCCGATGCCGAGCTGACCGATGTCGTCCGCGAGCTGTCCGATCAGGTCGAGGCCCTACGGGCAGACGTTCGCCGTCTCGGCGGACCAGGGCTCCCTGCGCCCGAGCCTGGCTGGAGCGACGAGACCGACGTCTCCACAGCTACCCCCTCGTACGCGTGGGTGAGCTCCGTCGGGGCACCCGTGCGACGACGTCCGGCCGTCCCACGCCTCCTGCTCGAGGTGCTCTTCCTGATCGGCGTTGCGACCGCCGCGGCGATCGCCGAGCTCGACGCTCCCGTCATCGCGGGTGTCATGGCCGCGTCCTGGGCCCTCGTCGCGCTGATCGAGTGGGCCGCGTCGCGGGCCGCCCGAACGCGTGATGCGATTCCGACCTACGCGCCTCCTCCTCCCGCCGAGGTGCGCGCGGCCGACCCGGCGTGGTTCGTTCCCCCCGTCGAGCACACGCTGCTCGAGCCGGCACCAGACTCCCCAACGGCCGTGACGAAGTTGCCGCCCGCGCCGGACGATCTCGAAGCGACCGTCGAGCGCAGTCCCGAGAACTAGCGCGAGCAAGATGGTTGATCGGTGATTGGGGTGCGTGTCGGGGAGGGCATGCACCAAGCAGCGTGTTCGGCTCGATCGACGGTAAGGCTGGTTTGCCTTGCTGTTGATCGAGACGGACGCGATGCGCAGCGTGCAGGCCCCCAGCCGCGCGTGCACCAATCACCGATCAACCATCTAAAACCCCTCCTGCGAGGCGGCGGCGGGGTTGCGGGCGAGGCGCTTTCCTCGCAGCTGGATCGCGATCAGCGGGAATAGGAGCACGGAGACCATGCCGGCACCGACGAGCGCAGCTGCGTTCTCCGGGAGCATCCGCCCCTCCTCGAGCCCGATCTCGGTGACTGCGACGACGAGCGGCAGCGCGGTCGCCGACGTGAGCATGAGCGGGAGGCGATCGGGCCGCGGAACGTCCCTACGGTAGAAGAGCAAGACGGGGGCGCCGCGCACGACGAAGAACAGCGCCAGGAAGAGCGGCAGGCGGAGAATGCTCTCGGCGCTCGAGAAGAGCGCAGGCAGGTCGAACTTGACGCCGCTGACGATGAAGAAGATCGGGATGAAGAACCCGAAGCCGATCCCCTCGAGCTTCAGTCGAACCGGCTCGGCAGCCTCGCTCTTCGTGACGAGACCGACGATGATCCCTGCCGCGAACGCCCCGAGCACAACGTCGAGCCCGAACCGCTCGGTCAGGTAGACGAGCGCGACGAGGATCAGGATCGCGAGCCGGACTGCAAACTGTCCGCTCGAATCCATCGTGCGCTCGATCGTGCGTACGACCCGGTTGGGTCGGGCCCGGAGCGCGAGGATGCCGAGACCGAGGCTGATCACCGCGAAGGCGATCAGGATCACCGCGTTGACGCCCGGTCCTGCCGCCTGGCTGAGGAGCAGCGAGATCGCAATGATCGGCCCGAACTCGCCGGCCACGCCGGCCGCCAGCGTGAAGGGCCCGAGCGGCGTATCGAGCTCGCCCGCATCCCGCAGGATCGGCATCAGAGTGCCGATCGCGGTCGTCGAGAGCGCGACTCCGATCAGGAGCGTCGAGACCACGAAGCCCGTCGCCTGCAGCACGCCGGCGATCGCGAGCGCGAACGCGAGTGAGAAGAGCCAGCCCCAGACAGCGAGCTTCGCCGGTCTGCCACGAATCTGGAGGAAGTCGATCTCCATGCCCGCGAGAAAGAAGAGGAACGCGAGTCCGACGGAGCTGAGGAAGACGATCAGCGAGTCGGCCTCGACGAGATCGAGCACGTGAGGGCCGACGAGAATGCCTGCCAGGATCTCGACGACGACGACCGGGACCCGCACGCTTCGAGGGATGTCGACGATGAGCGGCGCCGTCGCCGCGATGAGGGCGACCACGAGCAGGCTGAAGAGCTCAGAGTCCAAGTTGGCGGTTCAGGTGTTCGGTGTCACGTTTCGAGGCAGGGGCGCTCGAGTCCGAGCCTGGCGGCCCGGCACCATTCTGCGCGAAGGAGTGTTGGCGCTGCCGGGGAACCGTCAGCAATGGTGCGGATGCGGGCTATACGTTGGTTACGAGAGCACGGCTGGGTCGTCCCCGGCACGTATGTGTTGCTCGCCATCGCCGCAGGAGCGCTCCTTCCGCGAGTCGACCGCGCGAACCCGGGCCTCCATTTTCTCGGGGCGCTTGCCGCAGAGCAGTTGCTCGCCGCCATTGCCGCGGGCATGATCGCTTTCACCGGCATCGTCTTCTCGATCAGCCTGATCGTGTCGCAGTTCTGGAGCACCGCGTATTCGTTGCGGTTGATGCAGTGGCTCCGCAAGACGCCTCTCACCGGTCACGCGTTCGGGACCTTCAGCGCCACGTTCGTCTACGCCCTCGTCGCTCTCGCCGCGGTTGGACGCAACGAGGATTACGACCTCGGCTCTACCGTCGCATTCTCGCTCCTGCTCCTGCTCGCGAGCGTGCTCCTGTTCCTCCTCCTGCTCTACAGCACACTGCGCCAGATGAACCTCTCCTACGTGCTCTCCCTGATCGGCGATCGAGGACGCGACGTGATCGAGGCGTTCTACGGGTTGCCCGGCGATCAGGCGGCACCACCCGAGGGCCGCGATCTCGACGGCCCGGCCGTGGAATCAGGGCGCTACGTCTACGAGGGCCCTCCGCTCGTTCTGGCTGCGGTCGACTTCGAAAAGCTCGTGGAGCTGGCGACCGTGGCCGAGGCGACGATCGTGGTCGAGGTGGGAGTGGGCGACTCGATTCCGAGCGGAGACGTCATCGCCCGGGTGCTCGGCGGCTCGATCCCGCCGCAGGAGATTCGCCGGTCGTTCCTGCTCGGCACCGAACGCACGATGGAGCAGGATCCGAAGTTCGCGTTGCGACTCCTCGCGGACGTCGCGATCAAGGCGTTGTCACCCGCGATCAACGACCCCACGACTGCCGTGCAGGCGCTCGACCAGATCGAGGATCTCCTGCTCCGGATCGGCGTTCGGACGCTCGACATCGGCCGCCTCGTCGGCGTCCGCGGGCTACACACGCGTCGTCTATCCGGCGCCGACATGGGACGACCTGATCGCACTCGGAACCGACGAGATCCGGATCTACGGTGCCGGCTCGATCCAGGTGATGCGGAGGATGCGTGACCTGCTGCAGAACCTCGATGCGGCCGTCCTGCCGGAGCGCCGCGGAGCCGTCGAGGATCGCCTGCGACGCCTCGATGCTGCCTGCGAGCGGGAGCTATCCGTTGCCGACCAGGCCGATGCACGAATCCCGGACCCCCAGGGGCTCGGGCACTCACGCGCGGCGTAAGCACTTCAGCCGCCTGGAGCGGCTACGGGTCGACGAGGCGGGTCTTCATGGTTGCGAACTCCTCGTCGGTGAGCACCCCGCTCTTGTGGAGGCCGCCGAGCCGCTCCAGGCGTTCCAGGTCGTCGAGCGACGGCGACGGCGGACGCGGGTCGGCGGGCGCCGAAGCGGGCGACGCCGGGCCATCCCACCCGTCGCCGTCTTCGCTCGTCTGAGACCGTGCCGCCCGCTCGCCCGCGCGGAGCGGGTCGCCTCGGCGGCGCTCCGACCGCGGTCGCTCAGGTTGTCCCAGCGCGCCCGTAGCCAGTCGACGAGTGGAGGTCGCTCGACCTCGGGGAATTCGCGCAGCGCCTGACGGCGGAGGGCCTCGATCCCGAAGCCGGCGAGCGCCGCGAAGATGACGAGCCAGGCGAGACGCAGGAAGGAGTCGATCGCGCCTGCGAGGACGAGCAGTGCTGCGACCGCCGTCCCCAGGCCGATCGCGAAGCCCCTCCACTCGAGATACGGCGCGAGCGACCGCCGCAGCGCCGTCGCGTGCCTGCCCGGCCCCGCGAGCACCGCACCGAGCGCCAGGACCGCGCCGAGAGCGACGACGGCCCACAGCGCCCCGTTCAGGGGACTCTCGACGATCCGCCACACCGCGCTTGCCGCGTCCCGCGCCTGCGGCTCGCCGGCGACCCGATCGAGGACGATGCCGCGGAGCGCACCCATGGTCAGGAGAAGGAGCCCCGCCCCGACTACGAGACCGATGCCCGTGTTCCGGAGCGCCTCGCGCCGACGGTCGCGGGCCAGCCAGAGAGCGAGGGCGTAGAGACCGAGTGCGACGAACGGCAACACCTTGGCGACCGCATCGAGCCACGACATCGCGTCCTGCACTGCCTTCAGCTCGTCCGAGCGCAGCACCTCAATGGTGCCCGCGTCGGCCGGGATGCGCGCGGCGAGGCTCTCGCCCAGCCCGATCCGGCGCGTCGACTCCACGAGGATCGGGCGCAAACCGAGCCGGACGACGCCTCCCTCGGTAGAGACGCCGTCCCCGCCTCCCCCCACCACGGTGCGCACGAACTGCTCGTGCGCCTCCCGGTTCGTTGTCTCCCAGAGGCCCGCGAGCACCGACGTGCGCAGCGCCCGGTCGACCACCTGGTACGCGGCCGGGCGAAGCGCGGCCGCAGCGAGATCGGCGAAACGGTCAGCGTCGTTCGGGAGCACCTCCTCGAGCTCGGCCTCGACGTCCACGCGGCGATAGACCTCGTCGACCGCGTAGTACGCGACAGCGGTGCGCACCGCAGGGTCGTCCAGCAGCGCAGCGCTTGCGCGAACGTAGACATCCGTGTCGAGCACCTGGCGCTGGACCCACACCGCAAGAACCGACAACAGCGTGACGACGGTCGCCGCAATCACGAGACCCAGCACAACGGCCCGACGCAGACCACCTGATCGAGCGACCACCTCGCCGGCGGCCGGCACCGGATCAGTCGTTGACGAAAGAGCGGCCACGATGGCAACCTACCCTCGGCGGCTCCTCAGGCGGCGCCCTCGGCGTCTAGTGGCCCTCGAGACAAGGTTCGACCTGAAATGCCCCGGCGCCCGACGACCGCGACACGCCGCCTCGCGGCGAGCGCGGGGCGCGCGACCACGTCCGCACCGGCACGTCCCGCGCTCCGCGTCTCGACGCGCCGTCCGACCGAGCACGACTCACGCTCGCAGGCGTGATCAGCGGGAACATCTCGCCGAAGCCCGTCGCCTCCTGACAAAGCGCGTGTGGGTCGCCTGTTACACCGGCTCGATCCGCGCCTACAACGACTGGTGGGCCGCCGGCCGGCCGGCCCACGGTGTTCGGGTGCTGTAAGGGCAGGCCAGAGTACGAGGGGCGGACTGGCACAATCAGGGAGGCTCACGCGAAGCACGTCGAATGTTCACTCCGGAGCCGCTTATGACCCGATCTCGTTCTCTCATCAGCGGGTGCCTCGCGCTGGCGGTCACCGTCGTGCTCACGGGCACCGGCACGGCCGCGGCGAAGAAGCCCGTGCCCGTCACGTTCGTCGGCGACTCGGTCGCCGCCTCGATCAGCTACACGCCGGGGGCGCAGACAGTGCTCGCACGAGGATTGAAGGTCAGGCTCGACCTTCGTGTCTGTCGACGGCTCGCGACCACCGGATGTCCCTATCAGGGATCCACGCCGCCCAACGCGCTTCAGGCGGTCCGGTCACTCGGCCTGTCCCTCGGTGCCGTGCTCGTCGTGTACGTCGGGTACAACGAGTCGTCGGCGGGGTACGGGAAGGGCATCGACCAGATCATGCGTGCGGCCCTGCGGCAAGGGGCACGAGGCGTCGTTTGGGTGACGCTGCGGGAGGAGCGCGACATCTACCGGCAGACGAACGTCGTCATTCGTAAGGCGGCGAAGCGCTGGCCCGAGCTGCAGGTCGCCGACTGGAACGCGTACAGCCAGGGCAGGCCGTGGTTCAGTTCCGACGGACTCCACATGGGCCCCGCGGGAGCCGAAGGACTCGCCCGGTTCCTGCGACCCTACGTTCTCCGCGTGGCTTCCACGTGAGCGTGCGAGACAGCCGCCTGCCCGTCGCCCTGGTCGTATGACGCAGAGCCGGTACCCGAGGTGGAGCACCCCACACGGCCGAGCGAGAGCCGCGGCACGCCGAGGGGGTTGGCACAATCCGGACATGCCGGGACGCCGCCTCGCTCTGGTCGCCTTCTGCCTGCTCGCGCTCGCCGTTCCCGGCGCTGCGGTGCCCGCGGCCCACAATGGCACGTCGACGGCCGCGACGACGAGCGTGCTCGCGAAGTCGTTCGTCGCGATCGACGCCTCCTCCGGGCGGGTGCTCGCGGCGCGCGGCGCGACGACGCGCCGCCCGATCGCCTCGCTGACGAAGGTGATGACGGCCCTCACCGTGATCGAACGAGGAAACCTCGGCGGGCGCGTCGTGGTCACGCCTGCCGCCACGAACGTCGAGCCCTTCAACGAGGGTCTCGTGGCCGGGCGTGCGTACACGCGCGAGACGCTTCTCTGGTCGGCATTGCTGGCCTCGAGCAACGACTCGGCCACGGCGCTCGCGATCGACGCCGGGGGCGGCTCGCTCTCCGGGTTCTACGCGCTCGCGAACGCAAGAGCGCTTGCACTCGGGATGAGCTCGACGACGTACGCGAGCGCGTCCGGCCTCGACGACGTGCGCAACCTCTCCACCGCGCTCGACCAGGCGATGCTCGCGCGCGCAGCGCTCCAGAACCCGACGTTCGCGAAGTTCGTCTCGACCAGGACGAAGTGGACGAAGTGGGCCGCCCCGACCCGCGCGAAGCTGTGGGTGAACCACAACAAGATGCTCGGGACGACGCCCGGCACGTATGGCGTCAAGACCGGCTGGACGACGAGAGCCGGCGGCTGCCTGGTCGTCGCCGTGCGTCGCGGCGATCGCTCCGTGATCGGCGTCGTGCTCGCCTCGCCGAGCATCTGGTCGGACATGTCGGCACTGCTCGACGTCGCGTTCAGGCGACTCGGCTGATCCGACGAACCGGATCGTGCGGCCTCGAGGAACGGTACGGGTCCTTGCCCCCGGGTCCATGGTCGCGCGTGATCTGTCCCGGGAGAGGCTGCGCCGCCTCCCCGACGGGGTAGCCGTGCATCGCTTCCGGGTGAGGAACTAGGCTCCGCCGATGCTCTTCCCGACCGCGACATTCGCGATCTTCTTCCTGATCGTCCTACCACTCTCGTGGCTCGCGATGCCGAAGCCGGCCCGCTGGCGGCCCTTCATCCTGATTGCGAGCTACGTCTTCTACAGCTGGTGGGACTGGCGCTTCATCTTCCTGCTCGCAGGCTGCACGGTCTGGAACCAACTCCTCGCGGTACGGATCCACAGGGCGACGACGCAACAGCAGAAGAAGCTCCTGCTCTGGGTCGCGCTCGCCGGCAACCTCGGCGTGCTCGGCTACTTCAAGTACTACGACTTCTTCGTCGACTCGTCGCAGAGCATGGCGGCGATCGTCGGCCTCGAGCTGCCGCTCTCGCTGAAGACGATCATCCTGCCGGTCGGGATCTCGTTCTACACGTTCATGGCGATCAGCTACGTCGTCGACACCTACCGCGGCGACTTCGTTCCCGACCACGATGGAGAAGTTCGCCGTCTACCTCGCGTTCTTCCCCCATCTCGTCGCCGGGCCGATCGTGCGACCCGGCGAGCTGATCCCCCAGCTCGACACGCCGCGCAACCCGAGGCGGGTCGACACGAGCCGCGCCTTCTACCTGATCGCGACCGGGCTGTTCAAGAAGGTGGTGATCGCGAACTACCTCGCTGCGAACATCGTCGACGAGGTGTTCGGGGCGCCCGGACAGCACTCGTCGCTCGAGATCCTGATCGGCATCTACGCGTACGCCGTCCAGATCTATGCGGACTTCTCGGGCTACACGGACATCGCGATCGGCCTCGCGCTCCTGCTCGGGTTCACCTTCCCGCAGAACTTCGACTCGCCGTACGCCGCGGTCTCGATCCAGGACTTCTGGCGTCGCTGGCACATGACGCTCTCGCGCTGGCTCCGCGACTACCTCTACATCCCCCTCGGCGGAAATCGAAAGGGGAAGATCATCACGTACCGCAACCTGATGCTGACGATGCTGATCGGCGGGCTCTGGCACGGGGCCGGGTGGACGTTCGTCGCGTGGGGCGCGATCCACGGAGTCGCGCTCGTCGTCGAGCACCGGCGGAGAGAGCGGCCTGGCTACGTCGAGCCGCCGGACACGCGACGGCGGCGGATCATCTCCCGTGTGATCACGTTCAACATCGTCTGCTTCGCCTGGATCTTCTTCCGCTCCGACAGCTTCGCAACCGCCTCCGACATGATCACCGGCCTCTTCACCGGTTGGGGTGAGCCGTCGCCGCTCGTCACGTGGGGCGTGTTGCTCGCGATCGCCGTCGGGATCGGCTCCCAGTACCTCCCGGCGCGGTTCCCGTACGCGATCATGGACCGGTTCGGGCGCCTGCCGGTCGCCGGTCAGGCCGTTGTGCTCGCGTTTGCCCTGCTGCTGACGAACGCGCTGGGGCCCGAGGGCGTGGCACCATTCATCTACTTCCGCTTCTAATGTCCTCCAACGACCCTCCCGACCTTCCCAAGCTGCCGCCCATCAGGGAGTCGGCCGAGCATGTCCTGCCGCCACTCCCCGGGGAGTCGCCCGAGCGGGGGTGGGACGAGGCTGCGGCGCCCGATCCGCCGGCAGCGCGATCGGACCCCGACGCCGAGCGGCGCGAACGACGGCAGCGACGCGCGGCGTCATCGGATCGGCCTCGCCGCAAGACGCTCGACGCCCCGCGCCAGGAGAGCACTGACGTCGGAGCCGCCCGAGGGGAGGCGCCGAAACCGCACGCCCGACGGACGGCGATACTCGTCTGCCGGTAACGGGCTCATTGTCGCGGTGCTGGCCCTGATCTTCGGCGCCTTGCTCAACGCGCCCGGTATGCACAAGGCGTCGTTCAACAAGGAGCCCGGAGCTGAACGGGATGTCGCACTGGCAATCACCGGCGGTCTCGCCGGTGTCAGCGGCGCGCTCCAGCTCGACCGGCCGCGCCAACTCGTGCAGAGTGTCGCAGGGCGAAGCGATGCCGACGAGATCGACGTCGCGATCGTGATCCCCGACGCCACGGCGAAGCCGAAACCGAAGCCGATCAAGGGCACGACGCCAAAGCCGGCCGTCGCGAAGCCGCCCGGTAAACCGAAGTTCACGCCGCAGAAGAAGCTTCGCCTCTGGGTGGCCGGGGACTCGCTCGTGATCACGCCGGGGTACTCGATCGTCAGAGCGGCAGGCGGGAGCCCCGTGATCGAGTCCGTCGGGGGCGTCGACGGCCAGGTCGCGACCGGCTTGACGCGACCCGACGTCTTCAACTGGTTCGAGGAGATCAGGACACAGGTGAAGAAGCTGAAACCGAACGTGGTCGTGCTCAACTTCGGCGGCAACGACGACAAGGCGTACATGACGGGCCTTCCCGAGGGAACGACGATCGGTGAGTTCGGTGGCCCGACGTGGCAGAAGGAATACCGACGCCGGGTTGCCGGCGTGATGGACATCGTCAACCGCGCAGGCGGCACGGTCGTCTGGATTGGCCTACCGATCACGCGCAGCGAAGCACAGACGCAGCGCTTCGACATCGTCAACGCCGTCGTTCAGAAAGAGGCGAAGAAGCGTGGAAGCAAGGCGATCTTCATCGACACCTACACGATGTTCGCGGGCAACACGGGCGGGTTCGCCGAGTACCTGGAAAACGCGAAGGGCGATACCGTGAAGGTTCGTGCGGGCGACGGCGTCCACTTCGACACCGAGGGCGGCGACATCATCGCTCGGGAGGTGCTGAAGCAACTCAACACGACCTTCGATCTGACGAGCTGGCGGAGTCAGGGGACGGGATGACCTCGTACGTCGCGCTTCTCCGCGCCGTCAACGTTGGAGGCCGGAACCGGCTGTCGATGGCGACGTTGCGGGATGCGCTGACCGCGGAGGGTGTGGAGCAGGTGTCGACCGTCTTGCAGAGCGGCAATATCCTGTTTCGCGCAAAGGCGGCGGAGGGGGCGGTCACGGCACTGATCGGTGGCATTCTCGAAGAATCCTTCGGACTCCGAATCCACGTTATCGTGCGCTCGGCCACGGAACTGGCAGCCGTTGCTGCCACAAACCCGTTCGTGCGGCCGGGTCACGAATCAGACCCTGCACGCCTCCATGTCGCGTTCCTTACCGACCCCCCGGCTGCTGCGTCCGTGGCATCGCTCGACCCGAGCCGCTCGCCGCCGGATGCGTTCGTCGTCTCCGGTCGAGAGGTGTACCTGAGCTACCCGAACGGGTCGGGCCGCTCGCGTCTGTCGCTCGACTACCTCGAGCGGACGCTGGCAACAGCGGGCACCGCCAGGAACTGGCGCACGACGCAGCGGCTCGCCGCGCTCCTCGAGGGCTCAGACTATTCCCCTATAGGAGTCACGTAGGTAGGCCTCGCCCGCCGTTGCGGTGCGCGCCGAGCGCAGAAACCGACTCCATGCCTGCTGTTCGTGCCAGACAGCACCGAGCTCCCAGACACAGAACGTCGGACGATGGCTCCCCCCGGCCGACCAGGGGCGGAACGACGGCTCACCAGAATCGGCCTTCGCCCAGACCGTCTCCCAGAGCTCGTTGTCGCCCACCCACGTCGCCACGAGCAGGAAGTAGAACGCCTCTCCGCAGCGATGAAGGATCACGAATCCGAGCCCGTCGACGTCTAGCTCTCCTTCCTCGAACGCCTCGACGAGGTTCTGGCGTGCCAACGCCCCGATCGCTTCCGGCACGGGGGTGCTCGGGGCGGCGATGTCGTACCACTTCAGGATCGACCGCTCACCGAGCCTGAAGGTCTGTCCCGGCGTGATCGCCTTGACCTCATGCCGGTAGTCGGTTCGGACACCGGCGAGACCCGCGGCATTCATCGCGCGCCGTCCGCCCGAGTGAACTCCATGGTCCAGTTCGTCTCCCAGGTCGCTCCGCCGTCCGACGAGAACGCTTGCTCCCATCGCGGCGTCGGAGTCGTCACGCCCGACCAAACGAAACGAACGACGATCGGGCGTCCTGCGTGGGTGTCCGTCCCTTCGAACGTTCCGATGTCCCTGTCGAACGCGCCGAACACAGGCGGGTCGAGGACGCCGCAGCGACGGCTGTCGGCCCAGTAGATCGACCACAGCCTCGTCGTCGGATCGAAGAATCGAAACGACATGGCAACCCAGCCGCCGTCGTGGTCGGTGCGGAACTCGTCCTCGTTCCCCAAGCCGTCGAGGATCGGGCGAGCGACGCCCGTCGCGTCGAACTCCTCCCAGACCTCCGATCCGATCAGCCGCTCGCGGAGCCGCCGGTTCCGGATCTGCCAACTGCCCATCAGGAAGTCGAAGCCTTGCGCGGTCGAGCCAGGAGGTGCGATCAGGCTCATGCGGTCCCTCCCGTTCTGTCGCTATTCATTGCAAACCGGCGCCTCGGACGATACTCAACAAATAGGGCGATTACCGTCCTCTATCGATGCTTCACTGGTGAGCGTGCTCACTCCGACGTCCCGGCTGCTCGAGCTGCTCGAGCTACTCCAGTCGCAGCCGCTCGTCACGGGACGGGAGATCGCCGCTCACCTGGACGTCGACCGGCGTACGGTCCGTCGGTACGTCGAAGCGCTGCAAGACATGGGCATCCCGGTCGAGGGACAGCGCGGCGTCGGCGGCGGCTACCGCATGCGGCCCGGCTACCGCCTGCCGCCTCTGATGTTGCGCGACGAAGAGGCCGTCGCGGTCGTTCTCGGGCTCGTTGCCGCACGCCGGCTCGGGCTCGACGCGGGGTCGGAGCCCGCCGGCGCTGCCCTGGAGAAGATCCAACGCGTCTTGCCGGCAACTCTCCGCCGGCGGGTCGAGGCGCTCACGACCACGCTCGAGTTCACCGAGGCAGGAGTCGCCGGCACTCCCGTCGCCGCGGAGACATTGCTGCTCATCGCCGAGGCGATCCGACGGGGGCGTCGGCTTCGCACGTCGTACACGTCCTTCTCGGCGGTGCGGAGCCGACGCGAGCTGAGCCTGTACGGCCTCGTCGTTCATTCCGGGCACTGGTACGTCGCAGCGTACGACCACGGCCGCGCCGCGCTTCGAACATTCCGCGCGGATCGGATGAGTAGAGCAACATTGACGACAGATCCTGCCGCTCCTGCGCCCGGCGGCTTCGACGCGGTCGACCACGTCTCGCACTCGCTCGCAAGCGTGCCGTGGACGTGGGACGTGGCGGTCGTTCTCAACCTTCCGCTGACCACCGTGGCGAAGCGCATTCCTCCCACTCTCGCCGGGCTCGTGGAGGCCGGTGACCAGACGCTACTCCACATTCGCGTCAGCTCTCTCGACTGGATGGCGGGCGTCCTCGCGAGCCTCGGGTGCGAGTTCGCAATCGAGCGGCCGGACGAGCTTCGTGCCCGTGTCGGTGCCCTCGCGGAGCATCTCGCGGCCCAGGTCTCCTGACGTGGATGATCCGCGTGCTCCGGCTGCTGGACGCGACCGAGCTGGTCGGTCAGTTGGGGCTGGGCGGGTGGCTCTCGATCGGATTGCCCCTGCGAGGGCCCGCCCCTGCGACGCCGCCGCGGCTCAGGGCGGGCGGGGCAGATCCGCCTCCTCCGTGCTCGTGCACCAGCCCAGCACGTCGTCGAAGTGACGGTCCGCGAGCACGCCGAACAGAGCTCCGCGCGTCAGTTTCGCTCTCGTCGTTGCAGGGCTCGTGATCCCACAGAGGAACCGCGCGCGCTGTCGCGGCGCACCAAGGGCGAGGGGCTCCGCGGCAGCTAGGTCCGCGAGTGCACGATGATCGACGATCGCGTCGAACGGAGGCGCTGGCGTTGCGTCGGGAAGCCGCTGCGCGATCCCACTGAGGCAGTAGCTGCAATGTCCACACGGCCGGTCGCGGTGCTCGCCGAAGTACGCCACGAGCGCGTTGACCTGGCAGCCGTCCTCGGTGACGAGGGCGATGACCTGCTGGATCCGCTTCGCCTCCGTCTGCTCGCGAAGATCGAATCGGTCGCAGAGGCGATCGACGAGCCCGGCCGTCGAAGAGGGGCGAGTGAGAATGGTGTATCGCTGTCGCGCATCGGCGACACGAAGCTCGATCAGCTCTCGTTGCTCGAGATGGCCGAGCGCCGCCACGATCCGGCTCCGCTCCTCTCCGAGGACGCGGGCTGCCTCCTCGGGATCGAGGCCCGTCCATAGGCGCCCGGCCTTTCCGCTCTCGAACAGCCGCCGCAGGAACTCGGCGCGGTCGGGATCGAATGCCGCGGCGACCTCGTCGAGCGACCCGCTCACCGGGCGAAAGCTGTAGCCCGCGTAGAACGGCGTTCCCTGACGGAGCAAGCCCTCCAGCTCGAGGTAGGTGAGAACGGTCTTGAGGACGAGCGGGCGCACGTCGAACCGGCCGGAGAGCTCGTACTCGCTGACGGCGAACTGCGCCCCCTCCTCGTGCGCGAAGACCTCGTCGAGCAATCCGCCGATCGCCTCCCGCGTGGGCGTGTCGCCGTAGGTGAAGTTCTCGAGCGCGGGGACGTCGTCGTGGCACGCGAAGAGCTCGCAGATCGACGAGGCCCCGTCCCGCCCGGCCCGCCCGATCTCCTGCGAGTACGACTCGAGCCCCTTGGGGAGGTTGAAGTGGTAGACGTAGCGAACGTCGGCCTTGTCGATGCCCATGCCGAACGCGATCGTGGCAACGACGATGTTGCTGCCCGAGGCCGTCCACCACTCCTGGGTGGCGACGCGATCCTCGGGGCTCATGCCGGCGTGGTACGGACGGGCGGGAAGGCCCGCTGCCGCGAGGAGCGAAGCAACGCGGAGCGCCGTGCGCTGAAGGGTGACGTAGACGATCGTCGAGCCGGCCGGCCGCTCGCGTAACCGGTCGATCAGCAGTTGATCTCGCTCCGTCGCCCGCGCCGGGGTGGTCAGAAGCGTCAGGTTGGGGCGATAGAACCCGGTGACCACGGAGTCGGCCTCGGCGATTCCGAACCCGGCTCGGATGTCGGCGACGACGGCGGGCGTCGCGGTCGCGGTCAGTGCGAGGACACGCTCGGCACCGAGCTCCCGCGCTCGAGCGGCGAGCTTGAGGTAGTCGGGCCGGAAGTTGTGCCCCCACTCGGAGATGCAGTGCGCCTCGTCGACGGCGAAGAGGGAGATCCGCGTGTGCTCCAGCTGCTGGAGAAAGCGCTCGTTGTTGAACCGCTCCGGCGCGACGTACAGGAGCTTCAGACTGCCGGCGGCGAGGCGATCCGAGACGTCGCGCACTTCGTCGGCGCCGATGCTCGAGTCGAGTCGGGCGGCATCGATTCCCTGGCTCACGAGCGCGTCGATCTGATCCTTCATCAGGGCGATCAGCGGCGAGACGACCACGGTGACCCCGTCGAGCAGAAGGGCCGGCAGCTGGTAACAGAGGCTCTTGCCGGCTCCCGTGGGGAACACCGCGAGCGCGGAGCGGCCGGCGAGCAGCGCGGTGACCACTTCCTCCTGACCCGGCCGGTAGTCGGGGAAGCCGAACCGTGAGGAGAGCACCGCGCGAGGGTCCTTCGTTTCCATATTTGACAACATAGCAGACAGCCCGGCGGGCACCACCCGACAACGTCCCTATCCCGCGCGAAGCCCCATCGCATCGAGCGTCGACTCGCCTGCTCGGAGGCGCTCCAGCAGGTCGAGCTCGGCGGCATGGCGCTCCTCTGCCGCCGCGAGCACCTCCTCACGCCGGGAGCGAGGCACGACCACGGCGCCGTCCCCGTCGAGGACGACGAGATCGCCCGGCTCGATCCTTGCCTCGCCGACGGTCACGGGCACCTGCAGCTCTCCCGGCTCGTCCTTCGTGGCTCCCGCCGCGCACACGACGCGTGCCCAGACGGGCAACCCGAGCGCAACGAGCTCGTCGACGTCCCGTACGGCCCCCTCGACGAGCAGCGCCACGGCACCACGCGTCCTCGCCTGGAGTACGAGCAACTCGCCCACGAGCGCCGCCGACCACGGTTCTGGTGCCGAGAGCACGACGACCTCGCCCGGCTCCACGGTGTCGAGCACGCGATGCGCCGCAAGGTTGTCGTTTCCGCCGCAGACGGCCGTCCTGGCGGGCCCAGCGGCCCTCGCTCCAGGAACGACGCGGATCAGGGCCCCTGCGACGAGTCCCTCCCGGCCGGCCGCCTCGTATGTCGTTGCCACCCCGAGCGCGGCGAAGCGTGCCTCGGCATCCATGCTCAGAACCCGAATGGCAGCTCGACGGAAGGCGGCTCGGTGTGGCGGTCGCGGCGCGGCAGATCCGGCCGCGTACGGAACCACGCGACCATCTCGGCGAGTCGCTCGGCGCTGCGCTCGAAGACCAGGCGCCCTTTCTCGTCCGTCGCCAGCTCCGGCGCCCCGAACGCACCGGTCTCGCTGGTGCACGAGGTCCACTCGACGATCGTGGCCGGCCCCGAGCCGAGCGTGAGGTCGACCTTCTGCCACTCGGCGCCACCCTCGAGGTCGAGGTAATCCGGCGGCGCCCCCGTGATCCGGTCGCGGCGCACGCCCTCGGGATCGACGTGCATGTACATGGACGTCTCGAGCTCGCAGGCGTGAGCGCAGCCGCCGGGCCCGGACTCGCGCACCTCCTCGTTCCAGTACTCGGCGATCAGCTGCCACCAGGAGATGTTCAGGCAGAGCGCGCCCGTCTTGAGCGTGATCTGGCGCCCGGCCTGCTCCACGAGCGGGTGGTTGGAGCCGTGGCCGTTCACCATCACGATCCGCCGGAAGCCGTGGTAGGCGACCGACGTGCCGATGTCGATCAGCATGTTCACGAACGTGACCGGGCTGACGTTGATCGTGCCCGGGAAGTCCATCACGTGGTGCGTGTAGCCGTAGCTGACGGCCGGCAGCACGAGCATCGTCTCGGGCGCCTGCACGCCCGCCGCGTTGCAGACCGAGGAGGCGAGCTTCACGTCGACGTCGAGGGGCAGGTGGTGGCCGTGCTGCTCGACCGAGCCGATCGGCAGCACGACGACCTTCTCCTGGGCCACCGCCTCGTTGATCTCCGGCCAGGTGAGGAGCTCATAGCGGTGCTCGCCCCGGACGAAGCCGCGGTCGACCTCGGAGCCCATCACCAGTCCCCCACGCTGCCGTCGGCGTAGAAGACGCGCTGCAACACCTCCGGCTCGAACGGATGCTTCGCGACGACGTCCAGGTCGATCTCGATCCCGAGGCCGGGCTTGTCGGTCGCCCGGGCAAGCATCCCGTTCCGGTCGATCGGGTGCGACTCGGTGGCGACCTCGTCCCGCCAGGGGACGTCCGAGGTGACCGCCTCGCAGATGATGTACGAGGGCGTCGCGAGGCCGAGCTCGATCGAGGCCGCGGTCGAGACGGGCCCCTGTGGGTTGTGTGGAGCGAGCGCGACCCGGTGTGCCTCCGCGAGCGCTGCGATCCGGCGCACTTCGGTGAGGCCGCCGCAGTGCGTGATGTCCGGCTGGATCACGCTGCAGGCGCCCTTCGTCAGGAGATCGTTGAACGCCTGCACTCCGACGAGGCGCTCACCCGTCGCGATCGGCGTCCGCACCGCGCGCTGGATAGCGGCGATGTCGTCCATTCGCTCCGGCCAGCACGGCTCCTCGAACCAGTAGAGGCCGAACTGCTCCAGTGCCTCGGCGAACAGATGCCCCATCCGCGGGCTCGGACGGGCATGACAGTCGACCATGATGTCGATGTCGTCGCCCACCGCATCGCGCATCGCCGCGACGCAGCGTTCGGCGTGGCGGATCGGCGCGAGCCCCTCGAGCGGCCCCGTCGGCGGCACCGCCATCGACTTGAACGCCGTGAACCCCTGCTCCACCATCCCGGCCGCGAGCTCGCCGAAGCGCTGCGGCTCGTCCGCCTCGTAGAAGTCCTCCATCTTGCCGCCGCCGAGGTGCCCGTACAGGCGCACGTAGTCCCGCACCGGGCCGCCCCACAGCTTGTGACACGGCACGCCGTGCACCTTCCCGAGAATGTCCCAGAGGGCGATGTCGATCCCGGAGACCGCGGTGCCCCGGACGATGTCGTTGCCGTGCCAGAAATGCTGGCGCATCATCATCTGCCAGAGATGCTCGATCCGCGTCGGATCCTCACCGACGATCAGCTCGGCGAGATCCTCGACCGCCCCCACGATGGCGCGCGTATGCCACTCGAGGGTCGCCTCGCCCCAGCCGTGCAGGCCCGGCTCGTCGGTGACCACACGAACGAACACCCAGTTGCGCATCCGCGCATTGCAGACGTGCGCCTCGACCGCGGTGATCTTCATGACGCACCTCCGACCGAAGTGAGCAACCGGCCGCTCTCGTCGATCAGGCGATCGACCTCACCGCGCTCCACGTTCGACGTCGTGATCCCGTACGCCCAACGGTAGTCGTCCTGGTCGAGAATCTCGTCGAGCGGGATCCCGGCGACGAGGTCCAGGTCCTCGCTGGCAGGCAGGTACCCCGTGTAGTCGTTCGTGTATCCGAGGGTGAACGTCGTCGAGAACGGGCTCCGCTCGCGGATCCGCAGACCGCACTCGTTGAAGAGCTCGAAGGGGTTCGCGATGATCGCCGCATCGCCGATCGCGAGCGCCTGGATCTCGGCCCGCACCGGTTCGTCGGCGCGCCGCACCATGTCGGCGTACATCGCGCACGAGGAGCGCTGGTAGTACGGCGCGAACTCCTGGGCCGAGGTGGCCGTGTGGACGTGCTCCGGCCAGACCTCGGGGAAGTCCTCCTTCGGGAGAGCGTCGATCGCTGCGATCCGCGCCTCGAGCTCGTCGAGCGTGTACGGGATCTTGCGCCGCTCGAGGTCGAGCATTCTCGACGCGGCGCCTACGGTCGCGTCTCCGGACGTCGTGATCTCCGGCAGAGTCTCGAGCACCGCTGCGGCGATCGCCTCACCGAGCTCGTCGCGCCCCTCGTAGGAGTGGCGTCGCGCCTCGTAGTTCCCGAACCAGTAGTCCCACGCGGCGACGTCTCCGCCACATGCCTGCAGGAAGATGACCTCGGCTCCCGGGACGGCTCCTTCGACGGCTGCGCGCAGCGGCCCGGGGAACTCGGCGTTCCACTCCAGGATCTGCCCGCCCATCAGCGTCGGGTGGCAGGCGAAGCCGGCGACGACCGCGATCGTCGCCCCGTCCTCGCCGTCGACCCGGAGCACGGGGACGCTGTCGTCGACCGGCCGCTCGCGGCGGACGCGGTTGACCGTGATCCCGGGGGCGCTGCCGACGCCCGAGCCCACACGGGCGGGGCGGCGATGGCGCCAGGCCGAGTAGACCGCTCCGGCGAGCAGGTCGGGCAGCCCTGCCGCATAGCGGTCGAAGGCCGGCACGTCCGAGAGACCGCCGATCGTGGAGCCACGCGAGATGCTGGGCGCGCTGTGGTTGTGCGCCGCGTTCACGAGCACGGCCTGCGGTGGGATTCCAGTCAGCTCCTGCACCAGCTCCCGCGTCGCCGCGGTGAGCTCGGCGCCTGCGAACACGAGATCGACCGCCACGATCGCGACTGCGCTCTGGCCGTCGTCGAGCACGAGCGCCTGCGCGATCATCGGTTCATGGATGCCGTCGGCGAGGCCGGTGCGAAGGGACCAGCAGCCGGGAGGCAAGCCGCAGGGCGGGGTGATGTCGACACGTGCGACACCGGCGGTGAGCGTGTTCACTGTCGTTCTCCTCTCGTGCTTCGGGCGTTCACAGGCGGGCCGTAAGCTCCTCGTAGGCCTCCGGTCGGCGCTTCTTGAGGGCAAACCAGGGGTTCTCCCGCGCGACCTCGGCCAGGCGCGGATCGAGGTCGGCTGCGACCCAGCCGTTCCCGCCGCCGATCTCGGACCGCGCGAGCATCGATCCGTCGGGCGCGATGACATACGCGCCGCCGACATGCGTGCTGTGGCCGTCGAAGCCGACGACGTCGGAGAAGACGGCGAAGACGCCGTTGTCCCGGGCGAGGAAGTCGTGCAGCCGGGGCGGCCATGGCCGCTCCTCGAGCAGCTCCTCCTGCGCGCGCCGGATGTCCTCCTCCGGCAGCTCGCGCTCGCGCCCGTCGAACGTCAGCTCGCCGCCACCCGCGGGCATGGTCCGGTTCGCATGGGGAAGGAGGATCACCTCGGCACCCTTCAGCGCGAGGATCCGCCAGCTCTCGAAGAAGTCGCTGTCGTGGCAGATCGCTGTGCCGACCCGGCAGAAGCCGAGGTCGTAGACACCCCACTCGTACGCCTGGCGGAAGCGGAAGAACTCGTCGTAGGAGGCGTGCACCTTGCGCTGGAGCCCGATCAGGCCCTCGGGGCCGACGAGCGCCGAGGTGTTGTAGTGCGTGCCGCGGAAGCGCTCGCAGAAGCCGTAGGAGACGACGATCCCGGACTTCTTCGCCTGCGCCTGGATCGTCTCGTAGATCCTGCCGTCGTACGGCTCGGCGAATCGGGTCACCTCCTCGCTGCCGTTACACCCCGTGGCCGAGGTCTCCGGGAACACGACGAGGTCACAGCCGGCGGCCGCCGTCTCGGCGATCAGCTGCACGTGGATCTCGAGGTTGTGGTCGACGTCCGTGTGGCGGACGTCGACTTGCGTGGCGGCGACCGTGAACGGCCTCACGCAGTGGCCTCTCCGGGAAATCCCTGCCACGCTTCGCGTGGCTGCAAACACGTCGCAGGGCGTCGTCTCGGTCGCTCCCGTACAGGCAGTATGGAAGCTCCCGCGTCCTCGCCCTGCTCGGTTTTCGCCGGCGAACCACGTCAGGATTTCCCGGAGCGACCACTACTCGAGATCCGAGCGGTCGACCTCGTGGGCGACCCAGACGAGGCAGTCGCTCTGGGCGCTCACCGCGATCGAGCGCACGACGCAGACGATCCCCGACGTCTTGCTGAGGATCACCTCGGGCGGACGGTCGGGGCGCTCGAGAAAGTGCAGCTGCCCGACCGGCTGGTCGACCTCGACGCGCTGGCCGAGGTCGACGAAGACCTCGAAGTAGCCGGACTCCGGCGCGACCATGAAGTTCACGTCCTCCGTCGCACGGAGGAGCGTCTGCGCGGGGAGCCCGAGGTCGGCACGCGTGACGAACTCGCCCTCGATCACACCGAAGCGGCGGAGCACGTTCTTCATCCCGGAAGACGTGAGCCGGTGGATGTCGGCGGTGACGTGACCGCCGCCGCCCATCTCCGTGCTGACCACGATCTTGCCCTGGCGGCCCGCCTCCTCGACGAGGAGACCGCTGCCGGACGTGCAGACGTACACGCAGCACCAGTCCGCGTTCCAGGCGAGCATCCCGTCGACCATCTGGCGCCGCTGCTCCGGGTCGTCGACCCAGAGCATCTCGGACCAGGGGAGACAGAGCGACGTGCGGCCGCCGGAGTGGATGTCGACGACGATCTCGGAGCGGGGGAACAGCTCCCGCGTCAGGAAGTCGGCGAGCTGCTCGTCCTCCGTCCCGGTGGGCGAGCCCGGGAAGGAGCGGTTCATGTTGGCCCCCGACGGCCAGCAGCGCGTGAAGGCGAGCGATGCCTCGGGCGACACGCACGGGACGACGATGACACGACCCGAGACCTGCTCCGGCTGCAGGTCACGCGCGAGGTTGATCGCGGCGATCTGCCCCTCGGGCTCGTCGCCGTGGACGCCTCCGAGCACGACCGCCGTCGGCCCGTCGCCGTTCGCGACGACGACGATCGGAACCGCGAGGGCTCCCGTCGCGCTCATGTTCGACGAGCGGGGGATCTCGAGCAGGCCGAATTGCTTGCCAGGCGCATCGAGGTCGACCGTGCAGCGAACCGGGGAGTCACTCATCGGAGCAGGGAGCCTACTGGATTGTTGACAATTTCGCTATAGTCGACAATCCTGGCAGCGGCTCATGCCAGCCCGCGACCCGTCACCAGAGGAGTCCCTCCGTGAAGATCACCGACGTCGAGGCAATCGTCCTACGACAGGCGGAGGTGAACGAGGGAATCGCAGACGGCAGCCAGGACGACCTGGTCGTCCGGATCCACACCGACGAGGGCATCACGGGCATCGGCGAGGTCGACTCGTCGCCCGAGCTCGTCCAGGCGCTCGTCCAGGCGCCGAGCTCCCACGCGGTTGCCGTGAGCCTGCGCGACGTGCTCATCGGCGAGGACCCGCTCGACGTCGAGCGGCTCTGGCAGAAGATGTACCGCGGCCTCATCTACTTCGGGCGGCGAGGGATCGCGATCCATGCGATCAGCGGCCTCGACATCGCACTCTGGGACATCAAGGGCAAGGCGCTCGGGAAGCCCATCCACGAGCTCCTCGGGACGCAGCACCGCGACCGTGTGCGCGCCTACGCCTCGATGCTGATGCCCGACACCCCCGCAGAGGTGACGGCAGCAGTCACCGCCCTCGTCGAGCAGAACTTCACGGCCGTCAAGCTCGGCTGGGGGCCGCTCGGCAAGGACGCCGAGCTCGACGTCGCGCTCGCCGCGGCCGCCAAGGCCGCCGGAGGTGACGGCGTCGAGATCATGATCGACTCCGGTCTCGGCTACGTCGCGGACGCGGCGACGGCGATCGAGGTCGCGCGCGAGTACGAGCGGCTCGGGATCTACTGGATGGAGGAGCCGTTCGAGCCGGACGAGTACGAGGCGTACGCCGAGCTCGCCGACACGGTCGACCTCCGCATCACCGCGGGCGAGCAGGACGCAACCTGGTGGGGCTTCCGGGAGCTGATCGACCGCGCCCACGTCGACCTCGTGCAGCCCGACGTGACGCGCTGCGGCGGCATCACCGAGACGCTCCGCATCGCGGAGCTCGCGTACTCGCGCGGCGTCGCGACGGTGCCGCACGCCTGGAAGAGCGGCATCATCAAGGCCGCCTCGCTGCACTGCAACGCGGTGATGCCCGACGGGATCTGGCAGGAGTACTGCGTCGCCGACACGCCGATCGCAAAGACGCTGACCGTTCAGCGCCTGCCGATCGAGGCGGATGGCTACGTCGCGGTACCGACGACGCCTGGCCTCGGCGTCGACCTCGACGAGGACGTGCTGGAGAGCCTCCGGGTCGGCTGAACCGGCCCGACTCGACCGAACGAGACGAAGGAGCGAGAGATGAGCTCGACGCAGATTGCAGGATCGGACCTGGTCGCCCGCGCCGCGGCGGTGATCCCCGGAGGCGTGAACAGCGGTCAGCGTCAGGTTCCGGGTCTCGAGGACATGGTGATCACGGCCACGGGCGGCTCGACGTTCACCGACGCGACCGGCAAGGTCTTCACCGACTACCACTCCGCGTTCGGCCCACCGCTGCTCGGCCACAACGATCCCGACGTCGAGGCGGCCGTCGCTGCAACCGGGCGCTCGCTCGACCTGATGGGCATCGGCGTCACGCGGGTCGAGGTCGAGCTCGCGGAGCGCCTCGTCGCGAACGTGCCGTCGCTCGAGAAGGTCCTGCTCACCTGCACGGGCAGCGAGGCGACCTTCCACGCGTTGCGCGTCTCACGGACCGCAACCGGTCGCCGCCACGTGATCAAGTTCCAGGGCTGCTACCACGGGTGGCACGACTCGGTCGCGATGAACGTGATCTCCCCCGCCGAGCGCGTGGGCAGCAAGGATCCGATCTCGGGCGGGATGTCGCCCGAGGCGATCGAGTCGACCATCGTCTGCCGCTTCAACGACGCCGACGAGGTCGCGAAGGCCCTCGAGCAGTACGACGTCGCCGCGATCATCCTCGAGATGATCCCTCACAACATCGGCGCAGTCCTCCCCCAGCCCGGCTTCCTCGAGCGGCTGCGCGAGCTCGCGACGAAGCACGGGACGGTGCTCATCTTCGACGAGGTGATCACCGGCTTCCGCCACGGCCTCGGCGGCTATCAGGCCGTCACGGGCGTGACTCCCGACCTGACGACGCTCGGCAAGGCGATGGCGAACGGCTGGCCCGTGTCGGCGCTCGGCGGTAAGGCAGAGCTGATGGATCTCTTCTCCACGACGCCCGGGCAGCCGGCGTTCTTCGCCGGAACGTTCAACGGCCATCCGGGCACGAGCGCTGCGGCGCTCGCCACGATCGAGAAGCTCGAGCGTGAGCCGGTGCACGAGCACGTCTTCCGGCTCGGCGAGCGCGCTCGCACCGGCCTGCAGGCGATGTACGACCGGATCGGCGTGCCGGCGGTCGTCTCGGGATTCGGCTCCGTCTTCGTGACCTACTTCCTCGAAGGGCCCGTCGTGAGCTACGACGACCTCCTCCGAAACGATGTCGACCTCTTCATCGGCTATCGGCGCGAGATGATGCAGGACGGCATCTTCGAGCTGCCGCTGAACCTGAAGCGAAGCCACTTCTCGTACGCGCACACCGACGAGGACGTCGACCGGCTGCTCGTTGCGACCGAGGCAGCGGTGACCCGGCACCTGGACAAGCGAGCGTGACCGTCTCGCGACGTCCGACGACGGCATGAGCCATCCGGTCTCGTGCACGATCGACCTCTCCGCCGGTAACGGCAAGCAGTTCGGTGAGCTCCGGCTCCGGCGCGGGACCGATGACGGAGCGGTCGTCTCGATCCCGATCGCCACGATCGCCAACGGCGACGGGCCTGCTGTCCTCGTCTCGGCCGGCACGCACGGCGACGAGTACGAGGGCCAGATCGCCGCACGCCGGCTCCTCGCGGAGGTCGAGCCCGCGCAGGTGTCCGGCCGGCTGATCGTCATCCCGACGATCTCGACCGAGGCGGCACAGGCACACTCGCGTTTCTGGCCGTCGGGTGCGAACTTCAACCGCTCGTTTCCCGGCCGACTCGACGGCTCGCCCGACGAGGTGCTCGCGGACTACTTCACGACCACGATCTTCCCCCTCGTCGACATGATCGTCGAGATGCACTCGGGCGGCAGCGGGTCGTGGATCGCTCCCTGCTCGCACATGTGCGCTGTCGACGACCCCGCACAGCGCAAGGCGATGCTCGAGGCGATGGAGGCCTGGAACTCGGACATCCACTTCCTCTACACGGCCGGCGACAACTACTTCCCGACGATCGCCCAGGCCCAGGGCAAGACGATCGTCACCACGGAGCTCGGAGGCTCCGGGCTGATCCCGAGATTCGTGCACGAGCTCGCGTGGAGCGGCCTGACGAACGTGCTGCGCCACTTCGGCGTCCTCGAGGGCGACGTCGTCACGCGAGCGTCCCTCGGGCTGGCGCCCGCGCGCATCTACGACGCCCGGGGTGCCGACGAGACCGTGACCGAGCTCGGAAGCGGGCTCATGGACCAGACGAGGGCACCCGTGAGCGGGATCTCCGAGGCGCTCGTGATGCCCGGCGAGACGGTCGAGCGCGGGCAGCCGATCGCGCGCATCTGGGCGTTCGACGCGCCGTCGCAGCCGCCGGTCGAGGTCCCGGCCGAGCGGACGGGGCTCGTCCTCGGCATGCGCGCCCAGGCGTTCGTCAGGCAGGGCGAGGGCTTCGCGTTCGTCGGCGAGCCGATCACCCGCGAGGCGCTCCTGGCGGAGCTTGCTGCAACGGGAGACCCGGAATGATCGTTGCAGCAAGCTCCGCCACTGTGCCTGCTGCCCGCCCTGCGGGCGGCGGAGCGGAGGTGGGCGTGTGAGCACTCCCGTCTCCTGCTCGATCGACCTCACTGCTCCCGGCAAGCAGATCGGGCATCTCGCGTTCCCGAAGATCACGAACACCGCGGGCTGGGCGAGCACCTTCGTCCACGTCGGCTGCGTCGCAAACGGCGACGGGCCGACGGTCCTCGTGCTGGCCGGGAACCACGGCGACGAGTACGAGGGCCAGGTCGCCGCACTGCGGCTCCTCCAGGAGCTCGAGCCCGAGCAGGTCACGGGCCGCGTGATCGTGATCCCCCGCCTCTCCCCGGCCGCTGCGATGGCGAATACGCGCAACTGGCCCTCGGGAGCCAACTTCAACCGGTCGTTCCCCGGCCGCCCCGACGGGCCGCCGAACGAGCAGCTGGCCGACTACCTCACGCGCTTCCTGTTCCCCCTCGCGGACGTCGTGATCGACATGCACTCCGGCGGACGCACGGCGTGGTTCCTCCCCTGTTCGCACATGCACGTCGTCGACGACCCCGCGCAACGGAAGGCGATGCTCGAGGGAATGGAGGCGTGGTGCAGCGACTGGCACTACCTCTACATCGACGTCAACGGGACGGGCCTGCTGCCCGTGGAGGCCGAGAACCAGGGCAAGCTCGTGATCACGACCGAGCTCGGCGGCGGCGGTCGTGTCCCGGCTCCCGTGCACCGGCTCGCCTGGAGCGGGCTCAACAACGTGCTGCGCCATGTCGGCGTGTTGGAGGGCGAGGTGCAGACACGCGCCTCGCTCGGCCTTCCGCCCGCGATCATCCTGGACGGCCGCAATCCGGACACGATCGTGGTCTCGCCCGAGGACGGGCTCTTCGAGGGCATGCTCGAGCCCGGTGACCCGGTCTCGGCCGGAGAGCCCGTGGGGCGGCTCTGGTTCTTCGATCGTCCGGATCGGGCGCCCTTGCTTCTCTGCTCGCCCGTCGACGGCTACGTCGTCGTCACGAAGGCGATCCCGATCACCGAGCAGGGCGACTGCGTCTTCGTCGTCGGCACGCCGATCGACCGCGCTGCTCTTCTCTAGGAATGAGGCGCTAGATGAGACCGGTCGCAGCGCTCTCCGCGCTCGGCGACCGCACGTTCGGCAGCCTGCGCCGCCATCGCAACTACCGGCTCTTCTTCGCCGGCAGCGGTATCTCGTTCATCGGGACGTGGATGCAGCAGATCGCGTCCTACTGGCTCATCCTCGAGCTGACCGGGTCGCCGGTCGCGGTTGGCGCGCTCGCTCTCGTTCAGACGCTGCCCGTGACGCTCTTCGCCCTCGTCGGCGGATCGATCGCGGACCGAGCGTCCGACCTGCGGAAGATGGTGGTCGCGTGTGAGTCGGTGCTGGGCATCCAGGCCGCCGTCCTCTGCTTCCTCGCGCTGAGCGGCCTCGTCGCCCCGTGGCAGCTCTACGCCCTCGGGCTCGTCCAGGGTGTCGCCGTCGCGCTCAATGCCCCTGCACGCCACACGCTCGTGTTTCGGATCGTCGGACGCGACGATCTCACCAACGCGATCGCACTGAGCGCGAGCCTCGGCACCACGGCTCGCATCCTCGGCCCCGCCCTCGGTGGCATCGTCGTCGCCGCATTCAGCCCCGGCGTCGCGTTCGGCCTGAACGCCGTCAGCTACGCGATCGTGATCGTCGCAATCCTCGCGATCCGGCTCGCGCCGCGCCCCCCGCGCACGACGCCGCTCCCGGGGATCCTGGCAGGTGTCGGTGAGACGTTCCGCTACGCCGTCAGCAGTCGGCGTGTCGCCGTCACGTTCTTCACCCTC
This sequence comes from uncultured Thermoleophilia bacterium, assembly GCA_963741655.1. Lineage (GTDB taxonomy): Bacteria > Actinomycetota > Thermoleophilia > Gaiellales > Gaiellaceae > Gaiella. The sequence goes on from CAVUIQ010000004.1 coordinate 59,753, forward strand.
ATTCTCGTCAGCACGTTCTCGTTCAACTTCGACGTGCTCCTGCCCCTCGTCGCTCGGCTCACGCTCGACTCCGGTGCGCAGACCTTCGGCCTGATCGCATCCGTCTTCGGTGCCGGGGCGCTCACCGGTGCACTGATCCTTGCAACCGTGGGGCGAACGCGGCTGCTGTTCGTCCTCGGCGGCGCGATCGGCTTCGGAGGCCTCCAACTCGTCCTTGCACGTCAGGACTCGCTCCCGGTCGTCTGCGTGCTGCTCTACCTGATCGGCATCTTCTACATCCTCTGGGGCTCGAGCTCGCTCGCGACGCTCCAGCTTGCGGCGCCGGACCACCTGCGCGGCCGCGCGGCAAGCCTCTACTTCTTCGGGTTCATGGGCGGCGCTCCACTCGGCGGGCTGATTGCAGGCTCGCTCACGGAGCACGGGGGGACGCGGCTCGCCTTCACCGTTGCCGGAGCGATGGCGATCCTGATCGCCGGCACGGGCGCTCTCGTCCTCCTCTTCGGTCGATCGTCGAGAGCCCGCAGCGCCCGGACGGCGAACGAGAGCGCGGGATCCTAGCCGGGCTCGCCGAACGCGCCGTCGCCGGCGTAGCCGTCGATCATGTCGTCGGTGTATCCGCAGACCCGGCGAAGGACGTCGGTCCGGTGCTCGTCGCGGAACGGCGCCCGCTCGTAGTCCCGCCGGGCACCGTCGACCCGCAGCGGTGACGCGATCTGACGCACGGTTCCGAGGTGCGGATGCTCGATCTCGACAAGAATCTCGCGCGCCACGACCTGCGGTTCAGCGAGTGCTGCGGCCACGTCGTTCACGACGGCGCAGGGAACACCTGCGGCACCGAGCAGCTCGACCCACTCGCGCGCAGACCGCCGGGCGAGCTCGGCGACGAGGATCGTGACGAGTGCCTCGCGGTGGGCGAGACGGGCAGCAAAGTCGGCGAACCGCTCGTCCTCGAGAAGGTCCAGACGCTCGAGGGTGTCGCAGAGCGAGCGCCAGAAGTGCTCCTTCGCACAGGCGATCACGATCCAGCCGTCAGCCGTCGGGAAGTTCTGGAACGGCACGATGGAAGGATGCGCCGAGTCGTCGAGGCGCTCCGGCACGTACCCGGCCGTGGCGGCCCACGTCCCGACGTAGCAGAGCTCGTGCAACGCTGTCTCGAACAGGGAGATATCGCAATCGCACCCGACCCCGTCGCGCTCGGCGCGCCGGAGGCCGGCCAGAATCGCGATCGCCGCCGCGTATCCAGCGGAGAGATCGACGAGCGAGAGCCCGCTCTTCGCCGGTGGGCCGGAGGCGGAGCCCGTCAGCGACATCCACCCCGCGAGGCCCTGAACGAGATAGTCGTAGCCCGGCTCCGCAGCGCGCGGCCCGGTCGCGCCGAACCCCGAGAGGGAGCAGCAGACGATCCGTGGGTTGACGACTCCGAGCGACGCGTAGTCCAGGCCGAGGCGACCGGGAAGATCGCCGCGCAGATTCGAAAAGACCACGCCGGACGCCGCCACGAGGTCGGCGAAGACCGCCCGGCCTGCATCACAGCGAAGGTCGAGGGAGACGCTCAGCTTCCCTCGGTTGAAGGTCTCGAAGAACAGGCTGTCCTCGCCCTCCTGGAACGGCGGCACGTAGCGTCCCACGTCGCCTCCACTCGCAGGATCCTCGATCTTGATCACCTCGGCGCCGAGATCCGAGAGCTGCAGCGTGGCCCAGGGGCCGGCGCCGTACTGCTCGACGGCTACGACGCGAACGCCCGCAAGCGGAGGATCGGCGCGGGCGTCAGGCACGGGACCCGTCCCTGACCGGGCGCCGCGCACGGACGTCTCGCAGCGTCGCGTGTGAAGGAGACGCGCCGACGCGACTCACGCCACCGAGAACATCGCGGCCCCGCCGTCCGAGCGAGGATCCGACGCGGCCTCGTATCCCGCCCCGGTGAGCATCACCGTCTGCGGGCGAGAGAACGACGCGTGGTAGTTGTAGAGGCTCTGCTCGAGCGGCACACCCCGGTCGCGGAGAGCCTGCACCGTCCGCCTGGGTATCCGCTGCTCGCAGAAGACCGGTGAGCCCTCGCTGTGGAACCGCGGCGCAACGACCGCTTCTACCGGCGACATCCCGAAGTCGACGACGTTGACGATCTGTTGCAGGATGCCCGACGTGACGGACCAGCCGCCGGGGGCGCCGAGCACGAGCCACGGCTCGCCGTCGCGGAACACGATCGTCGTCGCGAGCGCGCTTGCCCTCGCACGCCCGGGGACGTAGGAGTTCGGCCGACCCGGCACGGGATCCATGAGGGCGACGCAGTCGTTCCACGTGAAGCCGGTGCCGGGGACGACGACGCCGCTGCAGCTCGTGAGCGTGTGCGTCAGGCTGACGCAGTTGCGCTCCTCGTCCACGACGACGAGTTGCGTCGTTCCGTTCGGCTTCCCGAGCGCGACGGCATCGGGAAGCTCGCCGGCGCGGATCCGGGCGGCGACCTCGTCGGCGTGGGCGTCCGAGAGAAGCCGCTCGACCGGGACGTCGTTGTGCTCGGGATCGCTCAGGTAGTTGAACCGCGTCACGCCGCCCCAGGCGAGCGCGGCCGAGAGGAGGAAGCCGTGCTCCGGCCCGTTGTGCTCGAGCGCCGAGAGCTCGAACCGCTCCAGCACCTTCAGCATCTGGAGGAGGATGATGCCGCCGGCCGGAAGGTTCGAGGTGGACACGCGCAGGCCCCGGTAGGAGCCTTCGAGCGGCGGCGACCAGCGCTCGGTGTACGCGGCCATGTCCTCGCGCGTGACGAAGGCGCCGTTGTGCTCGAAATCGGCCATGACCGCCTCGGCCAGGGCGCCCGTGTAGAACTCGGAGGCGCCGTTCCGGGCGATCGCACGGAGCGACTCGGCCAGATCGGGGTTCCGGTAGGCGTCTCCCCGCTCGAGCATGCTCCCGTCGCTGCGCATGAAGAGCCTTCGCGCCTCGGGCGTGGAGCAGTACTTGTCCCACGGGTGCGGCAGACCGGGCATGTACGGCATCCGGCAGTACATCGCGACGTACTCCGGCCACGCGAATCCGCCCTCACTCCAGGCGATGGCGGGCTCGAGCAACTCCGCCCACGGCCTCGACCCGTAGCGGGCGTGAAGCGCGCCGAGCCCGGCAACGGTGCCCGGAGTCATCACGGCGGTGTATCCGATCATGTTGCGACGGTCTTCGAAGAGCGCGTAGTTCCAGACGTCCGTGTAGCCCTGCAGGTCGTCGACCCACATGTCAGGGCTCATCCCCGAGCCGATGCGGGCAGGGAACGCGAGGTCCTCGACGACGCCCGTGCGCCCGTCGTAGACGGTGGCACCGCCCCAGCCTCCGAGGCCACACTGGAAGGGATTGAGCACGGTCTGCGCGAACGCCGCAGCAATCGCAGCGTCGAAGGCATTGCCACCCGCGCTGAGAACATCCGCCCCGACCTCGGCCGCGAACGGCTCCGGAGCAACGACGACACCCTTCATTCCGAGTCGCTCCCTTCACTCGACTCGATGACGGCGCGGGCACGCTCGACGACGGGGAGGTCGATGAGCATCCCGTCGACCACGCCGACCGCACTTCCCCCTGCGACGATGTCGTCCCAGGCCGCGACGACGCGACGCGCCTGCTCGACCTCCTCCTCGGATGGAGCAAACGCCAGATGGACGCCGGCCACCTGGCCCGGGTGAATACAGAGCTTCCCCGGAGCCCGAGCCCCCGGGCCAATCGCGTCTCACGCTCGAGCGCGATCGGGTCGTGCACGTCGAGGCAGGGGCCGTCGATCGGCGGCCTGATTCCCGCCGCTGCGGACGCGATCACGAGCTGCGAGCGTACGAAGAGGAGCTCCGTTCCGTCCCCCGTCGGGACGAGTCCGAGCGCGGCGGACAGGTCGGCGCTTCCGATCGCGAGTGCAAGAACGGCCGGATGCGCGGCGATCTCGTAGACGTCACGCACCCCGGCACCATCCTCGACGAGTGCGATGAGCGGCCGTCCCGCCCGAGCGGCGACCTCCACCGTCTCGAGACGAGCCTTCGGCACGACGACCGCGACATCCTCGAGCTCTGCGACGGCTTCGAGATCGGCGGCCCCGATCGCATCGGACGGAGCGTTCACACGGACGAGGCGGGCCGGGGACCCAGGAGCAACGACAAACGCTCGGAGCCGTGCGCGTGCGTCGGCCTTCGCTTCCGGAGCGACTCCGTCCTCGAGATCCAGCACAACGGCATCGGCACCGCTCGAGAGAGCGCGCTCACGCTTGCGGTCATCGTCGCCCGGGAAGACGAGAAACGAACGGGCCGAGGTAATTCTCATGGGGACTGGATCCACCTCAAACAGTCCACGGCTCGTCGCTCACCGGGAACACTTCGGCGACTTCGGGGGCATCCGCCTTGAAGATCATGAAGCTGCGCGTGAACTCGATCACGACCTCGGCCCGCTGATTGATCCCGCGCGTGCGGATCGAGACGATCCCGCACGACGGTCGGGAGCGCGACTCGCGCACCGCAGTGACCTCGCTCTCGGCCCAGAGCGTGTCGCCGGCAAGCACGGGCTTCGGGAGCTTGATGTCGCCCCAGCCGAGATTCGCGACCGCGTTCTCCGACGTGTCCGCAACCGACAGTCCGACGACGACTGCGAGGGTGAGCGACGAGACGACGAGCGGCTCGCCGAACTCCGTTCGCGCCGCGTACTCACGGTTGAAGTGCATCTGGTTCGTGTTCATCGTCAGACACGTGAACCAGGTGTTGTCGGTCTCGGTGATCGTCCTTCCGAGACGGCTCCGATACGTGTCGCCGACCTCGAAGTCGTCGAGAAACCGTCCTCGCCACTGCACGCTCACTGCTCCTCCTTCTCGCTGGTAGACCCGAAGACGCCTGCGGTTGCAAGGCGCTCGAGCTGATCCTCGGAATAGCCGCAGAGCTCACGGAGCACGTCGTTCGTGTGCTCGCCGAGCGTCGGGCCTCGCGCGGGCGTCGGCCTCTCCCCGTCGAGGCGGAACGGCGTCGCCGGGCCCCGGACGGCACCGAGGGTCGGATGCTCGTACTCCACCACGAGGTCGCGGGCGACGGTCTGTGGGTCGGCGAGCGCGGCTTCCACGTCGTTGACCGGCGCGCTCGGCACGCCGTGCGCCGCCAACTGCACGAGCCAGTCGTCCGTCGACCGGCCGGCCATGACTTCTCCGAGCAGGGGAACGAGAACGTCCCGGTTGCGGTCGCGGCCGGCGAAGTCGGCGAAGCGCGGATCCTCGGGGAGCTCCGGCCTGTCGATCGCAACGCAGAACCGCTCCCAGAGGCGCTGCTTCGGACAGGCGACCATGATCCACCCATCGGCCGTCGCGAAGGCCTGGAACGGCACCATCGTCTGATGGGCGGAATCGTCCATTCGGCGGGGCTCGAACCCCTGGGAAGCGACCCACGTGCCGATGTACGTGAGCTGCGCGATCGCCGTCTCGTAGAGGGAGAGATCGGCGTCACAGCCGCGCCCGTCGCGACGCGCCCGCCAGACACCCGCGAGCGTCGCGAGCGCTGCGACGTACCCGCCGCAGAAGTCGACGAGCGAGAGCCCGCTCTTCGTCGGCGGTTGGTCGGGGCCACCCGTGAGAGCCATCCAGCCCGCGAGGCCCTGGACGGTGTAGTCGTACCCTCCCTCGCCCGCACGCGGCCCCGTCGTCCCGAATCCGGAGAGCGAGACGCACACGATGCGTGGATTGACGGACTCGAGGTCCTCGAACCGGATGCGGAGCTTCTCGGGCTGATCGCCGCGCAGGTTCGAGACCACTGCGTCCGAGGCGCGGATGAGATCCTCGAGCACGGCTCGAGCGTCGGGATGCCGCAGATCGAGCGAGACCGACCGCTTACCCCGGTTGAAGCTCTCGAAGAAGAGGGAGTCCGTGCCGACGCGATAGGGAGGGACGTAGCGGGAGACGTCGCCGCCGACCGTCGGGTCCTCGATCTTGATCACCTCGGCGCCGAGGTCGGCGAGCTGCATGGTTCCGAACGGCCCCGCACCGTACTGCTCGATGGCAACGACGCGTACGTCGGCGAGCGGAGCCCCTGGCGGTTGGCCCGTCACGCTGCAGCTCCGAGCGCATCGTGCGGCCGGGCCCAGACGTCGCCGAGGAACCGGAGCCAGTTGCCACCGAGCAGCCGCAGGATCCTCTCCTCCGACCACGCCCGCACCTCCATCGCCGCCGTCAGGTTCGGCCAGTCCGCGAGCCGGGCGAGCCCTGCGGGCATGACGATCCGGAGCTCGTCCAGTGGAGTCGTCGTGAGTAGACGACCGTAGCCCTTGTCGCGAAGGATCCATTCGAGGAACGCGTCGCCGTGCCCCTCCGTGAAGTCGGTGCCGATCCCGACGTGCTCCTCGCCCGCGACGCCGATCACGTGCTCGACCGCGTCGAGAAACGCGTCGAGCGTCGGCTCCCGCAGGAACCACGGAAACGGGGTTACGCCGACGACACCCCCACGCTCGGCGACGAGACGCAGCTCCTCGTCGTCCCGGTTGCGCGGATGCCGCTTCAGCGCAGACGGGCATACGTGCGTGAAGGAGACCGGGCGCTCGGACGCGAGCGCTGCCTCTCGCGCCGTCAGGGGCCCGACGTGCGAGAGGTCGATCACGATGCCGAGCCGGTTGAGCTCCGCCACGACGTCCCGCCCGAAGTCGGAGAGGCCCGAGTCGCGCGACTCGTAGCAGCCGCTCCCGACGAAGTTCTGGGTGTTGTACGCCAGCTGCACGATGCGAAGCCCGAGCTCGTGGAAGAGCGAGAGCCGCCGCAGGTCGTCCTCGATCGGGCTCGTGTTCTGCCAGCCGAGCACGATGCCGACACGCCCTTCCGCCTTCGCTCGATGCACGTCGTCGACGCTGCGGACAGGGCGGATCGAGGTCGTCGTGCTCGTCGAGCAAGGAGTGGAGCGCGGCGACGTTCGCCAGCGTCTCCTCGAAGCCCTCCCACACGGCAACGGTGCAGTTCGCAGCCGTGATCCCGCCCTTGCGCATCCCCTCGAACACCTCGCGACTCCAGCGGGAGACGACGAGACCGTCGACCACGACCGCCCGCTCGTGCAGGGGCAGGGGGTCGGTCACCGAAGTGCCTCCAGCACCCGTCGCTGCGGCGGTGGTGACCAGAGCGTCCGCTCCGGGCCGGAACGGCGAGATGTCGATCTCGTAGCCGCCGCGCGACCGCTCGGCATCCGTCGGGAGGTAGTTCCGGTATCCGTTCCAGTAGCTCGCAACGAGGGTGGTGCGCAAAGGGGGACGTGTCGCGGATCGAGGTCCCGATCTCGCTGAACAGCTCCACGGGGACGCCGACGAGTGCAACCGGCCCGAGCCGGATGCCGTGCACGAGCAGCGGGTAGGCGTCGAGGCCGTCGAGAGCCGTGCCCCGCTCGGCTCGCATGCGGGCGAACTTCGTCTGCACCGTGAGCTCCCGAACCTCCTCGTGTGGAGCACCCTCTGCCCTCGCGGCGTAGGCCGCCTCCTCACACCGCTCCGCCTCCGCGCGCCAGAGCGCAGCATCGCCCAGGTCGTCCCGCAGCGGCAACGGCATCAGCTCACGGGAGACCGCGACCACATCGTCCGGCTCCTGGTCGGGCTCGTACTCGAACGAGGCGATCCAGGCCGACTCCTCACCCTGCCGGAGTCGCAGACGGTGCCGGCGCCACGACGAACGCTGGGCGGTGGCCGCCGCCTCGTGCCCGATCATCGCGCCGAGCCGCCGGTAGGTCGAGAGCTGGGGGACGAACAGCTCCGACGGTCCGACGTCACCGCATGCCCCCTGAAGGAAGAGGCAGTGCCCCCCGAGAGACGCCTCGACCACCCTCTTCACGATGCCGGGGTACTCGGGCGTGACCGAGGTGTTGTCCGGGCCGAGGATGATCGGATGGCAGGCGTAGTGGACGATCGTCGCAACCGGGAGGTCGTCGTCGCCGTCGAGGCGGACGACGGTCAGCGTGTGGTCGACGGGGCCGTCCCGGTTGAGACCGACCGCGGCCCTCCCGTCGGGAGTCGTCATCCGCCGGTTCACAGCGAGGGGCGACGACCCGCGACCGGTACCGACGCGCACCGGGCGCATCGCGGCAGCAGCTTCCGCCGCGGCCCGTGCCACCGCGTCGAACACCGTCTCGACGTAGGGGGCGATGAGCTCCCTGTTCTTCCTGATCCAGGCCCCACCTAGCTCGAGCGTGACCGGAACCGAGTGGTTGTGCGTCGTTCCGACCGCGACGTGGTCGAACGGCACGTCGGCGGCTGTGGCAATGGCAGACCGGGCGCGCGCCGCCTGCTCGTCGTCGAAGATGCAGAGGTCGACATCTGCGACGGCGGCACGCGTGCCATCCGGGCCCTCGACGACGAGAACCGTCGCCCAGAGCTCGAGGTCGTTCGCCTCCGATACCTCATGCGCCTGGTTTCCCCACCCGCCGGCCGGGATCCCCACCGGTGGGGTGATATCGACCCTGCCGACGCCCGCGCGCATGGTCATCCGAGAGCTGCAACGTTCGGCATTCGCAGCGCGATCACTGCGGCGGCGCCCCGCAACTCGGCCGCGCGACGAACGTCGTCGGGAGGACGACGTCCGAGGGCGTCGCCCCATTGCGGATCCGCGCGAGGAGGAGGTCGGCGGCGGCCCGACCCATCGCGAAGTTGTCCCGACGGACCACCGCGACGGCCGGCTGGAAGAGGTCGGTGATCGCGATGTCGTCACAGCCGACGAATGAGAGCTCGGTTCCGAGGGTTATGCCCCGCTCGGCGACGACGCGGAGCGCTCCCAGCATCAACTGGTTGCCGCCGGCGATGACAGCGGTAGGCGGTTCTGGCAGCGCGAGGAGTCGGTGCATCGCCGCCGTGCCGTGCTCGACGGCGAGCGACCCTTCGTCGACCAGGTAGGTGGGTGGAAGGCCGCGAGCCGCGAACGCGTCCACGAGACCCGCGCGCCGCTCGAGGGCGGGCCGGACGCCCGTGCCGCCGATCAGAGCGATGCGCCGGTGCCCGAGGTCGAGGAGGTGGGTCACCGCGGCGTTCATTCCGCTGCGGTGGTCGGAGAGCACGCGACTGACCGGGATCTCCGTCGGCAGGCTTCGGTCGAGCACGACGACGGGGATCTCGAGCTCCTCCAGCCTGGCGATCGTCTCCGGGTGCGTCTCGTCGAGAACGGAGATGACGAGACCGTCGACCCGCCGTTGCGAGAGCAGGCGGATGTGGGCGGCCTCCATGGCGGGATCACCGAGCGAGTTCGTGAGGAGCATCGAGTACCCGTTCAGGTGGAGCGTCGACTCGACACCCGTGACGATCTCGGAGAACAAGGGGTTCGAGATGTCCCCGACGACGAACCCGATCGTGAGCGTCGCCTGACGACGGAGGCTCTGCGCGAGCATGTCGGGCTCGTAGTCGAGGTCGGCGACCGCCCTCATGACTCGCTCCGTCATCGCGGGGCTCACGTCGGGGTGGCCCGAGAGGACGCGTGAGACCGAGGACATCGCCACCCCGGCGCTCTCGGCGACCTCGCGCATGCTGGCGCGACCGCGCCTCCGACCCACATCTGCACTCACTCAGATCCCTCCCTTAGTGCCTGTACGCCGCGCTACGGCGCGTACACATCGTCGTAGACGGACTCGGGCGTCGGAAACGGCGCCCGTTCAGCCTTCTCGCGCACGTTGCGCATCTCTTCCAGGATCTCCTCGTCGATCGCGTCGAGTTGCGCATCGGTCGCGACGTCCCAGGCGCGGAGCGACTTCCGGAAGCGCGGAATCGGGTCGACGCGCTGCCACGCGAGTCGCTGCTCGACGGGGTCGCTTCCGCCTGCGGAGAAGGCCGAGTGCCGTTCCCAGCGCACCGTCTTGCACTCCACGAAGGTCGGCCCGGCGTCTGCGCGGGCCCTGGCGACGCCCTCGGCGACGGCGTCGCGCACGGCCAGCACATCGTTGCCGTCGACGATCGTCGCCGGCATGCCAAAGCCGATCGCTCGGTCCGCGATGTCCTGAGTCGCCTGGCTCTTCGACGTCGGCACCGAGATCGCGACGCCGTTGTTCTCGCAGATGAAGACGAGTGGGACCTTCCACAGCATGGCCATGTTCATCGCCTCGAAGAACTCGCCCTCACACGACGCTCCGTCGCCGAAGAAGCAGAGCACGACCTGCCCGGTCTTTCGGAACCGGCAGGAGAGCGCAGCCCCGCCGGCCATGGGGATATGGCCGGCCACGATGGCATTTGTGGAGATGAGTCCGACCGACGGCTCGGACAGGTGCATCGAGCCTCCCTTGCCCTTGCAGACTCCCGTCGCGCGGCCCATCAACTCGGCCATCATGCCGACGGGGTCGACTCCTTTGAGCAACACCTCGCCGTGACCACGGTACGTCGCGAACACGAGATCGTCGGGCCGAAGCGCCGTGATGGCACCGGCCTTGATCGCCTCCGCACCGATACACGGATGGGTAGACCCGGGGATGAGGCCCTTGGCAAAGGCGTCGATCACCTCGTCCTCGAACGCACGAACCCGCATCATGTCGCGGTACAGCGAGAGCAGCGCCGCATCGTCGAGCGTTGCCGGGCGTGGGCCGGGGACGGCCTCGTCGACGGGGACTGGGGCGATCGTCATCGTGTTCCTCCCGGGAGCGCCGCGATCCGCTGCTCGAGGGCAGCGAGGAGGCGACCGCCGGCCTCGCCGTCCGCGGCGCGATGGTCGATTGCGATATTGGCCCACATGCGCGACCGGACGGCGACCCAGCCGTTGACCGCGACGACGCGCTCCGCGACCCGGCCCGTCGCGACCATCGCGACCTGCGGGCCGGAGACGACGGGCGCGAAGAAGTCCACCGGGTGGGCGCCGAGGTTCGACAGCGTGCACGTACCCCCCACGAGGTCGCGCCCCTCGATCGTGCCACTCCGGGCCGCCTCGACGAGCCGCCTGCGCTCGGCGCCGATCGCCGAGAGCGAGAGCGTCGCGGCGTCCCGGATCACCGGGGCGACGACGCCGTCTGGTGTGGCGACGGCGAGAGAGAGGTTGACCGACGACTCACGGACGACCGAGCCGTCGGGGTGACGAACGCCGTTCAGCTCCGGCACGTCGACGAGCGCACGGGCGAGCGCGAACACGAGGAGATCGGTGACCGTCGGTGTCGGCTCGCCGGGCCCGAGCGCCGTGCGGGCAGCGACGAGACCGTCGGCGACGAGCTCGCCGCCGATGTGAACATGCGGGATCTGCTGCCAGCTCGCCGTGATGTTCCGCACGACCGCGTCTCGGAGACGGTCGCTCGACGCGACAGCCGCGGGCGGCGCCGGGACGCCCGGGGCAGGAAGTGTCGCGTCGATGTCGCGCGCGACGATGCGCCCTCCCGGGCCCGATCCGCGGAGGGAGGCCAGGTCGACCCCCTCCTCTCGGGCGAGGCGCCGCGCAGCCGGGGACGCAATAGGCCCGTCACGGCCGACGCGCGGGGCGGCCGGCGTGTGCGATGTGATGGACGGCGCCTCAGCCTCGGGCCGGGCCGGCGTGATCGGCGGCGCGTCACCCGTGCCCTCCGGTGGGGTTGCGGCCGCATCGAGCTCGGCGAGGACGCCGTCGACGACGACCACGTCGCCCTCGGCAGCGATGATCCGGATGTGGCCGTCGGCCGGTGCCTCGACCTCGATCGTTGCCTTGTCCGTCTCGACCTCGACGACCGGTTGCCCGAGCGAGACGCGGGCGCCGTCCTCGACGAGCCACTTCGTCACCTTGCCGTCCTCCATCGAGATGGAGAGCTGGGCGAGAGTCACGCTCGTCATGCGACGAGCCGCTCGACGGCGGCGACGACGTCGTCGGCGCTCGGATAGACCGCCTCGATTCCGCCAGGCGTGCACGGGATCGGCAGATCCTTGCAGGCGACCCGCTCGACGGGAGCATCGAGGTAGTCGAAGGCCTCTTCCATGCACCGTGCCGCGATCTCCGCTCCGACACCGAGGGTGCGGTGGGCGTCGTGCGCGACAGCGAGCCGCATCGTCTTGCGCAGCGAGCCGATGATCGTGTCCATGTCGAGCGGCGCGAGCGTGCGAGGGTCGATCACCTCGACGGAGATCCCCTGCTCGGCCAGTCGATCGGCCGCGGTCAGCGCCTCGTCGACCATCCCCGACAGCGCGACGACGGTGGCGTCCGTCCCCTCGCGTGCGATGCGCGCCTTGCCAAACGGGATCGCGGGCCCCCCGGTCTCGACCTCCGCACGCCGACCGTAGAGACGAACGTTCTCGACGAAGAGCACGGGGTTGTTGTCGCTGAGCGCCGTTCTGAGGAGCCCGTACGCGTCCGCCGCGTTCGAGGGAATGGCGATCTTGATACCGGGAACGTGCATGAACCACGACTCGAGGCTCTGGGAGTGCTGCGGGCCCATCCCCATCCGGGAGACGATGGGCGTCCGGATCACGAGCGGCACGGTGAGCTTGCCGCCCGTGAAGTAGTGCAGCTTCGCCGCCTGGTTGAAGATCTGGTCCATCGCGACGCCCACGAAGTCGAAGAACTCGATCTCGCACACGGCCCGCACGCCCGTGATCGCGAGCCCGATCGCGTAGCCGACGGTGCCGGACTCGCAGAGCGGCGCGTCACGGATGATTTCCTCGCCGTACACCTCGGAGAGCCCGCGTGTGACGCCGAACGCACCACCGTAGGGGCCGATGTCCTGGCCGACGATCATCATCGGCTCGGGCCGGTCGAGGGCCTCCCGGAGGGCCTCCCTGATCGCCTCGCTCATCGTCAGCGTCGTCGTGCTCATCGGATCACCGGCCGTGTGCTGGTAGTTGTTCCAGAACCCATTCCAGGGTCGATTCCAGGCAAACCTACCACAGCCCCCGGCCGCAGCGTAGAATGGCTGGAACCGATGCCAGGGAGATGCTTTCGATGACGCTGACCACCTCGGACGCCCGCACCCAACTCGCCGAGGACGGCTATGTCGTCGTCGCGGACGTCTTCGACGCCGAGGCCGATTTCGCTTCGATCTACGACGAGTGGAACGACATTCTCGACGGGATCGCCCGGCCCCTCGTGGCCGAGGGTGCCGTTCGGTCGACCTACGCCGGGCTGCCGTTCACCGAACGGCTGCTCGCCCTGTGCGGCGAGACCGGGAGCAGCTTCCACCAGCCCTTCGACATCAGCCTGCCGCAGAAGGACATCACCCCCGACACCCCGCTCCACGTCGGCCCCGCCGTCTTCGACCTGCTGACGCACGACCGCCTGCTCGACGTCGTCGAGGGCTTCCTCGGACCCGAACTGGTCTCGAACCCGGTTCAGCACGTGCGCATGAAGCCTCCGGGGCGCTTGCTCGGGCCCGAGCGTGCTCGCAGCTACCTCGCAGCACGGGTGCCGCTGCACCAGGATCTCGGCGTGCTGTTGCCCGAGGCCGACAGCTCGACGATCCTCTCGTGCTGGGTCGCGGTCACCGATGCAGACGAGGAGAACGGCTGCATGCAGGTGCTTCCCGGGAGCCATCGGCTGCCCCTCTACGACCACTGCCCGACCGAGCCGCAGACCGGCATTCCGGAGCACCTCCTCACACTCGACGACGCCGTGGCGCTGCCGATGCGGGCGGGCAGCGTGCTCTTCTTCGGGCAGAACCTCGTCCACGGCTCGCTCGACAACACGAGCGAGAACAGTGTTCGAATCAGCATGGATCTCCGCTACCAGCCGGCCGGCCAGCCGAGCGGGCGGCCCCACTTCCCGAGCTTCCTCGCGCGAAGCGAGGCGCATCCCGAGCGGGTGCTGCGGGATCCGGCCGTGTGGGCGGAGATGTGGTACGAGGCACGCGATGCGCTGAGCCGGGGCGAGATCCCGGCGTTCACGCGTTGGCACGCCGACGCACCGTTCTGTGCCTGAGTCGCCCACGTCGAAACGGAGGGAAGGAGGCCGGGAGATGGGGAACAGGATCGCCGCCGCGGACGTCGAGCTCCCCGAGACGCAGGGCTGGGGCGTCGTGAAGGTCGCCAAGGGCCCCATGCGCGCGAGGCTGCACAGCCATCCGTACGACGAGTACGTCTTCATGCTCGAGGGGCGGTGCATCCTGCGCAACGCAGGCGAAGAGATCGAGTATCGGGCGGGCGACATCGGTCACTTTCCCCGCCACGAAGAGCACTGCGGGGTAGAGGCACTCGAGGACACGGTCTACGTCTGGACACGCGGTGACACGCCGCCCGAGCAGACCATAGGGAGGTCCTGATTGGAGGCCGTCGCGGATCTCCACCTCGATCTCCTGCAGGAGCTGCTGATCGCGAGCGACGAGCCGAATCCGTTCGGCGCGCACTGGCTCGGGCAACTCCAGGCAGGTGGCGTTCGCCTGCAGGGCTGCCCGATCTACGTGCCGGCCGAGGAATCGGCGGAGGCGGCGCTGCGGGTGGCTCTCCGTCCCCGCCTCCTGAAGGACACCGACATGCCCGAGGGAGTCACCCTCGCATCGGCCGTCGAAGACCTGCGTGGCCCGGAGGACTTTCCCCGGCTGGCCGACGCGATGGCGGCGCGCGGCTGGAGCACGGGCCGGAGGAACGGCGTGCTTCACGACAACGCGGTTCGCTTCCTCTCGTCGGCACTCCCCGATGGCTGAGGCCGTGCGACCGGGCGGGAACGAGCGCGCGCTCGACGAGATCGTCGACGTCAGCCGGGTTCCGGCAAGCGGCGATCCGGCGGTCGCGGTCGTTCGGGTGCCGGACTCGGTCGAGCCGGACGAGATCGAGTGCGAGGTCCTGGTCGTCGGCGGCGGCACGGGAGGAGTCGCCGCTGCGCTCGCTGCAGCCCGTCGAGGGCGACGAGTCTGCCTCACCGAGGAGACCGACTGGCTCGGAGGGCAGCTGACCTCGCAGGGCGTCTCGGCGCTCGACGAGCACGATCTGATCGAGCGTTTCGGTGGAACCTCGAGCTACTACGGCCTCCGTCAGGCGATCCGCTCTCACTACGGCAGGCTCGGCCTCGCCGACCCCGAGCGGGGCAACCCGGGCTCGTGCTGGGTCTCGGCCCTCGCCTTCGAGCCCGCCGTCGGCGCAGAGGTGCTGATGGGGCTTCTCTCCCCGTTCATCGAGTCGGGGCACGCCCGGGTGTTCCTGCGGACGAAGTCGGTCGCCGTCGTCGTCTCCGGCGACGCGATTGCGAGCGTGACAACGCTCGACCTCGAGCGCCATCGCCTCACGCGCTTCCGGCCGGAGTTCGTGATCGACGCCACCGAGCTCGGCGACATTCTCCCGCTCGCGGGGATCGCGTATCGGGTAGGAGCGGAAACGGTCTCCGAGACCGGCGAGCCGCACGCTCAGCCCGAGGAGCCGAAGGCGCGTTGCGTCCAGAGCCTCACGTATACCTTCGCTCTCGAGAGAACGGCGGCGGGCTCCGCGCACGCAATCGCGCGACCCGAGAAGTTCGAGCAGTACCGGGATGCCCAGCCGTACAGCTTGACGATCGAGGTCCACGGCGGCGAGATCTACGGCGAGGAGAGCGGCTGGCTCGACTACCGCGTCTTCGAGCAGATGCCCGGCACGAAAGGCCCACTGTGGACGTACCGCAGGCTCATCGACGCTGCCGAGCTGCCCGGCGTCTCGCCGAGGGACATCACGATGTTCAACTGGCCGGGGAACGACTACCGCGACGACACCGTTCTCGACGTGCCCGCGACGCGCGCCGCTGCGGCCCTGCAGGACGCGAAGCGCGTCAGCCTCGGTTTCCTCTACTGGCTCCAGACGGCGGCACCGGCGACGGCTGACCGGATCGGCGCCCCGGAGCTGCGCCTGCGACCGGACGTGATGGGCACCGCCGACGGCCTGTCAAAGCACCCGTACATCCGCGAGGCCCGGCGCATCCGTGCGCTCCGGACGGTGGTCGAGCAGGACGTCTCCGCCGAGATCGTCCCCGGACCGCGGGCTGCCCCCTTCGCGGACTCGGTCGGGATCGGCTGGTATCCGATCGACATCCACCGCTCGGGCCCCGAGGACGTCGGCGTCAGCACGCGGACGCGCCCGTTCCAGATCCCGCTCGGCGCCCTCATTCCGGTCGGGGTCTCGAACCTCGCTGCCGCGGGGAAGAACATCGGCACGACCCACATCACGAACGGCTGCTACCGACTGCATCCCGTGGAGTGGAACATCGGCGAGGCGGCGGGCGCGCTCGCGGCCTGGACGCTCGCGACGCGCCGATCGCCTGAGCAGATCTGGTGCGACGCCGACGAGACAAAGCGCTTTCAGCGGAGCCTCCTCGCGGAGGGCGTGCCGCTCGCGTGGATCGTGGACGTGCCGGCGGGGCACCCGGCATTCACCGCGGTTCAGCTGCTCGCCGTGTCCGGCCGGCCCGTGGCACCGGACGGTCTCGAGTTGGATCCCGACGCCCCGCTCTCCGCTGCGCAATGGCACGCCTGGGGTGGGGACGGCGAGCCTCCACCGACGCGAGCCGAAGGAGCCCGGCGGCTCGACGGCACCGGCGGAGGAGTGTGATGCCCGGGTGCGTCGGCGTGGACAGCTACGCCTACCACCGGCTTCTCGGCGAAACGCGCCCCGGCGAATCGCCGCCATCGGACGTCTTCACCCGCGGATCACTCGACGTCGTGCGTGAAGCGCACCGGCTCCGCCTCGACTTCGCCCTGCTCGAGACGTCCCTTCTCGGTGCGCCAGACACCTTCGCAGCCGGACGAATACATCGCCGAAGCAGGCGAGCTCGCACTCGGCCTCTCCTGGGGGGCGCCCGACGGATTTGCCTTCGGCGACCGCCCGGAAGCGCTCGCCGATCTGCTCGCCTGGCTCCCACACGCGGCGTGCCTGGGCCTCCCGGTGATGCGCATCGTGGTCGGCGGGCCTGCCCATCGCGGGCGGGACACCCACCTCGTCGTGGGCATGCTGCGCGAGGCGTGCGCCGCGGCACACGGCCACGGAGTGCGCCTCGCTCTCGAGAACCACGGTGACCTCACTGCGGCGCAGCTCGAGGTACTGCTGCAGCAGGTCGGCGGTGACCTGTCCGTGTGCTTCGACACCGCCAACGCGCTCCGTGTGGGCGACGACGTTGCGGCAGCCGCGCGACGCCTCGCTCCTGCAATCGAGATCGTGCACGTGAAGGACTGCGCCGGCACCTGGGACGACCCGGCCGCGGGGCCATGCTCGGTCGCGCCCGGCGAGGGCGTGATCCCGATCGACGCCGTGTTGGACGCCTGCCCTCGCGCGCTCCTCGCCGTCGAGCTCGGCCAGCTCGCCCCGGAGGCCGACGAACGCGCCCTCGTCGGCCAGTACGTCGACTATCTTCGGGCGCGATGAGCACGGACTCACTCTTCGGGCTGTCTGGCCGACGGGCTCTCGTCACCGGCGGCAGCGGCGGAATCGGCCAGGGGATCGTCGTCGGTCTGGCGGCAGCGGGTGCGACCGTCGCCGTGCTCGGGCGCTCGGCCTCTGTCGAGGACGCTGCTGCGAGCGTGGGCGGCGTCGCCGTCCGCGCCGATCTCTCGGACCGCGACGGGCTTCGGCGTGGCTTCGAGGAGTCGGTCGAGGCTCTGGGCGGCCTCGACGTGCTCGTGGCATGCCACGGCACGCTCCACGCCGGCCCGGCGCTCGAGCTCGGGCTCGCGGAGTGGGACGACACGCTCGAGACGAACCTCACGTCCGTCTTCGAGCTCTGCCGGCTCGCCGGCGGGCTCATGGTCCCCCGGGGTCATGGCAAGATCATCACCATCGCCTCGATGCTGAGCTTCCAGGGCGGGTTCCGTGCCGCCGCGTACGCCGCCTCGAAGGGCGGCGTTGCGCAACTCACGAAGGCGCTCGCGAACGAGTGGGCTCCGCACGGCGTCAACGTCAACGCGATCGCTCCGGGCTACGTCAAGACCGGGCTCAACCGTCACATCTGGGAGAGCGACCCTGCGCGAAGCGAGGCCGTCCTTGGGCGCCTGCCCGCCGGCCGCTGGGGCGTTCCGGCCGATCTCGCCGGGGCCGCGGTCTTCCTTGCCGCTCCCGCGTCCGACTACGTGCACGGCATCGTCCTGCCGGTGGACGGAGGCTGGCTTGCCCGCTAGAGGCGCCGACCCTCGCGTCCCGGCGGAGGACGAGCGGTGGCTCTCGGGGCGCCGCATCCTCGTCACCGGCGCCGCGGGCGTGCTCGGACAGGCACTCGTCGTCGAGGCCGACCACCGAGGTGCAGCCGTCGTCGCTGCGGGACGGAGTCCGAGAATCGACGATGCCGAGCTCCCGCAGGCCGCGCACCGGCTTTCGGCCGACCTGCGCGATCCGGCAGCGTGCCGTCGGCTCGTGCACGACGCTGCCCGCCTGCTCGGGGGCCTCGACATCGTGGTCAACAACGCCGCCACGCTCGTGCGCAAGGAATTCAGGGAGCTCTCGCTGGACGAGCTCGATTCGGCGTGGGAGGTGAACCTCCGCGCACCGGCCCTGATCATGCAGGAGAGCTTCGAGTACCTCGAGCACGGCACGTCTCCTGCGATCGTGAACGTCGTCTCGACCGCCGGCGTCTCGGGCGGAGTTGCAACGGTCAGCGCGTACGGCATGAGCAAGGCCGGCCTGATCGTGCTCACGAAAGCGGTCGCGCGCGAGTACGGCCGCTTCGGCATCCGGGTCTTCGCGCTCTCGCCCCCTTCGCTCGACTCGGAGATGCAGCGCTCCCTCCCCGAGGCATACCGTGAGAAGGTCAGGGCGATGAACGTCCTCGGCCACCTGCCCCCACCCGAGGACGTTGCTCGGTACACGCTGCTCACGGCGAGTGGCCTCGGGGGACTGGTGACGGGCACGATGGTCGACCTGACCGCCACCGCGTACTGATCGCCGAGCCCGGTACGAGCGAATTCGGCGCGAATTCGTCGGGCGACGCAGCTTGACATCAGGGCGCGGATGGTCGATCCTACAACCGATTCCTGAATCGATTCCACCCAGTTCCATAACTTTCGACCGCACCGGCCGTCGTAGTTCTCGACGGTGTCGTTTCTCGTCACACGACCAGAGCCGACCGCACGCTCGCTCGGCCCATTCAGAGGAAAAGGGAGGGTAGTCAATGTCGGAGGAACAAGGCCCCGTGGACGCAACGGGACAGATGAAGCGACGCGACTTGCTCGCGAAGGCCGGTGTCATCGGCGCGGGCGCTGTCGCGGCAGGATCGCTCGCAGGCAGCGCCACCGCAGGACGCAAGGCGAAGGCTGCGACACCGAAGATTCGCCGAGGTGGCAGGCTCGTGATGGGCCTCGAGTCCGACCCGGTCGCGGTCGCTCCGTACGGCATGGCGCCCGGCGCTGCCATGTGGGGCAAGGAGTTCGCCTACGACTCGCTCACGGAGTTCGACCGCGGGCTGAACATCAAGCCGGCGCTCGCCACGTCGTGGAAGGTCGAGAGCAAGACCGCGATCCTGTTCAACCTGCGCAAGGGCGTGAAGTTCCACAACGGCAAGGAGCTGACGGCCGAGGACGTCAAGTACTCCGTCGAGAAGATGCTCAAGGTGCCGCCGCCCGGCAGCCAGGCTGTCGCTGCGAACGTGCCCGCGACGCTGCTCGGGGCCGAGGTCGTCTCGAAGTACCAGGTGCGGATGCGAATGAGCGCACCCGATGCCCGCCTGCTCGGCTTCTTCGCGTGGCAGCGCTACTCGCCGATCGTCCCGGAAGGGCTCTACGATCAGATCAACGTCAGTCGGAACGCGATCGGCACCGGACCCTATCGCATGGTCGGCTTCAACCCGCTCGACCGGGTCGAGTACGTAGCGAACCAGAACTTCTGGAAGTCGGGGCAGCCGTACATGGATGCGATCACGCTCAAGGTCATGACCGACGAGCAGGCTCGCATCGCCGCCCTGCGGGCAGGTGCGATCGACCTCGCGACGCTCTCGGTCGATGCGGCCCGGTCGCTGCGCAACGACAGCAGCCTGCAGGTGATCAGCAACCTCAACGCGGCCTTCCGCGAGCTGCAGATGACGCTGAAGCCCGGCCGAAACGAGCCGTGGGCGGACGTCCGTGTCCGGCGCGCGGTGAACTTCGCGATCAACCGTCAGCAGATCATCAACACCGTCTACAGCGGTGAGGCCGCATTCACCTCGTACGTCCCGCCCGGGTACGGCCCCTGGCCGCTCACGCCGGCCGAGCTGAAGAACAAGTACGCGAAGTACGACCTGCCGGCGGCCAAGAAGCTGATGGCGGACGCCGGCGCGTCGAAGGGCTTCTCGGTCAACATGACGATCGTCAGCCTGCAGGACTATCCGAGCGTCGCAGCACTCCTCGTGCAGCAGATGAAGGCGATCAACATCGACCTCAACATCAAGGCCACCGAGATCGGGACGTTCGCGGCCATCTACAACGCAGGGTCCTACGACTGGTTCCTCAACGGGCGCGGCATGCGCGGCGACATCGACGGCTTCGTGCAGGAGTTCCACCCTGCCTCGGCGACGTTCAAGATCCAGACGCCGGCCTACAAGAACCTCGCGGCATGGAAGGCGATCGGCAACGGCCGCATCCAGCTCGACGAGGCGAAGCGGAAGCCGATGTACCGGACGGCGCAGCAGGCCCTCTGGGACAACCCGATCCAGATGCCGCTCGTGGCAATCCGGAAGTACCAGGTCGCAAGCAAGCGCCTGCAGAACCACTACGTGGCGTTCAGCGACTTCAACACGGGTCTGCGGACTGCGTGGCTGAGCTCGTAGCCGACAGCGGTCGGATCTGAGACAGGGAGGGGCGTCGCGCGAGCGGCGCCCCTCCGTTCTTCCGGGCAACGTCCTCGCGAAGGAGAACGATGGGATCGACACTTCACGCCGGCGTCGCACGCCGCACGATCAACCCGCTCCTCGGCACCGGCAAGGCCGGGCTGAGGCTGTTCGGATCGCCGATCCAGGCGATCGAGAGCGACCTGACCGCGACGGTGCTCGTCCTCGGAGACGGCGAGACGAAGGTCGCGGTCGTGGCAACCGATCTCTGCGTCGTGAGCATGGCCGAGGGCGGTCGCCTCCGCGCCGCGGTGGCCGGGGCGCTGAGCATCCCCGTGTCGCACGTGCTCCTGAACCTGAGTCACAACCACAGCGCACCCGCCCTGCCCGAGTTCATGGCGATGACCGACACACCCGAGGACATCCCCTTCAGGACACGCTACGAAGCCGACCTCCAGCGGTGGCTTGCCGAAGCGGCGGTCGAGGCGGACGGCCGCTTGCAGCCGGCCCGGATCGGCTGTGGCTGGGGCGAGAGCACGATCGGCGTCTACCGGCGGGAGACCCGCGACGGCCGCGACGTCCTCGGCGAGGTACCCGACCACCCGATCGACTCCTCCGTCGGCGTGATCCGCGTCGACGACCTCGACGGCAACCCCATCGCCACCCTCTTCCGCTACTCCGCCCACCCGGTCACGGTCGGCAGCCGCTCGCAGGTCGCCTCCGCCGACTACCCGGGGCCGGCGCGCGAGGTGATCGAGCAGAGCCTCGGCGGCCTTTCGCTCTTCCTCCAGGGCTGCGGCGGCAACGTCAACCCCCGCGTCGGCATCGGCTACGAGATCGACTGCAGCGACACGAAGAACCGGGTCGGCATGGAGCTCGGCGGCGAAGCACTGAAGGTCGCCGCAGGGATCCGCACCAACACGAGGGCCGGAGAACGACGACCGCTCGGCAACGTCCCCAACATCCTCTTCACCCCCTGGGAGCCCGTCGACGGCGACACCTGCACCCACCTCGCAGCCGCCGAGACCGTCGTGGAGCTCGACTACGACGAGCTTCCCTCACTCGAGGAGGCGCAGGCGATCCTCGCGCACTGGCAGCGCACGGCAGAGGAGCGTCGGCAGAACGACGCGCTGGACTGGGAGATCCGACTGGCGCAGAAGTACGAGCTCTGGGCCCGGAACCTGGTCGCAGCGGTCGAGCACGGCCATCCGACGCATGAGCTCTACCTCCAGGTCATCCGTGTGAACGACATCGTCCTGAGCGCACTCAACATGGAGGTGTTCTTCGAGACCGGGCTCGACATCCGGGCGCGCTCGCCGTTCCCCGACACCTTCGTGCTCGGGTACTCGAACGGGCTCTACGGCTACCTTCCCCGCGGGGAGGACTATCCGGAGGGGGGCTGGAGCGTCAACGGGAGCTACGCGGTGCCCGACCTACTGCCGCAGGCCTGGGGGATGCCGGTGATCCTGCATCCCGACTCGGCGACCCGCGCAGCAGATGCGAGTGTCGAGCTGATCGGCGCGACGTAACCCGCTCAGCTGTGCGCTGGATGAGCGAGCACGTCCGGGAGCAGTAGGCCCGGAGCTCGCCTGTCACGACCCAGCCCGTAGCCAGTTGCGCCGTGGGTCTGCCGCACGAGCCGACGAGCGGCAGGTCGAGCGGCGGCTCGAGCGAGGCCGGGCGGCGCCGTCGAGGAACACGTCGTTCACAGGCTCTCCCGGAACACGCGCGCGAGCAGGGTCGCGTCCACCGGCAACGGCGCGCACGAAAGGAGACGGTCCCGCTCAGGTGCGCGACGGGTGCTCGAGCGGCGTCGGTGGCAGCGTCGGGAGATCCCCACGCGCGAGCCAGCCGTCCGATCCGTCGTAGGGCTCGACCTCGGGGAACAGCTGCTCGGCGAGCCTGACACCGGTTTCGACGAAGGTCTGCTCCAGGCTCGGGTCGAAGAGCGACGGCAGCCCGACGCTCTTGTAGCCGTAGCCCGCCTCGTAGCCGCCGTACTGATACTCGTTCGCGGTCGGCAGGTATCCGAGGATCTCGTTCGTGTAGCCGGCGTAGAGCGTGGGCAGACCGGGTGACCGCTCCTTCACCGCGATGCCGTACTCGGTGAACGTCTCTCCCGGGCCGGTGACGATGACGCCGTCGCCGATCCGAACCGCATGCACCGGGCCGGGCACCGCGGTCGGGGCCGTTCCGTCCCGGAGCTGGGACTCGACCCGCCGCGCCCACGCGGACTGGTACCACGCGAGCTTCACCTTGCCGCGGTCGCCCGAGGCCCGAGCCTCCTCGAGGGCGGCGTCGTACTCGGCGCGCAGCGTCTCGATCTCCTCGAGCGGCGGGTGCGGCATGAGCGGGATCGAGACGGTCTGCGCAACGGCACCGAGCGCGGGCGCGTCGGCCTCCTCGAGGTGGCGACGATAGCGGGTGATCGGCGTCACCGAGCCCTCCACTTCGGTCAGGACGGTCACGGGCCGGCTGTAGCGGTCGGCGACCGCGTCGAGTGCAGCGAGGCCGAGGCGCGTCCCCATGCGGACTGCCTCCGCCTCGGTGTCGGTGAACGCGAACTTCGGCAGGACGTTGCCGGCAGCGCCCTGGAAGTACACGCACTCCCCGCCCGTCACCGACCGGACCACGTTCCGCATCGGGCCCGGGAAGTCGGCCGAGTAGACGTCCATGTCGTAGCCCGTCGTCACGGGATGGCAGCCGAACCCGACCAGGGTCGCGATCACCGACTCGTCGGGCCGGCGAGCCTGCAGGACCGTGACCTCGTTGTCGACGAGCTCGTCGGGATTCCAGCCGAGGATCGAGCCGCCGTTGTAGCCGCCGGTCGTACGCTCGCGACGGTTGACGGCGAGCGCCGTTTCCGCCTGCCCCCAGACGACCCCGGCAGGCTCGAGCCGCTCGACGGCCATCCGGCACACGGAGACGATCTTGTCGTGGATCACGCGCGAGAAGGAGGTGATCGATTCCGCCAGGTCGTCGTCGACGTCGCCGTACACGGCGCCGTTCGCGACACCGCCGGGAGGTGCCAGGTGGGTGTGGCTCCAGTTGAGCAGGATGCCGGCCGGGTCGGCACCGGTCGCTGCGGCGACACGGCCGATCAGCGCGCCGACCTGCGGCTCGACGATCCCGACGATGTCCACGCCGCAGAGCACGACGCGTGTCCCGTCGCGTTCGAACGCGATCGCGCCGACCTCGAGCGGGAGCCCGTAGCCGTTCGCGTTCCAGGGCTGCCGGATGAAGCCGACCATGGGCAACCCGAGGGGTGGATCGAGCGGGAGCGATGCGGCGCCGGCACGGAAGTCGGACATCTCAGGCCTCCTTGGCCGTCGGGGGAGTGAGCGAGTCGAGGAGCCGGGCGAGTCCGTCCACGGCGGCAGCGAGGAACCGCTCCCCTGCCTCGGCAGAGGCGGCCGACGGGTCGCCGAGGACGCCGCTCGCGCCCATGTCGGGGAGGCGGAAGGCGTCGTTCTCGCGCCGGATCGGCTCGAACCGAG
Source organism: uncultured Thermoleophilia bacterium (assembly GCA_963741655.1). Lineage (GTDB taxonomy): Bacteria > Actinomycetota > Thermoleophilia > Gaiellales > Gaiellaceae > Gaiella. The sequence goes on from CAVUIQ010000004.1 coordinate 83,810, forward strand.
CTCCGTCGGTCTCGCCGACGAGCTGCGGCGCGACGGTGAGCATCGCCGACGTCTCGGCCTGACCGGCGTGCCCGATCGAGCCGAGATCGACGGGGAAGAGCTCTCGCAGGAGCGCCGGATCGACGAGCTCCCAGTAGTTCACGACGAGGCATTCGTCCGCGAGCCCGAGCGCCTCGAGCCAGCCACGGTTACCGCCGTGCCCGTTGACGATCACGACCTGATCGAACCAGCCGCGCAGGCTCGCCACGATCGACCGTGTGAGAGCGAGCGCGAGCTCGGGCTCGAGCGTGACGGTCAGCCCCAGGCGAACGTGGTGCGGGCTCAGTCCCGTCCAGACCGTCGGCGCGACGAGGACGTCGCGCTGCGCCCCGCCCGCCGCGCGCAGGGCGACGGTCTCGACGAGCAGCGAGTCCGTCCCCACGGGCAGGTGCTCGCCATGCTGCTCCAGCGATCCGACCGGCAACAGGCAGAAGGCTCCGGCGCGCCCCCGCTCGAGAGCAGCGCCGCGCGTGATCTCGAGCAGCCGGGCGCTCACGGCTCGAGCGCCTTGGCCCAGAGCGTCACGACCGACTCGCTGCCGATCGCCTGGGGAAGCGATTCCGGCTGGTTCCAGCGTGAGCTACGACGATCTCCCTCCGGCTTCAGCGCGCCAGGTTTGGTCTGACAAGTACTGCCGATATTCCACGATCGGCTGGATAATGTCAACTCTTGGTCAGACAAGAGCCTGAGACCGCGTACGTGCTCAATACATCAACCAGCCGCCGCTGATGTTCAGCGTCGCGCCCGTGATGTACCCCGCGTGCTCCGACGCGAGGAAGACGACGGCGGGCGCGACCTCGTCGGCGCTCGCCATCCGGCCGAGCGGAACCTGGTCGACGAGACTCTGAAGCGTGTCGGGGCTGAGGCCGTCGCTCAGCATCGCGGTGTCGATGAGCCCAGGAGCAACTGCGTTGACACGAATCCCGGCGCCGGCATACGTTCGCGCGAGGCCCCGCGTCATCGTCACGATCCCGCCCTTCGTGGCGTTGTACACGACCGAGCCGCCGAAGCCCCCGGTCCACCACCCCTGCGAGCTGAAGTTGACGATCGCTCCGTGTCGCCGCTCCACTCGGAGACGGTCGGCGAAGGCCCGGTTGAGGAAGAACGACGCCTTGAAGTTCACGTCGACCTGCGCGTCCCAGTCGGCCTCGTCGATATCCATGATCTCGTGCTTGCGGCGCAGAACCGCTGCCAGATGCGCGAGAGCGACGAGCGGCCCGACCGCCGACTCCGCCTCTTCGACGAGCTCCGCGTGGCGATCGACGATCCCGATGTCGGCGCCGATCCCGACGTGGCCCGCACCGGGAAGCGTCGCTGCAAGGTCAACGGCGGCGTCCCGGGAGAGATCCGTGACGGCGACTCGAGCGCCCGACTCGGCGAACGCCCGGGCGACGGCGACACCGATGCCGCCCGTTGCCCCCGTGACGAGCACGCCACGGCCGTCGAGGCCTTTACCGAGCGGCGGAGCGCCGCCGACGGGCTCCATCATGAACGCGGTGAGATGCGGTGCGCCTCGATGTAATCCGTGTCGAGCTCCCAGCCGAGACCCGGCCCGGACGGCAACGTGAGCATGCCGTCGACGATCGGCGGCCGGTTCGCGACGAGGTTCCACCAGATCGGGTCGCGCTCGGCACTGAACACCTCGAGGAACGTGCCGTGCGGGATCGAGGCAAGGAGGTGAGAGGCGACCTGCGGCTCCTCGTGGTGTGCCATGGCGACGTCGAAGGCGACCGCTGCCGCAGCGACCCGGCGCCACTCCGTCGCGCCGCCTGACCACGACGAGTCGAAGTTGCAGAAGTCGATCGCTCCCTCGACCATGAGATCGCGACATCCTCCAGCGGACATCTCGCTCTGCCCGGCACACACGCGTACTCCTCCGGCGAATCTGACATCTCGCATGGCGCGGCGGTCGTTCGACCAGACACAGGGCTCCTCGAACCAGTGCAGGTCGAGATCCTCGACGAGGCGCGAGAAGCGGATTGCCTCGGCCGGCGTCCAGCCCTGGTTGGCATCGGCCATGAGCACGAAGTCGGGCCCCGCCGCGGCCCGCGCGATCCGGAAGCGCTCGGCGTCCTCCGCGGGGGTGAGTCCCCCGACCTTGAACTTCATCCCGGCGAGGCCGCGCTCGCGGAGCTCGCAGACCTCCTCGGTGATGTCCTGCTGGCCGTAGTACCCACCGATCGTGATCACCGGCAGGCTGTCCCTGTAGCCGCCCCACAAGCGGTGCAGCGGCTGCCCGAGCGCCTTGCCAATCGCATCCCAGATTGCGGCGTCGACACAGGCGGTGGCGACGAGCCCGAGTCGCCGGTCGCGAAGGATGTCGAAGGTGGCAGGGCGGGCGAGCTCCCAGCAGCGCTCGACCCTGAAGCCGTCCTCACCGATCAACTGCGGGGCGATCTCGGTGCGAACGATCTCATCGATCTCGAGCAGCCCTGCGTCCTCGTCTCCACAGTACGCCTCGCCGACGATCCCTTCTTCAGTGTGCACGCGCGTGACGATCGTCGAGCGGTGGGTCATCTTGTACCGGCTACCCCGGTAGATCTGTGCCAGGGGAACGCGGATCGCGATCGTCTCGATCCTGGCTATCGTCAGGCTCCGGACGGACGCATCACGCTGCACGCTCGGCGCTATCTCGAGCTCGGTCATCGCTCCTCGGCACGGTGGTGGTAACGGTTCCAGCCCACTGTAGGGGGGGTCTCTGGCCGTGTCAACACAGCGGCTCGTCTGCCGACCTGTCGAGACACAAGAGCGCGTGACGAGACTAGAAGCGGTACTTCTCGACGACCGCCTCCCTGACCTCGATTCCGAGCCCTGGACCGTCTACCGCGCCGACGTAGCCGCCGGACTGCTCGATCGGGCGCTCGACGAGCTCGTGCTGCATCGGGCTCTCCTCGGGCTTGAACTCGAAGAGGCGAACACGCGGCGTCGTCAACGACAATGCGAGGCTCGCGGCCGTAACGATTGCGCTCGACCATGCGTGCGCGTTGAACCACACATCGGCCTCCTCGACGAGCTCGATCACCCGCCGGCCGCCGGTGATCCCCTCGGCCCGCCCCGGGTCGAAGCCGATCACATCGGCGACGCCCGCAGCGATGAATCGACGGTACCCCTCGACGTTCCACTCGCGCTCTCCCGAGGCGATGAGCGTCGAGCAGCGCGACTTCAGCCGTCGAAACGCATCGAGCTCGGTCGGCTCGAAGGGCTCCTCCATCCACGTCAGGCCGTAGGCCTCGAGTGCGGTCGTGAGCTGCAGCGCAAAGCCGACGTCCCAGGTGAGGGTGTTCACTCCCCGGTCCCACATCAGCATCGGCTCGGGCCCGACCCGCTCGCGCAGAAGTCGCATGAACTCCACGTCGCGCTCGATCTCCGAGCCGAGCCGCGCGTCTCCCTTCTTCCCGAGCCCGAACTTGCACCCCTGGAACCCGAGATCCGTGATGTACCCGGCATGCCTGTCGGCCTCCGCCTCGAGGCTTGCGAGGCGCGGGTGCGTGCTCGCCACGGCCGGCAACCGCTCGTGGTGCGCGCCGCCGAGGAGCTGCGTGACCGGCACCCCGAGCAGCTTGCCCTTGAGGTCCCAGAGCGCAATATCGATCGCCGAGAGCGCGAACGACGAGATCCCTCCATGGTTCCCGTACCACCAGGCACGCCGCTTGCAGCTGCGCCAGATGTCGACGTTGTCGAGCGGATCTCGTCCCACGACGAGCTCGCTGGCCACGCCGTCGATCACGGCCTCGGTCGCGCGGCAGGCGTCGGGCCAGGAGGTCACGGCCTCCCCCCAGCCAACGGTTCCGTCGCTCGCCTCGATGCGGCAAAGCGTGAGATGGCGGATCGCACCGTTGTCGTTCGGCTCCGGATACCTGACCGAGATCGGCGTCACCGAGCGGACGGTCGTCATACGCGCTCCTCCTCGATTCCGAGCGCGCGGGCGAGAATCGGGATCTCGACGTCGAGCCTTCCCGCCGCGAGCGCGTTGTGGTGCGTGGCCCCGGAGGCGATCCAGCGCGCTCCGGCCTCGAACGCCGACCCGGAGTCGAAGCGGAACATCCCGTTCGGGCCTCCCATCGCCGCGTACCGCGCTTCGACGATCTCGCCCGTCGCCCAGGCGAGCCGCCAGCTTCCCTCGACGGGAGACAGGGAGAGTGCCGTCGCAGGCCCGGGCTCGAGCCTGAAGGAGATCGAGGTACCCGCTCCCTGGTCACCCGGGTAGTGGTCGTTCGGCTCGACGACGATCGGGTGCGCCGGGTCGGCCCAGGCCGGATCTCCCTCGCCGCCCGCCGCAAGCAACATCAGGCCCGTCTCACGCTCAGGTGTGTAGAACTCGCAGTAGAGAGCGCGACCCGAGAGGCCGCGAGCGAGCACGAGCGCGAGCGCGGTCGGAAGGTCGCCTGTACACGAGACCGGTACGCCGCCCGCGGTCAGGAGGGAGGCTCCAAGGCACGCCGTGATCCCGATCGCCGGATTCCAGCGCAGCACGTCGGAGTGGCAGTTGACGGTGACCGCAACCGCGCTCGTGGTCTGGACGAGGTCGTCGAGCGCAAGCGCGAGCCGCATGCTCCGCCCGTCGGCCTCACCCGCACGGCGTGTCCAGCCACGTTCGGTGAGACCCGCGAGGCCAACGTCGATCCGATCGGCCTCCACGGCCGCGAAGGCGTCGTTCAGCTCCGGCACCGTGAGCGCGCGCTCGGTGACGCCGAGCCGCTCGAGCTCCGCCGTGCTCGACTCGACGTCGAGGTACCCGGGGAACGAGGAGCCGACACGAAGGACCGCAGCACCGCGCAGCGTCGACGCGACGGCCGCCGCCCGCACGGTGCGGGTCAGCAACTCGACGCCCGCGGGATCGTCGGGCGAGACGGTCACGGTCGCGAACGCACGGCGCTCCCGGACGAGAGCGTTCGCGAGCATCACCGCTGCGACCTGCGACGAGTTGACGGTCGCCTGGGACTGCGTCAGGCCGTCGGGCAGCCGGTCGATCGTGGGGCCGTTCCAGATCACGATCGGCGCGTCGAGCCCCGCGAGCGCGCGGGCCGCGTAGCTCGGCGGTGCCGCCATCGTCGGCGCGTAGACCACGACGTCCGGATGACCCTCGCGCAGGATCGCGTTCGCCACCTCACCCTCGGCATCCGATGTCAGCATCCCGGCGTCGACGACGTCGAAGTGCCGGCCGAGCAGGTCGACGTAGCAGCGGTGGACGCCCTCGCGCTCGTGCCGGAAACCGGCCGGCATCTGGTCGTCGAACAGCGTGAAGTAGCACGAGACGAGCCCGACCGTGGGCCGTGCACTCTCAGTCAAGATGTCAGCCCTCCGTAACTCGATCGAGGTGTCGAAGGGAACGAGTACTCGCTGCACGAGATCCGCGTCGTCCCCACGATCAGGCCCCGACCCGGGCACCCGTCGCAGCCGAGCCGACGAGGCGAGCGTACTTCGCGAGAACACCGGTGGGGCAGCGCGGAGGCGGATGCTCGACGGTTGCGAGGCGGGCGGCGATCTCGTCGTCCGAGAGCTCGACGTGGAGTCGGTTCCCCTCGGGGTCGATCTCGACGACATCGCCGTCGCGGAGGATCGCGATGGGGCCGCCCGCCGCCGCCTCGGGCGAGATGTGGCCGACGGACGTCCCCTGCGTGCCGCCGCCGAACCTTCCGTCCGTCAGCAGCGCCGTCGAGTCTGCGAGCCCGGCGCCGACGATCGCGCCGGTGAGATGGGTCATCTCCGGCATCCCCGGCCCGCCTCGAGGCCCCTGATACCGGACGACGACGACGTCCCCCGCCTCGACGCGGCCGGCCGAGACCGCGGTGAACGCCTCCTGCTCGGTGTGGAACACCTTGACGGGTCCTCGATGGGTGTTGCCGGCCTGGTTCGCCACCTTCATCACCGAGCCTTCGGGAGCGAGATTGCCCCACATCACGGCGTACCCCCCGGTCGGCTTGACGGGGTCGCCGACCGTGTGGAGAACCGGTGTGCGCGGCTCGGATGATCTCGCCGCGGGCGCGAGCGCCTCGGCCAGCGTCTGCCCGGTCACCGTCATCGCGTCACCGTCGAGGAGCCCGGCTTCGAGGAGCTCTCGCATCACGACGGGGACACCGCCCTCGACGTGGAGGTCCTGCATCATGAAGCGACCCGCGGGCCGCATCTCGGCGATCTGCGGTGTGCGCCGCGAGATCCGGTCGATGTCGGCAAGGCCGAAGTCGATTCCCGCCTCTCCGGCAAGAGCGGGCAGGTGCAGGCAGGCGTTCGTCGACCCTCCGAGCGCTGCCGCGACGGCGATCGCGTTCTCGAAGGAGGCCTTCGTCAGGATCGTCGACGGCGTCCGGTCGTTCTCGAGCGCGTCGACGAGAGCGGCTGCTGCACGTCGAAGGATCGCCTCGCGCGCCGGATCCTCGGCGGCGGGCGAGGCCATGCCCGGCACCGTCAAGCCAAGCGCCTCGGACACGCTCGCCATCGTGTTCGCCGTGTACATGCTCGCGCACGACCCCTTGCCGGGCAGGGCGACGCATTCGAGCTCGGTCAGGTCCTCGAGGCTCATCTTCCCGGTCGCCTGGGCACCGATCGCCTCGTAGACATCCTGGATCGTCACGTCCTTGCCCTTGAAGCAGCCCGGCCTGATCGAGCCTCCGTACGCGAAGACGGACGGCAGGTCGAGCCGGATCATCGCCATCATCATCCCGGGAAGCGTCTTGTCGCAGCCCGCGATCGCAAAGAGGCCGTCCATCCGCTCGGCGAGCATCACGAGCTCGACGGAGTCCGCGATCCAGTCACGCGACGGCAATGACGCACGCATGCCGTCGGTCCCCATCGCGATCCCGTCGGAGACGGAGATGGTGTGGAAGACGAGCGGCAGCACCTGCAGCGACCTGAGCTCGTCCGCGGCGGCAAGAGCGAGCTCGTCGAGATGCATGTTGCAGGGCGTGACGCGATTCCAGGTCGCTGCCACGCCTGCCTGCGGGAGCTGAAGGTCCTCGGTCGTCCAGCCCATCGCCCGGAGCATCGAGCGGGCGGCAGCCTGGGGCGGCCCTCCCGTGACCTCGAGGCTCCGTCTCCTGCCGCGGTCCGTGTTGCTCATTTCTCCTCCTTGACAATGACGTGCTCCTCGGCGAAGAACACCTCGACCGACTCCGCAAAGTCGTCTCTCGTCCGGCCGAGCCCGGCGGCGAGCTCGGGATCGGCGAAGGCGCGCTCCGCGTCCGCCCGCGAGTCGAACGTCGTCACCGCTATTCCGTCGACGGGCGGATCCTCACCGTCGAGGACGTGGATCACGTAGCCCCGCAGTCCGGGCAGCCGCCGGGCGTAGTCGACGTGCTCGCCGGTCCACGCGGCGACGAACTCCTCCCGCGTCAGATCGGGCCGCTTGCGCACGAGGCTGATCCGCCTGATCACGACGCGTCCTCCGACTCGTGCTGCGCCGCGGCGTACCTGCGGGCGACGTCCAGCATGTGCTCCTGTGCGAACTGCGCGGCACCGGCCACATCGGACACCGCGAGGGCAGAGATGATCAGCCGATGCTGCTCGAGCGAGCGGTGGGCCGTGTCGGGAAGGGAGTAGGCCGCGTACGCACCTTTGCGGCTCGCGTCGACGAGACCCTCCATGAGCGCCTTGAGCGCGCCGTTCTGGGTGTACGAGCTGAGCAACCGGTGGAACGCGGCATCACCGTCCGCGGCCGCGACGGGGTCAGCGCGCTCGACTGCGTCCGCCTGATCCCGGAGGATCGCATTCCCGACCCGGGCTGCATCGATCGCATCCCACTCGGACATCGAGCGGATCGCGTGGGCCTCGAGAACCGAGCGGATCTCATCGACCTCGAGGATCTCCTGCGCATGCTGGTGCAGCCACGCGCCGACGAGAGCCCTGCTGCGATCCGACGAGCCCCCGGCGGCGACGAAGCGGCCGCGCGTGCCACGGGTCTCGAGCAGCCCGAGCGCCTCGAGACTGGACAACGCCTCGCGCAGCACGGTGCGCGAGACGCCGAGTCGCTCGACGAGCTCCCGCTCGGTCGGGAGCCGATCGCCCGGCACGAGCTCACCGTGCAGGATCTGCGCGCTGATCTGCTCGGTCGCCGAGTCGACGAGGGAGCCCTGCCCGCGCGCCGGAGTGCTCGGGCCGGAGCTCACGCTGCCGCCGATCCGAACAGCTCGGAGGTCAGCTCGAGCGACTGCTCGACGAGCAGCTCGCCGGCCTCGGGCGCGAACGGTGCTGCGCGACCGTAGTGGCGCTGCGCCACGACCGGCTCGTAGCCGCCGAAGGGGTACTCCCGACGGGTCGAGACGTACCCGACGACATCGTTGGAATAGCCGAGCGTGATCGGGAACGGCTGACTCGGAACGCTCCTTCACCTCCAGCCCGAGCTCACAGAACGGCTCACAGGGCCAGGCAGTGATGCAGGCGCCGCCGATCCGGAGCGCCTGCACGGGCACCTCCACCGATCGCTCGACCGTGCCGTCCGCCACCCGCTGCTCGACGGCTTTGGCCCAACGGACATGGAGCACAACGGGATTCCAGGACGTGCGCGGCTCTCCGGCGGCCTTGAGGTCGACGACCCGTTGCTCGAGCTCGGCCCGAAGGTGCTGAATCTCCTCGAGCGTCGGCGGTTCGAGCAGGGGTAACTCGACGAGGCGCTCCGCGGCCGCGACCGTCACGTCCTGTTCCCCGGTCGGCGTGTGACGCCAGATCGCCATCGGGATCGCCGAGGCGAACGGCATCTGCTCGGGCCTCGTCGGCTCGAGGCTCGCCGCGGCGCGCGCCCTCAGCGCGGCAAGTGCCAGGCGCTCGGCGAAGAGGCGCTCGGGCCCGGGCTCGGTATGGAACGACTCGAACGGGACGATGTTGCCGGCGCAGCCCTGGAGAAAGACGCACTCGCCCCCCGTCCACTCACGGATTCTCTCGCGCAGCGGGCCGACGAAGTCGGACGACGCCTCGGGCACGTCGGGACCGACGACGACCGGATGCGCCGCGAAGGCGACGACGGTGCAGATCGCACGGCCGTCCGGGTCGTCGATGCGGATCACCGCGACATCGCGGTCGCAGAGCTCGTCCGGGTTCCAGCCGAGGATCGTGCCGCCCTCGAACCGCTGGCGACGGTTCACGGTGATCTCCTCGACGGTCGTGCGGCCGAGGCCGAGCAGCGCCGGACGCAGCGTGCGCGCCGCTTCCACTGCGACCGAGACGAGCAGGTCGCCGACCGCGTCGCCGTACCGGGTCTCCTCGTCATTCCAGTCGGCGTCTCCGCCGATCTTCTCCCAGCCGGGGGTCGGCGGGGCCGCGTGCGTGTGCTGCGAGTTGAGCAGGACGTGGTGCGCGGGTACGCCGAGGGCGGCACCGATCCGACCGCGGACCCCTTGCGCCCACGCCCCCGACGCAGCGAAGAGATCTGCGCCGATGAGCACGATCCGCGCCGTCCCGTCGTCGAGCACGAGCGCCGTCGCTTCCATGGGCTCGCCGTAGCCACGTGCCGGCTCGGACCGCCGCAGATAGCCCATCAGGTCGACACCGACCGGCGGTGTGATCGAGATGGATGCCGCTCCGGCGAGCAGGCCCGGTGCGCTCACAGGCCGAAGGCGACGTCGAGCTTGATGCCGCCCCCGGAGACGACCTGCTCGTTCGCCTCGCGAACGCTCTCCTCGAAGATGTCAGCGATCTCGGTGATGTCGCCTGCAGTGACGACGAGCGGGGGCGCAAGAGTTGCGTTGTGGGGTGAGGCGCGGACGAGCAGCCCTCTCGCCCTCGCCGCCTGCTGCACCGCGGTGCCCACAGGCTGATCGGCCGGAAGCGGCGCGCCCGTACCCGGCTCGACGAAATCGACACAGTAGAGAAGCCCACGCCCGCGGACCTCACCGACGATCGGGTAGCGACCCTGCAGCGCCCGCAGCCGACCTTCGAGCTCTGCGCCTCGCGCCCGCACGTTCTCGAGCACGCCGTGCTCCTCGAAGTAGCGGATCACCGCGAGGCCGCAGGCGGCCGAGACCGGGTTGCTCGCGAACGTGTGCCCGGCCTGATACTGCAGGCCCTTCGCGGCCTCGCCCCAGAACGCGTCGGCGATCCTTTCCGTCAGGAGCACGGCGGAGAGCGGCGCATACCCGCTCGTCAGCCCCTTGCCGACGACGAGGATGTCCGGCCACACGTCGGCCTGCTCGGCCGCGAACCACGAGCCGAGCCGGCCGAACCCGGTCACGATCTCGTCGAAGATGAGGATCACGCCCGTCTCGTCGCAGAGCGCCCGCAGCCCCTCGAGATAGTCCTGCGGAAGCGCCTGGACGCCGGCAGTGAGCATCACCGGCTCGACGATGACCGCAGAGACGGTGCGAGGCCCCTCGGCCTCGATCACGTCACGCAGTTGCGCGAGGCAACCGAGCGTGCACGTCCCGGTACAGGCGCGGCACGAGCCGGGAATCGGCGCGTGCGCGTGGAGGCCGCCCGGCAGGAACGGCTCGTACGGGTTCCGCAGCTGCGGCCAGCCGGTCGAGGTGAGCGCGCCCATCGTCGCCCCGTGGTAGGAGCGGTAGAAGGAGATCGTCTTGTAGCGCTCGGGGCTGCCGCTCTGTCGGTGGTACTGCCGGGCCATCTTGATCGCGGCCTCGGTCGCCTCCGAGCCGCTGTTCAGCTGCTTGACGACGTCGTAGCGTCCGCCGGTCAGGCGGATCAGCTCGGTCGCGAGCTCGAGCGCCCGGTCGGTGGTCGTCATGATCGGCGACGAGAACGAGAGCCGGCGGTGCTGCGCCGTGATCGCGTCGATGATCTCCTCGTTGCCGTGGCCGAGGCTGACCGCGAACACGCCCGAGAGACCGTCGATGTAGCGCCGTCCCTCGTGGTCGGTCATCGTGATCCCGTCTCCCTCGACCATGATCAGAGGGTTGGCGGTGAAGGTTCGCATCTGGTTGAAATCGACCATCACGTGGCGCGCGGCCTCGCGCAGGTCGAGATCGGCCGGGTGGGGAGCTGGAGTCTTCGACATGGGTTGCAGTCTGTCTTTGTCAGACCAAGAAGTCAAGGGGTATCCGGCGCTCGAAAACGCGTTTCATGCCGGGTGAAGATGCGACATCTGCCCGTTTGACTTGTCTGACCAAGAGCTACTAGGATCGGTTGCCATGCTGCTCACGCGCCTCAGACACGCGGGCGGCCGGTGGTCCGTCCGACGATGACCGCACGCGTCACGCACCTTCGTCTGTCGACGGTCGCCCCGAGCACCGCTCCGGCTGCGAAGGGAATCGGCCGCCCGTGCGGTACGCCCATCACCACGCTCGGAGGGCGTCGTCGACGAGCGAGGCGCGTCGTCCGCCGGGCTCACGCCCGCGCGGACCTGGCTCGTCGTCGTCGAGCTCGAGGACGCCGACGGCGTCACCGGAGTCGGGACGGCCGGGTTCGGTAACCCCGCCACGATCGAGATCCTGCGCCAGCTCGAGCCCCTCGTGATCGGCCGCTCACCGTCCGAGGTCGGGCACGTCTGGGAATCCCTCTACCGTGCCACGCTCAACGTTGGCCGCCGCGGCGTGGCACTGCACGCGATCAGCGCCATCGACATCGCGCTCTGGGATCTGTTCGGCAAGCAGCTCGGCGTTCCCGTCTACGAGCTCCTCGGCGGCAAGATGCACTCGTCGTTGACCGCGTATGCGAGCTGGCTCTACGCGACCGAGGATCTCGACGCCCTCGCGAACGAGGCTGCCGGATGGACGGCGCAGGGCTTCAGCGCCGTCAAGCAGCGCCTCCCGAACGGGCCGCGGGAGGGCAAGGAGGGTATCCGGAAGAACGTCGAGCTCGTGCGAACCGTGGTCGATGCGGTCGGCCCGGACGTCGACGTGATGGCGGATGCCTACATGAGCTGGGACGTGAACTACGCGATCCGGTGCATCCAGGCGATCGAGGACGAAGGGATCCGGCTGCGCTGGCTCGAGGAGCCCGTCATCCCTGACGACGTCCCCGGGCTGGCGCGCATCCGGGCGGCCGTGTCGACGCCCATCGCCGCGGGTGAGCACGAGGCGACCCGCTATGGCTTCCGTGCGCTCGTGGAGGCGGGTGCCGTCGACGTGCTACAGCCCGACGTCAACCGCCTCGGCGGCATCACGGAGGCCCGGCGGGTGTGGGCGCTCGGAGAGACGTTCGGCCTCGACGTGGTTCCCCACCTCGGCTTCGCCCACAACGCGCAGCTGGCCGTCACGAGCCTCGCAACGCCGCTCCTCGAGTACATGCCTCCGCCGGCCCGGGCGGAGGAGGCGGACGAGGATCAGATCTTCTGGGTTGCCTTCCCGGACGAGCCACGCGCCGAGAACGGCACGGTGACGCTGTCGGAGCGTCCTGGCCTCGGCGTCAACGTCGATCACACCGTGCTGACCAGGGTCGCGGAGTGACAGCTGCGCCGACGACCTCGACGACCGACCGGGAGACCCTGACGACGCTGTCCGCAGTCGAGCGTCGGGTGCTGTGGCTCGCAGTACGGATCGTCGACTACGCGAACCGGGAGCGGCCGAAGGGCGACGCGCTGAAGGTCGGCGGTCACCAGGCGTCGTCGGCCTCGATGGTCACGTTGATGACGGCTCTGTACCTCGCGGACCTTCGAGCGGAGGACCGCGTCTCGGTGAAGCCTCATGCGTCACCCGTGCTGCAGGCGATCGAGTACCTGCTCGGACGCCTCGACCGCTCGTACCTGACCCGGCTGCGAGATTTCGGCGGGCTGCAGTCGTATCCGTCGCGGACGAAGGATCCGTATCCGGTCGACTACTCGACCGGCTCGGTCGGGCTCGGATCGGCTGCGCCATTGTTCGGCGCGCTCGCGGACCGCTTCACGCAGACGCGGCTGGGGGCTTCGACAGGCGGGCGCTTCATCTCGCTGCTCGGCGACGCCGAGCTCGACGAGGGCAACATCTGGGAGGCGCTCGCGGATCCGCTGACGCGAAGGCTCGGGAATGTGCTCTGGGTCGTCGACCTGAACCGGCAGTCGCTCGATCGGGTGATCCCCGGGATCCGCGCCGCAGAGCTCGAAGCACAGTTCCGCACGAACGGCTGGAACGTGATCGAGCTGAAGTACGGCCGACGCTTGCGCGAGGCGTACGCACGCCAGGGCGGCGACGTGCTCCGTCGCCGGATCGACGAGATGCCGAACGAGCAGTACCAGTCGCTCTTCGGCGCGTCCGAGGAGGTCGTGCGCGCGACGGTCGCCGACGGCGTCGTCGGCGACGAGCGTGCCACGCTCGAGCGACTGCTCGAGAGCTACGAGGGCCGTGTCGGGCCGCTCGTCCGCGACCTCGGAGGCCACGACCTCGGCGACGTGCTCGACGCGTTCCGGCGAGCGCGGGAGACACCCGACCGGCCGACGGTGATCTTCGCGTACACGATCAAGGGGTACGGCCTCGAGATCGCCGGACGCCCACAGAACCACTCCGCGCTCCTCGACGCGGCGCAGATCGACCGGCTCCGAGAGGAGGTCGGGCTCACGCCCGACACCGAGTGGGACGGCTTCGTCGCAGGGTCGCCCGAGGCACAGCTCCTGGCCCGGGCCGGCAGGCGTCTCGACCGGGGTGTCATTCCTCCTGCACTCCGGATCGAGGTACCTGAGACGATCTCGCCTCGCGACCCGGCCGAAACCTCTACACAGGCCGCGTTCGGCCGGGTCCTGCTCGACCTATCCCGCGTCGACGGAGTGAGCGAGCGCCTCGTCACGGTCGCCCCGGACGTCTCCTCGTCGACGAACCTCGGTGGCTTCATCAACAAGGCCGGCGTCTGGGGGCCGGCCGAGGAGCCCGTCTACGACGAGATGGAGGACTCGCCCCTCAAGTGGCGCGTCGGTCCACGTGGGCAGCACATCGAAATGGGGATCGCGGAGATGAACCTCGTCCTCCTGCTGGGTCAGCTCGGCCTCAGCTGGGACTACCAGCGCGAGTGGCTGTTCCCGATCGGGACGCTCTACGACCCGTTCGTGATGCGCGCTCTGGAAGGCATCGTCTACTCGACCTACTCGGGCTCGCGCTTCGTTCTCGCTGGGACACCGTCTGGGATCTCCCTCGCGCGCGAGGGAGGAGCGCACCAGTCCCTCAACACACCGGGGATCGGGATCGAGACCCCTGGCCTGACCTACGCCGAACCGTGCTACGCGCGTGAGCTCGAATGGCTCCTCCTCGACGGGCTCGCGCGCATGCAGACGCCGGAGGGTGAGGCGCTGTACCTGCGTCTCTCGACGACCCCGGTCGACCAGGAGCCGTTCACTCGAGCGGCTGCCCTGGTCGGTGAGGAGCGCCTCCGGGCCGATGTCGTCGCGGGCGGATTCCGGGTCCGGGAGCCCGGAGTGAGCGACGATCGCGTCATCCTCGCCGCCTGCGGCGCGATCGTCCCCGAGACGCTCGCTGCTGCAGCCCTCCTCGCGGAGGAGGAAGGCGTCGAGGCGACCGTGCTCTGCCTCTCGTCCCCCGATCGCCTCTATCGCGACTGGCAGGCACAACGGGCAGCGCCGCTCCGCGGTGGCACCCTCGGCGTCTCGCACCTCGAGCGGCTCGTCCACGCTGACGAACGTGGCCTCCCGGTCGTGACGGTCATCGACGGGGCGAGCCACGCGCTCTCGTTCGTCGGCAGCGCGCTCGGCGTCCGGCTCTGTCCCGCTCGGCGTCGACCGGTTCGGCCAGACCGGCAGCCAGCCCGAGGTCTACGCCGAGTACGGGATCGACGCCGCGTCGATCGTCACCGCAGCCCTCGTCGCACTCGAGCCGTAGGCCGATCCGTCGGCCCTCAGAATGGAGGAGATCATGGAGCAGACGTTTGCCACGACGCACTGCCGCTTCGGCGTCGCAAGGCGCGACGTGACGCCGCCCGCAGGCATCTACGCACGCTCGTGGGGCGCGGCAACGCACGAGATCGCCGAGGGGATCCACCGTCCCTTCACCGCCACGGCAGCCGTGCTCGCCCCACTCGACGGTGAGACCCCGACGCTCGCGCTCGTGGCGCTCGACATCGGCTGGTTCCAGTACCTGGAAGACGAGCGCGCTCTCCGCGCCTCGGTGCTGCAGCACGCCGGCCTCGACGAGTCCGAGCTCCTGATTCAGATGTCGCACACCCACGCGGGCGCGAACACGAACTCTCGGCTCGAGGGGAAGCCCGGAACAGAGCTCATAGCGCCGTACCTCGACCGACTCGCAGTCGCGATCGGAGACGCGGTCGTCGAGGCCCGCTCGAGCGCCGTGCGAGCCACCATCACGTACGGCACGGGGCACTGCAGCCTCGCAGCGAACAGGGACCTCTGGGACGCCGCCGCGGAGCGCTACGCGTGCGGGTACAACCCCGACGGCGTGACGGATGACACCGTCCTCGTCGCACGCGTGACAGACGAGGCCGGAGCGACGCTGGCGACGCTCTTCAACTACGCCTGCCACCCGACGACCCTCGCGTGGGAGAACCGCCTGCTGTCACCCGACTTCATCGGTGCCGCTCGCGAGGTGCTCGAGCAGGCATTCGGTGCACCCGCGCTGTTCCTTCAGGGTGCAGCGGGCGACCTCGGGCCGCGCGACAACTACGTCGGCGATGTCGCCGTCGCCGACCGGAACGGCCGCCAGCTGGGCCACGCGGCTGCCGCCGCTCTCGAGGCCCTACCGCCCCCGGGAACGCGGTTCGTCTATACGGGCATCGTGGCCTCCGGCGCGAACCTCGGTACCTGGGGGTACCAACCGTGCTCGGAGGAGCAACTCGAACGCGCCGCGAAGCTCGAAGGCACGCTCGCTCACGTCGAGCTCGAACGGAAGAGCGATCTCGGCGTCGTCGAGGGTGCATCGAACGCGTCACCCGACTCGCCGCAGGAGCGCGAGAAGGCGCTCCGCCGCGAGCTCTTGCGCCTCGCGCTCGGAGACGACCCCGTGCACCGGATGCCGATGTGGGTCTGGCGCCTCGGCGAGGCGCTGCTCATCGCCGTCCCGAACGAGCCCTACGTCGTCTTCCAGACCGAGCTCCGGAGACGCTTCCCCGAGACCCCGATCTTCGTCCTGATGACGACGAACGGCGGAGTCGGCTACCTCCCACCGCGCGAGACCTACGGTGCGGGGCTGTACCAGGAGCAGCAGTCACCCTTTGCGCCGGGCTGCCTGGAACAGACGGTCGAGGAGGCAGCGGCAGCGCTCGAGAGCCTGCGGCCCGGGCGCGAGACCCGGGCGCCCAGCTCGGGTCAGTAGTCGGCGACGCCGCCGTCGGGCCAGGAGCGCGATGGCAGCGCCGCGTCCCGCGACGGCCTCCGGCGTGCCTCGTCCACGTCGAACTCGAGCCCGAGTCCCGGGCCGGAGGGCGGCACCACGTATCCGTCCTTCGCCCGCGGCGCGTTCGGGAAGAGCTCGTACAGCGGTTCCAGCTCCATCCACTCCTGAATCCCGAAGTTCGGCACGGCCATGTCGACGTGCAGGCAGGCGACACCGTTCACCGGAGAGCTCGCGTGATGGAGAGCGGAGCGCTGCCCGTGCATCTCTCCGGCGGCCAGGATCTTCTTCGCTTCGGTGATCCCGCCGGCGTGCACCATGTCGATGCGGAGGTAGTCGACGAGCTCGTTCTCGATCAGCGGCTGGAACTCCCACTTGTGCGAGAGCTGCTCGCCGGTCGCAAGCGGGAGGTTCACCTTGTCGCGAACGAGCTGCAAGGAGGACGGGTTCAGCGGCCGGATCGGATCCTCGTAGAAGTAGAGGCGAAATGGCTCGAGCGCTCGACCGAGGTATGCCGCCTCCGCCGGGCTGAACATCGTGTGGGCGTCGAGGAGCAGATCGACACCGTCGCCGAGAGCGCTCCGCAACGCCTCCGTCGCGGCGATCGTCTCGACGATCGACCGCTGCGGATCCCAGCGCGCCAGACCCTCCTCGTCGAAGGCGGCTAGCGACCCGTAGCGCAGCGCGGTGAATCCCTGCTCGCGCCAGCGGAGTGCATCCTCGACGAGCGCCTCGGCCGAGTCGCCCACGAGGTGCCGGTAGACGCGGACCCGGTCGCGCGTCGGCCCTCCGAGCAGCTCGTAGACCGGGACGCCGAGTCGCTTCCCCTTGAGATCCCAGAGCGCGAGATCGATCCCCGCGACGGCGCTCATGATCACCTGCCCGTTCGACCAGAAGGTGCCACGCGTCATCTCGCTCCACCAGTGCTCGATCTTCCCGGGGTCCTGCCCGACGAGCAGGTCGCGGAAGTGGTCGAGGATCCCGAGCACGCCACGGCCGCGGCCGGCAAGGCTGGCCTCCCCGATCCCGGTCAGCCCGTCGTCCGTGTGGACGAGCACGATGATCACCGCATACTCGTAGCCCGGGCCGACGCTCACCGGTAGCGTTTCGATCTCCGTGATCTTCATTTCCGTCCTCCTCGCCTCGTCGCCGTGATAGTCGATATCCATACACATGTCGGCGAGTACCCGGCGCACATCGGCGAGACGTTCGCCGCACAGGCCCGCGAGGCCTGGGCCGAGGTCACGCTCGGTGGCACGCTCGAGGAGCACCGCGAGAACGCGCTCGACGGCATCGACCGGGCCGTCGTGCTCGCCTTCGACGCTCCGGCCGCCGACTTCGTCGTCCCGAACGACTACGTCGCCGCGTACGTCGCGACCGATCCCGCACGACTCGTCGGCTTCGGCTCGGTCGATCCGTCGTCACCCACGGCGCTCGACGAGCTGGAGCGGATGAAGGGCGATCTCGGCCTCGTCGGCTGCAAGCTCGGGCCGATCTACCAGAACATCGATCCGCTCGATCCACGGTTCCTTCGTGTCTGCGAGGAACTCGAGCGGCTGCAGCTCCCGATGCTGATCCACCAGGGCACCACGTTCGCGCGGGCCGGTTCGCTCCTCCAGGCACGTCCGATCCTGCTCGACGAGATCGCGTTGCGGTACCCGGAGCTCAGGATCGTGATCGCGCACATGGGCCACCCCTGGTTCGACGAGGCGATCGCCGTCGTGCGCCGCCACCCCCACGTCTATGCCGATGTCTCGGCGCTCGTCGGGCGGCGCTGGCTCCTGTATCAGGCGCTCGTCGCCGCTGTCGAGTATCGCGTCACGCACAAGCTGCTGTTCGGGACGGACTTCCCGTTCTTCACGGCGACCCAGACGATCGATGGACTACGGTCTGTTGCGGGCGACGCCTTCGGGGCGGGGATGCCGACCATCGAGCCCGACGTGATCGAGGGGATCATCCACCGTCCCTCGCTCGAGCTACTCGGGATCGACTGAGCCTTCCTCGTCGTCCTCGTCTTCCCAGTCCCACCGGTCGAGCTCGGCGTTGTAGCCCTCGAGCTCCGGCACCTCGAGCGGCGGGACGAAGTGGCGCTCGACCGTGTCGGCGACGATCGCGACTGCCCGCTCGATCTCCTCGTCGCCGATCAGGCGGTGGGTGACGAGGCGAATCCTGCTCGTGTCCCGCTCGAGCACGCGCAGGCCCGCTGAGGCGAGGAGCTCGACCAGCCGCTCGGGCTCGATTCCCGTCCCGGTGACGTCGGCGAGGACGATGTTGGTCTCGATCACCTCGGGGGTCGTCACGCCGGGAACGGCGCCGAGCAGCCGGCCGAGCTCACGAGCGCGCCGGTGGTCGTCGGCGATGCCGTCCACCATCGTGTCGAGCGCGACGAGACCGGCTGCCGCGGGGATTCCCGCCCGGTGGACGCTCGCGCCACCGAGCCGCCGCAGCATCAGCCGCGCACGCTCGACGACCTGCTCGCTTCCTGCGAGCACCGCTCCCATGGGAGCGGAGAGCGCCTTGTTGAGCGAGAAGACGATCGAGTTGGCCGGGGCGGCGAGGTCCGCGAGGGGAACGCCGAGCGCGACCGACGCATTCACGAGGCGGGCGCCGTCGAGATGGACACGCGCCCGATACTTCTTCGCGGCGGCGACGAGGGCCTGGGTCAGCGGAACGGAGAGCGTCGTGCCGCCGGCGCGGGTGTGCGTGTTCTCGAGGATCAGGAGCGCTGCACCCTCGTCCCGGACGAGCGCGGAGACGGCAGCGGGATCCATCCGCCCGTCTGCAGCCCACAGGGTGCGCGGCACGAGCCGCGCGATCTCCTCCATCCCCATCGCCTCCGACGTCATCACGTGCGAGGCAGCCTCGACGACCACGCGGTCGCCCGGAACGCAGAACGTGAGCATCGCGACCAGGTTGCCCATCCCGCAGGTCGGCACCCAGAGTCCCGCGTCCTTTCCGAGCAGTGCCGCGACGCGCTCGCAGAGGGCGTTGACCGAGGCGTCCTCGCCGAAGGTCGCCCACCCGAGCTCCGCCGCTCGCATCGCCTCCCACATCGCGTCGGTCGGAACCGACACCAGATCGGAGCGGAGATCGATCACGAGTAGTGCACCCTGCTCAGGCCCGCCGCAAGTGCCGTCCCGGTCGCGCGCCGGTGTGCTCGCCGTCGTCGACGACGAGGGTGCCGTTGACGAGCACGTGCTCGACGCCCCGTGCGTAGTGATGCGGATCGTCGACCGTGGAGACCTCGTCGAGACCGTCGTAGTCGAAGACGACCACGTCGGCCGCGTAGCCCGCCCGGAGAAGCCCTCGGTCCCAGAGGCCGAAGTGGGCGGCGGGCATGCTCGTCATCTTGCGGATCGCCTCCTCGAGGCGAAGCGTGCCGTTCTCGCGCACGTGATGCGTGAGGTAGTGGACGTGGCCGGAGTATCCGAGTGGATGCCGGAGGACATCCGCGAGCGGGCCGTCCGTCGTGACGGTGAACGTGTCGACGCCGAGACAGAAGAGCGGGTGCGAGATCATCTCCGCCATGTGCTCATCCGTGAACAGCCGGCCGACGACGAGGATGCTCTCGTAGCTCTCCCCCGCGTCCGCAAGCACGTCGAAGAAGCAGTCCCAGGGATCCGCCTTGCGCAGGTCGGCGATCTCGGCGAAGGTCAGCCCGTCCCAGTCGGGATGCTGCTCGCTCGCCTGCAGGCGCACGCGATCCCACTCGCCCTTGTGGATGAACCGCCAGTACCGGTCGCACTCCGTCCGCAGCTGCTTGCGGGTGTCGGGGTCGCGAAGTCGCGCGACCGCGGCGGCGTTGCCGTCTGCCGCGACCCACGGCGGCAGGATGCCCGACAGCTGCCCGAGCCCGTCGACGAACGGAGTCGTGTCGGCGAGGACATCCATGCCCTCCTCCCGCGCCGCAGCCATCATCTCGACCGCCCGTTCCCAGCCGCGGTCGGGCGCGCCGGTGTTGTGGCGCACGTTCAGGTGCGAGATCTCGGCGCGGGCACCGCCCGCCCGCGCGACCTCGAGGAACTCCGCGATCGCGTGCAGGATTCCCGAATCGCGGTTCCGGACGTGGCTCGTGTAGATCCCGTCGTACTCGCCCGCGATCGCATTCAGCCGTACGAGCTCCGCCGTCGTCGCCTCACGGCCCGGGTTGAACTCGAGCCCGGTCGACATCCCGAGCGCGCCCGCCTCCATCGCCTCGTGCATGAAGCGATCCATCAGCGCCGCCTGCACTTCGGTCGGATGAGACCCCGAGACACCGGCGGCGAGCCTGATCGAGTTGTGACCGACGAACCACGCGAGGTTCGGGCTATGGCCCACGTCGCTGAGGAAGTCGAGGTGCTCGCCGAAGGTCGTCCACGGGATCACCGGGCCGTCGAAGCCGAACGTGTGCAGGCGGCCACTCATGAACTCTCGTGAGTGATCGGTGACCGGCGCGTAGCTCCAGCCGCAGTTGCCGACGATCTCGGTCGTGACGCCCTGCCGGATCGTGCTCTCCGCGGTCGGGTTCGCGAGCAGCGAGAAGTCGCTGTGGCTGTGCGGATCGACGAAGCCGGGGCAGACCACCTTTCCGGCGGCGTCGATCACGCGGTCCGCGGTCGCGGAATCACCCAGGCGGCCGACTTCGACGATGCTCCCGTCCTCGATCGCCACGTCGCCGAGGAACGGGGGGCTACCCGTGCCATCCGCCACCCAGCCGTTGCGGATCAGGACGTCAGGCATCGGGGCGGAGCCTCACTTCTTCTCGGCGCCGCCGACGTGAGGGCCGAGGCGTGGATCGAGGATGTCGCGCAGGCCGTCGCCGAGGAAGTTGAAGCCGAGAACCACGATCATGATCGCAAGACCCGGGAAGATGGAGAGCCACGGGGCGATATCGAGATACGAGCGGGCGCTGTTCAGCATGCCACCCCACGATGCCTCGGGTGGCTGGGTGCCGAGGCCGAGGAAGCTCAGCGCCGCCTCGCTGAGGATGGCGGTCGCGAGGTACACCGTGACGAGCACGGTCAGCGGTGCCGCGATGTTGGGGAAGACGTGGCGGACCATCACCCGCGAGTGCGAGGAGCCGAGCGCACGCGTGGACTCGACGAACGGGAAGCCCATCACCTCGAGCACCGCGCCGCGCACGACGCGTGCGAATGCCGGAGCGATCACGATCCCGATCGCGATCATCGCGTTGCGCCTGTTCGGCCCGAGCATGCCGGCGATCACGATGGCGAGCACGAGCCCGGGAAGCGCGAACATGAGATCGACGAAGCGCATCAGCGCGCTGTCCAGCCAGCCGCCGAAGAAGCCTGCGAAGAGGCCGAGACCCACGCCCAGGACAAAGGCGATCGAGACGGAGATGATCCCCACCTGGAGCGACACCTGGGCTCCGTGGATGATGCGGGCGAAGACGTCTCGACCGAGCTCGTCGGTTCCCATCGGATGGGCCCAGCTCGGCGACTGGAGGCGGAGTGCGACGAGCTCGTTGGGGTCGATCGTCCAGATGTACGGGCCGAAGATCGCGATCAGGATGTTGAGCGTGACGATGATCGCCCCGGCGATCCCGATCGGGTTGCGCCACTTCGCGAACCTGCCGGCCTTCCGCGTCGGAGCGTAGACCCACGCGTCGAGGCCGACCTCGCTCGAACGACCCTCGGCTCCGAGGATCGGAGCTTCGTTGTTTCCGAAGTTGCTCATTCCTGGGAGATCCTCGGGTCGAGCACGCCGTAGAGGAGATCGACGAGCAGGTTGGCGAAGATGAAGATGAACGCGAGCAGCATCGTCGCGCCCTGCACGACGGGATAGTCCCGGTTGAAGATGGCGTTGATCAGCGTGTTTCCGAGGCCGGGGAGGCCGAAGATGATCTCGACGATCGCGGAGCCGCCCATCAGGATCCCGACCTCGAACCCGATCACCGTGACGACCGGGATGAGCGAGTTCCGCAGAGCATGCCTCGAGATCACCACCTTACGCTTCACACCCTTGGCGCGCGCGGTCCGGACGTAGTCCTGGCCGAGCACCTCGAGCATCGTGGCTCGCACCATCCGCATCACGATTGCGAGGGTGAACACCGAGATAGCGATGGAGGGGAGGATGAACTGGCTCAGGTTCTCGATCGGATCCTCGTAGAAGGGGACGTAGTTCAGTGGAGGAACCCAGCCGAAGACGCGCGACGTGAAGAGGAGGAGCAGCGTGGCGAGCCAGAAGCTCGGAATGCTGACGCCGATGAGGCCGCCGATGCGCGCTGCAAAGTCATGCTTGCTGTCACGCTTGACGGCCGACAGGACGCCGAGCGGAACGCCGATCACGGTCGCGATCAGCAGGCCGAGGAACATGAGCTCGAAGGTGATCGGGAGCGCGTCGAGCAGCACGGTCGGAGACGGGCTCCTGGTTGCGCAACGAGTCCCCGAGATCGCCCTGGAGGACACCGCTGATCCAGCGCCAGTACTGCTCGGGATAGCTTCCCGTGAGGCCGAGTTGCTCGCGTGCCTGCTCGATCAGCTCCGGATCCGAGCCGACGTCAGCTCCGGCGAGAACGGAGACGATGTCGCCCGGCAGCAGGCGCACCATGAGGAAGATGATGATCGAGATCCCGATCATCGTCGGGATCATCGTGAGTACGCGCTTGAGTACGTATCCGCCCAATGGCTACCAGTCTAGAGACGGGGAGGGGTGCTGTCGCACCCCTCCCCGTGCGGGACGAGACGGTCTGACTACGAGCTCAGCCAGACGGTGTTACGGAGGCCCGTGTTGAAGTCGTCGAAGGCGACGTACATGCCCTGGACGCGCTTGTTCACGACCTGGTACTTGTTCACCTGGACCAGCCCGATCTGCGGGAGATCGTTCTGGAGCTGGATCTGGGCATCCTTGTAGATCGGCAGGCGCTTGGCAGGATCGAGAGTGATCTTGCCGTTCCCGATCGCCCGCCAGACCTTGACGTTCTTGTAGAGCGGGTACCACCGCTGGTAGATCGTGTTGCTCGGGTTGTACTCACTCAGGTACCCGTCGATGTCTCCGCGCATGCCGCGCGCGGTGAGATCCCACTCGAAGTTGCCGGTGCCGTTGTTCGCGGCGAACGTGCCCGGCTCCTGGGCGACGATCTCGACGTCGATGTTGATCGCCTTGAGCTGCGACTTGATCACCGAGGCGATCTGCTGGAACTCGAGCGGCGTCGAGAACGTCGAGAGCTTCACGGAGAAGCCCTTCGTCTGGCCTGCCGCCGCCATGAGCGCCTTGGCCTTCGGAAGATCGAACTTCTGGTACTTGGTCTTCAGCTCCGCCTGCGTCAACGGCCACGGGCCGTACCCGGGAGGAACGACCCCGGAGTAGTTGCCGTGCGCCGTTGTAGACGGTGTTGATGATCGCCTGACGGTTGATCGCGAAGTTGACGGCCTGGCGGACGCGAACGTCGTGCCATGGCTTCGGGTCGCCCTTGATCGTCATCTGCAACTCGCGGAACGCTGCCGTCCCGCCCTTCAGGACGACGAGGCTCGAGTCGTTCGCGAGCGACTTCGCCCCGTCGGAGGAGACCGTTGCGCCGTCGATCGAGCCGGCACGCAGCGCCGCAATACGCGACTGCTCGTCGGTGAGCGTCTTCAGCGTCATCGCGTCCATGTACGGCTGGCCGGACTTCCAGAACGACCTGTTCGCCACGTACTCGACGCGGTCGTTCGGGTTGAAGCCGACCATCCGATACGGCCCGGTGCCGATCGCGTTGCGGGCGACGTTGATCTGGTCGTAGAGCCCGGCCGGGACGATCGGCGAGTAACGACCCCAGGCGAGGAACCCGAACACGCGCGCGTCCCGCGTCTTGAGGCGGAGCCGAACGACGTACTTCGAGACGACGTCTACTCCGTCGAAGCCGGGTACCTGGCTGACCGTGGTGATGCTCCCCGGAAGCGGCGGGGCGAGCATCTTCTCGACCGAGTACTTCACGTCGTCCGCGTCGAGCTCCTTGCCGTTGTGGAACTTCACGCCCTTGCGCAGGTTGAACGTGATCGACTTCTGATCGGCCGCGATCTTCCACGAGGCGGCGAGAGCCGGCTTGAGGTTGAGGTTCTTGTCCCATTCGACGAGCGAATCGTAGGCCGCCTGCTTTCCCCAGTGGTTCGAGGTGAGAATTGCGCCGAAGGGCGCAACGTGCACCGGATCCTGCTCGAGCGCCCAGATGATCCGTCCGCCGCGGCGGATCTTCGGCGTGGCGCCCGCCCGCCGGGTCGCCGCCTTGGCGCCGCCCGCGAGCGATCCGGCCGCGATTGCACCGGCTCCTACGACGCCGGCCTTGACGAGAGCGTCGCGCCGCGTGACCCCGCCGACCGTGCGCTCGTCCTTCCCTTTGTTGGACACAGCCATGTCCTCCTTTGTAAGTGGGGTGCGGTCAGACAATCTGACCGACCCTCGGTGCCTCACCGTGGATGTCATCGTAAAAGACGGATTCTCGTACCTGAATGTTTGCAAGTCGTTCGACGGCTTCGCGATCGAGCTCGACCCCGAGCCCCGGCGCATCGGTCACCGAGATGGCACCGCTGCCCATCTCGAGAGGCTCCGTGAGCACGTCGAGCTCCTGCAGCGGGTAGTGCGTGTCGCTCGCAAACGGGAAGTTCGAGGAGCCCGCGACGAGATGCGCATTCGCCATCGTCGCCGCGCCGAGCTCGGCCCAGCTCCCGATCGCGCACCACTTTCCCGCTGCGGCGGCGAGCGCGGCGATCTCCCTGCCGCGCGTCAGCCCTCCGGCCTCCGAGGGGTAGACCACGAAGACGTCGCACGCCTCGGCCTTGATCAACTCGAGCGCCGAGCGGATGTCCGTGCAGCCCTCGTCGGCAGCGATCGGGACGCCGACGGCGCGACGAACCGTCGCCATCCCTGCCACGTCGAAGTCGGGAACGGGCTGCTCGACGTACTGGAGGTCGAACTTCTCGAGTCCGCGGATCCACTTGATCGCGGCGGGAACGCTCCAGATCATGTTCGCGTCGATCCGGATCTTCACGTCGGATCCCACCGCGTCGCGGATCGCCGCGATCGTGTCGTGATCCTGGCCGAAGTCGCGGCCGACCTTGAGCTTCAGCTCGGAGTAGCCGGCGTCGACGAACGCTGCGGCCTTGCGCGCGTTCGCCTCGGGCTCGTCGATGAACAGGTAGCCGACGACCGGAACCTCGCGGCGGCAGAAGCCCCCGAGGAGCTCCGCCACCGGAACGCCGAGCGCCTTCCCCTTGATGTCGAGGAGCGCGATCTCGATCCCCGAGATCGCATACGCGCCGATCCGGCTCCAGTTGCGCGTGAACTCCTCCATCCGATGGACGAGCCATTCGGTGCGGAGCGGATCCTGGCCGACGAGGAACTGCGTCAGCTCCGCGTCGATGATCGTGCGGATCGTCGGCAGCGTCGGCCCGGGCGCCTCGCCGATGCCGACGATGCCCTCGTCGGTGTGGATCTCGACGAGGAGACCCGAGGCGGACAGCCGCGTACCACCCGGCCACACGAGGGGCTCTCGCATCGGCGTGCGAACGGGAACAGTATGGATGCTGGTGATCTTCACCGGGAGATGGCTAGACTAGGCTCGGAGCACGAGATTGTCAACCATTTGATGAATTGTCGACAATTTGTATGATGGGAGCGACGCATGGCCGCGATATGTCGAACGCACTCCACCACCGTCGTCGATGCCGGCGCCGGAAGGGGTGGGCCGCGCGGTCAGCAGGTCGTCGAGATCCTGCGCAGCGCGATCATCGTCGGGCGCTACGAGCCGGGCGAGCGGCTCGATCGAGGCGACGATCTCGAGCCGAGCTCGGAACGAGCCGAGGCCCCGTCCGCGAGGCGCTCCGCCAGCTCGAGAACGAGGGCCTCGTCATGTCGTTCCCGTACAGGGGCGCGGTCGTGCTCGGCGTCTCCGACGAGGAGGTGCAGGAGGTCCTGATCCCGATCCGGCTCACGCTCGAGCGCTACAGCTTCGCGCACGCGCTCGAGCGGATGACCGACGACGACTTCGCGGAGCTCGGCAAGCAGGTGTGGCTGATGGAGCAGGCGGCAGCCGCCGACGACCTGCCGCGCCTCGTCGAGGCCGACCTCCGCTTCCACGAGATCGTGATCTCCGCGCTCGGGCCAGACGCACACGGTGCAGATCTGGGGAACGATCTGGCCGCGGATCCGCGCCTACTTCTATCGCTACGGACGCGGCAAGGATCTCGCGACGATGGTCGTCGAGCACCGCGAGCTGCTCGCCGCGCTCCAGTCGCGCGACGTCCCGCCTGATGCTGCAGCAGCTCGAGCAGCACATCGCCGTCCCGAGCCCCACCTCGGCGGCCACGGCCAGCCGCGAAGCGGACCGTCGAGCGCGACGACGCCGAGCGACGCGCAGCTCGGTCGACGGCGGAAGGCCGGCACGATGACCGAGCTCCTCAACGTCGAGAACCTCCGCACCGGCTTCCATACGCACGGCGGCGTGATCCGGGCCGTCGACGGCGTCGACTTCTCGATCGGGAAGGGCGGCGCGCTCGGCGTCGTCGGTGAGTCCGGGAGCGGCAAGTCCGTCACGGCGCTCTCGATCATGCGCCTGATCGATCTGCCCGGACGCGTCGAGCCGACGTCCACGCATCTCCTTCGAGGGTCGCGATCTCGCCACGCTCCCCGAGGACGAGATGACGAGGATCCGCGGCAACGAGATCTCGATGATCTTCCAGGAGCCGATGACGTCGCTCAATCCCGTGTTCACGGTCGGCGAGCAGATCGCCGAGTCCGTCCGCCTGCACCAGAACGTCGGCAGACAAGGAGGCCGAACGAGCGCGCCCTCGAGATGATGCGCCTCGTCGGGATTCCGTCCGCCGAGAAGCGGATGCGCGACTACCCCCACCAGATGTCCGGCGGCATGCGTCAGCGCGTGATGATCGGGATGGCCCTCAGCTGCAACCCGAAGCTCCTGATCGCCGACGAGCCGACGACGGCGCTCGACGTCACGGTGCAGGCGCAGATCCTGGAGCTGATGAAGGAGCTGCGCGAGAAGCTCGGGATGGCGATCCTCCTGATCACCCACGACCTCGGGGTCGTGGCCGAGATGGTCGACGAGGTCGCGGTCATGTACGGCGGCAAGATCGTCGAGCGGGGGCCTGTGAAGGAGATCTTCGACAGCCCGCAGCATCCCTACACGGAGGCGCTCCTCCGCTCGATCCCGCTCCTCGGCATGCGTTACACGACCCCGCTCAAGGCGATCCGAGGGATGGTGCCGAGCCCGCTCGACTGGCCGCAGGGCTGCCGCTTCGCCCCCCGCTGCGACTACGCGTTCGATCGCTGCGCGACGGAGCTGCCGCCCCTCCATGCCGTCGGTGGGCAGGAAGCCGCTTGCTGGCTCTGCGAGAACGGCGCCCGCGACGTTCGAGCCCCTGGTGGTGCCGCTCGTGAGCACCGGCGCCGTTACTCCCGAGGTCGCGCCCGATCCCCCCGAGGGCGCGAGGACGACGTCCTGCTCAGCGTTCGGGGACTGAAGAAGCACTTCCCGGTCAAGCAGGGGTTCCTGAAGCGCACGTCGGGGTACCTGCAGGCCGTCGACGGAGTCGATCTCGAGGTGCGGCGCGGAGAGACGCTCGGTCTCGTCGGCGAGTCCGGCTGCGGCAAGTCGACGCTCGGGCGCACCCTCCTGCGACTGCTCGAGCCGACGGCGGGCGAGATCACCTTCGACGGCGTCGAGCATCGTCGGGCTCGGAAGCAAGGACATGAAGGAGATGCGCCGCCACATGCAGATCGTCTTCCAGGACTCGGTCGGCTCGCTCGACCCGCGGATGAAGGTGGGCGACCTGATCGCCGAGGGGCTCACGATCCACGGCATCGGCGCGCGGAAGGAGCGAGACGCCGTCGTCCACGAGATGCTCGAGCGCGTCGGAATGCCGCCCGAGGCCGCCGACCGGTATCCGCACCAGTTCAGCGGCGGCCAGCGGCAGCGGATCGGCCTTGCGCGCGCGCTCGTCCTGCAGCCGAAGCTCGTCGTCGCCGACGAGCCGGTCTCGGCGCTCGACGTCTCGATCCAGTCGCAGGTCCTGAACCTGCTCGTCGAGCTGAAGGCGGAGTTCGACCTCACCTACGTCTTCGTCGCCCACGATCTCGCCGTCGTCGGCTACATCTCCGACCGCGTGGCCGTGATGTACCTCGGCCGGATCGTCGAGATCGCGCCGTCGGACGAGCTCTTCCGCCGGCCGCTGCATCCGTACACGATGGCGTTGCTCTCCGCGAACCCCGAGCCGGTTCCGGGCCGGAAGAGCACGCGCATCGTCCTCACGGGAGACGTCCCGAGCCCCATCGACCCACCCTCGGGCTGCCGCTTCCGCACGCGCTGCCCGATCGCCCAGCAGATCTGCTCCGAGGTCGACCCTGCGCTCGAGGATCACGGCCTCGACCACGGAGCGGCGTGCCACTTCCCGGGCACGTCGATCCTGGACGTCGCGCCCCCGCCTGCATGAGCCCGGGCGCCACGCCGCCCCTCCGCGAGGTGCGGCTGCTCCACGACTGCCGCGTGCCGATGCGCGACGGCATCACGCTGTCCGCGGACGTCTACCTCCCGCTCGGCGCGCAGGGGCTGCCGACGATCATCCAGTGGACGCCGTACGAGTCGACGCGCGAGCGCTTCGTCTCCTGGGGCGTCTGGTTCGCGCAGCGAGGCTACGCCGCCGTCGTCGTCGATACGCGCGGCCGCTACGAGTCGGACGGGCACTTCACGGCGTGGATCCACGACGGGCCAGACGCGTACGACACGGTCACATGGGCGGCCGGAGAGCAGTGGTCGAACGGTCGCGTGGGCACGTGGGGCCGTAGCTACGGCGGCCTCGTCCAGTGGGAGCTCGCGCGACTTCAGCACCCGAACGTCCAGTGCCTCGCTCCGCAGGTCATCCACGACGACTACTTCTGGGACGGCTACTGGACCGGCGGCGCCTTCCAGCTCGCGCTCACGCTCGGCGCCGCGGCCCTCTGGTCGAGCGCGATGGCACTGATCACCGGGCCGAGCGCGCGCGACATCGTCCTCAACGACCGCATCTTCGGTCACCTCCCGCTTGATCGAGCTCGACGAGGTGACGATCGGGCGCAAGGTCGACTACTGGCGACTCTGGTGGGAGCACCAGGTGAATGACGAGTACTGGCAGCAGTTCCGGACGAGGCCCGACCTGGTCGACGTGCCGATCTTCCAGCAGGGTGGCTGGTTCGACCCGTACTCGGGCTCCCACCTGCGCTCGTTCGGCGCGATCGGAGACCGCGTCTCGAACCGCGTGATGATCGGGCCGTGGTCGCACGAGGAGGACGTGGAGAACTTCACGGGTGACATCGACCTCTCGCCGTCGCTGACCGTGATCCGCGATCACGAGCTCGCCTTCTACGACCGGTTCCTCCAGGACGAGGCGAACGGATGGGAGGAGCGGCCGGCTGCCGAGCTCTACGTCCTCGGGGCGAACGAGTGGCGCGGCGAGAGCGAGTGGCCGCTCGCGCGCTCCGAGTCGACGGATTCCATCTTCGCCAGGGTGGGGTCCTCTCGCTGGGCGCGCCCGGTCCGGACGAGGCGGCCGATCGCTACGACTACGACCCGGCCGACCCCGTGCCGACGATCGGCGGCGTCAACTCGGTGCTGACGATGACGCAGGGGGCGCAGACGCCGATCCGCCCCGGCCCGGTCGACCAGCGCGTGCTCGAGCAGCGTCGCGACGTGCTCGTCTACACGAGCGAGCCGCTCGAGCGCGATCTCGAGGTGATCGGCCCCGTCGAGATGCTGCTCTACGCGGCGTCGTCGGCGCTCGATACGGACTTCATCGTGCGCCTCTGCGACGTCTACCCGGACGGGCGCTCGATCTTCCTCACGGAGGGCATCATCCGGGCCCGCTACCGCGGCAGCCTCGAGGGCGAGTCGGTCGAGCTGCTCGAGCCGGGCGAGGTCGCCGAGTACCGGATCAGGTGCTATCCGATGGCGAACGTCTTCAAGCGGGGTCACTGCATCCGGGTCGACGTCACGAGCTCGAGCTTCCCTCGCTTCTCGCGCAACCTCAACACGGGCGAGGATGTCGGCACGGGCACGCGCATGCAGGTCGCCCATCAGACCGTGCTCCACACGAGCGCCTACCCGTCGCGCATCGTGCTGCCGGTCGTTCCGTCGTGAGCGCTCGAGCGCTTTCCGACCTACGCGGCGGAAGAGCGCCGCACCACGTCACTTCCGCCGGGAGTCGAGCCCGTCCCGCTGAGCGGCACCCCCGCGCCGGCCCTTCCGGCCCACGTCGTCGCCGCAGTCGCGCGCGTGCTCGAGCGCCCCATGCAGACGCCCCCCGCGCGCGGCCTCACCGCACTCCGTGAGAGCGCTCGCGCACGGGCTCGCACGGGCGACGGGTCGGAACGCCGACCCGGAGACCGAGATCCTCGTCACGAACGGCGCCATGCAGGCCCTCGGCGTCTGCTTCCGCTCGCTGCTCGCTGCCGGGGACGAGGTGATCGTCCCGACGCCGTGCTTCTTCTTCGCCGGGCCGATCGTGGCCGCCGGCGGAGTTCCTGTCTACGTCCCCGGGTCGGCCGACGACGGCTGGCGTTGGGATCACAGTGCAATCGAGCACGCAATCGGGAAGCGCACGCGGGCACTCCTACTCTGCAATCCAGGCAACCCAACGGGCATACGTCCCGAGCCGCGACGATGTCGAGCGTGCCGTGGAGATCGCCGAGCGCCACGGGCTCCTCGTCGTCACCGACGAGGCGTACGAGGCGTCGCTCTGGGAGGACGCGGAGCTCACGTCCGCGTTCGGTCTCGGTGAGGACGTCATCGTGATCCGGAGCCTCGGCAAGAGCCTGTCGCTGCCCCAGCTGCGGATCGGAATGCTGGCCGGGCCGGCCGCGCGGGTCGAGGCAGCGGCCCGGACGCTCGAGTGGGACTGCCTGCGTGTCGGCGTCACGGCTCAGGAGGCGGCACTCGCCGTCCTCGAAGGACCGCGAGACTGGCTCGCCGAGACCGCTGCCGGCCTTGCGGCCGATCGGGAGGTCGCCCTCGCCGCGATCCGGGCGACGTCCGAGCTCGATGCCGTCGTTCCGCTCGCAGCACCGTTCCTGTTCGTCGGGTCGAGGTCCGGAGGGGACATCGCTCGCCGCCTCGAGGCCGTCGGCCTCCCGGTCGTCGACGGAGCCGCGTTTCAGGCCCCCGGCTACGCGCGCCTGCCGTTCGGAGGCGCAGCAGCCGCAGAAGCGGCCCTGACCCGGGCGCTCGAGCAGGCGTCGGTTGTCGAAGCGACAGGGCTGCAGGTCAGGTGACGAGACTCGGAGTCCCGCGACGAACGGCCGCGCTGATCGGTGCCAACAGTCTCTCTGCGGCCGTCCAGGGTCAGTTCCAGTTCGTGCTGCCCTGGATGCTGCTGACACGCGGTCACTCCCCGCAGGTCGCGGCGTTTGCCGCCGGCCTCGTCTACGCACCGCTCCTGATCACGGCCGTCCCTGCCGGCGCCGCCTCCGACAACATGGATCCGCGGAGGCTGATGCGGATTGCAACCGTACTGACGCTCGGGGCATGCCTCCTGTACCCGGCGGCGGCGTTCGCGGGGTACGACGTGTTCGCGTTCGTCCTCGTCGCAGCCGTCGTCGTCGGAAGCGTTCGCAACTTCGGGGAGGGGGCGCTCTTCCGCGGGATCGGTGACACGACGCGTGGGCCGACCCTCCTGCGTGCACACGCTCTCCGCACGACGGTGAACCAGGCGGCGGTCTTCGGAAGCCCCTTCGTCGGCCTCCTCCTCTACCGTGCCGGTGGAGTCGACGCGGTGATGATCGGGATCTGCGTGCTCCTCGTCATCGCGATCGGGATCCTCAGCCTCGTTCCCGAGCTCGAGCGCGGATCGGAGTCCGCCGCCGCCATGCGCAAGAACGTCGTCGACGGCGTCGCGTCGCTCCGCGGAAACGACCGGCTGCGCGCGATGGGCTGGGTCAATCTCACCTGGAACCTCTTTGCGGGCGCGGCGATGGGCATCATGCCCGCCGTCCTGCACGAGCACCTGGGGATGGACGAGGCTCGGGCAAGCGTCACGTTCATCGCGGGGGCCGCCGTCGTCGTCGTCCTCACCCTGCCCGTCGTGCGGACGGTGCAACGCCGCGTCGGAGCGGTCTCGACCTTCATCGTCGCGATCACGGTGCAGGGCTTCGCCGTGATCCTCTTTGCGGACGCCCGCGCCGCGATTCTCGGGCCGCTCATCTACTGCCTGTTCCTGCTCTCGAACAGCGCCGCGGCAGCGTCTCTCAACGGAGCACGGGCCGCGGAGGTGGAGCACGATCACCAGGGGCTCCTCAACATGGCCCTGATGACCATCGGGATGATCGGATTCATCGCGGGCGTGCTCACGGCAGCGGCCCTGATCGGGCAGCTCGGCTTCGTCGCCGTCCTTCTGATCATCGGCTCGGGCATGGCCGTCACCGCCGTGTGCTTCCGTCGTCCTCTGCTGGCAGCGTAGGCCCGTGCTCGATCTCCTCATCAGCGGAGCGACCGTCTACCCGGGGGACGCACCGCCCTTCATCGGCGACGTCGGCGTCGTGGGAGACGCGATCGACCTTGTCACGCATCCGGATCAGGTGCCTCCGCCCGCGCGCTCGGTCGTCGACGGGAGCGGACTCTGGCTCTGCCCGGGCTTCATCGACATGCACACGCATTCGGGTCTGATCTCGTTCGACGACCCGTTCCTGACGCCGAAGCTCGCGCAGGGGTTCACGACGGAGGTGATCAATCCCGACGGGCTCGCACCTGCACCGGTCGCACGCGAGCGCTGGCAGGAGCGGCAGACGTACCTCCAGCCCCTCGAAGGTGGCGGCCCGGAGACATGGCCGTGGACGACGGTGTCCGAGTACCTGGACGCCCTCGACGGCTCGCGGCCTGCGCTCTCGCTCGTGCCGTCGATCGGGCACGGGGCGGTGCGCGATCTCGTGATCGGCGGCGCTCGAGTTGCGCCGACGCGCGAGCAGCTCCGTGAGATGCGCCGCGAGGTGCGGACGGGGCTCGAGGCGGGCTGCCGAATGCTCTCCTTCGGCCTCGTCTATCTCCCGGGCGCCTACGCCGACACCGAGGAGCTCGTCGCCGTGGCCGAGGAGGCAGCAGCGTTCGGCGCCCCGCTCGTCCCTCACGTGCGGAACGAGGGTCACGGCCTTCTCGCCGCGATCTCCGAGCTGATCGAGGTCGCCCGCCGATCCGGCGCCCCACTCCATCTCTCGCACCTCAAGTCACTCGCCGACGAGAGCCTGATCGAGCCGCTGCTCGAGCTCCTCGAAAGGACGGCCACGGAGATCGACCTCACGTTCGATCAGTACCCCTACGGCGCCGGCAGCACCCTGCTCGC
Source organism: uncultured Thermoleophilia bacterium (assembly GCA_963741655.1). GTDB lineage: Bacteria > Actinomycetota > Thermoleophilia > Gaiellales > Gaiellaceae > Gaiella. The sequence continues at coordinate 117,285 of CAVUIQ010000004.1, forward strand.
GAGCGTGCTCCCGGGCTGGGCGCAGGAGGGTGGCGCGTCGGGCACGTTGACCGCACTTGCGAGCAGGACGGAGCGCCACCGCATCGTTCACGACATCGCGAACGGGCTGCCGGGATGGGAGAACATCCTCGGCACGCTCGGGCCGGAGAACATCGAGATCGCGAATGCAGCGCCGCCGAACGACGACGTGGTCGGTCTCACGCTCGTCGAGATCGCCGACCGGCGTGGATGCGACCCTGTTGTCGCGGCGCTCGACCTGATCCGCGAGTCGAGCCTCGACGTGACGATGGTTCTGCACTACGCATCCGACGAAGCGGTACGCACGATCGCGCGGCACCCTCTGATGCTCGTCGGCTCGGACGGCGTGTTCGGGACGCGCCCGCACCCGCGGCTCTACGCCACGGCGCCGAGGTTCCTCGGCCGGTTCGCGATCCGCGACGGGCTGATCCCCGTCGACGAAGCCGTTGCTCGGCTCACCGCCCGCGCCGCCGATCGCCTCGGCCTCAGCGACCGCGGCCGCATCGAGCCCGGGAAGCGGGCAGATCTCGTCCTCCTCGATCCGGCGCGCTACGTCGACGACGCCACCTACGCGGATCCGCGTCGGTCGCCCGACGGCGTCGCGGGAGTCTGGGTCGCGGGCCGATCGGCCTGGCACGACGGCGCCCCGACAGGCGCGCGCCACGGCGGCGTGATCCGCTAACCGTCTACGCGTCGGAGAAGAGCCGTTTTCCCTCCTCGATGCAGTGTTCGGTCAGCGTCGGCAGCGCGTCTCTCCCGAACGGGGTCTGCCACACCTGGTAGATGTCGCGGCCGTCGAGCTCGGGCGGGTAGAGGTATCCCATCTCGGCACCGCTCGTGTTCATCACGACGACGGTCGTCTCGGGGAAGGCCCGCCGGAGATCCAGCTGGAAGTCCGAGTACGGTTCGTTCGCCTGCGCAACGACGAGAGTGTCGCCGACACGCCAGACCCACGCGGGAAAGACCTGGGTTTCACCGCCACTCAGATTGCGAAGAATCTGGATCTTGCGGAACAGCCGCTCCGCGATCGCACGATCCTCCGTGACGGCGAGCTGCGCCTCGAGCTCCTCCTCGGACGGCATCGGCTTCAGCGGCAGGGGCACGTCGACGGTGCCGCCCTCGAGCTCCCCTGACGGCTCGAACGGTGCAGGGCTCCAGACGGCGAGCGGAGCCCCCGACTCGACGATTCCCTCGTACCGCAACCCGTGCCGCGCAGGCAGCATCCCCTCGATCGCACTGAGGGCGCTGAATCCGAGTCGCCGGCCGTGCTGATCTGCGATCGCGGGATCGCCGACGTACTGGTGAGCCGGACCGAGCTCGCCGGACGCACCGTGGAGGAAGAGGCAGGGTGCGTCGCCCGTATGCTGCTCCACGAGCTCGCGCATCGCACCGATGTAGTCGGGAGAGATCAGCGTGTTGTCCCAGGCGAGCGTCGTGGGATGGCAGGCGTAGTTGACGATCGTCCCGAGGATCCGGCCGTCGTCGTCGGCCGTCACCCGCCCGACGACCAGCGTGTCGTCGGCAGCCGCGAGCGGATTGAAGCCACACACGATCCGGCCGTCCTCGCTCGCCGGGTCGGGGAGGTCGCGGTTCCGGGCCAGATCGCACCGCCCGGTTGCCCACGTCAGCGTCGCGGGCGCGGCGCCGGCTAGTGCCTCCTCGCACGCCTCGAGGATGGCCCGGCTCAGCTGGTCGAGGTACGGGCCGATCAGCTCGCCGCCGGGCATATGGCTCCGGCTCATGGCAGACCACGGAGCGGAGTGCGTATGGGAGCAGTTGACGAGCAGCTCTCCTGCCTCGAGACCGAGTGTTTCACGCACGGGGGCGAGCACGCGCTCCTCGTCGGAGGCTCCACCGAGATCGCCGAGCAGCGCGATGTCGAGGCCGACGAGGAGCCTCGGCCGTTCTCCAGCGGCCGACCGGAGCGCCAGAGCAGTCGCGCTGAGGGGGCGGTGGACACCGTCCGCGACGTCGTGGGCCGCAGCACCCCACATCCGCGAGTAGATGCCGGGCGGCGGCGTAGTGTCGCGTCGGGCGAATCCGATCAGGCCGGCGAACGCCGACGGGGCGACTTCGAGGGGGACGGGTGTCACGGTGAGGCCTCCAGATCGTGGGCGGCGGGGCAGGTGCGGCGGTCGGGAGCTCCGCCGACCTCCCGATGATTGTAGGCTGCAAGCGATACCAGAATCGATCGCCAGAGGGAGAGGGAGATGACGCAGCTCGCCGGGCGGGTGGCTCTTGTGACGGGAGCGGGACGCGGCATCGGCCGCGCCACGGCGCTTGCGCTCGCCTCCGCCGGCGCGGCGGTCGTCGCGACCGCGCGTAGCGTCGACGAGCTGGACTCCGTCGTCGAGGAGATCCGGGCTGCGGGTGGGAGCGCGGCTGCGCTCGACTGCGACCTCTCGGACCGCGCGCAGGCGATCGCGCTCGCCGGGCGGGCGGCGGTGCCGTTCGGGCCGATCGACATCCTCGTCAACAACGCGGGCATCGGCAGCAGCGCCGATCCGCGTCCGCTCGTGGATTTCGACGACGCGTTCTGGGATCGGACGCTCGAGATCAACCTGACGGCTCCGTACCTGCTCTCGAAGGCGGTGTTGCCGCACATGGGCTCGAAGGGCTTCGGCCGGATCATCACCGTCGCCTCGATCAACAGCCGCGTGCCTTCACTCCACGGCGGTGCCTACGTCGCCAGCAAGCACGGCGTGCTGGGCCTGATGCGGACGCTCGCGTTGGAGCACGCTGCCGAGGGAATCACGGTCAACTGCGTCTGCCCGGGGCCCGTCCGCACGCAGGTGAACGACCGACGGGTCGAGTACGACGTGGAGCGACTCGGCGTCGATCGCGCCGAGTACGAGCGCGGACTGACGCCGATCGGCGGACGGCTCGAGCCCGAGGACATCGCCCCGATGATCGTCTACCTCGCGGGCGACGACGCGCGCATGATCACGGGGCAGGCCTACCACATCGACGGTGGGGTCTCGATGGCATGAGGAGACGCCGATGACCTCACCCACGCCACTCACAGCAGCGCCCGATCTGGCCGAGCCCGCACCGGGATTCGCAGGCTCGATCGGCGTCGCACGCAGGGACATCACGCCGCCTCCGGGCATCTTCATCCGCGTCTGGGGTCCGGCGACGGAGGATGTCTCGACCGGGACGCACCGCCCGCTGACATTGACGGCGCTCGCGCTCGTCGCGGACGGCGAGGATCCCCTGATCCTGCTGGCGGCCGACCTCGGCTGGTGGCAGGACCCGGCCGACGAATGGCACGTCCGCGGCGCCGTCATCGAGCGCCTCGGGCTCGATCCCGCCCGGGTGCTTCTCGCCCTCTCTCACACCCACGCCGGCCCGTCGACCTACCACGGTGACGCAGGGCAACCCGGTGGGCACCTCGTCCCGCCGTACCTCGACGCGCTCCGCGATGCCGCCGTCGGCGGGGCGGAGGAGGCTCTAGCCAACCGTGTCGAGGCCACCCTGACCTGGACGACGGGACGATCGTCCGTCGCGGGCAATCGCGATCTCCCCGCAGGTGAGCGATACATCGTCGGCTACAACCCCGCCGCCCACGCAGACGACACGTTGCTCGTCGGTCGGGTCGCCGATGCGAGCGGAGCCGTGACGGCGACACTCGTCAACTACGCCTGCCACCCGACGACGCTGGCATGGCAGAACACGCTCGTCTCGCCCGACTTCGTCGGCGCTCTCCGCGAGGTGGTCGAGGAAGGAACGGATGGTGCACCGTGCCTGTTCCTTCAGGGGGCCTCCGGCGACCTCGCGCCGCGTGAGCAGTACGTGGGCGATACGGGCGTCGCCGACCGTCACGGGGCGGCTCTCGGTCACGCCGCGCTCGGCGCCCTACTCAGGATGCCGGCTGCAGGCACCGAGCTCGCGTGCATCGGCGTCGTCGAATCCGGCGCCCCGCTCGCGATCTGGGGACCGCGAGCCGTCGCACAGCCGCGGGGCGCGCGCAGCGCGCGACTCGACGTGCCGGTGGATCTCAAGGACGACCTCCCGACGATCGAGGAGCTCGAGATCGCCTGGGCCGACATCGATCCGCTCAGCCGCGTCGAGCGGATCCGCCGCGCCCGGAATCTGCGCGCTCTGTACAGCGCCGACGGCGACGCAACGCATCCGCTCTGGGTCTGGCGCCTTGGCGACTGCGCCGTCGTGGCCCAGCCGGGCGAGCTCTACTCCACGTTCCAGGAGCAATTGCGTGCGCGGTTCCCGGATCGAGCCGTCGTCGTCCTGAACGTCACGAACGCTCCCGGCGGGGTGTATCTCCCGCCCGCGCATCTCTACGACGAGGACATCTACCCCGTGTGGCAGACGCTCCTCGCGCGCGGTTCGATGGAGCGCGTCCTCGAGGTCGCAATCACCGAACTCGACGGGAGGATGGAATCGTGAGCGGAGCGGGAAAGCGGGTAGCGGTCGTCACCGGGGGTACCCGGGGGATCGGCCTCGCGGTCGGCGCACGGCTACACGAGGAAGGCTGGCAGGTCGTCGCCGCCGACGTCGCGATCGGAGAGACCGAGGACACGGGGATTGCCTATCGCTCGATGGACGTCTGCGATCGGGAGCAGGTCGAGACGACGTTCCGCGCAGTCGCGGCGGAGTTCGGGGGTCTCGACCTCCTCGTCAACAACGCAGGGATCACGCGCCATCGCCCGCTCGTCGACCTCACCGGCGAGGACTGGGCCGCCGTCGTCGACGTCAACCTGAACGGCGTCTTCAACTGCCTGCAGTCGGCCGGGCGGATCATGATCGAGCGCGGCTCCGGTGTGATCGTGAACATGGCCTCCGTCGCTGCCGAGCGCGGGGCGGCAGGGCGGGCGCCGTACGCGACGACCAAGGCAGCCGTGGTCGGCCTCACGCGCTCTGCCGCCGTCGAGTGGGCGCCACTCGGAGTCCGGGTCAACGCGGTGGGCCCCGGCTACGTCGACACCGGCGTCCTCAGCGCCGCGATCGCAGCCGGCACGCTCGACGTCAGCGAAGTCCTCGAACGGATCCCGGCGGGCCGGCTGGCCGACGCCGACGAGATCGCCTCGACCGTGAGCTTCCTGGCCTCGCCCGGCGCGGCGTACGTCACGGGCCAGGTGCTCTACGTGGACGGCGGCTTCCTCGCCGACTACGGCGTCAACGTCAAGCGATGACCGCCCGGATCAGCGTCGTCCGGGTCGGAACCGCGACCCTGCCGCTTCCGTCCCCGCTCCGCCTGGGAGCGATGGAGATCCGGGAGCGTGAGTATGCGGCCGTCGAGGTGGAGACGGACGACGGCCATGTCGGGAAGGCGTACTGCCTGACGCGAAACGCGCCCGTGGCAGCGTGCGTGGAGCGGTTGATCGCACCCGTCGTCGTGGGGCGAGCTGCCGACGCCGAGGCGCTCTGGGACGCGTGCTCGCGCGCGACCGCCGCGGCCGGGCGCACCGGTCTCGTCGTCAAGGCACTCGGCCTCGTCGATGTCGCACTGTGGGACATCGCCGCGCAGATCGTTGGCGTCCCGCTCTGGCGCCATCTCGGTGCGACCACGCCGACCGCTCCCGCGATGCTGGTCGCCGCGTATCCCGTCGCGGACCGGAGCCCGGAATCGCTGGCAGCGGACGTGATCCGTTACGGGAACGCGGGCTACGAGCTACTCAAGATCGCTCGCGATCCCGAGCCCGCACGGATGCGGTCCCTCCTCGAGACCGCCGCTGAGGGTCTCCCGGACGGGGCACGGCTCGTTGTCGACGCCGGCTTCGGGTGGCGCTCGAGCGACGAGGCTCTTGCCGAGATCGCGCGCTGGGGCGACACGCCGCTCGCGTGGCTCGAGGACCCGCTCGTGCCGGAGGATGCCGAGGGCTGCGCTGCGATCCGGCGCAACGGGCCCTACCCCGTCGGAGTGGGTGACGAGGTGAGTCACATCGGCACGTTCAGGGCGCTGCTCGACGCCCAGGCCCTCGACGTGCTCCGGCTCGACGTCCTCGCGATCGGTGGCGTGACGCCCGCCCGCCGCGTCCAGGAGCTCGCCGCCGGGGCCGAGCTGCCCGTCTCCTTTCACGTCTACCCGGAGGTGAGCGTCCATCTCGCCGCCGGCGCACCCGGCTCGCTCGTCGAGACGTTCGATCCCGATCTGCCCGAGGGCAATCCGCTCGACCCGGCGCACCGGCTCTCGACGGGTGGGCCGGTGCTCGCGGCGGGGCTCGCCACCGCGCCCGACGCTCCCGGGCTCGGCTTCGAGCTCGACTGGGACCTGTTCCGCGAGTGAACCGGAGCGGAGCTCCGGCGCCGGCGCTCCTCAGCCGTCGTCGGACGGGCCGACACCTTCGAGCTCGCGGCGGCGCAGCTCTCCGCGGCGGATCTTCCCCGTCACCGTCAGCGGCAGCTCGGCGACGAAGTCGATCGATCGCGGCACCTCGTACGGCGCAAGGCTCGTGCGAACGTGCGCCTGGAGCTCCGCCGTGAGCTCCGGCGATCCCACCGCTCCCGCGACCGTGACGACGAACGCCTTGACGACCTCACCGCGAACGTCGTCCGGCACGCCGATCGCGGCCGCGATCGCCACGGCGGGGTGCCGGATCAGGCACTCCTCGATCTCGCCCGGGCCGATCCGGTGGCCGGCGCTCGAGATGAGATCGTCGACGCGCCCGACGCTCCGGTAGGTGCCGTCCTCGTCCACCTCGGCGAGGTCACCGGTGTGGAGCCAGCCGTCCCGCACCTTCGCCGCGGTCGCCTGCCTCGTCGCGCCAGTAGCCGAGGAAGACGACGGGATCGCCGTCCACCTTCACCGCGATCTCGCCGTCGACGAGCCGCAGCTCGTGTCCGGGATAGGCGCGGCCCATCCAGCCGGGTCGCTCGGGCCAGGCGGCGCAGTTCCCGATCAGGAGGTTCGCCTCGGTCTGCCCGTAGAACTCGTTCAGCCGCACTCCGAAGCGCTCCCGGCACCAGGCCGCCGTCTCCTCGCCCACCGTCTCACCGCCGCTCGCGATCGTGCGCAGGGAGACCGGCACGCCGTCGCTCCGTCGCATCATCCGCAGCGCCGTCGCCGGCATGAAGACGTTCCGGATGCCGGTGCGCGCGATCACGTCGAACGCCCGCTCCGGATCGAACCGCGGCGTGCGATACGCCACGACCGGCATCCCGTGCGCAAGGGCAGGCATGACGACGTCGTAGAGCCCGCCGATCCACGCCCAGTCGGCAGGCGTCCAGATCCGGTCGCCCGGCTGCGGGAAGAAGTCGTGCGAGAGCTCGAATCCGGGCATGTGACCGGCGAGCACGCGATGGCCGTGCAGCGCTCCCTTCGGCGGCCCTGTCGTTCCCGAGGTGTAGACGAGCAGTGCCGGCGTGTCGGGGGTGGTCGAGGCGGCCGTGAAGTGCGGCGAGGCGCCGGCGAGGAGCCGGCTCGAGGTCGAGGTCGACGTCGATCAGCACCCCGTCGAAGCCGAGCGCAGCGACGCGCTCGAGCGACTCGCGCTCGCCGAGAACGAGCTCGTGGCTCAGAGCCACGAAGTCGCACCTCGAGCGCGTCACGGCCGAAGGCGCCGCTGAGTGGAACGACGATCGCACCGAGCTTGTAGATCGCGACGTGGGCGATCGCCGTCTCGGGGCTTTGCGAGAGGATCAGCGCAACCCGGTCGCCGGCGCAGACCCCCTGCGCCGCAAGAACGTTGGCGAGGCGGTTCGACGTCTCGCTCAGCTCGCCGAAGCTGACCGTCCGGGTGATCTCGCGGCCGTCCGTGACGAGGATCGCCGGGTCGTTCGGGCGTTGCCGGTCGGAGACCTCGACACCGATGTTGACGCGCTCGGGGAGCGACCACCGATGCGACGATCGCAGCTCGTCGTAGGTGAGGCGAGCCTCGCTCACGCCCACAGGTGCTCGAGCACCCGGAGGTAGACGGTGGTCGCCCGGACGAGCTCGGGGACGGGCACGCTCTCGACGTCTCCGTGAGCGCCGCTTCCCGCGGGGCCGTGGTAGACCGCCGGGATCCCACAGTCGCCGTTGAAGAACGCGGCGTCCGCCACGAGCTTGCCCCCCGAGATGGCCAGCTCTGCGCCTGTCACGTCCGCGTAGCCCCGCCGCAGGGCGAGCGAGAGCGGGTGCTCGGGATCGATCTCGTAGGCCTCGCGCACGAGTCGCAGGTCGAGGTCGATCGCGCAGCCCGTGTCGTCGGCGACGCGGTCGAGGAGCTCCCGGAACTCCCTGTCGGCGTCTGCCAGGACGCTCCCCGGCGCCCACCGGCGCGTCCCGACGAGCCGGCACGTGGTCGGGAAGCGGTTGTAGAAGTCACCGCCGTGCACCTCCCCGAAGAAGTACGTGTCGGAGCCCACGAGTGGGTGCTCGACCGCGCCGAGCTCGGCGCTGCGAGCTGCGACCGCGTCGATCACCTTGGCCGGCAGCGACGATCGGGTGCGGCGTGCCCGCCTCGGTCTTCAGCTCGTGCGTCGCCTCGCCGGGCCGCGAGACGACGATCTCGAAGGTCGCACACCCCGTGTGGGCCGCGATGAACCTGTCACTCCCGAGCTCGCAGACGATGACGGCGTCGGCCTCGAACCCGTGCTCGGAGAGCAGCCAGGCGAGATCCTCGCCGCGGCCGCCCGGCGACTCGTGGAGCCCGGTCGCGAGCACGACGAGCTCTCCCGGGAACGAGTCGAGCGACGTCACGGCGCGGGCCGCCTCTGCTGCGCAGGCGAGCGCGCCCTTCATGTCGGCGGTGCCGCGGCCGTAGATGAGATCACCCTCCACGCGCGGCGGTGCATGGGGGATCGGCACCGTGTCGAGGTGCCCGTTGAGCACGACGGTCGGGCCCGGCTCGCCGCCGCGCAGGCGGCCGATCACGATGGGCGTTGCGGGAAAGACCTCGTCGAGAACCTCCACCTCGAGCCCGATCTCCTCGAGGCGGCGGGCAAAGAGGCGCGCGACCTCGGCGGTGTCGCCCGTGGGGCTCTCCACCTCGACGAGCTCGAGCGTGAGGTCGCGAAGGCGGTCGGCGTCGACGTGCTCGATCATCGGTTGCGTCCTTTCCGGGTGGGAGTTGCCACGGTCAACCCTGTCAGTCGATCAGCTCGAAGTCCACGTCGAGCGCCCGGTAGAGCTCGACGGCTCGTGTGTCGCGCGTGACCAGGGAGAGTCCCTCCGCGACCGACACGGCCCCGACGAGCGCGTCGTAGCCGCGCCGCCGGCGATCCCGAGGCCGGCGAGCCGGTCGAGCAGCGCTGCAGTGTCGTCGGAGCCGTGGCTCTCGCTCAGACGGCGATCCGCTGTCGCGGGCGACACGGAAGCCGATGTGCGCCGAACGGCGCCCCGGCGCGCTCCTGCTGCGCGAGGCGCAGCGAACGAACGAGGGGCGCATGCTTGCGAACGACCCACCACGGAGCACGCGCGGGGAGCCGAGCTCCGGGTCCTCGCGACCGTCGCTCGCGCAATACGGGTATGGCGCATACGCGGTGCTGACCCACTCCCAGACGTTCCCGGCCATGTCGAGCGCTCCGTAGGGGCTCGCTCCCGCAGGGAAGCCGCCGACGACCGACGCCGCCCCTCCCTTCGCGCCGCTGCCGAAGGCCGCCTTCGTCCCCCCCACCTCCGGCTCGTCGTCGCCCCACGGGTAGAGCCGGCCGTCCGTGCCGCGGGCGGCCTTCTCCCACTCGGCCTCGGTCGGCAAGCGAGTGCCGCTGAAGCGACAGTACGCGCCCGCGTCGAACCAGTCGACGTAGGTCACCGGGTGCTCGTCGAGGCCTTCGGGAACGGCGCCGTCGACCCAGTGCGGCGGTGCGTGATGGCCCGTCGCCCGCACGAAGGCGAGGTACTGCGCGTTCGTCACCGGAGTCGCCCCGAGCTCGAATGCAGGCACCGCGACGACGTGTCGTGGTGCTTCGTCGGGGAGGGCGACGCCGCGCGACGGGCGAGGATCGTTCCCGAGCACGACGTCGCCACCGGGGACGTCGACGAGAGCGAGATCGAGCGACAGGGACGCCTCCGGCGCGCACGCGAGGCGAAAGCCGACGTAATGGTCGACCGCTCCGGCGAGCATCCCGTGGCGGGAGGAGCAGCGAATCTCGCCGGGCCCGTGACTGTAGGTTCCTCCGCGCACGACCCGCTGGCCGGGCGACGCATCGTCCTCCCGGCCGTCGTCCTCGTCGTAGGGATAGGCGCGATACGCGCTCGCCGTCCACTCCCACGCGTTGCCCGCGAGGTCGAGCGCGCCGAACGGGCTCGCGCCGGCCGGATGGAGTCCGACGGCCGTCGTTCCGGCAGCCGCGAAGGTCGCGTGCTCCGGAGTCGGCGCGTCGTCGCCCCAGGGCCACGTGCGCTCGTCGTCGCCGCGCGCTGCGCGCTCCCACTGCGCCTCGGTCGGGAGGAAGCCACCCGCCCAGGCGCAGAAGGCGCGCGCGTCGTCCCACGAGACGTAGGTGACCGGGTGCCGCGCCTGGTCCGCGGACGGCACCGCGCCCGGCCAGTGCGACGGGAAGGGACGGCCGGTGGCGGAGACGAAGGCGGCGTACTCCGCGTTCGTCACGTGCGTGCGCCCGATCCGGAACGCGGCAACCGGGACGACGTGGCGCGGTGACTCGTCCGGTTCCGGAGCGTACTCCGCCGCAGGGTCGCTCCCCATCGTGAACTCCCCGGCGGGAATCCTGCGCCAGTCCACTCCTCCGGTCACGATCTCGTTCAGCGGGGGATCACCGGCAGCACGATACGGGACGGCCGCTCCGCGTCGACGTAGACCGCCTGCTCGGCAACGACCTGGTGGGTGTGCCGCCCCATCGGCTCTCCCGTGTTCGGGTTCACGTCGAGCCGCGGCCAGTTCGACGACGAGATGTCGACCCGGATCCGATGGCCGACGTCGAACAGGTTGCTCGTCGCCCACAACGAGATCGTCACCGGCACGGGAACGCCCGGCTCGAGCAACACCTCCCGGTCGAAGCCCTCCCGGTAGCGGCAGCGGATCACGGAGTCGACGAGCAGCATGTCGAAGCCGGCGGGGTAGTCGTCGTTCGCCGGGTGCACGTCGATCAGCTTGGCCGTGAAGTCCGTGTCGAGTGCGCTCGAGGAGACCCACAGGTGCACGAGCGAGGGGCCGGTCACCTCGACGGCCTCTGCGAGCGGATCCGTCTGGAAGACGAGCACATCCGGCCGCTCCGACAGCCGCGGGTAGGGCGGCTCCGACCCGAAGAACTCCGGTGCCTCGCGCTGATCGGCCGGGCCCGGTGTGAGCAGGTCGCGCAGCCGGAGCACCGGGTGGAGGAACCGCGCCCACGCCTGCTCCATGCCGGGGCCGTCATCCGGGAGCTCGCCGATCGCGCAGTAGGCCCCGCCGACCGTCGGCACCGGCCGCGCCGGGTCGAAGCTGTAGCGCAGCGGCTCGGCGGCTGCCGCCGGCTTCGTGCCGGAGAGGCTCCCGTCGCCGTGGAGGTGGAGCGTCGTCGGTACCGCACGTGCGAGCGGCCACTCCCACTCCTCGCGCCAGCCCCCGCCGTGGTCGAGCTTGCCCTCGGCGGTGCGGCGGCCCGAGCCGCCACCCATCACGAAGAGCCGGATCGGCGCCTCCCCGGCCGGGTGCCCGGTCGCGTCGTCCGGCAGGAAGCGCGAGAAGTAGTCGAGCTGCTCCTCGAAGTACCGCTCGACCCCCCAGACGCTGTCGGGGCCGAAGTCGACCTCGTGGCAGTAGGTGGCCTCGCCGCGCATCCCCACGTGGCTCCAGGGGCCGAGCACGAGCCGCTGGGGCGCGGAGTTCTGCGCCGCCATCGCCGCCCAGTAGTCGGCGTCGGGCCCGGCCCACGGATCGAACCAGCCCGACGAGACCGTCATCGGGACGTCGGCGTGACGGTCGAAGTGCGCGGTGTAGTCGCACTCCTCCCGGGCCCACCACGCGTCGTAGGTGCCGCGGGTCGCGTAGTCGATCAGCGTCTGCTCGAGCGTCGGAACGTGCCTGAGCGAGGTCTGCCCGCGCTGCCAGGGCGTCGCGCGGTAGAGCCGTCTGAGATCACGGAGGTCGTTCCAGACGTCCTGCTGCTTGGCCGGGTCGTCCGCGATGTCCTGGGCGTCCTGGGCGTGGATGAAGAGCGCCCAGAACATCTGCCCCTGCATGGCGCCTCCCTCGCGCGCACAGTTCGCGTAGTTGCTCGTCGTCACGACGTCGGGCCAGATCGCGCTCAGATGCGGTGGCCGCTCGAGCGCCGTCCTGACCTGCACCTGGCCCGCGTAGGAGCTGCCGACCGTGCCGACGCGCCCGTTCGACCACGGCTGCGCGGCGATCCACTCGACGATGTCGTAGCCGTCGCGGCCCGTGTGCGGCGTTGCGGAGTGGAAGTACGTGCCCGACCCCTCCGAGCGGTACCGGTCGCGCATGTCGACGAGCACCACCGCGTACCCGCGAGGAACGAAGAAGTCGGCGATCTCGACGTACCGCTTCGTCGCCTTGTCGTAGGCCGTGTGACACATGATCGTCGGGAATCGGCCCCCGGCGAAGGAGCCGTCGAGCCCCGGTCGGTAGACATCGTGCGCCAGCCGGACGCCGTCCCGCATCGGGACCATGACGTCCAGGGCCGCGACGATGCCGTACCGCACGGCTACCCGGGAATCACCGGCAGGACGATGTGCGACGGGTGGTCGGCATCGGTGTACACGGTCTGCTCCGCCACGACCTGGTGGGTGTGCCGCCCCATCGGCTCTCCCGTGTTCGGGTTCACGTCGAGCCGCGGCCAGTTCGACGACGAGATGTCGACCCGGATCCGGTGGCCGACGTCGAACAGGTTGCTCGTCGGCGGCAGGACGATCGTGACCGGGTAGAGCTCGCCCGGGGCCGAGCATGACCTCCCGGTCGAACCCCTCGCGGTAGCGGCAACGGATCACCGAGTCGTTGAGGATCATGTCGAAGCCCTCGGGATAGTCCGTCGTTGGCCGGGTGCACGTCGATCACCTTCGCGGTGAAATCGGTGTCGAGTCGCGCTGGACGAGATCCAGAGCTGCACCTTCATGGGGCCCGGTCACCTCGACGGCCTCGGTCAGCGGCTCGGTCTGGAAGACGAGCACGTCGGGCCGGTCGGACAGCCGCGGGTAGGGGGCCTCCGAGCCGAAGAACTCGGGCGCCTCTTTCTGGTCGACCGGGCCGGGCGTGAGGAGGTCGCGCAGTCGCAGCACGGGACTGAGGAATCGCGCCCATGCCTGTTCCATCCCCGCGCCCTCGGCCGGCAGCTCGCCGATCGAGCAATAGAGGCCGCCGAGCGTCGGCACCGGGTGCGCGGGATCGAAGGTGTAGTGCCGGGCTGCCGCCCCGGCATCCGGCGACGCCGTCGACAGGCGCGCCTTCCGCGTGCAGGTAGTACGCCGTCTCGACCCTACGGGCGAGCGGCCACTCCCACTCCTCGCGCCAGCGGCCGCCGTGGTCGAGCTTGCCCTCCGGCGTCATCCGCCCCGAGCCCCCGCCCATCACGAAGATGCGCACCGGCGCCTCGTCGGGCGGCTGGCCGGGGGCATCGTCGGGGAGGTGGCGGTCGAAGAACTCGAGCTGCTCCTCGAAGTAGCGCTTCACGCCCCAGACGCTGTCCGGCCCGAAGTCGACCTGGTGACAGAACGTCGCAGTCGCCGCGCATGCCGACGTGGCTCCACGGGCCGACGATGAGCCGCATCGGCGCGGACTGTTCCGCTCCGTCATCGCCGAGAAGTACTCGGTGTCGGCGGTCGGGAAAGGGTCGTACCAGCCGGTCGACATCGTCACCGGGATGTCGGCGTGCTGATCCCAGAAGCGCGTGTAGTTGTGCTCGACCCGGTCCCAGTACTCGTCGTAGGTGCCGCGCGTGTAGTAGTCGAGCAGCGAGTCCTCGAGCGGAGGAACGTGCCGGAGCGACGTCTGGCCACGCTTCCACGGCGTCGCCCGGAAGAGCTGGCGGAGGTCGCGGAGGTCGTTCCAGACGTCCTGCTGCTTGCTCCAGTCGTCGGCGATGTCCTGAGCGTCCTGCGCATGGATGAAGAGCGCCCAGAACATGTGCTGCTGCATCGCGCCGCCCTCGCGACACTGGTTCTGGAAGCTGTTCGTCGGGACCACATCCGGCCAGATGGCGGTCAGGTGCGGTGGGCTCTCGAGCGCAGTGCGCACCTGGGTGATCGCCGCGTAGGAGCTGCCGACCGTGCCGATCCGCCCGTTCGACCACGGTTGGGCGGCGATCCACTCGCAGATGTCGTAGCCATCCCGACCGGTGTGCGGCGTGGCGGCGTGGTAGTAGACGCCGCTTGCCTCGGAGCAGTAGCGGTCGCGCAGGTCGATCAGGACCACGTTGTACCCCTTCGGGACGAAGTAGTCGGCGATCTCGGTGTACCGCTTGTCCGTCTTGTCGTAGGGGGTGTGGAGCATGATCGTCGGGAACCCGCCCTCGACGAAGTCCCCCTCGCGCGCGGGCCGATAGATGTCGAACGCGAGGCGGACGCCGTCGCGCATCGGCACCATCACGTTCTTCGACAGGACGATCCCGTGGGGAGAGGCTTCAGCCTCTCCTCTGCGTCGAACGTTCATCACAGACTCCCCCTCTCGATGATCAGATTGCCCACAGTGTCCACGCGCACGACGTAGTGGGGATGCACGACCGTCGTCGAGTCGAACTCCTCGACGATCGCGGGCCCCACGATCGTCGCGCCCGCGGGAAGCGCGTAACGGTCGTAGATCGGGCAGTCGACGTAGTCGCGCACCTCGGCGAAGTAGACCGGCCGGTGCTCCTTCGGAGGCGGGCACTCGCCCTCGGCCAGCACACGTGCGGGCGGCTTCGCGATCCGGCCGACGCTCGTCAGGCGGAGGCTCACGACCTCGACCGGCTCGGCGGGTGCATTGAATCCGTACGTTCGATCGTGCTCCTCGTGGAACCGCTCCAGCAGGCGATCCCCGGCGGGGACGGTCAGCTCGTAGCTCTGTCCTACGTACCGGAGGTCGATCTGCCGGATGAAGCCGATCGCGTCGTCGCCGAGGCCCTCCGCCTCGAGCTCCGCCCTTCCCGCGGCTTCGAGCTCCGCGAAGATCGCGTCGGCCTCGGCCTGATCGAGATCGTCGAGGCGGCGCATCACCGTCGTCGCGGTGTCTCGCTTGAGATCGGTCGTGAGAAGTCCCGTCGCCGAGAAGATCCCGGGACTGCGGGGGATCAGCAGCGTCGGCATCTCGGCGTCGCGTGCCAGCGCGTTTGCGTGCACGGGACCAGCGCCGCCGAAGCCGACGAGCACGAAGTCACGTGGGTCGTAGCCTCGTTGTACCGAGATGAGGTGAAGCGCGTTGACCATCGCGGCATTCGCGATCTCGACGATCCCGTTCGCAGCCTCGGTGACGGTGAGGCCGAGCGGCCCGGCACAGCGCTCCTCGATCGCCCGGGAGGCGCCTTCGACGTCGAGCCCGATCTCGCCGCCGAGGAAGTACGCCGGATTGAGCCGGCCGAGGACGACGTTCGCGTCGGTCACGGTGGGCTCGACGCCGCCGCGGCGATAGCAGACCGGGCCGGGGTCGGCGCCCGCACTCTGCGGTCCCACGCGCAGGAGCCCGCCCGAGTCGACCCACGCGATCGAGCCGCCGCCGGCCCCGATCTCGACGAGATCGACGACGGGCGTCCGCACGGGGTACCCCGAGAGTGACATCCCCCCGATCCCCGCTCCAGCGTGCCCGCCGACGTTGTAGTCCTTCGTCACCGAGGGTCGCCCGCCCTGGATCAGCCCGACCTTGGCGGTCGTCCCGCCCATGTCGAACGAGAGGATGTCGGGGCGGCCGAGCGTCTCGCCGAGATACGCGGAGGCGATCACGCCTGCCGCGGGGCCCGATTCGACCATGAACACGGGCCGCACGCTCGCCGCGTCCGAGCCGAAGATCCCGCCGCTCGACTGCATCACGAGCAGCTTCGCCGCAATTCCGGCTTCCGCCAGCCTGCTCTCGATCCGCTGCAGGTAGCGCTCGACGACGGGGCGGATGACGGCGTTGATCACCGTGGTCGACGCCCGCAGGTACTCGCGAAACTCCGGCGCGACCTCGGACGAGAGCGAGATCGGAATCCCCGGCAGTTCCTCGGCGAGGATCTCGCCGACACGCTGCTCGTGCGCCGGGTTCACGTAGGCGTGGAGGAGGCAGACGGCCACTGACTCGACGCCCTCCCGTCTGAGGATCCCGGCCGCGTCGCGCACTGTGTCGTCCTCGAGCGCCCGCAGCACCTCGCCCTTCGGGCCGAGTCGCTCGCCGACGACGACTGCGCGATCGCGCGGGACGAGCGGCTTCGCCTTCTCGAACTGCGTGTCGTACAGCGTCGGCCGCACCTGCCTCGCGATCTCGAGGAGATCGCGGAAACCGTCGGTCGTGACGAAGCCGCTGCGCGCGATCTTGCCCTCGATGATCGCGTTCGTTGCGACCGTCGTGGCGTGGACGACGAAGCTCACCTGCCCCGCCTCGACCCCGCCCTCGGTGAGGGCCCGGTCGACTGCCTCCATGAAGCCCTCCGACGGGTCGGCGGGCGTCGTCAGCACCTTCGCGATCGCGACCTCGCCTGTCTCCTCGTCGATCAGGGTCGCATCGGTGAACGTCCCTCCGATGTCGATCGCCAGACGCACGCTCATGCGGTTCCTCTCCTCAGCTCGTTGGTGGCCGACTCGTCGAGCCGGCGGTCGTCGATCACAACCCGGTACTCCTCGCGCGCTCGCTCCGCGCTGACCTTGCCCTCGAGCACGTCCCGCAGGACGCGCTCCGGGTCTCGCTCCTCGGGCGGCCCGTAGCCGCCGCCGCCACAGCTCCGCACGCTCACGATGTCGCCGGTCACGAGATCGGTCGTGCTCTTCGAGCCGAGGTGGCTCTCGACGCCGTCGCGGATCAGCACGTACTCGGCGACGCGCGCATCACGGCCACCGAGCGCGCCCCACGGCCCTTGTCGGTCGCGATCGGCGAGGATCGTGAACGTCGTCGGCTGGAGCACCTGGAAGTCCTTGCGCAGCCCGAGACCGCCACGGAACCGCCCCGGCCCCTCGGAGTTCTCGACGAGCGAGAGCCGGGCGATCTGGACCGGATAGTTCAGCTCCGTCTCCTCGATCGGCGCGTTCTCGGTGTTCTGGCCGTGCGCCTGCACCGCGTCGGGGCCGTCGCTCCCGTGCCGCCCGCCGTACCCTCCGGCGAGTGCCTCGTAGAAGCACGTGTAGCTGCCCCGGGCGAGATCGAGGGAGCCGAAGCCCGCCTGGCACATCATCCCCTTGGTTCCCGCCGGGAGCCGCTCCGGGAAGGCGGGCATGAGCGCGCGGAACATGACCTCGACGAGCCGGGTCTGCGTCTCCCAGCCGCCGACGACCGGCGCGGGCCACGAGCAGTTCGTGACCGTTCCCTCCGGCGCGTGGAGGCTGAACAGGCGGTAGAAGCCGTCGTTGACGGGCAGGTCGGCGTCGATCAGGCACTTCAGCGCGTAGGCGCAGGCGGAGAAGCTCATCGCGAAGGTCGAGTTCACCGGCGCCCGGCGCTGCGGGTCCGATCCGGTCGTGTCGAAGTGGACGCCGTCGGGGGTGATCTCGATCCGGATCCGGAGGTGGACCGGCTCGTCGGTGTACCCGTCGTTGTCGACGGTTCCCTCGGACGTGTACGTGCCCGGGTCGAGCTGCGCGATCTCGGCGCGCACGCGCCGCTCCGTGTACTCGAGCAGCTCGTCCATGGTTGCCAGCAGCATCTCGCGGCCGTGCCGCTCCGACAATGCGGTGATCCGTCGCACGCCCGTCGCGTTCGCGGCGATCTGCGCCCGGAAGTCACCCGCCGTCTCGTGCTTCGAGCGGATCTGCGCCAGGATCAGGCGGAAGACGTCGTCGAGGATCTTCCCGCCCTGGACGACCTTGACGGGCGGGATGATCACGCCCTCCTGGAAGACCTCGCGGAAGGCGCCGATCGAGGCAGGTGCGCCGCCACCGACGTCGACGTGATGCGCGAGGTTGGCGACGTAGCCGACGAGGGTTCCGTCGACGTGGACGGGCGAGATCAGGCTGACGTCGTTCAGGTGCACGCCGCTCGGATGCGGGTCGTTCGTGACGATCGCATCGCCGGGGCCGAGGTTCTCCGCGCCGTAGCGCCGGATCGCATACGGCACCTGCTGCGCCATCGAGCCCAGGTGCACGGGCTGCGTGAACGCCTGGGCGACCGACCGCAGCTCGGTGTCGAAGAACGCGCAGGAGAAGTCCGAGCGCGTCTTGATGTTCGTCGAGTAGGCGCTGCGCTTGAGCGCGAGCACCATCTCGTCCGTCGCCGCGACGAGCGCGTTGCGGATCACCTCGAAGGTAATCGGGTCGAGCGTGTTCATCGCGCGCCCGCCGTTCCGCTGCCTGGCTGAAGCCAGGCAGCAACGGCCGGTGCGTGGCGCCTGGCTTCAGCCAGGCGCCGGAGCGCGACGAGGCGACGGGGCCGAGGGAGCTCACGCCCGCAGCTCCGCCGTCGCCGCGACATCGAGCTCACGCCCGCTGACTGCGACCCGGTAGAGGTCGCGCGCACGCTCGACACTGACCTTCTCCTCGAGCACGTCGCGCAGCACGCGCTCCGGGTCGCGCTCCTCGGGCGGCCCGTAGCCACCGCCGCCACAGGTGCGATAGCTGACGACGTCTCCGGCGACGAGGTCGATCGTTCCCTTCGCCGGTAGTCGCGTCTCCTCGCCGTCCCGGATCAGGACGTACTCGGCGACGCGTCCCGCATGGCCGCCGAAGGCGCCGGCCGGCCCGCTCAGCGTCCGGTCGGCGAGCACCGTGAACGTCGTCGACCGCTCGAAGAGGAAGTCCTTGCGCAGCCCGAGCCCGCCGCGGAAGCGCCCCGGGCCGTCCGAGTCCTCGACGAGCGAGAGACGTGCGACACGCACCGGGTAGTTGAGCTCGGTCTCCTCGATCGGGGCGTTCTCGGTGTTCTGGCCGTGGACCTGCACGGCGTCCGGGCCGTCGCTCGCATGCCGCCCTCCGTAGCCGCCCGCAAAGGTCTCGAGGAAGCAGTAGTACTCGTTCGTGACGGAGTCGATCCCCCCGAACCCGGCATGGCAGGCCATCGCCTTCGTTCCTGCGGGAAGTGCCGCGGGCAGGGCCGGCAGGAGGGCACGGAAGATCACGTCGACGAGACGGAACTGCGTCTCCCAGCCTCCGACCACCGGCGACGGCCACGTGCAGTTCGTCACGCTCCCTACCGGGGCGTCGAGCCGGACGACGCGGTAGAAGCCGTCGTTGACCGGCAGGTCCGGGTCGACCAGGCACTTGAGCGCGTACGCGCAGGCCGAGAAGGTCTGGGCATAGGTGGAGTTGACGGGCGCGCGCCGCTGCGGATCGCTCCCGGTGAGATCGAACGTCACCCCGTCGGCGGTGATCTCGACCCGGGCGCAGAGTCGCACCGGCTCGTCGCTGTACCCGTCCGTGTCGACCGAGCCCTCCGCCTCGAAGACGCCGTGCGGCAGAGCTGCGATCTCGGCGCGCGTGCGACGCTCGGTGTAGTCGAGCAGCTCCTGCATCGCGGCGACGATCGTCGCGTGGCCATGGCGGGCGACGAGCGCCTCGAGCCTGCGCGCGCCGGTCGCGTTCGCCGCGATCTGGGCGCGGAAGTCGCCCGCAGTCTCGTGCTTGGAGCGGATCTGGGCGAGGATCAGGGCGAAGACGTCGTCGATGATCCGTCCCGCCTCGACGACCTTGACGGGCGGGATGATCACGCCCTCCTGGAAGACCTCCCGGAACGCGCCGATCGACGCAGGTGCGCCCCCGCCGACGTCGACGTGGTGGGCGAGGTTCGCGACGAACCCGAGCAGCACGCCTTCGACGAACACAGGCGAGATGAGGCTGACGTCGTTCAGGTGGACACCGCTCGGATACGGGTCGTTCGTGATGATCACGTCACCCGGCCCCAGGTTCTCGATGCCGTACGTCCGCACCGCGTGCGGCACCTGCTCGACCATCGAGCCGAGATGGACGGGTTGCGTGAAGCCCTGCGCCACGGCGCGCAGCTCCGCATCGAAGAAAGCACAGGAGAAGTCCGAGCGCGTCTTGATGTTGGTCGAGTACGCGCTTCGACGCAGCGTCAGCACCATCTCGTCGGTCGCGGCCACAAGGGCATTACGAATCACCTCGAAGGTGATCGGATCGAGCGGTCGAGCCGTCATCGCGATCCTGCCCATCCGCTGCCTGGCTGAAGCCAGGAAGCAGCGCCTGGTGGGTGGCGCCTGGCTTCAGCCAGGCGCCGGAAGGACAACGAGGACGCAACAGCGATCATGCGCGGTTCCCGGCTCCCCAGACGGAGCTGAAGGTACGACCCTCGGAGAACCGCGACCCCGAGAGGCTCGAGATGTCGATCGGAGGCGCCTGGCCCGCGATCGTCGCGGCCAGCGACTCTCCGATCGCGGGGCCGATCTTGAACCCGTGGCCGCTCCCGCCGAAGCACGAGTAGTAGCCGCCGATCTCCTCCTCGCCGACGATCGGATACCAGTCCTCGGTGATGTCGTAGACGCCGGAGTAGCCGGTGACGTACGCGCCGCCAAAGTTCGGCTGCGTGAGCAACGGTGCGAGCGACGGAACCCGGTTCAAGCAGCTTCGGCACCATCCCTTGCAGGTGCGCCTCGTCGGTGCCGTCGTCGTAGGTCTCGGGATCGACCGGCTCCATCTCCTTCGGCCACCCCTCACCCACGAGGACCCGGCCGCCGACGTACGGGCGCGTGTAGAAGCACTGCGGGACGTCGGAGATGACCGGGTAGTCCTGGAATCCGTCCGGGCCCTGCAGCGCCGGCGCGTCGAAGATCGCCTCGTGCTCGCGGCTGAACAGGATCGGGTAGTCGACCCCGACCATGCGACCGATTCGATCGCCCCACGGGCCGCACGCGTTGACGACGACGTCGGTCGCGATCTCGCCGTCGCCCGTGACGACCCCGGTTACGCGCCCACCGGCGGTGGAGATGCCGAGCACCTCGCTGCCCTCGTAGACGTGGAGGCCGTTGCGCTGCGCCGACCGAACGAGCGACTCCACGGTCTGCACGGGATCCGCGAACCCGGACGTCGGCTCGAAGCAGGCGAGCCCGACGCCGTCGAGTTGGAGCTGGGGCCAGCGCCTCATCACCTCGTCGGGCTCGAGCGTCGACGTCTCGACGCCGAATCCCTGCTGCACCGCGACGGTCTCGCGGAGAGCCTGCGCCCCTTCGGGTGGAGCGAGCAGCATGTAGCCGATCTGGTGGAATCCGGCCGGCCCTCCGAGCTCCTCCTCGGCGTTCGCGAACATCGAGGCGCCTCGCACCGCCAGCCTGATCCCGACCTCGTTCGAGTAGTGCTGACGGATGTGCGCCGCCGAGTACTGGGTCGAGCCGCCGCAGATCTTCCGCTTCTCGACGAGCGCGACCTCGCCGAAGCCGAGCTTCGTCAGGAAGTGAGCGGTGCTCGCTCCCATGATTCCTCCACCGATCACGACGGCGTCCGCCCTGGCGATCACGTCCTTCTCCTCTCGTCTCGTAGCGCGGCCGTCGCCGCTTCATCCGCCAGCCCGTCGGCCCCGATCACAACGCCGTACAGCTCGTTCGCCGCCGCCGCGCTCACCTTCGCGTCCCCGACGTCCCGCTCGACAGCCGCCGGATCCCGCGAGAGCGGGTCTCCGAAACCGCCGCCGCCCGCCATTCGGTGGACGTAGACATCGCCCTCTCCGATCGTCGTCGAGAACATCGCGGGCAGCACGTGCTCCGTGCCGTCGGGCCGCACGAGCACGTTGCTCGACGGCGCGCCGCTGCCGCCGCCGGCGAGGCCGTACGGTGGCCGGTCGGCGCGATCCGAACGCACGATCAGCGATGTCTCCGGTGTGAGACACCGCCACACCCGCTCGATCGCGAGGCCGCCTCGGTACTCGCCCGCGCCGCCGGTGTCCGGGACGAGCCCGTAGCGCTCGACGACGATCGGAAACTCGGACTCGGCGACCTCGATCGGGATGTTCGCGGCGAGGCTCGCCGGGTTCGTGAGCCCGTCGTTGCCGTCCCAGGTCGGCGTGCCGCCCCAGGTACCCACGACGAGCTCGTAGAAGACGAAGCGCTCGTCCGTTCCGGGCCGATTGGCACCGAAGATGGCGAGCGTGTTGCCGCCCTCCCCCGCGGCCGGCACACGATCGGGGATCAGCTGCGCCAGCGCGCCGTTGAGCGCGTCCAGCACCCTGAATCCCGTGACGCCGCGCATCGAGGACGCACCGGGCATGACCACCTCTGCCACCGTCCCGGGCTTCGTGAGAACCGTGATCGGCTTGAACGCTCCCGCCGTGTTCGGCACCTCGACCGTGAGGGCACAGCGGATCGCCTGGTAGACGCACGCCATCACGAATGAGCGCGTGCTGTTGAGCGAGCCCCGCACCATCGGCGCGGACGCGGTCAGGTCGGCGACGACCTCGTCGCCGGCGATCGTGATGCGCGCCGTGATCGGGACATCGCAGGCATCGACGCCGTCCGAGCCGAGGTAGTCGGTGAAGGAGGCCGTCCCGTCGGGCCACGTCGCGATCTCCTGTCGGACGAGCCGCTCGGTGTAGGCGATCAGGGCCACCGCGAGCTCGGCCAGCTCCGCGCGCCCGTAGCGCGCCGCGAGCGCCTGCAGCTCGCGCTCTGCGACCGAGCAGGCCGCCACCTGGGCGCCGAGATCGCCGAACGTCATGCGGGGAATGCGCATGTTCGTCTCGATCAGCCGGTGTACCTCCTCGACCGGCTCACCCCCGGCGTAGAAGCGGATCCACGGCATCCGCAGTCCCTCCTGGAAGATCTCCGTGTTGTCGCACGCGCTCGAGCCTGGCAGTCGGCCGCCGACGTCGCCGTGGTGCGCGGTCGTGACCGCGAACCCGATCAGCGCGGCGTCGAGGTGCACGGGCTTGACGATGAAGATGTCCTGCAGGTGCATGCCCCCGTCGAAGGGGTCGTTCATGATGAAGACGTCGCCCGGGTGCATGCGGTCGCCGTAGTGACCGAGCAGCGAGTCGATCGCGGTCGGGATCGAGCCGAGGTGGAAGGGGACGCTGACGGCCTGCGCGATCGTCTCGCCGCGAGCGTCGCAGAGCGCCGCGGAGAAGTCCATTCCGTCGCGGACGACGGTGGAGTGGGCGGTGCGAATGATCGTCGTCGCCATCTCGTCGGCGATCGACTGCAGGGCGTTCGCGACGATCTGCAGCGTCACCGGGTCCGTGGCATGAGCAGTCGGCGCCGAGCCGGTCACGGGCGCACCTCCTTCTCGAGCAGGAGCGTCCCGGTCTCGAGGTGACGTCTGACGCTCCAGCCGTCGGGAACGACGACCGTCGTGTCGTACTCGTCGACGAGCAGCGGGCCGGGAACGGGGTCGCTCCCGATCGAGGCGCGAGCGCGGACGGGAACGTCCCGAGCCTCGCCCCCGGCCGAGACGCGGCGCGTCGCATCGCGGTCGGGCACGAGCGCCCGGGCAACGTCGAAGGTCAGCGTCGCACCCGATACGCCGAGTGCCGCAAGGCGGACTGCTCTCACCTCCACCGGCGAGCCCGGCTGGCCACGCACGCCGTAGAGCACCTCGTGCTCGTCTTCGAACCGCGCCCGGAGCCCTGCGAGCAGCTCCCTGTCGACCGGGCCGTCGGGCAGCTCAACCTCGATCTCCCAGCTCTGTCCGCCGTAGCGGAGATCTGCCGTTCGCGCCCAGGTCGGTTCCTCGCGCCCGGTGAATGCGTGGGCGAGCAGCTCCTCCATCTCGTCGAGCAGTGCCGTGATCGCGCCGGGATCGACCGCGTCGACGTCGAGGTGACATGAGCGCACCTCGTGGAACTCGGGGCGCGCGAAGAGGAGGCCGACGGCGCTGAACAGCCCGGCCACGGGCGGCACGACGATCGTCGTCACGCCGAGATCGTCGGCGAGCCCTCCGGCATGAACGGGGCCGGAGCCCCCGTAGGCGATGATCGCGAACTCGCGCGGGTCGCGGCCCTTCTCCGACGAGACCGCGCGCAGCGCACGCGTCATGCGCGCATTCGCGATCCGATGGATGCCGTCCGCGGCCTCGGCGAGAGAGAGCCCGAGCGGCCCTGCAACCCGGGCGACCGCCGCCTCGGCGAGCTCGCGTGAGATCGTGATCTGGCCGTCGGCGACAGGGCCTGCCGGGATCGTGCCGAGCACGACGTTCGCGTCGGTGACGGTGGGCTCGATACCACCGCGGCCGTAGCAGGCCGGCCCGGGATCGGCACCTGCACTCGTCGGCCCGACCTGGAGCCCGCCGGCCGGGTCGAGCCACGCGATGCTGCCGCCGCCCGCCCCCACCTCGGCGATGTCGATCGTGGGGATGCGGAGGAGCTCGCCGGCACCGCGGATCAGCCGGCTGCCGGCCGAGATCGAGCCGCCGACCTCGTACTCGCGCCCGCGGGCGATCGCGCCGTTCTCGATCAGCGAGGCCTTGGCGGTCGTGCCTCCCATGTCGAATGCAATCAGGTTGTCGAGCCCGAGCCGTTGGGACATCCCGAGCGCAGCAACGACACCGGCGGCCGGCCCGGACTCGAGGGCGAAGACGGGTCGCAGCTTCGCGTCGTCGGAGGTCATGACGCCGCCCGACGACTGCATGATCTGGAGCGGCGCCCCGTCGAGCCCGATCCCGTCGAGGCCGGTGCGGATCCGGTCGATGTACGACGCCATCAACGGTCGCACGTAGGCGTTGACGACGGTCGTCGCCGAGCGCTCGTACTCGCGCTGCTCCCGCAGGATCTCGCTCGAGAGCGAGACCGAGGCGCCTGGTAGCTCCTCGGCCAGGATCGCGCCGACGCGCTGCTCGTGCTCCGGGTAGAGGTACGAGTGGAGGAAGCAGACGGCGATCGAGTCGATCTCGAGCGCGCGGAGCCGTGCGGCCAGATCCCGCACCTCCGCCTCGTCGAGCGCCAGCACGACCGTACCGTCCGCCGCCGTTCGCTCGCTGACCTCGAAGCGCAACCGTCGCTCGACGAGCGGCGGGGGCTTGCGCCAGAAGAGGTCGTACATGTGAGGGATCCGCAGGCGCCGGAGCTCGAGCACGTCGCGGAAACCCCGCGTCGTGATGAGTGCGGTCTCGGCGCCGAGACGTTGCAACACGGCGTTCGTCGCCACCGTGGTGCCGTGGACGACCTCGGTCACGGCGGCCGGATCGTCGCCGCCCGCGAGCCCGGACACCGCCTCGACGACGGCGAGGTCGTAGCTCGGTGGGGTCGAGAGGAGCTTTCGCACCTCCACCCGACCGTCGGCTGTATGGAGCAGGACGTCGGTGAACGTGCCACCGACATCGACGCCGATGCGCCCTGAGACCGTCTCTACCACGCGTCGCTCATTTTGCGATTTGAAATATCAAATTGCATTCTGGCCGAGCTTAGAGCAAACTGTCCGGGAATGGAAGAGTTGATCACACCGATCGCCCCACTCGAGGAGCGAGAGTCGATCGAGCAGCGCGTTGCGCGAACGCTGCGCGACCTGATCGTCGGCGGCCAGCTGCCATCGGGAACTCCGCTCGTGCAACGTGACCTCGCGAAGCAACTCGGCGTCTCTCCCACACCGGTGCGCGCCGGACTGAGTCAGCTCGAGCGGGAGGGGTTCGTCGCCGTCACGGCGACGGGGCGGGCGGTCGTGAGCCGACTCACGCGGGAGGACTTCGAGGAGACCTACGCAGCGCGTCTCGGCCTCGAGGGGCTCGCGGCACGCGTCGGCGCCGTCTCCGTCGGCCCGGCCGAGATCACCCGGATGAAGCGGACACTCCGCCACCTGCGCGAGCTCGCCGTCGAGCAGGACGTCGACGCGTATCTCCATCAGCGCTGGGAGTTCCACGCGACGTGTTACCGGTCGAGCGGCAGGCAGCGTCTCGTCGACGAGGTCGAGCGGCTGTTCTGGCGCTCGGATCGCTACAACCGACTCGTGCTCTCGACGGCGGAGCGCTTCCGGGAGTCCGTCGGCCGCTACCGCGAGCTGCTCGTCGCCTGCGAGGCCCGCGACGGCGCGCAGGCGGAGCGGTCGGTGCAGGACGGAATGCGCTGGGCCGTCGACCGCCTTGCCTCGACGCTTCCCTCCGAGGCCGACGAATGACCGTGATCCCGGACGTGAAGAGCGCCCTGCTCGAGGCCCTCGGCGAAGACCGCGTGCGCGACGGCGACTCCGAGCGCGACCTTCACTCCTCCGACCTCAGCTTCCACACGCCGCATCGTCCCGATCTCGTCGTCTACCCGGGCTCGACCGAGGAGGTCGCGCTCGTGCTCGCCCTCGCGAACGAGCACCGCGTTCCCGTCACTCCCTTCGGCGTCGGCACGAGCCTCGAGGGCCACGTGATCCCGGTGCACGGAGGGATCAGCCTCGACCTCTCGCGGCTCGACCGCATCCTCGAGATCTCGCCGGAGAACCTGACGGCGACCGTGCAGGCCGGGGTGACCCGACTCACGCTCGAGCGAGCGGCAGGACAGCACGGCCTCTTCTTCCCCGTCGACCCGGGCGCCGACGCGACGCTCGGCGGGATGGCGGCGACGAACGCCGCGGGCACGACGACGGTGCGCTACGGCAAGACGCGCGCGAACGTGCTCGCGCTCGAGGCGGTGCTCGCAGACGGTCGCATCATCCGCACCGGGACGAAGGCGGCGAAGACGTCGGCCGGTTACGACCTCACGGGCCTGCTCGTCGGCTCCGAGGGGACCCTCGCGGTGATCACCGAGGTGACGGTGCGCCTCCACGCGATCCCGGAGCAGGCCGTCGCGCTGCGCATCTCCTTCCCCGACATCGAGAGCGCGTGCCGGACGGCGGCCGGCGTCGTCGCTGCGGGGTCGGGCGTGACGCGCGTCGAGTTCCTCGACGCGTGGATCGTCTCCGCCGTCAACGCCTACTCGGAGACATCGTTCCCCGAGGCGCCATGCCTCTTCATCGAGGCCTCGGGGAGCGAGGAGCTCGTGCTCGCCGACCTCGAGCTCGTGCAGGCAATCGCGACGGCGGAGGGTGCGACCGAGATCATCACGGAGCGCGACCCCGACGCTCGGGCCCGGCTCTGGAAGGCGCGCCACGAGGCCGCGAATGCGACGGCGGCAGCGTTTCCCGGCACGAAGGAGCGGGCCACGGACGTTTGCGTCCCGCTCACCGAGCTCGCGGGTGCGGCCCATTTCGCGCGTGCGGAGATCGAGCGGCTCGGCCTGAACGCAGGGATCGTCGGCCATGCGGGCGACGGCAACCTGCACGTCGCAGTCCAGGTCGACGTCTCGGAGATCGCTCTCTCGGAGGAGCTCGTTCACAACATCGTCGACGACGCGCTCGCGCGCGGCGGCACCTGCACGGGCGAGCACGGTGTCGGCCTCGGCAAGATCGGCGCGCTCGAGCAGGAGCACGGCGACCTGATTCCCCTGATGCAGGCGATCAAGGCGAGCTTCGATCCGAACGGGATCCTCAACCCCGGCAAGGTGTTGCCCGCTGCCGGTCCCACAAGGTAGATCGCGAGAAGTGACGCGCACCTACCGTCTCGGGATCGACATCGGCGGCACGTTCACCGACGTCGTGCTCCTCGGCGACGACGGCTCCGTGCAGACGAAGAAGGTGCTGTCGACCCCCGACGACTACGCCCGCGGCGTCGTTGCGGGCGCCGTCGCACTCCTCCGCGAACGCGGGGTCGACGGCTCGGAGCTGACGGGGGTCGTGCACGCGTCGACGGTCGCCTCCAACACGATCCTCGAGGGCCTCGGGGCACGGACGGCGCTGATCACCACGGCGGGATTTCGCGACGTGCTCGAGATGCGCCGCCTCCGGATTCCCGTCCTCTACGACGTCCAGTACGAGAGCCCGCCGCCTCTCGTGCCGCGACGACTCCGGTTCGAGATCGGCGAGCGGCGCGGCCCAAGGGGCGAGGTCTGGCGCGAGCTCGACGAGGCCGAGGTCGAGGCCGTCGCAGCGAGGATCGCAGCCGCGGACGTGGAGGCGGTCGCGATCGCGCTGCTCCACTCGTATGCGGACGACACGAACGAGCGCCGGGTCGAGGAGATCGTCCGCGCGGTCGTCGGCGAGAGCGTCTACGTCACGCGCTCGTCCGAGATCCTTCCGGAGATCCGCGAGTACGAGCGCACGAGCACCGCCGTCGTCAACGCGTACGTCGGCCCGGCGATCACGAGCTACATCGCGGCGCTCGCCGGGCAGCTCGAGGCGGCAGGGATTGCCGCGCCGCTCGAGGTGATCCAGTCCGCAGGCGGCGCGCTGACCCCGGAGATCGCACGGCGCAAGCCGGCACACCTCGTCGAATCGGGCCCGGCGGCCGGCGTGATGGCCTGCGCCTACCTGGGCCGGCTGACGGGGCAGCCCCAGCTGATCTCGCTCGACATGGGCGGCACGACCGCGAAGGCGGCGATCGTCGAGGACGGCCAACCGGTGCGCACGAGCGAGTACGAGGTCGGCGCGGGGATCAACCTCAGCAGCAAGCTCGTGAAGGGCGGGGGCCACCCGATCAAGCTTCCCTTCATCGACGTCTCCGAGATCGGCGCCGGCGGTGGCAGCATCGTCGCCGTCGACGAGCTCGGCACGATCAGCGTCGGCCCCGTGAGCGCGGGCGCGTCGCCGGGACCGGTCTGTTACGACCTCGGCGGCATCGACCCCACGCTCACCGACGCGCTGCTCGCGCTCGGCTACCTGAACGAGACGGAGCTCGGCGGCGGCGCGATCACCCTCGCCCCCGCCGCCTCGCGCGACGCGCTCGACCGCGTCGTGGCGACACCGCTCGGCCGGTCGGTCGAGGAGGCGGCCTTCGGGATCCTGCAGCTCGCCGTGGCGACGATGACCCGGGCGGTGAAGGCGGTGACGACCTACCGCGGTCGCGATCCCCGCGACTTCACGCTCTGCGCGTTCGGCGGCAACGGCCCGCTCACCGGGGTCGAGATCGCCCAGGCGCTGCGCATCCGCAAGGTTCTGATCCCTCCGGCCCCCGGGGTCTTCAGCGCTCTCGGCCTCCTCTTCTCCGACACCGAGCACGAGGTCGTGCGAACCCTGATGCTGCGTGGGCCCGAGGTGTCCGCCCGCCACCCTGGAGGATGCGTTCGCGGCGCTCGCGGAGGAGGCGACGGCGAACGTGGTCGCAAGCGACGCCGCCGCCGTCAGCGTGACGCGGTTCGCCGACGTTCGCTACGCGGGGCAGGCCTACGAGCTGCCCGTTCTCGTGCCTCCCGGTGAGATCGACGTGGCCCGCCTCGTCGCGGACTTCGTCACCGAGCACGTCAAGACGTACGGGCACGGCGCGGCGGACGACCCGATCGACGTCGTTTCGGTGCGTGCGATCGCGCGGGTCGAACGGACGACTCGAGGAAGTACGACCCGCTGGCGGCGATCCGCGCCCTCCCCGCACTCGAGGGCACGCGCACGGCGTACTTCGGTCCGACGGTGGGCCGGGTCGCGACGCCCGTCTGCAACCGGGCCGGCCTCCTCGCGGGCGAGCGTCGCGGCCCGCTCCTCATCGACGAGATCGATTCCACCTGCGTCGTACCGCCGGGCTGCGTCGCGCGGCTCGACGCCTACGGCAACATCGAGGTCGAGATCGATGGCTGAGACACCGAGCCCGTTCCCGGCCGTCGACCCGATCACGCTCGAGGTGGTCAAGAACGCGCTCGCCTCGACTGCGGACGAGATGGCCCTCGTCGTGATGCGGAGCGCCTACTCCCCCGTCGTCCGCGACACGATGGACTACTCGACAGCGCTCTGCGACCGCAACGGGCGCGTCGTCGCCCAGGGCCTCACGCTCGCCGTTCAGCTCGGCACCTTCCCGACCGTGATGGGCTACGTGCTGGAGGAGTTCGGCTCGACGGCGAAGCCCGGCGACGTCTACATCGCGAACGACCCTTACGGGTGCGGCGGCCAGCACCTGCCCGACCTCTACGTGATCCAGCCGATCTTCGTCGAAGGCGTGCTCGAGGGGTACGCGGCGACGATGGCCCATCACTCCGACGTCGGCGGGATCGCCCCGGGCAGCGTCGCCGTGCACGCAACGGAGATCTACCAGGAGGGTCTCCGCATCCCGCTCTCGAAGCTCTACGACGGAGGCGCCGAGAACACGACCCTGTTCCGGCTGATCGAGGCCAACACGCGGCAGCCGATCCACGTCCTCGGCGACCTCCGCGCCCAGCTCGCGGCGTGTCGGGTGGGAGAGCGCGGCCTCGCCGCGCTGCTCGAGCGCTACGGCCCCGAGGCGCACGCCTACATGGACGAGCTGCAGCGCGTGGCCGAGCGGATGATGCGCGCCGAGCTCGCGAAGCTGCCCGACGGCGTCCACACGTTCACCGACTACATCGACGGCGTCGGCGAGGAGCCGGTGCCGATCCCGATCTGCGTGCGGGTCGAGATTGCCGGAGACGAGGTGCTGATCAGCTTCGAGGGGACGTCTCCCCAGGTCGACGCGAGCGTCAACTGCCCGGTCGGGATGGTGCGGGCCGCGTGTTACGGCGCCATCCGCGGCATCGTCGGCGGAGAGATTCCGAACTGCGAGGGCTACATGACGCCGATCCGCATCGACGCGCCTGCCGGAACGGTCGTCAACCCGGTACTGCCCGCCGCCTGCGGGGCGCGCGGCGTGATCGGCTACCGCGTCTACGACGCCCTGATGGGCGCGCTCGCGCCGATCGTGCCGGACCGCGTGCTCGCAGCAGGCGAGGGCGGCCCGACACTGATCGCCTTCGGCGGCTACGACGAGGAGCGGCGGCCGTTCGGGACGACCGAGGTGCTCGTGGGCACCTGGGGGGCGCGTGCCACGAGGGACGGCCTCGAGGGCGTCTCCAACCCGCTCGCGAACCTCGGCAACCAGCCCGTCGAGCTGCTCGAGGCGGACATCCCGCTCGAGGTCGAGCGCTACGGGCTCGTGCCCGACTCCGGCGGCGCGGGACGGCAGCGAGGCGGGCTCGCCTATGTGCGCGCGTTCCGCGTGCGGACGCCGCGGGCGACGCTCACGATCCGCACCGATCGGCGCGACCATCCTCCCTACGGCCTCGAGGGCGGCGAGCCCGGTGCGCCGTCGAGCAACGTCGTCGAATCGGCAACCGGGAGCCGCGAGCTGCCGACGATGCCGATGGAGGCCTCGCACCTCGTCGAGGGAGATCGGTTCACGCATGTCGCGGCAGGCGGAGGAGGGTTCGGGCCGGCGTTCGAGCGCGACCCGCAGGCGGTGCTCGAGGACGTGCTCGACGAGAAGGTGTCGGTCGCCGCCGCCCGGGAGAGGTACGGCGTCGTGATCGAGGACGGGCGGGTCGACGACGAGGCGACGGCTGCAGCGCGGAGCGCCCGGTGAGCGTCGACCTCGCGATCAGGAACGGTCTCGTCGTCGACGGCACGGGCGCCGAGCCGCTTCGCGCCGACGTCGGCGTGAAGGGCGACCGGATTGCGGTCATCGGCGACGTGCCCGAGGCGGTGCGCGAGATCGACGCAGCGGGCAAGGTCGTCGCGCCCGGCTTCATCGACATCCACAGTCACTCCGACTTCACGCTCCTCGTCGACCCACGCGCCGCGAGCGCCGTCCACCAGGGCGTCACGCTCGAGGTCGTCGGAAACTGCGGCTTCGGCTGCTTCCCGCTGCTCAACAAGGAGCTCGCGCCGAAGGCGATCTACGGCCACTCCGCCGACGTCCCGCTCACGTGGTCGACGGCGGCGGGCTACTTCGAACGACTGGAGGAGGCCGCACCGGCGATCAACGTGGCGAGCCTCGCTCCGAACGGACAGATCCGGCTGTCGGTCGTCGGTCTCGCCGACCGGCCGGCACGCGACGACGAGCTGGCGCAGATGCGGTACCTGCTCGACGAGGCGCTCGAGCAGGGTGCGTGGGGCTACTCGACGGGGCTCGAGTACGCAGCGGAGCGCGGCGCCGACGAGGACGAGTTGGTCTCGATGTGCGAGGTCTGCGGCGGCCGTCACGCGATCTACGCGACACACACGCGGCGACGCGACGAGGGTGCCGACGAGGCCGTGGCGGAGGCGCTCCGCACGGCCGAGCGCTCCGGCGTGCGACTGCAGGTCTCCCATCTCGTGCCCCGAAACGGCATCGACTCGGCGCGCCGCTGCCTCGAGCTCGTCGAGGGTGCGGCGCGGAAGCGGCATGGACGTGGCGTTCGACATGCACACGCGCCTCTACGGGACGACGTTCCTGCTCACCGCGCTGCCCCCGTGGGCGCTCGAGGATCCAGCGCGGCTGCGCGAGATCCTCGGCAGCAAGGAGCAACGGCGGGCGATGCGCGACTACGAGAGCATCCTCAGCGCGGGCGGCGACTGGAGCCGGATCGTCGTGCTCGACAACCCGGTGTGGCCCGACTACGCCCGCCGCGACGTCGCGTCGATTGCCGCCGAGCGAGGGCAGGAGCCGCTCGACGCCGTCTACGACCTCCTGCTCGGCGCGGCCGACGACCCGGGACAGCTGATGGTGATCATCCACGCCTACACGGAGGAGCAGCAGCGGGAGGCCTTTGCCCACCCACTGTGCGTCCCCGGCTCGGACGCCACGACGATGGCGCCGACCGGCCCGCTGGCCGGGAAGATCTTCCACGGCGCCTACACCTGGGCGGCGTGGTACCTCCGCTTCTGCGTCCAGCAGGAGAAGGTGCTGAGCCTGCCCGAGGCGATCCATCGACTCACGCTGCAGCCGGCGGAGCGCATCGGGCTGCCGGAATCGCGGCGTCCTCCGGGCCGGCGCCCACGCGGACGTCGTCGTCTTCGATCCGCTCGCGTTCCGGGAGGAAGGAACGACGTTCGACCCGAGCAGGCTCGCCACGGGAATGGACACGGTGATCGTGAACGGCGCCGTGACGCTGAGCGGCGGCGAGCTGACGGGCGCCCGCAACGGTCAGGTGCTGCGGCGGGTGTAGCGCGTCAACCAGCGCGAGCCCGGAGGCCGAGCCCGATCACGAGCAGCGCGACGACCAGGAACACCGGCTGCAGCCAGCTGAGCGGGATGATCAGCATCTCGATCGCGAGCCACACGAGCAGGACGACGCCGGCACCGATCGAGAGCTCGGGGGCGCGGCGATGGTGTCGGAGCAGCGCGGCCGCAGCGACCGCCATCGTGCCGCCGACGACGACGAGGAGCACGAGGCTCGGAATCGAGGTAGGTCTCGAACGGCGAGCCGTCGAGCCACTCGGGTGGAACGCCCTCGGCCCCCAGGAGCCCGTAGATCCCGCCTCCGATCGCGTTCGCGGCCACCACGATCTCGAGCACGAGGAGCAGCCACCACGCCCCAGTCTCTCCTGGGCTCACGGCGAGCCGCGGCGACGCTCACTGGTCGTCGACGCCAGTCGGGTCGCCGAGCGAGGCGGCAATCTCACCGGCCCAGGCGTCGATCTCGTCCCAGTTGCGGTAGTCGCCGTCCGCGGCGCGAACCGCCATGACCACCGCGCGCTCTCCGAAGCCGAGCTTTCCCTTGTCGAGCGCTCCGGCGAAGAGCCGATGCTCCCGCGCATTCGTTGCGGCAACGATCTCGGTGACGTCGACAGCGTGCTCCTCGTCGGGCTTCAGCGGATCCCCGAGCGGGCCGCTCGAGAACAGCCACGTCGGGATCGCCGAGAGCGCTCCGGCGTTCGTCTCGACGAATTGCCGTGCCGGGCCGAGCCACCGACCGACGTAGACGGCGCTCCCGAGAACGCACGCGTCGACGTCGCCGAGCTCACCGTCCGCGTCGACGTCGCGCACCTCGACATCGAGGCCGCGCTCTCGAAGCCCACGCCCGATCGCCGCGGCGATCTCATGCGTCGCGCCGTGCTTGCTCGCCGCTGCGACGAGAACCTTCATGCCACCACGATGCCTCATGCGCGCCGCGCGGCCATCCGTACTGTGCCGTCGATCGAGCGGCGCAGACTACGGATCGAGACGAGGAGTCAGCGCATCCCCATCCGGGAGCTGATCACGAGCTCCGCTGCCTCGTGCGCGTCGCCGTGCCCCGTGACGGCCGGGATGAAGTGGCGGCGGTCGAGCGCGAGGAGCACCACGTCGGTCGCAGCCGTCACCGTCGCCGTGCGCGGGACGTCGCGGAGCAGGGCGATCTCCCCGAAGGACTCTCCCGCACCCAGCTCGGCAACCTGCTCCCCGACCTTCGAGACCGAGAGCGTCCCACTCTCGACGATGTAGAAGCGATCGCCCTCGTCGCCCTCGCGCACCGCCGTCTCCCCCGCTTTCAGCTCGACGGTGACGAGCGAGCGGGCGAGCCGCTCGATGATGCGCTCGGGCAGCGGCGCGAGCATGGGAATGCCGAGCAGCAGGTCGATCCCGGCAGGAGCGAGCGTCGTGCGGTCGATCGAGAGCAGCCGTGGAAGGGCGAGAAGTGCAACGGCGCTCACGGAGGCGCCGATCACGAGCAGCCCGGCACGCAGCCCGACCGTCGAGATGAGGATCGGCATCAGCAGGGCGCCGAGCGCCATGGCTCCGATCAGCGAGCTCTCGAGAGCGCCGAAGACCCGTCCCATGACCTCGTCCGGAACGACACGTTGCAGGATCGTGTACACGTTGATGTCCACGAGCGAGTTCGCGATCCCGATCAGGATCAGCGCGATGACCGCGCTCGGCAGCGTCGGCCACGCGGCGATCAGCAGCAGCGGCCCGGCCCAGAGGAAGACGCCGAGCGCGAAGTCGAACGCGAGGCGGCCTCGCTGCGCGAGCATGAGCGCGACGAACCCGCCGACGAGGCCACCGATCCCGAGCGTCGCGTCGAGGTAGCCGACCCCGGCCTTGCCGAGGTCGAGCATGTCGAGCGCGACCGCCACGATGAACACAGCCGAGGCGCCGGCGACGACGCACTGGGCCGAGTAGAGCCCGACGAGCGCGCGTAGGTCCGGCGAGCGCAGGATGGTCGCGAACCCCGCGGCCGACTCGCGGAGAAATCCCACGGACGGCGCGTCCTCGGTCTCGTCGAGAGCGTCCTGATCGGGGGTCGGCTCGACGACCGGCCGGATTCTGAGCACGAGCGCCGCAGACCAGATGAAGGTCGCAGCGTTGAACAGGTAGACGACCGGGATGTCGGCGACGGCGAGCAACAGTCCGCCGAGCGCAGGGCCGGCGAAGAAGCCGACGCTCTCGATCGTGCTCGAGGCGACGTTGGCGGCGGTCAGCTCGCCGGAGTCACGAGCGAGCTTCGGCAAGAGCGCTGCCTGGGCGGGACGAAACGGCGTTCCGGCGAGCGATGTGACGATCGCGAGCCCGTAGACGAGGAGTGCGGGGCCGTCCGAGAAGATCACGCCGGCGGCGATGACAACGAGTGCTGCGCGAACGAGGTCGGCCGAGATCATCACGGCGCGCCGGGGGAACCTGTCCGCAAGCGTTGCTGCGAACGGCGTCACGACCGCCATGAGGAGATACCGCACGACGGCCAGCACGCCGACGGCGGCCGGGCCGCCCTCGCCGTAGGCGTAGACGGAGACGGCGACCGCGTACGCCCAGTCGCCGACGACGGATCCGGCGAACGCGGACTCGAGACGCCGGAGCGCCGGGTTGCGAAACACGTCCGCCAACGCGCGCAACGACGCGCGCGCGTTGTCGCTCACCCCGCTCAGATCTCAGCGCCCCTCGACATCACGCGCTACTCCATCACACCCGGAGCGACCGCGTGCGGGTCACCGGCGGTGCCAGAGGCTTGATCAGCCCACCCAGTCCGGCCGCTCGAGGCCCTCTTCCTCGAACATCCGCTGCACGCCGGGGAGCTCGAACGTTCGCCGGAAGTGGGCACGAAGCCGTGGCCGATCCCAGGCGGGGGTGTCGAGCCGGCGTCCCCAGCGCGTGAGCATGAGGAGGAAGAGATCGGCACCGGTGCGATGGTCGCCGACGAGCCACTCGCGACCCTCGAGGCGCGACTCGAGCAGGTCGAAGTGCTCCTGGGCCTCCGCCTCGGCGACGTCTCCGACCTCGCCGCCACCGTAGCGCTCCGGGTAGAAGAAGCGCAGCATCGTCGTCTGGAGCGTGTTCGTCATGAAGACGAGGAAGCGGTAGTAGTCGGCACGCTCCTCCGGGGCGAGCCGCGCCTCGGGGTAGCGGTCGCCGAGGTAGAGCAGGATCGCTGCCGATTCGGTGAGGACGAGGTCGCCGTCGACGAGCGTCGGGACGACACCGAGCGGGTTCAGCGCGCGGTAGGCGGGATCGTTCTGCGCCTCGTCGCGCTCGAGCAGGACGAGCTCGTAGTCGACCCCGATCTCGGCGAGCGCCGCGTGCGGCGCCATCGAAGCGGCGCCGGGGCGCCAGTAGAGGCGGAGGGTCTCCATGGCGCGAGCCTAGCGGGTCGTGCCCACCGTACGAGTTGAAGCGTTCGACACGCGTCGTGACCGCGCGTTCGTTACGTTCACCAGATGGATCGAGGAGTCGCGCTCGTCACGGGAGGGAGTCGTGGGATCGGCGCCGCCGTGGCGCGGCGTGTTGCGGCCGCCGGTTGGGCCGTCTGCCTCACCTACCGCGTCGACGACGCTGCTGCCGCCTCGGTCGTAGCGGAGATCGAAGCGGCGGGCGGTACGGCCCGCGCGGTGCGCGCGGACAACGCGGTCGAGGCCGACGTACTCGCCGCGTTCGCGGCCGCTGACGCGATGGGAACGCTCACTGCCCTCGTCGCGAACGCCGGCATGACCGGGCCGAAGGCTCGCGTCGACGAGCTGACGCTCGCGCGAGTCGAACGGATCCTGGCCGTCAACGTGCTCGGCACGATCGTGTGCTGCCGCGAGGCCGTGCGGCGCTTCTCGACGCTGCACGGCGGCAGCGGCGGCTCGATCGTGCTCATGGGCTCGGCGGCGAGCAGGATCGGCGGGTCGGGCGAGTACGTTGACTACGCCGCGTCCAAGGGGGCCGTCGACTCACTCGGCGTCGGGCTCGCCCGCGAGGTGGCAGCCGAAGGGATCCGCGTGAACGTCGTGCGTCCCGGCGTGATCGACACCGACATCCACGCCGCTGGGGGCCAGCCCGACCGCATCGAGCGGATGAGGCCGGTGATCCCCATCGATCGTGCCGGCACCGCAGACGAGATCGCCGCCGCGGTCGTGTGGCTCCTCGGAGACGAGGCGAGCTACTGCACCGGCAGCATCCTCGACGTCTCGGGCGGCCGCTGATCTCGGCTACCCGGACCTACCGAACGGTCAGCCGCTGCGGAGCGACCGCAGGACAGCGTGCCAGGGCGCATCGTAGACCGCCTGTTTGCCCGGCAGGCGCTGAGAGGCCGGGTCTTCGCAACCGCGCCCTTTACGGGGGAGGGAGGCGCGGCCGCCAAAGGCAAGACCCGGCCCGAGTCCAAGAGTACGTTGAGCGGCGTGTCTCATGGAGGTCGTTCGTGCGCTGAGGCCGGCGGCGGTCGCGTTGTCGAGCGAGACTCGGGCGGCGCACTCGACCGAGGCAACTGACCTGGCGGGCTCGCGGCTCGCGTCGCGCGAGGAGATGGGAGACCGGCGCGTCAATCACGACCGGCTCAAGGCGATCACCGGCGGCGGCACCGTGCGAGCACGACGCATGCACGAGAACATGATCACAACTCCGTCGTTCCCTCGTGGCGCCTCGGGTGCTGCGCGTGCTTCCGTTCGAGGAGCGCTTCAATCCGGCCGCGAGTCGCCGCCAATAGAGGGGGAGGGCTTTCGCCCTCCCCCGCCCCTCCCCCGTTTTGGTTCGTTTCCCCCCACCCCGCATGACGGAAACGTCCCGGGCTCGACTGCGCCTGCGCCAGGTTCTGCGCGCCCTGACCGTCGGAGCCTTTGAACTGGTAGATGCGGCAGCGGCCCGAAACTTGCGCGTTCAGATGTAAAGAGTCTGTGAGGGATGTGGCATTGTTCCCCGTGAATGTAGGAGGCTTGCTTCCGATGGAGCTCAACAACGGCGCGACCCGCGCTGCCCGGGCGGTCGACGACCTCTACCGCTCCCATGCGGGCGAGGTGTATCGCTACGCGTACGCCATGCTCGGCAACCGCGCCGATGCCGAGGACGTCACCCAGACGACCTTCGTCAATGCTCTGCGCGCGCTCGAGCAAGGCGACCGGCCACGCAAGCCGTCGAACTGGCTGGTCACGATCACGCACAACATCGTGCGACAGCGCTTCCGGCAGCAGCAGGCCCGCCCGGCCGAGGTCGAGCTCGACCACGACGTCGCAATGGAGGAGCCGCAGGACGACGGTCACTCGGTGGAAGACCTGGTGCGGGCACTGCAGTGCATTCCACCCACACAGCGCGAAGCGCTCGTGATGCGTGAGCTCGAAGGCCGCTCGTACAAAGAGATCGAGGCGATCCTCGAGCTCACCCCGGCCGCGCTCGAGACGCTGCTGTTCCGGGCCCGCCGCTCGCTCGCCGAGGAGCTCGAGAACCTCGGTAACTGCGAGCGGGCCGAACTCGCCATGTCGAAGTGGCTCGACAGCCGCCTGTCGCGGAAGGAGCGGCGGCGGCTCGACGAGCACGTGCGCGATTGCCCCTCCTGTGCACGCCTGTACGCGGGCCGGGCGAAGCACCGCCGTGCCTTCGGAAAACTGGCCTTGCTGCCGCTGCCGTTCTCGATCCCGTTCTTCCGGGATGCATCGACCGCGTCGGCGGCCGGCACAGCGGGAGGGCTGTCGGCCATCGGCGCAGGCGGCGTGACGACGGCCGGCGGCGTCACGACAGCGGCCGGCATCACCACCGCCGCGTGTGGATCCTCGTGCTTGACCGGGCTCCTCGCCGGAGGCGTTGCGGTGAAGGCCGTGGCGGTCGTCGCCGCGGCGACCGTAGCAGGAAGCGTCGGCTACGAGGGCGCGAAGCACGTCCGGGAGGCCACTCACTCGAACGCACCCACCGTCATCGCTTCCTCCCAGCGCAGCTCGCCGAGACAGGTGGTCGCCACGCGCCGGCGTCCGTGCAGTCGAGGGGCACGGTGGTGGACGCCGTCCCGCTGCCGGACGACCCCCCTTACGTGATCTCCGTCCCGACCTCGCAGGCACCGCAGAACCCCTCGCTGGCGGTCGTCGACGGCTCCCAAGCGGCCGCAGAGGGCCCCGTCGAGCCGGCCTTCGTCGTCGTGCTGCCGCCGGCCGCCGAGCAGCAGGCTCCGGCGACGACGGACGAGACGGCGACGAACGGCCCGACGCAGACCATCACGATCGCGCCTCCCCCGGACACCGCTCCGGTGAAGGCGGCTCCTGCGCCCGTCAAGGACACGACCGTGGTGCCGGAGACGGCGACGTCCACGGAGCCGGCGCCGACCGACACGACACCCCCGACCGACACGACACCCCCGACCGACACGACACCCCCGACCGACACGACACCCCCGACCGACACCACACCCCCGACCGACACCACACCCCCGACCGACACCACACCCCCGACCGACACCACACCCCCGACCGACACCACACCCCCGACCGACACCACACCCCCGACCGACACCACACCCCCGACCGACACCCACCACGCCCGCCGACCCGGACACCGCCCCCGACGCTACGACCACGCGGGCCGACCCGGCGCCAATGACCGACCCGGCTGCTCCGGTCGAGGCGGACCCGTCGGTGTCGCCCGTGATCGGTGACAGCCGCTCCTGACGTAGGAAGAGAGTGACCAAGAGGCACCATCAGAACCCGGCCCCCCGACCCGACCCGCCCGAGTGCAGAACGGAGGGACGGATACGAGAATGGCGCCACTAGTTGCCGACCGGGACTTGAGCGGAACGATCCGGCTCAGTAGACCACGATCTCGATCGGGCCGCAATCGGCGTCAACAAGCCAGAAACGGCTTAACGGAGCGGCGCCGGAGTCGAACCGACCGAGCGTGGGGTTACCACACCGCACAGGTTTTGAAGACCCGCTGGGCCACCGGGCCCATGCCGCTCCGCGACAGAGGCTAGCGGTGGCCGGCGTTGAGAAGGGGCGCCTGGCGTACGCAATGCTCGAACAAGTCGGCAGGCGAGCGGCCGACCGGTCATCGCACGTACGGCAGCTCGCCCCTGCGGACGCATCGGTCTCCGCGCAAGCTCCACGACGGCAGTGATCAGGCGTCGCTGGCCGTCCGCCTCGGAGCGGCGCGGACGTGGACGTGCTCGTCATGTCTGCCGAGCAGGCTGAGGATTTCGACCGGCTGATCTCCCGCCGGGCCGAACCAGTGCGGAAGGCCGGTATCGAACTCCGCGACCTCGCCCGGCCCCATCGTGATGTCGCGATCCCCGAGGATCAGGCGCAGCTGCCCGGAGAGAACATAGAGCCATTCGTGCCCCTCGTGGATGCGGAGCTCGGGGTCCCCGGACTCGGGCGGGATGATCACTTTCCAGGCATGCATGCCACTCGGCGTCTGGGTCAGAGGAACGACGATGCGACCTTTGCGTTTCCTCGGCTTCGGCCGGATTCTGGGGTCGCCGACCTCGGGGGCGCCGACCAGCTCGTCGAGAGGCACCTGGTGGGCCTGGGCGATCGGTAGGAGCAGCTCGAGGCTGGGCTTGCGCTGGCCCGTCTCCAGTCGGGAGAGCGTGCTCTTCGAGATCCCGGTCGCTGCGGCCAGTTCGGTCAAGGTGACACCCCGTCGGGCGCGCAGCCGCTTGAGGCGGGGACCGACCTCGGCGAGGACGGTCGCGATCGTCGGCGGGTCTGCCATCGCCCCAGCTAACCACCGATTCCCAGAAACGGCAACTTTCCTCGCCAGATCGAGCGCCCAGGCCCATGCTGGAGGCACATACAACTCTGGAGGTCTGGGATGGATGCACGGTCGTATGACGTGGTGGTTGTCGGTGGCGGCGCGGCTGGTCTCAGCGCGGCTCTCGTGCTCGGTCGGGCGCGGCGGCGGGTAGCCGTGGTCGACGCGGGCGAGCCGCGGAATGCTCCGGCCGCCCACATGCAGGGCTTTCTGTCACGCGATGGGATGCCGCCTGCCGAGCTCCTCGCAGCGGCGCGCTCTGAGATCCGAGGGTACGGCGTCGAGATCATCGACGACCGGGTGATGGAGATCACCGGGGCATTCACGCTCAGCCTCGCCGGGAGCCCGGCCCTGACCGCGCGACGGCTTCTCCTCACGACCGGAGCGGTCGACCGGCTGCCCGACATTCCCGGCGCCCACGAGCGCTGGGGTCGAGATTTTCTCCACTGCCCCTACTGCCACGGCTGGGAGGTGCGCGACCAGCCGATCGGTGTCATCAACACCGGCCCCGGCTCGGTCGACTACGCGCACCTCCTCCGCCAATGGTCCGACAACGTCGTCTTCTTCACCCACGCCCAGCCGATCACGTCGGCCGAACGCCAGTTGCTCGAAGCGCGCGACATCCAGGTCATCGACGGCCAGATCGCGGGGCTGTCGATCGTGAACGATCGGCTCGATGCAGTCCAGCTCACCGACGGCAGCTCGATCGCGCGGACGGCGCTCTTCATCAGGCCCGCGCTCCACGCCCGCGACGGCACCCTGATCCGGTCGCTCGGCCTCGAGGTCGACGAAAGCGGAATCGCCCGGGTCGACACGACCGGCCGAACAACCGTGCCCGGTGTGTGGGCCGCAGGCAACGCAAGCAACCCACGCGCACAGGTCATCACCGCCGCAGGCGAAGGCTCAGCAGCCGCGATCGACATCAACAACGACCTCGTCGAGGAAGACATCCGCAACGACTCCGCAGTGCGATCCAGATCAGCAACCAATTCACGCGAAAGGACATCCCGATGAGCAACACAACCGCCAGCACCCCCGCACGGGTCCCGCCACCCACGAAGCACCAGCTCGCTCTCATGATCTGGCTCTGCGTCTTCCCGACGCTGACGGCGATCAACCTCGTCTTCGCCGACTGGCTCAGCCCGATGCCGTCCGTGCTCCGCACCTTCGTGCTCGCAACGATCGCCGTACCCATCGTCATCTACGGGCTCATGCCCCACCTTCACGGGTTCCGCGCCCGGCTGATGAGCCGCGAACGGCAGGAAGGCTGAAATGAGCGATCTCGACTACTCTCGACAAACCCAACAGGGAAAGAGGGACATACCGATGGAGTCCGACCAGCGGAATGCACGGATCTTCGGAGTGCTGTTCCTCGTCACATTCGTGACCTCGATACCAGCGCTCGCGCTCTTCCAGCCCGTGCTCGACGACCCGGCCGCGTACATCGCGGGCGGCGGCAAGGACAGTCAGGTCTACCTCGGGGTGCTGCTCGAGCTCCTGCTGATCATCGCGAACGTTGCGACAGCAGTCGTGATCTATCCGATCCTGAGGCGGCAGAGCGAGATCTTCTCCCTCGGCTACGTCGCCGCGCGCCTCGTGGAATGCATGTTCATCGCGTCCGGGA
Source organism: uncultured Thermoleophilia bacterium (assembly GCA_963741655.1). Taxonomy (GTDB): domain Bacteria; phylum Actinomycetota; class Thermoleophilia; order Gaiellales; family Gaiellaceae; genus Gaiella. The sequence goes on from CAVUIQ010000004.1 coordinate 159,392, forward strand.
TCATCTTCGTGCTCGGGATCGTGAGCCTGCGTCAGGACGATCCGAGTGCCTCGGCACTCGCCGTCTCACTCGCTGCGCTCAAGGACTGGACGTTCCTGCTCGGCCCCGGGTTCATCGTCGGCTGGGGGAACGGCTTGATCCTCGGCTACCTGATGTACAGCTCCCGCCTCGTGCCGCGAGGGATGGCCATGCTCGGCCTCATCGGTGGCCCGCTGATCATCATCGCGGGGATCGGCGTCCTGCTCGACGTCTGGGACGCCGGCGGCACCGTGCAGGCGCTCGCGACGATTCCAGAGTTCCTGTGGGAACTGTCGCTCGGCGTCTACTGCATGGTGAAGGGGTTCAAGCGGGATGCCCCGATCCTCTCCCCAACCGCATCCACCACCTAGAGAAACACGGCTCGCCCATGCTCCATCCCGGGGCATGGGCGACGCACAAGTCGTTCGACGACGCACGATGAGCGGCGAGCGAGTCACGCAGTGAAGAGTCTCGCGCTCAACCGACCGTCCCACCGGACGCCGACCTCGCGGCTGCGTCGCCTCGTGGACTCGACGCGTTCCATCCCGAGGTGTCCTAGGGCTCGATCGAGGAGACGCCCGTGGCGCCGGAACGCGGTTGGCGGCACGGGCTCGTAGGGTTCGCGGATTCGAGATCCGCCGCGGTGCGGCGCCCATCGGGAACATGCCGTCCCGGCAACTACGATCAGATGCCGACACAAGGACGGACGTGGACACGAGGCAAGACGAGCAGAACGAGGCCACCGACGAGTCGTTGGCCTCTACCCCGGGTCGGGCCGAGCGTGCGCGGGAGCACGCGGCGGCCTGGCGCGCGCGAGCGAAGCTCCTCGAGGCGCGTGCGGCCGAGGAGCGCCGGCGACACGGGACGGTCGATGCCGTCTTCGAGATGGTCGATCACGACTCCGAAGTGGGCGGCGGGATCATGGCCGGCGCGCTCGCGTACCGGCTCTTCATCTGGCTCCTGCCGCTCGCGCTCGTCGCGGTCGCCGGGCTCGGGTTCGCCGCGGACGCGGCCTCCCGCACGCCGGAGAGTGCGGCGGAGTCGATGGGGATGCTCGGCCTCGTCTCGAACTCCGTCGCGAGCGCCGCGGAGAGCTCGGCCCGCTGGTACGCACTGCTGATCGGGATCCCCTTGCTCATCTACGCGACGAGGAGCCTGCTGCGGGCGCTGATCGTCACACACCGCCTCGTGTGGTCGGATCTGCGCCGAGTCGTGCCGAAGCCAACCCTGATCGCGACCCTGCAGCTGCTCCTCGCGCTGATCGGCTTCTTCGCGATCTCGGGCATCGCAGTCTTCGCACGAAGTCTGTCTGGGCTCGAGGGGCTCATCGCCACACTCTTCATCCCCATCCCGTACGCGGCACTCTGGCTTGCGGTCTCGACCCGACTCCCCCATCGGGACGCCCCCTGGCGCGCACTCGTGCCCGGGGCCATCGTCTTCGGGATCGGCGTCGAGGTCTTCCACGTCGTCACGGCCTACGTCATCGCGCCGCAGGCGGAGAGCAGACAGGGAACCTACGGCTCGCTCGGCATCGCCGCGACGCTCCTCCTCGGGCTCTACCTCATCAGCCGACTCGTTATCGCGTCGGCGGTACTGAATGTGACTCTCTGGCAGCGTCGCTCAACAACGCTGGCGGACTCGCACGGAACCCGGTAGGCGGCCGCCCGTCCTATGATCTCGCGTATCTGAAGGAGGGCGGCCAGGCCCGGCCAGGCCGCCCCCCGAGTTGTCATGAGACTAGGCAGCCTTCGCCGGCGCTCCCTTGTACGTGTCGCTGCCGAAGCCGAGGATCAGCGCGAAGATCGGCGTCAGGAAGATCAGGCCGATCGCGAAGCCGGTGCCGCGTCCGAAGACCTTGGCCAGGTCGAGCGCCACGATGATCCAGATGATGAAGCCGACGAACGGGATGAGCATCAGCAGCACCCACCACCACTCACGGCCGACGATCTTCAACAGGATGATGATGTTGTAGATCGGGATGATCGACTTCCAGCCGGCCTCGCCGGCCTTCTCGAACATCATCCACCAGCCCGCGATCACCGCGATGATGAATGCGAGGTAGATGATCCACCAGATACCGTTCATGTCGTTCGCCTCCCAGCGGGGAATGAGTCAGTCTGATCATGGTTTGTCGGGCGGATGACGATCCCTGCCCGGCACGCCCGCGGATCCGGGCGAAGTAGGATCGCCCCATGCCGCACATCCGCCTGACCGAGCCCGACGAGGCGACCGGGCTCCTCGCTTCCGAGTACGAGGCCGCGATCGGCCGCGCCGGGAAGATCTTCAACATCGTCAAGGCGATGAGCCTGCGCCCGGAGACGCTGCAGGCGTCGATGGAGATGTACAAGACGATCATGTTCGGGCCGTCCGCGCTCACGCGAGCCGAGCGGGAGCTGCTCGCGACGGTCACCTCGAGCGCGAACGACTGCCACTACTGAACGCTCTCGCACGCAGACGACCTCCGTGCCGAGGTCGCAGATGACGCTCTCGCGCACCATGCAGCCCACGACTACGGCAAGGCCGACCTCGAACCGCGTGTGCTCGCGCTCTGCGACTATGCGGTCAAGCTGACGAGGGCACCGTCGTCCGTCGGCCTCGCAGACGCCGACGAGCTCCGCAGCCACGGCTGGGACGACGTCGCGATCCACGACGCGATCCAGGTGATCTCGTACTTCAACTACATCAACCGCGTCGCGGAGGGCGTCGGGGTCGAGGACGAGCCCGAATGGGAAGGGCGCGACGAGTAGCCACGCAGCGCTACGACTCACGCCCCGCTCGTCGCAGCACCCGGCGGTCGCCGAGGCGGCGCGTGACGCCGTCCTGATCGAGCCGCTCGAGCAGGAGCTGCGCGTCACGCCGGCCGACACCCGCGAGGTCGCGGAAACGCGCAAGCACGATCTCGCCGGCCGCACCGCACTCGGTCACGACGAGCTCGCGGGCACGCTCGTACGCCGCGGCCGAGACGACGAAGCCATCGCCGAGCCGCACGAGCTCGCCTTCCGTCTCGAGGAACCGGGCAAGCTCGGGATCGTCGGGCTTCACGGCGACGAGGCCACTCGCCTCGAGGTCGCGCCGGAGGGCATCCGCCGCCGCAGCACGTTCCCCGAGCGACGCAGCGACGCCCGGCAGGTAGGCGATCGCCCCACGCCTCTCGACCGGCAGGAGCGGCAGCACCGCCGCCGCCCACGGCTCTGCGGGGAGCAGCTCCGCTACGGCGAGGCCCGGCTCGAGCGGCGACTCGTCGGCCCGCCTGCGCAGCCGCTCCGCGACCGCGTCGCTCGTCTCGTCGAGCCACTCCTGCGAGAAGGCCCAGCCACCGGCCTGGATCACCGCTGCGAGCCCTTCCTCGAGCTCGGCCGGAGAGAGCAGCCCGCGGGCGGCGAGCGAATCGACCGAGACCGGAGCGGTGACGGTGGCCGCGACGATCGAGGCCGGATCGCCCTGCTCGAGGAGCTCGAGCCGCTCCACCTCGAGCCGTCGCGGCGGAGCGGGATCGAGCACGGTCGCCCCGCCGAGCGTCGTCTCCCCCCGCAGGACGACGCGGTCACCGCGGACCGCGACGACGGGGGCTTCGAGCCGCAGCTGCGCCAGGTGGCCGCCGACGCGAGCGACCCGAGCGGCGATGCGGGACGTGCCGTGATGCACGGAGACGCGGGCGCCGTTCTCGATCGGCACGAGCTCCTCCAGCTCGACGTCGAGGCGATACGAGATCGGAAACGCGTTCGGTGCCACGAGCGCATCGCCGCGATGAAGCTCGCTCCGCTCGATGCCCGGCAGCCCGAGCGCGACGCGCTCACCCGCGGTCGCGCGCTCGACGGCCGCGTCGTGCACCTGCACCGACCGCACACGTACCTCGCCCCCGCGTGGCGCGATCCGCAACGTGTCGCCCTCCGCGATCGTTCCCGACCACAGCGTTCCCGTCGCGACGGTGCCGATTCCCCGGAGCGTGAAGACGCGATCGACGTAGAGGCGAGCAAGACCGTCCACATCGCGTGAAGGTGCCTGATCGGCGACCCGGGCCAGTGCCGCCCGGAGCTCGTCGAGGCCCGCACCCGTCTTCGCGCTCACCGCGACGATCTCGACCCCGGGGACGAGCTCGCGCGCCTCCTCGATCCCGATCTCGAGCGTCTCCTCGTCGACGAGGTCAGCCTTCGTCAGCGCGACGACACCGCGTTCGACGCCGAGCAGGCGCAGGATCGCAAGGTGCTCGAGCGTCTGCGGCCGGGCACCTTCAGCCGCATCGATGATGAGCAGGAAGAGGTCGATCCCGGTCGCGCCTGCCACCATCGTCCGCACGAAGCGCTCGTGCCCGGGAACGTCGATCAGCGAAAGCCGGCGCCCATCCGGCAGCTCGAGCGGCGCATAGCCGAGATCGATCGAGATCCCGCGGCGCTGCTCCTCGGGGAGCCGGTCGGTGTCCTTGCCCGTCAGTGCCCGGACGAGCCACGTCTTGCCGTGGTCGATGTGGCCCGCGGTGCCGACCGTCAGCGCCACAAGTGGCCCTTGAGGAAACGTTGCACCCGAAAACGCCGGCTCGGGATGGGCCGCTTTGCAGCAAGCATCAAAGTGGGGCGCGCGCGGCCGCGACCGCTGCAGCAACCTCGTCGACCTCACCGATCGGTGAGCGCGCGAACATCGAGGAGCAGGCGGCCGTCGCGGACGATGCCGACGACCGGGGGCTCGCCGAGGCGCAGTGGATCGAACAGCTCCTCCTCCATCGCACACGCGTAGCTCTGCAGCTCGGCGAGCGGCAACGCGCCACCGCCCGCCTTCGCGACGGTCTCCTCGACCTCTCCGCCGACGAGACGCGCGAGGCGCTCGGCCCGTTCGCGCACCGAGCCGATCGGCTCGTCGAGCATCCGCAGCACCGGGATCTCGGCGCGCGCGCGAGCAGGATCGAGTGCAAGCGCGAGCGTCCCCTCGAGCGCGGCGAGCGTGAGCTTGTCCGCTCGCAGGGCACGCTGCAGCGGATGGCGACGCAGGCGCTCGATCAGATCCGCGCGGCCGACGAGGATTCCCGCCTGTGGGCCGCCGAGGAGCTTGTCACCGGAGAAGCAGACGAGATCCGTACCGGCAGAGAGGCTCGCGGCGGCGGTCGACTCGTCGCCGATTGCCGTGAGCGCGCCGGAGCCGAGATCGTCGACGAGCGGAAGGCCGGCCTTCTTCGCGATCGCAGCGAGCTCGCCGAGCGCGGGCTGCTCGGTGAACCCGACGACGCGGAAGTTGGCCTGGTGGACGCGGAGAATCAGCGCCGTGTTCGGCCCGATCGCCCGCTCGTAGTCGGCCGCGCGCGTGCGGTTGGTCGTTCCGACCTCGACGAGCCGGGCGCCCGAGCGCGCGAGCACGTCCGGGATCCGGAAGCCGTCGCCGATCTCGATCAGCTCGCCACGCGAGACGAGCACCTCGCGGCCCTCGGCGAGTGCGGCGAGGGCCAGCATCACGGCGGCGGCATTGTTGTTGACGACGAGGGACGCCTCGCCGCCGATGATCTCGCGGAGGAGCGCGGCGAGGTGGTCCTGGCGCGAGCCGCGGGCACCCGCTTCCAGGTCGTACTCGAGGTTCGAGTAGCTCCCGCCCACCTCGACGACGCGATCGAGTGCCGCCTGTGCCAGCGGCGCGCGCCCGAGGTTCGTGTGGATCAGGACGCCGCTCGCGTTGAGGACGCGACGCAGCGACGGCCTCGCAGCCGCTGCAAGCTCCGCAAGCGTGGCCTCGACGAGGTCGCCCGGATCGCGGCCTTCCCTGATCGCGACACGCGCGCGCTCGAGCACGACGCGCGCGGCTGCGACGACGAGCGCGTGCGAGGAGTCGGCAAGCCGGGGATCGGCGACCAGACGGTCGACCGACGGGAGGCTGCGGAGCGAAGGAGCCACGCTCGAAGTGTAGGTGGATGGGTACGACTTCTGGCTCACCCGAGGCGGCAGTAGGCAGAACCAGGCAAGGCTGAAGCCTCGCCACCACCTGCGCACCTCGCCGCATCGTCACCCCACCCTCCGCGTCACGTCCACGCCTCAGCGTTGGCGGCAGCTACAGCGCGGGCAGAACCTCCGCGAGCAGGGCCGTCAGCCGACCCTCTGCCTGGGCTCCCACGCGGAGCACGTGCTCCGCGTCGAGCGGCTCGGGCAGGATGCCCGCCGCCATGTTCGTGACGCACGAGATGGTGAGGCAGCGGAGCCCCATGTGGCGTGCCGCCAGCACCTCGGGCACGGTCGACATCCCGACGAGATCGGCGCCGAGTACCCGGATCATCCGGATCTCTGCGGGTGTCTCGAACGCGGGGCCGAGCCAGGCGGCGTAGACGCCCTCCGAGAGCGTCTGGCCGAGGCGCGCGGCGGCCTCGTGAGCGAGCGCCCGCAACGCCGGGTCGTAGGCGTTGCTCATGTCCGGGAAGCGAGGCCCGAGGGTGTCGTCGTTCGGCCCGATCAGCGGCGAGGTTCCCTGGAGGTTGAGGTGATCGGAGACGAGCACGAGATCGCCGGGCCGGAGATCCTCCCGCACGCCGCCGCAGGCGTTCGTGACGACGAGCACCTCGGCGCCGAGTCGCCCGAGCACGCGCACCCCGAAGACGACCTTCTCGGCGCTGTGACCCTCGTAGAGATGCGCTCGCCCCTTCATCACGGCGAGTGGTACGCCGGCGACCGTCCCGATCACGAGCGTGCCCGAGTGCCCCATCGCCGTCGAGACGGGCCAGCCGGGAATCTCGGCGTAGGGAATCTCCACGGCCTCCTCGACGGCGCCGGCGAAGCCTCCGAGGCCCGAGCCGAGAATCACCGTGGCGCGTGGAACGAGCGGCGTCCGCTCGCGGATCGCTGCGACGGCGGCGTCGATCACGCCGACCCCTCCGCGACGCGGGCGTCGTAGCGTGAGACGACGCAGTCGACGGCCTCGGCCGGGAAGGTCGGTGACGTGGACGAGGTCGAGGTCGGCGGCCGAGATGAGGCCGTCCTCGAGCATGCGGGTGCGGATCCAGTCGAGCATCGGCGTCCAGTACGCGGTGTCGAACAGCACCACGGGAAAGCCACCGATCTTGCCGGTCTGGATCAGCGTCAGCGACTCGAACAGCTCGTCCAGCGTGCCGAATCCGCCGGGGAAGATGACGAAGCCCTCGGCCGCCTTCACGAACATCGTCTTGCGGGCGTAGAAGTGCTTGAAGGTCATCGAGAGGTCGCAGTACGGGTTGAGCCCCTGCTCGTGCGCAAGCTCGATGTTGAACCCGACCGAGAGCCCGCCGGCCTCCTGGCAGCCCCGATTCGCAGCCTCCATCACACCCGGCCCGCCGCCGGTGACGACAGCGAAGTCGTCAGCAGCGAAGAGAGCCCCCGTCTCGCGGGCGAGGCGATACGCGGACGTCTGCTCGCCGACGCGGGCGGAGCCGAAGATCGAAACAGCCGGCCGGTCGATCTCCTGCACCGTCTGGAAACCGCCGAGGAACTCCGAGGCGATGAGGGAGACATCGCTTGCGAGCGTCTCGTGGCGCCGCCGCAGCAGGCGTCGATCGAAGTCACCGGGCTTCACAGGCGCGTCTGCGGGACGTGGGAGGCCACCATGCCGAGCGCGAGAGCGGCGATCAGGGCGACGGTGTACGCCGCAACGATCGTCGAGAGTCGCCGCGCGTCGGCCGGGTTGGCGCGTCCGCCACCCGCCTTGAGGATGCGCCAGGCGCGGAGGATGTGGCCCCCATCGAGGAACCCGATCGGGATCAGGTTGAAGAGGTTGAGCAGGAACCCGACGTAGGCGAGTGCGCGGAAGAGGTCGGAGTCCACGGCGTTGCCGTAGATCAGGCACGCGAGCGCCGCCACCCCGCCGGCGGCCGGTCCCGCGACCGAGACGAGCGCGTTGCGCCAGGGGTCGAACGGCTGGTTGCGGAGGGCGACGTACGCGCCGAGGAACGGGATGAAGACCGGGATCTGCGGGTTGAGCCCCTGCCGCTTCGCCTCGACGTAGTGCCCCAGCTCGTGCACGAGGATGAGGAGGACGAACCCGACGCCGAAGCGCCAGCCCCAGATCAGCGCGTAGCCGCCGACGGCGACGAAGATGCCGAGGAACTTCAGCGAGCCTGCGAGCTTCAGCAGCACCGCACCGGCGACGAGCGAGCGGCGCGAGGATGCGGCCGATGCCGGCGCGGCGCGGCCGGGGGGCGGGCTCGCCTGGCAGAGGGTCGCTCACCTCGGAGTCACTGCTCATGAGCCCTGCCCGATCCATTCCTCGCCGCCGACGTAGATCTCCTTCTTCCACAGCGGCACCGAGCCTTTGAGCGTGTCGATCGCCTCGGCGCAGGCGGCGAGCGCGTCGGCCCGGTGCGCCGACGACACGGCGATGACAACGCTTGTCTCGCCGATTCCCACGATTCCGACGCGATGATGGATGGCGACCTCGATCAGTGAATGTCGCGCCTTCAGATCGGCCGCGATCCGCTCCATCTCGGCCTCCGCCATTCCCTCGTAGGCCTCGTACTCGAGCCGTACGACCTCTCGACCGCGCGACCGCGCACGCGTCGTTCCGGTGAAGGTGGCGATCGCGCCCGCATCGTCGGAGGCGACTTCCCGGACGGCGTCGTCGAGCGAGAGCGGGAGCTCCGAGAGTCGGAACGATCCACCGGAGACCGGAGGGATCAGCGCCACCTCGTCACCGTCGACGAGCACGGTGCCCGGTTCCGCGTAGCTCTTGTTGATCGCGACGAGCAGGCCTGCGGGCTCCTCGCCCCGAGTCGAGCGCAGGCCAGACATCCGCGGCGACGGCCCCGGCAGGGAGATCGAGCTCGAGCGCCCGCGTCCCGGCGAGCTCACGGAGGCCTGCAAAGAGGCGAACGGCGACCCTCATAGGGCCAGAGTATCCGCCGTGGCTTGCGGAACGTGGGGGCTGTCATGTTACATCTGTCCATGGCAACGATGCTCCCGCGCACGAACCTCAACGAGCAGGTATACGGAACGCTGCGGAATCGCGTACTCCAGCGCGAGCCGGGACCGGGCGTGAAGCTGAGCCTGCACGAGCTCGCAACCGAGCTCGGCGTCTCCCGCAGCCCCGTGCATCACGCGCTGACGCGGCTCGTCTCAGAAGGCCTGCTGACGGTAAAGGCGCGCCGCGGCTACTACGTGACGCCGGTCACGCCGGCCACGGCGGGAGACGGGTACGACGTCCGCCTCGCACTCGAGTTGCACGCAGCCGAGAGCACGGTCGGCCTGGTCGGGCCCGACACGAATCGCCCACTTCCGAGCACTGATGGAGGAGTCGGAACGCGCGATCTCGCAGGAGGACTGGGACGCGCGCGAACGCCGCGTTCCACGAGTTCCAGATCGACCTGGCAGGGAACGCGATGCTCTCCCACGTCTATCGCGAGCTGTCCGTGAACCTGATGATGCAGGTGATCCGCGGCGGCAAGCTCGAGGGAGGCGAGTACCTCGCCCGCGAGCATCGCGCGATCGTCGAGGGCTTCGAAGCGAGCGACCTCGCCGCGACGCAGCAGGCAATCCGGACGCACATCGAGTCGGGCAAGCGGATCGCACTCGAGGCGATCGAGCGCGCCGGCGGCGTTCTGTAACGACGCAGAGCGCGGGCGACGCTTCGCCTCGCTGTCGCGAGGCTACGCATCGCCCCTACGAGCTGGCCACCGCGAGGCCCTTCCTGCGGCGTTCGACCCAGCCGACGTAGGATCGCTCCATGGCGAGCACCCCCGACCGGTCGCAGTCCGGCTCCGAGCTCGACGTGAAGCCGCTCTATCGCGCAGCCGACGCTCCGGCTGACGAGCCGGCGCCGCCCGGCGCGTTCCCGTTCACGCGCGGTCCGTACCCCGACATGTACCGGGGGCGCCCGTGGACGATGCGCCAGTACGCAGGGTTCGCCTCGGCCGAGGAGTCGAACGAGCGCTACCGCTATCTCCTCGCCCAGGGACAGACCGGGCTCTCGGTCGCGTTCGACCTCCCCACGCAGCTCGGCTACGACTCCGACGACGCGGTCGCCGCCGGCGAGGTGGGCCGCACGGGCGTCGCGATCGACTCGCTCGTCGACATGGAGCTCCTGCTCGGCGGGCTTCCGCTCGACGAGGTCTCGACGTCGATGACGATCAACGCCCCTGCCGCGCTGCTCCTCCTGCTCTACGAGCTCGTCGCAGAAGACCAGGGCGTCCCGGGAACGGCACTCCGTGGGACGGTGCAGAACGACATCCTCAAGGAGTACATCGCGCGCGGCAACTACATCTTCCCGCCCCGCCCCTCGATGCGCCTGACGACCGACCTCTTCGCCTACTGCGAGGAGCGGATCCCGAACTGGAACACGATCTCGATCTCCGGCTACCACATCCGCGAGGCGGGCTCGACCGCAGCGCAGGAGCTCGCGTTCACGCTCGCGAACGGGATCGCGTACTGCGACGCCGCAGTCGCTGCGGGGCTCTCCCCGGACGCGTTCGGGGCCAGGCTGTCGTTCTTCTTCAACGCGCACAACGACTTCTTCGTCGAGGTGGCGAAGTTCAGGGCGGCGCGCACGATGTGGGCGAGGATCATGCGCGACCGCTTCGGCGCCACGACCGCGAAGGCACAGGCGCTGCGGTTCCACGCCCAGACCGGCGGCTCGACGCTGACGGCCCAGCAGCCCGAGAACAACGTCGTCCGGGTTGCGATCCAGGCGCTCTCCGCCGTCTGCGGCGGCGCCCAGTCGCTCCACACGAACAGCTTCGACGAGGCGCTCGCGCTCCCGAGCCAGCACGCCGCGACGATCGCCCTGCGCACCCAGCAGATCCTCATGCACGAGGCCGGCACGACCGAGACGGCCGATCCGCTCGGCGGCTCGTACTACATCGAGTCGCTCACCGCCGAGCTCGAGCGCGAGGCGCTCGCGCTGATCGAGCGGATCGACGAGCTCGGCGGAGCCGTCGCCGCGGTCGAGGCAGGCTTCATCCAGGGTGAGATCGAGGAGGCGGCGTACCGGTTCCAGAGCGCCGTCGAGGGAGGCGATCGGGTCGTCGTCGGCGTGAACGCGTTCACCGACGAATCGTCCGAGCGGATCGAGCTCCACCGCGTCGACCCGGCCGGGGAGGAGCGACAGCGCGAGCGCACGGCCGGCGTTCGCGCCGGGCAGAAACGCCGACGACGCCGCGAGCGCGCTCGCTCTCGTCCGCGAGGCCGCAGCCGGCGAGGCGAATCTTCTCCCACCGATGCGCGATGCACTCCGCGCGCACTGCACGGTCGGCGAGATCTGCGGGGCGCTCCGGGAGCTCTGGGGCACCTACGACGGTCGGTGAGCGTCGCCGGCCGGCAGTAGGCTCCTGCTGTGCGCATCCTGCTCGTCTCGCAGATGTACCCCGGCCCGGACGCGCCGGCGCTCGGCTCCTTCGTCGCCACGCTCGAGCGTGAGCTCGAGGCGCGCGGGCACGAGCTGGCACGGGCCGTCGTCGATCGCACGGGCGGACGGAGTCGGCATGCACGGCTCGCGCTCGACGTCGTGCAGGAGGCGCGGCGGTTCCGCCCCGAGGTCGTCTACGCGCACTTCCTCGTGCCGGCGGGGCTCCTCGCTGCGATCGCAGGACGCGCACCGCTCGTCGTGACCGCGCACGGCCAGGACGTCGAGAACGCCCGCACGAACCGCGCCGTCCGCGAGGCGACGCGGCTCACCGTCCGACAGGGCCCACGCCGTCGTCGCAGTCTCCTCGTGGCTGCTCGACCGCCTCGTCGAGGTCGTTCCCGGAGGCGCAGGCGAAGAGCACCGTCATCGACTGCGGCGTCGACCTCGAGCGGTTCTCCGTCCGATCGGCCGACGCCGCCCGAGCCGAGATCGGCTGGTCACCCGACGGGACGGCGTTCGTCTGCGTCGGCTCGCTCAGCGAGCGCAAGAACGTGCTCGGTCTCGCCCGGGCGTTCGAGCGCCGGGGAGAGGGATCGCTCGCGTTCGTTGGCGACGGGCCGCTGCGACGCGCGCTCGAAGGACGCCCGGGGATTCACCTCGCCGGGTCGGTGACCCACGAAGCGGTTCCGTCGTGGTTCGCGGCTGCAGACGTCGTCTGCCAGCCGAGCCTGATCGAGCCGTTCGGCCTCTCGACGCTCGAAGGGCTCGCCTCGGGCCGATCGGTCGTCGCGACGCGCATCGGCGGCCCGCCCGAGTTCGTTCCCCCCGACGCCGGAGTTCTCGTCGACCCGACCGACGACGACGCGCTCCTCGGGGCACTCGACACTGCCGCCGGGCTCCCACGGCCGAACCTGGCCGCCCGCCGCGCCGCCGAGGCGCACGACGTCAGGCGGCAGGCGGAACGGGTGGAGGAGCTATCTGCTTCGCGCGCGTCGAGATCCGCAAGCCTGAGCTCGACGAGCGGCCTGCACCGCGTCCTCGAGGCCGGCCTCCTTCGCTGCCTCGAGCGCCGCCAGGTAGCTCTCCCGCACCTTCGCGGTGGCGACGCCCTGCTTCAGCCGCGTGTCGCCGGTGACGAGCAGGCGCTGAACCTTCGCTCGGCCGTCGTCAGGAGTGCCCATGGGCGGGAGCGTACCGCTGGTACGATCCAGCGGCGATGGTCCCGTTCTTTGCAGTCCTCCAGGTCCTCATCTCGGCAGCGCTCGTGACGCTCGTGCTGATGCATTCCGGCCGTGAAGCCGGTTTCGGTGGCATGGGATTCACGCCGCAGTCGCAGGGAGGAACGCACATCGTCGAGCGCAACCTCACGCGCCTGACGACGGTGATCGCGGTGCTCTTCTTCGTGAACACCGTGGTCATCTACCGGCTGCTCGCGTAGTCGGGGTACAATCGCGCCGCGCGCTGGTGGCGGAATTGGTAGACGCGCAAGGTTGAGGGCCTTGTGGGGGCAACCCCGTGGAGGTTCAAGTCCTCTCCAGCGCATAACTGTTCGGGCCCCTGACGGGGCCCGAATGCGTTCTGCGGCTCCCGATAGTGCGCAGCTTGCTTGCGTGAGCCGACGCGCTCCTCGTCGGCGACCGCGAAGTTAGAACCTCCGGCGTCGCCGATGAGCCTCCACTCCTGGCGTCAACCGCGCAGCACTCCGTCGCACTATCTAGCCGTCAAGTCTCTGGCGGTGTCAGCCGCAACGAACTTGACGCTGTCCGGAAGGATCCGTACTCTTCATCACGAACACGTGTTCGGACACCCCACCTCGGAGGCATCATGCTGACCGCACGGCAACAGGAGATCTGGCAGTTTCTCGTCGAGTACACGGACGGGCACGGCTACCCGCCGACCGTGCGGGAGATCGGTGAAGCCGTCGGCCTCGCCTCCCCGTCGACCGTGCACGCTCACCTTGCGAACCTCGAGCGCGCCGGCCTGCTGAAGCGCGATCCCTCCAAGCCGCGTGCGCTCGACCTGATCGGGCATCGCACGATGGCGGCCCCTGCGTCCGTTGCGCAGCCGGCGGAGGAGATCCACCGCCTGCCGCTGCTCGGCCAGATCGCAGCCGGCTCGCCGCTGCTCGCCGAGGAGAACGTCGAGGAGCGCATCGCCGTGCCGGAGCCGCTCGGCCGCAGCGCCGACTTCCTGCTCACGGTCCGTGGCGACTCGATGATCGAGGCAGGCATCCTCGACGGCGACACGCTCGTCGTGCGCAAGCAGGAGGACGCGTCGAACGGCGACGTCGTCGTGGCCCTCGTCGGCGACGACGAGGGCGCGAACGAGGCGACCGTGAAGACGTTCTACCGCGACAGCGGCCGCATCCGCCTGCAGCCGGAGAACAGCGCCCTCGAGCCGATCTACGCCGATCACGTCCAGGTGATGGGCAAGGTCGTGGGGGTGTTCCGAAGCCTGCGATGACCGCGGATGTGACACCTCTCGCCCGGACGCTCGACCAGGAGCTCGTCGCGCTCGCACGCGGAGCGAGCCTCGCCTGCCCCGTGTGCAGCGAGTTCGTCCTGCACATGCACGGCGCCTACGGGCTTGCGATCGCGTGCCCGGAGTGCAGGTCGATCCTGGCCGAGGGCCACGACGTGCCGGAGCTCGCGCTGCCGACGGTGGCGCAGACCGGCTGAAGGCACCAGAGACGGGGTGGCCCGGATCGAGGACGGGGAGCCATTCCTGTGTGCCGGTCCCGTACGACGGGTTGCTGTATGCGCTTACCTCGGCGCGACTTGGCTGCCAGCCAACGGGCGACACCCTTGACCTCCGGGAGCGTTGCATCCGGCCGACGTGACCCGCTTGGCGGTCCCCGCGCTACTCTCAATCGCGCAGGCCGGGTGACCGCGGGCGTGCCGCTTCGGCGGCACGCGCGAGGAAAGTCCGGACACCGTAGGGCAGGACGCTGGGGAAACCCCAGACGGCGAAAGCCGATGGACAGTGGCACAGAAAGGAGACCGCCGGCCCGCTGCGAGCTGGGCGGTAAGGGTGAAACGGTGGGGTAAGAGCCCACCAGCGCCGTGGTGACACGGCGGCTCGCCAAACCCCGTCCGGTGCAAGGCGAAGCAGGTTCCGTTGACGCGGCCCGCCGAGGAACCGGGTACGCCGCTCGAGCCGTCAGGTAACTGCCGGCCAAGAGAGATGGTCACCCACGACAGGATCCGGCTTACAGGCCTGCTAATGAAAAGCCCCGCTCACGCGGGGCTTTTCTAGTGACGAGAGGCTAGACGGCGCGCAGCACCACTTCGATTGCCGTGCCTCTTGCCCGGGGCCGAGCTGAGCGAGAATGCACCCTGGATCGCGGCGGCGCGGGCACGCATGTTCTTCAGGCCCTGCCCCGCGCCCGGGTCGTCGTTGTCGAAGCCGGCCCCGTCGTCGGCGACGCGCACGATCCGGCGGTCGCCCTGCTGGATGATCGAGACCTCGACCTGGCGCGCCTCCGCGTGCTTGCGAGCGTTCGCAAGCCCCTCCTGGACGATCCTGAACACCTCGATCTCCTCGTCCGGTGCAAGCGTGACCTTCGGGATCGATCTGCACCTCGACGTCGATCCCTCCGTCGGCAACGAGGAAGTCCACGTAGCGCTTGAGAGCGGAGTCGAACGGCGCCGATCCGGCAGCGGAGGAGAGTGCGAGAACGGCGAACTGCGCCTCCTGCTGCGCTCCCGTGACGGCGTACTTCAAGCGCGGGAGAATCTGCGTCGAGCGCCGCGCCGGACTCGAGCATGCTGACCTGCGTCGAGAGCGCGAACAGATACTGCGCGAGCCCGTCGTGGATCTCGCGCGCAACCCGCGCCCGCTCCTCGGCGACGGCTCGCCCGAACTCGGCGCTGCCGATCGCACGCCAGACGCCGACGAGCAGGACGACGAACGCGAGGATGCGCAGAAGGTCGCTCTGGAGGACGTAGTCACTCGATCGAGCGGGCGCGAGGACGTAGTGCAGATCGGCGAAGACGACCAGCGTGAGAGCAAGCGTGAGCCAGCTGTCGAGATCGCGCCCGTGGCGGCGATACCGCAACCCGAAGCCGACGACCGCAACGAGTGAGAGCAGCCGTGAGGAGCGCGTAGGCGACGATCACCGAGGCCGACCGCGCATCTCCCGCCGACCCCGACGTCGAACTCGAGACCGAGCACGCGCGAGTCGGCCCAGACGCCCGACGAGTGCGACGCCGACGATGCCGAGCGTGACGGCGAGCGCACGCCGTCTCTTCGTGACCCGGCGGGAAACGAACGGCGCCAGAGCCAGGAGCGCCGTTCCGAGCAGGGCCGCGCCGATCGCCGCCCAGGCCGCGACCGGCTGCGAGCTCGTTGAGCGGCGACGACGGGCACGACGGCGAAGATCGCGGTCCCGAGTCCGATCGCGAGGAACCCGCCAGCGAGGAGCAGATCCATCCCGCGTCCCTCGACGAGGAATCTGATCGCCGCGAGAAGTGCCACGATCGAAGCGACGATCGCGACAGCGGTATCGAGCGCGATCCGCGCGTTCGGCAACTCGTAGCCGTCGAGGCGGTCCGTGACGAGGAGCAGGACGGTCCCGAGAGCGAGGAGACACACGAGCAGAAGCTCGCCGGCAAGCCACGACCGGTACCTGTCCGAGGGATGACTTTGCACATCCCCCTAATCGGCAGGTCGGAGTGCTGCCGATGAGTCCCCTATGGAGAGCATCCTGATCGCTGACGATCACCCACTCACGCGGGAGGCGCTGGCCTCCCTCCTCGGTCAGCACGGCTTCGATGTCGTCGGCCAGGCCTCGGACGGCGCGGAGGCGATCGTCGAGGCGGGGCGACTTCGCCCACGCCTCGTGCTGCTCGATCTGACGATGCCCGGCATGGACGGGCTGACCGCCCTTCCGCACATCCGCGAGGCATCGCCGGAGAGCGAGGTCGTCGTTCTCACCGCCTCGGGGACGGACGAGAACCTCCTCGAGGCGATCCGGGCCGGGGCGGCTGGATACCTCCTGAAGAGCGAGCCGCCAGAGCGCATCGCCCTCTTCCTCCGCGGAGTCGCAGACGGCGAGGCCGCACTCTCCGGGTCGATCGCGCGCCGCCTCCTCGATCGCGTCCGCGAGGGCGGCCGAATGGGTGGGATCCCCGACGAGGTGGCGCAGAAGCTCTCTGCCCGCGAGGTCGAGGTTCTCCTCCTCCTCGACGAGCACCTCGGCACCGACGAGATCGCGGCCCGGCTCTACATCTCCGAGCACACGGTGCGCTCTCATGTCAAGAGCCTGCTGCGGAAGCTCGGTGTGTCGTCACGTCGGGATGCGCTCGAGCGGCTCGCCAGCGCGCGCAACTAGACGCGTCGCACATCGTCACGCGTGCCTGCCCTTGAGGCGCGTGGTCGAAGTATTCGCTCCCGGGAGAGGCGGCGCGCCACCTCCTCCACGGGGATTCAATCCCTCGACGCGGGCGATCCGATTCGCCACCCCCGGGCGATCGAGCCACGGCCTCCATCCGCCGATAGATGAACTACGCAGGTTCCAACGAGGAGCTAGCGGGGGTAAACCGCACCGAGACGGCCGGGCCGCACCCCGGCCGTTTCAACGGTCCGGGCCGGTTGGCACCGGAGCGATCGCCGTTACGAGGAGAATCCCTCGAGCGACGCCTCGACGAGCGATGGGAGCGTCGCGATGTTGTAGCCACCCTCGAGGACGGCGGCGACCCGGGGGCAGAGCTGCGTGCACCGCGCCGCCATCTCCCTGAAGCCGTCTGCGGTAACCGCCATGTCGGCTAGCGGATCATCGACGTGCGCGTCGAACCCGGCCGAGACGATCAGGAGCTCGGGCTCGAACGACTGCACCGCCGGCTCGACGAGCGAGCGAAATGCGTTCGCATACGCCGCGTCGCCCGATCCGGCGGCGAGCGGGATGTTGAGGACGGTCGCATCACTCGTGTCCGGCCCACCCGTGCCGGGGTAGTAGGGCCACTGGTGCAGCGACACGAACAGGATCGACTCGTCGCCGCGCACGATCGCCTCGGTGCCGTTGCCGTGATGCACGTCCCAGTCGACGATCGCGACCCGCTCGATTCCGAGCTCGGCCTGTGCGTGCCGGGCGGCGATCGCTGCATTGCCGAAGATGCAGAAGCCCATCCCGCGATCGGGGAGCGCGTGGTGTCCCGGCGGGCGGACGAGCGCGAACCCTCCCACCTCGGCTGCGCGGATCGCGCACCCGGCGGCGAGACGCGCCGCCTCCCACGTCGTCGGCCCGGCCGGCGTGTCGCCGTCGAGCCACGTCTCCTCGCCGAGCGCCGCAATCCGCGCGACGTACTCGCCGCCGTGCGCCCGCTCGATCGCCTCGACGCTCGCCGGCTCGCCCTCGAGCTCCGGGTCGAAGGCGGCAAGAAGGGCCGCGAGCCGCCCGCCGGCTTCCGGATGGTGCTCGCCGGTCGGGTGCAGGTCGACCATCTGCCGCTGGCTGACGATCTCGATGCGTCAAGCCTCCCGAAGTTGGCGTGCAAGCCGTGCAATCCCGAGCGCCTCGGCGGCCAGCCGCGCCGGCGGCCCAGTCCGGCTCGAGGTCAGGGAGATCGGGAAGGGGCGCTGACGGGTCGAGCGTCGCGATGCGGAGGAACACGCGGAGCTGCTCTGCCTCGCTCTCGAAGCGGCCGTCGGCGATCATCGCCTCGAGGTCGGTGTAGGTCTGCAGCAACGTCGCCGCCGTCTTCTCACCGATGCCCCGCGCACCGGGGATCTTGTCCGAGGGATCGCCGCGCAGCGCAATGAAGTCCGGCACCTGCCGCGGTTCGACGCCGTACCGCTCACGCACTTCGGGAGGGCCGATCCGGGCGAGCTCGCTGACGCCGCGGACGGGCTGCAGGATCGTGACGTCGTCCGCTGCGAGCTGGAACGCGTCGCGATCGGACGTGGCAACGAGCGTCGTGCCGCCGCGAGCCCGCTCGGCAGCGACGGCGGCGGCGAGAAAGTCGTCCGCCTCGTAGCCGCGCTGCTTCCCGCAGACGATTCCCGTGGACGAGATCAGGGCGGGCAGGAGCGCGAGCTGGTCGACGATCTCGGGATCGAACTCCCTGCCCGACTGGTACGTCGGGAGCAGCTCGTTCCGGTAGGTGGGAACGCCGATCGTGTCCCAGGCGACGACGACCGCGCGGGGCCGCTCGGCCTTCCAGAGGCGCAGCAGCATCGACGTGAAGCCGATCAGCGTGTTCGCCGGCCCTCCGTCGTCGCGGCGGAGCGTCTTCGGCAGCGCGTGGAACGCTCGATGCGCGAACGAGTCGCCGTCCATGACGAGGAGCGGCCTCACGCGAGCGCCTCCTCGAGCTCGGTGATCGCTGCTCTCAGTCGCTCCGTCGCGACGTGGGCGGCCTCGTCGGGCGCCAGTCCCGCAAGATCGTCGAGGACGATCGGATCGCCGAAGGCGACGCGCAGCCGGCCGAACCGGAGCAGTCTCCCGGAGCCGTGGATGCCTGCCGGAATGAGCGGAACCCCGGCCTCGAGGGCGATCCGGGCGGCTCCCGAGCGCCAACGCGCCTCCCGGCGCTTCCGGAGCCCCTTCTCGCGCCGCGTGCCCTCGGGGAACATGACGACGATGTTCCCCTCGCGACAGAGGCGGAGCGCGGTGTCGACCGCCTCCTGATCCTGCTGGCCGCGCCTGACGGGAAACGCGCCGCACGCCGCGATGAACGGGCCGAGCGGAAACCAGAACAGCTCCGACTTCGCCATGAAGCGGAGATAGCGATGAGGGAACAGCGGCATCCCCACGAGCCACGGGTCGAAGTTCGAGAGGTGGTTGGCCGCGAGGACGTATCCCCCGCCTTCCGGCAGTCGCTCGGCTCCCTCCCAGCGCAGCCGACCGACGAACCGGAGCATGGGGTAGCTGATCACTCCGATGAGCAGATAGAGCCAGCTGGGGCGCGGTGTGGAACGCATCGTCGAGGGCAGTATCGTCCCTTCCGGACACTTGCGGTATTCGACGGCGTCGCTATGGTGACGCGCGCACCCGGCCATCGGCCGGGCAGGAACGTGTCATCCGACCCGAAAAGACCACTCGTGGCCGAACGTCGTCTCGTCATCGTCGAGTCTCCCGCCAAGGCAAAGACCATTGCCGGCTACCTCGGCGACGGCTACGTCGTGGAATCGTCGATCGGGCACATCCGCGATCTTCCGAACCGCGCAGCGGACATTCCGGCCGCCGTGAAGAAGGAGTCGTGGTCGCGACTCGGCGTCAACGTCGACGATCAGTTCCAGCCGCTCTACGTCGTCGATCCCGACAAGAAGAAGAAGGTCGACGAGCTGAAGCGCGAGTTGAAGAACTCCACCGAGCTCCTGCTCGCGACGGACGAAGACCGCGAAGGAGAGGCGATCGCCTGGCACCTTCTCGAGGTGTTGAAGCCGAAGGTGCCGGTCAAGCGGATGGTGTTCCACGAGATCACGCGGGAGGCGATCGACCGGGCGCTCGGCGAGACGCGCGACATCGACGACCGCCTCGTCGACGCGCAGGAGACACGAAGGATTCTCGATCGGCTCTACGGCTACGAGGTCTCGCCCGTGCTCTGGAAGAAGGTGATGCCCGGCCTCTCCGCCGGGCGCGTCCAGTCGGTCGCGACGCGGCTCGTCGTCGAGCGCGAGCGCGAGCGGATGCAGTTCGTCTCGGCTTCGTACTGGGACATCCTCGGCATCTTCGAGCCGGCGTCGTTCGAGGCGCGGCTCGTTGCGGTCGACGGCAAGCGCGTCGCGCAGGGTCGGGACTTCGGGGACGACGGCAAGCTCAAGTCGGACATCCTCGCGCTCGACGAGGACGCTGCGCGTTCCCTCGCCGACGGGCTGGCGGACGCTGCCGTTCGTCGTCCGCTCGGTCGACGAGAAGCCCTACAGGCGAAGCCCGGCTGCCCCGTTCATGACCTCGACACTGCAGCAGGAGGCAAGCCGGAAGCTCCGGTTCTCCTCCCAGACGACGATGCGCGTCGCCCAGCGGCTGTACGAGAACGGATACATCACCTACATGCGCACGGACTCGACCACGCTGTCGCAGGCGGCGCTGAACGCCGCGCGGTCGCAGGCGGCGCAGCTCTACGGCGCCGAGTTCGTGCCCGAGAAGCCGCGTCTGTACGAGCGCAAGGTGAAGAACGCGCAGGAGGCCCACGAGGCGATCCGTCCGGCCGGCGACACGTTCCGCATGCCTGCCGCGGTGGAGCGCGAGCTGTCGCGCGACGAGCACGCGCTGTACGAGCTCGTCTGGAAGCGCACCGTTGCCTCGCAGATGGAGGACGCACGCGGGCAGACTGCCTCGCTCCGCCTCGGTGCGACGGCCACCGACGGTCGCGATGCGGAGTTCGGCGCGTCGGGCACCGTGATCACGTTCCGCGGCTTCCTCGCAGCGTACGAGGAGGGCCGTGACGACGAGAGCAAGAGCGGCGACGACGAGCGGCGACTGCCTGCGCTCAAGGTCGGCGAGTCGGTGACCGCATCCTCACTCGAGGCCGACGGCCACTCGACGTCCCCGCCTGCCCGCTACACGGAGGCGTCGCTCGTCAAGGCGCTCGAGGACCGGGGCATCGGTCGCCCGTCGACGTACGCGTCGATCATGGGCACGATTCTCGACCGCGGCTACGTCTTCAAGAAGGGCACCGCTCTCGTGCCGACGTTCCTCGCCTTCTCCGTCACGAAGCTGCTCGAGAAGCACTTCGGCCGGCTCGTCGACTACGACTTCACGGCGCTGCTCGAGGACGACCTCGACCGGATCGCCGACGGCGACGAGAACCGCGTCGACTGGCTGAGCCGGTTCTACCGCGGCACGGAGGCCGGGAACGGCGAGCCTGCCGACGAGGGGCTTCATGCGCTCGTCACCGATCACCTCGAGGAGATCGACGCGCGCGACGTGAACTCGATCGAGATTCCCGGCGCCGACGACATCGTCCTGCGTGTGGGCCGCTACGGCCCGTACCTGCAGCGCGGCGAGGAGCGCGCGAGCGTCCCCGACGACATGGCGCCCGACGAGCTGACGCGCGAGAAGGCAGAGGAGCTGCTCGCGAAGGGATCGAGCGACCGGACGCTCGGTGTCGATCCCGAGACCGGCCGCGAGGTCGTCGCCCGCGACGGTCGCTACGGCCCGTACGTGAGCGAGGTGCTCGAGGAGGGCTCGACCGAGAAGCCGCGCACCGGATCGCTCTTCAAGACGATGTCGCTCGAGACGCTCACGCTCGAGGATGCCCTCCGGCTGCTCTCGCTCCCCCGCGTCCTGACGGCCCCCGACGGCGAGGAGATCCAGGTCGCGAACGGACGCTACGGCCCCTACATCAAGAAGGGCTCGGAGACGCGCTCGCTCGCCGACGAGGAGCAGCTCTTCACCGTCACGGTCGAGGAGGCGACCGCCATTCTCGCCCAGCCGAAGGAACGGCGCGGTCGCGGACAGGCGAAGCCACCGCTGAAGGATCTCGGCCCCGATCCGACGACGGCCAAGCCGATCGTCGTCAAGGACGGGCGCTTCGGCCCGTACGTGACCGACGGCGAGACGAACGCGAGTCTCCGGCGGGGTGACGAGCCGGAGAGCCTGACGATGGATCGTGCGCTCGAACTGCTGGCCGAGCGGCGGGCCAAGGGGCCTGCTCCGAAGAAGCGCCGCTCGACCGCCAAGCGCTAGCGGCGTCCGTCAGCCCTCGGCACACGTCAGTCACCGATCCACTATCGTGAGGGGTACTGGTCGTCGGCCCGCCGTGCCGATGGACCGGTGAGGACTGCATCCCTCCCGAGCGGAGGAATAACGATCGCGGAGACTGCGTTGTCAGCTTGTGACAGCGAGATTCGGGGTCTCCACCCCTGGAAAACAGGGGCGAATCACCATAGAGTCATGAGAGATTGTGCACACCGGGGTACGCGAAAGGACTGAAACAGCCTCTTGACGCAGAGCCAGCTGACCGAACTGTTCGAATCCGATCAGATCAAGGGTCTGATCGCGCGCTCGGAGGAGCGCGGCTGGGTGGATCCGATCGAGCTCGAGGCGTTCGTTCTCGAGCACGAGCTGAACGACGAGGAAGCAGAGCAGATCACGCGCGAGCTCGAGACGATCGGTCTCGAGGTCGGGCAGCCGCAGGCCGACGCGGACGCGAAGAAGCTGCTCGCCGACGCGGAGCGCAAGAAGGAGGAGGCCGAGGCCGCAGTCTGGGCCGCCGAGCCGCTCTCCGGTGCGGCCGACTCGCTGCAGCTGTTTCTCGCCGATGTCGGACGTCACAAGCTGCTGACCGCCGCTGACGAGGTAACGCTCGCCAAGCGCATCGAGCGCGGCGATCCCGGTCGCGAAGCGCCGCATGATCGAATCGAACCTTCGCCTCGTCGTGTCGATCGCGAAGGGCTACCGCGGCCTCGGAGTGCCGTTCCTCGACTTGATCCAGGAGGGGACGCTCGGGCTCAATCGTGCCGTCGAGAAGTTCGACTGGCGCCGCGGCTTCAAGTTCTCGACGTACGCAACCTGGTGGATCCGCCAGTCGGTGCAGCGCGCCGTCGCGAACCACGCGCGCACGATCCGCGTGCCGGTTCACGTCGTCGAGCGCCAGCAGAAGCTGTCGCGCGCGGCGCGACGGCTCGAGGTCGAGCTGGGCCGCGAGGCGACGAAGCTGGAGCTCGCGGAGGCGACGGGCCTTCCGATCCAGCACGTCGAGGAGGCACTCGGCGCCGCGCATGCTTCGGTCTCGTTGAACCAGACGGTCGGCGCCGACGACGAGGGCGAGCTGGGCGATCTCTTCGCCGACCGGGAGGCAGCCGATCCGTTCGAGGAGGCGGAGGAGTCACTTCGCCGCCAGGGCGTGCGCCGGGCGCTCGACGCGCTGCCGGAGCGAGAGCGGAGGATTCTCGAGCTGCGATTCGGCTTCGAGGGCGAGCCGTGGACGCTCGAGGCGATCGGTCACGAGCTCGACCTCACGCGCGAGCGGGTTCGCCAGCTCGAGGGCCAGGCGCTCTCGCGGCTCGCGGCATTGCGCGAGCTCGCCTCACTCGCCGCGTAGGCACATCGCCCTGACGTCGTCCCGCCGCGTCGGCGTGGTCGCACGTGGGACTCGCGGGAAACATCCCCCACCGTGGGTGATTTCTGCGAATTCGCGGCCGTTTGGCCTAAAGACGCGCCTCACGACGCCGATACAAGCGGTCATGGACGCAGCAGAACGCAAGGAGATCCTGAGCCGCTATCGCGACCACAGCCGCCGCTTCGAAGCGGCAGCGGCACGGCGAAGCACGAGCCGCATCAGGCGCCGTGATCCCGTTCAACCCGCCGGCCCTGCGTGAGCTGACGCAGGATCCGACGGCGCGCGAGCTCGAGGTTCTCGCAACTCGTCGCGGACGGTCTCGTCAATCGCGAGATCGGCCAGCGCCTCTTCCTCTCGGAGGAGACAGTGAAGTCACATGTGCGGCATCTACTCGCGAAGCTTCAGGCTCGCAGTAGAGCCCACGCCGTAGCTGTTGGCTATCGGCGTGGGCTCATTGCCTAACACCTACGTCTTCACTGTGGTTAGACCGTCGGACCCTGACCTCCAACGATCTGGCGAACCCCCCGAAAGAGGGATGCCCGCCAGGGGCGTTGAACTCAGGATCTGACGGCTACCAGTCCTTACGCCCGCGGACATGACGGCAAAAGCGACGACACGCGAAGTGCTTACGCATCGACCTACTCCTGGTTAGGGGACTAACGGCAAATGAATCGTATACCCCAATCGAGGGATAGCGCAAGGGCCAAGCTCCGAGATCCGGCTGTCAGCCACTTCACATCTACGTCGTCGGGCTGTCCGTAGCGGCTGTGGAACCGCTGTCGCGCTTGGCTGCTCTTCGATGGCTAGCACACTTGGCGGGCGCCGTGGACGATCGCTGCGTTCTCGCGGTCGCGGCTGCTGTCGCCGAGCGCGGAAGCGTGTTGGATCACGCGACACGACCGAGCTCTCGATCTCGCCCGTGCTCCATGCTGTTCGCCGCCGTCCTCTTCGGCCCGCTTGCCGGCGGATTGGTCGGCGCCGCATCAGAGCTCGGGGATCAGCGAACTGCTTGCATCGAGCGGACCCCGGATCGGTCGCCGCGCCTGAAATGGCTCACGCTACACGAGCAGCCGAGTTCATCATCGGCGCCGCGACGGGCCTCGTGGCGATGGCCGTGTTCACGGTTGGCCTCGACGGGTGCGGTCGGCGTGATCTCGTCGCAACACTGGTCGGCTGCGATCGTCAGCCGAGTCGCTTGAACTTGCTCTTCGCGACGGTCACGTCGAGGCTCCGGGGCAACAGCATCGTCGTTCTCGCGCGCGAACACTCGCTCCGTTGCTTCGCAACCGCCGTATGCTGTCTACGCGCCGGTCGTGGCTCGTCTTGACGCTTGCCTACACCGAACGTCTCCCCGTGGACGCCCCGCTCTTCATTGCTCCCGGCACTGGCTGCCCAGAGGCTCTTCGCGATGTACCTCCAGCAGACGACGCTGCCTCAGACTCGGCGCTAACGAGCATCTCAAGCGCGCGAACCTGTCGTTCGCGGAGGCACTCGTGGCGACGCTTGAGCAGAGCGATCAGTACACAGCTGGTCACTCAAAGGCCGTTGCCATCTACTCGCGCGACATCGCGGAGCGCATGGGACTCTCCGCCGACGTCCAGGAACGCGCATATCTCTGCGGTCTCGTCCACGACATCGGAAAGGTCGGACTCCCGGCGAGCCTGCTTCTGAAGGATGGCCCGCTGACACTTGAAGAGCGCCGGCGAGATGCAGGAGCACTCAGCGATCGGCGAAAGCATCTTGAACGGGTCGAGCATACGCGGACGTGGCGCTCGATCGTCCGCCACCATCACGAAAGGATCGACGGCGAAGGCTACCCCGACAAGCTCGCAGGCGACGAGATCCCGCAGCTCTCTCGAAGATCATCGCGGTCGCAGATGCCTACAACGCAATGACGTCGAATCGTCCATACCGAGATGCGATGCCAAGCCGAGTTGCGCGACTTCGACTCGCCCAGGCGGTTGAGAGTCAGTTCGACACTTCGGCGGTGGCCGCCTTCGAGGCGATCCTCGCGGGCGCACTCGAGGAGTATCGAACCGCAAAGCGGGCCGACTTCGAACCGAACTATCGAGACGTAGGTCATGCTGGCTGAGGGCAGCTTGGCCGACGTTCCCGAACTGCCTCGGCGCTCGCTGAGAACGCTGCCTGACGCCACCGATCGTGAGCTGCGTTCATCGCCAGGGCGGTCCGAGATCGGACGCCGATCTTGTCGAACACGTGGTGGACGATGAACCTTGACAGTTGCCTCAGCTGATGAAGAGTCGCTTGGCGATCTCGCGAGTTCGAGAGCCCGACGCAAACCAGTTCGTAGACCTCGCGCTCTCTGCCGGGAGAGCGTCTTGACCGGGATCGAGACTGCCGACACCGTTCAAGGCCCAGCGCGGAGCGATATGCCGCTCGTCTCCGGCCGGGTCAACGCAAAGTAGCGTGCGTTCGAGCACTCGGGCTCGACAGAGCAGCGTCGCCAGAAGATCCGGATTGCCACGGTACGCAGCACACGACGAAGATCGACCGCCCCTGCCTCGAAAGCGGTTGCGACAGAGTTCATAGCCGCATCCAACAGTCCTGGCGTCCGCCCTTAAGAACCGCACAGACCGCTCGATAGCAGCCGCCAGCACTCGCGTCTCGACGCCGCCGGTCAGTCGCGAAGCGCCTCGCTCCCCAAGCGACTTGGCCTCCTCGAGTCGCCCGACGTCGCAAGCGCGAGCCCGCGCGATGCGATGAACCTCGCCGCTGCATCGCCTTCAGGGACTCGTGACATCTGGCGGCTCGATCGTGCAGGCCTCGAGCGCTCGACCCTCCTGAAGCAAAACCCGAACTCGGCGGCATAGGCGCTTTGTGCTCCAAAGCGTCATGGATCATTCACGGATCGTGCCGCATCACGGCGCGTCAAGCTGCTCCTGCGCGCCTGCGGAAGTCCCGGAGACCGGCGAGACGAGTAGCCGAGCATCGCCTGCGCGTAGGGAAGCGCCGGGTCAATGCGATACTCCGTCGCATCGTCGAGCAGGAGCTCGGCCTCGCGCTTGCCCTTCCTCGTAGTGCGCAGCCGAGAGTTGAGCGCCCACGAGAACATGCATCCGAAACGAGCAGCGAACGAACGGGATCGTCAACAGCCGGCACCAACTCCGAGACCCGCCGCGCATCACTGAGGTGCCGGACGTGCTCCGAAGCGGAAGTCCAGTCGAGAGCCTCTTGTCAGCCAGACGAACCAGCTCGTCGGCTCGTGTCCGCCGAGACGCTGACTCCAGATCTGCTCCATCAGCTCATGTGCCTCGGCGAGCTCGAGCGCAGCCAGCACACATCACCTGACCCCACATAGCCTCTCGGACGTCTGTCGCGTCACTGGCGGCCACCTCCGGCGCGCCTGTAGAAGTCAAGCGCGAGCTACTTCGCGTGACCCGACGTGAGCGGCTCTCGCCGGCGACCATCGCAGCGCGGAATGCCTACGTCGGCGGATGCGCTCGGGTCGCCGGCGATTCGCGCCCTCGCGAACGCTCTGCGCGCTCATGTGCCGACCGTGACGCAGGTCAAGCTCAGCCTTCGCGACACTCGACTATCGGGACTTGAGACCCTCTGCGTTCGGCGCGGTCGATCCACGCTGCGATGGTCGCGAGCCGCGCGGCGTTCAGCGAATGAGTCAAGAGCGCCTCGTCAAGAAGCTCATCAAGATCCGACTCAGTGCCGCGCCGGTCACAGCAGCTCGAAAGCAGCATCCCATTCCCGCCGATCGCGATAGACCTCGATGCGCCCGATCCATCGCCTCCTCGATGTCACCCATCCCTTCCCTCCGTGCGCGCTCCTCCAGAAATGCCGCGGCGAGCGGGTGCAGCTCGAGCTTGCCCCCCCGCTCCTCCAGGACGCCGAGCGTCAGCGCCTCCGCGCACACGCGCTCGCGCGCGCTCGGCTCCGAGCAGCTCGACGGCGAGCTCACGATCGAGGCTCGGGGCGGTGGCGAGGAGGCCGAGACCGTTTCGCACATCCGGCTCGAGGCCGCGGTAGACCTCGTCCGCGAAGAACTCGTACAGCTGCCCGGGCAGATCGAGGCGCTCCTCGGGCAGCGGCGAGTCGGACGTCGTCAGGCTGGCGAGCCCGATCACCGCCGGCCACCCACCCGCAAGCGCGAGGAGACCGGATGTCATCTCGTCGCGAGCGCCCGCGAGCATCTCGGTCACCTCGTCCTCGGTCATCGCAAGCATCGTCTGGCCGATCTCGAGCACCTCGCCGTAGAGAATGCTGCGCGTCGACACCCAGCGTCGGGCGATCCCGCGTCGAGATCATGACCTGCAGCGGCGATTGTCGGACAAGCCCCTCGACGAACGCCTCGGCCGTCGCCGACTCGCGGATGTGCTGGTAGTCGTCGATCACGATCCACGCGTCTTCTGGCCACTCGGCGAGGTCCTCCGACAGCAGATCGATGAGCACATCGAGCTCCGCCGTCGGATCGGCCGTTGCGTTCAGTCGCTCGCACAGCCTCCGATCGGCCCCCGGAATGATCTCTGCCCCCGCCGCCGCCATCTCGCGCGCGAGCACCGCGACATCGGCCGACGGCTGATGCGCCCTCACCCACGCGACCCTCCGCTCCCCGGCCGCCCACTGCTCGGCAAGGATCGTCTTCCCGAAGCCGGGGCCGGCAACGAGCATTCGCACGCGGGCCCGCGAGCGATCGAGCGCCCGGATCAGCCGCGGACGCTCGAGGAGACGACGCCTGCGGAAAGGTGGCTTCGGGGAACCGGCCATCGGGTTGACCGAGACAGGCTACAACAGGATCGCTCATCGGAACAGGTGGGCGCCCGCGGCACACGGGGGAGCAAGCCGCGGGCGCCCTGCCGTTCTAGACCCCCGGTCGCCGGTGGAGCACGCCGAGGCTTGCCGAGAGCGGATCCTCGCCGGTGAGCACCCGGAACGCGACGGGAATCTGCCTGCGACGGCTGACGCCCAGCTTCGAGCGCAACGTGTCCGAATGCGCCTTCGCCGTCCTGGGCGAGATGCCCAGCCGTTCGCCGACCTCGTCGTTCGAGCACCCTGCCGCGATCAGCGCAACGACTTCACGCTGCCGCGAGGTCAGGTCGGAGTCTCTGTGGAACGCTTGAGTGATCATGGCGCCGGAGGCTAGTCCGACACGCTCGGTGGAACCATTCCTCGGCAGGTGTAACCTCGGGTGTAATCCATATACACCGGAACATATTTCCGGTAATATACTACGTATATGAGCAGGGAACTCACCATCTGGGGCGCACTCGTCCTGGCGATCCTGGGCTTCCTGGCCATCGACTTCTTCCTCTTCGGCCGCCGCGGAATCACGTTTCGCAGCACCGTGATCTGGAGCATCTTCTGGCTCGGTCTCGGCATGTCGTTCACCTTCGTCATGGGTGCGTGGCAGGGGCGCGACGCGGCCGAGGAGTACCTCGCCGGCTACCTGATCGAGCGAAGCCTCTCGATCGACAACATCTTCGTCTTCGCCCTGATCTTCGCGTCCTTCGCGATCCCGCTGAACAAGCAGGGGCGCCTCCTGTCGATCGGCATCGTCATGGCCCTCGTGATGCGGGCGGTCTTCATCATTGCGGGGGCTGCGCTCCTCGACGCATTCCACTTCACGATCTACCTCTTCGGTCTGCTCCTCGTCGCGACCGGCATCAAGCTCGCGCGCCACTCGAGCGAGGAGGTCCACCCGGAACGGAACATCGTCCTCCGCGGCATGAAGCGCATCTGGCCGGGAACAACCGTCACCGCGGCCGTCGTCGTCGTCCTCGCGACCACCGATCTCATCTTCGCCATCGACTCGATCCCCGCGATCTTCGCGATCACCGAGGATCGCGTTCATCGTCTTCGCCGCCAACGCCTTTGCCCTCCTCGGCCTGCGGTCGCTCTACTTCCTCCTCGCGGGGATGATGGACCGGTTCGCCTACCTCACCCACGGACTCGCGATCGTTCTCGTCTGGGTCGGTGCGAAGATGCTCCTCACCGACATCTGGAAGGTTCCGACATGGCTCTCGCTCCTCGTCATCGTTATCGTCCTCGCGGGAGCGATCGGCCTATCGTTCTTCACCACGCGCGCGCAGACAGCCCGAGACGAGCCGACCGAGGCACCTCAATGACTTCCTCGTGGACATTCCTCTCCCACCACGCGCAGGTCTTCCTCTGCATCGCGCGGGATCCCGACGCTGCGCCTGCGTGACATCGCCGCAGGCGTCGGCATCACCGAGCGAGCGGTTCAGGCGATCGTGAACGATCTCGTCGAGGCGGGCTACGTCGACCGGACGAGGGTCGGGCGGCGCAACCACTACGCGATCCACCCTGAAGTGCCGCTGCGCCATCCGCTCCAGGGCGACCTCGACGCCGGCACGCTGCTCCAGCTCGTGCGGTAGCACCGGCACGCGAGAGTAGCCGCGCCGCGCGGCTCCTCCGCCGCGACTCGCTGCTATCCGGCACGATGACGCTATGGACCGGTCGGCACCTGCACCAACGCGAGGCTTCCTCGCCATCCTCCGAGGGAGGAGGTAGACCGATCGGCGAGTCGTCACCCCTCCCCGATCAGGTCGCGATGCTCCGCGACCGCGGGCTCCCCGTCGATCGCGCTCGGCTCGATCGTGGCCGGAGCCGCGCTCTGGCTGAGCGGCAACGAGCAGCTGGGCCGACATCGCCTGGGCGGTGGGTGCTGTCGTCGTGCTCGTGCCGCTCGTGATCTCGACGGCACGCTCGCTGCTCCGCGGCGACGTCGGGTGTCGACGCGATCGCCCTCGTCGCGATCGTCTGGGCACTCGCGCTCGGGGAGTTCCTCGCTGCCGCGATCGTCGCCTTGATGATGTCGGGTGGCGCAGCGCTCGAGGCCTGGGCAGACGGACGCGCCCGCCGCGAGCTCCGACTCCTCGTCGAGCGCGCGCCGCGTACGGCGCACCGCTACGTCGGCGAGTCGCCTCGAGGAGGTCCAGGTCGAGGCGCTCGTGGTCGGAGATCTCGTCTCGGTCCGCGCAGGTGAGATCGTCCCGGCCGACGGCGCCGTGGCAAGCCGCGAGGCCGTGCTCGACGAGTCCGCCCTGACGGGCGAGGCTCTTCCGGTCACGATCGCGAGCCACGGCCACGTCCGCTCCGGGACGGCAAATGCGGGCGACGCCTTCGACCTCCGCGTCACTGCCCCGGCCGCACAGAGTGCCTACGCCGCGATCGTCCGGCTCGTTCGAAGCGCCGAGGTCGACCGGGCGCAGTTCACGCGACTCGCCGACCGCTACGCGGCGTACTTCCTGCCCTTCTCACTCGCCGTCGCGGGCCTCGCCTGGCTTGCCTCGGGCGATCCAACGCGCGGCCTCGCGGTCATGGTCGTCGCGACGCCGTGCCCGCTGATCCTCGCGGCACCGATCGCGTTCGTCGCGGGACTCTCACGGGCAGCCCGGGCCGGGATCATCGTCAAGGGAGGCGGCGCGCTCGAGCGACTCGGCACCGCGAAGACCGTGCTGCTCGACAAGACGGGCACGCTCACGCTCGGCCAGCCCGAGCTCGAGGACATCGTCACGTACGGCCAGCGTGGCGCTGACGAGGTTCTCCGACTCGCGGCGTCCGTCGACCAGATGTCGACCCACGTCCTCGCCGAAAGCCTCGTGTCGGCCGCAGCGGCGCGAGAGCTCCCGCTCACGCTCCCGACCGGCGTCACCGAGGACGCCGGCCGCGGCATCATCGGCACCATCAACGGCTCGACCGTCGCCGTTGGCTCGAGCGCCTGGCTCGAGAGCAACGGCTACGTCGGTGTCCGCGATCGGGCCAGGGAGCATGACACCGGCGACGGCGCAGGGCGCGCCAAGATCCTCGTCGGCATCGACGGCGAGCTCGCCGCCGTGATCGTCATGGGCGACCGACTTCGCCCCGGCGCGGAGACGCTCGCCCGAGAGCTTCGAGATGTCGGCGTCACGCACGTGGCGCTCCTCACGGGCGACAGGGCCGAGATCGCAGACGAGGTCGCACGAAACGCCGGTATCGAGACGGTCTACGCCGAGCAGACACCCGAGGGGAAGCTCGACGTCGTTCGCTCGACCCGCGACCGGCAGGAGATGCGCAACGTCGTCATGGTCGGCGACGGAATCAACGACGCTCCGGCGCTCGCCCTCGCAGATGTGGGGATCGCGATGGCGGGGAAGGGGGCGACGATCTCGTCGGAGACGGCAGACGTCGTGATCACGGTCGACAACGCCAACAGGATCGCGCTCTCGATCAGCATCGGCCGGCGATCACTTCACATCGCGCGGCAGAGCGTCTGCGTTCGGTCTCGGCCTCTCGGTCGCCGCGATGTTCCTCGCGGCGTTCGGCTACCTCCCGCCCGTCTGGGGTGCGCTCTTCCAGGAGGTCATCGACGTGGCCGTGATCCTCAACGCCCTCCGCGCGCTCCGCGGCTGAGCGCCGATCTGGCGGCCCGCCGGGGAACCCGCATCCTGATCCGCGCGATCCCCGATGCCATTTCGGCCTGCGGACGCGACGATGAGGATGAGGAATCCAACCCAAGGAGACGTCATGAGAGTTCAAGACGTAATGACGACAGACGTTTCCACGATCGGCCCCGACGCGCTCGTCAAGGACGCTGCCATCGAGTTCGTCCAGCGGAGAATCTCGGGCATGCCGGTCGTGAGCAGCGACGGGGAGGTGCTCGGAGTGATCTCCGAAACCGACATCCTCCCGAAGGAGAGCGGCGAACAGCGTGGTGGCGGCGGCTTCATGACAGTGGCTCGTCGACCCCGATGATCCCTGGATCAACCGGCGCTTCGACGCCGTCGTCGTCGAAGAAGCGATGTCGTCGCCCGCACGCACGATTCTGCCCGAGCGTCCTCTGGCCGAGGCGGCGAAGATCATGCTCGACGAGGATGTCAACCGACTTCCCGTCGTCGACTCCGACGGACTCCTCGTGGGACTCGATCAGTCGCGGAGACCTGATCCGGGCGTTTGCACGCCCCGACGAGGAGATCCGCCGCGAGATCCAGGACGACGTGATCCACGGGGCGATGTGGCTCGACCCGAACGCCCTCGACGTGAACGTCACGGCGGGATCGTGACGCTCGAAGGCGAGGTCTCATCGGAGGCCGACGCCGAGCTGTTGCCGACGTTCGCCCGCAAGGTTCCGGGCGTCGTCGATGTGCACTCCACGCTCACGTACCGCTCCTAGAGACAGCCAGCCTGCCGGATCGCCGCCCACCGTGGCGGTGGTCCGGCGACTACTTCTGCGTCGACGCGGCGACGTACGCCGCGACGTCGGCGATCTGCTGCTCGTCGAGCTGCGGATATGCGGGCATGCCGTTGAGGCCGTTCGTGACGCGGTCGATCACGAGCGCCTCGGACGGCTTCTTCTCGTCGAGCGAGGGGCCGATGTTTCCGGTCGCGCCGGCCTCTCGAGCGTATGACAGTTGCCGCACGACGAGCTCGCGAACACCTCGGCGCCGGCCTCTGCGTCGCCCGTGATCGCCCCGTCGCCACCTCCACCCGTGTCGACTGCCGTCGTCGCCGGCGCGTCGTCGCTCGAGCGATCTCGCGCCCGACGAGGTAGCCGCCGACGGCGAAGATGAACGCGAGTGCGAGAGCCATGATCATCACGGCCGCCTCGATCGAGTGCACCGACGACTCACGTCGTCACCTTCGACGGCTCCGGGATCCCGCGCTCGTCGAACGTCGCGACCCCGCCCTTGCCTCGGAGCGTCTGCATCACGTTCCAGAAGAACAGCGCCTGCGCCGCGGCGAGAAGGAAGACGAACGGCAGCGAGATCCGCGTCAGCGTGTCGTAGTCGGACGGAAGCACCGACCATCGCCGGGGCGCGCCGTCGAGCCCCTGGACGAGCCAGAGACCGAAGAAGATCATCCCGACGACGAACGTGATCCAGACGTGGATCCACGCCATCCGCTCGCTGTAGAGCGCCTTGCCGGAGAGCTCCGGCAACAGGGCGTAGATGGCCCCGAAGATCAGAAGCCCGATGTTGAGCATCGCCATGTGGTGGAAGTGACCGACGATCCAGAGGGTGTTGTGGACTGCGACGTCGAGCGCGATCGTGGCGTTGACGACCCCCGAGAGACCGGCGAGCAGCCAGCCGACGAGGCCGAAGAACAGCGCCGTCGACGCAGGCGTCCAGCGGAAGCGCGACCGGTAGATCGTGAAGCCGAGACTGTAGAGGGACAGCGCCGACGGGAGCACGAGCGCGAACGTGATCGGCTGCATGGCGGTGTTGATCTGCGCCTGAGACGTTCCGCTCGGATAGTCGAGGTACAGGTGGTGGGCCCAGACGAAGACGTTCGCGATCACGGCGACGGTCCAGGCGACAGCGATCACGTGGCCCGCAACGAGGTCGCGGCCTGCGTACCGCGGGATCAGCCAGTAGTAGACGGCGACTGCCGGGAAGAGCAGGAGGTAGACGACGGGATGGCCGAACCACCAGAGGATGTTCTTCGCGAGCAGGTCGTTTGCGCTGCCGACGATGCCCATCGACTCGAAGATCTGCCAGATCAGGAGCCCTGCGAGCGGCAGCGTCGCGATGATCATGTCGAGCCCGATCACCGCGAGCGGGATCACGGGGTACGGCACCGGCTTCGGGTTCGTCGCGAACGTGCGAGGCATCAGGAAGCCCCAGCCGAAAGCGAGGCCGAAGCGCTTGCCGATCGAGCTCGAGACGCTGTGCAGCGCCTCGCGGTTCATCACGGTGTGCAGGATCCCGAAGCACCACGTGACGATCGCGAGGCCGACGAGCAGGACGGAGAACGAGAAGAGCCCGGTCGCCCAGGCGCCCCAGTTGCCGGATCCGTAGAACGGCAGCGGGTAGAGGAAGACCCACGACGCGGCGAAGCCCATGAAGATCGTCGTCACGATCACGCCGAGCACGCCGAGCACCATCAGCCACCACGTCAGCCGGGCCATCACGAAGCCCGAAGCCGCGCACCGGGAAGCCGACGCCGGCGAGCACCCACCAGGCGAGACCCATGACGGCGAACCCGGCCCAGCCGACGAAGGCGCCGAGACCGTGGGCGGTCATCATCGCGTACCAGAAGTTGTCGCCGACACGCGCCTGCGGAACCGCCTGACTCCAGCGAAGGATGACTCCGAGGAGACCGGCCGCCGCGAGGATGATCGTCGACCAGACGATGTAGCTAATGGTCAGCTTGCCGCGCGATCGCGCGCGCCCGCTCGTCGATCACGGTGCCTTCACCTCGAAGGTCGTGCTCATCAGGTGATGCCCCGAACCGCAGAACTCGAGGCAGTGCACGGTGTACGTACCCGGCTCGGAGAACGTGTGGACGATCTTCTGCTCGTGATCAGCAACGACCTGCGCCTGGAAGATCAGCGTGCCGGACGGGTTGTAGACGCCGAAGCCGTGCGCGACGTCGCGCGAGCGAGCGAGGAAGGCGACCGGCCGACCGGTGACGATCGGCTGCGGTGCGTCGACGGCCCACGCGTACTGGACCCCGACGACGCGGACGACCTGGCCGCGCGGGCCGGCCGTCTCGCCGTAGGGGACGTAGAAGATCGTGCCCATCAGCAACGCGAACAGCGTCACGATCATGATCACGAGCCAGGTCGTCTCGCGCCGCGACCAGACCCCCGAGCGATCCTCCTCGAGCGGACGGGACGTCGAGCGGAAGATCGCGAACGAGATCGCCGATCCGAGGACGACGGCGATCGAATAGGCAACGGTGATGATGACCGCCGTGTGGCTCACGCGGAGCATTCTTCCCGACGCGGCTGACAGCAGACATCGGTTGTTGCCCCCGTGCCGCTTGCGGGTTTTCCGCAGCCGAGTGAGCGGCTGCCCCGATGCGTCGCACGACCCGTAGGAACACGATGCTCGCCATGCGCGAAATCCTCGTCGCCACCGACGGCTCGCCGGCAGCGAACGCAGCGCTCGAAGAGGCGCTCGCGCTCTCGCTCGAAACGGGGAGCGGGATCGCGGTGATCACGGTGTGGCGGGCGCTCCAGGGCGACTTCGGGCTCGCCTACCCCTCGACCGCCGTTCTCGCAGACATTCTCGACGCGGAGAGAACGCACGCCGAGACGACGCTCAGTGTCGCTGCTGAACGGGCCGACGAGGCCGGCGTCCCGATCATCACACGGCTCGCGACCGGCGATCCGGCCGAGACGATCTGCGCCTACGCGGCGGAGATCGGAGCACGGCTCATCGCAGTCGGTACGCGCGGACACGGCACCGTCGCCTCACTCCTCCTCGGCAGCGTCTCCCAGGCGGTCATGCGCCACGCCCCGTGCCCCGTGCTCGTCGTTCGCGATCCACGCCGGCCCCGCGAAGAGACTCCTCCGGTCCACGCCGCCGTCGACGCCTAGTGCGGCTTGTCGCAACGTTAAACCCGAATGATCGCTGCAACAAGCCCCACTACTGTGCTCACCCGACGTGGCCCTTCAAGGACCGGAGCATTTCAGGCCGTACCGTTTCTCAAGGGCCACTAGCCGAGTCGTGCCACGCACGTCGACGGCGTCACCCAGGCCTCGAGGCTCTCGAGGCGGACATCCGAGCCGAGCTCGCCGAGCGCGCCGTCGATGAGCCCAGCATGGAAGGAACAGACAACGCGCGGGTAGCGCTCGGCGAGCTCTCGGAACGGGCAGCGGTGCATCACGAGCTCCGTCCCGGTCGCCTCTGGTGCGAATCCGCGGCGACGCAGGAGGGTCGCGACTCGCTCGATGCATGCCGTCGTCGTCGGGCTCGCGACCAGGCTCGAGCCGCTCGATCATCACTCTGCCCCAGCTCCTGCCGGCCGCCTCAGCGATCTCGACCCCGTCGGGCAGCGGCTCGAGCGCCGACGCCAGCGAGGCGGCGAGGAGCGCGTGCT
The DNA here is from genome assembly GCA_963741655.1 of uncultured Thermoleophilia bacterium. Lineage (GTDB taxonomy): Bacteria > Actinomycetota > Thermoleophilia > Gaiellales > Gaiellaceae > Gaiella. Next base: position 195,484 of record CAVUIQ010000004.1, read on the forward strand.
CTTGCTCTGCCCCGGCCGGCACGGCGCTGAAGACGATCGACGGGCGCCCGCGGCCGCCGGTGCGCTCTGGAGCCGAGATCGACGAGCTCCGCCTCCTCGAGCAGCTGCAGATGCGAGCGAACCGTGTTCGGGTGGAGGCCGAGCGGCGGGGCAAGCTCGGCGACCGCCATCGGCTCGTCGGCCGCCCGCAGGAGGTCGAGGAGCCGTTCCCTCGTCGGGTCGGCAAGCGCTCGGTGCTCGGGCCGTTCTTCCAGCCATCGGTCGGATTATTGCCGACCTGACTCGAGATCGGGCATCAGCGAATTCCCCTACCCGGGCTACGGCCTCCCCACGATGCCGCGGCGTGCTCATTTATCCAATGACTCATCGTGAAAATCATACTGTCGAGCACGAAGGAGACGAACGATGAAGCTCATCCTTGTCGGCAGCGCGATCCTCGGCGCCGCCGTCCTGATCTTTGCGGCGACGCTCGTCGCGTCCGACCGCGCGCTCGACGACGACGCGGCGGCCGCGAGCTCGACCAGCGGACACGACATGAGCGGCGGCTCCGTCAACGACGATGAAGGGAACGAGCTTCGCGGGCGCTGCGCCGGTGAACGCCAAGGAGCTCGCGATGGCCCACAAGCCGTTCCCCGCAGCTCTTCCGCCGACGACGCCCGGCGACGTCGTCAAGGTGCACATGGTTCTCAAGGACGTGACGATCGAGATCGCCCCCGGCGTCAAGTACAAGGCGTGGGGCTTCGAGGGTGGCGCACCCGGGCCTGTCGTCCACGCCCGACAGGGGCAGACGGTCGAGATGACGCTGACGAACAACGGCGCCATCCCCCACTCGATCGACTTCCACGCCGCCCGGATCGCGCCGAACCTCGCCTTCGTGGACGTCGCTCCCGGCGAGTCGTTCACGTTCAAGTTCAAGGCGGGCGACCCCGGCGTCTACATGTATCACTGCGGCACGAAGCCTGTCCTCGCGCACATCGCGAACGGCATGTACGGCGCGATCGTCGTCGATCCTGCGACACCGCTGCCGAAGGCCGACCGCTCGTACGTGCTCGTCGCGAGCGAGTGGTACCTGACGAACGACGGGCTCACCGAGCCGGCCCAGTACGACACCGCGAAGGCGCGCGCCGTCATGCCCGACTGGACGACGTTCAACGGCTACGCGGGCCAGTACGTCACCCACCCGCTCACGGCAGACCCCGGCGACACGGTGCGGTTCTACGTCGTCGACGCCGGGCCGAGCCTGACGACCGCGTTCCACGTCGTCGGGACGATCTTCAACACCGTCTACCCGAACGGCGACATGCACCCTGAGCACGTCGAGAGCGGCGTCCAGACCGTGAACGTCCCGGCAGGCGGTGGCGCCGTCTTCGACGTCAAGATCGACGAGGAAGGGCTCTACCCGGTCGTCAGCCACGCGTTCGCGAGCGTCGACATGGGTCAGGTCGGGATCCTCAAGGTCGGGAACCCTCCGGGAACCGCCTCTCACTGATCGGCAGTCGGGGTCGGTGCCGCCGTCCGGCACCGACCCCCGATCCGACGCTCTCAGACCTCGTCGAGCAGCCCGTTGACGAGCGCGTAGCGCACGAGCTCGGCCCGGGTACCGAGGCCGAGCTTCTGCATGATGTGGGCGCGATGCGTCTCGGCCGTGCGCACCGAGATGAAGAGTTGCGCCGCGATCTCCTGGTTCGTGTTCCCGAGCGCGAGCAGGCGCAACACCTCGCGCTCCCGCTCCGAGAGCGGATCGGTGGCGGCGCGGCGTGCCGCCTCGACCTCGGCCTGGGCCAGCCGGGCGCCGAGCGTCGGATGGACGTAACGCCCACCGCGCGCGACCTCCCTCACCGCCTGAACCAGCTCGGTGTCGGCAGCCTCCTTGAGCATGTAGCCGCTCGCGCCGGCGGCGAAGGCCTCGCGCACGTACGACGGGTCGTCCTGCATCGAGAGCATCAGAACCTTCCCCTTCGACGCCGCGATCGCCTCCTGACACACGTCGATCCCGGTGCGACCAGGCATCACAACGTCGAGAAGGACCACATCGGGCTTCTCGAGTCGCGCCGCGCGCACGCCATCGTCCGCCGTCGCCGGCCTCACCCACGACCTCGATGTCGTCCTCGCGGTCGAGGAGCAGTCGGAGCCCCGTTCGCACCAGGGCGTGATCGTCGACGATGAGGACGCGGATCGACACGGCAGGAGTCACCATACAACGGTCGGCGGTTCGGTTACCAAGGCGCGGAGAGCTCGAGGTCGGCGATCATGGTGCGCCGGTCAGCCGACCACCCGTGAACGAGGAGGATCGGCCGCCCCTCACCGCGGATCTCGACCTCGATCGGGATCCCCTGGACGTCGACGATCGTCGTCCCGGGCTCACGGGCCGGAGGCATCTGCTCCCGCGTCCTCGTCCGGACGCATCCCGATGAGCAACACGTCGGTGCCCTGGTGCACGACCTCGCCGGCCTGATTCACCGTCTTCACGTCGCACACGACCACACCGGTGCCGGGACGAGACTTCGAGGGCCGGACCTCGGTCACCGTGTACGCGCCGTGGATCGTGTCGCCCGCGTAGACCGGTGCGAGGAATCGCCGCTGACAGTCCAGGTACGCGACGATGCGCCAGTTGTCGAGCTCGCTGCGCAGACCACCCGTGATCGAGAGCACGAGGTGGCCGTGCGCGATCCGGTCGCGAAACGGCGTGTGCTCCCTGATGAACTCGATGTCGGTGTGGAGCGGGTTGAAGTCACCCGAGATCCCGCAGAACCACAGGATGTCGGCCTCCGTGACCGTTCGCCGGGCCGTGACCACCTCGTGCCCCACCTCGATGTCGTCGAAGTAGATCGTCACACCTTCGTCTCCTCTCCGCGTCTCCCCTCAGATCCCCGCGGCGTAGCCGTCGCCACGGCCGTCCGAGCCGCCGATCAACGCCCCCTCGTGCCGGAGGATGACCTGCCCGACTCCGAACCCGTGCGGGTCGCTCTCGACCCCGACGTCGTGACCGCGTGCCTCGAGATCCCGGGCGAGGCTCCGCAAGGCCCGGCTCGAGCGCCACGCTCCCGTCCTCCTCGACGCGCCAGCGTGGCGCGTCGAGAGCCGCCTGGGGATCGTCGCCGTCGTCGACCAGGTGGCGCACGACCTGGAAGTGCCCCTGCGGCTGCATCGGGCCGCCCATGACGCCGAACGGGCCGAGGAGCTCGCCGTCCTCGAGCAGCATTCCCGGGATGATCGTGTGGAAGGGCCTCGTTCCGGGGGCGAGCGCGTTCGGATGGCCTGGGCTCCGGCTGAACCCCGAGCCGCGATTCTGGAGGACGACTCCCGTTCCCGGGGCGACGACGCCCGACCCGAACCTGCCGTAGAGGCTCTGGATCAGGGAGACGCGCCATCCCGTCCCGGTCGACGACGCACAGGTACGTCGTTCCGCCCCGCGGAAGGTGGAGGCCGCCGGCGTGTGGCCGCGTCTGAGCGAGACGAGAGCGCGACGCGCCGCGAGTCGTTCGTCGCCGAAGAAGTCCGGCGGCAAGCGGGCCGTCGTGGACAGTGGCATGCGTGTCGACGAAGGCGAGCTTCATCGCCTCGATCGCCGAGTGCTCTCCGGGCTCGAGGCCCTCGTACAGTGCGAGCGCGAGCAGCGCTGCGGCCCCCTGGCCGTTCGGCGGCAACTCGCAGACCTCGATGCCGCGGTACGGCCGGCGGAGAGGCTCCACCCACTCCGAACGATGGGCGAGGAGATCGGCCTCGCGAGAGCCAGCACGCCGCCGCGATCGCCGACGCGACCTCCCCTTCGTACAGGGCCGCCGGCCCGCTCGCCTCGATCCGGCGAAGCGTGGCGGCCGAGGTCGGGAAGCGCGTAGCGCTCTCCGAGTCGGGGTGCGGGCCACGGGGCGAGCTCGTGCCTGCGACCACTTGTGGGCGATGCGCGCGCTGCAGGCGAGGCCGGCTTCCGCAAGCTCGGCAGCAGGGCCGATCGCCTGATCGAGCCCGAACCGGCCGAACCGGGTCGCAAGGTCGTCCCACAGGCGCACGGCACCCGGCACGGTGACGGAGCACGGGCCCGTCGTCGTCCGCCGTCGTGCGGTCGCCGAGATCGGCGGGGGAACGGCCCGACCCGTTGAGCCCGTAGAGCACGCCGTCGTCCCAGACGAGCGCGAACGCGTCTCCTCCGATCCCGTTGTCCGTGGGCTCGGCGACCGTCAGGACCGCGGCAGCAGCGAGCGCTGCGTCGACTGCGTTGCCGCCGCGCTCGAGGGCACGCAGGCCCGCGCGCGTTGCGCGCGGGTGACTCGTCGCCACCATCGACTCGGTCGCGATCGCAGGCATCCGGCGCCACCCGCTCGAACGCGCGCGTCCGGCCTCGAAGAGAGCATCGATATCGATGTGCACGGGACGAGCATTGCACGGTCTACACTCTCCCTGTGGCAGGTGCCGCCGCCCATCCGTTCGACGTCGAGGCGACGAGAGTCGCGCTGGTCGAGCGTGGCGGCGGCTACGAGGTCGTCCACAGCTCGCCCGGACTCGAGATCGGCGTCTACGTGCTCGTCGCGCCCGAGCCGGATCGCCAGCAACCACATGACGAGGACGAGGTGTACGTCGTTCTCGAGGGAAGCGGCGTCCTGGAGGTCGAGGGAACCGCAACGCCTCTCTCGGAGGGGATGGCCCTCTTCGTCGCGGCAGGCGCCGAGCATCGCTTCACGTCGTATGAGCAACTCGCGCTCCTGGTCGTGTTCAACGGCCCGCACTCCGGTTAACCGGCACGTGCTGCCCTGTTCACGGCGGCGAGAAGGGTGTACCTTTGGGAGCCGTGATGGCGGAGTCGCCCGCGTTGACCTTCAAGCGTGCTCGCACGCCGCACTACGACGACCCGGCCGCAGTCGGGGCCAGGGTGCGGGAGGCACGACTTGCCGCTCACCTGAGCCAGCGGGAGCTCTCCTTCCCGGGCTGTAGTTCGGCGTATATCTCGCGGATCGAGCGAGGAGAGCGAATCCCTTCGCTCCAGGTGATGCGCGAAATCGCGCGACGTACGGGCGTCTCGGAGCAGGTGCTCGCGTTCGGGGTCGACGTCATCGACGCCGGCGTGTCGCGAGCGCATCAGAGCAGTCGAGGCAGCAGAAGCAGGAGGCGAGCAGGGCAGAACGGGTGAGCGCCTACCAGGCGCTTTCCCGGGCTGCATCGAAGGCCGCCCGGGGGATCGCGCCGTAGCGGGCCAGAGCATCCCGCGAACGATCGACACAGAGGTCGTCGTCGTCGGGGCAGGAATCATGGGAGTGGCCACGGCGCGAGCACTCGCTCAGGCGGGTAGGCGGGTCGTTCTCCTGGAGCAGTTCGAGCTCGGGCACGCGCGCGGATCGAGCCATGGTGGCTCCCGGATCTTCCGCCTCACCTACCCCGAGCAGCACTACGTGCGTCTCGCACAGGGGGCGCAGCTAGGCCTGGAGCGAGCTCGAGGCAGAGGCAGGCGAGCAGCTGATCGTGCCGACGGGAGATCTCACCTTCGGTGCTCTCGCCGTCGAATGCGCGCGGGCTCTCGCCTCGTGCGGCGTCCGCCACGAGCTCCTCACGGGAACCGAGGCAGAAGCACGATGGCCGATCAACGCCCGCGCGACGGAGGACGTGCTGTACCAGCCGGACGGCGGGACGACGCTCGCCGACCGGGCCTATGCGGCACTGCTCGGGTCGGCAATCGAGGCCGGGGCGACCGTGCTCGACCATCGCCCGGTGACATCGACTCGAGCGGATGAACGGCGTGCGTTCTGATCCGGGCCGAGGGAGAGACCTTTGCGGCTCGAGCGTGCGTCGTCGCCGCCGGCGCCTGGTCGCGTCCGTTGCTGGCCGAAGTCGAGATCGAGTTGCCCGTGATCCCCACGCGCGAGACTCTCACGTACTTCCGAATTCCCGACCCGCTGGGGCTTCCGCCCGTTATCGACGATGCGGTACCGAATGCCGAAGAGCACGGGTTGAGGCGGCCGGGGCTGATCAACTACGCGTTGGCTGCACCCGGAATCGGACTCAAGGCGGGCCTCCATCACGCCGGGCCTGTCACGGACCCGGCCGAGGTCGGGACGCCAGACCCGGCGATCGTGCGCTGGGTGTCGCTCTGGGCGGCCGGACGCTATCCCGAGCTCGACCCTGAGCCGATCGCGATCGAGACGTGCATCTACACGAATACCGCCGACGAGTCGTTCGTCCTCGAACGCCACGGACGCGTCGTCGTCGCCTCGGCGTGCTCGGGGCACGGGTTCAAGTTCGCGCCGTCGTTCGGGCGAACGATCGCCGCGCTCGCGGGTGACGCCGCTGCGTGATTCCCGTGCGGGTACCGCCTAGTGCGGTCTCTGCACGCGCTACTGAATCGACATGGTAGTGCGGTGTCTCGCAACCATCATTTCGGGTCTAACGTTGCGAGACACCGCACTAGGGAAGCGGCAGCTCCACGGCAAGCGTCGTTCCGGAACCATGCGCAGCGTCGAGCGTGAGCGAGCCGTCGAGGAGCTGCACGCGCTCACGCATTCCGAGCAGGCCGAGCCCTTCACCCGGGCCGGCAACCGGGTCGAAGCCCGACCCGTCATCCTCGATGATGAGCACGAGCTTCTCCGGCTTTCGCGTGACGACGATGCTTACGCGCTCCGCCGACGCATGCTTGACGACGTTCGTCAGCGCCTCCTGGACGATCCGGTAGACGGCCGTCTCGACCTCCGGAAGCAGGCGATCCGCGCCGAGCCGGGTCTCCACCTGGACGTCCAGGTCGGCGCTCTCCTTGACCGTCTGCCCGAGCCTGCGCAGGGCGGGCTCGAGACCGAAGTCGTCGAGTGCTGACGGCCGGAGCTCCACCGAAAGTCGTCGCACGTTCTGGAGCGTCTCGACAACCAACTCGCGGAGCTCACCGGCAGCGACACGCGCATCGTCGGCCGTTTCGGCTCGGTCCACAGCGGCAAGTCCGAGGAGCATCGACGTCAGCGCCTGACCGGTCTCGTCGTGCAACTCGCGCGCGAGCCGCCGCCGCTCCGCCTCCTGCGCCTGCACCGCGCGCCGGAGCGCGTCCCGCTGGACGCTGCCCGCGTTCTCGATCGCCACCGCTGCCTGGGCGGCGAGCAGCGTGACGATCTCCTCGTCCTCCTCGGAGAAGGGGCCGCTCGGTTGCTTCTCGGCCAGGTAGAGGTTGCCGTACGCGACGCCACGCGTCATCACGGGAACGCCGAGAAAGCTCGTCATCGGAGGATGGTTTGGAGGGAACCCCACGGCCCTGGGATCGGCCATGAGGTCGTCGAGTCGCAGAGGGCGTGCATCGGTGATCAGGACGCCGAGGATTCCTCGCCCCCGCGGGAGATCCCCGATCGTGGCTCTGGTCGCGTCGTCGATCCCGTAGGTGACGAATCGTTCGAGCTCCTGACCGGAGCGATCAATGACCCCGAGCGCCGAGTAGCGAGCATCGGTGAGCTCCGCCGCGATCAGGACCAGCTTCTGGAGAACGGCATCGAGCGACAGTTCGGACGTGATCGCGATCCCCGCCTGAACGAGCGCACGTCTGGTCGTCCTTGCGTCCACTCGCTGCATTCAACACGCTCTCGCCCGACCGAGGCCAGTTGCAGGCAGAATGGGGGCGTGCCACCCGTGCCCAAGCCACCCGCGGAAAGCAAGCGCAACCGAACACTCGTGATCGCGATTGCAGTCGCGATCGCGATCGCAGCCGCACTCGTCGCCGGCGAGCTTCCTCACGCGCGACAAGGGCGACGACGCGGCGACGACCGAGACGACGAGCACGGGGACGACGACCGACTCGACCAATCCGGCGCTCGCGGTCGTCGCGGGGATCCCCCAGAAGGGCACAGTGCTCGGAAACCCCGAAGGCGACCGTCAGGCTGCTCCAGTTCGAGGACATTCAGTGCCCGATCTGCAAGAAGTACACCGACGACGCGTTCCCGGCGATCGTCGACGAGTACGTCAGACCCGGTCTCGTCAAGATCGACTTCCGCGGCCTCGCCTTCCTCGGGCCGGACTCGGAGAAGGCGCTGCGGATCGTCGTTGCCTCTGGATTCCAGAACAAGCTCTGGGAGGTCGTCGGGCTCTTCTACGAGAATCAGGGTGAGGAGAACTCGGGCTGGGTGACGGACTCGTTGATCGACGAGATCCTGGCGGAGGTTCCCGGCCTCGATGCCGCGAAGGTGAAGACGGACGCGAAGAGCGAGGCCGTGACGAAGGAGATCGCCGCAGTCCAGGCCGAGGCGACGGCGCTGAAGGTGCCCGGGACGCCCTGGTTCTTCATCGGGATCGGGCTGAACCCGCCGTACGAGATCCAGCCCACTTCGCTCGACCCGAGCGCGTTCCGCCCTGCTCTCGACGACGCGCTGAAGGGATGACGCGAGCCCCAAGGGAGCCGCGGCGGTCGTGAGCGACCGTGTGCTCCGCATCGCTCTGCTGGTCGTCTCGGCCGCAGGAGTCGCCGTCTCCGCGTATCTGACCTACGTTCACTTTCAGCCGGCCGCGCTGATCTGCACCGGCTCCGGTGGGTGCGAGAAGGTGCAGGACTCGTCCTATGCCGTGCTTGCGGGGATTCCCGTGGCGGTTCTCGGGCTCGGAGCGTGGGTCGCCGCGCTCGCGCTGACGATCTGGAACAGCGAGCTCGCGCGCACGCTCACCGCCGCACTCGCGGTCGGTTCGCTCGCGTTCGTCGCCTACCTCGTGATCCTGCAGCTGTTCGTGATCGACGCAATCTGCGCGTGGTGCATGGTGAACGACCTGCTTCTCGTCCCGGCCCTCACCGTGCTGGCATTGCTGCGCCTGCGGACCAGCTCAGACGGGTAGGTCCTGGCGGACGGGCGGGCGACGCTTCGCCTCGCCGAAGGCTCGGCTGCGCATAGCCCCTACGGGAATCGCAGGGTCGAAAGATGCTGTCGTATCGCCGATCCTCGCAATGGCACGGCTGAAGCGGGCCACCGACCTTGCTGTCCGCTCCATCACGTGGCCCGCGGGCGGGCCTCTTCAGGATCGCGCGAAGCGCGCAAGAATGATCGATGACGTAGCCCCTATGGGACGCGCAGGTCGACGATCGCTGTCCATCGACCGGGCCTCGCGGTGGCAACCGCGCTGAGAGCGGCGCTCCACCGACCTTGCTGTCCGCTCCATTCGAAGGGAGGGGTCACCGGGGAACGTAGGTTCCCGGCTTCAGGATCGCGCGAAGCGCGCAAGAATGATCGATGACGTAGAGGCGAGGAAAGTCGCGATACGCTTTTCAATCGCGACTTTCCTCGCCTCTACGTCATCGGCACCTGGCGGAGGATGTCGACCTGGATGCGGTCGAGGATGTCGGTGAGCGTGTCGCCCGTCGCGGTGATGCCGTGGTTACGAAGACCGATCACCGCGTGTGCCGGGTCTGGCTCGCGCGCGATCAGGTCGGCGACCGACTCGGCGAGCTCCTGCGTGCCGCACGGGTAGTTGATGTCCGTTGCAGCGATGCCCTCCATCCACGCGTGGACGTGGAGAATCGCGCCGACGTCAGGATGCGCCTGGTAGATCATCCAGTGCTCGATTGCGTCGACCGAGACGCGTCGCGGCTCGATCCCTGGCGCAACGCTGATGCGCATCCGAGCGTTGGGCTCGTCGTAGTCCGTGACGAGCAGGATGTCTCGGCCGGGCTCCTCGAGCGCGGTCTTGTCGACGCCGGACGCGCTCATCCAGAATCGGGTCTCGTCCTTGCGCGCCGAGAGGTTGCCGTAGGAGAGACCGCCGACCTGGTAGAGCCGCATCACATGGCGCAGGTCGCGCTCGTTCAGGAACTCGTGGACGGGGAACGGGGCAGGGAGAAGGTCGAGCTCGCCCATGCGCTTTCCCGCCGCACTGATGTCGGCGGTGATCTCGTCGCCGTCCCACAGCTCGGGCTCGAGATCGGGGATGAACTCGTTGTCGATCACGAGCTTCGACTTCGCAAGAGGCGCGAGGCGCTCGAACACCTCGGCGGGGTCATCCGAGATCTTGTACGTCCCGCGCTCCATCGTCGTGAACCACACGCCCTCGCCCGGCACATGGAGGACGACGACGTTCGCGAGCGTGCGAACGAGGTTCGGGTAGCTCGTGCGGAGCACGTCGTCCGGCACGTCGTCGAGCTCGTAGAACGAGGCCGAATAGGTGCCGCGCGAGGAGCGGCGGAACGCCTTCGGATCGGCCGTGTCGAACATGTTGAGGACGAAGTCGGCGTCGGCGTGATCGTCGACGAGCTCGAAGTCGTCCGCGGTGAACTCGGCCGCCACGGCCTCCACCCACGCGCGGTGCGAGGCGGACGTCGGAGTTCCCCAGAGTGCGAGTTTGCGCATGATTGAAGTGTACCGCCGGATTCGGAGCGAATCGGGTTCGGACGACCCGACTCGCCGACCCGTTCAGTGCCTTCCCGACCGGCAAGGGCCGGTCGGGAAGGCAGAGACAGCGAGCTCTCAGCGAACGTAGAAGTCCGCGAACTGTCCGCTCTTGTAGTGCCCCGGAAGGTTGCAGAGGATCGAGTAGTGACCCTTCTTCAGCGTCAGCGTCAGCGTCTTCTGCTGAGCGGGCTTGACGGATCCGATCTCGCCGACGTTGCCTGCCTCGCTCGCCTCGCCGTTGTGGCTCGCCAGGCTCCCGGCCGGCCTCAGCGTCCTGACCACGACGAACTCGTGCTCCACCTTGCCGGAGTTCTTCACGGTGAAGGTCACCTTCCCGGCTGGGGCGCCCTGCACCGCGGGAAGGACGTTGAACTCGTTGAGGTTGACCGATACGGCCTTGTTGGACGTGACCGCATCCGCGCTCACCACGCCGATCGAGACGGCAACTACAAGAGCGAAGGCGAGGCCGAGCATGAGCTTCTTCATCAGAGCATCTCCTCTGTCGGTGACACCTGAGAGGCTCGCCTCTCCGGTGTGTGCCCGCATCAGACGTTCCCATGACCGGCAGTCGGTAGTTTCCACCGTCGTCAGCGGAAGAGGTCGCGCTCGCGTGGCATCACGATGTCCGCCGCGCACCCTTCACCAGCAGCGTCGACGCCGCGAACGATCGCTGCGGGCACGCCGTTCGCCTTGCCCATCACGAGCTCGGCTGCACCGGCGATCTCGTCGGCCACGGCGATCATCGTCGAGCGCAGTTCGTAGCCCCGGCTGTCAGGCGTTCCGCGCAAGTCCCTGAGCGCAACGATGCCCGCCACGCCGAGTGCGACATCGGTTGTTCCCTGCCGCCACGCTCTGCCGAACGAGTCGCTCACGATGATCCCCGACTCGATCCCCGTCAGGTCGGCAAGCCCGGCACGCAGCCGGGCCGCCGATGCGTCCGGATCGAGCGGCAGGAGAATGACCGTCCCAGGGGCACCTCGCGTTCGACGCGTCGACGCCCGCCGACGCGCAGACGAAGCCGTGCGACGTCTGCGAGATGACGAGCGGCGGACGTGACCGCACGACCTCGACCGTCTCCCGCAGGATCACCTCGACCTGGCGCGGGTCGCCCCCGTCCCCGGCCAGCTCGATCGCACGTGCCGAGGGCTCGATCTCGTCGAGCCGCACGATGCGGCCCTCGACCTTGGAGACCGCCTTCTGGGCGACGACAACGATGTCGCCCTCCTCGAGCCCGCCTGCCCGGCTGCAGGCATCGGCGAGGATGCCTGCGAGGTCGTCCCCCTCCTCGAGCTCGGGGAGGCCGAGGAGTGGGATCACGCGTACCTCACCCGGCACGCTGCGATTGTGTCGATTCACCACGAGATGCCGATGCGCTCAGTGAACCCCGGTGACGCGAAGACCGGCGTGGGCCTTGTAGCGCTTGTTGACGTTCACGATCACCGCCGTCATGCCCTCGAGCGCACGGGCGCTCGCAAGCGGGCCCGCGTCGATCGCCCGTCCCGACGTCACCTTGCCGGCGAGCTCGAGCACGATCGCCTTGGCCTCGGCGTCGTCGCCACAGACGAGCGTGTCCTCGTCCGGGGCCACGTCGCCACCGAGGTTCGTGGCGGCGAGCGAGTGGAGACCCGCGATCACCGGCCCGTCGATGACGTCCTGGATCCGCTGCGCGATCGACGTCGGCTCGGAGGTCGGGAAGACGCCCTCCTTCGAGAAGGACAGCTCGGCGGCAACCGACAGCACGGGCGTCTGCCCGATCGCCTCACGGAGCGAGCGGGCCGTCTCGACGGCACCGTCTGCCTTCGTCGTCAGCACGACGATGTCCGCCTCGCGGGCCGCGTCCTCGTTCGTCGCGCCCGTGACGCCGAGCTCGGCCGCCGCGGCCGCGCGCGCGCTCGGCGTCGCGCGAGCCGATCACGACGGCGTACCCGGCCTCGTGGAGCCGCACGGCGAGTGCCATGCCGAAGCTTCCCGTGCCTCCGATCAAGGCGATCTTCACGACGGGGTCTCCATGGCTGCCTCCAGTGTTGTCTCGGCGAGTCGGCTCGCGGTCTCGCGATCACGCATGAGCGTATCGGTGACGACCACGGCACCGTCCCGTTTCGGCCGTCGCGTCGGCAGCGTCGATCACGAGCGCGTCGAGCAGATCCTCGTAACACATTGTCACAAGCGCCGGGGTCGTCCCTCCGAGAAGGCGTTGCATCATCCGGTCGAGCGGGCCCCGGACTGCAAGGCCGCCGATCAAGCGGGCTGACCGCGACGCAGCGCACGCGTCGTCGCTCGATCGCGTCACGGATCCCGGGGACGGCGAGGATCGGATGGATCGAGACGAACGGGTTGCTCGGGGCGATCACGATCGCATCGGCAGCCTCGATCGCCTCGATCACTCCAGGGGCCGGGCGGGACGTGTCCGCACCGTCGTAGCGCAGCGCATCGACGTCGTCCTCGTGGCGTCGGGCGACGAACCACTCCTGAAACGAGAACGTCCCCGCGGGCGTGACGACGTGCGTCCGGAGGCGATCGTCCGTCGCGGGGATCAGCCTCGACTCGATGTCCGCAGCGCGAGCGAGCCCGGCCGTGACGGTGGACAGCGGCTCGCCGCTGCGCAGCGCCTGCGAGCGCACGAGATGGAGTCCGAGATCGCGGTCGCCGAGCATGAACCACCCCTCGCCGCCCCACGCGCGCGCCGCTTCGAGCGCCTCCCACGTCTCACCGGCGCGGCCCCAGCCCCGCTCGGTGTCATTGAGGCCGGCGATTGCGTACAGCACCGAGTCGAGGTCGGGCGAGACGTGCAGGCCGAGCACCTCGAGATCGTCGCCGACGTTCCCGATCACGGTGAGCTCGCCGGGCGCGAGCACGTCGTGAAGACCGGCCGCAAGCTTCGCGCCACCGACGCCGCCAGAGAGGCAGACGACCCTCACGACGTGGGCACCAGACGAAGCTCGAGCTGATCCAACACGAGCGCTGTCCGGGCGCCGACGGGCAGCGTCAGGCGCCCGAGATCTGCGAGCGTGTCGACGTCCTGCTCGAGCTCGGGGATCGACACTGCAGTGAATCCTGCTGCGGCGAAGCGCTCGGCGCTTCCCGCACCGTACAGCGGGACGAAGTGCTCCGGTGCGGGCAGCGAAAGTGCGTTCGTCGTCCCGTCTGCCGCTGCGACGAGCGACGGGCTCGAGCGGCCGAGTTGCGACAACGCGTCCCTCGAGACGCACGGAAGGTCGGCATTGACCACCAGACACGAGCCGAAGACGCCGGTCAGGGCCTCGGCAACGGCAGCACCCTGACCGCCACCCGGATCGCGAACGACCTCGACGCCGAATTCGGCGGCGAGAAGTATTGCCGCATCGTCACCGGTGACAAGCCTTACGTCCGCGACGGAGTCGACGGCTGCTTCGAGGACGTCGCAGAGCATCGCGAGCGAGAGCTCGCCGCGCACTCCGGCCGGGAGCCTGGTCTTGCCACCCGAGCGGAACGGAACGAGGACGGTCGCCATCGCTCAAGCCTACGCACGCGCTCGCGTCGGCCGCGCGCGATGCGCGCTGCTCTCAGGCGGCGTGGCTCGAGGCGCCCGGTCCCGAGGTGGCCCACTCGTGGACCTCGTACCAGTGCGTATCCGCGAGCGCCGCAACGACCTGAGGGTCGGTATGCGCGCCGTTAAAGACGTGATGGTCGAGGTCACAGCACATCTCGATCTCGCCCAGCGAGACGTGCGTGATCTTCGAGAGCACGTCGAACGGCAGCTGTGCGTCGGCGACGGACATGTGCTTGAACTGCAGTTCGGGTGCGAGCTCCATCAGCTCCGGCCATTCGGGACAGGTCTTGTAACTCATTGGATCTCCTCCTTCGCCCCTGCGCTCCACGTTCCTCCGAGGCGGATCAGGCCGCGCTCCTCCCCGTCGGGGTAGACGAGGAAGGGGACCGCATCGTCGTAGGAGTGCAGCATTCGGCCCTCTGCCGAGATGAGGCCCAGCCGCACCCGGAAACGACCGAAGGCAAGTGCCGGTCTCTCGATCTCGAGCTCGACCGTCGCTGGGCCACGCCCTGCCGGCCAGCCGATCGTCGCCGTATCGACGGAGTCCTCGGCAACGAGGAGCCCCGTGGAGTCGCGGATCTCGAGATGCAGTTCCGGCGCGGAGATTGCTGCCGCTGCCTGCAGGCCGACCTCGAGTCGCAGAGGCTCGCCGGCGAGAAACTGGGAGCGCTCGCTGCCGTCCCGGTCGAGGAGGCGTACGCCGACGATCTCGGCCTCACCTGTCCCCCACTCGCGGAGACCGACTTCTCGCTCGGCCGGATCGAGATCGTCCGCGAGCAGGCGTCGATAGCGCGTGATCGCTTCGTGGGTCGGCCCGTCGTAGACCTTCTCGCCAGCGGAGAGAAGGATCGACCGCTCACAGAGCCGCTCGACGGCCTGTGCGTCGTGCGAGACGAAGAGGATCGTCCCACCCTGATTCTTGAACGCGGCGATGACGCCAAAGCACTTCCGCTGGAAGTTCTCGTCGCCGACGGCGAAGACCTCGTCGAGCAGCAGCACGTCGGCCTGGAGGAACGCGGCGATCGCGAAACCGAGTCGCATCGCCATCCCGCTCGAGTAGGTTCGGACCGGCCTGTCGATTGCATGCTCGATCTCCGCAAAGGCAACGATCTCGTCGAACCGCTCGCGAATCTCGGCGCGCCGCAGGCCCTGGATCGAGCCGTTGAGATACACGTTGTCGCGACCGCTGAAGTCGGGGTGGAAGCCGGCTCCGAGCTCGAGCAGGGACCCGATGCGCCCGCTCACCTGCACGGAGCCGGTCGTTGGCTTGATGATGCCCGCGAGGACACGGAGCAGCGTCGACTTGCCCGAGCCGTTGCGTCCGATCAGGCCGACTGCCTCACCCGGTGCGATCTCGGCGGAGATGTCACGCAGCGCCCAGACGTCCTCCCCGCCGGTACGGCCTCGCGCGACGACGAGATCCTTGAGTGTCCGCGTCTCGCGGGCATGGACGCGGAAGCGCCGGGAGACACCGTCGGCCGAGATGGCTCCCGGCGTCACGGAAGATGCTTCCCCATGTAGACCGCAATCTCCGAATATCCGAGCGACGCGTAGAGCCCGCGCGCAGCGGCGTTCCCACCGAACACGTTCAGCTCGATGCGGTCATGCCCGAGCGAGCGCGCCTCGGCTTCCAGCAGGGCCATCGCCGCGCGGCCGTGGCCCTGGCCACGATGCGCCTCCCCGATCTCGATCTCGTAGACGAAGGCGACACGGCCCCCCTCCGGCGTGTCCCGCTCGCCGATCCACGCATGTCCGATCACACCGTCCGCGCGTTCGACGGCCCAGATGTGCTGCCCGGCGGTGCCGAGCCCATCCGGTAGAACCCGGTTGAAGTCCTGAGCCGCCTTGAGGGTTGCGCGCTCGTGGGTGTAGCCGCCGTTCCGCTCGATATCGGCTGCGTAGCGCTCGAGCGAACCCGATCGCCACGCATCGAACTCCGCGTCGCTGAGGCGTCGGAGGACTACCGTCACGCCGTGTTCCCCGCGAACGCTCCACTCCGCTCCCTCACGAGCGCTGCCAGCCTCGTCAGCGTGTCGGGGTCGACGGACGGAAAGACCCCGTGCCCGAGGTTGAAGATGTGTCCGCTGCGGCCGCCGGCTCGCGCGAGGACATCGAGCGCCTCCGCCTCGACCACCTCCCAGGGAGCGAGGAGGACGGCCGGATCGAGATTGCCCTGGACGGCCCGGTCGGGAACCCTCGCCCAGCCGACATCGAGCGGGACCCGCCAGTCGAGCCCGATCACATCGCCACCCGCCGCCGCCATCTCCTCGAGCAGCGTCGCCGTGCCCGTGCCGAAGTGGATCGTCGGCACGTCGACGGCCGCGAGGACGCGCGCGGAGTGCGGTGCGACGTGATCTCGGTAGTGCGCGGGCGAGAGTGCTCCCACCCATGAGTCGAAGAGCTGGATCACATCTGCTCCCGCGCGCGCCTTCGCGGCGACGTAGGCGGCGAATGTCGCTGAAAGCTTCTCGAGGAGCGCGTGCCAGACCTCGGGCCGACCGAGCATCATGCTCTTCGTCAGCGCGAATTCGCGGCTCGGCTTCCCTTCCACGAGGTATCCGGCGACGGTGAACGGCCCACCGCAGAAGCCGACAACAGCCTGGTCGGGGCGCAGTGCCGCCCGCACCAGGCGCACGGCATCGAGGACCGGCGCGAACGCCTCCTCCGGGTCCGGGACGCGCAGCCGTTCGACATCTGCGAGCGTACGGATGGGCTCGTCGATCACGGGACCGACGCCTTCGACGAGGCGCACGTCGATGCCCATTCCGAGGACCGGGGTCATGATGTCGGCGAACATCACCGCTGCGTCGACGTCATGACGTCGCACGGGCTGGAGCGTCACCTCGGCGCATAGCTCCGGCGTGTGGGCGACCTCGAAGAACGCGTGCTTCGCGCGGATGGCGCGGTATTCGGGAAGCGACCGGCCCGCCTGGCGCATGAACCACACCGGCGTCCGCTCGACTTCCTCGCGCCTGGCGGCGCGCACGAGAAGCGGCTCGCTCACGCATCTAGAGTAGCCCTCATCGTGCACCCCGTCGGTGAGCATCCCGTTCAAAGCGGCCCTCTGGCGCCGCGCTGGCTCGCGTGGTCGCTCGCACCCCAACGCGCCGGCGTGACGTCAAACGCGCGCGTGGCGCTCGAGAACGCGGGCACGGCGACCTGGCGATCACACGGCGCCGGCGGAATTCAGGCGTCGTTTCACTGGCTCGATCCGCTCGGGAATCCGATCGTCTGGGATGGGCCGCGGACGGCGCTTCCGCGGCAGGTTGCTCCCGGCGAGCAGGTCGAGATCGAGCTCTCCGTGACGGCCCCGCGTCCCCCGGGCGCCTACCGGCTCGCATTCGACCTCGTCGAGGAGCACCGCTTCTGGTTCGAGGAGATCGGCTGCACGCCACTCACGATCGACGTGGATGTCGCGCCGCGAATCCGCGAGCGGCGACTCGCCGTCCGCGTCCGGGGAGGGGCCGACCCCGGGACGACTGCGGCGCTCGCAGCCCAAGACGAGGCCGTCGTGGCGGAGGACGCCGTTGCCGTGGCTCACCTCGTTGCAGGCGCTCGACCGGGAACCAACTGGTCGACCGTCGTGCTCGACGCGCACGCGGAAGGATGGGAGGCCGTCGGGACGGCCATCGTCCCGAGCGGGCGCGATCGAGAGCTCGGACCGTGGAACGTCGACGGCGGCCGCAACCCACGCTTCGCGCAGCCGCTCCTGCTTCCCTCGCTCCTCGACGATCTCGAGCCGTCCGAGCATCTCGGCCTGCCGGCCTACACCGGGCCGGATGGCCTGTTCGACGCCGCGCCTCGATCACACTTCCGCCGCGATCCGATCGTCGACCGCGTTGAACACGGCGGCTCCGACGGCAAGAGCGACCAGGGTCTCGACCACGAGATAGACGAGATTGGCGGTCGACGGGATCTCCCCGAGGAAGAGCGGCGCCCGGAAGCACTCGATGATCGGCGTCAGCGGATTACCCCACTGCAGCAGGTCGAGCAGCCAGGGATGATCGGCGGCACCGGGGAGCTGGTCGAGGCTGTAGAGGATCGGCGTGAGGAAGAACAGCGGCAGCAGGAGCGCCGCGACGACGAACTCGATGTCGCGGTAGATCGCGTTTGCGGACGCGACGGCGAGCGAGAGGCCCGAGACGAAGCGCAACGATCACGGCGGCGATCGGGAACACGAGCCACGCGGTCGAGCGAGAGTCGGGCAGCACGATCATCGCGAGCACGAAGACGATCCCGGTCATCACCGCGAAGGCGACGAGTTGGGTGGCGACGATCGAGAGCGGAACGAGCTGCCGCGGGAAACGGACCTTGCGGATGAGGCTCGCGTTCTCGAGCAGGCTGCGAGCAGACGACTGCAGGGACGTCGCGAAGAAGACCCAGGGTGGAAGCCCACAGAGGAGAAACAGCCAGTAGTTGTCCACGTCCGTGGTCGGCGACTTCCACATCACCGAGAAGACGACGAGGTAGACGAGCATCAGCGTCACCGGCAAGGCGAGCGTCCAGAAGAGGCCGAGCACCGAGCCCTTGTACTTCGCGCGAAGATCGCGCTGGAACAGGCTCGCGAAGAGCTCGCGGTAGCGAATCAGATCGGCGTAGACGGCCACGGCCGGATTGTACGGGGGATGTTGGCGACGGCCGTGTCCGCCCACCGAGGGGGATAGGCTTCCCGTTCGATGAGACCAGTCGCCCTCACCCCGCCTGCCGTGAACCTCCTCGTCGCGATCGCGGCAGCGCCGATCGCGTTCATGACAATCGCCGGCCTGCTGCACTGGCCGCGCGCCCTCGCCCTCTTCGGAGCCGATCCGCGACCCGATCGCTGGCACACGAGCCCGACGCCGGCATTCGGCGGGATCGGAATCTTCGCCGGCTTCGTCGCCGCCGTCGCCGCGGCAACGGCACTCGGCCCCGTCGGAATCTGCGGGCGAGCTGGTCGCCGTTCTCGCGGGCGGCGCGATCGTCTTCGCGTTCGGATTGCTCGACGACATCATCCAGCTCCACCCGGCTGCGAAGCTCGGGGCCCAGATAGCGGCCGCGATCGTCGTTCTGCAGAGCTCCATCTCGGTCGAGTTCGTCTCGAGCTCGACGCTCGGCTGGGCGCTCGGGATCGTGTGGCTCGTCGGGCTGACGAACGCCTTCAACCTGCTCGACAACATGGACGGCCTGGCCGGCAGCCTCGGCATCGTCGCCGCATCGTGCTTCGCCCTGTCGGCGGCGTTCGTCGCCCCGAACCGCGACATCTTCATCGTCGCGACGAGTCTCGCGCTCGCACTCGTCGGGTTCCTTCCCTACAACCTACGGCTCAGCGGACCGGCCCGTGTCTTCATGGGAGACTCCGGGCAGCCAGCTGATCGGACTCGTGCTCGCGACGCTCGGCCTGATGGCGTCGTACAAGGAGGCCGGAACCACGATCGCAACGCTCGTCCTCCCTCTCCTGATCCTCGCCGTGCCGATCCTGGACACGACGCTCGTGACGACTCTCCGACTTCGCTCGGGACGATCGGTGACCCAGGGCGGGCGGGATCACACGTCCCATCGCCTCGTCTACCGCGGCCTCTCCGAGCGCCGAGCGGTCTTCTTCCTCGTCGCCGTTTCGGCAGCCCTCGGCCTGACGAGCCTTGCCTACGCCGTCCTCGACAGCGGCAGGATCACGACGATCGGCGTTCTCGTCACGTTCGCCCTCCTGCTGCAGTTCGCCGCGTTCCTCTCGGATGTCGCCGCGGCCCCGGGGGAAACAGGACTTTCGGACCGCGCGGGGCTCCTCGTGGACACGCTCGTGGACGGCGCTCTGACTGCGGCTGCGCTCTATGCCGCCTACGTGATCGTGATCGAAGGGAACGGCACCGAGATCCAGCGCCACATCTTCATCTGGGCGTTGCCGGCGGTCATCTTCTGCCGCTACATCGCGTTGTTCGTGTTCGGGCTCTACCGCCGAGACAGGCACTATTCGAAGAGCGCTACCCTGGCTCGGATCGGGGCCGCTGTGGCCACGTCGGAGATCGTCGCCTACCTCTTCGTGACCAACACACAGCCCACCGATCAGATCCCCGAGCTCGATCTTCGTTCTCGACGCGATCATCTGCTTCGCGCTCCTCGTCGTCGGCCGGTTCGCCGAGCGTGCAGGGCTCCGAGCGATCCGTTCGTGGAGGCGGCGGAGCACGACCGCACCGGCCTCATGAGCGACGGATCCTCCACGACACCGCGCGTCTCCACCGGAGATCGGCTCCTCGGCGCCACGCCGCTCGCTGTTCGTCGTTCCTGGTCGTCTCGAGCCTCTACGTCTGGCAGGCGTCCCGAAGCACCCGACGCCGTGGCTCTTCTCGGACGAGATCGAGTACGCGCAGATCTCGCGCGCGATCGCGGAGACCGGTACGCCGGCACGCCGTGGCGTCGAGTACTGGGGCGCCGGGCTCTTCCCGTGGCTGATCGCGCCGTTCTGGTGGTTCGACAACCTGCAGACCGCCTACAGCGCAGTCAAGACGTTCAACGTCCTCGTGATGACGGCGGCGATCTTCCCGACGTACGGGCTCGCCCGGATGCTGATGCCGCGGCCGTACGCACTCCTCGCCGGCGTCGGCGCCGTCGTCGCTCCGTCGTTCATCTACTCGGCGATGGTCATGCAGGAGCCGGTCGCGTATCTGACCGTCGCTGCGAGCTTCTACGTGGCGGCGCGCGCGCTCTCGTCCCCGACGCGATGGAACATCGTCGCCGCCGCCGCAGTCGGCCTCGTGGCTCCGTTCGTTCGCGACCAGTTGATCCTCGTGCCTGCTCTGATGATCGGCGCCATCGGCGTGCAGTTCGTCTGCTTCGGGGCCGGCCGAGCCGCGCTCGCCAGAGCTTCGACGGGCGCGGCGGATCGGGGCTGCGGTCGCTCGTGGTTGCGGCGCTGGCGCTCATGGTGCTCGCGGCCCGCGTCGCGTCCGGCGAGGTCGAGGTCGCCTTCGGCTCGCCTCGGCACGATGCTCGATCAGGCGCTCTGGGCGTGGGGGGCTGCTCGCGATCGGAATCGGAGTGCTGCCGGTCGTGATCGGCCTTGCGATGCTCGTTCCTTCAGCCGCGATCGCACGAACACGATCGCTCGCGGCGTTCATCTCGGTGCTTCGCTGCGTCAGTCGCGCTCTTCACGGCCTACGTCGCCGTCAAGGGTGCCTACCAGGCGGCGGTCTTCGAGCCGCGCATCTCGGAGCGCAACCTCGTCGTACCTGACGCCGCTCCTCTTCATCGCGCTGGCGCTGTTCGCAGCGACCCGCGCGATCACGGCCATGGACGCTCGCTGTCTCGGCAGCCTTGACAGCCTGGGCGATCGGCGCGGTTCCCCTCACCTTCTCGGGCCTCGAAGGCGGACGCTCCGGGGCTCGCGATCCTTTCGCGGATCAAGGACGACTACGATCTCGGCGCGAGCGGCATCGATCGGCTCCTCTACGCGCTGGTCGCGCTCTCCGTGCTCGTCGGCCTCGCGCCGATCCTCCTTCGGCGCCGCCAGCGGATCGCCGCGTGGATCGTCGATCGGAGCGGCCCTCCTCTCGATCGGCTGGTCGGTGCGAGCGGAGAACGTCGCCGCGAAGGCGTCGAACGACTTCTCCGAGCAGTTCTTCGCCAGCCTCCCGAAGCCCCTCGGCTGGGTCGACGAGGCGACCGGAGACCAACCCGTCCGTCTACATCGGCCAGAAGATCGCGGATCCGAACGGCGTCTGGTCGATGGAGTTCTGGAACCGGAACGTGCGCAGGGTCTGGAGCCTCGACGGCACCGCTCCCGGCCCGGGGCCTGTCCTGACCCCCAACATCGAGTCGACCGACGGCCGACTGGCCGGCGATCCCGGGTACCGATATGCCGTCGTCGACAAGGGCCTCTCGATCGTCGGCGAGACTGATAGCCGAGAAGGGAGACCTGCGACTCGTCCGGATCGGATCGCCCCTTCGCCTGCGCGAGTCGCTGGCCGGCGTCTTCAGCGACGGCTGGATCGGCAGCTCGAAGAGCCTGCGGACACCGTGAGCGCCGACTACAGCCGCTTCGACGCTCCGGCGAAGCCGGGGACCGTGTTCGTGACGCTCTCGCGGAAGGCGTTCTGCGGCACGCACGCGCGCCCGGACGGGTCCTGATCGAGGTCGGAACGCTCGGCCTCGGGCCGCAGAAGAATGGTGTCATCGACCGGGTCACCGATCGCCGGGGGTGGATCGTCGACAGCTGCTCCAAGGCACGCACATTCCCGATCCCGACGCCGGGTGGCCCGTTCCACGTCAAGGTCTCCGTGACTCCGCCGTTCCAGCCCGCGGCGCTCGACCCGAACAACTTCGAGCGTCGCTACTTCGGCGCGCAACTCGGCATCACGTCCGAGCCCTGACCGATCAGCGGCGCCCGACGAGCGCCTCGGGATGCTTGCGAACGTAGCGGGCCATGCCCCGGAGGTGCCAGAGCGTGTGGCGCGAGAGGAACTGCCGGTCGATCACCGCGGCGTACGCGTGCGTGACGACGCGCAGCCGGGACGTACCACCGCTCCCATCCCGCGCGCATGGCGCGATAGCAGAGGTCGATGTCCTCGACGTAGTGGCGGTAGCCGGCGTCCCAGCCGCCGAGCTCCTCGAGCATGGAGCGGCGCTGCAGGAGGAACGCGCCGAGCATCCAGTCCGCCTCGACGGGCTCTGTCGGGCGCTCGTCGAGGAGGTAGTGGTCCCGTCTGGCGCTCGTACGGCGGGTAGAGACGGCGGAGCGGCGTCCGGCGGACGATCGTTCCCGACACGGTCGGGAACCGCCGTCGCGACGGCTGCCACGTCCCGTCCGGCCAGAGCATCTCGGGGCCTGCGATCCCGCACCGTGGTCGCGACTCCATGAACGAGGCCAGGTCGGCAACCGCGTCATCGGCCGGCAACGGCATCCGGGTTCGCGAAGAGCACGTACTCCCCGACGGTCGCGGCGATGCCCGCGTTGACGTTCGCGGCAAGGCAACGCGGGCGTGCGTTCTCGATCACGCGGACACCCGCGGGCAGCGTTCCCACCGAGCCGGGGATGTTCGCGACGACGACGATCTCGTCCACCTGGGGAGCAAGGGCCGCGAGGGAGACCTCGAGCTCGGCTGCATGCCCGTGCGAGACGACGACGGCGGAGATCGTCATCGGCCGAGCGCCTCGCGGTAGACGGCGACCGTTCGCTCGGCGACCGCAGCGCCCGGAGAAGGAGCGCGCCCGCTCGAGGCCGGCAGCCGACGAGCGCCTCACGCTCGGAGACGGCCGTTCGGATGCCGTCCGCGAGCTCGTCGGTCGTCGACGACGACGGCCGCGCCACCCGCCACCTCGACGAGCGCCTCGTCGCGAACGATGACGACCGGAGTCCCACTCGCCATCGCCTCCAGCACCGGAAGGCCGAAGCCCTCGTAGCGCGACGCCTGCACGAGGCAGGCGGCCCCCCGGTAGAGCGCCGCGAGCTCCTCGATCGGCGACATGCCCCCGCAGCGTCGCGCCTCCCTCGCGCAACTCGCGCGCGAGCGACGGGTCTCGCGTCGGGGCCGACGACGACGAGTGGCATTCCGACGGCCCGCGCGGCCGCGAGCGCGGCGAGCTGGTTCTTCCGGCGCTGGATCGCGCCGACCGCGAGGACGTAGTCACGGCTCCCCGCGCGCTCCCGGCGCGAACACCGGGTCGACGGTGTTCGGCGTCACGACGACCCGCTCGGCCGGTATGCCGTAGAGCTCGACGATGTCCCGCTTCGAGCGCTCGGAGACGGTGAGGACGGCGGCCGCGCACCGGGCCGCTCGCGGGACGACGAAGCGGAAGACGCGCCGGTCGCGACGACCCATCAGCGTCGCGTCCCGCTCGAACGAGAGGTCGTGAATCGTCACGACGGCGGGGCACGGCGAGCGCAGCGGAAGCGCGTACTGCGTGTGGACGAGCGCGGCTCCCGACCCGTCGCAGCAGCCGCGGAAGCTGCCACGCCATCCGCAGCTCCTGGCTCCGCGTTCCGAGCTCGATCGGCTCGACGCCGTCGGGAACGAGCTCGGGATGACGCGTCACGGCCGCGATCCTGAGACCCGCCGTCTGCCGCGGGCGCCGGGCAGCTCGCGAAGGAGGTTGAGGACGTACTTCTCGTCTCCCGTGCGGTTTCGGCCGAGCACGTCGGCGTCGACGACGACGAGAGGCAGGCTCATGCGAGCTCCCGCCAGAGCAGCCTCGAGCGCGTCCGCGGCACGCTTCCACGTGAACGCCGGCGGCTCGCTCGAGACCGAGTGGCGACGAGCTCCGAGCGGCGCGCCTGCGCGCTCGGCGATGCCGGCCGCGATCGCCTCGACGTCGAGCGGATCGACGAGCACCGCAGCGCCTCCCGCGATCTCCTCCGTGGCTCCACCGCGACTCGTCACGACCGGCGTCCCGCACGCCATCGCCTCGAGGATCGGGATCCCGAACCCCTCGTACAGCGAGGGGAAGACGAGGCACCGCGCTCCGCGGAAGAGCGCTGCGAGCGCCTCGTCGTCGACGCGGCCGACCCAGCCCGGAACGTCGATGCCGCCCCAGCCCGTCGCACCGACGACGCGCACCTCGAGCCCGGCGAGCCTCCCCGCCTCGACGGCGCGGGCCAGGTTCTTCCGCGGCTCCAGCGTCCCGACCGCGAGAACGTAGTCACCCTCCTCGGCGGGGCCGTCGGTCGTGAAGACGGGGTCGACGCCGTTCCCGATCACCCGAACTCGGTCGGCGGGTACGCCGAGGACGTCGCCGAGCTCGTCGCGCGTGAACTGCCGAGACGGCAACGATCGCATCGGCCGTGCGAACGGCCTGGCGGAGCGCGAGCTGCCCCGTGTGGCGATGCCACCGCGGGAACGCGTCCGGATAGCGAAGAACCGCCACGTCGTGCACCGTTGCGACGACCGCGGGGCGAGCCCGAACGGGAACCCGCATCGTCGGGCAGTGCAGCACGTCGAGGTCGCGCGCTGCCCGGGCGATGCCGACCGGGTACCACCCGGCGTCACGCGCGACCGTTCCTGCACGACCCGCGCCGCCGAACGTCAGCTCGGTCAGCTCGAGCCCCGGGCGTCCCTCGAGCGCGCCGAGAAGCCCACGGACGTGACGCGCCGTGCCGGCGCCCGTCTGGACGAGCGGCGAGACGTCGATCCCGACCTTCACGCCGCCCTCCTCTCGACAGGGCCTCGAGCATCGTGGCGCCGGTCGCCCGCCACGTGAACTGCGCAGCATGCTCGATGCCGGCCGGCACGAGCTCGTCACGCCGCGCGACGGCCTCCTGGATCCCCGCCGCAATCGACTCGGGATCCAGCGGGTCGACACGAACCGCAGCCGATCCGCACGCCTCGTCGAGCGACCGGTGGTTCGAGACGACGACCGGCGTCCCGCACGCCATTGCCTCGACGACCGGGATTCCGAAGCCCTCGAACAACGACGGGAAGACGTAGACGGCAGCTCCACGATAGAGCGCCGGCAGCGCCTGCGACGAGACGTAGCCCGGGAGGACGATTCCGGGATCGTCGAGACCCGGCTGCTCGCCCCACCCGGCCCCGCCGGCGAGCACGAGACGGTGCTCGCCGCCGAGCAGCCGCCACGCATCGACGAGGCGCTGAAGGTTCTTGCGCGGCTCGAGCGTCCCGACACCGAGCACGTACGGCCCGTCGAACGATGCCCGCTCGCCCTCGGGCACGAACTCCGAGCCGACGCCCGGGTGCGCGACGACGAGGCGCTCCGCCTCGATCCCGAGCGTCTCCGTCGCATCGTCCGCGGTGTAGCGCGAGTTCGTGAAGATGACGTCGCATGCCTTGACCGCATCTGCATCCTTGCGCCGGTGCATCGCGATCGTCCGCGGCGTGCACCACTCCGGGTGATGCAGCGGATTGAGGTCGTGGATCGTCGTCGCCCGGAGGCCGGAGCGCTGGGGCGGCGTCATCCAGTCGGTGTAGAGGAGAGCGTCGAACGAGCCGAGCAGCCGCTCGGCGGCAGGATGGCCGAGCTTGCTCCAGGCAGTGCGCACCGCGTGCGATGCAGGCACCGGCCAGAGCCTCGTCTCGATCTGCGTCGGGGCGAGTGGCTTCCCTGATGCGGTCCGGCCCCTTGAGGCTCGTCGGCGCAAAGGCGACGATCTCGTGTGACGAGCCTGCTGCCTCGACGATGCCGGCGAGCGAGCCGCGGATGTAGTTCCCGATCCCGGTCGGCGGATGGGAGAGCGGTGAGACGTCGACGACGATCCTCATCGCGGCTCGTAGGCGAACGCGTCGAAGTGGACGCCGAGCTCGCGATCGTCGGTCGAGCCGGGAATCACCTCGGCGGGGTTGGCCGTCGGGGTCACGACGAAGCGAACGACGCAGGTTCCCCGCTCGTCGGGCGTCACACGAATCGAGAGCGACGCGCGCTCGTCGGGGGCGAAGCGCACGGCCGCCCTGCGATTGCCGCTGATGGCGACGACCGTCTGGGGGGTCTTGAAGAGGCTCGGGTCGGAGTGCACGGCCGTCGTCAGCGTTCCGGGCCGGCAGCGCAGCAGCTGCCAGGTGGCCGTGCGACCCGACCAGCTGCCGTCGTCGTAGATGCCGGTCACGGTCGTTCGCGACGAGAGCGGGCCCGTGAGACGCCAGAGGGTCGTGCCGAGCTCCTCGTCCCGCGCGACGACGACGCCGTCGGGGGTGATCGAGCCGTCGAGGAGGGCGTACGGCGCGACGACGACGCCGTCCGTTCGGCAGGACGAAGACGCCGCCCCGAAGCCCTCGGGCGCCGGCATCCGGGATGCGCGAGACCGGCGTCTCGTTGACACCCCCTGGCGTCGGGGCACCGGTGTAGTAGACCTTGCCGACGCGCCGGTTGAAGAACTCGTTCTGGTTCACCGTGAACCGATCCGCCCGTCCCGTCCACAGCACGACGACCTCCTGCCCATCGGGCACGGCACGATCGATCCAGTCCCGGTCGACGCCCCTGATCCCCTGGAAGAGCGCTCCGGCTCCGCCCGCGATGAACCCGTGAGGCCCCGACCAGACAGGCCTCGAGACGACGACGAAGAGGAGCGAGCACAGCGAGCGGCGCTGCGACCGCCGCCCTCGCAGGCACGAGCAGGAAGACCAGCACGAGAGCGAGCCCGACAAGGGCGACTGTCGTCCAGTACTCGCCCGAGCACGAGGTGCTCGTTGATCGTCCACAGCGGCAGCAGCCCGAGCGTGTCGGACTTCGCCGGCTCGCTGATGAAGCGCGAGAAGGGAAAGAGCAGGGGCAAGCCCGAGGGCGACGACGACCGCGAGCAGCCGTCGCGACTCGCGGCCGTGGCGCTCCGACCTCGACCCAGGCGAGCAGCACGATCACGAGCAGCGGCACGAGGAAGAAGAGGTAGCGATCCTGGATGCGATCGGACGCGAACCGCGAGGCGAACATGGCGACGGCAAGCGTGCTCCAGACGAGGAGCGACACGGTCGCAGCGAGATGCTGCTGGATCCGCGGCGCAAGGCCACGTGCGAGCGACAGCAGGATGATCAGCGCAGCGATCGGCACGATGCCCGCGTAGAGGGTCGAGCTCCTGGAGATGCCACAGCAGCATGTGAGCGACCGAGCCGGCGTCGTAGCCGCCGTCGCCGACGATGCTGTACGCGCCGAGGAGATCCGTCGGCCCGAGCCCACGGGCTGCCTGAACCACCGACGACGAGAATCGTGGCGCCGGCCAGGATCGCGTAGAGCGGGACGAACGGTCGGACGGCGCTCCATCGCCGCTCGAAGAGCGCGAGGAGAAACGGTGCCGTGGCGATCGCCGGGAGGAACGCCAGCGACTGCGCGCGCGTTGCGAACGCGATGACGAGCGCCAGCCATGAGCACGGCGAGTCGTGCCCAGCCCGGTGCCGTCGAGGTAGCGAAGGAGCAGCCAGACGAACGTGAGCGCGATGGGATAGAAGAGGCTCTCGGTCGTCAGCGTGGCCGTGTATGCCATCGACGGTACTGCGACGGCGATGAGCGCAGCGAGAAGCGCCAGCGAGGGCCGCACGACGCGTCGCGCGATCAGGAATGCGGGCACCGCTGCGAGTGACATCGCGACGGCGTTGATCGACTTTGCCGAAGGCGTACGCATCCGGCAGGCCGTCGAACAGCGCGTAGGCAGGCGCGATGAGCAGCGGGTAGAGGAGGCTGTAGCCGCTCGTCGGGAGGTCTCGCACGGCGTACCCTTCTCCCGCCGCGAGGCTCTTGCCGAGCTCGCTGTAGATCAACTCGTCGACGAAGATGAACGGCGCCGGCCATTCCGCGCACGAGCCAGAGACGCAACGCGGCGGAGCCGACGACGATCGAGGGCGAGCCATGCCCACGCGGGCACGGCCCGAAGTCGTTCAGTCACCGAGCTCGACCTCGGCAAGCCGGGCTGCGAGCTCGCGCGCTTCGACCGAGTCGGGCGCGATCCCGACCGCGGCCGCAGCCTCGGTCACCTCGCGAAGGACGGCATCGTCGACGCTCCGACCACCCGCCGCCTGCTCGAACGCAGCGACGTACCGCTCGGCGACCCGATCGACGTCGTGCTCGCCGCGCGCGAGCTCGAGCGCCGCCGCGCCCATCGCGCTCCGGACGTCGGGACGTGTTGCGAGCAACTCGAGCGCCGCCTCGAGCGTTTCGATCTCCTGCTCGTCGACGGGGATCTTCAGCGCCACGTCGTCGGGAAGCTCGGCGAACCAGCCGACGTCGCTGACGACGAGGGGCTTCCCGAGCGAGAGTGCCCGGATCGCGGTACCCGACGTCTCGCCCATCGTCGGCGAGCGCAGGTTGACGTGCACGTCGGCGGCCATCATCAGCTGCCAGAGACGGGCCTCCTCGACGTACCCCTCCCGCTCGATGCCGGCACCGTCGAGGCCGAGGCGCTGCAAGCGCCGGTCGAGATCGAAACCCGGCGACGTCGCGCCGACGAGGAGGAGGCCGCTCCCGCGGCCGACGAGCGTGCACACGGGCGAACGCCTCGAGGAGCTGCGGGACGCGCTTGCTGGCGTTGACGTTCCCGAACGAGCCGAAGAGCGGCTCGCCGCGCACCTCGGCCGCGGGAAGCGCAGGAACGGGAAACGCCGGGTGCGGGACGACCCAGATCGGCCCCTCGTAGCCGGCAGCGCGCGACCGATCCCGCACGTAGTGGGAGTGCACGATCAGCCCCGTGGCGAGCCCCAGAACCTCTCCTGCGAGATGGAAGTCCTCGGGCCGGTTCTCCCAGAGCGGCGGAATCCGCTTGTCGAGAACGGCATGCCCGAGCAGCCGCCCGACGACGCCACCCTCGCGCTCCATCGCGTCGAGATAGCCGTGCCCGTCGCGGCGACCGATCGTCAGGCCGGCGACGAGGTGATGCAGGACGAAGTCGTGCAGAACGACGACACCGGGCGTCCGACGCAGCGCCTCGACGATCCAGCCGTGAGCATCGGGGTTGTTGCCGATGTGGTAGACGCAGAGGTCCGTCCCGCGCGGTGGCTTCTTCGCCCCACGCTTCGACGACGCCGATCTCGCAACGGTCGCGGAGTGCCGGGAGCAGGAGCTCGGAGTAGTCGGCGATGCCCGACCGCTCCGGCGGCATCGGGCTGAAGAGCGCGACCTTCACGAGAGCAGCCGTCCGATCGCACGATCCCAGGTGACCTCGGTCGCGATTGCGTGCCCGGAGCGCCCGAACGCCCGCGCCTCGTCGGGATGCTCTCGCAGCCACACAGCAGCGGCGGCCACCGCTCCGGCGTCCGGATCGACAACGCGTCCCGTCGACCCGTCGTGCACGACCTCGAGCGGCCCTCCTGCATCGGTGGCACTGATCACCGGCTTGCCCGACAGGAACGACTCGTACGGGCCCATCCCGAAGTCCTCGTCGACCGGCGCGTAGAACGTCGCAAAGCAGGTCGCGTAGAGATCGGCGAGCTCTTCGGGCGAGACGCGACCGGCAAGCCTCACACGCCCGGCAAGGTCACCCTCGCCGATCAGCTGCTCGAGGCGCGGCCGGTCGGGCCCGTCACCGGCAATGACGACCTGAAGCGACGGCTCCGAAGCCGCGGCCGCGATCAGCATGTCGATCCGCTTCGAGCGGTCGAGCCGCCCCACGGAGAGAACGAAGTCGCCCGGGCCGTCGTCGCGGTAGTCGAGATCCTGCGGCGGATGCGGCAGAACCTCAGCGGCAAGGCCGGTCGACCGCTCGAGCCGGCCGGCGACGTTCTGCGAAGTCGCGAACAACCGAGACGCCTCTCCAAGCCCCACCCGGTCGAGCTCCTGAACCTGTCGGCGAATCGCCCTGTCCTCGGGTGATTCGCCGAACTGACCGAGGTCGGTGCGATCGAGCTCGTACGCCTGCCGGAACTGGTGCACGAGCCAGACGCGCTTCTCCGGGTGCCGCACGAGGTACGACGGGAACTTCGTCGCGACGACCATGTCGATGCGCTTGCCGTCGGCCTCGGTCAGGTCGAGCAGCCGCCAGAGAAATGCCTGCGTGAGAACCCTCGCGCCGGGATACCACTTGAACGGCACGGTGACGCTGTCCGCCTCGTGGCCGCGCACGCGCAACTCGTCGACGAGGGCGTCGCTGAAGATCTCCGCACCGCCTCGCGCGAACGGCACCTGAGGTCTGACGACCGCGATTCGCATCGTCGCGCTAGTGCTTCGCGTCGCGAAGCACCGCCACCTCTGCCTCGAGCCGGTCGACCTGCTCCTGCAGGTCGTCGATCAGGCGAAGCGCAGCAGCGTTGAACGAGCGTTGGTCATACGCAAGCGGCTCGACGTACCAACGCATCGCCTTCCGGAGAATCGCCTTGACGGGCGTTCCGATCCCGCCGCGCACGCCCGGACGCAGTCGCAACGACCGGTCTGCCGAAACGGGCCAGAGGCGCTCCGCCTCGGCGCGTGCGGCGCGCCGATCGTCAGGGTCGCCGTGAGCGCCGCCAGGATCGGCACCCGACCGTCGCACCTCCTCCCGCAGCGACGCGAACAGCGCTGCAACATCGACGGGCTCGAGCCTGCGGGCGGCTCTCGCGTCGACTCGAACAGCCCTCGCAACCGTCGCGGTTTCCTCGGCTCGGATCGGACATCAGGGCCATTCTAGCCCGGCCACTGTAGGATGCCTTCCCGTGCGCGTCGGCCTCTCCCTGCTCACGCTGATCCCCGGGATCTCCGGCGGCAGCGAGACGTACGCGCGCGAGCTCGCTCGTGCGCTCGCGCGCGTCGGATCGAACGAGTACGTCGCACTCGTCCCCCCGCTCGCACCGGACGCGGCGGACGGGCTCCCGGCGATCGTCGCCGAGCGCTATCCGAGCTCGACGTCAACGCTCGGGCCGACTGCGCGCGATGGGTGGCGCGATCGTTGCGGCCGGCTCATCTGCGCTCGCTGCTCGGCGATGTCGACGTCGTCCACTACCCGCTCACCGTCCCCGTTCCGCGCCCGGCCGAGCCGCACGTGCTCACCCTGCTCGACGTGCAGCATCTCGACCTCCCGCAACTCTTCCCCCGCGGTGAGCGGCTGTTCCGGAAGCTCGCCTACGACCGGGCGTCGCGGAAGGCGACGGAGGTGATCGTGATCAGCGAGTTCGTGCGCGAGCGCGTGATCGAGCGGCTTGCCCTCGACCCCTCCCGCGTGCACGCCGTCTGGCTCGGCGTCGATCACGAACGGTTCACCCCCACACCGCACGTCGAGCGCGAACCGCTGCTGCTCTATCCCGCGCGCCCCTGGCCCCACAAGAATCACGCGCGGCTGTTCGAGGCGTTTGCGCTCGTCCGCCGCACGCGGCCGGACCTCCGGCTCGTCCTCACCGGCGTCGGACACGACGCCGCCACGCTTCCCAGTGGCGTCGAAGCTCGATCCGTGTCCGGAGGGGAGCTCATCGAGCTCTATCGCCGCGCGGCGTGCCTCGTCTTCCCGAGCCTCTACGAGGGATTCGGGCTTCCGCCCATCGAGGCGATGGCGTGCGGATGCCCCGTCGCTGCGGCCCGGGCCGGCTCACTCCCAGAGGTCTGCGCGGACGCAGCCGTGTTGTTCGACCCGCTCGATCCCGAGGCGATCGCTGCCGGCGTCCACGAGGCTCTCGGCCGAGCTGCAGAGCTGAGCGAGCGCGGCATCGCACGAGCCGCGACGTTCACGTGGGACGAGACGGCTCGCGCCCACGATCGGATCTACTCGCTGTTCTCCTGAGCCTCTTGCAGCCTCGCGAGCTCCGCATCGACGAGGAGCTCGACGAGCCCCGCGAAGTCGACCGTCCGCTCCCAGCCGAGCCGCTGCCGCGCCCGCGTGGGATCGCCGACGAGGTGGTGCAGCTCCGCGCTTCCACGACGGAGCGTCGGGTCACTACGGACATGCTCGCGCCAGTCCAGGTCGACATGCGCGAATGCGTGTTCCACGAGCTCCTGCACGGAGTGGCTCTCGCCGGTCGCGACGATGTAGTCGTCGGGCTCGTCCTGCTGGAGCATGAGCCACATGGCGCGGACGTAGTCGCCGGCGAACCCCCAATCGCGGCGTGAATCGAGGTCGCCCAGCACGAGCTCGCGCTCGAGCCCGAGCGAGATCGCAGCCGCCGAGCGAGCAACCTTGCTCGGGAGGAAGTCGAGCGGGCGCCTCGGCGACTCGTGGTTGTAGAGGATGCCGCAGCACGTGAACATGCCGTAGCGGCGGCGATAGCTGTGGGAGATGAAATGCGCGTACGCCTTGGCCACGCCGTACGGTGTGACCGGCCGCAACGGCGTCTCCTCGTTCTGTGGCGACTCCGGCGGATCCCCGAAGATCTCGCTGGACGAGGCCTGGTAGACGCGGATCGACGGATCGGTCTCGCGAACGGCCTCGAGCAGCGAGGTGAGGCCGACCGCAGCGAACTCGGCGGTGAGCACGGGCTCGTCCCACGAGCGCGGCACGAATGACGGCGCGGCAAGGTTGTAGACCTCGTGAGGATCTACCTCCCGCAGCGCCCGCACGAGCGAGGAGCGGTCGAGCAGATTCGCCTCGATCACGGCGATCCGGTCGTGGAGACCGGCGAGTGCCGGGTGATCGCCGATCGGCCGGCGCAGGACGCCGACGACGTCGTAGCCCCGCTCGAGCAGGAGCTCGGAAAGGTACGAGCCATCCTGGCCGCCGATGCCGGTGATCAGCGCACGGCGCCGGTCGGCCGTTCCCGGCGTGGAGATCGAGTCGGTCATCGCCAGCACCGTATCGCAGGGTGCTGTGGCAGGATGTCGCGATGCCGACACCCATCACCGATTCGCTTCGTGCTCTACCGCCGCCGTTGCACGGAGGCGAGGAGTACTGGGGGCTCGCCTGGTCGGCCCTCTCATGGCTCGAGGAGCACGTCACCGCGGAGATGGCGACGCTCGAGGTCGGCTCGGGTGCGAGCACGATCGTGTTCGCCGCCGCGGCTTCGCAGCACGAGGCGATCACTCCTGATCCGTCCGAGGAGACGAGAATCCGGAAGTCGTGTGAGGAGCGGGGCATCGACAGCTCGAGAGTGAGCTTCCGGATCGGCCCCTCCCATGATGTGCTGCCGGCATGGGAGCCTCGGCCCCTCGATCTCGTACTCATCGACGGTGCGCACGGCTTTCCATACCCGGTTGTCGACTGGTGGTTCATCGCGCCTCACGTGCGTGTCGGCGGACTCGTCCTGCTCGACGACGCGTACCTTCCTGCCGTGGGGTCGATCGTCGACTTCGTGCGCGCCAGCCCCTCGTGGAAGCTCGAGCCGGCGGTGAGCTTCCGAACCGCGCTCGCGCGCAAGCTCGACGACGCACCCCCCGCCTTCGATGCGGGATCCGAGGCGGCACACGGCCGCATGCGGTTTGCGTACCTCCCGCCGGGGCGTCGTGTGGTCGCGTCCGGCCGCCAGCGCATCTTCAGCACGCGCGCCGGGCTCTGGGCCCTCGACCGGGTGCGCACCCGGGGTTCGAAGGAGGCTCCTGCCGCGATCACGAAGGCACCGTCGATGCAGCAGGGCTATCCAGACTCGTACACGAATCGGACGATGCTAGCGCTTCGGACGCTCGATCTCGTTGATGACGAGGGTATGCCCACGGACGCCCTGAAGGAATTGCAGAGAGCTTCCGAGCAAGAGTTCGCGGCGCGTCTCGAACAGGTCATCCGCACCGCATACGCCGAGGTGTTCGAGGCCGTCGACCCGACATCGACCGGGAGTCAGGTCGAAGCCGCTTTTGGTTACTACTCGCCTCAGGCGCAACGCGACAAGATGGTCGCCCTGTTCATGAGCTTGTGCGACTCCTCCGGGATGCTCCGCCAGAGACGGCGCCGCCGCCGCCGCGGACGATACGGGTTGTGAAGGACGGCGCTGCGCGGCAGTCCTCCGTGGACGATCCCGGCGGCACGCCGCGTACCTCTCACCACACAGGTTCGGCAGGACGTGATCCGAGAAGCCGGACGTGCCCCTCGAGCCGCCTGTCGTGGTCGTGGACAAGAAGGCGATGAAGGCCAAGTACAAAAAGGCGCTGAAAGCCAAGCACAAGAAGGCGCTGAAGACTAAGTACATCGGGGTGCTGATCGAGAAGGCAGCTACCTCGGACGACGACAAGCTCCTCGACCGGATCGAAGCCTTGCTTCGTGAAAACGAGACCAATGACTGAGGGATGCGCGCGGGTTCACGCCCGGCGAGCCAACTCCCTCTCATAGTCGAACGGGAGAGCGCTCTCCCTGTCTCCGACGGCCCAGCCGTCAGTCTTGAAGCTCCGTAGCGATCTGCCATCCATGAGTGGGGTGCACAACTAGCGCAGGTCGCGGAGGTAGGACCAGGCGCTTCTGAGGCCAGCCGGGCGGATCACACCGACCAGCGCGACGTAGACGAGAACGCCGGCCAGCGCGGCAGCAGTATCCGGGAGCAGGAGCGCCGGTGGCACGAATGCGAGCGCCGCCAGGCCGCCCACGATGCCGACCGCACTCAGCAATCCGGGCATCGTCGTCCGGAGGGCGCCGAGCTCCACGAGAAGTGCCACCAGCACGACCGCCGTGGTCACGGCCATGGAGAGAACGAGACCCGAGAGGCCCGCCAGGCGACCGGCACCAAAGGCGGCGGGAATGTGCACGGCGACAATCGCAACGGCGATCCAGGGAAGCGTTCTCCCGAGCCCGACGACGAAGATGAGAGGGAAGGCAACGGAGACACCGATCGACGCGATCCCCCAGACAGCGAAGAGGAGCACGAGGCGCCCGAGCTCGTCTCCGACACCGGCGCCGTAGGTCGCGCCGAGCACCGCATCGGCGAGGCGACCGCCGGCGATCCCGAAGATCCCTGCGACGGCGCCGAAGACGACAAGGGCAAGCCATGACGACGAGACAATGTGTCGCGCTGTCCTCACCGGGTCGAGCCCGCCCCGTGTCAGGGGAACGGCGGTGACGAGCGAAAGGGACGAAGCGGTCACCGAGACGACGGCCGAGGCGATGAGGTAGGAGAACCCGAAGCTCGTCACCGCCCCTTCGCCCTCGTGCGCTGCAAACGGGAGGCAGATCAGATAGACGATCTGCAGGGCGAGCGGAAGTGCAACACCCGTCCCCATCGTTGCGAGGCGCGAGCCCGGCGAGCCGCTCGTCGCCCGCATCGCTCCGGCCGGCATGCGCTCGCGACGAGCGCGAAGCGCGAGCGCGGCGGCAGGAACCGCCAGCGCGACGGCCCCGTTGAGCGCCATCCCCCAGGAGATCGCCTGCACGCCGTCCGGGCCGACCCGCAAGAGGATCACGACGAGCCCGGCAACGCTCCCGAGGGCGTAGCCGCCGGCCGCCGTGACGTAGTCGTCGAGGGCAGCGAGGGCGCTCGCTGCAAGGCCCGCGAACAGGTGAAGCGTCGCCGCGAGGAGCATCCATGGCAGAGCTTCGGCCGCGGTCGTGCGGGCGAGCTCCGGCCCGTGTCCCGTGAGAATGTCCGCGATCGGGCGGGCGAACACGACACCGACAATGAGCAGCGGAAGCGCGAGGAGC
Source organism: uncultured Thermoleophilia bacterium (assembly GCA_963741655.1). Lineage (GTDB taxonomy): Bacteria > Actinomycetota > Thermoleophilia > Gaiellales > Gaiellaceae > Gaiella. Next base: position 231,191 of record CAVUIQ010000004.1, read on the forward strand.
GAGAGGGCGAAGGCAAAGCGAGCCACCTCGGCGCCGAGCTGTCGGTCGCTGCGGGCACGTGCAAACGAAGGGAGTACCGTCAACCGGATCGCAGCTGCCGCGAGGACGATGACGGCGAAGACGCCGTAGGCGGCGAAGAAGCCGTCGGTGATAGCGCCGCGCCCGAACTCACGGGCAAGCACGATGCCCACCACGGCTGCGAGCCCCGTTTGCACCGCCAGAGCGGCCGCAGTGAACGCGCCGGTTAGAAGCGAGCCGCTTCGGCCCTGCGCACTATGATTGCTCTCCACTGCGACGGAAGACTATTGATGATGCCGAACGACACATGCTGGACCGACGAATCGCTCGACGCTCTGCGTGCGGAGTTCGCGGGTGTCTACGCCGGACGCACGGTGCTCGTCACGGGGGCCGACGGCTTCATGGGCTCGCACCTGACGGAGGCGCTCGTCGCGCTCGATGCACACGTCCACGCGTTCGTCCGGGCGACGTCGAGTGGCGCTCTCAACAACATCGGGCAGATCCGGAACCAGCCTCAAAGTGCACTTCGCAGATCTCACCGACAAGACGTCGATCGACTACCTGATGCGCGAGCTGAAGGAGACGGCCGCCGACAAGCCGTACATCTTCCATCTCGGAGCGCAGGCGCACGTCGGCGAGTCGTGGCACCGCCCGTACGAGACCGTGATGGCGAACACGATCGGCACGCTGAACCTGCTGCAGTCCATCGTCGACACAGGCCTCGAGCTCGAGAAGTTCGACACGGCCGGCACGTCCGAGGAGTACGGGAACGTGCGCGACGACGTCTCGCACCACCACGACTTCGACGACGCCGGGAGCCTGATCCTGCACGAGCGCTCGCCGATCAACCCGAAGTCGATCTACGCAACGGCGAAGGTGGCGGCGGACTTCCTGACGATGAACTACTACGACGCGTTCGGGGTGCCCGGTGTGGTGACCCGGATGTTCAACAACTACGGGCCGCGTCAGAACCCGCGCTACGTGACGGGAACGATCATCACGCAGGCCCTGACGCGGGAGACGATCGAGCTCGGCAACCTCGAGCCGCTGCGTGACTTCTGCTTCTGCACCGACGGCGTGCGTGGGCACCTCACGGTTGCGGCCCACGGGAAGCCCGGTGATGTCTACGTCTACGGGCAGGGCGAGAACATCTCGATGGAAGGCTGGGTCGAGATGATCCTGCAGATCGGCGAGGCGAACGGGTTCTGGCCTGCGGGGCGCACGGTCTCGACGACGCCGAAGCGCTACCGCCCGGGCGCGAGCGACGTGATGGCGCTACGGGTCGGTCACGAGAAGCTCACCGCCGAGACCGGCTGGATGCCGAAGGTCTCATGGGAAGAGGGCGTCTTCGAGACGATCCGCTGGTATGCGGAGAACCGCGAGCGCTGGATCGGGCGCGTGGACTGGCTGAGCACGGGCGCGCCCGACCCGACGGGCTGCGACCTAGATCAGGGCTCACCGTACGGTCGCCCGATCGGCCCTGTGAGGCGATCCTCGACGGTCACGCGACGCGCGCCAGGAGCCCCGGTGCAGCGCGACGGGCGTGCGGGTCAGCGACGGCCGTGCGCTGCGCGTCGCGCACTGACGAGACGGTCGCGGACGGGCAGGTGTCCGCTTCTTCTGTCGTCGCTGTGCACTGCTTGGCGTACTACGGCCAGCTCCACCGGACCAGTCCGGGGACACGTACGGGACGATGATGACTCGCCGGTCGCGATCGTGCAGCGCGGACGATCTGCCTCGACGAGTACCTGCCCTACATCCAGGCCCGCTCCGGCGAGAAGCCGCTACATGCTCACCGACGGGCTCGCGGCGGGCGTGCCGTCAACGTCGACTCCCTTGACCTCGAGCGCTGCTCGCCGTCCCGGTCGTCGTCGCTGTTCGCCCTCGCCGGCACCGACGGCCGGGGACTGCGACAGCTGGATGGAGGCCGGGATGCTCACCGGCGCGCTGGCGGCGGCGCTCGCGGTGCTGGTCCTCTTCATCCTCCTGACGCGCCTGACGACACGCCGACGCGCGTTCGCTGATCGCGTGCCTCTACGCCTTCGGGACGCTGGCCTGGGGCGTCAACGGGCAGGCGCTCTGGCAGCACGGCGCCGGCCATGCTCGCGCTGCTCCGTCACGCTCCTCTGCACTCCACGACCGTCGCTTTGCGCTCGCGGGCGCGTCGCTTGCTGGCGATGGTGGCATGCCGCCCCTCGACGCACCCGTCATCGCCGCTCTTCCTCCTCCCCCTGGTGGGTCGCTGCAGCCCGGGACTGGGTGCGGTTCGCCCGCGGTGCGCTGCCCGGTCGGGTTGGCGCTGCTCGCCGTCGACAACTGGAGTTCGTCTTCGGCGCCCCGCTGCGAACGGGCTACGCGGTCGAACGGGCGCATCCGACTCGGCCAGCCGCGGTCGATCGGGGCAGCATCCTCGAGGGGCCGGTCGACGCTCCTGCGTCTCGCCCGGTCGCGGCCTGCTCGTCTATTCAGCCCGATCCTGCGTCTTCGCGGTGGTCGGGCGCGATCACGGGCTTCCGCACGCCCGATCTACCGCTGGACTGCGCGATCGCCGCGCTCGCCTACGTGCTCGCGATGGGCAAGTAATCGCGATCTGGTCGGGGCGACGAGTGGTTCGGGCCCCGGAAGCTGGCGGACGCTCTGCCGCTGCTCGCGCGTCCTGCTCGTCCCCGGCGCTCGACGTCGTGCCCGTCGAGCGGTGGCTGCGATGGACCTGTTCGGCCGTGGCCGCTCGCCTGGTCGGTCGGGGTGCAGCTCCTCGGGGCCGCGACGTGGCCGCCGTCCGACCTGGTTCGACGACCACGATCTGCAGGGACACGTTCGATGTGGTGGTCAGCGTGGCGGGCAACGAGCTCGTCGCGATGTTACGGGAGACCGACGTCGAGCCCCCGATGTGCTCGGCTGATGGTCGCCCTGACCTCGCGGGCGGCCGTGGGGGTCGCGGTTCGCCGCGTGCGTGGGCATGCTCCTGCACAGCGACACGACATCGAGCGCCGACAGCCTCGGAGGTCGAACTCGACCCCTGAGCTCCGCGGCTCGGTCGCGGCGAGCATCCGTGCGCATCGACTGCACGAATAGCCAGTACGTCCGATGCCATGCGCATCCTCGTCACCGGCGGCGCCGGCTTCCTCGGCTCGCACCTCGTTGAGCGGCTCCAGGCTGACGGCCACGAGGTCGTCGTGCCTCGGCGCGCCGAAACCGACCTCACCGCATGGCGCAGACGGCGCGCCTCTTCGACGAGGTGCGCCCCGAGCTCGTCTACCACCTCGCTGCCGAGGTCGGCGGTATCGGCGCGAATCGAGCGAACCCCGGCCGCTACTGGTACGCGAACCTGATGATGGGCGCCCACGTCCTCGAGCAGGCGCGCGCTGCACGAGACGCGCAAGGTCGTCATGGCCGGCACGGTCTGCTGCGTATCCGAAGTTCACGCCGGTCCCGTTCCGGGAGGACGACCTCTGGAACGGATACCCGGAGGAGACGAACGCGCCGTACGGCGTCGCCAAGAAGGCGATGCTCGTCGGCGCGCAGGCCTATCGGGAGCAGTACGGACTCGACACGATCTTTCTCCTCCCGACGAACCTCTACGGGCCGCGCGACAACTTCGACCTGCAGAGCTCCCACGTGATCCCCGCGCTGATCCGCAAGATGATCGACTCGCCCGAGGCGAGATCGTCCTCTGGGGCGACGGAACCCCGACGCGCGAGTATCTCTACGTCGACGACTGCGTCGAGGGGCTCCTCCTCGCGGCCGAGCGCTACGACGGGCGCGAGCCCGTCAACCTCGGCACCGGCGTCGAGACGTCGATCCGCGAGACGGCGGAGATCGTCGCCGAGGCCGTCGGGTTCAGGGCGAGATCGAATGGGACACCTCGATGCCGAACGGCCAGCCGAGGCGCTCGCTCGATGCGTCCCGGGCCGAGGACCTCTTCGGCTTCCGTGCGCGCGTCTCGCTGCGCGAGGGAATCGCACGACCGTCGCCTGGTACGAGCGCAGCGGCGGCATGACACGTGCCGCGGAGCGACGCGCATCGGGCCGCCCGCGGGACCTGGAGCCTCGCTGCGCTGGCTGTCGTGATCGCGGCGGTTCTCGCGACTCGCGCTCGCGGTGACGGCCTGCGCGCCAGACATCGACGCTAAGCGCTCGTGCCGTTCGCGACGCCACGGGCCGCAGCGCGATCGAGGGCGCTATGCGCAGCTGAGACGTGCGACGGGCCTAGTCGCGGACGGCGCACTTGTCTACTCGACCTCCAGGCGCCCCGGGCCTCGCCTACGATGTCTGTCGGCTGAGTATAGGTGGATCTCGCGTTCGCGCGCCGTGGCCGCAAGCCGACATCGTTCCATCGCTTGATGCCCCGCTGATCCTGCTCGTCGTGTGGCTCGCGTTCTACGCGGCGGCGCTCTGAGCTCGCAGCGCTCTGTCGCTCGCGGCGATCGGTCGCACGTCACGCGGCCTCGACCCCGGCGACGGGAACGCTCCGTGGACGATTGTGGTCGGGCTCGCCACGTCACCGTTGCACGCGAGACTCGCCGGGTTCGGCTCACGCTGCTCGCGCGACGTTCGTCGGAGCGGGCTGCGTCGCTCGTCGACTGAGCGTCGACCGCGGGACGATTCTAAGCTGCTGGTCGCGTTCGTCGCCGGGCTGCTTCTGGCGGATCGCCTTTTCGACCGAGTATCCGGCAGGCATCGTGCTCGTCGCGGTCGGGATCTGCGCGGCGCCGCCGCGGTCGGCTCGCGATCGCCTGCTCGCGTTCGGCACGTCGGCGGACTCGGCGGACGTCTGCCCCCGCTCCGTCTACAACGATGGGCTCGGATCCGCGTCTCGTCATCTTCGCATCGGGGCTCAAGCGACCGGGATTGCGCTCGAGGACGCACGTCGACCACGCTCGTCGTCGCTTCTACGGCGTGCTCCGCCTAGCCTCTCGCGGCGCATGAGGAGCCTCGTCTCGGACCGCGGGCCTCCTCCTGTTGCCGCCGTCATGATCCTGCGTGGTCGGCATCGCGCTCCTCGACGCGTCGAGGGTTCCGCGCTGAACCCGTCGCGATCTGGCGCTCGTCGCTCGCGATGCTCGTCTACAACGCCCTGACGATCTCGCCGAGCTGGGTCTACGGCGCGGACACGGGGCACCGCGCTACCTCTGATCTGGCGTCGCCGTTCGCCTCCTGCCCCTCGGCGCTCGTCTTCCGCGAGCGCTCAGCGGTCGTCGCGGCTCTCGTCACGAGCTCGTCGATGCGCCTGGATGGCGGCGGCGACCGTCACGGCAGCCACTGTCGGCGACGAGAGGGCCTGCGCAGTGGCTGCGCCTCGTCCGTCGGCTTCTTCACCGCGAACGCCGCTCGCTCGCTCGGGCTCGGCCGCGGCTGGATCGGCGGTCGCCTGCTGCTCCGATCGTCCGGTCGGCCTCGCTTCGCGGCGCGTTAGCGGCAGCGACGATACGTGCCGCGGACCGCTTCTCGGCCGAGCGGTTCGGACAACCGTTGGCTGCCTGGGCCTGCGTGGACGCTCGCAGGACGCGACATCAGCCTCGCGACGGGAACGACCGCAGCGTCGTCGCGCCTCGCGGTCTGACGGCGGCTGCCTGCCGGTGACGGCGCAGCGCTGCGCGTCCGTGCCGCGAACGACGCCGCCGGCTCCGGGATTCGGGACACGGGACGGCGTGTCGCCGGCTGAGCGACGTCGCGGCTCGGGTCGGCACCGCCGCTCGATCGCGTCGCAGCCGCTCGACCTTCTGCCTCGAGCAGCGCCAGCCGCTGCGCGAGCAGCGGTGTTCTGGTCGTCGAGCTGCGAGAGCACCGTCGAGTAGTGGAGCAGCACGATGATGATGAAGAGCGTCGCGACGGCAAACAGGATCGCCGGCGGGTACGTCGAGACGCCGAGCCAGCCGGCGATCGTGGTCAGCCCTTCGCGCCAGGCCGAGAGGATGAGCAGGACGACGCCCGTCACGAGCCAGAGGAGCGCATATCGCTCCTTCAGCCGGCGCCCGCGGATCAGCTCGAGCACGATCAGGATGAGGATGACCGAGGCGATCGCGGCCGCGACCGAGATCCGTACAGGAGTCATGCGCTCGGCACCTCCACCTCGTCCTGCGGAACCGTGACCTTCCGCAGCATCGCCATGAACAGCGCGAGCGTCACCTTCAGCACGTAGTAGATCGAGCGCACGAAGCGTGATCGACGACGTGCCCGGTCTCGCGCTCGCGCATCGTCACCGGCACCTCCACGAGCCGCAGCCGGTGCTTGAAGACGAGCACCGTCGCCTCGACCTCCGGATAGTCGTTCGGATAGTCGTCGGCAAACAGCGCGATGCCCTTTCGGTTCAGCGCCTGGAAGCCCGATGTCGTATCGGTCACGCGCTGGCGCGTGAGCAGCGAGACGATCCGCGCGAACCAGATGATCCCGATCCGCCGCGCGAGCGGCGGACGGTAGTCGCCGCTCCCCTCGACGAACCGTGATCCCGTGACGATGTCCGCCTCGCCGCGCTCGATCGGCCCGAGGAGCTTCGCCAGCTCTGCCGGGTCGTGCTGGCCGTCACCGTCGAGTCGAACCGCCGTCTCGTATCCGTGCTCGAGGGCGTACTTGAATCCGGTCTGGACCGTGCCGCCGATCCCGATGTTGTAGGGCAGCGTGACGACGGCCGCGCCGTGCGATCGCGCGATCGCGCCCGTCTCGTCGACGCGAGCCGTCATCGACCACGACGACGTCGTACGCCGGCCCGACTGCTCGGATCGCGTCGACGACACCCGCCGATCGCTCCTGCCTCGTTGAACGCCGGGCACGATCGCGACGATTCGGCCTGCCGTCATCATCGACACCCCGCTCGAGAGCCCGAGCAGGTCGAGCACGCGCCGCGCTCGATGGGCGTAGGTGTGCTCGTCGAGCACGCGCTCACGCGCGCGCGCACCCATCGCAGCGGCCTGCGCCGGGATCGGCGAGCAAGCTCGCGGTAGGCGGCAAGCGCCTCGAGCTTCGTCCTCGACGATGAGGATCTCGCTGCCCGGCTCGAACCACTGCTCGATGCCCTCGTGCGGATTCGAGACGATCGCGGCTCCCGCCGAGGCGAGCTCGAACGGCCGGCACGTCGAGGAGAGCGGAACGGTGGCATGCGACCGACGCGTCACGTTGAGGTTGATGCGCGCCGCCGAGATCGCGCGCGCGAAGACGTTGAACGGCACGTCGCCGATCTCACGCGCGTTGCCCGTGTCGCCGCGGAAGTCCCGCCCGCCGAGCGCGAAGTCGATCTCGGGCGCTGCCCGGCTCGGCTCGCCGACCATCGCCGACGTCCACTCCTGCCGGAACTTGTCGCCGTAGCCGTAGAAGAAGACGTCCATCTCCTTCGCGACCGGCTGCGGAGCGAAGAACTCCGGGTCGGCGCCCCAGAAGACCGCCTCGGCGCGGCGTGCGCCGAGCTCGAGCAGACGCGGCAGCCCTCCCTCGCGAGTTCGAGAGCACGAGGTCGTACTCGGATGGGTCGGCGCCGTGGTAGTAGTTGAAGCCCGTGTCCATGCCGCCGAACTCCGGCAGGCTCATCGGCACGTCGCCGTCGTAGAAGACGACCGGGATCCCGAAGCGCTCGCGCAGCGCCGTCGGGATGCCCCGGAAGTGGGCCATCGGGACGGTGAAGAAGACGACGGCATCGGGGCGCTCTCGCTCGACGAGCCGCTCGAGGTGGCGCCGCCAGCGAGGCGTCACGACGCGCCAGATCGTCTCGCGGGTGAGCCGGTCGAGCGCCGACTCCTCCGGCTCGTCCTCGCGCGCGCCGCAGGTACCGGTCGCCCTTGCAGCCGGGCGAGGCCGCTTCGCACCGCCGCGTACGACTCGCCCTCGCGATAGGTCGGGTTCGGAGCGGTCCGCCACCAAGGCGACTCCACGGGCCGGCCCCGGTAGGGCGTGACGACGAGATCGACGCCGGCCTCGTACATTCCCTTCCACAGCTGCCACCATGCCGGAGTGCAGCCGTAGCGGAAGTCGAGGTCGACGGCGGACGCAACGGCAAGGATCTTCGGCGGCTGCACGGATTGCAAGTCTAGGAGCGGCCGGGTCGCACCCGGAGGCAGAGGGGCGTCGCCGGAACAGCGTCGTCCGCCGCGGCACTCGGCATTCGTGACGGGCTGTCCGAACCGCAACCGTGCCACGAAGGACCTCAGTACGCGCCCCGGCCCGAGATGACCGCTGGAATCGTCTTCGCGATGATGGAGATGTCGAGCCAGATCGACCAGTTCTCGAGGTAGGCGAAGTCGAGCCGGACGAGATCGTCGAACGAGAGGCCCGAGCGTCCGGAGATCTGCCAGAGCCCGGTCATTCCGGGGAGCACGAGATACCGGGCGCGGTGCCAGTCCTCGAGGAGCTCGTAGTCGCGAAGCGGCAGTGGTCGGGGCCCGACGAGGCTCATCTGACCTCGAAGCGCATTGACGAGCTGCGGCAGCTCGTCGATCGAGAACCGCCGCAGAACTCGTCCCACCCGCGTCACTCTCGGGTCGTCGCGGATCTTGAAGAGCGCTCCCGAAGCTTCGTTCGCTTCCTCGAGCGTGCTCTGCTGCGCCGCTGCGTCCGCGACCATCGTGCGGAACTTCAGCATCCCGAACTCGCGCTCGCCGACGCCGACCCGGTGATCGACGTAGAACACGGGCCCCCGCGAGTCGAGCTTGATCGCGAGCGCCACGAGCAGCCAGAGCGGCAGGCCGAGCACGACGATCAGCAGCGCTCCCGACCACATCGAACGCGCGCTTCACCGTCCAGTCCCATCCCGTCAGAATCGGTGGACGCAGGTCGAAGAGCAGGACACCGAGGCCCGGCACGTACTCGCCCTTCTGCACGAGCAACTCGGTCGTGTTGGGAGCAAGTCGGACCTTCACACCCGCTCGGTGGGCCTGTTCGACCACGTCCAGCACGGTTCGCTCGTCGAAGTCGGCTTCCGAGAGGATCACCTCGTCCGGCCGATAACGCTCGAGAATCGGGACGAGCTCCTCGACCGACGAGCCAAGACGTGGAAGCGCGTCGACCTCGGAGGGGGCAACGGCGCCGAGGAACTCGTAGTCGATCTCTCCCCTGGTGGCGCGCAACTCGCGGTGCAAGCGCAGGAGACTCGGCCCCTCGCCCACGAGGATCACCCGGCGCCGCACGCCCGCCGCCTTCATCACCTCGAGCGAGAACGACGAGTAGGCCGCGCGGAAGAGCCCGATCGCAAGCGAGCAGGTAACAACAGCCGTGGGGATCAGGCCGCTCGTCTTGAAGTCGTAGTTCGTGCCGAGCCCGAACGCCAGGATGATCAGCGCAACGAGGACGAGTGACGAAACGACACGACCGGCGCCCGAACGACGCTCGCGAGGTGCGTAGAGGCCGGCCTGGAGGAAGATGAGGATCGTGATCGGGAACGAGAAACGGCAGCCATTCGCTCGGTCCGTCGCGCCAGAGGAGCGACCAGTAGATCGTGTCGTCGTAGACCACCGTGCGCAGCACGAGTGCGAGATAGAGCCCGAGTGCAAGTCCGAGTACGTCGACGGCCACGAGCACGAGGACGCTGAGAAGTCGCCGGATCCCGCCGAGTAGCGGCCGACGCGAGAAGACGTAGACGCGGGAGGCGCGGACGTCCGATCCCGGGCGCGGCGCGCGTCGCTCGACCGGTGCCGGTTCGGACGGGGGTGAGGATCCGGTCGCCACGAGTGTCTCTATTCTACGAGCGCATCAGCACGCCTCCGGGCCGGCGTCCCGGTCAGCCCGGCTCTCCGGGCAGCCGCGGCGGTACGGTTTGCGCCGTGTGCGGAATCTGTGGGCTCCTGAGCCCGACCACTGCAGGGCCAGCCGAGGCCGCTCATGTGCGCGCGGCTGCCGACGCCATCCGCCATCGCGGCCCGGATCACGGCGCGGTCGGGCAGTGGGGACGATGCACGCTCGGCAATCGACGCCTGCGCGTGATCGACCTGGCAACCGGCGACCAGCCGGTCGCGAACGAGGACGGCAGCGTCGTCGCGGTCTTCAACGGCGAGCTGTACAACTTCCGCGAGCTGCGCCACAGCCTCGAGCAGCAGGGGCACCACCTCGCCGGCACCGGCGACACGCCCACACTCCCGCACCTCTACGAGCAGCACGGTGACCGCTTCGTCGACCACCTCGACGGGATGTTCGCCCTGGCGGTCTGGGATGTCCGCCGCGAGCGACTTCTTCTCGCCCGCGACCGCTTCGGGAAGAAGCCTCTCCTCTGGACGCAGCTTCCCGACGGCTCGGTGGCTTTCGCGTCGGAGCTGAAGGCGCTGCTCGCGTTCCCCGGCGTCCGCCGGGAAGTCAGCCTGGAACGGCTCGACGCCTACCTCTCACTCGGCTACGTCCCGGGAGCGGAGACGGCACTCGACGGGAGTCCATCGGCTCGAGCCAGGGCACCTGCTCGTCGCCGAGCGCGGGGTTGTCAGGACAGAGCGGTACTGGAGCCTCGAGGCGACCCCCGGAGTGCCCCGAAGCGACGGGGAGTGGGTCGAAGCCGTCCGGGACGGCGTCCGCAACGCCGTCCGCAAGCGGCTCGTCTCGGACGTGCCCCTCGGAGCTCTCCTGTCGGGCGGAATCGACTCCAGCGTCGTCGTCGCGACCATGGCGCAGGAGAGCTCCGAGCCCGTCCGCACGTTCTCGGTCGGCTTCGAGGATCAGCGCTACGACGAACGACGGTACGCAAGGCTCATCGCCGAGCGCTACGGCACGATCCACGAGGAGCTGCTGCTCGAGCCGGACGCGGCCTCGTTGCTCCCACGCCTCGTCGAGGCCTACGACGAGCCGTTCGGCGACACGTCCGCCCTCCCGACGTTCCTCGTCTGCGAGCACGCCCGCCGCTTCGTCACGGTGGCGCTCGCGGGTGACGGAGGCGACGAGATCTTCGGTGGATACGAGCGCTACCGGGCCCACGCGCTCGCCGAGCGCCTTGGCCGCCTCCCGCACGCCGTCACGGCCGCTGCCGCACGCGGGATCCGACTCCTTCCATCCGCGCGCACCGAGCCGAGGTCGAGTGGGTATCGGGCGGCTCGGTTCCTCGACACTGCGGGCCTCGATCCGGCAGAGCGGTACGGGCAGTTGATGGAGGTGTTTCCAGCCTCGATCCGTCGGGAGCTCTGGACACCGGAGGCGCGCGCGCACCTCCCCGTCGTCGCGAGTGCCGGCCGGCTCCTCGGCCCGCCCCGCGGAGCGGGAATCACGGGCCTGCAGCTGATCGATGTCGAGACCTACCTTCCCGACGACCTCATGTTCAAGTCGGATATCGCCTCGATGGCGCACTCGCTCGAGCTCCGAGCACCGCTTCTCGACCACGCGCCTCGCCGAGCTCGCAATGGGCACTGCCCGATCGGCTCAAGCAGCACGGCTCGCAGAGCAAGGTCGCGCTCCGACAGGCCTTCGCCGCGGACCTGCCGCCCGAGATCCTCACTCGTGGGAAGGCCGGGTTCGGGGTTCCCATCTCGAAGTGGTTCCGTCACGACCTCCGAGAGACGGCGGCCGACGTGCTGCTCGATCCCTCGTCGACAGCCCGCGGGCAGTTCAACCGCGGCACGGTCGAGCAGCTCCTCGCCGAGCACACGAACGAGCAGTTCGATCACGGTGAGCGAATCTGGAGCCTGCTCATGCTCGAGCTCTGGCAGCGACGCTACGTCGATCAGATCGCCGCATCCGACCCGAGCCCCACTCCGTGAACCGCCGCACCGCGCTCACGATCGTGATCGGGGCGGCGGTCCTCCCGCGCCTGCTCGTTCTGGCTATCGAGAGGAACGACCTGATCTCCGGGCTGAGCGAGAAGAGCGATCGCTTTGCGAACACGCTCGTTGCGAGCGGAACCTACGGATTCATGCCGGGCCGTCCGTCCGCCAACACGCAGCCGCTCTACGGCCTCTTTCTCTCCGGCCTCTACTGGGTCTGGGGGCGCGACTGGCTCACGGTGGGGCTCGCCCAGACCGCAATGGCCGCGGTGACGGCGCTGCTCGTGTACGCGATCGGAGCACGAATCGCATCACGCGGCATCGGCGTGGTGGCGGCCGTCATCTCGACGGTGCATCCGTATCTCGTGTGGCACGACGTTCACATCAACCGCGAGGTGCTGGACGGACTCCTGGCCGCGGCGCTCACGCTCGCGGTTCTCGTCGCCTCCGAGAAGCGCACGCTGCGGTACGTCGCCGCGGCGGGTGCAATCGCCGGGTTGGCCGTCCTCGCGAACTCGCGCCTCGCCCTGCTCCCCCTGGCACTCGCGGTGTTCGTCGCCTGGGATGTCCGGCCGCTGCGTCGGGCCGCGCTCGCGGTTGTCGTCCTCCTCGGCGTGGCAGCCCTCGTCGTGAGCCCGTGGGTCGTTCGCAACAAGAACACGGTCGGCTGCGCCACGCTCACGACCGATGCACGCGCACTGTGGAAGGCCAACAACGCGGCGACGTACGACATCCTGGCTGCCGGCAAGTGGATCGACCAGGTCCCCGAGCTACCGGGCGCGCCGCCGTGGCCGGAGCTCGCGGCGGACCTCACGCTGCGTGGACAGATTGTCACGGTCGACGAGTGCGCCCAGATGCGCTACTACCAGCACCAGGTGACGCGGTTCTGGCGTGACAACCCGGGTGAGAAGCTGAAGCTCTCGGCGCAGGCTGTCCGGATGCTGTGGGGGCCGGTCGTCACCGTCGAGTCGGAGACACCCGAGACAGGGCTCAACGGTTTCGCGCGACGCGTTGTGGAACCGGTGTTCGCGCTGACGCTGTTCGGCTTCGCCCTGCTCGGGATCACGAAGCTTCCCCGCCGTTTCCTCGCTCTCACGCTGCTGCTGCTCGGGTACGGCACGCTCATGGCGATGGTGTTCGCCGGCACGGTCCGCTACCGCGTGCCGTGGGACTTCCTTCTCTGCATCCCGGCGGCCTTCGGCATCTCGATGGCTGTCGCGTTCTTCCAGCGACGACGGAGGCGTGCCGCATCGTGAGAGTCGTTCACGTTCACCGGCTCCGGGGTGTCGGGGGCTCCGAGCGCCACCTGCTCACCCTCTTGCCCGCACTGCGACGTCGCGGGATCGACGCCGGCTTCGTGGGACTCGATGACGCCGACCCGAGCCCCTTCTACGCCCAGCTCGACGCGCTTGGCGTGCCGTACACACGCCTCGCCGCCCCCCGCGACATCGACCCGTGCGCTTGCCTATCGACTGCAGCGCGCGATCCGCGCGTTTCGCCCGGACATCGTCCACACGCACCTCGTGCACGCCGACGTCTACGGCGCCGCCGTCGCCGGGCGCGCCACGGTCATCTCGACGAAGCACAACGACGATCCGTTCCGACTCGGACACTTCAGGCACATCGAACGGTTGTGCGCGCGGCGCGCGAAGCACATCATCTGCATCACCGAGGCTCTGGCCCGGTTCAACGTCGACCGGGTCGGCATCCCCGCGTCGAAGGTCTCGGTCGTGCACTACGGGCTCGACGACCTCCCCGCTGCGTGGGGCCCTCCGGGTGGCCCGGAGTTGCCGGCCAATGCCCGGGTGCTCCTCGCGATCTCACGGCTCGAGCAACAGAAGGGTCTCGACGTGGCGATCAGGGCGCTCGCGCGGATCCGCGCCCGCCACCCCGATGCGGTCCTCGTCGATCTCGGCCTGGGCTCGCTGCGGGCCGAGCTCGAGGAGCTGGCCGAGGCCGAGGGCGTCGCCGACGCCGTGTTTCTCGCCGGGAGCGTCGGAGACGTCTCCGACTGGCTTCGCCGAGCGGAGGTGTTCGTCCATCCGGCTCGCTGGGAGGGATTCGGCCTCGCTCTGCTCGAGGCGATGCTCGCGAGCCTTCCCGTCGTCGCGAGCGCCGTCAGCTCCATCCCGGAGATCGTCGTCGACGGGTCGACGGGCCTGCTCGTCCCCCCGGACGACGTCCGGTCCCTCGGCGACGCCGTCAGCGCGCTTCTCGACGATCCCACGAGGGCTCGCGCGTACGGTGCGTCAGGGCTCGAGCGAGCACGTGGCGCGTTCTCCGTTGCCGCCATGACCGAGCAGACCGAACGCATCTACGAGCACGCGCTCGCCGGTCGGCGTCACTCGTAGATCATTTCGGGTCTAACCATGCGAGACACCCACTAGGCCTCTCGCACGAGCTCGAGGATCCCGTCGGCCCACGAGCCGGTCGAGTGGGCGGCGGTCACGCGCTCGCGCAATGTGGCTCCGATCGTCGCGTGGACGTCGCTGCCGGCGCGCACGAGGTCTCCGATCGCGGTGGCGAGCGCCCCGGCATCGTCGAGGGGAAACCGCAGGCGCGGCTCGAGATCGTCCACGAGCGCCCCGACGGGCGGGCTCGAGACGAGGACCGGCAGGCAGGAAGCGCACGCCTCGTAGACGACCTTGTCGGGCGCTCCCGAACGCGTGTTGTTCACGAGCGCCCACGAACGCGTGAGCAATGCCGGTACCTCACCCCGCGGAATCGGGTCACCAACGAGAATGGCCTCGGCAAGCCCGAGTTGATCGACGAGCGATCGGAGCCTGGCGCGGGTCTCGGGCTCCTCGGGGCCGGTTGAGGTTCCATGGCAGCGGAGCCGAACGTCGATGCCGCTCTCGCGAGCGAGACCGACGGCGTGGACGATTGTCTCGAGCCCCTTGGAGCCGGAGTACCGCCCGAGCGCGACGAGATCGTACGGTGGCCCAGTCGTGGAGCTACCCGCACAACTGAACTGCGCTACATCGATGCCATGCCCGATCCCTACGACCTTCGTCGACCGCAACGGGACACTCGATGCGTCGACGCTGACGATTCGCGTCACACAGCGTGCTGCGATCGAGAGCATCCGCGTCGGATGCCAGTTCGCGTACCAGAGCAGCGAGCAGACGCCCATCGGACGTGCGAGCGGTGCGGCCAGCACGGCGTAGATCGGGCACATGTGGGCGATGATCGCCACGGGGCCGTGGACTTCGTACGAGCTCGGTGGCGAGCGCGTACTCGAATCGAAGTCCGCGCCCGACGCGGGTAGAGGAGGCGAACGAGCGAACGGTGCAATTCGCAGGAAGTGCGTCCGCGACCGCGCTGTCGCTCAGGACGACCACCTCGTCCACCCGTGCGGCAAGTGCGGCGATCTTCGCCACGGTGGCACCGAGGATCGGGTCGTCCGGATCGACGCGCTGCGTGATGAAGATCAGTCGCATCGTCAGCGCCCGCAGAGTCTCACGACAGCGTCGGCCCAGGATCCAGCGGAGTGCCTCGCCAGCACCCGCTCGCGCAACGTGCGTCCGAGTCGATCTCGCTCCCCCACCTCGAGAGCGCCCACAGCCATGATGCGCGCGGCAAGCTGCCCGACGTCGTCGACGTCGAACCGGAGTGACGGCTGTAGGTCGTCGAGCAGTTCGTCGAAGAGTGGATTCGAGACGATCACCGGCCGGCAGGCGGCGCACGCCTCGTAGACGACCTTGTCGGGAGCGCCGGCGCGCATGTTGTTGACGAGAGCGGTCGACTCCGCCAGCACGCCCGGAATCGCAGAGCGAGGAAGCGGCCCACCGATCTCGACCCACGATGCGAGATCGAGCTCGTGGACGAGCGACAGCAGACGCTCGAGATTCTCCGGCTCACCCGGAAGGCTCGACGTCCCGTAGGTGCGGAGCCGTGCGTCGGTTCCGGCAGCCCGCGCGCGCTTGACGGCGTGAATCATCGTGTCGATGCCCTTCGCCGCCGAGTACCGGCCGAGGGCCGTCAACGACACGGGGCCGCTCGGCGGAGCATCGGTACACGCGAACTCCGAGACATCGATGCCGTGACCGATGCCCACGACCTTGGGCGACGCCACCGGAACGGATCGAGCGTCGACCGAGATGACGAGGTTCGATGCCCGCACCGCTGCCTCGAGCATCCTCGTCCGGTTCCAGTGCGCGTACCAGAGCACGACCCGGGTCCCAACCGGACGCGCGAGCGGTGCCGCGAGCACGGCGTAGATCGGGCACATGTGCGCAAGCACGGCATCGGGGCGCGGACGCCGCGCGAGCTCGCCGGCGATGACCTTCTCGAATCGCAGGCCACGGCCGACACGCGAGCCGGCCTCGAACGAATGCACCGTGCAGTTCGCGGGGAGCGCGCCGACGACAGCCCTCTCCGCGAGGACGACGACCTCGTCTACGCGAGCGGCAAGTGCCGTGATCTTTGCCACGGTGGCGCCAAGGATCGGGTCGTCCGGGTCAACGCGCTGGGTGACGAAGATCAGTCGCATGCTCAGAAGAAGTCCGTGTCCCCGAGCGAGAACGCCCACTCGCTCCCGCGTGCTTCGAGCGGGTGGGAAAGCCCGTGGCCCATGTAGTCGAGGCGCGTCGGCAGCGGCACGAAGCCGCAGCGGCCAAGGAGCGAGGTCGGAAGCGTGGGAGACGGGACCGCAACGAGAATGTCGGCGGCCCGGGCGTCACGGATGCACCGCGAGAGCAACGCGCGTGCCTGCCCCGGCGGGGCCACGAGCTCCATCAGGAGGGCCGTCGCGACACGACCGCGCTGCACGTGCCCGAGGACGGCGAATCCGTCCGGGCTGGCAGAGGCGGAGTACTCCCTGGGCGAGTCGAGATAGCGCCACTGGAGGTAGCGCGCGTCGCGGATCAGGTGGTTCCGAAGCGACGGCGCGACCGCGCGATACGCCTCCTCCTGTGCCGGGCCGAAGCGTTCGAGGCGCTCCACACCCTGACCGGCTGCCGTCGAGAGCGACGCCGGGACGCTGCGACGGCGGAGTCGGCGCGCAACAGCGCCGCGCAGCACCCTCCCCCACACCCGCCGTCGGTCGATCTGGCTCCATCCGAGCGGCCCGAGGAAGAGCGGTCGTGTCGGCGCACTCGCGAACGCGAGCACGCAGGACGAGCCAAGCTCCCGACCCCGCTCCTCGTGGTGGCGCTCGAGCGCTCGAAAGATGCCGAGGCCACGCGCGCGCTCGGAGGTCACTGCGTGCACCGAGTACTGGGCCAGCCGCTCGTCGCCGCCGATCTGCAGCCGTGCCAGCGAGTGTGAGAGGCGACGCCCACGACATCTCCACCGATCACGGCGACCGACATGAGGCTTCCGGCCGGGTTCCCGTGGAACCACCAGTCGAACACCTCCCCACTCATCGCACCCGCTCCCCAGGCCTCCCGCATCAGCCCGAGGTAGGCATCACGATGCGAGGCGTCGTACGACTCGATCGTGAAAGCGCTCACTTCGACGTCGTCCCGAGAACGCTGTTGAAGGCGCGCCTCGCAGCGGTGCCGGCGTTCGAGTCCTTGAACGCAATCGCGTCACACGCCCCCTGGAGGACGAGGGCGAGCGTGCTCGCCGGGTAGGGCTCGACGTTGTAGCGCCTGAGGGCGAGGGGGTTCGCGCCTTGCCTGTTCGAGCCGGTCACCGTCGTGAATGCGGCCTCGTACCCCGCCCGCCGGAGCATCCCCTGATGCCGCTCCGCGAAGTCCGTGGCGCCACCCTTGACGTACGCGTACGCGCGAACCGGTCGCCCGAGCTGCTCCTCGAGAACGCGCTTCGAGGTCACGAGCTCACGTTCGGCCGTCTGATCGGACAGCAGCGCCAGCGGCACGTGGGTGATGCCGTGCGATTCGACGCGAACGCCCAGGCGCTCGATCTCCGCGAGGCCCTCCCAGCCGAGCGTCGGATTCCTGAGCGCGAGCCGCTCGTCGTGCGGGAACGGGGCATCGGAGCCGATGCTCCCCACGCTGACGAAGAGGACTGCCGGGAAGCCGTGGCGCGCGAGGATCGGCGCGGCACCGACGAGGTTGTCCCGGTAGCCGTCGTCGAAGGTGATCAGCGTCGCACGCGGAGGGAGCGGGGCACCGCGGCCGAGATGGTCGAGCACGTCGTCGAGCGAGACGGGCCGGTAGCCCTCGGCCGCGATCAACGCCATGTGCTCGGCGAACAGATGCGTCGGGACGGACCCGGGATTCCCGTCGAGGTCGTTGACCTTGTGGTAGAGCAGCACGCGCAGGCCGTCGGGTGCAGATCGCCGCAGGCGCCCGACCGTGCCGATGCCGAGGTAGACGGCATTCTTGACGTGCTGTTTTGCAGCGTAGGCGGCCACCGTCGAGAGTCTAGGAGCCGCTACGGGCGAGGACCGCGTCGACGAGGCCGCGGATCCGCCCGGCGAACTCCTCAGGCGTCGCCGCCCACGCGGCCGAGCGCAGCGAGCGCACCCTCGCCGAGCCGCCCGGCGAGCGCGCGGTCACCGAGAACGCGTCCGAGCGCGTCTGCGAGCGAGATCGGGATCGTCCGGCGGGACGAGCACGCCGTTGACGCCGTCCTCGACGAGATCGGGGATGCCTCCCGAGCGCGTTCCGACGACGGCCCGCCCACGACAGAACGCCTCGACGATAACCCGCCCCATCCCCTCCCGACGAGACGGAAGGACGAGGAGCGTCGACGCATCGAGCGCCCGAGCGACTCCGTCGGTGTCGAGCCTCTTCGTCCAGCTGACCCCGAGCGCCGGGTCCGCGACGAGCGCCTGCACGATCGTCTCGAGTCGCCCCACGCCGACGATGTGGAGCCTCGCATCTGGCTGCTCGGCGACGACAATGCGCCATGCCTCCGCGAGCACGTCGACCGCCTTGTACCGCTCCAGCACTCCGACGAAGAGCGCGACCGGGCGCTCCGGGAGCGGTGCGGGCGGCAGCGCCGAGGAAGGGTGCCGAGGTCCATGTACGCCGGGAACGTCGCGATGGGCTCGACGCCTGCTTCCCGGACGAGGCCACTCGTGAAGTCGGAGATGGTGCGAACCGCGTCGGCATGCCGAAGCGTCTGCCGCGCGAGGCCGTCCGCGACCGGCGAGAGCAGTCGTCTGCCGGGAGAGCCGTAGACGCGCGTGTTGTTCCGCCAGTCGCCGTGAACGTCGAAGACGACAGGGACGTTGGCCCGCGCGAGCCGGCGACCGAGAAGTGCGAGCGCCGTGTCTTCGGCACCCTGGACGATCATCACGTCGGGGCGGAACGCGCGAATCTCCCGGGCCAGCCGCACCGGAAGCGCACCGTAGAACGCGGCCCCGTCGAGGCGCGCGACCGGGAAACGGCGGAACGAGCGTGAAGCGGTCGTTTCGGATCTCCTCGCCGGTCGCGGACGTGCCGAACTGCCGCCAATCGATCACGTCGGAGAGCGCTTCGAACCGTCGCTGCAACGTCGGGGTCAGGGGAAGCGCGTAGCGCGTCCGCGCGACGAAGAGCACGCGGGGCCTCATCTGACAGCCTCCTCGAGGCGCGTCGACGATGTCGCCGAGCACGTGCTCCGTGCTGTACTCGGTCGACCGACGGCGACGCGTTCTCCCGCAGGCTCGCACGCAAGCCGCTCGTCGCCGAAGTACCGTCGAATCGCAGCGGCGAGTGCGTGCTGCGTCACCGACGGGAACGAGCAGGCCGTTGTGGCCATCGACCACAACCTCCGCAACACCACCGGCCCGCGTCGAGATGACGGGCGTCCCGACGGCGAGCGATTCGACGACGCGTGTGCGGGAAGTTCTCCCAGCTCGAGGAGAGCACGGTCGCATCGGCGGCGCCGAAGAGATCGATGCACGCTCGTCGCGAGGAAGCGCGCCGAGCAGGCGAACGCGCTCGACCGAGCCCGAGTCGCGCGATCTCCGCGACGACGGTTGCTCGCTCGTCGCCGTCTCCGGCGATCACGCAGCGAGACGTCCTCGATCTGCGCCACCGCCTCGAGCAGGACCGGAAGCGACTTCTGCGCCGTGAGCCGGCCGGCGAAGACGAGCGTGTTCCCCTCGATGCCGAACCGCGCCCGGAGCTCGTCGCGTGACGCCGAGGGGCGCGTGTCGGGAGCGGGGTTCGGCATCACGCTGACGTGGCTCGGGTGCGACGCCCCAGGAGACGACGAGGTCGCGGAGGTAGCTGCTCGGCGTGAAGACGTGCGCCGCCCGTCGCATCGACCGCGTCACGGAGGTAGCGCAGCGCCGCGCGTCGTGAGTCCGCCGTCTGCACGCTGGAACTCGTCGACGTCGCCGTCGACCACGCCGCGGGCTCGCAGGCGCTCGAAGGCGGGATCGCCGGTGAGCTTGATCACGATCGGCCGCCGCGCGATCGCCGAGCCGATGCCGCTGCGCCCGAACATGCCGGTCGAGTACACGGCGTCGGCACTTCGCGCGTGTCGCGTGATGAGCAGCGAGCGAGTGCAGGTGACGCAGTCCGACGGGTATCCGCCGAGACGTGAAATGAATCGGATACGCCTCGATGGGTGGCGCTGCCGATGCGGTGACGACGACGTCGACCTGGTGCCCGCGTGCAGTGAGGAATCTCGCAACCTCGGGAGCGTGGCTCGCCGGCCCGCCGACATCCGGAGGCCAGATACCCGAAACGATGAGAACCCTCACGGTGTCAGCATTTCAGCATCGGTGAGCGCCTTGCCGCGATGCTCACGGCGAAGCCGGGCGAGGAGGACGGCCCAGGCGACAGCGAAGGCGACCGTGGCCAGAAGAACGGCGACCGCTGCCTCCGGTCGCGCCCGACCGCGAGCCGAGGATCACGATCAGCGGCAGCAGGACCACGATCTCGACGCCGTGGGCAACGATCCGAAGGCCCGGCTTCCCGATCGAGACCGGGAACGACTTCGTCCAGCCGAGCACGAGTCGGATCGAGGCCGCCACGAGCAAGATCCGGGCGGCCTCCGTCGCCGGGAACGAAGTCGGTGCCGAGCACGACCCTGACGAGCCAGGGCATCAGTACCCATGCGATCGGGGCAAGGGCGAGCGCGACGACGGTCGCGCCGACGACGTAGCGTCGCAACGACCGGTAGGTCTCGGCGATCCGTCCCCGCTCGACGTCGTGCGTCTGCTCGGTCAGAAGGATCAGCCGGACCGGCGCGGAGAGCGCCTCGAACGCCGTGATCGGTGCCTGCGCGGCTCGAAAGTACCCGACCTGGGTGGCAGTGGAGACGACCCCGAGGACGAGCGGCGACAGGGTGTTGCGCATCGAGACGAGCGACGTGCCGATGCCCGACTTGAAGACGAACCGCATCAACTCCGCGCGATCGCGCCGGAGGCCCGTTGCCTCCGCGGCAGGATGCTGCGCAAAGAGCCTGTGCCCGGCGTACCCCGATGCGCACGAGCCGACGATCTGGCCCACGAGGATCCCGACGACGGCCCAGGTGACGCCGTACTGGACTCCGATCGCGACTCCGACGAGCCGCAGCACCATCGCGAGCCCGCCGAACATGGCCCTGAGGTCGTACCGTCCGGCGACGATCATCGACGCTCCGGCGATCCCCTCGGGCGCCTGCGCGATCGGGATGAAGGCGGCGACGATCAGCGGGGCCGTCAGCTCGGGCTCGTCGAACAGCGCGTCGGCGAACGGCACGAGGGCGAGGATGACGAGCGTCGCGGCGGCTCCGCCGCCCCACTTGATCGCAATTCCGACGCGGAACAGGCCCCGCAAGCGTCCCCAGTCGTCCGTCGCCGCATAGCGAATCCCGTACTTGACGATCGCCTCCTCGACCGTCGTGTCGAGCAGCAGCTGGACGAAGCCGGCAGCCGCGAGCGCGAGCGTGAGTAGACCGAACTGATCCGGCCCGAGAACGCGAGCCGCAATGAGTGTCCCGAGGATGCCGGCCGCCGTTCCACCGTAGAGCGCGGCAGCCGTGACGGTCCGACGCCTGAAGTCCCGCGAGGCCATCGGAACGAGCAGTATAGGAGGCGCCGTGGACGCCCTCCGCCGAACGTCGTGCTCGACCGAAGCACTCGTGCTTGCGCTCTGCGTCCCGTTCCTCTGCGTCCACGAGCGCTACAACCCCGACGTCTCGATCGCGGCCGGGATCGACGAGCGTGAGCATCGCCCTGTCCGACGTCGCGGTGCTCGTCATCATCGCGGCCGCGGTACGCGCCGCCCGCCGATTCGGCATCGAGCCCCTCCGGCGCGGCGGCTGGACGCTCGTCGGTGCAGCGGCGCTCATCGCACTCGTCTTCGTCGCGACGCTGGCCGGGCCGATCCTCACCGACGGCTATCCGCTCGCGCGGAGCCTCGTCAGCGCCGCGAAGTTCGCGGAGTACGGTGCACTTGCGGTCGCGGTGCCGCTGATCGTCAGGCGCCGCGCGGACGCTCTCGCCGTTGCGGTCGCGCTAACGGCCGTCGCGTCGCTCGCGGCACTCGTCGGAATCCTCCAGATCATCGGGCTCATCGGCAACCTCGACAACGTCCCTGCCGGCCGTCGCATGCCGTCGTTCGTCGGCTACCACGACTTCGCCGCGCTCGCAGGAGCGACACTCGGCATCGCCATCGCAGTGATCGCCCTGGGGAAGTGGCGCCGCCTGCGCACGCTCGGCGCAGCGGCAGCCGGTCGCGGGCGTCGTCGGCGTTGTCATCGCGGGCGCAATGACCACGGTCCTCGCGCTGCTCCTCGCCGGCGCTCTCGCGCTCGATCTTCATGGTTGCCGCGGAAGACGTTCTCGGCGGCGAGGGCACTCGCGATCGGGGGGCTGCTTCTCGCGATCACGTTGGGGACGCTCTCGCTCCGCAGCGGCGACGTCGCCGACTTCGTCGGGCTTCCTCGGCAAGCAAGATGAGGCGAGCGGAGACATCCAGAGCTACTCGCAGCGGACGGTTCTCGCGTACATCGGGCTCAAGATCTTCCTCGACCATCCCTTGACCGGCGTGGGATGGCAGGCGTCGGAGCTGCCCGTCAACTTCGAACCTCATCTCGACGCCGCCCGCGCGCGCTTCCCCGAGGTGTCCGAGGAGGCGCTTCCATCCGACCGCCACCGCTTCGGGATCCAGAACGCCTACGTCCAGGCAGCCGCCGACCTCGGCATCGTCGGGCTCCTGACGCTGCTCGCGACCCTCGCCACCGCGTTCCTGCGCTCGACCATTCGTGGGCTTCGCGGGAGCGCACCGCCCGGGCCCACTCGCGCTCGGGGTCGCAATCGGCATTCTCGTCTGCTCTGCCGAGTGGGCGGCGCTCGGCCTCGTGCCGGGCGTCACTGCGACCGCACTTCTCTGGCTGTTCCTCGGCGGAGCAGTAGCATTGCGGCGTGAAGGCGACCTGCCAGGCGACGAAGGAGCACGATCATGAGCTCTAGGCTCGTGCTCGTCACCGGCGGTGCCGGCTTCATCGGCTCGAATCTCGTCCGGGCGCTCCTGCGGAACGGTGACCGGGTCCGGGTCCTCGACAACTTCTCCACCGGCAGCCGTGAGAACCTGGCGCCGCTGCTCGGCGAGGTGGAGGTCGTGGAGGGAGACCTGCGGTCGTACGAGCGAGTCCATGCGGCCGTGCGCGGCACCGAGGTCGTCTTCCACCAGGGGGCTCTGCCCTCCGTGCCGCGCTCGGTTCAGGATCCTCTGACGACGACCGCCGTGAACATCGAGGGCACGCTGAACGTGCTCCTCGCTGCCCGGGACGAAAGCGTTCGCCGGGTGGTCAACGCGTCCTCGTCATCGGTCTACGGCAACAGCGGCGTGCTCCCTCGAACCGAGGATCAGTCGCCGGATCCGATCTCCCCCTATGCGGTCGCGAAGCTCGCGGCCGAGCGGTTCTGCACGAGCTTCAGCCGGGTCTACGACATGGAGACCGTGTCACTCCGGTACTTCAACGTCTTCGGCCCGCTGCAGGATCCGAACTCCCAGTACGCAGCCGTCGTACCTCGCTTCATCCGCCTGATCGCCGACGGCCGGCCGGTGACGGTCCATGGTGACGGCGAGCAGTCTCGCGATTTCACGTTCGTCGACAACGTCGTCGGCGCAAACCTGCTCGCGGCAGAGGCACCCGGTGTCAACGGGATGTCGCTCAACATCGCCACGGGTGTCTCGGAGACGATCAACCGCGCAACGGATCTGATCGGCAAGATGATCGAGCTTCCCGTCGAGCGGATCTTCGTCGAGGCGCAACCGGCCGACGTTCGCGCGTCACTCGCGGACATCTCGGAGGCGCGGAGGATGATCGGGTACGACCCCGTCGTGCCCTTCTCCGAGGGCCTGCGTCGTACGGTCGACAGCATCCTCCACGAAGGCTGAGCCCGACCCGGTCCTCTACGGTACGAGCCGCTCGAAGGTCTCTCGCGCGAGCTTACGGGCGCCACTCACGGTGTAGAGCCCGGACTGCCAGCCTGCATCCACGCGCGCTTCGTCGCGCAGGAGGAACCAGATCATCATGTCGACGCGCGGGTTCGCAGCGAGCTTCGCCCACGCCTGCTTCATGTAGAGCGCCTGACGCGCCTGCGAGACGCCGTACTGCTTGTCGGGCGGATTCGTCTGGTAGCCGTACTCCGTCACCCAGAGCCGGACGTTGCCGTACAGCCGCTGAAGCTCCTGCGTCAGCACGTCCAGGTTGCCGAGCGTGACGGCGGTCGGCGCCTGTCCGCGCTTCCCGGGCGGAGGCTTCGTCGACGGCGTCTCGGAAGGTGCGCCGTAGTACGGGTGATGCGCGTACGCGTCGAAGCCCGTCGCTCCCGCCTTCTTCATCGCCCGGAGGAAGGCCAGCGGCGACGTCGAGGTGCGACTCGTCCCAGGCTGGTTGTTGCCCCTCGGGGACGGTGACGCCACACGCGACCTTGCTGGAAGAGGTCACCGACTTCACGCCCCGGACGACGGCGTTGCAGATCTTCGCGTAGTCGATCGCGCTCTGGATCACCCACTTGCCGTTCGCGGCCGCAACCCACTGTGGCTTCATGAACACCGGGTTGTTCGGCTCGTTCCAGGCGATCCACTTGGTCACGCGCTCGGCGACGGTCCCGTCCGGAAGCTTGTAGCGTCCCGAATAGCGACGAGCCGCCGCCGTCACGAACGCCTGCAGATCGGCCGCGCGCGACGGGGCGGCGTTCCAGCCCGCAGACCCATTCGCCCAGGCCGGGGTGCCGATGACCGTGAAGATGACGCCGATCTTGTAGGCGTTCGCATACCGAACCGTCCGGTCGTAGGTGGCCCAGTCATAGGCAGGGTCTGCCGGATTCGACGCGACGGCCGGGCGCCGACGGGCGACCCCGTTCGGCCCGCCCCACCAGAGATTGACGCGAATCAGCTGCGTGCCAGCCTGCTGGAGCACCGGAAACACCTTGTCCGGGTTGCCGTACAGGATCTGCGAGTCGTCGTAGATCCCCTTCTGGATGAACTTCGACCTCTGGACGGACTTCGCCCCATGCGCCGTAGACGCACCGACGAGGGCCGCGACGAGAGCTGCCGCGGCCAGGATGAGAGCGGCTCTACGCAACTGCGGCGCTTCTTCCGAGCGATGCGAGCGTTCGCCGGAGGCCGTCATCGAGCTCGATCTCGGGCTCCCAGCCGAGAAGCTGCCGGGCCCGGGTGATGTCCGGCTGTCGGACCTGGGGATCGTCGACGGGGAGCGCCTCGAACACGATCGGGCTCGACGACCCGGTCGTGCGAAGAACCGCCTCGGCGAGCTCGAGGAGCGTCATCTCCTTTGGGTTCCCGATGTTGACCGGGAGGTGCTCGCCCGACTCGGCGAGCAGGATCAGCCCGCGAACGAGATCGTCGACGAAGCAGAAGCTTCGCGTCTGCGAGCCGCTCCCGAACACCGTCAGCGGCTTCTCCTCGAGCGCCTGACGCATGAAGGTCGGAATCGCGCGACCGTCGTGGGGACGCATGCGAGGCCCGTACGTGTTGAAGATCCGCACGATCGCAGTGTCGACACCCTGTTGCCGGTGGTAGGCCATCGTCAGCGCCTCGGCGTACCGCTTCGCCTCGTCGTAGACGCCGCGCGGCCCGATCGGGTTCACATGCCCCCAGTACGTCTCCGGCTGCGGATGCACCTGAGGGTCACCGTAGACCTCGCTCGTCGAGGCGAGCAAGAAGCGAGCGCGCTTCACCTTGGCGAGGCCGAGTGCATTGTGCGTGCCGTAGGAACCGACCTTGAGCGTCTGCAGCGGTAGCCGCAGGTAGTCGATCGGGCTGGCGGGGCTCGCCAGGTGATAGACGAAGTCGACCGGCTCGTCGACGGAAACGTGCTCCGTCAGGTCGTGCGGTTGGAAGACGAAGGCGTCTCCACGAAGGTGCTCGATGTTCGCGAGCGAGCCGGTCTCGAGGTTGTCGACACACACGACCCGGTGGCCCCGCGCGAGAAGTGCCTCGCACAGGTGCGAGCCGAGAAACCCGGCTCCACCGGTTACAACCGAGGTTGGCATCCCCCGATGCTACCCGCTTCGGCCGCCTGCTACCCGTCAACGCTTACACAACGCGTACCTCGCGCCGACCCGCCCGGCGACGGCTGATCGCGTCGCCGATCGCGATGAGCCCGGCGGCCTCGAGGACGAACACGAACGGCAACGTGACGTAGAGAAATCGGGGGTGAATCGCGGTGACGTAGTAGAAGCTGTAGATGACGACGTTGACGACGATCGGCGTGAGGACGACAGCCAGAACCCAGCGATCGCGGATCACGAAACACCCGACGAGGAAGAGCGGGAGGAGGATCAGCAACAGGCGCGGTGTGAAGATGAGCGAGTCTCCCCACGCATCGCCGGCGTACGACAACGACCAGGGATGGAATGTCGGCGGCGCCTTCCCGTCGAACATGCCGATGTACCCCTTCGGCCAGAAGACGACGACGAGGGGAGCCGAGATCAGGCCACCGACCGCGTAGGGGATCGCCCTGCGCGGCCCGAACCGCAGTGCGACGAGGAGCGCCAGCACGATCCCGACGAATCCGTTCGTGAGCCTCGTCGCCGTCGCGTACCCGGCAGCCAGGCCGGCGGCGGCGAGCCCTCCTGACTGCGTCGCAGGCCGGAGGAGAATCGCGACAGAGACCAGGACGAGCGCCGTCGAGAGCGGCTCCGTGTAGAGGTGGAGCCCGACGTCGACGTTCCACTGCCCGTTCTCCCACGCGGAATGCCCGACGAGGTGGCCGCTGACGAGAGGCCACACGGTGAGCAGAGCCGCTCGCGACGAGCCCAACCGAACGGCGGCCCGTTGCGTAGAGGCCGACGTACGCCGTTGCAACGACGGAGACCGCAATCGCCACGAGCGAGAACGCAAGGCCGAAGACGAAGGCGACGTCGGGGCTCGGGTTCGAGTCCGACGGCGCGAATCGGGAGCAGCGGGATGGCCAGAAGCATCGACCAGCCGATCGTTCCGCCGCCCTGGATGCGCATCTCGTGGATCGGCAACGTCAGGGCGAGCGACAGCGCGGCGGCCGGGAGGAGCACCGCGAGCGCACGTCGCTGCGGCTCTCGACGCCAGCAGCGGACGCCGATCACGAAGGCTGCCACGACGAGGACGACGGCCAGAACCATGAGCGGCTTGCTCACGCGGAGGAACGACGCGATGAACTCCCTCGCCGCCGCGTAGTAGACGAACGAGTCGCCGTTCAGCGGTTGATAGCGATACGCCGGGAGTCCCGGCAACGCGTGTCCCGAGAATGCGAGCGTCACGAGCGGAATCGTGACGCGGACACCGACGAGGAGGCCGAGCGTGAGCCGCCACCGCCGCTCGTCGTTCTCCGAACCGCGCGTCTCCAGCGTGTCGCTCAACGCAACTCCTTGTTCGCTTCCTGGTCGAACCACATCCCGAACAGCGTGAACTGCGTGCCGGAGATCAGAAGCAGCGCGACGAGCACGATCGTCGCGGTCGTGATCTCGTTGTCGAAGAAGATCCGCGAGCAGGCGACGACGAGACCGAGGGCGAGGCCGAGCACGGTCATCACGCGTGCCGAGCACGTAGAAGAAGACGAGCGGGTGGAAGTCGCGGATCACGTACTTCTCCTTCATCCGCCACCAGAAGCCCTTGAACAGCAGCCACGCGATCCGCGGGGCGACATAGTCGGATGCGGATCCCGGAGCGCTCGCCGACGCCGTAGATCGGTCGCGAGGGCACGTCGCGCACGCTCGCAGAGACGACGTTCAGGTGCACGAGCATGTCGTTCGGGAAGCCGTAGCGCCGGTAGATCCGCTCGAGATCGAGCTTGTCGAGCGCCGCGAGCGAGAGGGCCGTGTAGCCGGCCTGCGAGTCGGCGACGTGCCAGTAGCCGGAGGCGATCTTCGTGAGCAGCGAGAGCACGGCGTTGCCGAGGTAGCGCGAGTGCGGGATCAGCTTCCAGGCCTCGCCCGTGATCAGGCGATTGGCCTTCGTGTAGTCGACCTCGCCGCGGGCGACCGGCTCGACGAGCTCGACGAGCTCCTCGGGATCCATCTGGTTGTCGGCTGCCATCACACACGTCACGTCGATCCGCTCCTCCCGCGCCCGCAGGTAGCCCGTGACGATCGCGGCGCCGACGCCCCCGTTCTGCTCGTGCACGATCACCTCGACGCGCGCGTCACCGACCGCGCGCGCCTGCTCGGCCGTTCCGTCGGGGACGCATCGTCGACGACGTAGATCCGGTCGACGAAATCGGGAATCCCGCGCAGCGTCTCGGCGACGAGATGCTCCTCCTCGAACGCGGGAACGACGACGGCTACACGCTTGCCCTCGACCATCGCGGCTACTCCTTGCTCCGCGCGTTCCTTCTCTGCAGGAAGGGGTCGGCGATCGCCGCCGCGAGCGCTCCGAGCAGGAGGCCGATCAGCCCGCCGATCGCGGCCGCGTTGCGGCGGCTCGTCGCCGTCGTCTTGGCGGCAACGCCCGGCTGCACGATCTTGCTCACCTCGACGTTCTCGGCGAGCGAGAGCAGCTGCTGGTTCTGGTACAGCTCCTGCTGCACCGTCCCGCGCCGCTGCTCGGAGAAGCTGATCGTGTTGTTCGAGATGCTGACCGCAGTCAGCTTCTCGATCGAGGAGAGCGACGTGTCGGCGAGGATCGCCTGCTGCTGCTTGACCGCGGCCGAGACCCGCGCATCGATCGCCTTGAGCTCAGCCTTGCTCGCGACGATCTGCTCGTTCAGTAGCTTGATCTTCTGGTCGACGTACACCGAGACGACGCCGACGACCGAGTTCGCGAGCGAGTTCGACGCCAGCGCGGCCTGCCTGCCGGTAGGCGCCTTGACCGTGATCTCGACGAGTGGCGAGACGTTCCTGGCCTGGCCGGCCGTCACGATCGCTGCCGAGGAGACGTTGCCACGGAGCTGCCCGACGGTGAGGCCGCTGACGGCGCTCGCACGTCGCAGCGCAGCCTCCGAGTGTGATGATCCGATTGACGGTTCTCGGGTTCGTCGCGATGCTCTGGATCTGCCCGCCGCCCGACGTCGTGAAGGGCTGCCCGAGGTAGAGCAGCGTGGTCGCGCGGAAGACCTCACCCCCACCGACCGAGACGATCACGCCGAGAATCGCGCCGATCACGAGGCCGGCCACCGGCAACCACCAGCGCGCCGTGATCCGCGTCCACGCGGAGCGGAGATCGACCTCCCGCTCGGCGTCGGGATCTGGCGTCGCCGGGGCGCTCATCGCGCCGCGACCCTAGCAGCGGCCCACTCCCACTGGGCGCGGAGGCCGTCGCGCAAGCGTCGTCGTCGGCTCCCAGCCGAGCTCGGCCCGAATCAGGGAGGTGTCGGCCTTCGTGCGGCGCTGATCACCCGGTACCGCAGGATGGCGGCGAATCTCGAGCTCCCGCCCCGCGAGCTCCTCGAAGATCGCGATCGTCTCGAGCATCGTCGCCTCCTCGCCGCCGCCGACGTTGTACGTCCCGCGTCCACCCTCCATCACCGCGATCGTCCCACGGACGACGTCGCCGACGTACGTGAAGCTGCGCGACTGGTGACCGTCGCCGAACAGGTCGAACGGGCGACCCTCGGCGAGACACATGGCGATGCGCGTGAACGCCATGTCGGGCCGCTGGCGCGGGCCGTACGCGTTGAAGTACCGGGCGACGACGACATCGAGACCGAAGCTGCGCGCGGTCGCCCGGGCGAGATGCTCGCACGTGAGCTTGGTGATGCCGTACGGCGATACCGGCCGAGGGCGCACCGTCTCGGCGGTCGGGTACGCCTCCGCATCCCCGTAGACCGATGACGAGGACGCAAAGACGACCCTGACGCCGTCGCGTGCCGCAGCCTCGAAGAGCCGCTGGGAGGCAAGCACATTCCGATCGAGGTAGGTCTCGAAGACATCGCCGAAGCTCCGCACCCCCGGCTGTCCCGCGAGATGGAAGACCCCGTCGAAGCCTTCGAGGTCGATCGGGTCGCGCGCGAGGTCGAGGCGCCGGAGGTCCAATCCCCGCGCGTTCTCCTCCTTCAGCTCGACGTCGTAGTAGTCGGTGAAGCAGTCGAGGCCGACGACGTCGTGCCCGTCCTCGCGGAGTGCCTCCGAGAGGTGGGAGCCGATGAACCCGGCCGCACCGGTGACGAGATAGCGCATCGGCGGAACTGTAGACGAGGCGCTCGGCGCGTCAGCGCTTCTCGGTCAGCGCGAAGATCCTTGCCGTACCGATCAGGTAGGCGCGATCGGCGTCGGCGACGAGCGGCGAGTACTGACCGTCGGGGAACGACCACACCTGCCGTCCTGTGCGGCCGTTGACCGCGAACGTCCGGCGCGAGAGCGTCGCGAAGTAGACGTTGCCTCCCATCACGGTCGCCGCTCCCGAGATGCGCCCTCCCGCCGCGGAAGCGCCAGCGCACCTCCCCGGTGGCGGCATCGAGCGCGTAGAAGCTCCCCGAGTAGGAGCCGACGAGCACGAGCTTCTCCCACACGGCCGGAGACGAGTAGACGAACCCGCCGGTCGAACGCGACCAGAGCAGGTCGCCCGTCGTGGCGCCGAACGCGTACACCTTGCCGTCCGTCGAGCCGATGAAGACGCGGCCGTAGGCGACCGCCGGCGTCGAGTAGAACCGACCGAGCCCGCCGAGGCGCCCCTGTGACGACGAGCGCCACTGCAGCGCCCCGGTGCGAGAGTCGAGGGCGTAGAGCCGCCCGTCGTAGGAGCCCACGAAGACGCGGTTCCCGAGCGCGGCGACCGCACCCTTGACCCTACCGCCGGTCCGGAAGCTCCAGACGATGCGGCCCGTCTTCTCGTTCA
The DNA here is from genome assembly GCA_963741655.1 of uncultured Thermoleophilia bacterium. GTDB lineage: Bacteria > Actinomycetota > Thermoleophilia > Gaiellales > Gaiellaceae > Gaiella. The sequence continues at coordinate 261,983 of CAVUIQ010000004.1, forward strand.
GCGCGTAGACGCGGCCGCGCCAGTCGCCGACGTAGACGCGTCCCTGGTGGACGAGCGGCGACGACTCCGTCGGGCCGATCACGGTACGCCAGCGCACCTTGCCGCTGAGCGCGTCGAAGGCAACGACCTGGCCCGTGAGCACGTCGGGCGACGCACTCGAGTTGCACGGCGGGCCGTTCAGGAACGACTGGAAGACGAGCTTGTCGTTGACCGCAGGACTCGACGCCGTACAGCGGTTTGCCTTGTGACGCCAGACCTCCTTGCCGGTCTTCGCATCGAGCGAGAAGGTGACGCCAGGATTGTTCGTGAAGGTGACCCGCCCGTAGGCGACGGCGGGCGGAAACTCGACGAGCTGCTTGGCTCCGAACGACCACGCGATGCGGAACGGGGGACGGTGCGGATACGGCGAGATGCGGTTGTGAACCGCGTCGAAGCCCCACATCGGCCAGGCGATCCCGGGGAGCGGTGGCGGCTTCGGTGTCGGCGCCTGCGTCTCGATGAACTCCTGGGTCGAGTTCCCCTGTACGTCCGCGCTCTCCTGCTTCTTCGCGACGACGTAGCCGGCGCCGAACCCGGCCGCCGCGACAACGACGAGGACGATCACCCCGAGCGAGGTGAAGAGTGTCTTCTTCCCTCTGCTCAGGGTCGCAGCCCGGTGATCGACCGGTCGGTTCCAGGGTTGAACGTCATCGGCTCCTGCCGAGGGTAGCGAGAGCGTGCCGGAGGAGCGGAGCCCCGAGCTTCGACGGATGCCATCCGGGCCGGACGCACGCTACCGTGCCGGCGCCGTGCGAACCGTCGCCCTCGCCATTCTCGCCGCCGGGGGAATTGCCCTCATGAGCGGCACGCCGGGGCGGGCGACCGACTCGAGCCTCACGTGGAAGGTCGAGCCGTCGCCGTTTCGGATCACCGTGTACAGGAACGGCGCCGTTCTCGCGCGCGAGCGCCTCGGCACCCCCGGGGCCGGCGCTCGGTTGAGCTACCGCATCCACGAGGGCGGAGAGTTCCACAGCCTCACGACGCTGATCGCGGAGAAGGCTTCATCGAACGGCGCGACGTACACGGTCGCGACCACCGAGCCCGAGCGCACCGCAACGGTCACGGTTTCACGCACGCCGACCGGACTCCGGGTCGGGCTCGACCTCGGGACAGCAGCGACGAATGTCCGGACCGTCTACGAGGCCTTCGACTCGGTTGCGTCCGAGCATTTCCTCGGGACGGGAGAGCGGCGCGACTTCGTTGATCTGCGGGGGCAGATCGTCCCGATCAAGGTATGGCACGAATGCGACACCACCAAGCCCGCGCCGTTCTTCCTGAGCTCTCGCGGCTACGGCGTCCGGTTCGCGACAACCGCGGTCGGCCGCATGGCGTTTGGCACGGTTGCCGACGTTCCCCAGTGTGAACTCGGCACCAACCCTTGCGAGGTCGCCTTCCGCGTAGCGGTCGTTCAGGCGTGCTTCAAGACTGCATCGCTGACATACGAGATCTATGCGGGCACACCGGAGCAGGTCGTCAGGGCGTACGCTGCGCGGACAGGGAAGCCCCCGCTACCGGAACCGCGGCAGTTCGCGTTGACGAAGTGGCGCGACCGGATTGGAACTGAAGCAGAGCTGACAGAGGACGCCGATCAGTTTGCCGCTGCGCGCATCCCTCTGGGTTGGTTGATTGTCGACAACCCGTGGGAGGCCGGACAATGTGTGGGCTCGATGAAGTTCGACCCGTGACCTGTTCGCCGACCCACAACGCACAATCGCTGATCTTCACGATCGTGGCATCCGCGTGATGATGTGGGTCTCTCCGCTGGTCAGTACCGCCTGCGGTCGCGACCTCTATCCGCGAAAACCGCCTCCACGGCTTCGGTTCGTACCAGGCGATCGACCTGACGGATCCTGCGGTCACGGGGATCTTCGAGCAGCGCCTCCGTGACCTCCTTGCAACGGGGATCGACGGCTTCAAGGTCGATCGCGGTGATGAGGTGGACTTCGAGTTGCGGTTCCTCGCAAACGGCAACGGCAACGACGTGCACAACGCCTATCCGCTCCTCCTCGCGGGTGCAATCGATCGAGCGTCGCGCTCCGTGCGGGGCAAGGCAGTGCCAGCACTCTTCCGATCCGGCTTTACTGGCTCACAACGAACCGCAACCGGAACCTGGTCCGGCGATCTGACTGGCGACTGGAATGGTCTGGAGAACGCCATCCACAGCGGCCAGACCGCAGGGCTCGTCGGCCACTCCACGTGGGGTTCCGACGTCGGCGGCTACCTCGAGCTCGCCAAGTGCCGATGTTTTTGTGCGCTGGAGCCAGTTCGGCGCTGTCTCTCCGGTTTTCGAGATCGGAGGTACCGGACTCAACGCGACGCCCTGGAAGCTCGGCGCCGCTGCAATGAACGGTCTCCGAGCTGCAGCGATCCTCCACTACGAGCTCTTTCCCTATCACTACGAGCTCGCGCGCCGCGCCGCGTCGACGGGAGTTCCGATCCTGCGTCCGCTCGCGCTCCAGTACCCGACGGACGAGCGGTCGTGGGCCGCTGATACTGAGCTGCTCGTCGGGCCCGACCTCCTCGCGGCACCCGTGACCCGGCCAGGATCAATCGCCGACGTCTACTTGCCTCCCGGGCGTTGGGTCGATCTCGGAACCGGGCGAGTGCGGCAGGGGCCTGATCGCACTTCGCAGGCCGACGCCGCTCGAGACGCTTCCGCTCTACCTCCGCGAGGGGGCAGCGATCCCGTTCAACCTCCGCGAGCCGGCTATCTGGCAACAAGGTTGGGAGCTGAACGATCAGTTCAGGGCGGGTCGAGGCGGCTGGCTCGTCGCGCCAGGGGGCCGAGCCAGCCTCGGGCTCGTCGGTCGAGTACGGCTCGATCAAGGCGGCGGTGACCGTCATCCACGACGAAGCTCCGAGCTCACGAGGGCACGACGTGAAACGCAGGTCGTCGTCGTCGACAGGCGTTCGCCCGTCACGGATCACGATCGACGGCAAGGCGATCGCGAGGTCGTCGTCGGCAGCCGCGCTCCGGCGCGCAAAGCAGGGATGGCTGGTCCGCCCAGCACCGTCCGGCGGGATCGTGCTGAAGCTGGCACCGCGCGGCGGACGCTCGAGCGTTTCGATCGAGTACTAGTGCACTAGTCCACGGGACGAAGAACGCCGTCCGCCTCGACAAGGCAGATGTCCGAGAAGAAGCGCGTCATCACGACCCCGGCGCGGAAGTCGCCGAGTCGTGGCTCTGGACGCTCACCACGCGCGAGCGCGAGCGCGAGCTCCGGATAGCGGCTGCCGGCAGCAAGCGGAAGCGGAAACCCGCCCCCGAAGCGGGGATTCACGTCGGTCACCGGGAGCGATCCGTCTGCTTCACGGAAGCACTGGATGTTGGCGGGGCCGACGATGCCGATTGCCTCCGCAACGCGGGCACCGTGCGCGATCAGCTCCGGATCCTGGATCGACATGCCCTTGATCGACTCTCCACCCTTCGACTGGATCATCGTGCGCGGGATCGCGTTCAGGCAGCGGCCGTCGAGATCGCAGAAGACGTCGATCGAGAACTCCTCGCCCCGGCACAGCGCCTGCACCATCGAGTCGACAGGGGTGTGCGCGAGGAAGAACGCGAGCTCATCTGCCGTGTCGGCCTTGTAGATATGGCGGGATCCAAAGCCTTTGCGCACCTTCACGAGCAACGGGTAGGAGGCGTCGGCGGGCACGTCTCGTGGGAGCCACGTGGAGGGGCTTGCGATCCCGCGTTCGTCGAAGAAGAGATGCGCCAGGTACTTGTCTCCCATCGTCCTCGATACCTCTGCGGCGGGTGCAAGCACGAGTGCTGGTGCAAGATCGGAAGCGTGCTCAGCGAGAATTTCCTGGTCGAGATCGGTCAGGGGCACGACGAGGCGAATCTCGTGCTCCACGACGAGGCGGGCCAGGGAAGGAACGTACGATGAATCGGAGACGCTCGGCACGAGCGCCATGCGGTCGGCGTGATACAGCGCCGGAGCCAACCGGTCGGCATCGGCGGCAACCGTCGTCGCACCGGCTCGGCCAAAGGCCGTGACGATGTCGACGCGCTGTCCCGCACAGGTAAAGAGCACGGCCGTCATGCCGACAGAGGGTACTCGCCCCGACGGGAGGCAAGCGTCCCGGAAGAGTCACGCGGTGGGATTCCCGGAGTTCATCCGACCGGCCTGTCCGGATTCCCCGCGCCCAACAGGTCGTCGAGAAGTTCCCGATAGCGGTCGACCGCTGCATCGCGCCCACGGTTTCGCTCGACCCAGGCCCGCCCGGAAGAGCCGAGCGCCTCGAGATCCATGTCACCGGCGTGCGCCTTGCGTATGGCATCCGCAACGGCAGCAACATCGCCCGCCGGTACGGCGATCCCGCACGATGCCGCGCTGACGAGTTGTGCGGTCTCGCTGTCGGCGTCCGCGGAGACGATGACAGGGCGCCCGGCAGAGAGAACGCCGTTGATCCGACTCGGAACGACGAAGCCGGCGAGGCCACGCGCGAGACCAACGAAGTGAACGTCTGCCGCCGAGAGCGATTCCGACAGGACCTCGCGCGGCTGATAGGGCAGAAAGCGCACGTTCGTTGCGTCGAGATCCCTGGCGAGCTGCATCATCGCGCGGTGCCGGGCGCCGAAGCCGATGATCACTATCTCGACGCGCTCGAGGTCTCGCACCCTCACGGCGGCGCGCACGAGCGTCTCGATGTCCTGTGCGTGGCCGACGTTACCCGAGTGCATCACGACGAAGCGACCGACGAGCTCGTGCTCACGTGCCCAGGCGTTGTCGCGCGGCTGCGGGGTGATCTCGTCGAAGTCGACCCAGTTGGGGATCACGACAACCCGACTCTCCGGGGCGCCCTTCGCGACGAGCCGCCGGCTCATCGTCTCACCGATCGAGACCACCCGATCGGCCCGGCGGAGATACGAGTTGACAACCTTCCTCAACACGGCGACCGCCGCAGGGTTCGTCAGCCGTCCGAGCAGTACCGCCGTCTCGGGGAAAACATCCTGACAGACAACGACGAGTGGAACGCGGAACCGACGCGCCACGGCAAGCCCGACGGATCCGACCATCGGCGGGTCGGTCATGCAGAGGACGAGATCGGGCGGCTCGGCAATGAGGCCCCGCCCGAACGCGACACCGAGGTAGGTGAAGTAGTTCGCCGCCCGCGCCGCAAGGCCCGATCGGTCGTAGGCCGTCGACCGGACGCGGTGGATCGTGACCCCGTTCCTGCTCAACCAGCGCGGCTCGTCTTCGTGCTCGTGCAGGACGCCGGTGACGACGTGGACGTCGTACGTCTCCGCCAGGCCTTCGCAGAGGTCGGTGAGCAGGTGAGCAGTCGCCTCGACCCCGGGCCAGTAGTACTGGTTGAGCACGAGGAGGCGCTTGCGAGCGCTGAGGCGGCGATGGCACCCATCAAGGCTAACGTCTGGAGGATGAACACCCCCGCGCATCCGATGAGCATCCTGTTTGCGTCACCGACCTACTGGCCCGCAGTCGCGTTCGGCGGTCCCACGTGGATGGCTCGCGAGCTCAATCAGGGCATGGTTGCGCGCGGGCACGCCGTGGGCGTGCTCACGACGAGCATCGTTGATCTCCATGACCGCGGTTCGCTGCAGACCACGTCACGCGTGGTGGACGGCGTCACCGTGCGCTACTTGAGCACTCCAATGCGCTACAGATGGATGGGCATTACGCCCACGCTCCCGTGGGAACTCCACAAGCACGAGCGTCCCGACGTCGCACATGTCTTCGGGTACCGCGACGTCGTGACAACGGCCGTGGCCACCTGGTGTCGCCGCCGCGACGTTCCCTACATCTTCGAGCCGCTGGGGATGTACAAGCCGAAGCTCCGCAAGGTGGCACTCAAGAGGCTCTTCGACGCGACGGTCGTCCGAAACGTGGCCGACTCCGCCGCGTGGATCGTTGCCACATCGGAGTTCGAGCGCGGCGAAATACTCGAGGCTGGTGCTGATCCCGCACGGGTCGTCATCAGAGGGAATGGGTTCCCGCAACCGATGAACCCAGATCCGGAGGCCCGCACCCAGCTTAGGAGGCGGCTAGGCATCGAACTCAACGGACGCGTCGTGCTCTATGTCGGGCGGATCGCGGCGGGCAAGGGAATCGAACACCTGATAGCGGCAACGCTCCTCATCCCCGAGATGCATCTGGTTCTCGCCGGCCCCGACGATCGTCACGGGGTCGCACGACTGGTCGATAAGGCCCGCAGCGATCCCCGCACGACAGGTCGTGTTCACCACCTGCAGGCAACGGTGAGCGACCGGCCCTTCGCTCTTTATGCCGCCGCGGACCTGTTCGTGCTGCCTTCTGCCGGGGAGAGCTTCGGCATGGTCGCAGCTGAAGCCGCCGCCTCGGGAACACCCGTCATCGTGACGGACCGCTGCGGAGTGGCGGATATTCTTGCACCACGAGGGGCGCTCGTCGTCCCCTACGACCCGACGGCGATCACCAACGCGATCCTCCGTGTGATTCATGACCCACAGCTAGCCGCGGCCCTCGCCAACGGCGGACGTCAAGTCGCGCACGAGAACAGTTGGGAGCGGATTGTGGAGATCCAGGAGGGACTGTACTTTGACGCTGTCGACCGTGGAGGACGACGCTAACCCTTCGGCTAGCCTTCGCCGCCATGGCCGCGCGGACATCAGCTGAGCGTTCCCCCGGTAGTACTCAGGCGGCCCTCAGGTACGTGGCGCGCGTCATGCGCGTCGTCTCGGTAGCCGACTTCAAGGTGAAGTACTCGGATTCCGTCCTCGGTTACGTCTGGTCATGGCTGAAACCCCTCGGGACGTTCGCGATTCTCTTCGTGGTCTTCGGGCGCTTCTTCAAGCTGACCGTCGGATTCGAGCACTATGCGCTCTATCTTCTCCTCGGAATCGTCCTGTGGTCGTACTTCGCTGATGCCACGACGCTGGCCATGTATTCGTTCGCCGCGAGCGCGGGCGTGCTCCGCCGGCTCGCGTTCCCCCGGTTCGTCATTCCCCTCGCCACGACGATTACGACGGCGATCACGTTCTGTATCAACTCTGTAGTAGTGGGCGTCTTCGTGGTGATCGACGGCGTCGTCCCGACGCTCCAGTGGCTCCTGCTTCCATTCTTGCTCCTTGAGCTCTATCTCTTGCTCGCGGCTATGGCCATCATCCTGTCCACCGTCTACATTCGCTTCCGCGATGTTGGCCAGCTCTGGGAGCTATTCCTGCAGCTGTTGTTCTATGCCTCGCCGATTATCTACCCCGTCTACTTCTTGCCGCCGTGGGCCAAGCCCATCGCCTTCCTGAGCCCGTTCGTTCAGATCATGCAGGACATCCGAGCCATTGTGATCCCTGGTCCTCAGATCACAGCAACCGAGGTGTATGGGACTCCGTGGGGGCGGCTCATCCCGCTCGCGTTTCTCCTCGTTCTGACTCTCATTGCGGTCATGCTGTACCGACGTGAGTCCCCGTACCTCGCGGAGCGTTCATGACCGAGCCAGCGATCAAAGCGGTCCGGTTGAGCAAGTCGTTTGCGATCCCACACGAACGCCGCGACACGCTGAAGGAGCGTTTCCTCCACCCATTTCGCAAGGTCGGTTACGACCGAAACGATGCGCTCAGAGACGTGACGTTCTCGATCGAACGAGGGGAGTTCTTCGGTGTGATCGGGCCAAACGGGAGTGGAAAGAGCACCCTCTTGAAGATCCTCGCCGGGATCTATCCATTCGACGCCGGGTCCGTGAGCATCGATGGCCGGCTTTCACCCTTCATCGAGCTCGGGGTCGGATTCAACGACGAGCTGAGCGGCCGCGACAACGTGAGAATCAATGGTGCATTGATGGGTTTGACGCTGAAGGAGATCGACGAGCGGTTCGATGAGATCGTTTCGTTCGCAGGCCTTGAACGCTTTATCGATCAGAAGGTCAAGAACTACTCGTCTGGAATGCGCGTGCGGCTCGCGTATTCAGTTGCGATCCAGGTCGAGTTCGACACCCTCCTCCTTGATGAGGTGCTCGCCGTCGGCGATCAGGACTTCCAGGACAAGTGCTTCTCAACGCTGGCGCAGATCCGAGAGTCGGGCAAGACGATCGTGCTGGTCACCCACGACCTCGGCACGATCGAGCTTCATTGCGATCGCGCACTGCTCCTCCGCGCTGGAAAGGTCGAGGCTCTCGGCCCTCCAGCGCATGTCGTTGACCACTACCGCCGCCTTGCAGGCGCCGGGTGACGAACAGCTATGGAGGTAGCGAATCTTCTCATCGACACCCGGTTGTCGATCTTCTTCTGGCGACGAAGGGACGCAGCGACGAGCCCGACGCATTCCTTCGGGGGCTTGAAACCCAGACCTCCCGCGAGTTCCGACTCATCGTCGTCGACCAGAACGTCGACGATCGACTCGTGCCGGTTCTCGGAAGCTACCCCGGGCTCAACATCCTCCACATTCGTGACCGGGGCGGCATCGGACTTTCGCGAGCCCGCAACATCGGCCTCCGTCACCTGCAAGCCACAATCGTCGCCTTTCCCGACGACGATTGCGTGTACGGCCGCGAACTGGTGGCCGACGTAACGGCGTACTTCGCTCATAACCCGGACAAGGACGGACTTCTCGGGCGCGTACGCGACCCGAGTGGAGACCCGGGACGGATGCGTTGGGGCAGCGAACCTGGGACACTTGATCGAGACACGATCTGGAACCGGGTCAGCGCCGCCGCCATCTTCCTCCGCTCTTCCGTTACCGACCGGGTCGGCGCGTTCGACGAGGACCTGGGGTTGGGAGCGCCAACGCGCTGGGCCTCGGGGGAAGAGGTGGACTACATCATTCGTGCACTGGATGCCGGGTTCGTTCTCGAATTTGATCCACGCATTTCGATCAGCCATCACGACCCATTTGCCGACCTCACGCGTGCCGCGAAGCAACGGGCTGTCGTGCAGGGCTCGACGTCGATCAGGTTGATGCGGAAGCACGACTATCCCCGGTCAGCGATTGCCAGATCCATCGTTCGATCCGCCGGTGGTGCAGCCGCCCGATTCCTTCAGGGCCGAGTCACAGACGCCCAGTTTCACGCGGCCGTCTTGCGCGGCCGCCTTTCCGAGCTGGCGCGAACGTCTTCACGAACGCGGCAATAGAAGCGATCAGACGGCGCTACCGGGAGCGCCCCCCCGTCGCACCCATGCGACACCCTTTCGTGCGACCGCCGTGAGACCATCCGACTTGGCGACCGCGACGGATCTGCGGGCAAGAATCCGACCGTGCGCAACGTAGCCCCGAAACCCCGTGCCAATCGGCGTGCGCGCGAGCTCCTGCTGACTCTTCGGATCGTTGTAGACAAGGTGGAGAAGCGACGGGAGAAGTCGCAGTGTGCTTGGAAGCTCCGCCGCAAAGGCATCGGTGAGCACCCGCCGGCACTCGTACTCACGCTTGGTTCGAATCATGCTTCCGCTATCGATTCGATACCACATCAGAGCTTCGGGAACCGAGACCACGCTCGCGCCCTGCAGACTCGCTCGCGCAAGCAGTTCCCAGTCTTCGTAGGTCACACCATGCTGTTCGTGGAACCCGCCGAGACGTTCGAGGAGATCTTTGCGCCAGAGCGAGCACGATCCTCCGTACTGGTTCTGCACAACGCCGAGCTCGCGGGGCTCGCCGATGTACAACCACATGAGATCGTCCTTGTCCGCCCCGGGAGGACCGGTCGGGCGATGGAAGAAGCGCATGCCGCATGTCACGACTTCGGCTCCCGACGATCGCTGTGCGCGGACGAGCGACTCGACAAACGAGTCATATGGGACGTCGTCGTCGTCGAGAAAGGCAACAAAATCGCCGGTCGCCACCCTCCAACCAGTGTTCCGGGCTGCTCCGAGGTACTGGTTCTGCTGACGGATGACCCGGAAGGGCCATGGCCATTCGTCTACCTCGAGCGCGGCCAATGCCAGCTCTGCCTCGTTCGACGGACTTCCGTCATCCACGACTATGACTTCCAGACCCGCGTATGTCTGTCGGCGCAGCCCATCGAGGCAATGCTGGACCAGTTCGGGTCGCTCGTAGTGCGTGACAACGACGGAGACAGTCGGTGCGGATGTCGGCAACGAAACGGTGCCTAAGTCGTACTCGAGGATGTCGCGCCACCGGGCATGCAGTTCGGCTGCGGCGAAACTGGGTCGCGCCTTCGGAGGGGCCTCGTCGGATTGGAGGATCCTCGTCAGTGCCGACGCGAGACCCGCGGGTGTTGGTGGAAACAGAACTCGATCGCGATCAGCCGGATGAATGAGTTCCGGGCCTCCTCCGGCATCGCTCGTTATGAACGATACGCCTTGTTCCATGCATTCGTAGATCACACACGGTGAGTTGTCTGTGAGAGAGGGCATGACCGCAAGCGTTCCGTACTGTGACAGTCGCTGGAGCGCCTCCTGCTGCGCGAGCCCCGTATGGAACTCGAGACCGTCGACGGCTTCGTGTACGCCAGGACTCAGGCTTCGACGGACGCGAGTCGCCGTCCACGTGTCTTCACGGCCGAGAAATGCCAGACGACGCCCCCGTAGATCACGCGGGTCCAGCGCGTTCAGCGCCCCGACGAACACCTCTATCCCTTTGCGATCTTCAAGACGACCGAAGAACACGATCTCGCTCACCGCCTCGCCCCTACCGTCAGTCGCGCGTTGCATTGGAGAGTCCAGCCGGACCGTGGAGGCGGAGAACAACGGAATCACCATTGACCGCTCGGGTACGTTCCACCCGGCCTCGCGCATCCAGCTCAGCAAGTAGGCACTCGGACTGACCACGGCGTCGGCAAGTTCGGCGGACGCGCGTTCCATCACACTCGCGGCAAGCACATCGATCGATTGAAGAAACCGTCTGTTCGCCTCGAAGAGCCATGCTGACGGGCCGTGACAATAGTGGACGAGCGTCGTTCGTTCGAACGCTAGACCGAGCTGCTTGGCCCGCATCGACGCAAAGCCAGGGGCGTGCCAATCCTGAAACACGATCACGTCATGGGTTCGATCGCGAAGGTACTCGAATGCCGCATAGCTGTTCCAGTGGTAGTGCGGCGCAACTGGGATAGACGGCGGCGGAAGCTGCGTGACTGTGATCCCAGCCGCCGAGTATCGCTCCGCCCAAGGGCCCACGACTTTCCTCGTGTGCCCGAAGTGGAGGAGTTCGACCTCGTGTCCCTGTTCGGCCAGCGCGAGCGCCAGATAGGACGTCGCGGTTCCAAGGCCACCGTTCTTGATCGCCCCCAACATCTCGCTCGCGACGAGGCAGACGCGCTTGCTCACAACGGGCGCTCGACGAGGCTGAAGCAGTCAGACGCAGGAGCGTCCCAATCGACGATCTGCTGGCCGCGAACGGTGAGCCCTCCCTTGGACGCGTAGTGCTCGAAGAGTTCGGCCGACATGAAGTTCCTCCACCCCGGATTGTCGTGAACGTCTCCGGCCGGATTCTTGAAGAAGTTCGAATGGTGGAAGAAACCACGCCCCCCCGGGCGAAGGATCCGCTTCGTTTCAGCCAAGTAGCTCCGGACGATGTCGCTGTCGAAATGCACCATGGCATCGAAGCAGTAGACCAACGTCACGCTGCTGTCCTGGATGAACGGGAGCGTACAGCCATCGTTGAGGTGGCAACTGATGTTGCTCGCGGAGGCGAAGCGACGCTGGCAGTACTCGATATTGGTCGAGTTGATATCGACAATGTGAAGCTGGCCGCAGAGCGGTGCGAGCTTCGCCGAGTTCCTCCCGCGCCCGGCGGCCAAGTCCACCACAACAGCAAATTCAGCATCGGCGATAAACGGCCAAACGAAGGCCTCCCACTGAGCGTCGATGTGTTCTTCGGCCTCAGCGTAGTAGGGCGCTTCGGCCCAGTCGCGCCCGACGATCGAAGCGAGTCGTGGCAGGTCGTCGGGGCCAGAAGGCGACCTGGACAGTCCGAAACGGCGTCTCACACGGTTACGGGTATGCTCGACTTGGCGGCGAAGGCGGCCCATCGAGCACGAGCGTACACGGTCTACGCTTCGCCCTACCCACCCTCGGCTCTCCCACCACGAGCTGGGACGTTGCTTCAAGATCGCGCGCAGCGGGGAGGAGCGAGCAAGCCGACATGTGGACAGATCTCGCAGGAGCGTTGACGGGCCTCGTCCGCCGCAAGCGACGTCCGAGAGTGCTCCTCACGGGCTGGTTCAGCCTCGTGGGTGGAGGCGCGACCGCGGGCGATGTTGAGTCCGCCCAAGTTGTTCGGCGCTGGCTCACCGAGGCCGGTGTCTCGGCTGACCTCGCGTTGGCACAACCCTTGGAAGGTGGCGTCGCCTGGGAAGAAGTGCGTCCCGATGACTACACGCACCTCTTCTTCGTCTGTGGTCCAATCTGGGAGGCGTCCGGACCGGCTGCCATAGCGGCGCGGTTCCCTCACGCGACGGTTGTCGGAGTCGGTGTCTCGATTCCAAGCATCGCCGAACGATGGTCGCGGTTCGACGTCCTCCTGGCGCGAGACGGTAACGGCGCGTGCCGGGTTGATCCGAGTCTCTTCGCCGATGTCGCACACGTCCCGGTAGTAGGACGCCTGCTCGTTCATCCGCAATCCGAGTACGGGGAAGCATCGCGCTCCGACGAAGCCGCAGGGATCATGGCGCAGGCGTTGGAGTGTGTTGACGCAGCAGTTGTTGACATTGACACGGTTCTTGTTCGAGAGGGCACGCCCCGACGCACGCCGGCCCAGGTTGAATCGGTGATCGCTCGCGTCGACGCCGTTGTAACGACACGCCTTCATGGCCTTGTGCTCGCTCTCAAGAGTGGCGTGCCCGCGGTCGCCCTCGACCCCGTGTTAGGGGGCGCAAAGGTCTCTGCACAAGCCGCGGCGCTGGGATGGCCGTACGTTCACGTTGTGGGAACCGCAACGCCGACCGCAATCGCCGCGAGCCTCAACGTGTGTCTCACTCCTTCCGGCCGTGAGCAGGCATCCCGCGCATGTGCGCGAGCGTCGACGACCGAGCGGGAGTGGAAAGATCTCGTCTGCGCTGCCGTCGGTTTGCCTCGCGGGACGGAAGGACTGCCCTAACTGGCATCCTCGATCGGCCGTCGACGCAAGCGGTCAGTACTGGCAGTCGTACATCGCCTGCCGCTGCGTCGGCGACGACGGGAACGCCCAGAGGTAGACCGACCTGTCGCGGCGCTCGAGCCGTCCTTCCAGGTCGCCGCCCACCGCGCGGTAGTAGCCCTCGATCTTGATCGCCTGCTTCTGTGACCCGGCCAGGGCGACCGTCACATCGTTGCCCTCGATCGTCGCCTTCAACGCCCCTGCACTGGCGCTCTCTGCGAGCGGGTCGCCCGTCGGGACGATCGGCACGACCCCTCTCCCGGTGAGGCAGCCAACCGTGAGCTCGAGCCTGGTCGCCCTGGGATGCACGATGTCGTTGACCTTCCAGCCGACGAGTAGGGCGACCATGATCAGCGCGACCGCGCCCAGTGCTATCCGCAGGTAGAGCCACTCACGCGGGTCGTACGAACGCGGTCATGCGATCCCGAAGGCGAGCGAGACGACGAGGCACACCGTAAGCAGCGGTGCAAGGACGAACGCCAGCCACCTCGATCGGCGACCGAGCGTCTCGACGGCGAAGCCGAAGCACAGCGCGAACGCCGGAACCGCGGGAAGGAGAAACAGCGCCTTCACCGTGTCGCCGTCGACGCTCGGGTAGCCGTGCGCGTAGTACAGCGTCCCCGCGAGGGCCACGAGCGGTAGCAGTGGCACGAGCAGGAGCTCCGGCTGGGCTCGCGCCCGGGCGAGCGCAAGTGCAGCGAGTGCGAACAACCCGGCCGCGGCGAGGAACGTTGGTAGGACCCCGACGATCGTCTGGATCGAGAGCCGGTTCTCGATCGACTCTGTCATCGGCTTCTGGATCGAGCCCCACGTCCACGTTCCGTAGTAGTCGCCCCACGTATCGGTGAAGAGGATCGGCCAGAACGCCGGGCCGAGAGCAGGACGATGCGGTGCCGTGATCACCTCGGGCAGGCCCGGGTCGAGGTAGAACCGGAGCGTCTGCGACGGGAACGACGCGGCGGCGACGAGTCTGAAGGGCGCAGGGGCAGCCGAGGCTCCCGGCCCGAGGCCGACGACCGGAACAGGGTTCGTGGGAGCGCTGCGACCGAAGACCGGATTCGAGTATCTCGTCTGGAGATAGACGTACCACGGAAGCGCGACGAGTATCCCGACAACGCCGACGATGAGGAACGCCCGCAAGGCGGCACGGCGCTCGTCGGTGCGGAGGATCGCAGCGGAGAGCAGAGCAATGCAGACGACGACGAGCGTCCAGAGCCCGACCGAGCGCACGAGCTGCCCCGCCCCGACCACGAGCCCGAGGGCGAGCGACGCGCCGATGCCGTAGCGGCCGTCGCGGAGCATCCGAGCGGCGAGCACCATTGCGAGCATTGCGAGGAAAGCGACGAGCGGCTGTGGATGGAACATCGCTGCCGTCTTGAGCACGATCGGGGAGGCGACGAAGAACGCGACCGCTGCGAAGCGCAGCCAGGCTCGCCCGGGGAAGACAACGGAGCTCAGCACGATGAGCAGGAGTGCGGTACCTACCGTAAGGACGCCGTCGAGGACCTGACCGAGATCGGCAACGTCCGACAGGCCAAGCGCGTCGCCGAGCTCGACGAGCGGACCCGCGAGCAAGAAGAAGCCGGGAGGCGTGTAGTAGTTGCGGAGCTCCGTCGGGATCCGCCATTCCGTGACAAGCGTCCGGGCGTACTGGATGTGGTCCTCGGCATCGAATCCCGCGACGGACGGGTACTGGAACGCGTTGTAGACGACAACGACCGCGAGGACGCCGATCAGCACTGCAGCCAGGGAGTCCGGCGTGCTCAGCCGCCTGACGCCGGCGAACGCCCTACGCCCCGTCGCCATCCGGCCGCCACCCTCCACGCGGCCCCTTGTAGGTTCCGCCAAAGAGCGCGAGCGGCGTCCGGAGGAGAATCGCGAGGTCGATGCGCGGCGTTCGATGCTCGACGTACCAGACGTCGAGCTCGATGCGCTCGTCCCACGGAAGCGTCGCCCGGCCGTGGATCTGCGCCCAGCCGGTGAGGCCGGGTAGGACGTCCAGCCGCTTCCGCTGACGAGCCGTGTACTTCTCGACCTGATACCGCAGCGTCGGCCGCGGCCCGATCAGGCTCATGTCGCCGCGGACGACGTTCCAGAGCTGAGGCAGCTCGTCGACCGACGTCTTCCGCAGGATCCGCCCCACGCGCGTGATGCGACTGTCCCCGGCGTCGACGGCGAACCCTGCGCCCTTGTGCTCGGCATCGACAACCATCGTGCGGAGCTTCAGCAACTCGAAATCGATGCCGTCGCGTCCGACCCGCGTCTGCCGGAACAGGACGGGGCCGCCGTCCTCGAGCTTGACGGCAAGCGCCGACGCAGCGAGGAGCGGGCTCGTGACTGCGAGCCCGAAGCTCGCCGAGAGAACGTCGAGAAGCCGATTCATCGCGTTCCCTCCGCTGCCTCCCACGTCGCCGGCACACCGCGACGAAGGTAGTTCCAGAGCGCAACGACCGTGGCCCAGGAGACGAGCACGTAGTAACGCGCGATCGGGATCCCGGCCGCCGCCATCGCGATCAGCGCCACCTGGCCGGCGAGCACGATGCCGTATGCCCACCCGTCCGCGACGAGAGCGACACTCGAAGCGAGGAGGGCGAGGTGGAGGATGCCGCTGCCGTAGCGCAGGAGGCGGTGGGAGACGACCTCGACGAGGTACCCGGGCGGGAGGTCGCGGAACATCGATCCGCGCAACGTGATCTCCCAGCAATGCTCGAACATCCGTACCTTGCGCCGGTACTCCGTCTCGTTCGACGGCGTCGGCTTCTCGAATGCGTGTGCCAGCGGCTCGTAGACCGCACGCCGGCCGGCCTGCACCATGCGGTACGGGAACGAGAGGTCGTGGCCCCAGCGCGGATCGACCTCGATGTAGTGCTCCCGTTTGACGGCGTAGATCGAGCCGTTCCCTCCGGTCACCGAGCCGAGGCGGGATTCGGCTTCGCGCAGCTTCATCTCGTACCGCCAGTACGTTCCCTCCCGATTCGTCCCTGCCGCGGTCTCGAGCCGCAGCTGACCACAGACGTACGCGACGTCCGGGTCGGCAAGATTCGCGACGAGCCGTCGCAGCGCGTCCGGCGCCCAGGTTGCGTTCCCGTCGGAGAAAGCGAGCACGTCCGACGACGTCTCCGCGACGCCGCGATTCTGGGCGGCGACCTTGCCGCCGCGTGGGCACTCGATCAGCCGGACTCTCGACTCACGCGAGGCGACGGAAGCGACGATCTCGTTCGTGCGGTCGGACGAGGCATCCGAGGCGACCACGATCTCGACCTTCTCCGGCGGATAGTCGAGCGCGAGGAGATTCTCCAACCGCCGCTCGATGACGGGTTCCTCGTTGTACGCGGCGATGATCACCGCGACCGAGGGCTCTGCCTCGTCGTTCTTGCGCACGGGACGCGTTCGCAACCGCGCTGCGATCTCGGCCGCAACCGGGTAGCCGAGATGCGTCCACGCGAGAGCGCCGAGCGAGCCCCAGAAAACCGTCTTCAGTACGGGCACCGGCGCAGTGTACGTTCCCTCGCCCACACCCGGTACCGTTCGCACCCGTGCTGGGAACCACCGACGATCCGATCCGCGTTCTGCGCGTGATCGCACGACTCAACGTCGGCGGTCCCTCGCTGCACGTCTCCTACCTCAGCGAGGGTCTCGCCGAGCGCGGGTATGCGACCACCCTCGCGGCAGGGACGATCTCCGAAGGCGAGGCATCGATGGCGTTCGTCGCCGAGCAACGGGGGATAGAGATCGAGTCGGTCCCGGGGCTCCAGCGAGAGATCTCGCCTCTCAAGGATGCTGCGGCCGTGAAGTGCCTCCGCGACCTGATCCGGCGTCACCGGCCGCATATTCTCCACACGCACACCGCGAAGGCCGGCACCATCGGGCGCACCGCAGCACGCCTTGCGGGCAGCGCACGGCCTCCGGTCGTCGTCCACACGTTCCACGGACACATGCTGAAGGGGGAGTTCGACCCCTTTCGCACACACGCGTTCCGGGCGATCGAGCGAAACCTCGCGCGCAGCACAGACGCCCTCGTCGCCGTGAGCCCCGAGGTCCGTGACGAGCTGGTCGAGGTGGGAGTGGCGCCCGCCTCCAGGTTCGCCGTCGTTCGCCTCGGAATCGAGCTCTCCGAGCGCATGGCGGGCGCCTCCGACGGAGCGTCGATTCGCGCTTCCCTCGGCATCCCTCCCGAGCGCTTCTGCGTCGGCTGGGTCGCCCGGATGTCGGCCGTGAAGCAGCCCGAGGACGTCCTGAGGACGATCAGGAAGCTGCGGGACAGGGGCGTCGACGCCGCTCTGATCCTGATCGGCGACGGCCCCGAGCGCGCAACGCTCGAGGAGAAAGCACGCGAGCTCGAGCCTCGTCGAAGGCATCCACTTCGTCGGCTTCCAGAACGACGTCGGGCCGTGGTTCCACGCGTTCGACGTTCTCCTGCTCACGTCTCGAAGCGAGGGGACGCCGGTGAGCGCGATCGAGACGCTCGCCTCGGGTCGTCCCGTCGTCGCGACAGACGTCGGCGGAACGAGAGATGTCGTCAATGACGGTGTCTCGGGCTTCCTCGTGCCGTTCGGAGACGTGGCAGCAGCCGCCGAGCGCCTCGAGCGCCTCGCCCGGGAACCGGAGCTCCAGGCCAGGATGGGAGCCGCCGGGCAGACCTTCGCGCTCGCGTCGTACAGCGTTCCGCGTCTCGTCGGCGACATCGATCGCCTCTACCGTTCGCTCCTCACGGACAAGGGGTACTCGGTTACCGCAGACGGCCTGGAGCTCGAGACCCGAGCGAGGAGCGGCGACGCCCCGAGCTGACAATCCTGATGCCACCTTCTCGCCGCGAAGCAGAAAGGTCGACTTCGGCACACGGGCGTGGAAGTCATCGCCACCGTTACGCTGTTATCAATCGAGACGCCGTACTCCGAAACGCATCGTCATCAGCACCCCGGTCTGAGCGAAGAGGTACCGCCATGGTAGAGCTCGACACCCCGATCCGACGAACGCTGCCCGGTCGAGGGGGTCGGTGCGGGTCGCCCGAGCCGTGAGGGTTCGAGGCGCAGATCTCAAGAGCGCGACGCGTAGTGACGCGTACTCGAGGCCTGCATCGGCAGGCATCGTGTTGCTCGTCCTACTGGTCATCGTCAGCGGCGCCGTGATTCCGGGGCTCGTTGCCTCGGCGATCCGAATGGTGTTTCGTGCGGCGACGCCGGGACACATCCTCGTGCTGGCGATCCTCGTCGCCGTGATCGCCACCTTCCGCGTCGTGATGCAACGCCGTACGATCGAGCTCCCGACGCCATCCCCGTCGCCGAGCCGAAGGATCCGGACCATCTCGGGAGGCTGGTCGACGACGCACCATGGGCCCTGAGCGTCGGCTTGATCGCGGCGATCGCCGCGGTCGGCTGGTACTCGCTCGGCCGAGCCCAGGCAGTCCCGCGCATCTTCGCCGACGAGATGATCTACGCCAACCTCGCGCGCGCCATGGCACGGGGGTCGGTTAGCCAAGGCTACGGAATAGTCACACCGGCCATCGACGCATTCGCTTACGTCGTGACCGCGAACGACGTAAGCGGCTACCGCCTGATCCAGACGATCAACGCGATCCTGATGGCGTCTGCAGCGTTCCCCGCCTACCTCCTCGCCCGCCGCGCGCTCACCCACCGGATGGCGCTCGCGGTTGCGGCGCTCACAGTGTGTGTCCCGTGGATGGTCTACGCACGGTTTGTCACAACGGAAGCAGCTTTCTTCCCCGCCTTCCTGCTGTTCAACCTGGCCCTCGTCCGCGCCCTCGAGCGACCATCGTCGGCACGGCAGCTCGTGCTCGTGGTGGCACTCTTGTTCGCGTTCCTGACACGGGCTCAGGCGGCCGCCCTCGCCGGTGCCGTCATCTCCGCTGTGCTGCTCTTCGGGCTCTCTCGCTCCCGTGTCCGTGCAACGACGAGAGCGTTCGTACCGACGTGGATCCTCTACGCAGCGACCGCGATCTGCGCAGCTGCGTTGAGCCTTGGGGGAGTCGTTCGGCCGCTCGGGGCCTACACGGTGCTGCTCGACCATCTATGGCAGCCCCACAACTTTCTCGTCTGGACCGCCGCCAACGTCACGACGCTGTCTCTCGGTCTCGGAGTGCTGGTCGTTATCGCCACGCCCCTGGGCGCGGCGGTGCTGCTTGCCCGGAGTTCGACGCCTCGCGAACAGGCGCTCGGCGCCACGGCGGTGTCATCGATGCTCTGGCTACTGCTGACCGTCGTCGTGCTGTCCGCAAGCCCCTACGGTCAAGGCACGCCGCACGAGCGAAACCTCTTCTATGTGGCGCCACTCGTCTTCATCTGTGCCTTCACCTGGGCGGCCCGCGGCTTCCCGCGTCCACGCATGCTCACCGGCGCCACCGTCGCGTGCGCCATCGGGCTCGTGATCGTGTTCCCCGGCGGGGTCGTGAGCACGTACTCGATCGACGCCCTCAGCTTCAAGCTCTGGGCGGCGCTCCCTCGCGGCGAGTTATCGGCCCCGGTGCTGATTGTCGTTGCTTTCGCCCTCGGGGTAGTCCTCCTCCTCCACCTGCAGGCGACCTGGCCGCTCGTGGCGAGCGTCGCTCTGGCCGCCGTAGGCGTAGCTGCGGCCAGCGACTACCGCTCGGATCAACCGCGCTCGGCCACGCCTCCCTACACCTGGATCGACCGAACGCTGCCCGCCGAGGGGGACGCGACGTTGCTTTGGATCGGGTTCGACGAGAGTCGCTGTCCGGCGGGGACACCGGAATCGCTCGTGGACAAGCTCACGGTCTACACGGAATACTTCAATTCGCGCATCGGCCGCGTCGGGCACCTGCTCGCTGACAATTCGTCCCGCGGGCTCGCGACAGACGAACTTGGAGTCCAGCCCGACGGCGTCGTCACGAGCGCCGGCCGCCCACTCCGCCCGGATTATGTCGTCACCGATGCGCGCGTCGAAATCGACGGGTCGCGCCTGGCGCTCCTTCGCGCGCGCGACGTTGGGATCGACGCCCGCGAGGGCAGCGCGCTCGCACTGTGGCGCGTCGAACCACCGCTCACGCTCGTCCGACCTGCTCAGGTTCTTGCACCGACTGCGGCATGCGCTCCGTTCCCGGCGTAGCTCACCTATCGCGCCGCAGCGTCGCGGTACGCCGATACGGTCTCCTCGGTGGCGACGTCCCACGAGAGGGTTGTGCGAACCCTGTCCCGACCCGCTCGTCCGAGGGTCGCACACAGCCCCGCATCGGCGAGGAGTCGCTCCAACGCTGCGCGCAGGGCAGCCGGGTCGCGCGGTGGCACCAGAAGTCCGGTGACGCCGTCGTCGATCGCGTCGAGTAGGCCGCCGACGCCCGTGGCAACGACGGGGCGACCGTACGCCATTGCCTCTCGGGCGGTAACGCCGTAACCCTCACGGCGGGATGGCACGACGACGATCGACGCCCGCTCGTAGTACGGCCCGAGCTCGTCATGGGGCACGAAGCCAACGGTCTGTGGAAGCACGTCACGGAGCGGCCCGTCACCGACGACGACGAGCGGAAGGCCACGCGCCGCCGCGGCAAGCTCGATCACTCCCTTCTCCTCCGACAGGCGGCCGACGTAGAGGATGTGTCGGCGGGCTCTCGGGCTCCCCGACCGCTTCCGGCAGGTCGACGCCACTCGGGATCACACGGACCTCGCGAGCGCCGAGGCCGTGCGCGTCGGCCGCGAGGGCAGTCGATGCGCAGACGACGATCCTCGCCCGCCGTAGAATCGGCCGAAACAGCCACGGCAGCCGTTTGGCGAGCTCGACGTCCGTGCCCCAGAGTTGCACGACGAGTGGCTTACGCGTCGCGAGGCCGGCGAGGCCCGAAGGGAGCCAGTGAGCGTGCACCACATCGGCGTCGCGTGCTGCGCGCCGGGCCGCGAGCGCGAACGAGAGGAGGAACAGCGGCAGCAGCAGGACCTGCCACGGCCGCGCGCGCAGGTTGTTCGCGATCCCGTCGCCGTAGGCGATCCCGAAGTGCCGGAACGACGCAGGCGAGACCACGTCGACGTGAACACCGGCGTCGCGCAGATGGACGACCGCATCCTCCACGAACCGTCCGGCGACGTCGCCCGGGTAGCGCGGATACGAGGTTGTCAGGACTGCGACGCGCACCGGCTCAGGGTATCGCGGCATCGGCCGACATACCCCTCCGATGGCACGCGTACGGTGGATGCGCTGCTGGCCTGGTCTCCGCGGTTGCAGCGGCCACCTGGGTTACCACGGGCCGCCGCCGCCCGCCTCCGACCAGCGACGGTGCCCGAACACCGCCGGCGCGGCGATCACGAGCATCGCGAACACGAAGAAGTAGTAGAAGCTCATCGTCAGGTAGAAGAAGTTGGACGCCATCGTGGCGACGAGCGCTGCCGTGAGACCCCACGCGAGTGGCCGCACGCGGGCGGCGAGCCCTTCGCCCGCCTCAGCCAGCGCGCGCCCGATCGCGCGGCCGGCAGCGAGGCGCTGGAACAGGTAGCCGAGGAACCCGAGGAAGAGCAGCGCGCCGATGATGCCCGTCTCGACGAACAGCGCCACGTAGAACGAGTGCGGCCCGAAGTTGTTCCGGCCGGTGACGAACTCGTAGTAGACCGAGAAGTTGTTGAGACCGAGCCCGAACAGCGGATGCTGTGAGAGCACCTGTGGGATGAACTCGTAGACGACGAAGTGGGTCGACGTTCCCTTGCCACTCGTGTCGACGCGCGACCTGAGAACGGTCTGGAAGAAGTCGGCACGCTGGGAGACGAAGACGAGGATCCCGAGCCCGACGGCGACGAGCGGGAGCAGGAACCGAGCCGTGAAGAGCAGGTGCCGATACGGCACAGCGAGCACGAGCAAGCCGCAGAAGAGACCGAGCATGCCGCTGCGCGACAGCGTTGCGAGCTCCATCACGAAGAGGAACATCAGCGTCAGCATCAGCGGCACCCGGAGCCGATGGCCCCGTTCCAGCCGAAGGTAGATCGGGAGCAGGATGAGGATCGGGATCACGAGCTCGATCCCGAGATGGTTCGGATCCCCGGTCAGGGCGTTCGGGCGGTAGACGTTCGCCCCTTCGATCGCCCCGTAGATGTTGATCTGGCTCGCTCCCCCGGTGATGGGCGCGAGCAGCGCAGCGTCGAGGTTGCCGCCCGTGCCCTGGGCGACGCCGAGCTGGAGAACCCCGTAGAGCGCGTTGAACACGAGGCCGCCGCAGAACGCCGCGAGCGCCCACCAGTAGAAGCGCTGACTGCGCCTGGCGACGAGCGCCACGGCCGCGAAGAGGAAGAGGAAGTGAAGGACGAACTTGAACATTCCCTTCGCCCATTGTGCGAGCGCGGTCGCCGTCTCGAGGTTGAAGAAGCCGAGGAGGTAGACGGCGAGAAATGCAATGAAGAAGCCGAACGTGATCGCCGCAGAGCGCGCGAAGCGTCCATCGAGCCGTTCGATCCTGCCGAGTGCGAACGCGATCAGGAACAGGATGGTGAGAACGTCCGAGAGCGAGAGATCGGCACCGACGTCCCAGTGGATCTTCGCGAACGTGACGGTGAACACCGTGGCGAAGAACAACGCGTCGACGACCGGCTGCCTGCGGTTCAACACGCCGGCCTCAGCTCTCACAGCGACCTCAGAAGATCGGCAGTCTCCTCGACGCGCGTCTCCCGGGCGAGTCGGCGTCGCCACTCCTCGGACAGATGGACATCCGGTAGCCCCCCGGACCGGAAGCGTCGATCGAGCTCGACCAGCGCATCGCGGATCGCGCCGACATCGTCCGGCGGCGCGACGACTCCGGCGCCGGTCTCTCGGATCAGATCGGCAGCGGCCCCGTCGGGAGGAACCAGCGCGAGAATCGGACGCCGGGCTGCGATGTACTCGAACACCTTGCCCGAGAGAACCCCTTTGCCACGGCCGCCGGCGTCGGGGATCAGCAGCAGCAATGCCTCCGAATCACGCTGCAAGGCAAGCGAGGCCGCCCGCGGCGCGTACGGAATCAGCTCGAGCCTCGAGCCCAGGTCGAGCTGGTCGGCCCACTCGCGATCGGCGCTGCGGAAGTCCCCGAGGAACCGTGCCGTCGCGTCGATCCCCGAGTCGTGGAAGGCCTGCAGGAACGGCCGCGGGTCGCGCTTGCCGAAGAAGCTGCCCGTGTGCGTGAGGCGGAGCCGCTCACCCGGCGTGTACTCGAGCCCCTCGAAGTCGTCGAAGTCGGAGCCGTTCGGGATCGTGGCGATGCGGCCTCGCGGCTCGAGCGATCGAACCTCGTCGGCGATGAAGTCCGCCACGCAGATGATCGCGTCCGCGGAACGTGCGACGAGCTTCGCGACGCCGACGTCGACCTTCTCCTTCGCCCGCACCGCCGCACTCTCCGATCGGCGGTGCACGTGGGCAATCGGCGAATCGCGCAGGTCTGCAACCCAACGGGCACCCGTCACCCGCTTGACCGCGGCACCAACGAGGTGGATCGAGTTCGGTGGCGACGTCGTGATCACGACATCGATGTCGTGCGTGCGCACGAGCTTGATCGCCGCGGGGATCGCCGTGAGGTTCCAGGGCACGTTCTCGTCGGGCACGAGTGCTCGGCGGCCGAACAGCCTCGCCTGGGTCGTCATCCGCGCGACGCCCACCTTGCCGTGCAGCTCCTCGGCGGGCTTGCGGCCGCTCGGGCCGAGATAGCGCGCCCGATGCACCCAGGCCTGCGTCGGAACGCGCAGCGCCTCGTCGCGATGGATCCACTGCGGGTCGTCCGGCGCGAGCACGTGCGTCTCGATCCCGAGCGCCGGAAGGTACTGGGCGAGCTTGAGGGGACGCTGTACTCCACCCCCTCCAGCGGGGGGAAAGTAGAAGCTCACGAGGAGGACCTTCACCCGGGCGATGGTACTGACGGTTCACTCTCGCTCGGCACCTGGCGCGCGTCTCGATGCACCTCTCGTACGGCAATCACGCCGCCCACGATCGTCGTCGGGATGAACCAGATCGCCTGCATGAGGAGGAGAAGGCGATCGCGACCTTGCCCCCGACGCCGGCGAGGCAGAGTGCAGAGACCGCAAGCCACGGGTAGCTGCCGATGAATCCCGGCGAGCTCTGAACAACACCGCGCGTGCGAGTCGGCGTGACGCGTTCGAGGTCGGTCACGTAGGGGACCTCGTAGACGACGTACCGGCCGTCGCGATAGACGACCTTCAGACTCGGATCCGTGGTGAAGCGGTCGCGATCGATCACGAGCCAGGCCGCACCGCATCGTTTCGGTATGCCGAGGTCGCCAGTGCGGTTGAACCGCCGCCACTGCTCACGACGAACGTACGGTCGATTGCGCTTCGTGTCCGCGACATGACCCGGAGGCGCATTGCAGATGAAGACGGGAGCCGCGGCACCGATGCGATAGCTCGACTCGAGATCCGCGTAGACCACGTCGCCGGCCGGCACGCTCCTGCGGAGGAACTGCACGAGACCGGGTGTCAACGGACTGGCGGTACGCGCGGGAGACGGCGACCAATCTGCAAGCCCGGCCACGAACGTCGGCAGGAGGATGAGTGCCGACGCCAGTGCCGCCGTCGTCCCGACCGACCGCGGTCGCACGATCCCGACGACAAACGCAACGAGCGCCCCGGCGACAGCAACATACGTCGCCCACACCGGCCCGCCCTGCTCCACGGTATAGCCGAAGTCGCCGGGGTAGAGCCACTGCAGGACGATCCCGGAGACGAGCGCGAGCGGGACCGCGAGGCGCCCGATCAGGGCCGCCAGAACGCCCATGCCTCCGGCGAGGGCAAAGGCGAACGGAAGGAAGCCCGCGAGTCGTCTCGCCTGCGAGAGCGAGACGATGTCGGCGAACGGCGTGAAGAGCCACGGGACGAGAGTGATCGACGAAGATCGCGAGCGAGCCACCGACGACGTAGGCCGCCCACCGACGTCGCGAGGCGAAGCGCGGTGAGGGGAATCAGCAGGAGCGCGGCGACCGCGACGGCGCCCGACCGCCCGAACACCTGCGGGGCGAGCGAGAAGTGGTCGACCGAGCCGTTGAGTTGACCGGCGTACTGCCCGAACGCCCGTACCCGCTCCTCCGCGTCAGGACTCACGGACTCCGTGCTGCGAACGACCGGAACGAGCCAGGCGAGGAACAGGCCTGCCGGGACGCACGAGCGCTCCAAGCGCAAGCACTCCGTCGCGTCCGTCCCCCTGCCGCCACGCGAAGCGCACGAGGAGAAAGCCGCCGAACGGAATCCAGAGGAAGATCGCGTAGGTCGGATGAACGGCTGCGAGCACGAGCGAGGCGAGGCCGGCGCTCGCGAGCAGCCCCCATGACGGCCTCCGCATCGCGGCAAGCGCGAGCGCAAGCGCGGCCGGAACGAGGATCTGCCGCGAGGCCGTGGCTGGAAGGGCGAGCGCGGTGTACGCGCCTCCGTGGCCCGGCGCCATTGCGACGAGAGCGACCGTGGCGGCAGCCGTCGTCGCAGCGGGCGTGACGCGACGGAAGAGCGCGTAGCCGGCCTCGTAGACGACGAGCACCGCGATCGGAGCGAGCACCGTCGGTAGATGCAGGACGACCTCCGCGGGATCGGCGAACGAAACCGTCCCGATGAGGGCGAGAAAGGCGTGCCAGAGCGGGAACGCGTACCCCGGATGCAGCCCGCCGTCGGCGAACTCGTTGACGGACGAGAGCGAGAGATCCCCGAACTCGACGAGCTTTCGCACACGCGCGAGGTGGAAGATCCCGTCACCGCCGATCTCCCCCGCGACGTGCCACAGGAGAAGGCCGAGGACGATGCCCGCGCCCCAGACGAGCGGGCGGCCGGGGATCGCCTTGACGACCGGTCGCCGCAGCGCGAAGGGCGCAGCGCAAAGCGCGGTCACGAGGAGCAGGACGAGCGCGAGCGCGAGCGAGCCGTGGACGAGGAAGACAACGCCCATGGCCGCGAAGATGACGCCGAGTCCCCACGCGAGGGTCGCCGAAGTACTGCGCACTCCGACAGCGCGGGCAAGGATCGCTCCCGGCGCGAGCACGAGGGCGGTCGCCGCGGCGAGCCGGATCAGGAGGAAGAGCGAGCTCATCGCTCGATCAGCGAACGAACGTCGCCCGTTCCGAGCCACCGGGCACCGTCGCGGTACATCGCGCCCTGCTGCCCACGGATAAGCCGCCCACGGACGGCCAGAGATCCTTGCAGCAGCCTGCGCGCACGCTCGGCCTGCGTCTCGCCGTGGTGCTTGTAGAAGAACCGCAGCATGCCGCGAAGGTTCTCGCGGTAGAGGCGACCCCCGTGGGAGGCACCGCCGACATGGACGCACGCTGCGTTCGGCGTGAAGCGCGTCCGCCACCCCCCTTGTGCGAACCGGTAGAGCCAGTCCACCTCCTCGCTGAACAGGAAGAAATCCGGATCCGGGCCACCGACCTGCTCGATCGACGCGCGCCTGACGAGCATGCACGCGCCCATGACGCATTCGACATCCCGCTCCGATGCGTGGTCGAACCCGGCTCCGTAGAAGGCGTTCAGGAGCTCGGTTCGCGGGCCGAGCTTGCGCAGGTAGAGGTACTCGGTTGCGAGGCGCCAGAGCGTCGGGAACCCCCGCACCGATCGCTGCAGCGACCCGTCGGCGTTCAGCAGCTTCGGAGCGACGACGGCAACCTCGGGGTGGGCGTCGCCGACCGTGACGAGTCGGTGCAGCGCGTCACCGACGAGCCAGGCGTCGGCATTGATGATCAGCGCCCACCGGCTGGGCGGCGACTCCTCGAGACCCCGCGCCCACGCCGCGGCGAGACCGAGATTCTCCTGCTCGACGAGCCCGACATCGAGGAATCGTTCGCGCACGAACGCGACGGTGCCGTCGCTCGAGGCGTTGTCGACCACCACCGTCCTCGTGCCCTCGAGGCTTGCGAGGCACTGTTCGATCCAGGGCATCGCGTTGTAGGTGGCGACGACCGCGACGGCGTCATCCATGTTCGACCTCGGGCCGCGCACCACCACGAATCGACTCCCAGAAGAGAATCACGGCTCCCGGTGCAGCGAGCGCAACCGTGACGAGAAAGAACAGGAAGCCCGCGGCGAACGCCGCATCGGCGTCGACCCCGACGCTGCCGAGGAAGCTGACGAAGAACGCCTCGCGCACCGCGAAGCCGTTGAGCGTGAACGGCACGAGGAGGACGAGGAAGAAGAGAGGGCCCATGACGTAGTAGATCCGCGGGCTGAGGTCGATCCCGACCGCCTTGCACGAGGCCCAGATGGAGAGGATCCGGACGGCCTGGATGACGGTCGTGAAGACGAAGACCTTGATCATCAGGCCGGGGTGACCGCGGTAGTGGTGGACGCCGTCGTAGAACGAGCGCAACGGCCGCTCGAGCCGCAACTTCGCGGCGATCGGCCGCAACCGAGCGAGCTGGGGTCGGGCCGAGCGGGAGAAGAAGAGCACGAGCAGGAGGAGCGTGCCGAAGACGAAGAGGCCTTCGATCCAGAGGTATGCGCTGACGTCGTAGTGCCCTATCGCGAGCACGAAGCCGATGGCGCCGAGGAAGACCGTGGCGGCGCCACCGAGGCCCGCGTTCGATCACGACGATCGCCGTCAGGTCGCCGGAGCGGCCGGGATGGCGCTTCGAGATCTCGAAGATCCGCACCGCATCGCCGCCGATCGACGTCGGGAGGATCTGACCGGCCGTATAGGAGACGAAGTAGGAGCGGGTCAGCCACCAGAACCGGTCGATCACACCCTGGGCCGCGAGCAGCCACTTCCACCGCAGCGCCATCGGCAGCACCGTCACGATCATGATCGTGACGGCCAGCCCGAACCACCAGAGATTTGCGGAAGTGAGCGTCTCCCACGTCTGCTCGAGGTCGATCTTGAGCAGGATGTAGACGGTCGCGAGCGCGGTCAGCGTGACGCCGATCAGGATTCGCAGGGGTCGCTTCACGTGCGAGATGCGCGGGACGCGCGGAGTCTTCATGCGGTGAACCGCTCGTGCAGGCGCCGGACCGCGTCGATCGCATCGAGGATGTCGTCGTCCGAGTGCGCAGGTGACAACGGAAGCGAGAGCACCTCGCGCACCGGCACGCTCGGCGACGGGCAACGGGCTCCTGCACGGGGTAGCGCTCGCGGAACCAGGTCAGCCTGTGCACCGGGAGGAAGTGGATGCTCGTCCCGATCAACTCGTCGGCGAGGCCGCGCTGGTAGGCATCTCGGTCTGCCCCGGCCGCGTCGGCATCGATCCGGACGACGTACAGGTGCAAGGCATGCACGTCGCGGGGATCGCGCACGAGCGGCGTGATTCCGGCGAGACCGGCAAGGCCCTCGTCGTAGAGGTCGAACTGCCGCTGCCGGATGTGCGCATGCTCCTCGACGCGGTCGAGTTGAACGAGGGCAATTGCAGCGAGCACGTCGGAGAGATTCGCCTTGAACCCCGCCGTCACCTGGTCGTAATGCGATCCGTCACCGCGTCGCGTCAGGCGCATGTTGCGGATCGCCTCGGCGACGTCGTCCCGATTCGTCGCGACGAGACCTCCCTCGCCCGCGGCAATGTTCTTGGTCGCGTACAGCGAGAAACAGGAGGCATCCGAGATGCCTCCGATCTTGCGGCCGCGGTAGGCGCTCTCCGCCGCGTGCGCCGCATCCTCGACGACGGGGAGTCCCAGGGCGAGGATCGGATCGAGGTCGGCCACCTGCCCGGCAAGGTGGACGGGAAGGATCGCCTTCGTGCGCTCGGTGACGAGCGCGGGAACGAGCGCGGGATCGATGTTGAGGTCCGTGTCCTGCACGTCGCAGAAGATCGGAGTCGCACCGCAGTGCTCGATCACGTTCGCGGTTGCCGGCCAGGTGATCGGGCTCGTGATCACCTCGTCGCCGGGTCCGACACCGACCGCGAGCAGCGCGAGGTGAAGAGCGGCCGTGCCGGAGGCGACTGCGAGGACATGCTCTGCCTCGAGGTAGGCAGCCATCCGCTCCTCGAGCAAGGCGGCCCGGGGGCCGGTCGTCAGCCAGCCCGAGCGGAGCGTCTCGCTGACGGCGGCGATCTCCTCCTCTCCGATCGCGGGAGGCTGGAAGCCGAGCCGGGTGCTACGCGGGGGGCGCATCGACAAGGAAGCGTACGGTCTCCGCCGCACGGCGGGCCCGCGCGAGCGCGTCTTCGCGATCGGCTCCGGTCGCCAGGATCGCCCCGGCCCGGTCGGCGCCGCGCCGCAGTGGCACGAATTCCCATCCCGGCTGCCGGTAGATCCTGACCCATTCGACCCCGTCTATCTCGCCCGCCTGCTCGCACCCCCTCGATCGCCCGCAGCACGCCCTCCGGCGCGACGAGGAAGAGCACGCAGGCACCGCCCGCACGCGCACCTTGTGACACATCGTCACAAGGTTCGCCGAGCGCGAAGGAGATGGCGAGGTCGTTCAGGTCGACGCCGAGCGCCGCCTTGCAGAGCTCTGCGTCGTGGCCCCCACCGAGGCGCGCTGCGACCTCGACCACGTAGGCGCGCCCGTCCGAGCCGAGCCGGAGCTGGGTGTAGGTCGGGCCGTTCGTGATTCCGAGCGCCTCGACGGCCGCGCGCGCCGCCTCGATGACCCCCTCCGTCTCGTGGGCGCTCGGCCAGGCATGGGCGAGGGCGACGCCGAACGCGGGCGGCTCGGCAAGCAGCCGATCCGTGACGGTGAGCGGGGTGAACACGCCGCTCACCGAGACGGCGTTGACGGTCACCTCCGGCCCGTCGATCAGCTCCTCGACGAGTGCGACACCGCCACGGGACTCGGCCTTTGCAGCCTCGACCGCCGCGGCCAGGCCGGAGCGGTCGAGAACGAGGGTCAGTCCGCGCTGACCCTGGCGATCGGGTGCCTTGACGACGCAGGGAAACGGGATCGCCGGATCGGTCGTCGAGAACGTCTGTGGCTGCAGAACGCCGGCGGAGGCAAAGCGCTCGCGCTGACGCGTCTTCGTTGTTGCCAGAACGGCGGTGGCGCCGTCGATCGGATGCGGCAGGCCCAGATGCTCCGCCACGCGAGTGGCGATCCCGACGGGCCAGTCGGCGCCCGGCGAGATGAGGCCGTCGACCGAACGCGCCCTCGCGAGCCGCTCGACGGCCTGCTCGTCCTCGGACGAGATCAGCGCGCGCTCGATCTGCGAAGGCGAATCCGGGGGCGAGCGGGTCGCGATCGACTGCGATCACCTCGAGGTCACGGCCGGCGGCGGCCTCGAGCAGGCCGAGCTGCGCGGCGCCCGCGCCTAGGACGAGGAGACGTGCTGGCTGTGACCGGCGATGCTCCGCCACCAGGCCTCGTTCTCGCGGTACCAGGCAACGGTCTGCTCGAGCCCCTCCGCGAAGGTCGTGCGCGCCCGCCAGCCGGTGAGCTCCGCCATCTTGTCGGTCGAGCCGATGTGGCGATCGACCTGTCCGAGCCGCTCGGGCACGTGCACCTTCGTCGACGGTGTCTCACCGACGCATTCGAGCACGAGGTCGGCGATGTCGGCCACGGAGATGTCGATGCCCGTCGCGACGTTGACGACCTCACCTGCGAGCCGGTCGATCGGCGTCTCGATCAGCGCCTCGATCGCCTCGGCGTGATCGTCCACGTAGAGCCAGTCGCGGCTTGCGTGTCCGTCCCCGTGAATCGTCAGCGGCGCGCCTGTCAGCGCCTGCGTGATGAAGCGCGGCACGACCTTCTCCGGATGCTGGCGGGGGCCGTAGTTGTTGAACGGCCGCACGATCACGATCGGCAGGTCGTAGGTCACGTAGTAGCTGTAGGCGAGCCTGTCGCCACCGGCCTTCGTCGCGGCATAGGGGCTTCGCGGCTCGAGTGGGTGGCGCTCGTCCATCGGATCGGTCTCGGCGGTGCCGTAGACCTCGCTCGAGGAGATGAGGATGAATCGCTCGACGGGCGTACGACGAATCGCGTCGAGCAGGATCTGCGTGCCCTCCACGTTCGTCGTCACGAACTCGGAGGCGCCCTCCTCGATCGACTTCTCGACGTGAGACTCGGCGGCTGCGTTGACAATGACGTCGATGCCGTCGACGAGATCGGCGACGAGCGAGACGTCGCGAATGTCGCCGTGAACGAACGAGAGGCGCTCGTGGTCGAGGACGTCGGCGAGGTTCTCGAGGTTGCCCGCGTAGGTGAGGGAATCGAGCGAGACCACCTCGTAGTCGGTGTTCGCCAGCAGGTGGCGGATCACGTTGGACGAGATGAACCCGGCGCCGCCGGTGACGAGTACGCGCTTCACGATCAGCAGATCCTAGCCGCGCAAGGAACGACCGCCGTTCCATGTCTGGTGGCGCGCACGACACCCTGGGTCGCGGGCGAGGCTTGCCTCGCCCCTACGAGTTCGAACGGTCGCTGTTCGCGCAGGGCGGTGCGAAACGTCGCCCGCGATGCTGTCTGCGTAGGGGCTATGCGCGGCGAGCCCAGGCGAGCCAAGCGTCGCCCGTCGGGTAAGCGTCGCCCGCCGTCCTATAACTCCTGCTCGATCGCGTACAGCGGCCGGCCCTCGACCTCACGCTGGATGCGCGCAAGGTACTCGCCGACGAGGGCGAGCACGAAGCCCTGCACGCCGAGCACGAAGATCACCGCTGCGCCGAGGAACAGCGGCCCCGGAAAGTCGGACTCGCCGATCCAGTACGCGAGGGCGTAAATGCCGAGCGCGGTGGCGGCGAGCGTGCAGACGAAGCCGAGAATGACGCCCGCCCACTGGATCGGCTGGGGCCAGAATCCGGCGAGCACGTGCAGCGCGAGCCGCGTCAAGCGGAGCGGCGAGTAGCGGGACGCTCCCTGGCGGGCGGCGTGACCGACGTCGACCTCGATCACCGAGGCGCCGCCGGAGAGGATCAGCGCCTTCGTGAACTTCTGCCGCCCGATCGAGCCGAGCATCGGCGTGACGACGCTTCGCCGGTACGCATTGAACGCGCAGCCGAAGTCGGAGATGTCGACGTGCGTGAATCGGCGCAGCATCCCGTTGATCAGACGCGAGGGGAGCGTGCGCCCCCAGGAGTCGTTGCGCGCGGCCCGGCGGCCGCTCGCGACGTCGTACCCGGAGTCGATCGCCGCCACGAGCTTCGCGATGTCCTCCGGGGGGTTCTGGAGGTCGCCGTCCATCGTCACGATGATGTCGGCGCGCGAACGGGCGAGGCCGGCGTGCATTGCGGGGTGCTGCCCGAAGTTCCGCTTGAAGCGGATCACACGAACACGTTGGTCGGCGGCGTGCAGCTCCTCGAGGATGGCAAACGTGCCGTCGGTCGAACCGTCGTCGACGTAGACGAGCTCGAACGATCGCCCGAGCTCGGTCAGCGCCTCGATCGTCCGCCGGTGAAGCTCGGGGAGCGACCCGGCCTCGTTGTAGAGCGTGACGACGATGGAGAGCTCGGGCACGGCGTCAACGCCCGGATCGGTGGAGTACGTACCAGGGTGGGTCATCGGACGAGGAGCGTAACGACCCGCGCTACGAACGGCGAGCGAATCTCCTAGTCCGAGAGACCGAGTCGGGCGTGAAGTCGTCGCAACGGCCGCGGAGCCCACCAGTTCCACTCCCCGAGGAGCGCCATCAGGCTCGGCACGAGGAGAGCGCGAATGATCGTCGCGTCGAGCGCCACAGCGACCGCCGTCCCCACGCCGAGCTCCTGAATGAACGAGATGCTGGACGTCGCGAACGTCCCGATCGCGACGCAGAAGAGGAGCGCCGCGGCGGTGACGAGGCGCCCGGTTCTCTCGAGGCCGTCGGCCACGGCCTCCCTGTTCTCGAGGCCGCCGTCGCGTGCCTCCTTGATCCGCGAGAAGAGAAAGATCGCGTAGTCCGTCGAGAGACCGAACGCCGTCGCGGCAAGCAGGATCGGTTGCGTCGACTCGAGCCCCGGGAGGCCCTGCCCCCACTCGAAGACGACGACGAGGATTCCGAACGAGGCGCCGAGCGTGAGCACGTTCATGATCAGCGACTTCACCGGTAGGACGACCGACCCGGTGAACAGGAAGATCAGCGTGCACGTCGTGATCGCGAGGATCGCGAGCGCCCAGGGCAGGTGGGCGCCGAGTGACGATTGCTGATCGACGAATCCCGCGGTCTGGCCGGTGACGCGCGCCTCCGGGAGCTCGGCCCGCACCGTTCGGACGAGCTGCTGCGTCCGATCGGCGAGCCCCTCCTCCCGCGGCAGCACGTCGAGGCGCCACAACCCCTCCGCGATCTCCTGGGCAGGGAGGACCGCGGCAGCACCAGGGGCCGACGCCAGGCGCGCCGTGACCTCGGCCGACGGTGCTCGATCGATGATCGCGGTGATCGGCGCGTACGTCCCCCGAATGCCGTCCCGATCGAGCGCCTCGGCAACCTGCCGCGAGCTCGCCGACGAGGGAAGGGTCGTTGCGTCGACGC
Source organism: uncultured Thermoleophilia bacterium (assembly GCA_963741655.1). Lineage (GTDB taxonomy): Bacteria > Actinomycetota > Thermoleophilia > Gaiellales > Gaiellaceae > Gaiella. The sequence continues at coordinate 295,319 of CAVUIQ010000004.1, forward strand.
CGACGAAGTTGACCCCGAGAGCCGGCAGGGCGAGGACGATCAGGAACGTGGCGGAGATCGCAGCGATCCTCCCGGGCCGTCGCATCACCCATGCGGCGAGCCGACCCCAGCGGCCGCCGGATGGAACCTGCTGCAGACGGCGTGGTGCGAGCGAGTCGATCCGTGGGCCGAGCCAGTAGAGGAAGGCAGGCAGGGGGACGAGCGCGACGAGGCCGGCGGCCAGGGCGACGAGGACCCCGCCGAGCCCCATCGAGTAGAGGAACTGCTGCGGAAAGACGAGCAGGCAGCTCATCGAGGCGGCAACCGTGACGGCGCTGAAGAGGACGGTGCGCCCGGCGCTTCGCATCGTCGCGGCGAGCGCCTCGGGACCGTGGCCGTACACGGCAGCCTCCTCGCGCCAGCGGGAGACGATGAAGAGCGAGTAGTCGATCGCGAGCCCGAGCCCGAGCCCCGTGACGAGGTTGAGCGCGAAGACCGAGAGCGAGTGGAACTCGATCGCGATCCGGAGCCCGAGAAACGTGAGCGCGATCGCGCCTGCGCCGACGAGCGGTGGCAAGAACGCGGCGACGAGACCCCGGAAGACCCAGAACGAGAGGAGGAAGACGAGCGGGAAGGCGATCAGCTCGGCGCGCTTGAGATCCTTCTGGATCGCCTCGGTCACCTGGCGCGAGGCGATCGCACCTCCGCCGAGGCGCACCTGCGGATCGCCCGCGAACGCCTCCGTCAGGCGATCCGCGGCCTCCTTCGACGCTTCCCCACCGCGCGCACGGAGGAACACGAGCACGACGCCGTTCCGGTCGACCACCGTGCGCGCAACGGCGGGATCCTGGTCGATCCGTGCTCGGACGCGCTCGACCGCTGCCGGGCCTCCCGTGACGAGCGCGAGGATCCCGGGGTCCGCCTCGACGCCCGTCCGCTCCTCGACCTCGACGTTTGCGAGCCGGCTCTCGGAGGAGAGGTCGGCGAACTGCGCCGAGCCTGCGTCCATTCGAGGGATCACGGTGCTCCCGATCGCAAAGGCGATGACGAAGATGCCGGCCGAGACGAGCGTGACAGCGCGAGACCGGGTCGTGATGAGGTGGATCACGTCACCTAGAGAAGCAGGAGCGGCCCCGGTCATGCAGGCGGGATGCGAAGCAGGCCGGTGATCGAGCGTGTGACCGACGACGCCGTCGCGTGAGCGTGCCAGACTCCCACGGTGGTCGACGGACACGCCCCCAGACGCCAACGGCGAGAAACGGGGTGGCGTACCGGCCGCGACAGCTTGACGCGGGATGACGTTTGGGCGGCAAGTATCGCCCTCGCAGCCAAGGCGGGCATCTGGCTCGCGGTCGTTGCGATGACGGCGTTCCTCAGCTCATTTGTGCGTCCGGCCGATGAAGACGTCCCCGCGCTGACGCACGAGGGTGGCAGGTTCTTCTCGATCTGGGCTCACTGGGATTCGGTTCACTTCCTCGCGATCGCACGCGAGGGCTACGAGAACTCCTTCCTGAACGCTCCTCCGGCGTTCTACCCCTTGTACCCGGCCCTGATCGGCGCCGTGGGTCGCGTCCTCGGCTCCCAGTTCGTAGTCGCCGGCGCGTTGATCTCGCTGATCACGGGTGTCCTGGCGGCGGTCGCCGTGCTGCGGATCGGACGCCTCCGGCTCGACGTTGAGACGGCCAGGTATGGGGTCCTCCTGCTCGTGTTCTGCCCGATGGCGTTCTTCTTCCAGGCCGTCTACAGCGAGTCGCTGTTCCTCTTGCTCGCCGCGACGGCGTTTCTTCTTGCTGAGCATCGGCGCTTCGCCTGGGCGGGACTCGCCGCCGGCGCCTGCCTGCTCACGCGGCCGGTGGGGATCGCCGTCGTCGTCGGGATCCTGGTGCTGGCCTTCGCCGCACCACACAGAGGTCGTTCGCTTGCCAGCACCGTCCCGGGCATGGCCGTGGCCGCGGCATTTCCGATCTGGCTCGCGCTCGAGACCGGCTCACCGTTCTCGTTTCTCCACGCCGAAAGCGCATGGGGGCGCCAACTGGCGCCTGCGGGGCCTCTCACAGGATTGTACGACGGAGCACGGGCCGGCTGGGCGAGCGTGCTCCAACTCACCGTCGGGACCTCGGAGCACCCGTACTGGACGTCTGTAGAGCCGGGCAGAACTGCTGTCCTCAACCTCATCAATCTGGGGAGCGCCCTTCTGTTTCTGGCGTTGTCGGTCGTCGCGTGGAAGCGCGTCGGCGCCGCGTACGGCGCCTACAGCCTGATCGGCGTGCTGATTCCGCTGAGCTTCACGAGCACGACCACGGTCTATCCACTGCTCTCCATGCCACGGTTCGGGATCGTTCTCTTCCCGCTGTTCCTCGCGGCGGCGACCGTCGTGCCCAGACCGGCTCGAGCCCTCGTCCTCGGCACGTCCGCGCTCTTCCTGGGAGTCATGTCGGTCGGCTGGGCGCTGTGGATTTTCGTGGCATGAGCGGCACAACAGAAGCGAAGTCACAAGGTGATCTCATGGTGGGGTCGCTGAACGCTCCACACCAAGCGGGAGGTCAGGGGCTGAGGGCGATGTGAAGGCTTACCGGGCACCCTTCACCGTGCGGCTCCGAACCCTCGGGATCGGCGTCGTGGTCGGCGGTCTCTCTCTTGGCTTGCGGCAGTCCAACTCCTTCGTCGGAATCCGGAGGTCTCGGACGTCGCTCTCTACGAGCGGTACGCCGACGTCGTTCCGGCCGCGGTTCTCGTTCCCGGTGCGCGAGGGGTCGTCGTAGGATAAGCCCTGGATCCAGGCGTTTCGCTGCTCGTGGTGGCTCGAGATGGAATCGTGGCCGCAGTCGCAGCCGTCCTGCTCGTGTCGCTTTGGCAAGCGGCTCGGGTTTTGGTCTCCGACGCTCCGAATCCTGAACTCGAAGGAGGCCGAACGTGACCGCTCTTGCCGGCCTCGCAGTAGTCGGGAATAGTGCAAGACAACGGCGTTTCCTTGGCCCGGCAGGCACCGCGATCGGCACGATTGCCCCGGGGTACGACCCTCGCCTCAGGTCGCACCCCGGACTCCGCGTTAGACAGCCTCGCCGAGCGGCGAAGCGTCGATCGCCTGGGCACTGCGCTGCTTCCGCACGCTCGGGATGGCGAGCGCAGCGACGGCTCCGAGGCCGACGACAACAGCGCCGATCCAGAGCGCCGGGACAGCGCCGTCAACGAACGTCTGCCCCGTCTCGTAGCCGCCGAAGCGGGCGAAGACCGACGCCAGGACCGCGACGCCGAAGACGCCGCCGAGCTCGCGAATCGCGTTGTTGGCACCCGAGGCCTGGCCCTCCTGCTCCCGACGGACGGACGAGAGGACGAGGTTCGCCATCGGGGTGAAGAAGAGCCCCATACCCGACGCCCGCGAGGATGAACGGGATCACGAACGAGATGTACGGGGCGGACGGCGTCGTCACGAACGCGATCCAGCCGAGCCCGATCGCCTGGAGCGTCAGCCCGACGGCGAGGATCCGCTTGGGACTGACCCGATCCGACATCGCACCGGCGAACGGGGCGACGAACATCGGTGCCAGCGTCCACGGGAGGATGCGGAGCCCCGAGCTCAGCGGCGAGTAGCCCTGGACGGTCTGGAAGAACTGGGTCAGCAGGAAGATCGAGCCGAACATCCCGAAGAACATGAACAGGGAGGCGAGGTTCGCGAGCGAGAACGCCCTGTTGCGGAAGAACGTCATCGGCAACATCGGCGCCGAGGTGCGCAGCTCCCACGCGACGAACGCCGCCACGAGGGCGAAGCCGAGACCGAACGCCGTGAGGATCTCCGGGCTCGTCCAGCCCTGCTCGTTGCCGCGGATCAAGCCCCACACGATCCCGAACATGCCCGCGCTGACGAGCCCGACGCCGGGGAGATCGAGCTTGCCCGCCGGGCCATGGCTCTCGGTGAGGCGAAGCAGCGCGAGCGGAACGAGCAGGATCCCGACGGGAACGTTGAGCCAGAAGATGGTCTGCCAGGAGAAGCCCTCGACGACGGCGCCGCCGACGACCGGGCCGAGGGCGATCGCGACGCCACCGATCGCTCCCCAGGCGCCGAGCGCGAGGCCACGCTTCGCGGGCGGCACGGCGGCGGAGAGGATGGTCAGCGTCAGCGGCATCACGATCGCGCCACCGAGGCCCTGGATCGCCCGTGCGATGTTGAGGACTTCAACGTTCGGTGCGAGAGCGGCGAGAACCGAAGCAGCGGTGAAGATGCCGACGCCGATCGCGAACATGCGTCGACGGCCGAAGCGGTCACCGAGTGCTGCTCCCGTGAGGAGCAGGACGGCAAACGTGAGCGTGTAGGCGTTGACCGTCCACGAGAGATCCTCGAGGGACGCGTCGAGATCCGTCCGGATGACGGGGATCGCCGTCGAGACGACGAGGTTGTCGAGGGAGACCATGAAGAGCGCGATCGAGGTGATCGCGAACGTCCAGAGGGTCTTGCTGCGGTCGGTCATCGTGATGATTTCCTTTCCTGTCGCGTCAATTGCTTGTGATCAGTCACTAACTATCTGGTGAAAAAAGAGAGAGCCCGGCCCTACCCGGTGATCCCGGCCTGACACCCCTCGACGAGCCGATTCGACCACGGCTCGGGACGCGTGAAGGCACCCATCGCCTGCAGGACCGTCAGCAGCACTCCTTTGGAGAAGAACGTGCTCACCGCCTCCGACGACTCGCCGGAGGAGCGCTCGGCGAGGTCGACGAGGTCGCGCCACGCGCTCCGAACGCCCTCACAGATCTCCGGGTCGTCGCACGAGGCCCAGCACTTGAGCATCAGCATCAGCCTGTCCTGGTCGGCGAGAACCGTTTCGTAGGCCGCGCCCATCGCCTCGAGCGCCTCGGCTCCGGTCTTCCCCCGGGCCGCCTCGGCGAACACCTGGTAGAGGTCGTCGACGGTGCGCGCTGCCGTCGCGAGGTACAGCTCCTTCTTCGTCCCGAAGAGGCGGAAGAGGTACGGCTGGGAGATGCCGGCCGCCCGGGCGATGTCCTCGGTCGAGGCGCCGTGGAGCCCCTTGCGTGCGAACTCGACGCGTGGCCGCGTCGAGCACGGCGACCCGACGCTCGTCTGCGGTCTGGCGTGGAGCGGCTGTACTCATAGTAGTGAGTATTCACTCACAAGCAGTGGATTTGTCAAGTTCGACGCCTGTCGGGCCCGCTCATAGTGGGTTAGAGTGGTAGGGATGTGCAGGAAGTAAGAGTATAAAAGAAGTGGGAAAAGAATAGAGGCGGAGAAGGGCTTCGAGACGACTAGCCTGGATGAGATAGAAGCGGAGCTAGGGGAGGAAGTCGAACTGCTCGCGCGGTCTAGACACACTCGGAGACGACGATGAGCGCGAGACGGTGTGAGAGCTCGACGGTAGATGCGACGATCGCGCAGCTAGAGGTCTTCGCGGGGAGATCGTGACGAAGGAGCGGTCGATCTTGAGCAGGTAGACGGGCAGGTACTTGAGGTAGCTGAGCGAGGAGTAGACCGTGCCGAAGTCGTCGATCGCGACCTGGACGCTGAGCCGCGCGTAGAAAGCTCGAGGGTGCAGGCGCACGAGGGCGGGCTCCTGCATGAACGGCACCCTCGGTGAGCTCGATCGTGAGCGCCGACGGCGGGAACGCAACGACCGCTGCAAGCGACTACGACGACATCGAGCGAGAACGTGCGCTCGAGCAGGTAGAGAACCGAGACGTTGACCGCGATCACAGAGGTCGATGCCACGAGCGCCGCCAGCTCGACGCACTGACGGACCGACTCGACGCAGACACGAAGCGGTTGAGATCGATGATAAGACGAGGTGTGCTCGGCGAGAGGGATGAAGGCGTAGGGCGTGAGTAGGACCTCGTCGGGTGGCGCCAGCGGCAAGAGCGCCTCGACCTTATCGAGCGCGCCCGTGCGCGGCAGCGACGATCGGCTGATAGTGAACCTCGAGCTCGCCGCGTTCCACGGCAGCGCGCAGCTCGGTCATCAACGACGAGCTTGCTCGGCGTCGTTGCGGTCGGCTCGGCGCGTCGTAGCGGACAACCCCGGCGCGGCCTACTTGGCGGCGTACATAGCGACATCGGCGCGGCGGACGAGCTGGTCGACCTCGACTCCGTCGTCGGGGGCGAGGGCGATCCCGATGCTAGCATCGACCGAGACGGGGATGCCGCGGATCGACCGCGGCGCCTCGATCGCTGAGTCGAAGCGCATGCCCGAGCTCGACGGCCTCCCTCGGAGTCACGCCGACGAGCACGACGGCGAACTCGTCGCCGCCGAGACGCGAGACCGGCGCCGCACCTGCGACCTCGACGAGCCTGCCGGAGATCTCGCGCAGCAGCTCGTCGCCGGCGTCGTGCCCGAGAGAGTCGTTGACCTCCTTGAACCGATCGAGGTCGATGAGCATGACCGCGACGTGCTCGCCCTCGCTGCGACTCGTCGAGGGCGTGTCCCGAGATTGTCGTGCAACGCGACGCGATTCGAAGAGCCCGGTGAGAGACGTCGTGACGAGCCTGGTAGTGAATCTCCGCGACGTACGTCGCGCAACCTCCGCGACGCGCGGGCGAGAGCGGGCAGGAGAAGGACGAAGAGAAGGATCAGAGCTAGCTCGAGAACGACGGCCACGGGGAGAAGCGACTCGCGGGCAGCAGCGGCGATCGGAGCGTAGTCCTGCTCGATCGAGACGACGGCGACGGTCACCGCGAGCGAACGCGACGGAACGCTCGAGACGAGCGCCTTGACGGTCTCGCCGCCTCCGCGGCCGGGACGTACGACGTGCGAGAGAGGATCGCCCACTTGCGTACGTTGGCCGAGATCGGAGCGCGATCACGCGCGATCTTGCCGATCAGACGGTGATCGGTCGAGTACGTGATGCGGTTGACAACGCCGACGAGCGAGACGCGCAGGATGCCGTCGATGAAGACGTTGCGGCGGATGAGCCGATCGAGCTCGTACGGCGGGCGCCACGTGACAGGCGCTGCGGCGTCAGCGGGGCGGATCGCCTGACGAAGGAAGGTCTCCGAGACGAAGTGGCGCGCGCGCTGTGGCTGCACGCACCGACTGCCGCTGGTAGATCTCGCGGAAGACGGCGAGGATCAGCGCACCCGCGAGCGCGAGCCTGACCGCCGTGACGATGGCGAATCGAAGAACGAGCCGTGGCTGTCGATCGAGAGAGATGCTGTTGGCACTGGTAAGAGGGAGATCTTTCAGCCTGTGGCGCAATACGAGCTTACCAAGTATAGGTTGAAGGGACGCTGGTCATGGCTTGGCCTTCTCGTTGCCCCCACCCGCCCGTTGCCCCCCCGCGTTTCTTTGACCGCTGCCCCGCCTGACGGCGGGGTTTTGTCCGCCTGACCTGGCGGGGTCTTGTCCACCTGACCCGGAGAGACATCGCTTTGCCTCGGTGTGACATTCTCGACCGGCTGCATCGACCGAGCCTGGAGCAACTGAGACGACGGACTATGGACCGAAAACGGAGCTATCTGCGACGACGATCTGATCGACCGAACTCGGAGCTACCTTGGCGAAGGTCGGTTCGCGCTGGACGGGGCGATGCGGCATCGGTAGTGTGGGGGGTGTCACGTCGGATGGAGTCTTGGTAGAGGGTGCCGTCTGGACAAGATTTGATCTACCGCTGCGGTGAACGATAGACTGCTCATGGGACGGGGCAGAGGTGGAGATCGAAGAAGGCGCCTGACGCACGGGACGGGCCTTCTTCGTCGCAGGTCACGCTTATGCGAGAAGAGGCGAGCGATTGCTCGCGCTACAGCGACGGTCGGCTGCGTATTCGCGCGGCGGAAGACTCGGTCGACGAGCCTCTGCTCCTCACGGTGCGCGTGATCGTGACTCGCTGGGCGAGCTGCATCCTGATGCTGCGGCGTCTCGCTCGAGACGCTGGCGGCGAGCTCGACAGCCACCCGCTCGAAGAAGGCCGGGAGGGGGATAGAGAGCCTGGACGTCGTCACGAGTGGCACAGGCACAGCCATCGTGAGGATCAGGTCGGCGATCGCGCGACGGTGCAGCGGGTTCTCGATGCCTAGAACGAGGACATACCGCCAGCGATTTGCGTCGTGCACATGTGACGATCGTCGGTCGCTCAGGCGTCCGCTGCGTATATGAAGGGTTATTAGTAACGTATTACATAAGTATGGGTGGGGGCAAATCGTGCCGGTCGGTCAGACGAAGCGGCTGAGAGCGCTGCGCGACCCGGTCGCACTCCGCCTCGGTCATCGTCGTCGCGAACGGCAGCGCGAGGGCGCGCGCGAAGGCACGGTCGGCGCCGGGGAACGGGCCCTGGTCGCGATAGGCACCGAGGTGGTGGAGCGCGTACGTCCCGATCTGCACCTCGATCCCCTCGGCCCGCATCGAGTGCAAGGCCTCGTCGCGGCGGTCGAGCTGGACGACGTAGGCCTGCCAGCCGTGGCGGTCGCCCTCGGCGGCACGCGGCGTGAGCACCAGGTCCTCGAGTCGCTCGGTGTACCAGCCGGCCACACGCTCGCGCGCCGCGAGGAGCTCCTCGAGGCGGTTGACCTGCGGGATCCCGATCGCGCAGAGCAGGTCGGGCATGCGGTAGTTGAGGCCCGGCTCGGGAATGTCGTAGTCGCCGTGCGTGACGATCCCGTGGTGGCGGAAGCGCCGGATCGCATCGGCGAGCCCGGCGTCGCTCGTCGTGACCGCGCCCCCCTCCCCCGTCGTGACGATCTTGCGCGGATGGAACGAGAGGCAGCCCATGACGCCGAGCGAGCCACACAGCGTTCCGCGGTAGCGGGCGCCGAGCGCGCCGGCGGCGTCCTCGACGAGCGCAACCTCCGCCGGCACGACAGCTCGCAGCTCCTCCCAGGGAACGGGCCGGCCGAAGAGATGGACAGGGAGAACGGCCTTCGTTCGCGGCGTCAGGGCGGCGGAGACGAGGCCGACGTCGAGGTTGAACGTGTCGGGATCGACGTCGACAATGACTGCCTTGCCGCCGCAGAGCTCGACGGCGTTCGCCGTTGCCGGGAAGGTGTACGCAGGGACGATCACCTCGTCCCCCGGCCCGATCCCGAGCGCCATCATCGCTAGATGGAGCGCAGCCGTTCCGGAGGAGACGGCGACCGCATCCGCCGTGCCACAGGCGCCGGCGAGCGCACACTCGAGCTCGCCGACCTTCGGGCCCATCGTCAGCATCCCGGTCGCGACGACCTCGGCGACTGCTGCGAGCTCGGCCTCCCCGACGTCGGGGCGCGCGAGGCGGATCCGCTCGCTCACGTTCCCGTCGGACGATTCGTCCGGAACCAGTCGATCGTGCGCTCGAGGCCCTCGTCGAGCTCGACCTGCGCCTCGAAGCCGAGAAGGTCGCGCGCCTTGCCCATGTTGGGGATCCGGAGCTCGACGTCGACGTAGTCGAGCGGCGTGAAGACGATCTCGCCCGCCGCGCCGGAGAGCGCCTTGATCCTGCGCGCGAGGTCGTAGATCGTGACGGCCGAGCGCGCGTTGCCGATGTTGAAGCTCTCTCCGACGGCGTTCGGGTGCTCGAGCCCGAGGAGCGTGCCCTCGACCATGTCGTCGACGTAACACCAGGCGCGGATCTGCGAGCCGTCGCCGTGGATCGTGAGGTCGCGGCCGTCGAGGGCCGCCTCGATGAAGGCTCGGATCGCTCCGCCGCCGATCTGGCCGGGACCGAAGATGTTGAACGGGCGCACCGAGACGGTGGGCAGCCCGAACTCCGCGTGGTAGGCGTGGGACATGTGCTCGCCGGCGAGCTTCGAAACCGCGTAGGTCCAGCGGGCCTCCTTGACGGAGCCGATCGTCGTCACCTGGCCCTCGCCGACGTTGAAGGCGTGCGCGCCGAAGACCTCGCTCGTCGAGAACTCGAGCATCCGCTCGACGGTGTCCTTCGTCGCCAGGGCGGCTTCGAGTGCGTAGTAGGTGCCGATCATGTTGACGCGCATCGTCCGAACCGGGCTCGCGAGGACCGTGTCGACACCGGCGATTCCCGCCGCGTGGACGATGTGGGTCGCGCCGCGCATCGCTTCGGTGAGACCGTCGACGTCCATGACGTCGCCCTGGACGAAGGTGAAGTTCGGGTGGTCGCCGAGATCGGTGCCCGAGAGCACGTTTCGGTGAAGGTTGTCGAACGCGATCACCTCGTTGGCGTCGACGAGTCGGCGCGCAAGGGTCGTGCCGATGAACCCGGCACCACCCGTGATCACGATTCTCTTGCCGCTGAGAGCCACGCGGCGAGTCTAGATGAATGATTCGGAATCGATCATCTGGCGACGTATCCTCCGAGAGTGATCCATCGCTCCCTTCTCGCGCTTCTCGCCGTCGTCGCCTGCACTGCTTTCCCGGGCGCCGCCACGGCGGGCCTGATCGCGCTGAAGATCGAGTTCAGGGCGGCTGCCGGCTCCGAGCGACGCGTCCTCACGCTCCGCTGCGCCGCGAAGGCGACGGGAACGGTGCGAAACCCGGTGGCCGCCTGCGCGCGCCTGCAGCGCCTCGGCCCGCAGGCGTTCCGCCCGACACCGCCGAACACGGCGTGCACCGAGCTCTACGGCGGACCGTCGACCGCGAGAATCACCGGCACGTTTCTCGGCTTCCCGCTCTGGGTCAAGCTCGGCCGCGGGAACGGCTGTGAGATCGCCCGCTGGCAGCGCGTGGCATTCCTGCTTCCGCAGCCGGCCTCGCCCGTAGATCGAGTCGTCTAGCATCGGGCCGGTGAAGACCGTCCTCTTCGTCGGCGCCGGGCGCCACCAGCGCCGCGCGATCCTGCAGGCGCGAGATCAGGGCATCCGCGTCGTCGCGGTCGACCGGAACGCCGATGCGCTCGGCCTCGATGCTGCCGACGTCGGTGAGGCCGTCGACTTCACCGACATCGATGCGGTCACGGAAGTCGCGCGACGTCACCACGTCGACGGAGCGCTGACCGTCTCTGCCGATCGCGCGGTTCCGATCGTCGCCGCGGTGACGGAGCGCCTCGGACTGCCGACGATCGGCACGGCCGTCGCCCACCGGATGCGTAACAAGATCGTGATGCGCCGCGCGTTCGCCGAGGAAGGCGTGCCGCAGCCGCCGTTCGCCGCAGTCCGCTCTCTCGTCGAGGGCCGACGCGCGCTCCAGACGGTCGGGGTTCCCTGCGTCCTGAAGCCGGCCGACTCGGGAGGCCAGCGAGGCATCTTCAGGATCGAGAGCGAGGACGATCTCGACCGGCATCTGCACGCGTCGCTCGCGGAGTCCGCGGAGCAGGAGTGCATTCTCGAGGGGTTCGTCGACGGCACCGAGATGAACGGGATCGTGATCGCTCGTGGCGGCACGGCGGAGGTCGTGACGCTCTCCGATCGCCTCCGACCTCCGGGCATCGGGTTCGGCGTCGGCTGGATTCACGTCTACCCCGCTTCCACCTACGGGCACCAGCTCGAGCTCTCGGAGAAGGGTCGCGACCCGCGCCGTCGAGGTGCTCGGACTCCGCGACGGGATCGCGTTCCCGCAGATCATCGCGAACCCGGATGGCTCTGTCGCGGTCGTCGAGGTCGCGGCGCGGATCCCAGGCGGCCAGATGTCCGACCTCGTGCGCCACGCAACGGGCGTCGACCTCGTCGACGTCGCTCTTCGGTTCGCGCTCGGAGAGCCGGTGCCCGACGACGTTGCGCGGCCGCAGTTCCAGCAGCCGCTCGCGATTCGTTTCCTCACCGCAGAGCCAGGCCCACTCCCCACGGGGCGCGTCACGCGCATCGGCTCGCTCGAGCCCGTTCTCTCGGCGGAGGGCGTCGTGCAGGCCGACACGTATCTACAGGTCGGCGAGACGATCCGCCCGGTCCGGCTCGACGGCGATCGGCGGGGGTACGTGATCGCTGTGGCCGATACGAACGTGGCCGCTCTCGACCGGGCCGAGGCGGCGGCGCGACTCCTTACGGTCGAGGTTGCACCGTGAGCTGCTCGTTCGATCTCGCGCACTACGCAGAGATCCTCGTCGCCGCCCGCGAAGGCGGCTATCGGTTCGCGCACTTCGCCGGAGCTCCCACCGAGGGGTCGGTGATCCTCCGCCACGACGTCGATCTCTCGCTCGATGCCGCAGTTCGGATGGCCGAGGTCGAGCACGACGCCGCTGCGAGCGCGACGTACTTCCTGATGACCGAGTCGGTGTTCTACAACCTCGACTCGTCCGAGGGCGTCGCGACGATCGCGCGGCTGCGCGAGCTCGGTCACCGGGTTGCCCTCCACGCCGTCTACCCGAACGCACCGGTCGACGATCGCTTCGACCCGGTCGTCGCCTGGCACAACCCCGATCCCGACTACATGCGCGCACCGCTCGCCGACGGCCGGATCAACGTGATGCAGGAGCCGTGGTTCGACCCTGCGACGTACCGGTCGGACTCGAATCAGCACTGGCGCTCGGGCTGTCCGCACGACGATCTGCGCGCCGGGGCGTTCCCCTGGCTCCAACTCCTCACCCACCCCGAGATCTGGGCGTACCGCGGGCGAGACGATGGGGCAGACGATGCGCGCGATGCTCGAAGCCGAGAAGGCCCGCCGGCTGCAACAGCTCGCCGACGACCGGATCGACCTCGCGTGAGCCTCCACAAGCACCGCTCGTGCGGCAGACTGGCAGCGGCATGGCGCTAGAGCCGATCACCGTCGTCGTCACCGCCTCGGGCGCCCCGGGCACAGCGGCGCTCCTGCGCGGCCTGCGCGAGAACGGCGAGCGCGAGGTCCGGCTCGTCGGAACCGACATGTCCGAGCGCTCGGTCGGGACGTCATCTCTGCGACGCATTCCACATCGTCCCGGCAGGCGCCGACCCCGCATTCGCGGACGCGATCCGGGCGATCGTCGAGCAGGAGGGCGCCGACTGCGTGCTGCCCCAGTCGTCGTTCGACCTCGAGGGGCTCGCCGAGCATCGCGACACGTTCCCGGTGCCCGTTCTCGTCTCGAAGCCCGACGCGATCTTCCGCTCGAACGACAAGGCCGAGACGTACGAGTTCCTCCATCGCCTCGGGCTGCCTGCGCCGGCGTTCCGGCGCGTCAACGGCGCCGCCGAGGTCGAGGCGGCAGCGCGGGAGCTCGGCTACCCCGACGTGCCCGTCTGCTTCAAGCCGGTGTTCTCGTCGGGCTCGCGCGGCTTCCGGATCCTCGATCCGACCGTCGACCGCGCGCATCAGCTGCTCAACGAGCGGCCGGGATCGGTCGCGATGCGCCTGGAGGAGGCGGTCGAGTTGCTTCCGGCCGAAGGTGGCCCCGATCTCCTCGTGATGGAGCTCGCGACCGGCGGCGAGCGGACGATCGACGGAATCGCCGACGGCGAGCGGATCCTGCTCGGCCACCCGAAGACGCGCGAGGCGATGCGCGCCGGCCTCGCGATGTACTTCGTCACGCTCGAGGACGAGGCGCTGATGGACGTCGCGAACCGCATCGTCGCGCGAGCTCGAGATCGAGCACTTCTTCAACATCCAGCTCGTCGGCGACTACGTGATCGAGATCAACCCGCGGATCTCGACGGTCGTCTACCAGGAGGATCTGAACATCCCCTACCTCGGAGTGAAGCGTGCGCTCGGCGAGATCTCGGCGGACGAGCTCATCGCGCTGCGCGACAGGATCCGACCCGGACGAACGGCGCTGCGCTACTTCGACCAGCTCGAGTGGGACGCCTGACCGATAGGCGTCCCGGCCGTGACGACCATCCCTAACCCCCACCCGCCCAGGGGCAAGGCACAGGCACGGTATCGCGGAAGGTGTGACGTGTCCGTGCCTGGAATGCGCCGGTTGTGAGCCAGTCGCTCCACAGCGAGGACGACGGCAACGACGGCGGCATCCCGGGCGAGGCCGAGGATCAGCAGCGGGGCGCCGGTGCTCACGCATCGGGCCGTCCGCTCCGCGTCACGCTGTGCCCGGTCAACACCGCGGGCGTCCCGTGGACGCTCGCGCAGGCTCTGCGACGACGGGGCGTCGACGCAAGGCTCGTCGTCTTCGAGCGCTACGGCCTCCACCCGGAGGCGGACGTCTCCCTCGATCGCTCCGGAGGCGTTCGCTCGCCGCCAGGTGACGCAGTGGGCGCGCTCGCGCGCCTGCTGCCGCGGACAGACGTCTTCCACTTCATCTTCGGTCTCACACTCGTTCCGCAGTCGCTCCAGTTCCCGATCCTCCGCCTCGACGCGCAAGAAGTCCGTGATGCACTACCTCGGCTCGGATATCCGCGGCAAGACGCCGGAGCAGCTCGCCTACGGGAAGAAGGCCGACGCCGAGATCGTGGGCAGCTACGACGCGATCCGCTGGGTTCCGGAGGCGAGCGTGATCCCGCCCGGGATCGACCTTTCGCGCATCGACCCCTCGCCACCGTCGGACCGGGATCGCCCCGTAATCCTGCATGCGCCCTCCTCCCGGGGCCGCAAGGGCACCGAGCACGTGATCGCCGCCGTCGATGGGCTCGACGCCGATCTCGAGATCGTCGAGGGCCTTCATCACGACGAGGCGTTCGAGCGCTACCGAAATGCCGACATCGTCGTCGACCAGCTGAACGCCGGCTGGTACGGCCTGTTCGCGATCGAGTGCATGGCGCTCGGCAAGCCGGTCGTCACGTTCCTCCACGAGGAGGCTGTGCGACGCACCGAGGAGGCGTTCGGCACGACGGTGCCGATCGTCTCCGCCACGGCCGAGACGCTTCGTGAGCAGCTGCGCCCGCTCGTCGCCGACGCGGCGGAGCGGCGGCGGCTGGGCGAGGCTTCCCGAGCCTACGTCGAGCTCGTCCACGACCAGGAGCGGATCACCGACCGCCTCCTCGACGTCTACGCTCGACTCTGATGGCGCTCTCCGGCCAGCTCAGTCGGCTCGGCAAGCAGTCCGCGATCTACGGCCTCGGCGGCCTCGTCTCGCGGATCCTCGCCGTCCTCCTGCTGCCGCTCTACACGCGGTATCTCTCGAAGGGCGACTACGGCGAGATCGAGACGCTGATCGCACTCGTCACCGTGCTGACGATCATCCTCCGCTTCGGCATCTCGTCGGCCTTCTTCCGCTTCTACTTCGACGCCGACGACCACGACAGCCGCCGCCTCGTGCTCCGGACGTCGTTCTGGTTCACGATGACGATGGCCACGCTCGGCCTCGTGCTCGTCGTCGCGCTCGCAGCGCCGATCTCCGACTGGCTCTTCGGCGATCCCGGCTCGGCGAACCTCGTGCGCGCGAGCGCAGTCGCCCTCTGGGCCAACATGAACTACGAGCAGATGACGTCGCTGTTTCGCGTCGAGGAGCGGCCTGTCGCGTTCGTGATCGCAAGCCTCACGAACGTCGTGCTGACGATCGGCGGCACCGTGCTCCTCGTCGTCGTCCTCGAGAAAGGGCCGCTCGGCGTCATCGTCGGCAACTTCACCGGCACGCTCATCGTCTACCTGGCGCTCCTCGGCTACCGGCGCGAGCAGCTCGGCCTCCAGATGGATCGAGGGCTGCTCCGCAGGATGAACCACTTCGGGCTGCCGCTCGTTCCGTCGGCACTCTTCCTCTGGACGACGAACTTCAGCGACCGCTTCTTCCTCGTCAAGCTCACCGACACGAGCGAGGTCGGGCTCTACTCCGTGGGCGTGCGCGTCGCGTCGGCGATGGTGCTCCTCCTGACGGCATTCCGCACGGCCTGGCCGGCGTTCGCGTTCTCGATCAAGAGCGACGAGGAGGCGAAGCGCACGTACGCCTGGGTCCTCACGTACCTCGTCGTCCTCTCGACCTGGGTTGCCACGGCTCTCGCGCTCCTCTCCCCCTGGCTCGTCGACTGGCTCACCGATCCCGAGTTCTCGAGCGCATCACGCGTCGTCGGTCCGCTCGCGTTCGCGGCGGTCTCGTTCGCCGGCTTCATCGTCGTATCGATCGGGATCGGTCGATCGAAGCGCACGCAGTTCAACTGGGTGATCACGGGCGCCGCCGCAGTGATCAACGTGACCCTCAACCTCGCGCTGATCCCGATCTACGGGATGATGGGCGCTGCGATCGCTACGGTCGCTGCCTACACCGTGATGTTCGCCGGCATGGCCTGGTGGGCGCAGCGCATCTTTCCCTGCCCCTACCAGTGGCGGCGCGTCCTCACCGCGGCCGCAGTCGGCATCGCGCTCGCGACGCTGGGCAAGGTCGTCGACGCCGGTCTCCCACTCTGCCTCGGGCTCATCGTCCTCTACCCCGTCGCGCTCCTGCCCGTCGGCTTCTACCTGCCCGACGAGCGGAAGAAGCTCCGCTCGCTCGTTGCCCGCGCCTGATCGTCAGGAGGCGGGCGGCTCGAGCCCCGCTGCGCGGATCGAGGCGATCGCGAGCGCTTCGTCGACGTCGCCCGGAAGCCCGCTCACGCCCACCGCACCCACGCGCTCGCCCTCGCGAAACGCCGCCACCCCGCCGAGGAAGAAGCTGAAGAACGGGTCGAAGCTCGCGAGCTCGGTCGGTGTGTTGCCGACCTTCTCGGCGAGCCGGCGCGTCGTGAAGGCATCGCTCCGCGCCGCCGTGTACGCCTTGCGATGCGCGTTCAGATAGGTGTCGCGTGCCGCATCGGTCATCGCGACCGAGGCGATGACCTCGCCGTGCGTGTCGACGACAACCGCCGAGACCGGCCCAGACGCGGCGTCGATCACGTGCTCGAGCACGGCAAGAGCCTCGTCGTGCGTCAATTCGAGCCCTCCAGGAGTGAGGCGAGTGCGCCTTCTCTGAACGGCCGCCGGCTCGACGGCGAGCCCGCCCGAGAAGGGGAACTGCAGGAGCAGCAGGACGACGAGCGAGAACCCGACCACAACGGCGATCGACCCGGCGCCGATGAGATGGAACGCCGTGCTCCGGGAGCCGACGAGCGTCACGTAGCCGAGGATCACGATCGACCCAACGACGATGAGCGCCGCGATCACGAGTGGCAGATCGCTGTCCGCGCTCGCCTCGAGGCGGTCGCGGCGCGCATCGAGCACGACGTTGAGGCGTCGGACCGAATCGTCGTAGAACGACTCCTGGGCGACCCCGGTCGGCGTGGCGGCCTGCATCGCCTCGAACAGATCGTCCAGCGCGTCCCAGGCAGCCGGGCTCTCCTTGCCCTCGCGCATCAGCTCGAACTCCTCGTTCACAACCGACCGGAGATAGGTGCCGATCGCGGCACGCACCTCCTCACCGCCCTGCCCGTCGAACGAGGAGCTGTCCCGGGTGATCGCGGCGAGGCCGTCGGCCTCGGTCTGCACGTTGTCGCCGGCGGCGCTGAACGCCTGGAACTCGATCACGACGACGAAGGCGAGGAGCAACCCGAAGAGCGACGCGACGACGCCGAGCATCTGGGACGAGACCTCCGCGTCGAATCCCTCGCGCGTCGCGGGGACGAAGCCGACGCACGGCGAGGGCACCGAGCAGCACGGCTCCCACGACGCAGCCCACGACGAGCAGCACGAGGAGCCCGGTCGGCACGGTGTCGACGATGGTCCGCATCGCGCACCATGATTCCACGTCGGCAGACTCGCCGTATCTACCATGGCGCCATGGCCGTCTTCGAACGCACCCAAGTCAGTAACGGCATCCGCGTGCTCACAGCACCCATGCCGCAGGCGCAGTCCGTCTCCTGCTTCGTCATGTTCGCCGCAGGTGCCCGCTACGAGACGGCGGAGATCGGCGGCATCGCCCACTTCGCCGAGCACATGTTCTTCAAGGGAACCGAGCGCCGCCCGACCGCGCGCGACATCGCGACGGAGATCGACGGGATCGGCGGCGAGTTCAACGCATTCACCGGCAAGGAGTACACGGGCTACTACGTCAAGTGCGCCGCGGGAACGCGAGACGTCGCGCTCGACGTGCTCGTCGACATGCTGCGCAACTCGCGGTTCGACGCCGAGGAGATCGAGCGCGAGAAGGGCGTCATCGTCGAGGAGATGAACATGTACCACGACACGCCGCGCGACTTCATCGGCGGCGTCTACGAGAATCTCCTCTACGGCGACCAGCCCCTCGGGCGCGACATCATCGGCACGAAGGAGTCCGTCCGCGCGGCGACCCGCGAGACGTTCACCTCGTTCATCGATCGCTGGTATCGACCCGAGCGCATGGTCGTCGGCCTGGGCGGGAAGATCGGCGACGGGCTCACCGAGCGCCTCGAGGAGCTGCTCGGCTCGATCGAGCCGCGCGAGACGGGGCTGCCGGAGCCGGCCGTGATCCCCTCGAACGGCTCCGCCGTCAAGGTGCACACGAAGCAGTCCGACCAGGCGCACATCGTCCTCGGCGCGCGCAGCTACCCGCTCGGTCACCCAGACCGGTACGTGCTCCAGTTGCTTGCGACCGTGCTCGGTGGCGGGATGTCCTCGCGCCTATTCACCGAGGTGCGTGAGCGCCGTGGCCTCGCGTACTACGTCTTCGGGACGAACTCGAGCTACGTCGATGCAGGCTCGCTTTATGCGCAGGCGGGCGTCGACATCGACCGCATCGACGACGCCGTGACGACGATCGCACGCGAGCTTCGGCTGATCGCCGAGGAGCCCGTTCCGGCGGCCGAGCTCGAGAAGGCGCGGGCATTCGCCAAGGGACGCTTCGTCCTGGGTCTCGAGAGCCCGCACGGCACGATCATGTTCGGACTCCGTCGCGAAGTGCTGCAGGGAAGTGCCGAGGAGCCCGAAGCCGTTCTCGCGGGGCTCGACGCCGTGACCGCCGAGGACATCCAGCGCGTCGCGCACGACGTGATCGGTGGCGGACTCAAGCTGGCCGTGATCGGCCCGTTCGACGATCCGTCGCGCTTCGAGCGACTCCTCCAGACTGCCTGATGCCGGCGGGTCGCGGGACGGTCGACGAGCGAGCGCTCCTCGCGCGCGCAGCTGAACTCGCCGCCGACTGGCTTGACACACTGGACACGCGGCCCGTCCGCGCGGAGGTCGACTACCGAGCGATGCTGCGGGCGGTCGACTGTCCCGTGCCCGAGCGGGGCACCGACCCGCACGCCTTGATCGAGGAGCTCGCCGCGCTCGCCGAGCCAGGCCTCACCGCGATGGGCTCGGGCCGCTTCTTCGGGTTCGTGATCGGTGGGTCAGTGCCCGCTGCGACTGCAGCGGACATGCTTGCGACGGCCTGGGATCAGAACACCGGCCTCGCCGCACCGACGCCTGCGACGTCGGCGCTCGAGGCCGTTACGGGCCGTTGGGTGCTCGAGCTGCTCGGGCTCCCCGCACACTGCTCGTTCGCGTTCGTGACTGGCTGCCAGATGGCCCACGTCACTGCGCTCGCCGCCGCGCGGCAGGGCATCTACGATCGAATCGGGTACGACCTGCGCGCGCACGGCCTCGCCGGTGCACCACCCCTCCGCGTGATCGTCGGTGGGCAGCGCCACGTGACGCTGACACGCGCGCTTCGCCTGCTCGGCATCGGCAGCGCGCAGGAGGTCGTGCTGCCCGTCGACGACCAGGGCAGGATGGTCGTCACGTTCCTCGAGGACGCACTCGCCGACGACGCGCCGACGATCGTCTGCGCACAAGCGGGCGAGGTCAACACGGGCGCCTTCGACGACCTCCGGAGCATTGTCGACCTCGCACGCGGCCGCGACGCCTGGGTTCATGTCGACGGCGCGTTTGGCCTCTGGGCGGCAACGAGCCCGCGTCTCGCCCATCTCGCCGCCGGCCATGCCGGAGCGGATTCCTGGGCGACAGACGCGCACAAGTGGCTCAACGTCCCGTACGACTGCGGCATCGCATTGTGCGCCCACCCGGATGCGCACGCGTCGGCAATGGAATACGCAGCTCCGTATCTCTCCGTTGCGGAGAGCGAGGCCGAGCGCGACCCAATGGGATTCAGCCCCGAGTTCTCACGCCGCGCCCGGGCACTACCGGCCTGGGCCGCGATCCGGTCACTCGGCCGGGCGGGCATCGCCGCGATGGTCGAGTCGAACTGTGCCTCCGCTCGGACGATCGCGGAGGGCGTCGCGGCGATCCCCGGGTGCGAGATCGTCAATGACGTCGTACTCAACCAGGTGCTGATCCGATTCGAGACCGACGATCGCACGCGCGCCATCCTCGCGGCGATCCACGAGGAGGGCGAGGCACACCCCACCCAGGGCATGTGGCAGGGCCGCGCCACGATTCGCGTGTCCGTCTCGTGCTGGCGCACCGACGAGGACGATGTGCGCCGCGCGATCGGCGCCTTCGAGCGCGCCGCCGCCGCCTCGTAGCCGGTCGCTCACACGGTGTCGCGCCGTCTCCGACCCGCCGAGCCAGGCGTGCGCGCTATTCGTCTGTCGGTGCCTCGGCGGCTCGCGACGCGAGCTCCGAGACAACCGACGGGATCGGCGAGCGTCGTCGTGTCGCCGAGCGAGCGGTTCTCTGCCACGTCACGGAGCAGCCTCCGCATGATCTTGCCCGAGCGCGTCTTCGGCAGCTCCGGGGTGAAGACGATGTTCGCCGGCTTCGCAATCGCGCCGATCTTCTGCGCGACGTGGTTGCGTAGCTCCTCGAGCATCTCGACCGACGGGCCTTCGTTACCCTTCAGGGTCACGTAGGCGACGATCGCCTGGCCCGTGGTCGCGTCGGCACGCCCACACACGGCCGCCTCGGCGACCTTCGGGTGGTCGACGAGCGCCGACTCCACCTCGATCGTCGAGAGCCGGTGGCCCGACACGTTCATCACGTCGTCGACCCGTCCGAGCAGCCAGAAGTCGCCGTCGGCGTCGATGCGCGCCCCGTCACCTGCGAAGTAGTGACCGGGGAACCGCGACCAGTACGTCTCGCGGAACCGGGCGTCGTCGCCGTAGATCCCGCGGGTCATTGCCGGCCAGGGCTTCTCGAGCACGAGGTAGCCACCGCCCTGCTCGACGCGCTCGCCCTCCTCGTTCAGGATCGCCGCCTCGACACCCGGGAACGGGCGCGTCGCCGAGCCGGGCTTCGTCGTCGTCACGCCCGGCAGCGGCGTGATCAGCACCATCCCCGTCTCGGTCTGCCACCACGTGTCGACGATCGGGCAGCGCTCGCCGCCGATGTGCCGGTGGTACCACATCCACGCCTCGGGGTTGATGGGCTCGCCGACCGAGCCGAGCAGCCGCAGCGACGAGAGGTCGTGTGCCTCGGCGTGCTCGTAGCCCCACTTCATGTGCGCCCTGATCGCCGTCGGCGCGGTGTAGAGCGTGGTCACGCCGTAGCGCTCGATGATCTCCCACCAGCGCTCGTGATTCGGATAGTCGGGCGTTCCCTCGTACATGACCGATGTCGCGCCGTTGCAGAGTGGGCCGTAGACGATGTAGCTGTGGCCCGTGATCCAGCCGATGTCGGCCGCACACCAGTACACGTCCGTCTCGGGCTTGAGATCGAAGATCAGCGAGTGCGTCGTCGCAACGCCGACGAGGTAGCCCGCCGTCGTATGCGCGATCCCCTTCGGGCTCGCCGTCGTGCCCGACGTGTACATCAGGAACAGGAGATCCTCGCTGTCCATCGGCTCGCACGGGCACGAGGCAGGATCGTCCGAAACGTCGAGCTCGTGGTACCAGCGGTCGCGGCCCTCCGTCATCGGCACAGGGTTCCCCGTCCGGCGAACGACGAGGGTGGCGCGCACTCCGGGGGCGGCAGCGAGCGCCTCGTCGGCGACTGCCTTCAGCGGCACCGGCTTCCCTCGGCGCCACGCCTCGTCCTGCGTGACGAGCACCTCGCAGCCCATGTTGTTGATGCGATCCGAGAGCGAGTCGGCGGAGAAGCCGCCGAAGACGACCGTGTGCGGCGCGCCGAGCCGGGTGCACGCGAGCATCGCCACGGCGAGCTCGGGCACCATCCCCATGTAGATCGCGACGGCGGTGCCCTTGCCGACGCCGATCTCCTTCAGCGCGTTCGCCATGCGCACGACGTCGCGCTGCAGCTCGGCGTACGTGATCGTTCGCGTCTCGCCTGCGGGCTCCCCCTCCCAGTGGTAGGCGACCCGGTCTCCGCGCCCCGCCTCGACATGACGGTCGACGCAGTTGTAGGCGACGTTCAGCTTGCCACCGAGATACCACTGCGCGTAGGGCAACTCCCAGTGGTAGAGCTCGGTGAAGGGCTCGAACCACGTGACGCGCTCGCGGCCGTTGCGCTCCCAGAACGCCTCGAACGGCTCGTCGTACACGTCCGCCTGAGCGTTCGCCTGCGCCGCAAACGCACGCCGAGGGCGGAAACCGGCGATCCTCGCCGGAAAGCGTCTCGATCGTATGGTCACTCATTGGTCTAGACCTCCAGATCGTACGGGAAATCGGTCAGAACTTCGCAGCCGTCGGCAGTGACGAGAACGAGATCCTCGAGCCGCACACCGCCGATCGCGGGGTCGTAGCACCCGGGCTCGAGGGTGATCACGTCACCTGCGAGCAGCGGGCCGCCGGGTAGCAACCCCATGTACGGCCCCTCGTGCACCTCGAGCCCGACCCCGTGGCCGAGACCGTGGAAGAAGCCGCTGTCCAGAACCTGGCCCGCAGTCTTCGTCCGCTGCGTCGGATATCCCGCCGCCTCGTAGATGTCGCAGACGGTGTCGAAGACGTCCTTGCACTCGACGCCGGCGCGAACGAACGCAGTCGCGGCGGCGAGCGCCTCCCTCGTCACGCGGTGCCACTCGCGCACCTGGTCGGGCGCAGCGCCGACGACAACCGTTCGGGTCATGTCGGCGAAGCACGAGGAGACATCGTCGCGCGGCCAGAGATCGAAGACGATCGGGACGCCGTAGGGAATCGGCCCGTGGCCCATCTCGTGCCCCGCAGCGCCCTGCGGGCCGGGTGCGACGATGAACTCCTCGGCCGTGCAGCCGTGCTCGGCGAACGTCACACGCATCGCCTGCTTGACCCGCTCGACCGTGAGTGCCTCGCCGTTCAACCAGAGCGTGCCGTCGTTGTCGGACGCGGCGCGGAGGAGTGCGATGCCGGTGCCGAGACCGGCCTCGGCTGCGCGCTGGGCGCGCCGGATGCCCTCGAGCTGTGGTGCGGTCTTCACGCGGCGCCTCGCGTCGAAGCTCGGCTGATCGACGGTCAGTTCGATCCCCTCCTGGCGGATGCGATCGAGATGACCGGCGGGGAACGTGTGCGGCACGATGGCGCTCTCGAGGTCGGCGTGGGCGCAGGCGCGTGCGACCCACTCGAGGCGGATCGTGTGGTAGTCGAGGCCCTGCGTGTAGAGCTCGTCGATCCCGATCTCTTCGAGCGTGTGAACCGTGATGTCGAGGCCGAGACCGCGAATGCGCGGCGCCTCCATCGACCCGACGTAGACATGCCTCGTCCCGTCGTGCTCGAGGTAAACAAAGGGATCGGGGACGGCGAGCGGGATCTCGTTTCGTAGCTCGGGAGAGCGGAACGTGTCACCGATGATCAGCACGTCGGTCATGGGGAGATCCTATGCGAGCACTCCGGCTCCCGGCTTCGGTAGGTTCCCGCAGATGGACGATCTCACGACCCTGCGGGAGCGACTTGCGGAGATCTCCGACCTCGGTCGCGCTGCCGGCGTCCTCGGTTGGGAGCAGCGCGTGTCGATGCCGCCGCTCGGCACGGCATCGCGCGCGGATTCGCTCGCCACGCTCGGCCGGATCATCCACGACCGCTTCACGGATCCCGAGATCGGGCGCCTGCTCGACCGCCTCGCGCCCGCTCGAGGAGTCGCTGCCGTACGACTCCGACGACGCGAGCCTGATCCGGATCACGCGGCGCGACTGGGAGAAGGCACGCCGGGTGCCGACCGAGCTGCGCGTCGAGATGACGCGCGCGGCAGCGAGCGGGCATCACGCGTGGGTCGAGGCTCGCAAGAACGACGACTTCGCCTCGTTCCTCCCGTACCTCCGTGCGAACGTCGAGCTGAAGCGGCGCTACATCGACTGCTTCGAGCCCGCCGACGAGCCGTACACCGCGCTCCTCGACGACTACGAGCCGGGGATGACGACGACGGAGGTGCGCGAGGTCTTCGCCGTTCTCCGTCCCGCCCTGACCGAGCTCGTCCGCAACGCCCCCGAGGTCGACGCGTCGTTCCTGCACGGCGACTTCGATCCCGATGCGCAGCGCCGCTTCGCCGAGCAGGTCGTCGCGACACTCGGCTTCGAGGAAGGCGCCTGGCGCCTCGACCCGACCGCACACCCGTTCTGCACGTCGTTCTCGAACCGCGACGTGCGACTGACGACACGCTACCGCCCCGACGACCTCGAGTCGGTCTGGTCGACGCTGCACGAGGCGGGCCACGGCCTCTACGCCCACGGCATCGCCGATTCGCTGATGCGCACGCCGCTCGGCGGAGCCCCGTCGCTCGCGATCAACGAGTCGCAGAGCCGGACCTGGGAGAACCTCGTCGGGCGCAGCCGGCCGTTCTGGACATATTGGTACGAACCATTGCAGAGGGCGTTTCCGGGCGAGCTCGGAAGCGTCGACCTCGACACCTTCGTCCGCGCGATCAACCGCGCCGAGCCGGGCCTGATCCGCGTCGATGCCGACGAAACGACGTACTCGCTGCACATCATCCTCCGCTTCGAGCTCGAGCAGGAGCTGATCGCCGGGACGGTCGCGCTCGAGGATCTGCCCGAGATCTGGAACGCGCGAATGAAGGAGTTCCTCGGCATCGACGTGCCGTCGAACACCGACGGCGTCCTCCAGGACGTGCACTGGTCGGGCGGCGGGATCGGCTACTTCCCGACCTACGCGCTCGGCAACGTCGATCTCGCTGCAGATCTGGGCGAAGGTGCGCGAGGCGCTACCCGATCTCGACGACCAGATGGCCGCCGGAGAGCTCCTCCCGCTCTCGGACTGGCTGCGGGACAACCTGTACGCGTGGGGCCGGAAGCTGACGCCGAAGGAGACGCTCGCGCGCCTGACCGGATCGGACGCGATCGATCCCGCAGCCGTACCTCGCCTACCTCGGCGACAAGATGGCCGCGCTCTCCGGGTGAGCCCGCTCGGCGAGCACGAGCGCGCCGCGATCACGCGAGGTCTTCGCCGACCTCGAGAGAGACGTGCCGATCTTGCTCGAGCTCGGACCGGAGGAGACACCCGTGACGGTGCTCGCCGGCGGACGGGAGATCGATTTCGGCGACGAGACGCGGCTCCTACTCGAGCAGCTGACCGAGCTCTCCGATCGGATCGAACTGACGGTGACGGAGACCGATGCTCCGGGCCGCTGGCCGAAGACGACCATCGCCGGCAAGCTCGCCTACCACGGCCTGCCCTGGGGGTACGAGCTCACCACGATCGTCGGCGCGATCGCCGAGGCCGGGCGTACGACGCCGTCACTCTCCCCCGCGTCACTCGAGACGCTCGCCTCGCTCGAGCAGGACGTCGCGCTCGAGGTCTACGTCACCCCGACCTGACCGCACTGCCCGCCGGCCGTGCTGCTGGCGTACCGCTGTGCCCTCGCCTCCGAGCGGGTCACGGCTGCGGCCGTCGAGGCGACGGAGTTCTCCGTGGCCGCCGATCGCCACGGCGTCGTCTCGGTGCCCGCGATCGTCGCGAACGACCGGCTCGCCTGGGTCGGATCGGTGCCGGAAGCGGCCTTCGTCGGCGCACGTCAGCCGGGTCGCCGAATCCCTCCCGTAGACTCGAAGCCATGGATGCTCTCTCCCGCGCGCACCTGATTCTCGAAGAGGTGGCCCAGCGCACGCTCGCCGATATCCCCGAGGGAACCGTGCTCTTCGACGCGCACACGCACCTCGGCAACGACATCGACGGGATGTGGGGCCGGCCCGACGAGATGCTCGCCATGTTCGACCAGCTCGGCATCACGGGCTCGTTCACGTTCTGCCTCGACGAGCCCGACCGCGTCCCGGCCTTCACTGCCGCCAACGACCGCACGCTCGCCTACGCGGCAGCGAGTCCGGATCGGATCGTCCCGTTCGTGCGGCTCGACCTCGAGGAGCGGCCGATCGAGGAGGCGATCCGCTGCCTCGATCTCGGCGCCCGCGGGATCAAGCTCCATCCGCGCGCCCAGAAGTTCTCGGTCGGCGACAGGCGCCTGGACGACGTCTTCGCGCTCGCGGTCGAGCGCGACATCCCGATCCTGATCCACGGAGGGCGCGGCCTGCCACCGATCGGCGATCACCTGGCGGCACTCGTCGACCGCTACGCCGACGTCCGGCTGATCATCGCCCACGCAGGCATCGCCGACCTCGGCGGGCTGGCCGGGCACTTCGCCCACGTCCCCGGCGTCTTCTTCGACACCTCGCTCTGGGGCGTAATCGACCTGCTCGACCTGATGCGCCAGGTGGCGCCGCAGCAGATCCTGTTCGCCACCGACTACCCGTACGGGCGCGGCCCGAACCAGCTGCTCCTCGCGCTGCGCGCCGCTCGCTGCTCGGGGTTCGACGAGGCGGAGATCCGCGGCATGCTCGGTGGGACGGCGATCGCGATCCGGGACGGCGAGCCGCTGCCCGACGCTCACGGCACCCAGGGGCCTCGATGCGTTGACGCTGTCGCTCCCGCTCGCGCGCATCCACCAGTACATCTCGATGACGGTTGCCGCGCCTCTGGATGCGCCAGCCCGACCCGGCCGGAGGGCTCGGGCTCGCACTCAATGCCGCCCACGAGGCGAACGTCGACGGCGTTCCCGATGCCGACCTGATCCGCCGGGCGCTGTCGGTCGCCGCCGAGATCTGGGAGGGAATCGGCGAGATCGAGGATCGAGACGAGTCGGAGCGCATCGCCCGCCCGGCCCGGATGCTCATCCACATCGCGGACATCCTCGCGGTCACGACGCCCGCGGGAAGGCTGAGCTCACAGAGCTCGCGACAGCCCCGCTCGACGAGCGTCTCGAGCACCTTCCGCTTCCAGGCGCTCTGCGGATGGCCCGGAAGGCCGGCGAGCGGATCGGCGGGGTCGAGAGCACGAGGGATGTTCGCGACACCCGCAGCAGCCAGCGTCAACAGAGACGCCGTGCCGCGCAGCCGCAACCGAGACGAGCGGGAACGAGAACGCCTGCCGCTCGCCCGTGCGGAGATACACCGATGCGTCGGGCGGCGCGGGAGCCGCACTGCGACGACGAGCTCGCCGCGCGCGAGCGTGACGAGCGAGCGGTTGTCGTCCGTCGGGCGGCGGTAGAGGTCGAGCAGCGGGATCTCGCGCTCTCCGTCGAGCGAGCGAACGACGACCGTCGCACGCAGACGGCGAGCGCGGGAGCGAGGTCGGAGGGATGCGCGGAGATGCAGTCGCCCGCCTCGAGGTTGTGCTTGCGGTGGTCGCCGATCTGGGCAAAGCAGGTGTCGCCGCCGCCGAGCCAGCACGTCCACTCCTCGCCGCGGTAGTACCAGCAGCGCGTGTGCTGGCAGAGGTTGCCGCCGACGGTGCCCTGGTTGCGCAGGAGCGGCGAGGCGGCGAGGCTTGCCGCCGTCGCGAGCGCCGCGTACGGCGCGACGAGCGCGTCGGCAGCGAGGTCGGCCAGCGTCGTCGTGGCGCCGATTCGGAGACCGTCGCCGTCGCGCTCGATGCCGCCGAGGCCCGCGTCCTGGAGGTCGACGAGCAGCGAGGGAGTGGTGATGCCGCGGTCGATCTGCCCGGCGAGGTCGGTGCCGCCCGCGAGCACGGCGGCGCCGTCGTTCAGGAGCAGGTCGAGCGCTTCGTCGACCGAGGTCGGACGGGCGTACGAGCTCACGCCAGAGCCTCGAGAACCCGGTCGCGCGTCAGCGGCAGCGCCGCCGCGCGTCTGCCGGTCGCGTGCGCGAACGCATTCGCGATCGCCGCCGCGGTCGGGATGATCGGCGGCTCGCCCAGGCCCTTGGTGCCGGTCGTCGGCAGGTTCTCGTCCGGGACGTGCGGGTAGTCGATGATGATCTCCGGCACGTCCGCGATCGTCGGGATCTTGTAGTCGTCGAGGTGCGCGTTGACGGGGACGCCCGTCGTCGGATCGACGACGAGCTCCTCGGAGAGCGCAAACGCCATCCCCTGCAGCACTCCACCCTCGACCTGGCTCGACGCCGTCAGAGGATTGACGATCCGCCCGACGTCGTGGACGGCGACGATCCGCTCGACGCGAACCTCACCGAGCGCGGCGTCGACGGCGACCTGGGCGATCTGGCAGCCGAAGGTGTGGACGACGAAGCCGTCCGGGTTCGGGCCGCGGGAGCCGGAGCCGTCGATCGTCGCGTTCCCGAGCTTCTCGGTCACCTCGGTCACCTCCGCGTCGATCGCGCCGTCACTCGAGCGGATGCGACCGTCACGCACCTCGAGATCGGCGGCCCCGATCTCGAAGACGTCGCCGGCGAGCTGGAGCAGCGTCTTTCGCACCTTCGCCGCCGCCGAGCGCACGGCGGGCATCACCGACGGCGTCGTCTGCGAGCCACCCGAAACGGGCCCGTAGACGTTCGGGGCCGTGTCGCCGCCGACCACGCGCACGTTGGCGAGTGGCAGCCCGAGCTCCTCGGCCGCGACGATCTGCGCGCTCGTGAGCGTGCCCGTGCCGATGTCCTGGATGCCCGTGATCACGGTCGCGTTGCCCTCGGCGTCGAGGCGCACGGTCGCATGCGACGGAGGCCCGCCGCCGCCCCACCAGATCTGCGTGGCGCAGCCCATCCCGCGGAGCAGGCCGTCGGGCTGCGGCTCGCGGAGCTCGTCGCGCGTCGCCCAGCCCGCGAGCTCCGCCGCCCGGTCGTAGCAGGCGAGCAGGTGCTTGCTCGAGTACGGCATCCCGCTCACCTGGTCGACGTCGGCATGGTTCTTGCGGCGAAGCTCGAGCGGATCCATGTCGAGCGCGAGCGCGAGCTCGTCGATCGCCTGCTCGAAGGCCGCGGTGCCCTCCATCACCCCCGGTGCCCTGAAGGCGTTCTGGGCGCGGAGGTTCGTCTTCACGGGGAAGGTCAGCGCGCGAACATCGGCGCAGTGGTAGAGCGTCCGAGCGGGAATGAGGACGGGAAAGATCCAGCCGCCCTGCCCCATGCGCGACGACGGCGTCCGCATCGATCGCCGTGATCGTGCCGTCGCGCTTCGCTCCGAGGCGCACCGTCTGACGCGTCGCAGCACGGCGACCGCCGTCGAGCTGCTCGCCGTGGCGGTCGTTGACGAGGCGCACAGGGCGGCCCGTGACCCGCGCGAGCTCGGCCGCGGCCAGCGCCTCGAAGCCGCACCCTGCTTGCCGCCGAATCCGCCGCCGACGTACTCGGTGAGAACGCGAACGTCGCGTCCTTGCGCAGCCCGAACGCCTTCGCGAGCTCGTCGCGCGCGGCGAACATGCCCTGCGTCGAGACCCAGGCCGTGAGCTCGTCGCCGTCCCAGGAGGCGACGGCGGCATGCGGCTCGAGCGGCGTCTGCAGCTGGGCCGGCGTATCGAGCGCGAGCTCGATCGTGACGTCGGCCGCGGCGAGGGCCGCCTCGGCGTCGCCACGAGCCTCGTCGGTCGGGTCCTTGGTGAAGCGTTGCTCGTTGAGCCCCTCCTGCATGTCGACGAGGTGCGGCAGAACTTCGAGATCGAGTGCAAGCGCGGCAACCCCTGCCCACGCCGATTCGAGCGTGTCCGCTGCCACGACGGCGATCGGCGCCCCGGCATACGGGGGCTCGGCGGCGAGGAGCGGCGCCTTCGTCGTCAGCGACAGCTCGCTCTCCGGCCCGATCACGGCACGAACGCCGGGCGTGGCGCGCGCCGCTTCGATGTCGAGCGATCGCACGCGGCCGTGCGCGGCCGGCGATCGCAGGACAGCCGCGTGCAGCATCCCCGCGAGCTTCACGTCGACCGTGAAGCGCACGCGGCCCGCCGCGCGCGCCGCGCCGTCCTGCCGCGGTGCGGGCTTGCCCGACGAGCGAGAGATCGGCGTCGGGCGCCCAGCTCGTCGTCTCGTCGCTCTCGTCGACGAGCGCCCAGACGTCCTCGTAGCGGCCCTCCATCTCCTTCTGCGTCTTGACGAAGCGGGCGGTCATGCCCTCACCCGCCGCTCGGAGGATCGCGCGCTCGATCTTGGGGTAGGCGCCGCAGCGGCAGAGGTTGCCGGCCATCGCCTCGTGAATCTCCTCGCGCGTCGGCTGGGGCGTGCGCTCGAGCAACGCCGTCGCGCTGACGATCTGACCCGGCGTGCAGAACCCGCACTGCAGCGCGTCCTCGGCGACGAACGCCGCCTGCACGGCTGCTGCCCGGCCGGTGGAGAGCCCCTCGATCGTCACGATCTCGTGACCTGCCGCCGCCTCGGCGAGCAGGAGGCACGAGTTGACCGGCCGCCCGTCGAGCAGCACGGCGCACGCGCCGCATGCGCCCTCGCCGCAGGCGAGCTTCGTGCCGAGCAACTCGAGGTCGTCGCGCAGGACGGCGAGCAGCCGCCGTCCCGCGGGAGCCACCGCGTACGTCTGGCCGTTGACCTCGAGCGTGATCTCCACGCGCCTAGGACTACAGGCCAGGGCCTGCGCGCCGTCAAGCGGGGTAAGATCCGCTGGTGCGCAAGGCAGCCCTCCTCCTCGTCCTGCTCGTCGTCCTCGTCGCGGCCGGCTGCGGCAACTCGTCGGACGAGAGACCGGCGACCGAGACGGAGGCCCAGACCGAGTCGACCGGCGTCGGGCAGCGGCCGAGTGCACCGACGCCGAGGCTCCTCCCGCCCGCGAGGACGGCGGCGCCACGGAGCCGAAGGAGCGACTCGACCCCGAGAAGACGTACAACCTCGTCGTCAAGACGAACTGCGGCACGTTCACGATCACGCTCGATCAGGCCGCAGCGCCCGCGACGGCCGCATCGCTCGTCGCGCTCTCGAAGGACGGCTTCTTCGACAACACGATCTTCCATCGCATCGTCCCGGGCTTCGTGATCCAGGGCGGCGACCCGACCCAGACCGGAGCCGGCGGCCCCGGCTACAAGACGGTCGACGTGCCTCCGGCGGACGCCGCGTACACGAAGGGCGTCGTCGCGATGGCGAAGGCCGGCAACGAGGCGCCCGGAACATCGGGCAGCCAGTTCTTCGTCGTCACCGGCGACGACGTCGGCCTCCCGCCCGAGTACGCCGTCGTCGGCACCGTCACGAGCGGACTCGAGGTCGTCGAGTTGATCGGCACGCTCGGCGACCCGGCCACGGAGCAGCCGACCCAGCCCATCGTGGTCGAGTCGGTCACGGTCGAGGAACAGTGAGCATCGCCGCGGTCGTGCTCGCCGCCGGAGAGGCGTCGCGGTTCGGCACGCCGAAGCAGCGCCTGCTGCTCCCCGAGGTGCTCGAGCGACTGACGCAAGAGCTCCGTCGAAGGAGATCGTCGTCGTCGCGGGCGCGCACACGCTCGAGACGCCGGCGACGGTCGTCACGTGCGCGGGCTGGAAGCGCGGCCCGGGGGCCTCGCTGACCGCCGGCCTCGAGGAGCTGAGTGCCCGCGCCGAGGCCGCCGTCGTCGTTCTCGCCGACGGCCCCGACCTCGCACCCGAAGCCGTCGATCGCGTCATCGCCTCGTGGCGGGCCGACGGTGGCACGCTCGTCGCGGCCTCCTACGGTGGAGAGCGCGGCCATCCGCTGCTCGTCGCCCGCGAGGAGTGGGGGTCGATCCCCGATGCGGGCCTGCGTGACCTGGACGTGCGACTCGTTCCCTGCGACGACCTCGGCTCGCCGGGCGACGTCGACACGCCGGCCGACCTGCCCGAGCGGCTGCGGTAGAGGAACGGAAGACCAGGCGAGGTCGAGCCTCCTTCTCGCTCCGGAGAGGCTTCGCCTCTCCTCCGGTTTGCTCTACCGGCTCCGCTCCGCAGCTGCGTCAGCTTCTCCATCAGCCCGACCGGCATCCGCTCCACGGCCGTCGTCTGCACGTACACCCGCAGCGACTCCTCGAAGCGGTACCGGCGGCGGCAGTAGTCACAGCCGTCGAGATGGGACTCAGCCTGCGCGACCTCGCCATCGGTGAGCTCCCGATCGAGGTATCCCTGCAGCAGCTCCTCGCACGCATCGCACGGCGTATGGCTCACGAGATCGTCTCCTGGGCGAGCTCTTGCTTCAGCAGTCGTCGTCCACGGTGCAGCCGCGACATCACCGTTCCGATCGGGATGTCGAGAATCTGGGCCGCGTCGGCGTAGCTGAACTCGCCGATGTCGACGAGGACGACCGTGTCGCGGAAATCGTGGGGAAGCGACGAGAGCGCGTTCACGATCGAGTCCTGCGAGAGCTTCTCGACGACGCGGTCCTGATCGAGCACCTGCTCGCCGGAGGCTTCGACCATCTTGTTGGCGAGGTAGTAGTCGCCCTCTTCGATCGGCTGCATGTCGGGCGTCCGCTGCACCTTCCGGCCCCGGTCGAGGTTGAGGTTCGTGAGGATCCGGAGGAGCCAGGCGCGGAGATTCGTTCCCGGGGTGTACGACTGCCAGCTTCTGAATGCTCGACCGTAGGTGTCCTGGACAAGATCCTCAGCCTCCTCTCGGGTTCCGACGAGTCTGCGCGCGACGCGATACACCTGGTCGGCGAGCGCGAGGGCCTCTTCCTCGAAACGAACGCGATCGCGAGCTTCGGTCGCGATCCTGCGTCCATCGATTTCGGGCTCCGTGTCACCCACCGTGCCAACCTATCTGTTACCCACGCTGAAACGCGCGAGATCGCTCCGGTATTCCGCACGCTCCCCGGTAACCGTAGGGGAGACGGCGCAGCCTCTCCCGGCAGCGAGTTCGACGACCACCAGCCTCAGGGGCAACCACCGCAGCAGTGCGAGGGAGCGCGCTAGTGGATCTCGAGCTCGCGGAACCCTGACTTCGCCATCGCGGCGACGAGCGCATCCCGCGAGGTCTTCTCGTCGTCGAACTCGAGCGTGACCTGCCCCATCAGGTTCGCGTTCGCGCTCTCGAGGCCGTCGTGGCTGCGCAACGCGGCGGCGAGCCGGTTGACGCACCGCTCGCAGCGGATGCCCGAGACGTGGAGGGTTTCGTAGGCGATCGCCATCAGCTATGCCGATTCTACCGGGGAGCGTGCGCGCAGCTGGACGTCCTCGTCTGCGAACCCGATCAGAACGGGATCGTGTGTGGCGCAGACGAACGTCGTGCCGTGCTCGTGCGCGATGTCGGCGAAGAGGCCACCCAGCGTGAGCGCCTGCGCGACGTCGACCCGCGAGGTCGGCTCGTCGGCGAGGATCACGGGCGTGCGCGCTGCGAGCGCGCGGGCGACGGCGACGCGCTCCCGCTGCCCGGCCGAGAGGTCGTTCGCCGGTCGGTCGGCGTGCTCGCCGAGCCCCACCGCAACGAGCGCGTCGATCGCCCGCTCGTGCGCCTCGATGCCCTCGACGCCGCGAATGGCGAGGCCGAGCTCGACGTTCTCGCGCGCGGAGAGGAAGCCCGTGAGACCGGGCGACTGGCCGATGAACGCGATCATGTCGCGGCGGAAGCGGGCACGCGCATCGCGGGCGAGACCTGACAGGGAGACCCCGTCGACCACGACGTCGCCTTCGTCCGGAACATCGAGGCCGGCGACGAGGGCGAGGAGCGTCGACTTGCCCGATCCAGACGGCCCGGTCACGACCGTCAGGTGACCCGGCTTGAACGTCGCGCTCACCGCGTCGAGCGCGACGTCGCCGCTGTAGCTGCGCGTCACGTTGCGCACCTCGACGACGGCCCCGCTGCTCCCTCGATGTCCGGCAGCATCAGGACGCTCGCGCGCGTGATGCCGAGCGGCCGGAGCTCGACAACGCCCTCACGCGACGTGACCGTGGCGCGGTCGACGATGCCGGCATCGAGAAGCGCCTCTTCGGGAAGCCGCATCCAGCCACCGCTTCCGATCACGACCGCAGTTCCGTCGCTGCGACGCTCCTCGCTGACGCGACCGTCCCTGATGTGGACGACCCGATCCGCAATCGCCGCCGAGCGCGGGTCGTGACTCACGATCAGCGTCGTGACGCCCTCCTCCCGCGCCAGCTCGTGCGAGCAGGCCGTAGACGACGGTGGCGCTCGCCTCGTCGAGCTCGCCTGTCGGCTCGTCGGCGATCAGGAGTCGCGGACGACCGGCGAGGGCCGCGCAGAGCGCGATGCGCTGTTGCTCGCCACCCGACAGCTCGGAGGGGCGCGCGGTGGCGCGGTCGCGCAGCCCGACGCGCTCGAGGAGCGCATGGGAACGAGCGAGTCGATCGCGGTCGGAGACGCCTCTCAGCCCGAGCGGCACTGCGATCAGCTCTTCCGCCGTGAGCTCGCCCGCGAGCGCGCGCCAGTAATGCTGGTCGGCGTAGCCGAGCGTGTCGGCGCGGTACTGCGCGAGACCGCGCTGCGAGAGCGACCCGAGGTCGACCCCCGCGACCGTGATGCTGCCGGCATCCGCTCGCTCGAACCCGGCGATCACACGCATCAGCGTCGTCTTGCCCGAACCGCTCGGGCCGAGGACGACGCAGACCTCGCCCTCGTCGATGTCGAGCGTCAACCCCTGCGAGTGCGGCGACACCGCCGTCGGCGCCGGGATACACGCAGAACAGGTCGCGGGCCTCGACGAGGCTCATGCGCCGCTCTCCTGGGCCCGAACCGGACCGCGGTCGCTCCGGAAGGCGCGCCGTGTAGCGAGCGCGACGAGCGCTGCCGCGACAAGGAGGTACACGAGCGCAGCGACTCCGACGACGCGGAGATCGAACGACGTCTGCAGCGGCAACGGCGTCGCGGCAGCACGGGCCGTGACGGCGACGACGCGGGTCACGAGCAACGCGAGGAGAAGGCCTGCCACGGCACCGGCGAGCACCCCGGCGATACCGACGACCAGAGCGCGCACGCGGACGATCCGGCGCAGGAGTGACGGGGACGCGCCCTGCGCCTCGAGGTCGTAGAGCTCGCCCTGGTCGTCGCGCAGATCGGTGCGCACCGTCAGCGCGAGGCCGAGCGCGGCGAGAAGGAGCGCGACGATCGCCGCCGAGTCGAGCGCCAGCAGTGTGCCGTGACCGAGTGGGTCGTCACGGGCCTCGTCGAGCAGAGCGACCCTGGAGACGGACTCGACCGCGCGGTACGGTGGCCGGGCGAGCGTCGCCATGGCGCCGCCGATCTCCGATGTCGGGTACGTCGAGCCAGACCTCGTTCGTGCGACCGGCACCAGGAACCTGCGCGTTGACGGCCGTGCCGAGCGCCCCGATGTCACCGACCACCGCCTCGCCCTCCGTGCCCGGGAAGCGATCGACGATCGCGGCGACCTGGACGGGAACCTGCCTCCCGCCGACGGCGAGCACGAGACGGCCACCCTCCCCTCCGGCGAGGATCCGAGTCGGGGCGTGACGATCACCTGCGGAACCGCGGCGTCCGTGGCCTGAGGCGCTCGAAGACGCGCGTCGCTCTGCTGCGAGATGCGATAGGCCAGCTCGACGCCACCCGGCGCGGGGCGTGGGACGACACCCCCTTCGCCGATCCACGATGACGCATCGAGGCCCGTGAGCCGTAGCCGACCGGCGAGAGACACGCCCGCGTCGGCGCCGCGGTCGGTCAGCCGGGGCGGTACGAGACCGAGCGCGACGAGCGTCCCGCCGCGCAGCCGCACGGGCAGAAGTCGATCGACGCGCGTCGGCGCGTCCGCAGAGAGGGGGCCGAGATCGAGGGATGAGTAGCGGCCGTCGGGCGTCGCAATCGTCGCCACGAGCGACACGACTCCCGGCCCGGCCAGGAACGTCAATCGGGAGCCGAGTCGGATTCCCTGCACGGCAATCGGGGCGGCCGGACGCACGAGCGCTGCGAGCTCCGAGCGCGACCGATCGGAGAAGTCGTCGCGCCAGCCGCTGACGTTCGGGATCTCACCGGCAGGCAACCCGAGCATGGTCACGCCGCGGATGCCCTCGGCGTTTCCGGTACCGGTTCGAACCCGGAGAATCGGAACCGCCTTCGACCCCTCGGCGACGGAGCCGTAGCGCTCGAGCGACGATGCGTCGAGGACGGGAACGAGTGACCGTAGGTCCTCCCGCACGACGATATCGAGCGGTACCGCGAACGATGCCTGATCCCGCTCTGCCTGGACGAGCGTCGAACGGTAACCCTCGGCGAGCAGCGCGAGGGCAAAGGCGAGCGTGAGGAAGGCCACGGTTACTCCTGCAGCACCCGGGCCCCGCCCGAGGGTCACCGCGGCGAGTCGCGTTCCGACACCGGGTCGCGAGATGTGCCCAGCCATGCGAACGAGCGGCCCGAAGAGTCGTGCTGCTGCAACCGCGGCCGAGAAGGCAATCAGGCCCGGGAGCAGGAGCAGCACGAGCCCCGATGCCTGGTCCTCGGCAAGGCGCGAGGTGTCCGCGGCACCGCCCGCCAGTGATGCAACGACGATCGCAAGCGCAACGACCGCCGCGACGTCGACGAGGCCCGAGGCGCCTCCCGGCCTTCGCGGACACGGAGGTGGAGACCGCGATCACCGTCGTGGCGAGCACGATCACTCCGACTGCGACCGCGAGCCCCGTGGACGAGAGGACGCTCTCGCGGAGAATGGCCCTGACCGGCGCACCGGCGCGCTCTGCAACCACGACGGCCACGCCGAGGCCGAGGAACCACCCGACGAGCGTTCCGGCGCCCGCCACGAACGCGCTCTCGACGACCGTCAGCAGTCGCAGGTGCCAGCGCCGCGCGCCGTACCACGTGAGGCGCCGCCGGGCCGCCTCCAGATCACGGCGCATACCTCTCGCTGCCAGAACGGCGAACGCGAAGAGCAGTGCGGCCGCCTCCCCGCCAACGAGCAGCAACCGGCGACCCGCCACGGTTGCCGACCGTTCCGTTGCCCGAAGCTCCTCCACCGGCGCCTGCACGCTGTAGCCGATCGACCCCGCCGACAGAGCCGCGCGAGCGCGTTCGCTCCTCCCGACGAGGTCGTCGATCTCCCATAGGCGCGGGCTTCCAGCGGCGAGCGGCCAAACCCACGCGTAGCTGCGGTAGGTGTTTGCAAGCGCGGGCGCGCGTACCAGGACGTCGATTCCCTCCGCAACGACGAGCGGCGCAGGGGCGGGACGGTGGTACTCGGCGCCCTGCTGGAGGGCCGGGGCGATCTCGCGGTCGGCGAGCGCGTTGTCGGTCGGCGCGAGGAAGTCGCCGAAGAGCCGGCTCGAGCGAAGGGTTGCCGTACCCACCTCGACGAGCCTGAGGCCCGGCGCGTCGGGCAGGACACCTTGCCCTCGCAGGCGAACGACCTCGCACCGCTCCGGCGTACAGCGGCGAGGGAGGCGCCCGCCGGTCAGCGTCACCTGCTCTGCAAGCCCCTCGACGCCCGCGATCGAGACGAAGTGCCCGGCAACTGTGCTCTCACGAAAGAGCACGATGGGTGTCGGCCCGGGGAGCCCGAGCCCGGACAAACGGGCGCGCGCGGTCTCGTCGAGACGCGCATAGGTCTGATCCGTGCCGATCGGCGATCCGAACCACACGGCTCTGACGGATCGCGAGGCGGCGGGGATGCGCTCCACGGCCTGCGAGACGCTCCGATCCTGCGCGATCGTCGTTCCGGCGAGGACGCCGACGAGCACGGCCGTCCCGATCGCGATCCCGACGGCTGCGAGCAACGCACCGGACGAGCGCCTCCGGACGCGGCGCCAGCCGAGGGCGATGACGTAGAGCGCGGCCCGGCCGTCGCTCCGTTCCGCCGCCGCGTCGTGCACGGCCTCAGACCTTGCCGCGGACGCCGTGCACCGGCCTGCCAGCCGCCTCCCACGCGTAGTACGAGGCGCTCGGGCCGAACGATCGCTCGTAGGAGACGACCCGCGGGTTGCGCCCAACCTCGAGGGCGCGCTGAGCGTGCCAGAGGAGGTTCGGGTCGTCCCGCTCCTCCCAGACGAGAACGAGATGCGCGGCGGTCATGTGCGCCGCGACGAACGTGCAGCCCGGCGCCGGGCAGGGAAACGGGTCCGTGCGAACGCAGTACCAGCCCTCGTAGTCGCCTGATCCGTCGTCCTCCCAGAGCTCCTCATCCTCGACGGTGTGCTCCTCGTCGAGGAGCAGCGAGCCGCGCTCTGGGCTCTCGTGTTCGCTCACCGGCGCACGATAACCACAGGCCGAGGGTTCAGGGGCCGAAATGCGCCGAGGCCCCCGGCAGCTCTGCACGGGGGCCTCGTCGCGTCGGTTGCCGGCCCGGGAGGGAGGGCCGGCTAGCAAGCAGCTACTGGGAGGGGGTAGTCGGCTGCTGCCCGAGTGTCACGGTGACGGTCTTCGCCTCGCCACCGCGGTAGATCTTGAGATCGATCTTGTCGCCCGGCTTGTGCGCTCCGATCACGTCGCGGAGCTCGTCGATCGAGGCCACGTCCTTGCCGTCGGCGGCGACGATGATGTCGCCACCCATCCGGAAGCTCTGACCGGCGACGACGACCTGCTGGGTGCCGGCCTTCAGTCCGGCACCGGCGGCACCGGAGCCGCTCGCGACGGTCTGGACGAGGAGTCCCTCGGTGACGGGGAGCTTGTACGACTCGGCGATCTCGGAGGTGACCTCTGCCGCCGAGACGCCGAGGTAGGCGTGCTGCACCTTGCCGTCCTCGAGGATCTGCGCAACGACGCTTGTCGACCGTGTTGGAGGGGACGGCGAAGCCGATGCCGACGTTGCCGTCGCCCGAGCCGCCCGTCTCGATCTGCGAGTTGACACCGATCACGGCGCCGCGGGAGTTGAGGAGCGGGCCACCGCTGTTGCCGTGGTTGATCGCGGCGTCGGTCTGGATCACGTGGTCGATCGAGTAGCCGTTCGGCGCCTGCACGTTGCGCTGCAGGGCGCTGACGATGCCCGACGTCACGGTCCGCTCGAGGCCGAACGGGTTGCCGATCGCGACGACCGGGTCGCCGACCTCGACTCGCTTCGAGTCGGCGAGTGCGAGCGGCGTCAGGGCGTTCGGGTCGGTGTCGACGTCGAGGACAGCGAGGTCGGTGGACGGGTCACTGCCGACGAGCGTCGCCGTCAGCGTGTCGTCGTTCGAGAAGCGCACCTTGATCGAGGTTGCTCCCTCGATCACGTGGTAGTTCGTGACGATGTGCCCCTCGGTGTCGATCACGAAGCCTGACCCGAGCGACGTGCCCGACGGCTGCGCTCTGGCCGCGTCTCCGATGTCGACCCACCGACCGTCGAGGTGATCTGGACGACTCCGGGGCCGCTCTGCTTGTAGATCTCGTTGACCGACAGCGCGGTGCCCGCCGACGTCGGAATCGTCGTCGAGCCGCTCGCGGAGGGGCGAACGATCGTCGTCGACGTGTTGCCGTCGAACGCACCGGTGGCCGCGGCACCGCCGAGGACGGCGGCGCCACCGAGGACGGCGGCGGAAAGGTAGAGGGCGAAGGATCGGACGCCGGAGCCCGAGCGCGGTGCCTCGGGGGCGGGCGGAGTGACGGGTGAGGTGGGAGTCGTTGAGTCCATGCCACTGTTATACGGGTGCCATCGTGAACCACGCATTGCCCGCGGTTAAGTCGGTGTTGCGGGTCGATAGGAGCCAGCTGTGAGCGCCGCCCGGGCGCGTGCGCGCAGGCTTAGCGACCGAGCTCGACCGCAATGTCCACGAGCGCGCGAACGTCGTCGTCGGTCGTGCGGAAGTTGACGAAGCACGGCCGCAGGCCGACCTTCTCGTCGATCGTCGCCGGGGCAACCCAGACCCGCCCGTCGTCCTGGAGCGCGCGGACGAGCCGGGCGTTCTCGGCGTTCACGTCGTCCGCCCGAGCCGAGATAGCGAAACGGGACGATCGAGAGCGGCGGCGGGCCGCAGAGCGGCTCGAGCGAGTCGTGCTCGACGACGAGGTCGTAGAGCAGCCGCGCCTGGCGGAGGTTGTCCTCGACCGCGTCACGGAACGCCTGCGCTCCGTGGGCCCGGAACGCGAGCCAGAGCTTGAGCGCGCGAAACGGGCGCGAGTACTCGAGCGTGATGTCGACCATGTGGCCCGATGCGCTCGTGCGGGATGTACGCCTCCTCGTGCGAGAAGGCCTGCGCGAGGTCGCCCCGATTGCGGACGAGCAGCACCCCGCACGCCTTGGGAAGGTAGAGCCACTTGTGCGCGTCGAGGGTGACCGAATCGGCCCGGTCGAGGCCGGCGAACAGGTGCCCGGCAGACGGAGTCGTCGCCGCGGGAAGGCCGTAGGCGCCGTCGACGTGGAGCCAGACTCCGGCCTCCGCGCACACGTCTGCGAGCGCCGCGATCGGGTCGCAGGCGCCGGTCAGCGTCGTTCCGGCGGTCGCGATCGACGGCGATCGGCGTCCGGCCGGCGGCGCGATCCTCTCTGATCGCCGCCTCGACTGCCTCGGGGACGAGACGCCGGTCGGCGTCGATCGGGAGCGATCGCACGTTGCTCGACCCGATGCCGAGGAGCTCGGCCGCGCGCTCGATCGAGTAGTGCGCCTCTTCCGAGCAGTAGATCGTCGGCGACACGCTCCCGAGCCCGCTGCGTCGGGAACCGGGGACTGCGCGCTCGCGCGCCGCCGCGAGCGCGGTCATGTTCGACACCGTGCCGCCGCTCGTGAAGGCTCCCGCGCCGGCCGGGAAGCCGACGAACTCCGCGACCCAGCGGATCGCCTGATCCTCGATCTCGGTCGCCGCTGCCGCCCAGACGGCCATGTTCGCGTCGAAGCACGAGGCGAGCAGATCGCCGAGCACGCCGACCTCGAGCCCCGACGAGGCGACGAACGCGAAGTAGCGAGGCCGCGGCTGCGCGATCGACTCGTCGAGCGCGCGCCGTGCGTCCTCGAGCACCTCGAGGACGGCGGTGGGTGACTCGGGTAGCGCCGCGGTGAGCAGGGCCCTGAGGTGCGATCCGATCGGAGGCTGCTGCGGCCGAGCCTCGTCGAAGCTGTTCCACGCCTCGACGACGATCTCCGACGCGCTGTGCAGCGCGACTTCGCGAGGGACATCGAGGCGGAGGCGTCACGCGTGCAGACGTAGAGATGTCTGCGACCACGCGTCCGTCGGCCGTGACCGAGGCGCCGACGACGACGATCGGGTCGAGCGCCGGGCCTTCGAGCGCGGCACCGTCCGTCAGCGAGAACAGCGCACCATGGCACGCGCAACGGATCGCCTCGCCTTCGAGCCACCCGTCGCTGAGAGGACACTCCTCGTGCGAGCACCACGTCTCGAACGCGACGTAGCGGCCCTCGACCCAGGCGACGACGAGCGAGAGCCCCTCGGCGGTTGCTTCGCGCAGCTCGCCGTCCGCGAGGTCGGCGGGGCCGAGGTCGGCGCTGTGCCCACTGCTCACGGTCACGCGTCCCAGTGGACGTGCAGGTGCTGGGGTGCGCGGAACTCCCAGCCGTTGAACGACAGGCGGCCGGTCGAGATCGGAGCGGAGGCTCGGGAGCCGCTCGAAGAGGCGCTGCACCGCAATCCGCATCTGCACGCGCGAGAAGTGATGGCCGGAGCAGAAGTGGGGGCCGAATCCGAATGCAGCGTGGTTACGCCGGGGCCGAAACAGGTCGTAGGCATCCGCGGTCGGCCCCCAGACCTCCTCATCGCGGTTGGCCGACGAGACGAGCGCTCCCGAGGTTCGCCCCGACGGGAAGCGAGGCACCGCCCGAGCTCCGTCTCGACCCTGACACGCCGCGTCTGCGTCCCGATCGGCGCAACCCAGCGCAGCCCCTCCTCGATCGCGTCACGCACGAGACCGGCCGGGTCGGCGGCCACTGCCGCTGCCTGGCCCGACTCGAGCAGGCCGGCAACGGTCGTGCCGGCCGCGTGCCCCGGCTCCTGCATCCCTCCGAGCAGGATCACCTTCAGCGTCGGCAGGATCATCGCCACCCGCTCGTCGAAGGATCCCTCCGCGTGCTGCAGCATCGTCGAGATCGTGCTCGCGTCGGGCGTCTCCCAGAGACGTTCGAGAATCGGCGCGAGCGTGCGATCGATCTCCTCGCCGGTCGCATCCGCGATCTCCCAGCGCGCCGGATCGTCCTCGAAGTTGATCGCACCCTGCGCGAGGCCGTGAAACCATCGGCGCAGCGTGTCGCCGTCGATCTCGGCGAGCCCGAGCATGCTCCCGAGCGAGAGCACCGAGATCGGCTCGAAGTACTCGCTCATCAGCTCGGCCTCACCGCGGTCGGCGAGATCGTCGAGGAGCCTCTCGACGATCGGGGACGACGAGCTCCGGGGAGGTCGCCTCGACGACGCGGGGCCGCAGCGACGGATCGAGCATGGCGCGGAGCTTCTTCTGCGGCTCGCCGTCGAGGACGAGGATGCTCGGCCCGCCCATGACGCGGTTCAGCGGAGACGGCGAGACGGCCGAGTCGATCAGGTCCGTGTGGGACGCGGCGAAGTCCACGTCGGCCCAGCGCGTGACGAACCAGAGCCCGACCGCCGGGACGAAGCACACCGGCGCCTCGCGGCGCATCCGTGCGTAGATCGGATACGGGTCCTCGTCGAGCTGCTCGACGGTGATCCCGCTCGCCCACTCCTCGATCGCGCTCATGCCCCACCATCCTGGACGATCGCGCGGGCCTCGCGCAACCGCCGCGGTGCGTCGACGACGAGGACGCAGACGGGCGTCGCCCGCCGTGTTGCGCCCCACGTGCAGGCCGTCTTCCTCGGCCCAGTTCGCGACGGCGCCGGCAAAGCCGACCTCGGCCAGCCGACGCGGCCCGATGTCACTCCACCAGTAGGGCAGTCGTTCATAGGGGCCGCCCTTTCCGGCGATCGTGTCGGCAACGTGCTCGCCGGTGCCGATCGCGGCGTCCCAGTGGGGAAAGCGCATCGGCCCGAAGCGTGCGTGTGGCACGAGCACGAGATCGCCGCACGCGAAGACGTGCTCGTATCCGGGGACGAGCATGTCGCAGGCCACGGCGAGCGGCAGTTGCGCGGGCTCGAACGAGAGGCCGGGAGGAGCAAAGGGCACGCCCCCGGTCGCAGCAAGGATGACATCCGCCTCGAGCGTTCCGTGCGCCGCCGTCTCGAGCGCGTACTCGGTCGCGCTCTCGATCGCGACTCCACCGTGGAACTGCACGCCCAGCTCGTCGAGCGTCGCCCGCCCGAGGTCGGGCAGAGGCTCGTGGAGACGGTCGAGGGGCCGCTCGAGCATGTCGACGAGCGTCACGGAGTGACCGGCCTCGGCCAGCGTCGCGGCGCTCTCGGTTCCGATCAGGCCGGCTCCGACGACGATCACCTCGATCGGACCGCTCGTGAGCAGAGGGCCAAGCGCATCGAAGACGTAGGGGTTCGCGTTGACGAAAGCGCCCTCGAGACCCGGGACGGGCGGCGGGCGATACGCAAGCCCGGTCGCGAGGACGATGCGTTCCGCCTCGACCGCGACCTCACCGTTCTCGGTCGTGACGGTGAGCGTGCCGGCCCGCGAGATCGGCCGAGGCGACCGACCCGTCGAGTCGGTCGATGCCGCGCTCGTCGAGGCGCGCCGCGTCGGAGAGCAGGCGAGGGACGCCG
Source organism: uncultured Thermoleophilia bacterium (assembly GCA_963741655.1). Taxonomy (GTDB): domain Bacteria; phylum Actinomycetota; class Thermoleophilia; order Gaiellales; family Gaiellaceae; genus Gaiella. The sequence goes on from CAVUIQ010000004.1 coordinate 338,349, forward strand.
TCGGCGAGCGCCGACTTCGTCAGCGGCGGCCGGTCGACAGGAAGACCAGGTCCGATGAGCAACGGCCGGATCCCCTCTCGTGCCAGACGCATCGCGCAGGCGGTGCCGGCGACGCCGTTCCCGACGATCGCGACCTCGGCCTTCACGGGCCGAGCTCTCCGACGCGCTCGACGACCTCGCGGCACCAGGCCGGGTAGCGGGCGATGTCGTCGATGAACTGCGAGGGCTTGATGCAGAACGTCGTGAAGCCGCGCGCCTGCTGAGCCGGCAGAGAGGCGATCGCCGGCGCAAGTGGGGACGGGCTGTCGTCGTCCGGGAAGACCGCCCGCATCCCGCCGACGAGCTCGAGCTCCGCGATGTCTCGCCCGGCGGCCGCAAGCCCATCTCGCAGGAGCGCCATGTCCTCGTCGGACGGCTGGCCGAGCGGATGGAATCCGTGGGCGTAGCGCACGATCCGACGGAGGAGCTTCGGGTGCACCGATTCGCCGCCGAGCCAGAGCCTCGGCCCGTCCGGGCGCCACGCCTTCGGCTCGAGATAGACGTCCGTCGAACGAGTAGTGCTCGCCCGAGAAGGACGATGGCGTGTCGCGCCAGAGACCTTCCCAGGCCGCGAGATGCTCGTCGAGCAGGGCGCCGCGCCTGGTGAACGGAACGCCGAGCGCCTCGTACTCGTCGCGGTGCCAGCTCACGGTCGGCTGCACGACGAGGCGTCCCTCCGAGAGCAGGTCGAGGGTGCCGAGCTCGCGCGCGAGGAGGAGCGGATGCCGAAGCGGTGCGATCACCGCACAGGCGGCGAGCCGGAGTCGCGTCGTCGCGGCCGCGATCGCCGACAGCGAGCACGAGCGAGCTCGGCCACGGCATCGCTGGATCCTGGTTGCCCGGGAGCGCGTAGTCGCGCGGGTTGCCCATGATCCCGTTCGCCCCGGCGCTCGGCCCGAGGACGATGTGCTCGCTGACCATGACGGCGTCGAACCCGGCATCCTCTGCGACGACGGCCATCTCGACGAGCGCGCGCAGATCGCGCGGCGGCGTCAGCGTCCAGTTCTCGGAGAGGACGAGGACGAGCTTCGAGGTGGTCATCGCGGCACGCCGGCAACAAGAGCAGCCGCGGCGTCGACCGCGGCCTGCTGGTGTGGCTCGATCTCCTGGCCGGGCACACGTGACAGGTACTCGAACGGGTCTTCGATGCCTGCAGAGAGACGTGAGAGCGCCTCGATCACGGCCAGACCGCAGAAGGGAACATGGCCGGCCGAGTAGCCGCCCTCGTGCGAGGCGACGAGCCGACCGCCGCAGATCCGGTCGGCCGCAGCGAGCAGGCGCCCTGTCATCTCTCCGAACGCCGCGGCGGGGAGCAGCATGCGCCCGAGCGGGTCGAGCGCGCCGGCGTCGAAGCCGCACGCGATCACGATCAACTCTGGATCGAACGCATCGAGCGCAGGGACGACGACCTGGTCGAGCGCGGCGAGATAGGCACCCGTTCCCGAGCCTGCAGGCAGAGGGACGTTGAGGGTCGTTCCCGTTCCGGCCCCCTCTCCGACCTGCTCGTGGAGCCCTGAGCGCGAGGGGTACAGGCCGTCCTGGTGCAGCGAGATCGCGAGCACCGTCGGGTCCTCCCAGAAGATCGCCTGCGTGCCGTTGCCGTGGTGCACGTCCCAGTCGACGACCGCGACCCGGCCGATGCCTCTCGTCGCCTGCGCGTGGCGGATTCCGACGGCGACGTTGGCGAAGATGCAGAAGCCCATCCCGAGGTCGGCGAGCGCGTGGTGACCCGGCGGCCGCACGAGGGCGTACGCGTTGGCGACGGTGCCGTCGAGGACGGCGTCGATCGCCGCGATCGTGCCCCCGGCCGCGAGCTGCGCGATCTCGTAGGAACCGTTGCCGAAGGGCGCCTCGCTCCCCGCGTCGCCACCATGCCCGCTCGAGAGCTCCTTGATCCGGGCCAGGTACTCCTCGGGATGAACGCGCTGGAGCGCCTCGGTCGACGCCGGCTCGGGCCGGAGAAGCAGGAGCCCGTCGGTCAGGCCGGTCGCGTCGAGGAGGTTCTTGAGCCGTCGCTTCGTGGCCGGGTTCTCCGAGTGCTCGCCCGGCTCGAGCCAGCCGCCCGCTGGGAGCTCCGACGCGCCCGCGCCCGTGTCGTGCCACATCATCCGCTCGTGCCAGACGAGCGCAGTGCGTGGGGCGATCACCCCGTTGTCCCCTCGGCGATCTGAAGGGTCTTCAGGTCCGAATAGAAGTCGAGCGCGAAGTCGCCTCCCTCGCGTCCGATCCCGGAGATCCCGATCCCACCGAAGGGTGCGGTCAGGTCGCGCACGAGGAACGTGTTGACCCACACCGTGCCGGCCCGAACCGCGCGTCCGACGCGCTCGGCACGCTCGGCCGAGCCCGTGTAGACGATCCCCGAGAGCCCGTACGGCGTCGAGTTCGCGAGAGCAACGCCCTCGTCCTCGTCAGAAAAGGTCTGGACCGTAAGAACAGGCCCGAACACCTCGCGCTGGACGATCTCGCTGTCGTTCGAGCGCGGGATCACGAGCGTCGGCTCGTAGAAGAGGCCGCCGCGCTCGGCAGGATGGCCGCCGCGCACGATCTCGTCGCCGTTCGCACGTGCTCGCTCCACGAAGCCCGCGACCCGATCGAAGTGCTCGCGATGGATCAGGGGCGTCACCGTCGTGTCGTCCGAGCGAGGATCCCCGAGGACGTGCTCGTCGGCGAAGCGGTCGAAGAGCTCCATGAACCGCTCCGCCACGGACTCCTGAACGAGGATCCGGGTTCCGGCGAGGCACACCTGACCGGCATCGTCGAACTGACCGGCGGCCTTCCGCGCGGCGGCCTCGAGATCGCAGTCCTCGAAGACGAGCAGCGGCCCCTTGCCGCCGAGCTCACCGGTGAACGGGACGATGTTCTTCGCCGCGGCGACGCCGATGTGTCGGGCCGTCTCCGGCGAGCCGGTGAACGAGATGCGGCTGACGCCGGGATTCGATACGAGCGCTGCGCCGATCTCCTCACCGATCCCCTGCACGATGTTGAAGACGCCCGGCGGGAATCCCGCCTCGGCAACGAGGTCGGCGAGCAGCGAGCACGAGAGAGGTGACCACTCGGCAGGCTTGAGGATCATCGTCGAGCCTGCGGCGAGCGCCGGGGCCGTCTTCCAGGTCGAGAGCATGAAGGGGGCGTTCCAGGGCGTGATCACGACGGCCGGACCGCTCGGCATCCGAATCACGCGGTTGTGGGTGCCGTTCGAGTCCCACACGCGCTCCTCGTAGGCAACCGCGAGGTCGGCGTAGCTGCGGTAGTTGCGCGCGCCGCGGTTGATCAGGCGAGCCTTCAGCGAGCGAAGCAGCATCGCCATGTCGACGCACTCGACCGGCGCGAGCCGCTCGACGTTCGCGTCGATCAGGTCGGCAAGGCGGTGCAGGTAGACCGCACGACCCGCAGCACCGAGCGCGGCCCAGGCCGGAAAGGCCTCGGTCGCAGCGGCGACCGCGAGGTCGGCCTCGCGCTGCCCGCCACGGGCGATCTCGCCGAGCGGCTGCTCATCGATGGGCGAGTAGTCCGTGAACGTGCGCTCGCTCGAGACGCGCTCGCCACCGATGAAGTGGTCAGGAGAGACCTCGATCCCAGCGACCTTCACGCCATCCTCCCGAATGCAAGCGTGCCGAGGTCGACCATCGTGTGGCCGCCGTCCACCGGGAGCACGGCGCCGTTGACGTACGAGGCGTCGGAGGAGAGCAGCCAGGCGACGGTGCCGGCAATCTCCTCGGGCGAGCTCGGCCGCCGCAGCGGCACATCCTGCGTGACCGTCGCGTACGCCTCCTCCCGGGTTCCGAGCCCGAGCGCGTCCATCTCCTCGTCGGCCATGGGTGTGCGGACCCAGCCCGGGCAGACGCAGTTCGCACGGACGCCGGCCGGGCCGTGGTCGAGCGCGATGCACTGCGTCAGCATCGCGAGCGCGGCCTTCGACGAGCAGTAGGCGAGGCTCTCGGGCGCCGCGCGCATCCCCGCCACGGAGCCGATCGTGACCACGGAGCCACGCCGCTCGAGGAGCTGCGGCATCGCCGCGCGGGCGACGAGCAGCGCCCCGAAGACGTTCGTGCGAAACACGCTCTCGAACACCGACGGGTCGAGATCGAGCAGCGACCCCTCCCCACCGATGCCGGCGTTGAGGACAAGGGCATCGAGAGAGCCGAGGCGCGCCACCGTCTCGGAAACGGCGCGGTCGGCGTCGGCGACGACGCCGACATCCGCGACGACGGCGAGCCCTCCGATCTCGTCCGCGACCTCCTCGATCGGCGTCGAGCGGCGGCCCGTCACTGCGACCGAGTACCCTTCGACCGCGAGTCGCCGCGCGACCGCTGCGCCGATTCCCGTGCCGCCACCGGTCACGAGCGCGACTCGACTCACGCGCGCAGGTCCTTCACGATCTCCTGATCGTCGACCGTGTAGCCGAACGTGAAGCGGAACCCCTTGCCGATCTTCACCGGAGCGAGCAGATCGTGCTCCTCGTGCGGAGCGCCGAAGAGATCGAGCGTCGCACTTCCCTCCCAGACCGGCGAGACGACCCGGTCACGGCTCCGAGAGCGCGCGAGCTCGTGGACGGCGGGGTCGTCGTGACGACCGGCCTCGAGGCGGGGAAAATGGCGGACGTTGACGATCGGCGGGTCGTTGTGCGTCGGCCCGGTCTCCGAGAGGCGCTCGAGTGTGACGGTGGCCTCGACGACCCGTCGCTCGTACGCGGCGCAGGTGCCGCCGTACGTCGCCCCGGCCCTCACGCCGGGGTCGGCGGGGCTCTCGAGACCGAACGTGCGCGTGACCCAGATCGAGCCGAGCTTCTTGGGGAAGCCCTGCAGCCAGCCACGTGTGAGCGCGAAGTCGCGGTCGACCCAGATGAAGGGGCACGTCGTCACCTCCTCACCGTCGAGCAGCGCGTTGACGACGATGAACACCTCCTTGTACTGCGAGCGGGAGGGGTCGATCAACTCGCCGCCGTGCTCCGAGCACGACTGCCAGTCGGCAAATACTGCTGCGCAGCGTCCGGCGTCTGGATGAGGGTCCAGACCTTTCGGTAACACCGACGCGGCGTTCTCGGGGTCGGCCCAGTACTCGACGACGAGGAAGTCGCCGACGTAGTGCCACGGCGGATACGGGACGATCGAGGCGCGGCCGCCCGGCGAGCGCGGAATCGTATAGCCGGTGACGGGCATCAGCTCTCCTCGAGGGGCGGAAGGATGTGCCCGCGCGTCTCGAGACTCTCGCGCTCGTACTCGATCGCGACCGCGTCGAAGCGGAAGTAGGAGCGCGGCGGGAGCGGGCCCCAGGTGTTCGACGAGTAGCGATCATCGGGGTAGACGCGGGGCACGTGATCCTCCTGGATCTGCTCCATGTCGCAGTACAGCTCGACGAAGCACTCCTCCTCGACGATGCGCACGTAGCTCGCGATGTTGCCGGCAATGCCGTGCCTCGTCGGCCCCCACCCGAGCCAGCGGCCGTGCCGGGCGACGTGGTCGAGCATGTCGCGCATCTTCCCGATGTCGACGGTCTCGAAGGCGAGGTGGTGGAAGTGGGCGTAGCCGACGTCGACGAGCGCCATCACGTGGTGATCGGTGTTGATGTGGAACCAGACGCCCGCCTCGTCGAGCCAGTCCGAGAGGCGCATGCCGAGCACCTCGGTGTAGAACCGGAAGCCGGCGTGAATGTCGCCCGTGAGGCAGTTGACGTGGCCGAGCTTGCGGGCGCCGCCGATGTGGACGGTCGTCGACGGCCGCGCGTGCTGGGGCCAGCGGTCGACCTCGGACGCAGGAGCCACGTACGGCATCAGCTGTACGGGCCTGCCGTCCGGATCGTCGACGAAGAGCGATCCATCACGCTCGTGCCACGCGTGGCCGTGCGCCTCCAGATGTGCGCGGGCCTCGTCCAGCGGGCAGTCGTGCGCGAGCTCGAAGGCGAAGTGGTCGTGCCCGGGGCTTCCACCCTCGACGAGCTCGAGGCAGTACGGCTCGTCGTTGCAGGCAAGGAGTGCCGTCCCGCCCGTCCGCGAGCGCTCGACCAGCCCGAACTGGAGCGCCCACCGCGCGGAGGCCTCGTCGAGGTCGGCGACGCGTAGGCACACGTGGTCGAGCCGGTGGAGTCGAATCACGGCTCGCGGCCCTCGGCCACCATTCGCTCCGCCTCGTCCTCGGGAATCGCGAGCGCCACGTGAAGCGTCTGCGCCGAGACCTGCATCTGCTCTCCGGGGCCTGTGAGATCGACGTCCCACTCCTCGATCGTGTTGGTCAGTCGCCCGATCCCGGAGATCTCGACCTCGACGACGTCGCCCGGCTTCATCGGCCGCGAGTTCGCGGGAGTACCGGTGAGGATCACGTCGCCCGGCTCGAGCGTGATCAGCCGGCACAGATCGGCGAGCTGGTAGGCGACCGGGAAGAGAAGGTCGTCGGCCGTTGCCTCCTGCACGACCTCGCCGTTCAGGTAGGTGCGGAGCGTGAAGTCGGTCGGGTCGAACTCGGCTGCCGGAACCAGCTCGGGGCCGAGCGGGAGAAAGCCGTCGTGGCCCTTGACGCGGAGCATCGCGCCGCGATCGGCGTGCCGGAAGTCGTGCATGCCGACGTCGTTCGCGCACGTGTACCCGCCGACGTAGTCGAGCACCTCGTCGATCGGGACGCCCTTCATCCGGCGCCCGATGATCACGGCGAGCTCGCCCTCGTAGTTGAGGAACCGTGAGCCCCGGGCCATCAGCACGGGTTGACGATGACCGTTCAGCGTCGACGGCGGCTTCATGAAATAGGAGGGCTCCGGTGGTGTGTTCGCCTCGTACTCGCGCACGCGGCTGCCGTAGGTGAGGTGGACCGCGAGGATCTTCGACGGAGCTGCGGGCGCAAGATAGTGCGCCGACGCCTCAGGGATCCGGAGACCGTCCGAGAGGATGATCTCCGCGCCGACGCGGCGACCCCAGCGCGCCTCGCCGTCGTGCTCGACGCTGACGCAGCGTCCTTCGGGGCTAGAGATGGGCAGCATATTCCTCGATCTCCCACTGGCTCACGGTCTCGACGTCGAGCTCGCCAACGGCCTCGTTGAATCGCTCGACCTCGAACCGCTTCATCGCGACGAAGGTGGAGACGAGGCTCGTGCCGATCTTCTCGGTGAGCACCGTGTCCGCTTCGAGCGCGTCGAGCGCAGAGCCGAGATCGGAGGGCAGCGCCGAGCCGGCGTGGGCGTCGTCCATCCGGTACGCATCCCCCACGACCGGATCCGGGGGCGCGAGGTCTCGTTCGATGCCGTCGAGCCCCGCGAGCAGGAGCGCCGCGATCATCAGATGCGCGCACGCTGCGCCGTCTGCGGTGCGCACCTCGAGCCGCGCCCTCGAGCCGCGCTCGTTCGGGACGCGGCAGAACGCGGTGCGGTTGTCGTGGCCCCAGTTCGCGTGCGTCGGTGCGAGGCTGTCGGGGAGGATCCGCTTGTACGAGTTGATCGTCGGGCCGAGGATCGCCTGCAGCCCCTGCGCGTGGTCGATCAGGCCCGCGATGAAGTTGGCCGCCAGAGGGCTGAGGCCATCGGGCCCACCTTCGTCGGCGAAGGCGTTCTTGCCGCTCGCGTCGTTCAGCGAGAGGTGGACGTGGAAGCCGGAGCCGCCCTGGTCGGCAAATGGGCGGCCCATGAAGGTGGCGAGCATGCCCTCGCGCACGGCAATCTCCTTCACGGCGGCCTTCAACATGAACGCCCGATCGGCGGCGTCGACGGCCGCAGAGTGCTTGACGTTGATCTCGTACTGCGAGTTCATGAACTCGTGATTCGCCGCGAACGCCTGCAGGCCGAGCTCGTCGCACCAGAGGAGCATCTTCAGGACGATCTCGCGCGGATCGGAGACGGCCCCGACGGTGTACACGCGCGAGAGCTCGTCAACGTAGCGTCGCAGCCCGTTCGTGGCCTCGGGATCGCGCTCGGCGAGGAAGAACTCGAGCTCGGGGGCGACGATGGGAACGAGCCCGCGCTCGGCGTACGCATCGACGACGCGTTGGAGGAGAGCCCGCGGGCAGGACGGGAAGTGGTCGGCTCCGTCGAGCGTCCACGCCTCACCGAGGCACCAGGCGACCTCCGGCTGCCAGGGCACGGAGCGGAGGGTGTCGAGGTCGGGCCGGATCGCGAGGTCGATGTACCCTTCCTCGCCGCCGACGACCGGCGTGTGCCGGAGGTCGGTTCCCATCACCGCGGCGCAGAACGCGACGCCCTCCTCGCACATGCCGGCGAAGTGCCCGATCGGAATGTCCTTGCCGCGGGCAACGCCGTGCAGGTCCGTGTAGAGCAACCTGACGGCGCGCACGCCCAGACCGCTCATTGTCCTTGCGGCCGACTCGGCCTCCTGGTGCAAGCTCAACTCGATGCCTCCTTCGCCTGGACGGTGGTCAGGAGCGCACCTGCACGGGCAGGCGCTTGATGCCGTTGAAGAAATTCGAACGCAGGCGCGTCGGGGTTCCGGCGAGCTCGATGCGGTCGAGGTAGGGAATCATCTCCTCGAGCCAGATCCGCACCTCGAGCTTCGCGAGGTGCGCCCCGAGGCAGAAGTGAGGCCCACCGAGGCCGAACGTGAGATGCCTGTTCGGCTGCCGACCGAGGTCGAGCCGGAACGGATCTGCGAACTTCTCCTCGTCGTAGTTTCCGGCGGCGTACCACATCGTCACCTTATCGCCGGCCTTGATCCTGCGGCCGTGGACGGTGAGGTCGGTCGTCGCGGTTCGCCGGAAATGGTGCACCGGGTGCGCGCGGCGGAGGATCTCGTCGGCAGCCGTTCCCGCAAGCGAGGGATCGGCGATCAGCCGTTTCGTCTCCTCCGGATGCGCGAGCAGATCGAGCAGACCGAGGCTGATCGTATGCCTCGTCGTCTCGTTCCCTGCCGTTGTCAGCAGGATGAAGAACAGCCCGAACTCATGCTCGGAGAGTCGCGAGCCGTCGAGCTCCGCCTCGACGAGCTTCGTCGTGATGTCGTCGCGTGGATCGGTGCGGCGGGCGGCGCCGAGCCGGCAGCCGTAGTCGATGAGCTCGGTCGAGAAGGGGCTCGAGAAGGGCAGGAGGCGGATCGACGGATCGGTTGCCGTCAGCTCGCGCAGGTTCTCCTCGCCGACGACCTCCGGGTCGGTATTGCCGAGGAGCTTGTCGCCGAGCTCGATCAGCAAGCGGCGGTCGTCGACGGGCAGCCCCATGATCTCGGAGAACACCCACATGGGAATCTCCGAGGCGACGTCCTCGACCCAGTCGAAGGAGTCGCGCTCGAACGCCTGCGCGAGAATCCCGCTCGCGAGTGACCGGATCCTCTCCTCGTACGTGTTGACGACACGTGGAGTGAAGCCCTTGTTGACGAGCGCGCGGAGCCGCGTGTGGGCCGGTGGGTCGGTGTCGAGCATCGACTTGCGCGCCTCGACCTCCTCGGGCGTCAGGTCCTCCAGCGAGGTTCCGCCCGTCTCGGAGGAGTACGTCTCCCAGTCCTTCGACATCTGGACGATGTCGTCATAGCGGGTGAAGACCCAGAAGCCGCGACCGTCCTCCTCGGCCTGCCAGTGCAGCGGCGCCTCACGGCGGAGCAGCGTCAGCCACTCGTAGGGCACGCCCTGCTCCCAGACGCCGAGATCGGTGAGGTCGATGTCGTCGAGCGCGAGGCCCTCGATCGAGGGGGCCTCCGTGCTCGCGGCGCGCGCGAGGTCGATCGGGACGTGGTCCTCTCGCTCGTGCACGGCCTCGGCGGCTGCCGGCGGCGGGCCGAGCCGCACCTGAAGCTCCCCGGCCTCCACGCGCGCCTCGAAGATCGGGAGCGGCTCGAGCGCCGGCGGGCAAAGGACGTCTCCGGTACGGAGATCGAACTCCGACGCATGGCACGGGCAGACGATCACGCCGCCCTCGAGCTCTCCGTCGGAGAGCGAGCAGTCCTCGTGCGTGCACGTGTCCTGGAAGGCGACCCAGCCCTCGGCCGTCTTCCCGAGGCACACGGCGGCACCCGCGACCTCGACCCGGCGGAGGAAGCCCACGGGGGCCTCCTCCGCTGCGCCGACGGTGTTCCAGGCGAGCTCGGTCACGGTCGCCTCCTCTCTTGAGGCTTGATGTGCATTAGGAGTGCGTCTGGGGCGGTTCTGCACCAAGGAGCGTGTTCGGCGAGGACTTCCGTCAAGGCTGGTGGCCTTGATGAAGTCCTCGCCGGACGCGATCTGCCGTGTGCAGGGCCGCATCCAGATGTGCTTCTAATGCGCATCAAACCTCTAAAGCGGCGTCGTGTCGCCGGCCGACTCGAATGCGAGCGTCTCGTCGAGCGGTGCAACGCCGTGATGCTCGGCCGCGTGCGAAGCAGCAGCGTCGATCTTGTCTCGCCGCATGACGAGGAGGATCAGGAACCAGATCAGAGCGAGCACGAGGAGCCCGATCGTCCAGGCCGCCGCGACCCAGTTGAAGTTCGAGCTGTCGTGCGGCTCCGGGTTCAGCGCGCCGTAGAAGCCGAGAATCGGGGTCGCGATCGCGACGAGCACGATCGCGTACTGCCAGATCTTGTTGCCACTCGAGCGGACGAGTCCGAGTGCCGCGATCGCGAGCGCGAGGTAGACGAGCTCGATCGCGAACGAGCCGATCGTGGCGGAGAGGATGAACGTCGCGAACTGATCGTTCGGGAAGAACGGCACGAACGCGCCGGCCTCGTCCACGAACCCGAACTGGGAGGCGTAGTCCGTGGCGAAGACGAGCAGCGTCAGCCCGATCCCGCCGACCGCGACCATCAGGTTCCCTACCCACGGCGTGTCACGCTTCGAGGTCTTCGCGAAGAAGGACGGCAGCAACCCGTCACGTCCGAGCGCGAAGAAGCCGCGACCGATCATGACGCAGATCGCGAGCGCAAGTGCCATCGCATCGAGGATGACGACGAGCTCGAGCAGCGTGGCGAACCACTTGCCGACGTAGATCGTCGCCATCTCGGTCACCGGACCCGGAGAGAATGCCCACAGGCCCTCGCTCACGGCCTTCTCGCCGTACCCGATCGAGAAGGCGTAGGACATGAGCACGAAGAAGAGTCCTGCGACCGCGACCGTACCGATGAGTGCGCGTGGGATCGACTTGTGCGGATCCTCCGACTCCTCCCCGATCGAGGCGGCCGCCTCGAAGCCGACGAAGAGCAGGATGCCGAGCAGGATGCCGCCGAGCACGCCGCCGCCGGTGATCCCGAACAACGACGTCTGACCCGGGTCGAACATCGTCAGCGTGTTGCCGTCCTTGCCGCCCTTGGCGATGATCACGACCGCGAGGATGACCATCGGGATGAACGAGCAGATCGCGAAGGTCAGCATCGCGCGGATGGCGAGGCGGATGCCGAAGTAGTTGAGCACGAGCACGATCGCGAGGGCGATCATCCCCCAGATCCACCAGGCCGGGCCGCTATCGGAGACGTGCGTCGTCCAGAACCCGTCGATCAGCACGCTGAGGCCGAGGTAGATGCCACCGCCGCCGAGGAAGAGCGCACCGACGAAGAAGAAGCCCGCGACGAAGACACCCACCCACGGGTGCGCGCCATGCGTGAGGTACTCGTACACCGCGCCGGCGCCGGCGTACTTGCGCGCGTAGAGCGAGATCGTGTAGGCGATCGCGAGCACGCCGATCCCGGCCAACAGCACGGCGAGCGTGGCGTTCCAGCCGGCCCCGATGTCAGGGCGGGAGACGCCGCCAAGGATGAGCGCCACCGAGAACATCGGGCCGATCGCGAGCGCCTGCGCGACGGCGTGCATGGTGGTGAGGTTCTTCTTGCCGAGCGTTCCCTGCGCGTCGTCCTGTGCGCCGCCGCCCTCCGAGGCCTGGCTCATGCGATCAACCCTCCCGTGTCGGTGGGACGCCTCCCTTCCTGCTTGCGTCCCGGTCGCTGCGACGATATAACGTTCGAACATCGAATGTCAACTCTTCGCCAAGCCGACGTCGATCCCCATCCCGCCCAGCCGTTGCGGGTGCGGTCGGTCGTCGGTCTCGCCTACGACGAGATCCGCTCGCTGATCGTCGCAGGCACGCTCGAGCCGGGCTCGCGACTCGCACAGGGCGAGCTCGCGGACAGCCTCGGCATCTCCCGCGGCTCGGTGCGCGAGGCGCTCCGCCGCCTCGCGGGTGACGGCCTCGTCGACTTCGAGGTCAACCGCGGCTTCTTCGTCGCCGAGAGCGGGCTCGACGACGTGCGGCAGCGACTCGAGGCGCGGCTTGCCCTCGAGCCCGAGATCGCACGGCTTGCAGCGACCCGCTGCAACGACGCGGATCTGCAGGCGATGCGCGCGTCGATCAGCGCCGAGTCATCGGCAACCACCTCCGACGAGGTGCACGACGCGAGCCGCGCCTTCCACTTCGCCGTGGCGGGAGCAACGCGGAACAACGCCTTCACGAAGCTCCTCGAGGGGCTGTGGATCGCCGATGTCGGCCGCCGGCTCCTCGCGCAGCGCCGCCGCTCGGAGCAGTGGCAGGATCACGACGTCGAGGAGCACGAGGCGATCCTCGCTGCCTTCGAGGCGGGGGACGCCGACCGCGCCGCCAGGCTGATGCGCGAGCATGTCGAGAGCGCGTTCCGGCACTGGTCGCCCCGCGGCGAGGGATAGGCCTGCGGGTTCGATGAACCGTAGGGGACTGGCGCGGCCTGTCCCGGGAGCGGCCCCAACACCCACCGACCCGAGGGGCAGACCGACGCACCTGTACGCCGCGCGGTTCTAGTCCAGCGCGAGCTCGACCGTGCGCACGAACTGGGTGTGCTCGCCGAGCGCTTCGTCGATCTTCTCCTTGAGCGCGCCCGAGGCGTGCATCTCCTCGGTGATGTCGGCGCCACCGATCAGCTCGCCCTTCACGAAGACCTGCGGGATCGTCGGCCACTCGGTGAGTGAGGTCAGCTCCTGCCGGATGCGTGGGTCGGGCAGTACGTCGACGGCGACGATGGGCGCGCCGGCCTGCCAGAGCGCCTGCATCGCGCGCATCGAGTTGCCGCACGCGGGCGCCTCGGGCGTTCCCTTGATGAAGACCGTGACGGGCTCGGTGTCGATGACCTGCTTGATCTGATCCTGCAGCGTGCTCATGCGGTTCCCTTCGTTCGGATGCGAAGCTCATGGATGGTGCCGTCGGCGAGCGGTGCGGCGAGCGCGGCGTTGACGAGCTTGTGCTGCTCGATCAGCGACAGTCCGTTGAACCGCTCCGAGGTGACGGTGACCTGAAAGTGGTCGCCGCCGCCGGTGCGATCCTCGACCGCGACATCCCCTCCGGGGAAGGCCTGATCGAGCAGGGCGAGGATCGTCTCTGCAGCCATCGGCAATGATGCTAACGATGGCCGGGCGGATTGCCTTCCTTCTGTCGTTTCCCGAGCGCGCCGTGCGGTCCGTCTTCGCACTCGTCGGAGGCGGCGTGCACGAGACGGCGGAGGTCGTTCTACCTCGTCTCGTCCGCAAGTCGCGGCTCTACGAGGCGACGGCGAAGAACCTCCTCCGCGTCGCGATCGAGGTCGTCGGCGGCGTAGAGGCGCCTGCAACCGCAGCCGACGAGTACGAGCCGAACGCGACAAAGCTGATGGTACGGAAGGGCGCGGGCAACGTCGTCGAGCTCGGCTCGATCGCAGCCTTCGGATTCTCGCCGCTCTGGCTCCTCGCCGCCGGGGCGGACGTCACGAACGGCACGCGAGCGTACCTCGACGCCTTTGTCCAGGAGCTCAAGGTCGCGGGCGTGCTCGCAGAGGAGGCCCATCTCCGCTCGGTCGACGATCTCCTCGCCGCGCTTGCCGGTGGCACCGGAACGGCTGCGCGCCTGATCGACATTCCACCGCTCGAGCTCGCCGCCCTCCGTCGCTCACTGTCCGATCTGCGGACCGATGCCAGCGGACTTCCCTCCCCGGCCGAGATGGCCTCGCTCTTCGACGGTCTCCGTGCGGAGGCCGTTCGCGAGCGACGAAGCCTGCTCGAGGTCTCGACCGGCGTCGGGATCGCCTTCTTCAACTCGGCGCGCCATGTCGGCCGTCAGCACGTCCTCGACCCGTACAACGAGGATCTCGCGCCACTTCGCAGCGAGGGCTTCGGAGCCTACGCAGCGCGCGTGGCGCGCCCCTACGGCTCGGCGATCGCACGCCACTTCGATCCGGCGCAGGCGACGCTGACCGAGCGTGGCGTCGACAAGTTGCGCGGCGGAAGCACCTCGTGAAGGAGCTTGCCCGCCAGCGCTTCGACGAGGCGTGTGACCACGATCGCGCCGGCCGCGAGGACGAGGCGATCCCCTGCTACATCGAGGCGCTCGAGCTCGGCCTCGGCGATCCGTGGCGACAGCAGGCGCTGCTCGGACTGGGGTCGAGCTACCGCAACCTTCTTCGGCACGCCGAAGCGATCTCGTTGCTGGAAGGGGCAGTCGCCGAGTACCCCGACGATGCGGCGCTGAAAGTCTTCTACGCCCTTGCATTGTGGAGCGGTGGCCGCGAACGGGACGGATTCGCTGCAATGGGCCGCGTGACCCTCGAGACGACCGACCTCGGCGGATACGGGCGAGCAGCCTCGTTCTACCTCGAGCACCTGGACTGACCCGCAGCTCAAGCCTTCGTGGCACAGATCCACCGAGGCGCACAGCCCTTCGCGCACACAGCCCTTCGCGCACACAGCCCTTCGCGCGCACAACCCTTCGCGCCGCACAGAGCCCTTCGCGCGCACAGCCCTTCGCGCGCTCTGCCCCCGCGGCACAGAGCCCTCGTGGCTCAGAGCCACAAAGTGGCTCAACCAGGGAGACGTCAGCCTTGGCTCGAGGCTGCGTGCGTCAAGCGGCGCGTGCGGAGCTCATCGACCGCTGGCCCATGCCCGCTTGTGGCTCAGAGCCACAAGGTTCTCCGAGCGTCCGCCCGCAAAGGGCATCACTGCTTCGACGGTCGGCCAGGGCGCAGGCGGTCGCGAGCAAGGACCTCCTGTCGACGGAGCGCAAGGTCGACTGGATCCGGAGCCATGCGTGCCACGAGCCCGACGAGCGCCTCGTTTCTGATCTCGCGCAGTTCCGCGGCACGCGCGCGTTCGCTAAGCACGATGCGCCGAACATGAACGTAGCTCGGTCGGGGAACCCCTATCTTCTCGGCCGCAGCGCCAACCCGGCGACAAACCTCGGCGATCGAGAGTGACTCGTCGTCGAGTCGCCGAATCGCGCGCAGGAGCCGCGGGTCGTACCTCGGAGCGGAAGCAGGCATCACCCGATAGTGGCTGCTCGACAGTGACGCATTTGTGCCGGCTTCGGAGCGCCGCTGTTGGTTTGTGGCTCTGAGCCACAAACCAACGGAAAGGCCTCGTTGCCAGGCGACGACCCGAAACCGAATGTGCGGTAGGAGGGCCTCTGGTTCAGAGGCGGGGGAACTGCCCACTTCTGACCCGTTGGTCGAGCCCGAAACGGCTGGAAAGAGCCACACGAGCAACACCGTTGTCCGCCCCGACTCCTCCGCCGGTCTGTCTCTCAGCAGGCGGCGCGACGGACGGGCGATCGCGATCGGGCCTGTCCACTTGCGGTCAGGAGTGTTCCTGCTAAAGTAATGGTCGAGATGACTAAAACTAGAGAAGGCAGCGCACCACGAAACTACGATCCGTCGGACTTTCCGGCGTTCGCCGTCACGGTCGACGTGGTGATCCTCACCATGGCCGAGGGCCTGCTCCAGGCGCTCCTCGTCTGCAGAGGCGAGGCGCCGTTCGAGGGCATGTGGGCGATCCCCGGCGGCTTCAAGCGGCCCACCGAGACGCTCGATGCAGCAGCCCGTCGTGAGCTGCACGAGGAGACGGGCGTCGACGCTGCGAGCCTCCTCACCCAGTTCGGCGCCTACGGCGATCCCGAGCGTGATCCACGAATGAACGTCGTCACGGTCGCCTACCTCGCCGTTCTCCGCGACGTGAAGGGCGTTGCGGGAGGGTCGGACGCGGCTGCAGCGGCACTCCTTCCGGTCTCCGATCTCCTCAACGGCAAGATCGAGCTCGCCTTCGACCATCTCCGGATCCTGCGCGACGCGATCGTGCGCGTCCGCGTCGAGCTCGAGATCACCGGGATCGCGACCGCGTTCGTCGGCCCGACGTTCACTCTGGCGGAGCTGCGGGCGGTGTACGAGGCGGTGTGGGACGTACAGCTCGACGCGGCGAACTTCCGCCGCAGCATCATCGCCGAGGAGGGCTGGGTCGTCCCGACCGGGCGACGCGCGAAGCCCGGGTCGGCCGGCGGCCGGCCTGCCGAGCTCTATCGCCCGGGGAAGGCCTGGCGCCACGGCGGCCCCATTCATCGCACGCAACGAGACGAGAGGAAGTAGTCCCATGAGAGCTGTTGTCGCCGACGCCTACGGGCCGCCCGAAGTACTGCGCGTCGAGGAGGTCGAGCAGCCGGTCCCCTCGGACGACGAGGTTCGAGTCAGGGTGCACGCCTCGAGCGTGACGCGTTCGGACTGTGGCTTTCGCTCCGCACACCCCTTCTTCTCGCGCTTCTTCACCGGCCTCCGGCGGCCGAAGCGACGGATCGTCGGGACCGAGTTCTCCGGCGTCGTCGATGCGGTCGGGAGCGCGGTGACGGAGTTCGCCGTCGGTGACGAGGTATTCGGCTTCCGCGGAGGCGCGAACGCCGAGTTCGTCTGCGTGCCCGAGGGCGACTCGATCGCGCACAAGCCCGCCGGAATCGGCTTCGAGGAGGCAGCCGCCGCGACGGACGGCCCGAGCATTGCCCGTGCGTGCCTGAAGAAGGTCGACCTGCGCGAGGGAAAGCGAATCCTCGTCTACGGTGCCACCGGCGCGATCGGCACGGCGGCGGTCCAGCTCGCGAAAGCAACCGGCGCGCACGTCACTGCGGTCGGCAACACGAAGAACCTCGAGCTCGTGCGCTCACTCGGCGCCGACGAGGTGATCGACTACCTCGAGGAGGACTTCACCCGGAACGGCGAGACCTATGACGTGATCTTGGATGCCGTCGGCAAGCACTCGTTCCGTCGCTGCCGCGGTTCCCTCAACGAGGGCGGGACATTCCTCGAGACCGACCTCGGCTTCATGTGGCACGTCCCGTTCCTGATCCTCGGCACGCGCTGGATCGGAGACAGGAAGGTGATCCTCCCGATCCCGGTCTACTCGAAGGAGGACGTCCTCCACGTGAAGGCCCTGATCGAGGCGGGGAAGTTCCGGGCAGTCATCGACCGCACGTACCCGCTCGAGGATGTCGTCGAGGCGACCCGCTATGTCGAGACGGGCGAGAAGACGGGGAACGTCGTGCTCACGATCGGCGTCCGAGGCTGAGGGCACCCGGAGGGTGGGGCCACGGTCGCCACTACAATCAAGCCATGGCCCACCCCGACTCCTTCGGCGCGCGCTCCACGCTCACAGTCGGTGGTCGTGAGCTCGAGATCTTCCGTCTCGACGCGCTGCAGGCACGCTACGACGTGGCGCGGCTGCCTTACACGCTGCGGATCCTGCTCGAGAACGTGCTGCGACGCGAGGACGGCGTCACCGTCACCGCGCGAGACGTCGAGGCGGTCGCCGGCTGGAGCGCGGCGGCCGATCCATCCCAGGAGATCAGCTACAACCCCTCACGCGTCCTGCTGCAGGACTTCACCGGCGTACCGGCGGTCGTCGACCTCGCAGCGATGCGCGCCGCGATGGCCGACCTCGGCGGCGACCCGCAGAAGATCAACCCGCTGATCCCGGTCGAGCTCGTGATCGACCACTCGGTGCAGGTCGACGACTTTGCGACCCGGTTCTCGATCGAGCGCAACTCCGAGCTCGAGTTCAGGCGCAACCGCGAGCGCTACGCGTTCCTCCGCTGGGGCCAGGGCGCCTTCGCAAACTTCAAGGCCGTGCCGCCGAACACCGGCATCTGCCACCAGGTCAACCTCGAGTTTCTCGCACGTGTGATCGAGGAGCGCGACGGACAGGCATTCCCGGACACGGTCGTCGGCACCGACTCGCACACGACGATGGTCAACGGCCTCGGCGTCCTCGGCTGGGGCGTCGGGGGAATCGAAGCCGAGGCCGCGATGCTCGGCGAGGCGATCTCGATGCTCGTACCGCAGGTCGTCGGGTTCCGCCTCCACGGCACGCTCCCCGAAGGTGCGACGGCGACCGACCTCGTTCTCACGGTCGTCCAGATCCTGCGCCAGACCGGCGTCGTCGGGAAGTTCGTCGAGTACTTCGGCCACGGTGTCACGAGCCTTCCGCTCGCCGACCGCGCCACGATCGGGAACATGTCCCCCGAGTACGGCGCCACGTGCGGCTTCTTCCCGGTCGACGAGGAGACGCTCCGCTACCTCCGCCTCACCGGTCGCAGCGACGACCACGTCGAACTCGTCGAGGCGTACTGCCGCGAGAACGGCCTCTGGCACGACCCGGACGAGCAGCCGACGTACTCGGAGATCGTCGAGCTCGACCTCTCCACGGTGGAGCCGTCGATCGCCGGGCCGCGACGGCCGCAGGACCGGATCCCGCTGCGCGAGGCGCGCAACGCCTTCTCGGCAGCGCTGCCGTCGTTCGGTGTCACGGAAGGGAACGGCCAGGTCGAGGAGGCCGGCGAGGAGTCGATGGACGCGAGCGACGCGCCCGCGCTCACCGCGACCGCCGAGCGCTCCGCCGTCGAGCTGACGATCGGCGGCGAGACCGTCGAGATCGACCACGGCGCCGTCGTGATCGCCGCGATCACCTCCTGCACGAACACGTCCAACCCGGCCGTGATGATCGGCGCCGGCCTGCTCGCCAAGAAGGCCGTCGAGCTCGGATTGACCCGCAAGCCCTGGGTGAAGACGAGCCTCGCGCCGGGCTCGAAGGTCGTGACCGAGTACTACGAGAAGGCCGGCCTGACGCCGTATCTCGAGGCGCTCGGATTCAACACCGTCGGCTACGGCTGCACGACGTGCATCGGGAACTCCGGGCCGCTGCCCGTCGAGGTCTCGGCTGCTGTCGCAGAGGGCGATCTCATCGCGTGCGCCGTTCTCTCCGGCAACCGCAACTTCGAGGCTCGCGTCCACCCGGAGGTGAAGGCCAACTATCTCGCCTCGCCGCCCCTCGTCGTCGCCTACGCGCTCGCCGGGCGCATGGATCTCGACATCACCACCGAACCGCTCGGGCACACCGCCGACGGCAAGCCCGTCACCCTCGCCGACATCTGGCCCTCACCCGCCGAGGTGCAGGAGACGATGGCGGCGGCGATCGGGCGCGACATGTTCCTCGAGACGTACGCGAACGTCTACGAAGGCGAGGACGCCTGGCGCGAGCTGCCGGTGCCGACCGGTGAGCTGTTCGAGTGGGAAGACACGTCGACCTACGTTCGGCGACCGCCGTACTTCGACGGAATGGCGCCGTCCGCGGGGACGATCGAGGACGTCAGCGGCGCGCGCTGTCTCGTCTCGATCGGCGACTCCGTCACGACCGACCACATCTCCCCTGCCGGCTCGATCAAGCTCGACTCGCCCGCGGGTGACTACCTCGTGGGGCACGGCGTCGAGCGCGGCGACTTCAACTCGTACGGCTCGCGGCGCGGCAACCACGAGGTCATGGTGCGCGGGACGTTCGCGAACGTCCGCCTCCGCAACCAGCTCGTTCCGGGATCCGAGGGAACGTGGACGGCGCATCTCCCGGACGGCATGGAGACGACGATCTTCGAGGCCGCTGAGCGCTACCTCGCCGAAGGCGTGCCGACGATCGTTCTCGCCGGCAAGGAGTACGGCTCCGGCTCGTCGCGCGACTGGGCCGCAAAAGGTCCGAACCTCCTCGGCGTGCGGGCCGTGATCGCCGAGAGCTACGAGCGCATCCACCGCTCGAACTTGCTGATGATGGGGATCCTGCCCCTGCAGTTCCTCCCCGGGGAGAATCTCGCATCGCTCGGGCTGACCGGGCGCGAGGAGTTCTCGGTCACCGGGGTCGAGAACGGCGAGGCGCGCGAGGTGACGGTGCGCGCCGACGGCGTCGAGTTCCGGGCGACGCTCCGGCTGGACACGCCGCGCGAGCGCGAGTACGTCCGCCACGGTGGGATCCTCCCGTACGTGCTGCGCCGCCTGCTGGCCGAGTAGGCCACGCCCCTCTCGGACATCTCGACAGAAACGAGCGCAACGCGTACCCTTACTTCCTTGCCCTACAGTAAGGGTATGGCGAAAGGACGGACACGCGTGACGAGCAAGAATCAGGTGACCATCCCCGTCGACGCACTCAGGAAGGCGGGCATCGCTCCTGACGACGTCGTGTCCGTGTACGCGGACGGCGAGGGACGAATCGTCGTCGAGCGGATGGAGAGCCTCATCGAGCGGTACGCGGAGAAGCTCAGCGGTACGTGGCCAGGCGGGGTCGAAGGGTTTCTGGCCGGGCGAGAGCGCGCGTGGGAGTAACGGTTCTCGACGCGAGTGTTCTGATCGGGCTACTCGATCCCGCCGACGCGCTTCACGCGCGAGCGACAGAGGGATTCCGAGAATCACGCTGCGGACGATGTTGTCGTACCGGCGAGCGCCTACTCCGAGACGATCGTCGACCCGGCGCGGCGAGGAGCGTCCCACGTTGCAGCCGTGGACGGGTTCCTCGACAGCTTCCCGATCCGGATCCTCCCGGTCGACCGCGAGATCGGCCGCCGCGCTGCTCAACTGCGCGCGAAGCATCGGCTCGGGCTTCCCGACGCCCTCGTTCTCGCGAGCGGTGACGTTGTCGACGCGGACGCCGTCCTCACGGCCGATGCGAAGTGGGCCAAGATCTCCCCGCGCGTAGTCGTCGTCTGAGCCACGCCCAATACCTCCGGCCACTCCGCTAGCCGGTACAACTCCGCCGTGAGCGAGAACGAGACGTCCTGGGGCATCGACCCCGTCCCCGAGCGGCTGCGGGTGCTCGGCGGCTTCGACCTCGCGCTCCTCTGGGGCAACCTCGGCGTCTCGCTGCTCGTCGTCGTCGCGGGGGCGATCCTCGTTCCGGCGCTCTCCCTTCCCTCCGCATTCGTCGCGATTGCCGTCGGCTGCCTGATCGGGAACCTGATGCTCGCCGTCGCCGGGCTGATCGGCGCGCAGGCACGCGTCCCGGCAATGACGCTGATGCGGGCGCCGCTCGGGGAGCGCGGCTCGTACCTCCCCACGGCGATCAACATCGTCCAGTGCCTCGGGTGGACCGTCTTCGAGCTGCTCGTGATCGCGACCGCCGCGGCGGCCCTCTCGGATCAGCTCTTCGGCGTCGGAGCGCAGTGGGCATGGACGCTCGTCTTCGGTGCGAGCGGCGCTCGCGATGGGGCTCGCCGGCCCGATCGGCGTCGTGCGCACGGTGCTGCGCAAGGTCGCGATCTGGGTCGTGCCAGTCGCGATCGCCTACCTCATCTGGTGGGCGCTCAGCGGGCGGCGGCCTCTCGGAAGCGTGGTCGGCACCCGGCGAGGGTGGCCTCTCGACCTGGCAAGGCATCGACATCGTCGTCGGCGTCACGGTCTCCTGGGTGCCGCTCGCCGCCGACTACACCCGCTTCGCCCGCACCGAGCGCGGCGCCTTCTGGGGGACGGGGATCGGCTACCTGTTGCCCGACGCCCTTCTCCTCGGCCTCGGCGCCGTGATCTTGCTCACGCGCGGCGTCGGTGACGCGGCCGCGCTGCCGGCGGCCGTTGCGGCGGGCGGGATCGTCGCATTGCTCGCGCTCTTCGTGCTCACGGTCGCCGAGACGGACGAGGCGTTTGCGAACGCGTACTCGGGCGCCGTCTCGCTCCAGAACCTCTTCCCCGCTGCGCCGCAGAAGCTTCTCATCGTCGCAACGACCACGCTCGGCACGATCGGCGCCCTCGCGCTCTCGCTGACGAGCTTCCAGTCCTTCCTCTTCCTCCTCGGCTCCTTCTTCGTGCCGCTCTTCGCCGTGCTCCTCGCCGACTGGCTCCTCGCCGGGCGCTCGTACGACGAGGACGACGTCTTCGGCGCCCCATCGTGGCGTCCGGGCCTGATCGCCGCGTGGGTTGTCGGTTTTGGTACGTACCAATGGTTGTCCCCGACCGGGCCGACGCGGTGGGTCGAGCAGGTGCAGCGACTCGATCCGCCCTCGTGGGGGATAGGGGCGACGCTGCCGAGCTTCGTCGCTGCATTCACCGTCGGACTTGCTGCTGCAGCGATCTCCCGGCATCGAACGGCGGCACTCACCCCGCACGCCTGACGGGGCTGCACGTCGCCCCCCTCTGCGATGCGCGCCGCCGCGCGCTATCCTCGAACGACCGTGACCGAGCTCGTCGTTGCTACGCCGGTCTTTCTCGACCTGACGTTCGTCGGGCTCGAGTCGCTTCCCGCACTCGGGGAGGAACGGTTCGCCGGAGGGCTTCTGCGCTCTCCGGGAGGCGGCGCAATCACCGCCATTGGCGCCGCACGACTCGGGGTTTCAACTGCGGTCGCCGCGCCGCTCGGCGACGATCTTGCCGGTGATCTCGTGCGAACGACCCTCGCCGAAGAGGGCGTCGACTGGATCGCAACGCGGCCCGCTCCACGCACGCCGACGACGGTCGTCATGCCGTTCGGTGGCGACCGGGCGATGGTGACGGTCGATCCCGGAGCGCGCTCATCGGCCACAGACGTTGCTTCGAGCGCACCTCGAGCTGTCGCAGTGAACCTCGACCAGCTGTACATCGTTCCCGAAGGTGCACGGGCCTTCGTCACGTGTGGTGAGGACGATGCGCGAGCGTTTGCCGGTCGACCACCGGCTGACCTCTCGCGCGCGCACGCCATCTTCAGCAGCCGGCGTGAAGCGCTCCGGCTGACCGGCGAGGCGACGGTGGAACGCGCGGGCGCGCTCCTGGCGGAGTTCGCCGAGACTGCGGTCGTGACACTTGCGGGGGAGGGAGCGGTTGCCTTCACTGGCAGCGAAGTGATGGCCTTCGCAGCCCAGAGAGTGGATGATCCAGTCGATACGACCGGAGCGGGCGACCTTCTTGCGGCCGCGTACATCTGGGCAGAACTCCGCGGTGCCGAGCCCGCCGACCGTTTGCGCTGGGCCGTGCTCTACGCGACGCTCGCCGTCACCGAGCCAACGGGAATCGGTGGCTCGGTCACGGAAGCCGAGCTTCTGACCGCTGGAGTCGATCTCGGCCTAACGCCCCCGCCCCGCGCCGGCGCACGCTGAGCGGCGTGTCTTGCCGTTAGCCGTTGCTCCGGACCGGCGCGGTTCCATAGAGGTGGGCGCCCGGCATCGTTGCATCGACCCGATCGGGGCCATAGCGTGCGCCGGCCCGATCGAGTGCCGCAAGGAGTGCGCCCGCGACCGGCTCGCGCGTCGGCCGCACGGGGTCTGCTTCCGGCACGCGCGACGTCACCTCGGAGATGATCAGCTCGGAGCCCGCACCTCGGAGGACGCCTCCGAGGAGGACGAGCGGGAACTGACCGGTCAGCCCGACCTTGCGAACGGCGACGCGGGCCATCTCACCGAGCTTCGCGCCGTGATCGAGCACGATGGCGGCAGCGACGCGATCTCCGGCGTGCGCCGCGAGCAGCACGGATGGGGCGAACTGCGCCGCATCCCACGAGTGCCTCCCTCCTCGCCGGGTGAACGCGTGGAGCATGTCCTCGACGCTGACCGCTTCGAACAGCTCGAGCGCTGCAGCGGTCAGCGTCGTAGGAGGCCCGAACCCGAGGTCCGCGTCGTACACCGCGCGCAACGCATCGCCCCCGATCGCCCAGGCGCCCGTATCGAGCGCCCACCAGCTCGAGTGCCAGACGCGACCATCGCGGCCGACCGCACCGACGCAGCCGCCGGTTCCGACGACGACCGATACGCCGACTCCGTCATCGGCGCCTGCGCGGAGAGCCCCGATCGCGTCGTTGACGACCGTAACGTCGGCACCCGGCACGATCTCTCGCATCGCAGCAGTGAGCTCGCTGATGTCCTCATCCCAGTCTGCTCCTGCCAGGCTGAAGACAGCCGCCGCGATGTCAGCCGGCGATGATCCGGCAGGCAAGGCCGCGCGTACCGCCTTGCCGATCTCCGCAACAGCCGCCTCGAAGGATGGGGCGTTGTAGATATCCGAGCACCCGCCTCGACCGGAGCCCACGACGGTGCCGTCATCGCGCGCGACAAGCGCGACGGTCTTCGTGTTGCCGCCGTCGACCCCGAGGACGAGACCGCTCACGGGGCGAGAAGTCGCTCGGGCAGGAACGCCCGATGCGCGTTCGAGAGCTCGGCGAACACGGCTTCCGCCCTGTCGACCGACTGGACGAGGGGATTCGCAGCAAGCGCCCAGATCGCATCCCTCGCAGACCCAGACCAGGCAGCGTCCGCGGCGAGGATCTGATACTCGGCAAGCATCTCGACGAGCCCGCGGAGGTGCCGGGGAAGCTCCCGCTGGGGGAGCGGCTCGATCCACGCCGCCGAGCAGCGGCCGGTCACCTCGACCACGAGGTCATCCGGGAAGCCGGGCAACGAACCGCGATTCGGGACGTTCACCGGCAGCACGTCGCCGGTGTCGTTGAAGACGGCGTGCATCGCATCGATCGCGAGCTCGAGCTCGTTGATTCCGCCGCGGGAGCGATCCGGGTCGAGGACTGGATCGTCCATCTCGGCCTGAGCCGCGTAGTGCTCCCAGTACCCCGGCACCCATGAGAGGATGTCTTCGGCACGCGTCGTCGGCTTCGCCAGCTGTTCGGCAACCACCTCGTCGCGCCAGTAGTAGTACTGGAAGTAGTCAGCAGGGATCGCCTCCATGGTCACAGCGAGCCGCAGGATCCGCTGCTCGTGCAACGTGAGAGACGAGTCCGGACCGAGCCGCTCGTCGGCAGCTGCCCGGAGGTACGGGATCAGATCCTCGCCGCCGTAGGTGTGCTCGACGCTCCAGCACGCGTGGTTCAGCCCCACCATCGTCGACGAGACGCGAGTGGGGTCGAGCCCCGCGGCCTCGGCGATCTCCTCCGTGAAGATAATCGGGCCCTCGCAGAGCGAGACGAGCGGGATCTCCGTGTTCGTCGTCCAGGCCTGAGCGACGACGTTGACCGGGTTCGTGTAGTTGAAGACCCGGGCCCTTGGACACACGGCTTCGATATCGAGGGCAACGCCCTTCATCACCTCGATCGCGCGGAGCGCCATGAAGAAGCCACCGACGCCTTGCGTCTCCTGCCCGATCAGGCCATGGCGGTTCGCCGTTCGCTCGTCGAGCGCGCGCGCCTCGAAACCCCCGGGACGAAAGCTCGAGAGCACAGCATCGCAACTGTCGAGACCGGCACGCCGGTCCGTCGTCGAGGTGATCGCGATGTCGAGGCCCCGGGCGCGAGCCATCTTCTGCGCCAGACGCTCCACGAGCGCGAGCCGCTCGGAGTCGAGGTCGATCAGAACCACCTCCGAGCCATCGAACTCGGCGCCCCGGTGGTGGATGAAGGAGGCCATCGTTCCCGCCCCACGCGTCGACCCACCGCCGATGTACGCCATCTTGATTCGTGCCATTCGCCCCCCTAACCCGTGGTGATCGCGCTGCCCGTACCTGCGTCAAAGTACTGGAGGCCCTCTGGCACGAGACCGAAGCGCACGGTCTCTCCGATCGCGACGCGAGCGCTCCCGTCAGCCGCAACCACGAACTGCGCGCCCTCCGCGACGGCAACGCCGATGAATGTCTCACGCCCGAGCGCCTCGACGTACTCGACTCTCCCCTCGAACGGACCGAGGAGCCCGGAGCCGTCGCTCCAGGGCCGACATGCCTCGGGCCGGACGCCGAGGGTGAGCTCTGCGGGCAAAGAGCCGGCCAGGCCTCCCAGTCGGAGTCGGAGGTCTCCACGAACCAGTTCTTCCGCGTCACGGCGCACCGGCACGAGCGACATCGACGGGCTGCCGATGAACGATGCCACGAACGTGTTCGCGGGACGCGAGTAGACGGTGTCTGGGTCACCGACCTGCTCGAGACGACCCTGGCTCATGACCGCGATCCGGTCGCCCATCGTCATCGCCTCGACCTGATCGTGCGTGACGTACACCGTCGTCGTCCCCACCTCCTGCTGGAGCCGCTTGATCTCGCCTCGAGTCTGGGCACGGAGCTTCGCATCGAGATTCGAAAGGGGCTCGTCCATCAGGAACACCTTCGGCTGACGGACGAGCGCGCGACCGAGGGCAACGCGCTGACGCTGCCCACCGGAGAGCTCTCGTGGCTTCCGGGCGAGGAGCTCTCCGATGTCGAGCGCCTCCGCTGCCGCGTCGACGCGCCGACGGATCTCGTCCCGGGGGACCTTGCCCATCTTGAGGCCGAACGCAAGGTTGTCCCGCACGGACATCTGCGGGTAGAGCGCATAGTCCTGAAAGACCATCGCGATGTCGCGACGTCGCGGTGCCATGTCGTCGACGAGCACGTCGCCGATGCGGATGTGCCCTCCGGAGAGGCCCTCGAGACCGGCCAGCAGCCTGAGCGCGGTCGTCTTGCCGGAGCCGGACGGACCGACGAGGACCATGAACTCTCCGTCGGGGATCTCGAGCGACAGCTCATGCAGGGCGATGACGTCGCCGAAGTGCTTCACCGCCCCGTCGTAGGTCACCGATGCCATCTCGATCAGCCTTTCATCGATCCGGAGACCATGCCTCGGATGAAGTGACGCTGGAGCACGACGTAGACGACCAGCACCGGGAACGCGACGATGATCGATGCTGCCGCGAGTAGCTGGATGTCCGTCGTTCGTTGCGACTGGAAGAACGCCAGGGAGAGTGGGGCAGTGAGGATGTTCTGACCCGAGAGCATCACGAGTGAGAGGAGGAAATCGTTCCACGTCCACATGAAGACGAGAACGACCATCGTGAGGATCGCGGGACGACCGTACGGCACGAGGACGCGGAGCAGGACGCCGAGGCTGGAGGCGCCGTCGATTCGCGCCGCCTCCATGAGTGAGCGGGGGGCCGAAAGGAAGAACGCGCGCATCCAGAACGTGCCGAACGCGATCGAGAGCGCGGTGCTGGGCAGGATGACGCCCCACACGGTGTCGGTCAGGCCGAGTTGACGGAAGTCGAAGTAGAGAGGGATCACCGTCGCCTCGAAGGGCATGAGAAGCCCGAAGAGGAAGATGTAGAACAGCAGGTTCACGCCGCGGAAGCGCATCGTCCCGAACGCGTACCCGGTCAGCACCGAGAAGACCGTCGAGAACGCGACGGTCGCGAGGGTGATCTTCGCGCTCGTCAGGAGGGACGATCCGAATGAGCCGTCGGTCCATGCGACACGGAACGAATCGGTCGTGAACGGATGCGGGACTGCAAGTCCCGAGACGAGCGCATCTGGCCCGTGGAAGGCCGTGAGAACCACGCCGACGATCGGAGCCAGGGCAAGGACCGAGAAGAAGATCAAGAGGCCATAGTTGAGCGCCCGCTCGACCGTTGCCGTCACGACGTTCCCTTCTCACCGAGCCGCGTGATGCCGAACGCAACGGCGAAGATCGCGATCGCGAGAACGATCCCGATTGCTGCGCCGAGCCCCGCCTCGCCCGTCTGGAACGCTGCGGTGTAGAGACGGTATGACGGAACACTCGTGGATGTGCCGGGGCCGCCGCCGGTCATCACATAGACGAGGTCGAAACTGCGGAGCGCGGTCGTGGTCGTGAGGACGAGGACGACGACGATCTCATTGCGTAGACCCGGCAACGTGACGACGAAGAACTCGCGCAACGGGCCGGCCCCGTCGACCCGGGCCGCGTCATAGAGGCTCGTCGGGATTTTCTGAACGCCGGCGACGAGCAGCACCATCGCGAGGCCGAACGTGACCCAGGTACCAACGAGCCCCACTGACGGCAGCGCCCACGTGAAGTCGCCGAGCCACGGGCGTGCCAGGCTGCCGAGGCCCACGGCGCGAAGGCCCTCGTTCAGAGGTCCGTCGGGCGCGAGGATCCAGCGCCAGACGACGCCGACCGCGACGAGCGCGACCACCTGTGGGAGGAAGAGGACGGCGCGGAAGCCGGCGATCCCGCGAACGCGAATCCGCGAGAGCAAGGCCACGAGGAACAACCCGAGGAGCAACGGGAGAAGCGCGTAGAACCCGACGAGGACGAGGGCGTGCCCGAACGTCTCACGCACCTGCGGGTCGGTGAAGACTCGCCTGTAGTTGTCGAGCCCGACCCATCGAGACGGCGTGATGCCGTCCCACTCGTGGAACGAGATCCAGAACGTGTGACCGAACGGTACGAGGGCGAACGCCGCATAGATCAGCAGTCCCGGGAGGATGTACAGATACGCGATCCGGCGCGGCTCACCGGGGGGACGGACGTCCCCCCGGTGTTGCCGGCCATCGACCTCGAACGAGGCGGTTGCGGTTGCAGTGCCCGCCACGTCCGGGGTCATCTACTTGTGGAACTTCAAGTAGTCGGCATCGAGCTTCTTGGCGAACGCCGCCGGCGTGATCTTCCCGGCCATCAGCTCCTGGATCGTCGCGGTCACCGTGTCGTAGAACGTCGGTGTCGCCCAGTCCATGTATCCGGCCATGGCGTTCGTCGTGCTGAGCTTTGCCCAACCCGCGAGAGCGTCACCCTTCACGCCTGCAGGCTTCTGCTTGACGACGATCGCGGGAACGTCACCGGCGGCCTGGATCACCTTTGCCGCTGCAGGGCTCGTGATGAAGTTGATGTAGCTCGCAGACAACTCGCGGTTCTTCGCCTTGGTCGGGATCGCCCAGGCAAGCCCACCGCTTGCGAGTGCACCCGGCGCCTGGCCGGCCCGTGCCGCCGGAAGGAGCATCAGACCCACGTTCTCCTTCAGCCCGCTTGCCATGTCGCCGGTCTTCCAGGTGCCCGTGATCGTGAAGACACCCTTGCCCTTGACGAAGTTCTTGGTCGCATCGTCGTAGCCGAGCCCGGCGTACC
This sequence comes from uncultured Thermoleophilia bacterium, assembly GCA_963741655.1. Classification (GTDB taxonomy): domain Bacteria; phylum Actinomycetota; class Thermoleophilia; order Gaiellales; family Gaiellaceae; genus Gaiella. The sequence goes on from CAVUIQ010000004.1 coordinate 367,079, forward strand.
CGTCGGAGTAGTAGCCGGCCTTCGACCACTTCTGAACGGTCGCGGCCGCCTTCAGGACAGCCGGAGTCGACCACTTCGATCCGGGCTTCCCGAAGATCGTGTTCCCGACCTGCGCCGCCGGCGCGACAGACATCAGCACCGACTGGAACTCGTGGATGCCGGGCCACTTGTCGAGGTTGCCGAACGCGATCGGCGTCTCACCTGCAGCCTTTGCAGTCGCGAGCGCCTTCTCGAACTCGGCGAGGGTCTTCGGAACGGCAATCCCGAGCTCCTTCATCTTCGCCTTGTTGTAGAAGACCCCGACCCAGTCTCCCGTCGTCGAGATGCCATAGAGCTTTCCGCTCCCGATCTGGCCCTTGGGTGTCGCGCGGCCGTCGATCGTGAGCAGCGCGGCCGACTGCCGCTTGCCCCAGCCCCATTTGGCCGAGTAGCTGTCGAGCGGCGTCAGCAGGTTTGCCTTGACGAGCTGACCGAGATCGCCGAGACCCTGGTTTACATGGGTCACGTCCGGAGGATTCGACCCGGAGAGCTGGAGGGAGTCCGTCTTGACGAGATCCGCGTACGACTTCGAGACGTGCTTGATCGTGACGCCCGGGTTTGCCTTCATGAACAGCTTGTCGAGCTGCTTGAGCGCCGCGATGCGCGCCGTGTTGCCGCCCTCACCGTCCTGTACGACGAGAGTCGTTGCGTTTCGAGCGCCGGTCGCCTGGCCGGCGATCACAGCTGCGACGATGGTGATCATCGCCACGAAGGCGAGTGGAGCACGGGCCGTTCGACCCGGTCGTGGGAAGTGTTTCATGATGGGATCGTTCCTCCTCCTGGTTGCGGCTTGCGCACGAGAGTCGCACGAAAGCGATAGCGATCTGAGCGATACACGGTCTCACCGAGCTCGACCATCCGATCGGATGCGTCGTAGCTCGTCGTCCTCGCGAGGAGCAGCGGGCTCCCCGGCGTCACCCCCAGATGTCGTGCCTGCTCGGCATCCGCGGCGACGGCCTCGGTGGTGTAGTCGGCCCGCACGAGTGCGGTACCGGCCGTATCCAGGACGGCGTACAGCGACGCCGCCCTGAAGTCGATCGTCGGAAGCTCCGGAGCGCACGAGAGCGGAATGCGAGTCGTGTCGAGCGCCACGGCAACACCGTTGAGCAGCCGGAGACGGTAGAGCTCGAAGACATCGGCTCCGGGCGCGACTCCGAAGCTCTCAGCCTCCTCGAATGCTGCGGGCCGAACCGTCGCCCCGAGAACCGTTGAGCTCGCCTGGAGACCACGCTCGGCCCCTAGCTCCGTGAAGCTGAGAAGGGCGTTTGGCGGTTCCGCGAGCGCCGCGTCGCTGACGAATCGGCCACTCCCTCTCGCAGCGCGGACCAGGCCGTCCTCGGCGAGCGCCTCGAGGGCACGCCGAACCGTCACACGACTCACGCCCATCTGATCGGCGAGGCCTCGCTCCGACTGGAGTCGCGCACCCGGCGGAATCACGCCCGATCTGATCTGCTCCGCGATTGTCTCCCTGACCTGGTCGTGCAACCGCTGTGAACCGGCAAGGGAGGACGACATCGCGCCGAGTATCGGCCACCGTTTGGTCTACGTCAAGTCACGAAATGGTCTCTTGGTGGTGGGATCCGGTCTGGGGTGGTAGGGTCGGCCCGCAATGACCTCCTCCGCTTCATGGCGCGGGACGGCGCTCTGGCGCGAAACGTCCGCCGTCCCGACAACGCTCGCGCAGACACTGAACGACACGGACGGAATCGCCGCCGTTTCGCAACTGCTGCAGGGCCCGGGTGCCCGGAGGATCGTCGCAACCGGAAACGGCGCTGCATACTACGCGGCAACGGCGCTCTGGCTCGCCTCGCTGGACGGCCGTCAGGGGCCCGAGGTGATCGCCGTGCCGGCGGGCCTGCTCGCCCGCGGAAGCTTCCACTGGCGACCCGGCGACATCCTGCTGGCGTTCTCCTCGTCCGGTGAGATGCGCGACGTGATCGAGGCGCTCGATGCGGGAGCTCCGACGCCGTTTGCCGCGATCACCGCATCGCCGAGCTCGACGATCGGGTCCCGCGCGGGCGCTCTCGCCACGGTCACGATCGCATCACAGGATGCGATCACGCACACGCAGGGCTTCTGCGGCAACGTCGCCGCAGCCCTCGCCGTCTGGGCGACCGTGACAGGAGATGCCGAGCTCATGTCCGCCGTCCACTCGGTACCCTCGATCGTGGAAGGTGCCGTCGACATCGCGGAGTCGTGGGTCGACGAGCTCGCCGATCTCGATTCCCCCTCCGCCGGGATCGTGTTCGGATCTCGGCATGCCTGGGCGGGAGCGCTCGAGGGCGCCCTCCTCCTGAAGGAGGTATCCGGCATACCGGCGGAAGGCGTCGAGACGCGCGAGGGTGCGACATCGGCGATGTACCCACTCCGGCCCGGTCACATCGTGGTCACGATCCCAACTGCAGGGGACACACTCCTCGACGAGGCCGAGGCGATCTGCGCTGCGCGCGGCGCGAGGGTGCTTCGCGCACCCGGAGCGGAGCTCGCGGACCCGCGCTTGAGCGCGGTCACAGCCTTCCCGGCCGCCGCAGCGCTCGCCGTTCGACTCGGCGTCGAGGCCGGCCTCGACGTCGACAACCCGGCCTGGACGGACGCGTACTACGCCGTTGCGCGAGGAACGTCATGAGTCTCGGGATCGGTGTCCTCGGATGCGGAAGCGTCTTTGCCGGCCCCTACGTCGGCATGATCGAGCGCCTTCGGGCCCGTGGCCGCGTGGACGTGAGTGCGGTGTACGACACCGATGCACGGAAGCGACACGGCGCGGCAGACCGGTTCGACGTCGCCCCTGACCTCACGAGCGCGGAGGACGTGATCACGGCACGTGACGTCGACATCGTCCTCGTTCTCACCAGCATGAACGAGCACGCGGAGCTGACGCGCATGGCGCTCGAGGCCGGAAAGCACGTGCTCGTCGAGAAGCCGCTCGCGACGTCGCTCGAGGGCGGGCACGCGCTCGTCGAGCTCTCCAGGAGGAGCGAGGGCCTCCTCGTCTGTGCGCCACACATCCTCCTCAGCCCGACGTTTCGGGCGATGCACGGCTGCGCACGAAACGGGCAGATCGGAGACCTGCTGTCGGCGCGGGCGCGATACGGATGGGCAGGGCCGAACTGGAACGAGTGGTTCTACCAGCCCGGTGGTGGATCGCTCTTCGATCTCGGTGTCTACAACGTGACGACGCTGTGCGCCCTCTTCGGTCGTGCCGAGCGCGTCACCGCGATGGTCGGGACTGCGATCGGCGAGCGAGAGGTCAACGGCCGGCTGATGACCGTCGAAGCCGATGACAACGCCCACGTCCTGCTCGACTTCGGCGATGCCCGATTCGGCGTGGTCACGACCGGCTTCACGATGCAGAAATACCGCTCGCCCGCGGTCGAGGTCTACGGATCTGCGGGGACGATGCAGATGCTGGGCGACGACTGGGCTCCCGAGGGCTGGGAGCTCTGGCGGAACGAGGACGGGTTCTGGCAGGTGCATCCGGAGAGCGACCCCCACTGGCAGTGGACCGATGGGCTCCGTCACCTCGTCGACTGCGTCGAGAACGGAACGGAACCGACGACGCGGCCCGAGCACGCGCTGCACGCGCTCGAAATCATGCTCGCAGCCCAGGCCGCAGGGGCGGATGGGAGAGCTCGCGAGATCGAGACCGACTTCCCCGATCCCGTGTTCAGCAGCTCACTTCTCGCGGCCGAGGATGCGCATCGCTCTCACGACCGCCGCAGCCACGATGGGCTATAAGCCTTCTCCTCGACCAACGTACGACCGGCCGACGGCCATCCCGTTCGCCGACGTCACACGTCACACGTGGGGCAACCCGGAGGCCGGTCTCGTCGACGACTGGATCTACGTCTCGAGCGACCTCATACACGCCATCATCTTCGGCCTCGATCCGGGGAAGTCGTTTCGGCACTCGGAGGACTTCCGCACGATCTTCGGAGCGGACGAGGTGCTGCACGTCCTCGCGGGCACGTTCGTGATCGCTAACCCCGAGAATGGCGAGGTCCATCGCGTCGAAGCGGGCGAGAGCGTCTTCTTCCGCAAGGACACGTGGCACCACGGGTTCTCGTACGGCGCCGAACCAGTGCGGGTTCTCGAGTTCTTCGCGCCTCCCCCGTCCACCGGAACGTCCGGGCCGTACGCACGAACGAAGGACTACTTGCCCGAGGAGCGCTGGTCCTACGCCGACGATGCCGCTACGGGAGCTTTCCCCGGCGCTGCATCGGGTAGCGGAACGATGCGTGTGATCCGCCCGCTCGATCGGTTGCACCGGCTCGAAGGCGACGCGCTCGTAGGACTCATAGCCAGTACCGAGCAGCTGACCGTTGCGAGCGCTCGCCTCGTTCCGGGCGGATCCAGCGACCCTGTCAGGCGCGACGGCGACACACTCGTGATCGTCGAGGACGGCACCGCCTGCCTCCGCGCCGAATCGTCCGGCGTGGCCTTCGAGTTCGAGCTCTCGCGATGGGACGCGGCCTATGTTCCTCGCGGAGCGAGCTACCAGATCGAGGGAACCGGGACCAGGCCGGTGGACGTCCTCATCGGCGTCGCCCCGGAGTACCGGCCGCTCGTCGGGGAGCTCTGATCCGAGTCGAGGGTTCGCCGACCGGGCGGCCGCTCGATCTCCGAGGATGACCCCCCTTCCCGTTGGCGCTCGACGCCGGCGCACTAGCATCGTGGCATGCCTCGCGCCGCGATCGTCGGAGACCTCGTCCTGGACGTCGTCGCAGGCGCGCCCGAGCGCCCCGGGGGCGCTGTCTGGTACTGCGCCCGCGCGTTGAGCCAGATCGACCGGGACGCCGACGTCGTGCTCGCCTGCCGCTGCGCGCCCGAGGATCACGACGCGCTCGTGCCCGAGCTCGAGAGGTTCGGGTTCCCGGTGCACTGGCGTCCGACCGCCAGAACAACGCGGTTCTCCTTCCACTACGAGGGCGACCGGCGAATCATGTCGATCGATGCGCTGTCCGATCCGTGGAGCCGCGCCGAGATCGCCGGGTGGGTCGGGGACGCGATCGGCGACGCCCCGTGGGTGATCGTCGGCGCGCTGACCCGTGGGGACTTCCCGCTCGAGACGCTCACCGCCCTGACCGCTCGAGGCCATCGCCTCGTGCTCGACGCACAGGGTCTCGTGCGCCACGGGCAGGTCGGCCCGCTCGTCAGCGACGGCTCGGTCGACCGCGCGATCCTCGGCCACATCACCGCACTCAAGCTCAACGACGAGGAGGCCGAGGAGCTGTGCGGCGGCACCGACGAGGCCTCCCTCCGCTCGCTCGGGATCCCCGAGGTCGTGCTCACGCTGGGCTCCGAGGGGGCGGTGATCGTCTCGGGCGAGGTGATCACGCGGGTCGATGCGGTGCCGATCGACGGCCCCGTCGACCCCACCGGGGCGGGTGACTCGTTCCTCCTCTCCTACGCCGTCGCCCGGCAACGCGGAGCCGACGCGAACGAGGCAGGACTGATCGCAAGCCGCTTCGTCTCGACGATCATCGCTCGCTGATGGACGTCTTGTTGCGACGGCGCTCGGGTGCGTCCACGTCGATCTCGAGACGGGCGAGGCCGAGCTCGTCGACGACGAGCAGCCGACAGCTGGAGCCGCCGGTGTCTCGCTGCCCCTGCTGATCGCCGCCGACCAGTGTGGCCGGCGAGTCGTCGCAGTCGTCGACCGGCGCCCGCCGCTCGTTCTCTCCGAGGACGGCGGCGAGACCTGGGACGAGGCCGGAGGCGGGCTCCCCGCGGGAACCGCAGATCGCGATCGACCCGGAGGATCCCGACGTGCTGCTCTTCGCATCGGACTCGCGGCTCTTCGTCTCCGAGAACGGTGGGCGGTTCTGGCGCGCGCTCGACATCGAGCTGATCGGAATCACAGCCGTCGCTTTCTCGTAGGCTGAAGGCACCACGACAAACAGGAGAGGTGCATGAGCGGGCTCGACGATCTGGTCAAGGGTGTGACAGGAGGAAGCGGCGGCGGTCTGGGCGACCTGCTCGGGAGCCTTGCAGGTGGTGCGAGCTCCGGTGGCGGGCTCGAGGACATCATCGGTGGCCTCACCGGCGGGAGCTCGGGGAGTCAGGCCGGTGGGATGGGCGGCCTGCTCGGATCGCTCCTCCCCGCGCTCGGCGGAATGCTCGCGGGCGGCGGGCTGCAGCAGGTTCTCTCGGGGTTCCAGGCGAACGGGCTCTCGGCCCAGACGGACTCCTGGATCGGCACCGGCGCGAACGAGCCGATCAGCGGCGAGGACGTGCGCAAGGCCGTCGGCGAGGAGGAGCTGGCGAAGATCGCGGCACAGCTCGGTGTGTCGGAGGACGAGGCTGCGGACGCGGTCGCACAGGTTCTCCCGACCGTCGTCGACAGGGTCTCGCCCGAGGGGCACCTAGCGCCGGAGAGCGAGCTCGAGTCGGCGTTCGGCGCGCTCGAGCACCTCGGGGACGGGTCCTCGGCGACCGGGTGAAGGCGACCGCGGGACCGCGGGCGAGGCTTACCTCGTCTGTGGCGCGGTAGGCGCCTCGCCCCTACGGCACCTGAAATTCGCCGCGGGCGACCGTGACCGCCTGGCCGCCGACCTCGACGCGGTCGATCAGGCCGCCGCTGCCCTCTGCGCGCGCGTAGAGCGTCGACGGGACGCCCGATCGCCGCGCCCTGTGAGATCACGATCTCGTCGCCGAAGCGGATCTTCCCGTGCCGGGCGAGGTGGCACGCGATCGGGCCGGCGGCGGAGCCCGTCGCGGCGTCCTCGCCACCCTTCCAGAACATCCGGGTCGTCCAGCGGTCGCCCGCACCCGCAAAGCAGCTGACACCGGTGACGCCGCGCGCGATGATCGCCGCCAGATCGGGCTCGAGCGCTGCGACCTGCTCGACCGACTCGAGCGCGACGAGGATGTGCGTGGCGCCGTTGTCGTAGAGCTCGACCGGGAGCTCGGCGTTCTCGACCCCGATCGCCGCGAGGAGCTCGTCCACGTCGGCGAACTCCTCGACCGTCGGCACCGGCTGCACCATGCGGCCGAAGACGATCTTGCCGGACTGGGCGCGCTCGAGCTCGACCGGGACGACGCCCATCCCGGTCTCGATGTTGATCACCCCGAGCTGCATCGGCGCAGCCAGGACGAACGCCGCCCCGAGCGTCGGATGCCCTGCGAACGGCAGCTCGTACGTCGGCGTGAAGATCCTGATCCGGACGTGCCCGTCGCCCTCCGGCGAGAGGACGAACACCGACTCGCTGAAGCCGACCTCGAGCGCGAGCGCCTGCATCGTCGCCGAGTCGAGATCACGCGCGTCCGTGAAGACGGCGAGCTGGTTGCCGGCAAGCGGCGTGTCGGTGAAGACGTCGGCGATGACGTAGCGGAAGGTTCTCATCGGGCGATCCTACGCGCGCGAGCGCGCCCAGTCCGTGGGGACGTCGGACCCGCCCTCCTCGCTGACGCGGGCACCGAAGCGCACGAAGGTCGGCGTCGGCACGACCTTGCCCGCGACGAGCGCCTCACCCTGCCGGAAGCCCGTCGCACGGGCGAGCAGGCTCGGCGGCACGAAGGAGAAGATCTCGGTCAGGTGGCCGACGTCGGCGACCGAGTTCATCCGCATCAGGAGCAGGTTGTCGCACTGCGAGACGATGTTCTCGTGCACCTTCTGTGGCCGCTGCGTCGAGAGCAGGAGATAGAGGCCGAACTTGCGCCCTTCGGCAGCGATCTTGATCGCCGTCTCCGTGGCGAGGAACTGCAGCCCGCCGTCGGGGAGCTGAGGGCAGACGTTGTGCGCCTCGTCGATCACGACGAGCAGCGGTCGTCGCTCGAGGCGCTTCTCCCAGAGGCGGGAGAGAACTGCCTGGGCGACGAGCGTCTTCTCGATCGGCGTGCCGAGCGTGCCGATGTCGACGACGAGGCAGCGCCAGTCGTCACGGTCGAGATCTTCGAGCACGGTGCCGGCCTGCTCCCTGCGCCCAGACGCCGAAGCGATCGACGCCGAGGTTGCGCACCCTGCGAATCAGCCGGTCGAGCCCCTCGCTCGACGTGCCCTCCGTGCCCGTCGCGAGAGCCTGGTAGCCCGACGAGCCCGGGCCTTCCGCGAGCGCGCGAAGCAGCTCGTCGTACTCGTCGGAGTCGCGGATCGGGTCGAGCTGGAGAACGCCGGCATATGCGGCGCCGTCGAGCTCCGGGAAGCGGATCCGCAGCCTGTCGTCTCCCTCGGCGAGCGGCGAGCGCACGAGGATCGACGGCGCAAGCGCCTCGAGTCGCGCTGCCAGACGCCGGGTCGGCGCCTGGCCGCGCCTCGCGGATGCGGACGAAGTCGGAGTTCGGGTCGATCACGACGACGCGCAGCTCCGTGTTGAGGAGAAGCTGCTCGAGCACGACGCCGAGCGAGTAGGTCTTGCCGGAGCCCGACTGCCCGCAGAGGAACGTGTGTCGGTCGAAGCCGCCGGCGTCGATCCGCGCCGGCACGACCTCGTCCCGGCCGGCGAGCACCGTGCCGATCACGAGATCCGTTGTGTCGCGCTTCGGACGCGAGAGCTCCGCGACCTCGGGTCCGGTGGCCTCCTCGATGCGCGCGTCGACGAACGGCGCTCCGTCGCCCGAGAGGACGACGCCGGTTCCCTCGACGACGCGCACCTGCACGCGCGCCTGGACATCCAACGCCCCGTCACCGGAGAGGCTCTCGCCGTCGAGAGAGGCGCCGACCTCAGGCCCGTCGCGCGTCACGAGCTCCTGCGTGATCAGCTGGCCGAGCCGCCGCGTGTCGCCGTCGACGAGCGCCACGAATCCACCGGGCGGAGGCACGGTGCTGCCGATCGAGAGCTGGTAGCTGAAGGAGCGTCCGTCCATCGAGACCGCCGCTGCGGGAATCGCCTGCTCGAAGCGGCGACGGAGATCGCGGAAGCGCCCGATCGCGCCGCCGAGCTCGTCAGGGGGTGGAGTGGTCATGCGCAGAGGCTACCCGCTCGGCCTCGACCCACTTCGCATGATGCTTCTTCGCCCAGGCCTCGTCGACGTCCCCGACCGTCATGCCGCGCAGCGCGTGACGCGTGCTCGGGTGGATGAGCGCGAGATAGAGGTGGCCGACGAGCAGCCCGATCGACGCAAACGTGAGCGCGTCGTGCACGGTGCCCGTGCCCGCGAAGATGAAGCGGTGGTCGCGCTCCCCGAGCCAGAGGAAGAAGCCGGAGAGCGCGAAGAGGAGGGCGAACGCGATCGTCAGGAGGGCGTTGATCTTCTGGCCGGCGTTGAACCGCCCCTGCGGCGCCTTGCGGCCACGCAGCCAACGGCGGTCGTCCCGGTCGATCGTCTCGATCTCGCGCCAGTCCTCGGCGAGGCGCTTGCGGTTGCCGACGATCAGGATCACGACGAGCGCGACGGCCCACGCAACCGCAACCCAGAGGTGCACGCCCTTGACGAGTGGGCGCCGGTTGACGAGCGTCGAGAGCGCCGGGAGGTAGAGGATCATCCCGGTCGCGAGCAACGCGAAGAAGGCCGAGGCATGCATCCAGTGCAGGGCGCGCTCGGTGACGGTGAAGCGCGCGATCCGCGCGGCGGGCTTCGGAGCGGTCAGCGGGGCGTCGGGATGCGCGGGCTCAAGAAGAGAAGCCATTCGACTTCCCGATCCACGCGTCGGCGTCGTAGCCGTTCTGCTCCCAGTACCCCGGCTGTGCGACCGTGCCGAGCTCGATCCGATCGACCCACTTGACGCTCTTGTAGCCGTACATCTGCGGCATCGACGAGCCGAACCGGTGCCCCGTGCGGTCGCGAGATCGGTGCCCCGTCCATCTCGTAGGCGAGCATCACATCCGGGAGCAGCGCCTGCTTCAGGGTCAGCGAGTCCTCGTAGGGGACCTCGGTCGAGACGAAGTTGAGTGCTTGAACGCTCGCTCTTCGCGCCCGCGGCCTCGAGCAGGTCGGCGATCCGCACGCCGCCCCAGCGGACATCCGAGACAGACCAGCCGGTGACGCAGTGGAAGTCCGAGACCTGGTCGGCCCGCGGCATCGCCTTGAGATCTGCGAGCGTGAAGCTCGTCGGCGATCCGACGAGGCCGGTGACATTCGAGGCGGTAGGTCGCGGGATCGAAGGTCGGCATCGAGTCGCCGATCGTGTAGATGCGCCAGCCCGACGTCGGAACGATGCTCGAGACGGACTTGGGCACGGCCCGGTCGAGCAACCCCGTTGCATCCTTCGCGAGGAAGAGGCCCGCTGCGCCGAGACCGAGGATCCCGAGGAACCCAGCGCGACCGATGGTGCGATCGTTCATAGAGCCAAGTTGTAGCGCGTGAAGCTTACGACCGCCTTACGGGTGGGTGAACCGGGCGTTGCGCCTATCCTGCCGACGGTGCGCCTCCACCTCTGCAGACACGCTGAAGCCGCGCCGGGCGAGCCCGACGAGCTGCGCGAGCTGACGCCGCGCGGCATCGAGCAGGCGCAGGATCTCGGGGAGCGCCTGGCGGAACTCGCGGACCCACCGCAGCTCGTCGTGTCGAGCCCGCTGTTGCGGGCACGCCAGACCGCGGCCGAGATCGGGCGCGCGCTCGGAGCGCCGGTGCGAGGTCGCCGAGGAGCTCGCGCCCGGCGCCACGATCGATTCGCTCCGACGCGCGATCGACGGGCAGAGCGGCCCCGTCGCGGTCGTCGGCCATCAGCCCGACTGCTCGGAGATCGCCTACGCCGTGATCGGACGTGACCCGGGCTTCCCGGTCGCCGGCATGGTGGAACTGGACCTCCCCACATGACCGCCGCGCTCGAGGTTCACGATCTCCGCAAGAGCTACGGCGCCACCGAGGCAGTTGCGGGGATCAGCTTCCGGATCGAGCCGGGTGAGGTCTTCGGCCTGCTGGGCCCGAACGGTGCCGGCAAGACGACGACGGTCGAGATCCTCGAGGGCTACCGCAAGCGCGACAGCGGCGAGGTGACGGTGCTCGGAGTCGATCCGGAGCACGGCGGTCGCGCGTTGCGCGAGCGGATCGGCGTCGTCCTGCAGGCGTCGGAGCCGACGGCGGCACTGACCGTACGCGAGCTGCACCGGATGTTCGCCGGCTACTACACGAAGCCCCGCGACGTGGACGAGGTGATCGAGCTCGTCGGGCTCGTGGAGAAGGCCGACGCGCGGGTGAAGACGCTGTCGGGCGGCCAGAAGCGACGGCTCGACCTCGGCCTCGCGCTCGTCGGTGATCCCGAGCTTCTCTTCCTCGACGAGCCGACGACCGGCTTCGACCCGGCGGCCCGCCGCACGGCGTGGGAGCTCGTGCGTTCCTTGCGCACCCTCGGCAAGACCGTCCTGCTGACCACGCACTACCTCGACGAGGCCCAGCAGCTCGCCGATCGGGTCGCCGTGATCCGCGACGGCCGGATCGTCCAGCAGGGAACGCCGGCCGAGCTGATCGGCGTCGCCCCGAAGGTCGAGATCCGCTATCGCGAGGACGGCCGGGACGTCGTGATCGAGACAGACGAGCCGACCCGAATCCTCGCCGAGCTGACCGGTGCCGCCGCGGCGGCCGGGCGCGAGCTCGACTCACTCGAGGTCGTGCGCCCTTCGCTCGAGGACGTCTACCTCGACCTGATCGACCACGACGACGGCGAGTCCTCGTGAGCCTCTTCCTGCGCGAGGTGCGCAACCAGCAGCGACTCTTCTGGCGCAACCGCGAGTCGGCGGTGTTCGTCTTCATCTTCCCGCCGATGCTCTTCCTGCTCCTCGGCGCCGTCTATAGCGGCAAGATCGAGGGCTTCCGCGCAGCCGACGTCCTGCTCGTCGGGCTGATCGGCTACGGCTGCGCGAACACGGCGTTCGCGGGGCTCGCGATCACGCTCGTGATCCGTCGCGAGAGCGGCGTCCTGAAGCGCATCCGCGCGACACCGCTGCCGCCGGCGACGTATCTCGGCGCCGTTCCTCACCTCCACGCTGTTCGTCTTCATCCTCCAGATGCTGCTGACGATCGCGCTCGGCGTGACGCTGTACGGGGCGACCGGCCCGGAGAACCGGCTCGGGATGATCCCCGTCGTGCTGCTCGGCGGTGCCTGCTTCGCGGGCCTCGGGTTCGGCGCGACGGCGATGATCCGCTCGTCCGAGGGTGCGTCGGCGGTCGTCAACCTGATCGTGCTGCCGATGGCGTTCCTCTCGGGCGCGTTCGGCCCGACCCGGAGCTATCCCGAGGTGCTGCAGTTGGTCGCGGACGTCCTGCCGCTGACCTACCTCATCGACCTGATGAACGACGTCTACCTCCGTGGCGAGTCGTTCTTCGACCATCCCAAGGAGATCGCGATCGTGACGGCCTGGGGGCTCGTGGGTGTCGCAATCGCCTGGCGCAGATTCGGCTGGGAGCCGCGGGAGCGATAGCGGTCGAACGCCTGCACGGGGTCGACTCCGGGAGACGAGAGCCGCATGAACCGGCGAGGCCGCATCGAAAGCGGCCTCACCGAACGTCTCGCCCGAAGGCGAGTGTCTCGTCTCTCCCCTAGACGAGAGCCTTCATAAAGATGGCGACATCCTCTGCCGGGAAGGTTTCGGTCTCGACGACCTCCAGCATGGCGATCTTTGCGAGCACGCGGAATGCGGTCTCGTTGTCCGGGTACTTGACGATCGCGAGGAAGTCCCACGGGCCCATGACTGCAAGCGTCCTCTCGAGCGTGCCGCCCTCGAGCTCGATGATCTCGCCGATCTTTGCGAGGTACTCAGGCGCCTTCTCGAAATGCTCCCTGCCCTCGGGCGTGACCTTGATCAGGCCGATGTACGTGAACATACTGCCTCCCTCTTCTCGTCGCGTGGCTCGCTTGTCGGGCCGCGCAACTCACCACCAACGGTGCCACCAGCTCAGGTCCCAGGCATCAGAGGAGTCACGGAGATCGGCGCCTCGAACTACTGAGTCGCAGTGGCCGTAGAGTGCCGGCATGAATGACCACTCGCAGGTGGAAGCCGAGCCTGACGGAAACCAGGTGCCGTTTGGGACTCTCGAGATCCTCGCCGCGGTTGCTGGTGCCGAGCGCGTGCTCGACGCCGGGTGTGGCAGCGGCCGACTCACGGTGGCGCTCGCCGACACCGGCGCAGCGGTCACCGGTATCGACACGAACGTCGGAGCAGCTGGAGCACGCTCGAGGCCGAGCCGAGGAGGCTGGAGTCGAGCTGACGCTCCTCGAGGCTGACTTCAACGCGCCGCTTCCCTTCGCCGACGCATCGTTCGACGCGGTGACGAGCCGCCTCGCCCTGATGGCGGCAGAGGAACGCGACTGCGACGCTCAGGGAGCTCCGTCGTGTCCTCGAGCCCGGTGGGCGCCTCGTCACGGCGCTGTGGGCGACCCCGGCCGAGAATCCCTGGTTCGCGATCCCGCGGGAGGCGATGGGTGCCGTGCTCGGCCCCGAGCGCGCGTCGTTTGCGCGGGCATTCGGCAAGCTTGGCGACCCGGAGGAAGCCGCCGCCGTTCATTGCGCAGCGGGGCTGTCCGACGTCGTGGCGGCTCGAGTCGAGGGAATCCGCGTGGCGCCGGACGCCGCCTCTTTCTGGCGCGAGCTGGCGGCGGAGAACGGCCACTTCCGCAGGGTCGCCGGCGGCCTGAACGAGGACGACGCCGAAGCCCTTGCTGCCGAGATGGAGGCGCGACTCGAGCCCTACCGCACGGGAGACCGGCTCGTTCTCCCGCGCGCCCTCGTGCTCGTCGCTGCGCGGTCCTCGTGCGGTGTCTCGCAATTGCCAATTGGACACCGCACTACCATGTCGATTCAGTAGCCTCTTCCACCATGCGACTCGTTGACAGCAACAGGCTCTGGCACCCGTTCGCGGCGATGGGCAAGGTCGACGGCCACGAGCTCGTGCTCGTACGCGGTGACGGTTGCAGGATCTGGGATGCCGCGGGTACCGAGTACATCGACGGCACTGCCGGCCTCTGGTTCGCGAACGTCGGGCACGGCAGGGGAGAGATCGCGGATGCCGTCTCCGAACAGCTGCGCACGCTCGCCGCGCACCACATCTTCGGTGACCACGCGAATCAGCCGGCGCTCGCGCTGGCACGACGCCTGGCCGAGCTCTCGCCCATCCCGGACGCGGCCGTCATGTTCGGGAGCGGCGGTGGTGAAGCCGTGGACGCTGCTGCGAAGATCGTGCGCCGCTACTGGGCGCTCCTCGGTCAGCCGCAGCGGACCGTGATCGTCTCGCGGAGCCACGCCTACCACGGGACGAACGCATACGGCACGTCGCTGTCGGGCATTCCGGCTATTCGCGACGGCTACGGCACGTTGATCGAGGACGTCGCCGAGGTTCCCTACGCCGACGTCGATGCGGTCGCCGAGACGCTCGATCGGCTCGGTGATCGCGCAGCCGCGTTCATCGGTGAGCCGATGATCGGCGCCGGTGGCGCGATCCCTCCGCCCGAGGGGTACTGGCCTGCAGTCGAGCGCATCTGCCGCGAGCGTGGGGTACTGCTGATCGCCGACGAAGTGATCTCGGGCTTCGGCCGGCTCGGGAGCTGGTTCGGCTGCGAGCGCTACGGCTTCACCCCGGATCTGATGACCTGTGCGAAGGGGATCACATCCGGATACGTCCCGCTCGGCGCCGTGATCGTCTCGGGCGCGGTCCGGGCACCGTTCTGGGAAGAAGCAGCGGCGCCGTTTCTGCAGGGTGGGACCTACTCCGGTCACCCGGCCGCGTGCGTCGCCGGCCTCGTCAACCTGGAGATCCTCGAGCGCGAGGCCCTCGTGGAGCGTGTCCGCGAGCTCGAGCCCGTGCTCCGAGCGCTGCTCGAGCCGCTCGGCGATCTCGACGGCGTCGCCGAGATCCGCAGCACCGGTCTCGCCGCTGCCGTCGAATTCGACCCCGACCTGCTCGCCCGCAGCCCCGGTGCCCCGGCCACCGCGATGCTCGAGGCACGTCGGCACGGCGTGCTGACCCGCGTCCTCCGCGGCGTCGCATTGCAGATCTCACCGCCTTTCGTCGTGACCGAGGAGGAGCTCGCGACGATCGTGAATGGTGTCGCAGCGGGAATCCGCGCAGCCGCGAACGCGTGACGACGCCTCAGCAGGTCACTGTCCACCGCGGATCGATTGCTGGCCGCTGCCCGCACGACCCCCGTCTCGTTCGGCGGTACTCTCCGCCTAGCGCCCGTAGCTCAGTGGATAGAGCAGTGGTTTTCCAGACCGCGCGCCCCCTTCACCCGAGCTGGGCGAGTCGCAGCTTCTTCGTGAGCGATTGCATCAGTTTCCAGCCGATCTCGCCATTCCCGACAACGAGAGGTCGGAACTCCCAGAGCGTAAGTCCGTAGCAGTGGAGGTCGGTCGCGGCGGTGATCGTCGCGGAGCGCACGTCTTCGTCGATCAGTGCGATCTCACCGAAGTAATCGCCGGCCGTCAGGGTCGCACGCTCGGCTCCGCGGATCGTCACGACCGCCTCCCCATCGTCGATCAGGAAGAAGGCGGCCCCGTCCGAGCCCTCCTTGATGACCGTCTCCCCGACGGCAAAGTGGCGCTCCTTGAAGAGGAGAGCGACCTCCTGCAGCTCGCTCTCGCTCAGATCCGCGAAGAGCGGCACGCGCCTCAGCGCGTCGACGGGTGCGCCTGCCATCTGGCGATCCTACCCCGCCCTCGTCACAGCCCGGCACTGCAGCAGGTAGAGCGCGCCGTCTGCGATCGCCCACTCGACGTCGCGTGACGGGCCGTAGATCGCCTCACACCGATCGGCCAGTTCGTTGAGCTCGGCCAGCCGCGCGTCATCGAGGCAGAGTTGCTCCTGCAGCTCCTTCGGGACTTCTTCCTCGAACGTGCCACCTGCCGGGAGACCGCGGATCGCGATCCGTTTCAGCCCTGGCCGCCGGTCGAGCACCTCGCCCGAACGGGCGAGGCGGTAGCTGTCGGGGATCACGAGGCCGGCGACGACCGCCTCGCCGAGCCCCCAACTCGCCTCGATCATTCGCTCGTCGGCCCCGGTAATCGGGTTCTGCGTGAACATCACGCCGGCCGTTTCGGGATCGAGCAGCACCTGGACGACCACGCGCGACACTCGGTCTCGTGAAGAGGCCGACGCGTTTCCGATACGTGATCGCCGAATCGGAGTTCGCCGACCACCAGATCTCGCGCAACGCCGAGCTCAGCTCCTTGGCCGAGGGGACGTTGAGCAGCGTCAGGTGCTGGCCCGCGAAGCTCGCATCCGCCCCGTCCTCGTCCACCGCGGACGAGCGCACGGCGAGCGGGCCCCCGAGCGGCCGCACCGCAGCGGCGACGCTCTCGGTCGCGGCCTCGTCCCCACCCGCGACGGCCTCGACGATCTCCCCGGAGAGCGCGACGCCGGGCGGGACGGGGAGGCCGCCCCTGATCGCCTCCCCCAGGCCGACCGCCTTCGAGCCAAAGACCGAGGTCTCGGTGACTTCGGCCAGCGGAACGACGTCCCTCACGCGAGGACGGTCACTTCGCCGCTTCCGCCGTCCACCCGCACGCGCGCGCCGTCCGCGATGCGCTCCGTCCCCTCGCGCGTACCGACCACCCCGGGGATGCCGTACTCGCGGGCGACGATCGCGGAGTGGGAGAGCAGGCCCCCGCTGTCGGTCACGATCGCGCCGAGCAGCGGCAGCAGGATGTTGAACGCCTCGGTCGTCGAGGCGGTGACGAGAACGTCTCCCTGGAGGATCCGGTCGAAGTCCGCCGGTCCGGAAACGAGGCGGGCCGGCCCCTCGTAGACGCCGGGGCTCGCGGCGAGCCCTCGGAGCATGTCCTCCTCGTGAGCGAGCATCCGAGCTACCGAAGAGCGCTCCAAGGGCGATCTCTGTGGCTCGCATCAGCCGACCTTCCGCCGGGGGCAGCGTCGACGCGTCGGGCGGCGGAGGCGGAGGCGACCCCAACGTCGCGGGCGCGTCCTTGGCGCTGTGGGAGGCACGGAAGGCCGCGCGGGCCGCGAGCTCCGCGGCGGAGGGGCCTTCGGAGCTCGAGAGCAGCGCGCACATCTCGTCGAACCCCGCGTCCAGGAGGTGCGCGGGCTCATCGATGCGACCGGCCGCGGCGAGTCGGCGGCCGCCGGCCAGCACCGCACGGCGCATGATCCCCGAGGCCCAGATGTCGCTGTAGACCCCGCGTTCGTCGCGGAGCCGGTAGAGCAGGCGAGCCTCGACGAGTAGGCCGTCGAACTCCTCTTGATGCTCGGCGGGAACCTTCGCGCGGACATCCGCGATGCGCGCTTCGACGTCCGACGCCTCGACCCCGCCGCCTGCGACCGCGGTGCGGATCGACCGCAACAGCACGTCGGGCAACTCGAGCGCGGAGGGCTCGGAGATGTCGAAACCGTCGAGAAGGCGGTTGCCGACGAGATCGAGGTAGGCGTTCACGGCCTCACCGGCAGGGCCGGCGAGCGAGCGCAAGGCAGCGATGACCTGCCCGGGATCATCCTCGGACGCGAGAAGGTCCTGCGCGGCCGGGTCCTGCCCGATCGCGACGATCAGCGTCTCGAGCTGCTCGGAGGCACCAGCGGAAACCGGTGAGGCGCCGCGCATGAGGCCGAGCAACTCGGCGGTCGGCAGCCCCGTCCAGTCACCGACGTGGGCGAGGAAGTCGCCCGTCGGGATCACAGCGCTGGCGGTGAACCGCATGTGCTGCGAGATCATCGCAGTGTGATGTTCGCGGCAGCGCGCGATGTACGCGACGAGTTCCTCGTCGGTGAGGGCGTCGGGATCGATCGACTGGAGCTCGCGGTGCTTCGCGATGGCGGCTGGCTTGTAGGTCTCGTCCCACTCGCGCAGCTGCTCACGCCAGAGCTTTCCGGCCAGCACCTCCTCGGCGCGCTGGAAGCGTTGCGGGATCTCCGCCTCCGGAGCGGGCACTACGAACTTGTAGGCCATGCCGTTGACGTACTCCATTCCCAGTCCACCGATCACCATCCCGTAGAAGCTTGCAAAGTCGGCGGTGCCGCGGGCGAACGCCGGGGGGTGCATTTCCTCCCAGTAGCGGGTCACCGGCCGCGGGAAGTGGACGGGGTCGAGCTCGTAGAACCCGGGTCCCGGGGGTTCGAAGCGCAACTCCATGGCTGCGACGTCACTGGACATCGGCGCTCCTCTCTCGGACGGGTAGTGCAGGAGACAGCGATCAGCTGCCGAGTGGATGATTATGCACCGTCCGTTGGCCTCGCACCAACCGCGTCCGGGACGACTCCACCGAGAGCTTCAGCGCCGTTACCGCTGCCACGGGGGGCCGCGTGGCCCCGTCCGGCCCGGGTGAGGCGAACGGCACGGTCACGGGAGCAGCGAACGGGAGCAGCATCGCACGGTGAGCCACGCAAGAGACCCCGCGCAAAGGCAGACCGGTACCCGGGAGCTCGGAGTCGCGCCGCGCTACGCTCCTCCGAGAGCCCCCGTAGCTCAGTGGATAGAGCAGTGGTTTCCTAAACCGCGTGCGCAAGTTCGATTCTTGCCGGGGGCATCACGACTCTCTCTGTCGCGAGATGCGGTTCGCGTGATCTCGCGGCAGCGGTTGTTGGAACGTCCGCCCGCGGACGGTGCCGCCGGCGTCCACGCCGCCGACCGCGGTTCGCGAAGATAGCAGATGCGCACTGCCCTGATCGGCTCGCTCGCCTTACGCCGTCGGCGCTTGTACCCGTTGTCACCCCATCGAGGACCCGAGTTCGGGAGCAGGTGTCCGTGTCATCCAAAGTGACCTTGGATACCGTTCGGTCATGTTGTTGGCTTACACGATCTCACGCATGGGCTGGATGACGTCTGCCCGGGACGAACAATGGGTCGAACGCTCGTCTCCGAACGCTTGTCGAGCCTACTGGTAATGGATGGTATGGCCGTGATGACAGCTGTGGATCCGCGTCTAGTGGGCTATCTCGAACGGATCGGCGCCGACGGCCTTGTCTCAGCCGACGCCGGCATCGTTCGGATGCTCACTGGACATGCCCAGGCGACCGGGTTTCAGGTCTCGCCCCTACCGTCCCGGCCTTGTCGTCGCCGCGGGAGACTCCCGCGCGGTGCTGGTCTGCTCGGCGGATGACGCCGACGCCGGCGCGGAGACGATCACGTATGAGGGATTCACGACCGGCGGAGAGGAGCCGGCGGCCCGACCGCTGGCCGCGCTGCCGGGAGGCGCTCGAACGCACCGGTCTGAACGGGCGAACGGTCGCGATCGACGAGATCACCGTCCCGAGCGCGATCGCGCGGGCGGTTCCGGTGGGGCGGCCCGCCGGCGCCGATCTGGCCACGATCGGTGCGATCAAGACGCCCACAGAAGTGGACGCGATCCACGCCGCCGCCGCTCTCTCTGACATCGGCCACCGGGCGGCGCGGGAAGCCGGTCAGGCGGGGGCCACCGAGCTCGAGATCTGGAGCCACGTATCCCGGTGTCTCAACGACTACGCCGGAGGCGCAGTCGTAGCTCTCGGTGATGTCTTGAGCGGGCCGCGGACTACGCTCATTGGTGGGCCGCCGACGACACGCGCCGCCCGTTCAGGCGACTCCGTGCTGGTCGACATCGCCCTTCAGCTGGGTGGGATGTGGTCAGACAGCTGTGCGAGTTGGGCGGTCGGCGAGCCCCAGGCGGCGCATCGGCGGGCACACGCGGCGGTCACGGCTGCCCTGGAGATCGGCCTCGAAGTCCTCGGCCCGAACGTCACCGCCGGACATGTCGACGCCGTCGTGAGGGAGGCTGTGGCGCGACGCCGGCTACAGCTATCCGCACGACACCGGGCACGGTGTGGGTTTCACCGCCCATGAGCTTCCCCGAATAATCCCAGAGAGCGACACTCCGCTCGAATCGGGCGTGGGGGTCGCAACGCGAGCCGGGAGCCTACGGCGACGGCTTTGGCGTGCGCGTCGAGCACGTGGCGGTCATCACCGACGACGGGTGCCGGCGGCTGTCGGAACACGAGGTCTGATCATCAAGTGGCCGGCTAGAACACCTGCGAGCTCGGCATCCCGAGGGACGCCGATCCCGACCCGCCCCTGCACGAGGTGAAGCCACCGTCCACGACCAGCGCCTCGCCGGTCATGAATGACGAATCGGAGCTTGCGAGGAACAGCACGGCCTTCGCGATCTCGCCGGGAAGTCCCATGCGGCCGAGCATGATCGACTCGTTCCACTCGCGCAGCAACGCCTCGCTGTCGGTCGAGTCTTCGAGCCACTTCATCATCGGCGGCGTCTCACACGGGCCCGGACAGACGCAGTTGACGCGAATGTTGCGCGCCGCGGCATCGCAGGCCATTCCACGGGTCATCTGAAGTACCGCCCCCTTGGTGGCGATGTAGGTGGTCTCGTCGGGATACCCAACCAGCGACGCCACCGATCCCATGTTCACGATCGCCCCACCGTCGGGCATGTGCGGATAGGCGTATTTGGCAAGCAGGAACATCCCGCGGACGTTGACCGCGAAAGCCCTGTCCCACGCATCCGCCGTGATTTCCCAGAACGGCCCCAGAATGTCCACGCCCGAACCGGCGTTGTTGATGACCACATCGATCAAGCCCGTACGCTCGCGCGCTCTTTCGACCAGGTTCACCGGATCGGACTCCGAGCCGACGTCGGTCGCGACGAAGGTCGCCTCTCCGCCCTTCTCGCGGATCGCCTCCACCACCTTAGCCCCGGTGTCGCGAGATCGGTTGGCGGCGTACACGTGTCCGCCTTCGGCGGCGATCTCGTGCGCGATTGCTTCACCCAGGCCCGAGCCCGCTCCGGTGACGATGACTGTCTTGCCGTTGAGCTTGGTCATTGATCCTCCAGTGGGGATTGTTGGTCAACATCGCACGCTACGATCTTGCAATGGCTGAACGGGTTGTTCGCAGTGCGAAAGACGGTGGGTTGGCCCCTCGCTATGGAATTGCGGCAGTGGATCGTGCGATCTCGATCCTGGAACGTTGACCGACGGCTGGGGACTGACCCAGGCGGAGATCTCCGCGCGGTGGGTCTGAGCGGATCCACGACGCTGCGCTATCTGTCGACCCTCAAACGAAACGGCCTCGTGGAGCGCGATACGGATTCGGGTCGCTATGTGCTCGGACTGCGCCTGTTTCAGCTGGGCGAGCGGGCACTGAATACCGATGCTGGAGGCCGCTCTGCCGGTCATGCGCGAGCTTTCGGAGCAGTATCACGAGACCGTCAACCTCGCCGTCCGGAAGGCCAGCAGCCTGGTGCTGATCGAAGCGGTTGAAAGCACGCACTCGATTCGGCGGGGGGCCAACATCGGCGACCTGGATGTATGGCACGCCTCAGCCCTTGGCAAAGCGATCCTCGCTGCGTTGCCCGAGTCCGAAGCGCGGGAAATGACCGATCGCGGAAAATGGGTGCGCTGCACCAGCCGAAGCCACACCAATTGGCGGGCGCTGCAGGCGGACCTGTCCGAGGTGCGCACCCGGGGATACGCCCTGGATGATGAGGAGGGCGAGCGAGGCCTGCGCTGCGTGGGGGCCGCCATTCATGACCGTCACGGGCGCCCGCACTATGCCGTAAGTGTCAGCGGCCCTGTGGACCGAATCGACCACGAAGTCGTGGCCAAGATCGGAAAGAGCGTTCACGAGGCCGCGGGAAGATCTCGGCCCGCATTGGCTACACGGTCGCCTGCCACACCTAGGGTCACGTCGCTGAGGCCCGTGTCTGGGAGCGGCCGCCGCTGAGGGGGTGGAAAATGCAGCCGTCGAGGCGAGAGGCGTTGGCGGCGAAGCGATAGTCGCCCTCGACACCGGGCACCGAGTCGAGCAGCACCTGGTGTACGGGTGGGCGGTGCGGTCAGCACTGTCTGGGTGGGGCCGCGCTCGACGAGCCGGCCGAGAACATCACGGTGGTGTCGTCGGTGAGGTGGTGGACGACGCTGAGGTCGTGTGAGATCAGGACGAGCGCGAGCCTCGGCTGCGCGCAGGTCATCAGGAGGTTGAGGATCTGCGCCTGCACCGAGACGTCGAGCGACGATGTCGGCTCGTCGGCGACGAGAACGCTCGGGTCCGCCGCCAGCGCCCGGGCGATGCCGACCCGCTGACACTGCCCGCCGCTCAGCTGCGCGGGGCGCCGATCCATCGTCTGCGGAGTCAATCCCACCTCGCGCAGCAGCTGGTCGGCGCTTCGCGCGTCTCGGCGCCGAGCGAATGCCAGACCTGGAATACTTCCGCCACGGCGTCGCGGGCGGTCAGCCACGGGTTAGCGCTCCGTAGGGATCCTGGAAGACCATCTGGACCTCGCGGCGGATCGGGTCGCGCCGCTCCACCTTCGCCCATGGCGCCCGTAGACGAGTACTGGCCCACGGGTGGGAGCGAGGGCGCCCACGAGCATCCGCCCGAGCGTCGACTTGCCGCTGCCGCTCTCACCGACGATGCCGAGCGTATGGCCTGTGGATCGCGAGATCGATGGCGGCAAGCGCTGCGGTGTGAGTGCGTGGATAGGTGACACCGGCGCCGGCGAGCTGGAGGGTGACGCTCATGGCATGAACTCTTCCGAGCGAAAGCACGCTGACTGGCGGCCGTCGGCACCGGGCTCAGTGGTGGCACTTCGGCCGGCATATCGATCCGAGCTAGCGGGCAGCGGGGCGCATACGGGCGGCCGCCGGGCGATCTCGGCAGCCGGGCGCGCGCCGGGGATCGTCTACGAGCTGCTCCGGGAGTCGCGCGGTACGGCGGACGCGCAGCGATCAGCGCCTGCGGTATAGGGGTGGGCGGGCAGAGCGAGACGCGAGCCTGTGGGATCGTCGCTGCTCGACCACCGTGCCGGTGTACATGACCGCAATGCGTCGCTGGTCGATGGGACCACGGCGAGGTCGTGGGTGACGAGCACGAGGGCCATGCCGGTCTCGGCGCGCAACTCGGCGAGCAACTCGAGGATGCCGCGCTGCACGGTGACGTCGAGTGCGGTTGTGGGTTCGTTGGCGAAGCAGCTTGGGGCGGCCCGCGAGCGCCAGCGCGATCATCACCCGCTGTCGCATACCGCCGGAGAGCTCGTGCGGGTAGAGCTTCATCACCTCGGCTTCGACGGGGCATGTGCACCTGCTCCAGCAGATCTCGCACGCACGCTCGTGCTAATGACTCCCGGGTCGAGCGCATGCACCGGCATCGCACAGCTGCTTCCGATTCTCATCACGGGATCGAGTCCCGAGAGCGAGGCTTGCGGGGACGAGCGCGATGCGGCGGCCGCGCAGCTGGGGCCAGCCACGCTGGTCGAGCGCGAGCAGGTCGATGCCGTCGAAGGTAGAGCCGTGCCGCTGAGGGCGCCCCCGTGGATGCGGGGAAGCAGCCCGATGAATGCGCGACAGGTGAGGCTCTTGCCGGAGCCGGTCTCGCCGACCAGGCCGACGCAGGCCGAGGCCGGAACGCTGAAGGTACGTCGATGAGCGCCTGGTGGCCGGCGAGCTCGACTGCAAGGCCGTCCACCTGAAGAAGGGCGGTCATCGCGGCCGGCTATCGCTCGAGAGGAACGCGTCGGCGAGGAGGCTGAGGGCGAGGCCGGTGATCGCGAGCATAACGCCCGGTGCATCGGTGATCCACGAGGCGGATTCGAGAAAGGCGCGGCCTTCGTACATGATGTTTCCCCACTCGGCCGTGGGCGGTTGCACGCCCGCCCCGAGGAAGGCGAGCGAGGCGATGACGACGACGGCGAGGATGGCGTCGCCGACGGCGTAGGAGGCGGTGACGCGCAGCACGCCGGGATGAAGTGGCGGACGATGATGCGCGCTGCGAATACTCGAGGATCTGGGCGGCGACACGAGGTACTGCCTCGCAGCGCAAGCGTCTGGGCCTCGCGAGGCGGGCGTAATAGGCCCAGCCGACCAGCAGGAATGCGATGATGGTGGCCGGCAGCCCCGCCGGCATCGGTCCAGCGTGCGGTCGGGCCCGACAGTACGACGAGCACGAGAATCAGAATCACGAAGGGGAACGCGATCAGGGCGTCGACGAGACGCATCAGCGATGCGTCGACGCCGCGTCGCTGTGCTGGAGCCGGAGAGCGTGCCGACGAGCGTTCAGGATCAGGCGAGACGCCGATGACCAGGGTCGCCACGAGCAGGTCGATGCGGCCTCCGGCGAAGGTGCGCACGAAGAGATCGCGGCCGACAGAATCGGTGCGAACGGATGTCTCAGCGACGGAGCCTGATAGGGCGGGGCCGACGAGGGCATCGGGCGAATCGGGCCAGACAAACGGGATCGCGAAGCACGAGCCGGCGATCGGCGTAGCATGATGCGCCGCCGAGAACGAGCGTTGCCGGCCGATGCGTGGTGGGGCGGAGCCGCCCGAACCGCATGCCGCGCGCCGGGTGGGCGGCTCGGTCAGCCGCGCCGGGTTCGAGGGTCGGCGACGACATAGAGGGTGTCCGGGTGGCGTTGGCGAACACGACGAACAGGGCCGAGACGACTGCGATGCCTTGGATCAAGGGGTAGTCGCGCTGGCTCACGGATTGGACCAGCGACGAGCCGACGCCGGGGATGCCGAAGACTGATTCGACGACGGCGGCACTGGCGATCAGCGACCCGAGGTTGAGGCCCAGCAGCGTGAGCACGGGTAGCAGGCTGTTGGGCAAGATGTGGTGGAGCATGATGGTGCGAGGCGACATGCCGCGGGCGATGGCAGCCTCGATGAAATCCTGGCGAGAGGTGTCCAGCGCGACCTGGCGGACGGTGCGGGCAATCTGGGGCATCAGGAACGCCGACATCGCGATCGCGGGAAGCACCAGGTAGCGGAAGTTGTCCGGCCACGATCCCCACCAGCCTCCGGCCGGGAAGATCGGCCATCTGAGGGCGAAGGCCAGGATCAGCAGCAGGCCCAGGAAGAACGGGGGCGTGGCCAGCAGGATCACCAGCCCACCGGGTGGTGTGGTCGACGCTGGAGCGCGGGGTAGAGCCGACACCGGCCGACCGGGACTCCCACGCACAGGGACAGGATCATCGGTGGCCAGCACAGCTCGAGCGTACGGCAGCGTCCGTGACGATGCCGGAGACGACTGGAAGCTCTCACGATGGAGGAACAGGTGCCGTGCAGCAGCGCTACAGATACCTGACGTACCGGTAGAAATTGTTGGTCGATGTGCATCTCGTGCCGCAGCGCCGCCACCGCCTGAGGGGTTGCCTCGGCCCCAGCACCGCCTGCGCCGGATCTCCGGGACGAGCCGCACGAGCAGATACGACACCGTCACCACCACGAACGCAACCAGCAGCGCCTGTCCAGCTCGAACCGATCCGGCGTCCCAACCTGCCGCCGAGGAGCCGCGCCGGCGGATGTCGGCGCGTTCCTCGGCGACATGGGGACTGCGTCGTCGGTATTTACATGTGTGGGCGGCGGCTCAGGCCGCCTGTCGATCGACGAACTCCGAGGCGGTAGGGTGATCATGTCTTCGGCAAGCGGGTTGCGAAGACCACAGCGGCTAGGTATTGATGGTGGCGTACGGCTGATCCTTGAGGAACTCCTGGTTGACGCCGGCGAGTGCCGCGTCGCGCTCGGGGCCGGTTGAAACGATCGCGTTGTTGCCGGCCTCGATCGCGGCCTTGTGGTCAGCCGCTGTAGTTCGCGTTCAGTCCCCCGTTGGGATCGATCGCGTAGGCGACCATGCCGTCGGGAACGTTGGCGTAGTCGTACAGGTTGGACACCGACAGCTGATAGGTGCCGTTGTACATGTTGTTGAACCAGATCGCCATCTTGAGCTTGAAGCTGCGTCCGATCAGATCTGGGTTGAGCTTGGACTGGATGCTCAACGCGGTCTGCTCGGACGACGGGTAGGAGTCGGTGTACTGCATCTTCAGCGTGCAGCCGCGGGCACAGGGCGAGTCGGCCACCAGCTGCTTGGCCTTGGTGATGTCTGGGCAGTCGAGATGGAGCTGTCGTAGCCGTCCATCGTGGGCGGCAGAAGCCGGCATAGGCCGTGTTCTGCCCGTTCCACACATCCTTGGCGATCTTGTCGCAGTCAATCGCCAGCAGTTCCTTGCGCAGGTTGAGGTTGTCCCTGGCAGCACCTTGGTGATGAACATATTCAGCACACCGAATCCATAGATCTGCACGACGCTCGCCGACACCGTGCCGTTGCCTGCAGCTGGGGCAGGACGCTCGGCGGGAGATCGACGACCGACTGGATCTGGCCGCTTTGAAGCTGGGACAGGCGGCTGTTGAAGTCGGGGATGGTGGTGAACTTGAGCGTCTTGATGACCGGCTTGGGGCCCCAGTAGTTGGGGTTGACGACGAACGTCGAATCACCGCCGCCACCCCAACTCTGGAGGGTGTATGGGCCGGCCGAAGTGGGTTTCTTGAAGAAGCTCTTGCCTGTGCGAGCCCGGCCGCCGGCATGATCAGGAACTCGGGCTCACCGAGCACGGTGGGCAGGGAGGGGTACTTGGTGGCGAGGTTGAACACCGCCGTCTGCGGGTCGGGTGCATCGACGCTCGTGATCGGGGCGAACAGGCCGGCGTAGCCGTTGGCCTTGTCGGCCTTGGCGCGATCGATGGTGGCCTTGACGTCGGATGAGGTCAGCGGCGTGCCGTCCGAGAACTTCAGTCCGGGGCGCAGCTTGAATGTCCAGGTCAATCCGTCGGCCGACGTGGTGCTCGACGCGGCCAAACCGGGAACCGTCTTACCGTCGCGGTTGATGTCGTACAGATTCCCGCCGATCAGATGAAACGCGGCCAGCGCCTGGTTGGCGAATCCGTTGTCGGGATCAGAGCCCGTCTATCGGGGCGGCCCAGGCAACGGTGGCGGTGGCGGGCGCCGGTGCGGCCGACGAGGTGGCCGCCGTGGTGGTGCTCGACCCGCTGCACATGCGCTCAGCGCGGCCAGGGCCAACAGGCAGACGGCCGCCGGAACCGTCCGGCGGACCTTGGAGTGAACGCGCAGGGACAGGGTCTTCATCACAATCCTCCGGCTTTTTGGAGTGCTCGTTTAACGGCCGCCTCGGGGCATAGTCTTGCGCACAGTGAAAGTCCGCCTTCGCATTGCGCAAGACCCTAACGTCTCCCGTGAGCGATTACAAGAGGAAAATCGGTAAGCGATGGCTGGGGTTGCTGCGGGCCGGGTGGCCCGCGAGGTGTTCGAGCCCGAGCTCGGCACCCCGGTGGGTGGGTGGGGTGCACGGGCGCAGCACGACGCCAAGAGCCGCCACCAGGAGTTAACGGTGACGGCGCACGCGCTGAGCGACGAAATGGGGCGCCCGCTCGTGATCGTGGCTGGCACGTCGTCCTGATGGCCCGGGGATACCACCGCGCGCGTTCGCAAGGCCGTCGCTCAGTGATGTGGATGGATTCGGGGCGGTGCAACTCGCGGGCTCGCACAACGTTCTTTGGTGATGATGGACGATCTCACCATCGAGAATTGGGAGCACGACGGGCTGGCGCCGCCGCCCGCGAACTCGTCGAGCAGATCACTGTCAAGGCGGCGGAGCGCGCTGTTGGTGATATGCGCCAGGCGCGCGTCGAGAGCGTCCGCCGGCCATATCCCGTCACTCGCAGCCGGCGCCAGTGGGTCGACGACCGGCTCGTCGGAGAGGCCGCGCCGGTCGATGACGCCTTCCTGGATGTCCTGGCGGTGAGCGAGGTCGACGGCACACCGATCGCCTCGGTGGTCGTCTACGGCATGCACCCGACCGTGCTTGCCTGGGCCAGCCTGGCATTCTCTCCTGACTACGTAGGAGCAATTCGCGAGGTGGTCGAGCCGGGGCTCGGCGGCCCGTGTCTGTTCCTCCAGGGATGCGGGGCAGACCGGGCGCCCGTGCGCAGCTCTTGAATTTGGAACCGATGGGACGCGGGAGGCAGGGCGGTGGGGTACGCGGCGGTCTCGGCGGTGCTGGAGGAGCGTGAGCGGTCGCTCGAGACGAGCTTCGAGCGGGTGCTCGAGTCCGGCGCCCCCCTGGCGATCAACTCGACGTCGCCTCCTGTGCCGGTGCCGGTGCCGGTTGCCCATCGAACGGAGTCCCTGGACATGCCGCTACGGCCGCGCGATCTGGCGGCGACGCGGCGTCGGGTAGAGGCCGCCCGGGCCGCGGTCGCCGGAGGCGACGCCGCCTCGTCGGTGGAACTGGCCCGCGCCGTCATCGAGCTGCGACATCGCCCAGCGGTTCCCCGAGGACGACATAACGCGGGTGGGGGTGGATGTGGTCGACGTCGGTGCAGCTGGCGCTCGTCTTCTGGCCGGGAGAGCTCTCCGGGGCCTATGAGCAGCTGTGCCAGGCAGGCACCGATCGCCATCTGATCTTGGTCACCAACGCGAACGATTACGTCAACTACCTGCCCGCTCCGCACCAGTTCGCCGAAGGCGGCTATGAGGTCGACTCGACCCCGTTCGCCGCCGCGGCGGGCCAGGTGTTCGTCAGCAGCGTCACCGGCCTGGTGCCGCGGGCGGGGTAGTGCTCGAGGTCGTCATACGGGGAGGGCTGGTGATCAACCCCGAGGCGACCGCGAGAGCTGACGTCGGCGTCGAGGACGGACGCATCGTCGCCATCGGAGACCTCTCGCAGGTCTCGGCGTGCCTCGATCTGGACGCGACCGGCCGAAACGTGATGCCGGGGTTCGTGGACGCGCATTCCCATCTCGACCTCGCGCTCCTGGACGAGCCGGTGCATCTGCCGTCGCTCCACCAGGGCGTCACCACCGTCGTGCTCGGGCAGGACGGCACCGCATCGGCACCGGGCAGTGCCTCAACTGTCGCCGGGATCAGGGAGTACTTCGCGGCGGTCAACGGCGAGTCCACCCAGGTCTCGGCCGCCGCCTCGTCGGTGGCCGAGTTCCTGGAGCGGATGGACGGAGCGGGGACGCTCAACGTCGCCTGCCTGGTGCCCAACGGAAACCTGCGGCTGGACGCGATCGGCTGGGATGACCGACCCGCCACCAGCGATGAGCTGCGCGCCATGACCGGGGCGTTGGAGCTCGGACTTGAGCAGGGGGCGGTCGGGCTCTCGAGCGGCCTCGACTACGTCCCGAGCATGTGCGCGGACTCCAACGAGTTAGCCCACCTCTGTGCGGTGGTCGCGGGGGCGGGCGGGGTGTACGTCACCCACATGCGCGGATACGACGAGCGCAGCCCGGTCGGGTTTGCCGAGGTGGCCGAGATCGGGCGGCGGAGCAATGTGAAGATTCACATCTCCCACCTGATGGGCAGAGCCGAGCGCCATCTGCCGGTGGTCGACCGTCTCCGGGACGACGGTCTCGACCTCAGCTTCGACAGCTATCCGTATCTGGCCGGCTGCACGACTCTGGCGATGTTGGCGCTTCCCCCCGAACTGCAGCGGCATGGCCCTGAGGAGACCCTCGCGGCGCTCGCGGATGCCGAAGTCGTAGTCGGCCTGCGAAAGAACTGGTTTTCGGGGTTGGCTGGGCTCGTCGGTGCGTTCCGGCTGGCGTACATCGCCGCCCCCGGGCTCGAGCATCTGGAGGGCGCGAGCGTCTACGAGGCCTGCGACACGCTCGGCCTCGACCTCGCCGACCTCGTATGCACCCTGCTGTCCGAAAGTCGGCTGGCGGTGGGCGTGGTCGAGCCCAATGGGCTTGGCGACGATGACCTGCGTGCCACCCACCGCCATCCGCTGCACATGGCCGGATGCGGATGGGATCTACATGGGCTCCCATCCGCACCCGCGTGGGTGGGGGACGTTGCGCGCGTTACCTCGGCCGCTACGGGCGCGAGCGAGGGGATTTCACCTGGTGCGAGGCGGCGCGTCATCTGGCAACCGCGGCAGCCGAACGCTTCGGGCTGCGCGATCGCGGCCGAGTGGCGGTCGGGCAGTTCGCCGACGTGGTCGTCCTCGATCCTGAAGCGATCATCGACACTGCCACGTTTCAGCATCCCCGGTCGCTGGCCCGCGGCGTGCAGCACGTGCTCGTGAACGGTGAAGCCGCCCTGGTAGACGGGGTACCTACCGGTGCGCGCCCGGGAAGGGCCTTGCGTCGGGACGCCTGAGCGCGAGAATGTCGCGAGAAGCACACAACGAGAATTCACACAACTGGGGTGGTATTGATGTTGCTCGAGGGACGCCGTGCACTGGTAACCGGTGGGGCCATGGGAATCGGACGGGCCGTAGTGGATCGGTTCTCGCGCGAGGGAGCGAAAGTCGGGGTTGTCGACCTGGAATCCGCTCCCGTGGACTCACCGGCCGCGTGCTGGGATTCGCACGACCTGGCCGATCTCGACGGCCTCGAGGCTGCCGTCGGCAGGATTGCCGAGGCGCTCGGGCCGATCGATATCCTGGTCAACTGCGCCGGGGTCGGCGGGAACACGCCTGTGCTCGAGTTCGAGCGCGCCGAGTGGAGGAGGGTGCTCGCGATCGACCTCGAGGCGCCGGTGTTTCTGATGCAGATCGTTGCCCGGGGGATGGTTGAGCGCAGCTACGGACGGATCGTCAATGTGACGTCGGTGCACGCGCGCCTTGGCGCCGTGGGCTCGGTGGCCTACGACGTGGCTAAGGCCGGCCTCGAGAACGCCACACGGAGCTTCGGAATCGAACTCGCGGCCCGCGGGGTCGCAGTAAACGCCGTCGCGCCCGGTTTCGTCAACACCCGCCTCGCCGATGTCGACGCCGACTGGTTTCGCGCTGACTACACAGGAACGGGTCGCCTGCCCCATCGCCGCGCGGCCGAGCCGGAGGAGATCGCCGCACACGTGGCCTGGCTGGCGAGCGAGAGCGCGGGCTACACGAGCGGCAGCGTGCTCACGGTCGACGGCGGCCTGACCGCTACGTTCTGAGGGCCGCTCCAGCCTTGGTCGCCCGAAGGAGGGTCCGCGGCGGCGGGAGTGCTGTTGTGCGTCGGCCGCTGCAGGCAGGCAGCCGGGACGGGGTATTGGCACTGACGTCGAGCTCACTGGACGACGAACGGGCAGCAGCAGGACATGCTGCGCGCGGCTCAGGGCGACGTCGGTCAATCACGCGAGCTCCTCGTAGGGCACGGGATAAGTCGGCTTGGTCTTGCCTGATTCACGCGGCAACGTGCCCACCGGCACAACCGTCACGTTCGCGGTGAAGTTAGCAGGAGCGCCTTCACGCGATCACGGGGATCTCGAGTTCCGAGGAAGACGCCGCCAGCCTGACCTCGACTGTCGGCTTCGACTATGGTAGGGGGTCGTGAGTCGATCGGGCAAGGATCGGTCGAGCACGATCTGGAACTCTCCATTCACTTGCGGCGCGAATCCCACAGGACGTCCTGGACCACAGAGCGGGAAGACGTGTTGACGCCACGGGACGATAAACATATCGTCCGTGCGGCCAACCACCCTGATCCGAATGCCAGTCCGTCCGCACTGGCAAGGGTCGGTTAAGACCTGGACGAGATCATGCATGCGAAACCGCGAGCAGCATCCCCGCCCGACGGCGAAGCGTGGTGCCAGACGAGCCCTCTCCGGTGGCCTGGTCAGAGGGCTGCATGCGGGCTCCGCTCAAGGGATCGATGAGCTCGACGAGCACGTGGCCATCGGTGACGACGTGTAACCCCGAGAGGTGCGTCACACTTCGGCGCGCCAAGATGCCGATACTCGGCCAGGCCGTACACATCTCGCACCACACAGTCCCACGTCTCCTCGATGCTCTCGCGATAGCCTGGCGCCGAAAGACCTGCCCTTCGCCGGACAGGATCCGCCTTCCGCACATTCAGGGTACGAGGATCGAGGCCGATCTGGCGGGCGGACCTCCGCCAGGCGCAGAGGATATGCCAGGCATCGAGTAGAGGAGGAAGTGGAAGAGGCGATCCCCGACATGATCCGCAGCAGACGCTCCGACTCGCCCCGTTCCATGAAGGAAGTACGCAGCAGACCGGCCCGCTCGAAACAGAGGTGATCAGTGAGTCCTCCCACGTACAGGCTGTAGTTGAAACACTCGACGACGACGTCGCCTGGGCCGGCGCCACGCACCACATCGCGCGCGCACCCAGCTTATAGACCGAGCGGAGGTCGTCGTCCGTGAACGGCAACAATGATTGGCATTCCAGTGCTGCCTCCGGTCGGCCTGGATCCGCGCGATCTCATGTACCCGCAACGCCCTGCGTCTCACCGAAAGGCGAGGCCACTTCCAGCTGCGATCTGCGGATACTCCTCCTTCTCAGTGAACGGAAGAGTTTTCAAGATCGAGTCGCGTGGCGCACCGCGGCAACGTCGATCCCAGCCTTGTCGTATTTCTCTCCTGTAGAACGGGCACGCGGCGACCGCGAGATACGAGGGTTCCGACGAAGTGTAACTCGTCTTCCGAGTCAGCGGGTACGCTAAGGCTGCACACCTACCCCCGCCGTTCCGGACCACGCTTCTTCCGGCAACCATCTCCCGCTCCTGATCGACAGAATCGCTTCCGCTCACTGACTCCCCTGCATCCCTCGGTTCCCTGATCCGACGAGGCTACGCGAGGAGCGAGAAGCCCGACCCGCACTTGGACTGGGCCCGGCGTCTTCATCGACGATCTCTCGGCTGAGGAGGAACGTGCCGACGGAGCGCCTCCTGACTGCTCATGCAGATACGTGGCCGCATCGATTGTCTCGGCCATTAACACGGCCTCCTGGTTCGGAACAGCCGCGAGCTCGAAAAGAGCCCAGCTTCGTGGCGGCCAAGGAGCGCCGCGATGGGCGGCCAGTTCCGTCGCCAAGGCACATGCTCCAACGGAACGGGTCATCGGCGAGCGCGTTCACCATGCCGATCGCCAATGCTTCCTCGCCGTTGATCCACCGCCCTGTCAAGAAGGAGCTCCTTGGCGCGGAGGAGACCGACGGCCGCTGGCAGGCGCGTCGAGACGGCGCCGGTCACTGCGTAACCCAGCGATACCTCGGGGAAGCGGAACCGCGCTGCAGACTTCGGTCACAATGAGGTCCGCTGACAACGCGAGCTCGGCCCCTCCGCCCACTGCATAGCCTTGGACAGCAGCGATCACCGGCCCTTGGAAACCGGTGAAGGCGCGCGTGATCTCCTGTAAGTGTTCGAGCGCTTCGCGGAGCTCCTCTGCGCTGCCTGTCCGCGGTGCGAGCGTCTCGTGCAAGTCCGCTCCGACACAAAATGCCCTGCCGGCCCCGCAGAGCACGAGAGCACGAGCGCCTCGCGCCCCGCGGATCGCTTCAATCAAACCATCAAGCAGTTCGAGATTCATAGCGTTGAGAACCTCGGGGCGGTTGCAAGGTGATCGATCGCGATCCGTGCCATCCAGTGTTCGGAGACCACGGACTGTCGTCACGAATAATCTCCCGGCTAACTAGCAGTGGCTCTCTACAATAGTCCTCCATCCGCGGCGGAGTAAACCCGTCCGGACAGTCCCGCGGGTCTAGCCGCGGAGTTGGCGTTGACCCGGTCTTGTTGACACCGTGATGCTTTCGCGCCAAGTGGTTCGGAGAGGAGCGTGTGTGATGCCTAGGACGGGGCCTCCGTATCCGGCGGAGTTCAAGATGGAGGCGGTGCGGCTGTTGCGTGCGAACGCGCGGACGCCGCGGCAGCTCGCGGTCGAGCTCGGTTGCTCAGACAAACGTTACGGAATTGGGTTGGCGGGATGTTCCCGATCTCCTGAGGGATGATGAGGCGGCCGCTCCAACTGCCGTTGACGCCTCCCGCCAGCACCGGCCCAGCAACGGCCAGCGCGAGTATCGCCCCTCCAGCGAGAACTCGTCTCATTGTCATCGTTAACCCCTCCTCACGTCACGGATCGCGGCTTCGCGCGAAGATCCTAGTAGCGTGCGAGTCCGGGGGGAGTGCGCCACCGTACGACAACGGCGTGTTTCAGGCGCTTCTGACTGCCGCAAGTTCCGCCGATGGGACGCGACGGAACTCTGTGACTTGCCACCGACTTGCCCCGCTTGCCCGGAGTCGTGCGGGTTAGCGTGACCTGTACGCCGTGGGTTTGTCGCCGGAGGAGCGGAAGCGGTGCTGGCGTGTCTGGAGGATCCGCCCGACGGGCTGGTCGGGCTGCGCGGGGCGCTGATGCGCGAGCGCCGGGACAACCTGCCATAGTCAAGTCCCGGGCAGACCTGCGCGGCCAAGTCGACGGAGCCCTGCGGCGGTAGCACGGGGTACACCGGCCCGGCGCGCCGCCTCTCTCGTCTCGTATGCAGACCCACCGGGACGAGCCCTGCCACGACGCATTCACCTGATGAGGTCAGCCGACGCCGGGTCGGCCGGTTTACCGAACCCTCATCGTGGCATTCCGCACTGGCCGTGGCCTCGCCGGTGGGAGCCTTGCATCTATTGCCCGATCCCATAGTCGAATGACAGAACAAGGAGACAAACGATGATTCGCAGCGGAGACATCCTTCACAACCCCGCGACCGGCGAGACCGTCCGCATTGTTGGCTCGGCCGGCGAGACCGGCGGCGAGTACGTTCTCGTCGAGGTCTGCGTCGAGCCTGGCGGCTTCGTCGCCGCTACCCACGTTCATCCGTACCAGACCGAGATGTTCGAGATCCTCGAGGGCAAGCTCGGGTTCAAGGCCGGCGGCGAGACGATCGTCGCCGGCCCGGGCGAGACTATCGTCGTCGAGCCCGGCACCGCCCACCGCTTCTGGAATGCAGGCGACACTTCTTCTCGCTTCCGCTGCGAAGTTCGCCCTGCCCTCCAGTTCGAGCAACGCCTGGCGACAATGTACGGCTTGCCGCCGACGGCAAGACGAACCGCAAGGGCATGCCGAACCCGCTTCGGCTCGCCGGTCGCCGAGCAACAATTCGACGACGGTCTCGCCGGTCGCGGGGTTGTGAAGGATGTCTCCGCTGCGAATCATCGTTTGTCTCCTTGTTCTGTCATTCGACTATGGGATCGGGCAATAGATGCAAGGCTCCCACCAGCAAGGCCACGGCACAGTGCGGAATCCCAACGAATGAGGGTTCGGTAAACCGGCCGACCCCGCGTCGGCTGACCTCATCAGGTGAGTGCGTCGTGGCAGGGCTCGTCCCGGTGGGTCGGATCGAGGGCTGCGAGCATTCGCTCCGGGTGCGGTGTAAACCGCGTGCGCAAGTTCGATTCGTGCCGGGGCAGTCGAAGACCTATCCGTCACCACCGTGACGTTTGAAGAGCGCAGTGGCAAGACGCTGCTCGTCATGAACGAGCTGTATCGCGCGGCCGCTCTCGCGCGCTACCAGGCATCGAATGTCCTCACAGAGCTGCGCCCTCCTCGCGAAACGGCCCGCCGACCGCACGAAATCGGCTGCTGCGAGAGGACATCTCATATGTAGAGACTCATATTTACTTGATACGTATGGACTTAGATTGCTAGAATGATCCCGTACACGCAAACCTCGTCGTTGGCAAAAGGAGGACACAAGCAATGACGACCCTTCGACGCTGGGATCCGCTCCGTGACGTGGCATCCCTTCAGACCGAGCTCGCGCGCTTCATGAACGGCGTGAGCGGTGAGGGCAACAGCCGGCAGACGCAGGCCTGGGCACCGCCGCTCGACGTCTGGGAGAGCGAGGATTCGGTCACCTATTCGTTCGACCTTCCCGGCATCCGGCTGGAGGAGATCACGATCGAGGCAGAGGACGGCCGGTTGACGGTCTCTGCCTCCCGCAGTCGTCCGAACGAGCTCGAGACACAGCGGTTCTACAGCCTCGAGCGCGCCTACGGCACCTACTCCCGCACCGTCGGGCTCCCCCAGGGCGTTGCCGAGGACGGGATCGCGGCTGCGTATGAGAACGGCGTTCTCAACGTCACGGTGCCGAAGCCTGAACAACCGAAGCCAAGGCGCATCACCATCTCCGGCGAGAACGCACAGGCGAAGACGATCGAGGCAAACGAGCGAGAAGCGAGCGTCGTCTGACCTGCACCAAGCGGGGCCCCTTTGGGGCCCCGCTTTGACTCTTGCCCACGAGCACGTTCCTTGGGCCGGATCACCCGCCGATCCGGATCATCTTCCGGTTCACGAACTCCTCGGTGGCGTAGCGGCCGAGCTCGCGACCGAACCCGGAGCGCTTGACGCCGCCGAACGGCAGCTCGGCCGCGTCCGCTCCGACGACGTTCACGAAGACCATCCCGGCCTCGATCTGGTCGGCGACGCGCAACGCCTGATCGGGATCGGTCGTGAAGACGTACGAGCCGAGGCCGTACGGCGTGTCGTTTGCGAGCGCGACAGCCTCGTCCTCGGAATCGACGCTGTAGACGATCGCGATCGGCCCGAAGAACTCCTCGAGGTGGGCGCTGTTCCCGGGCGTGACCCCCGTGAGGACGCCGGGCGAGACGAAGTTGCCGTCCCGCTCCCCGCCGACGAGCGTGGCGCCCCCAGCTACCGCCCGGCTGAGCTGATCCTCGAGCCGGTCGGCTGCCGTGGCCGAGGAGAGAGGGCCGATCTCGGCGTCGGGTGAGAACGGGTCGGCGGGCTCGACAGCGGTCAGCGCTTCGGTGAGCTTGCTCACGAACGGCTCGTAGAGGTCGGCTGCGACGACGAAGCGCTTGGCCGCATTGCAGGCCTGGCCGGTGTTGTCGATCCGCGCGGCGACGGCGGAGTCCACCACGGCGTCGAGGTCATCGGTGCTGAGCAGGACGAACGGATCCGAGCCACCGAGCTCGAGCACGACCTTCTTGAGGTTGCGTCCGGCGATCTCGGCGACCGCTGCCCCCGCCCGCTCCGAGCCGGTCACCGACACGCCCTGCACGCGCGGGTCGGCGATGACGTCCGCGACCTGGTCGTTCGTCGCGTAGATGTTGGTGTACGCGCCCGCGGGGAAGCCCGCGTCGTCGTACATCGCCTGGATTGCGGCGGCCGACTCCGGGCACTGGGGCGCGTGCTTGAGCAGGATCGTGTTGCCCACGACGAGATTCGGGCCGGCGAAACGCGCGACCTGGTAGTAGGGGAAGTTCCACGGCATGATCCCGAGGATCACGCCCACGGAGCTGCGGCGAACGAACGCGGAGCCGTCGCCATCGGAGAGCGTGATCGGCTCGTCCTCGAGCAGGGTCGACGCGTTGTCCGCGTAGTAGCCGTAGATGTCGACGCAGAAGTCGATCTCGCCGAGGGCCTGCTCGACCGGCTTGCCCATCTCGCGAGCGATGATCTCCGCGAGCGCGTCGCGACGCTCGGTATGGAGCTCGCCCACGCGCCTGACGAGGGCGGCGCGCTCCTCGATCGTCGTCGCGCGCGACCACTCGGTGTGCGCCCGATCGGCGGTCGTGATCGCGTCGACGAGCTCCGCGTCACCGATCGTCGGGTAGGTCTTGCCGCGTTCGCCGGTTGCCGGGTTGATCACCGTGTAGTCGCTCATCTCGTCCTCCTGCTCGGTCGTCGATTCACCGCGTTGCTGGTCGTCCCGAGACTAGATCAGTATCGGCGCGTCCGCGTCAATTCCGGACGCGAGCGATTCCCGCCGCGGCCGCCTATCGGCGTGCCTCACGCTGCTCTATCGTTCTCGCACGATGAGTGCCGTTCCGTCGATCCGCCCGGGCGAGATGCTGGCCCGACTCGGTCTGGACCCCGCCACGATCCGCGGCCGCCTCGATGCGGGTCACACGCTTCCCGCCGAGCTCTACCACGACGCGGCGCTGTACGAGCTCGAGCAGCAGGCGATATTCCGGCCGATGTGGCACTACGTCGGCGTCGAGCAGCAGCTCGCGAACGTCGGCGACTACGTCACGACCGAGGTCGCGGGCGTCCCGATCGTCGTCGTCCGCGACGAGGAGGAGCGCCTCCGCGCCCACCTCAACATCTGCCGCCACCGCCTCCACCCGGTCGCCGAGGGCTCGGGGAACCGGAAGACGCTCCAGTGCCCCTACCACGGCTGGACCTACGGGCTCTCGGGCTGCCTGCGGGCGGCACCCCGCTCGGAGGAGGGATCGCTCGACTACGACGAGCTCGCACTCCTCCCCGCGCACGTCGGCTCGTGGCGCGGGATCGTCTTCGTCAGCCTGGAGCCCGACGAACCGCTCCAGGCGTACCTCGGCGGGCTGCCCGACGTGATGGACGACACCCGCTTCGACTGGAGCGTCCTCGCAGACCCGTCCCTCTACCTCTACTCGCGCTACGAGCAGCCGCTCGAATGCAACTGGAAGGTCGCCTGGGAGAACGCACTCGAGTGCTACCACTGCCCGATCGTCCACAAGGACACGTTCAGCCAGTACTACCAGGTCGACGTCGACGGGTACGTCAACGGCACCTACGACCGGGGCCTCTACGGGTTCACGTCGTTCCGCGGGACTGCGGGCGAGGGCCTCGGGCTCGCCGACGAGCAGCCTGCGATCAGCTTCTACTGGCTCTTCCCGAGCTCGAGCATCAGCGGCGGGCCGAAGAGCGGCGGCATGACCCTGACCCGGTTCATCCCGCGAGGGCCCGAGACGTGCGTGCGCCAGTTCGACAACTACCGCGTCGCCGGCATCGACGAAACGCCGTTCCAGGAGCTCACCGCCGCGTTCGCGGCGACGCTCCTCGAGGACATCGAGATCGTGGCGCAGGTGCAGAAGGCAACTCGCTCCGGCGGCGTGCGGTACGGGACGACGATGCCCGTCAGCGAGACGAACATCCGCGCCTTCAACAGGCTCGTCTGGGATCGCCTCGAGCCTCTGTTCGACTGAGAGCCGGAACTCCCGCTCGGCCCAAGTGCGCGCCGGCTCTGCGCCGAGGAGGACTCGCTCGAGTGCGCCTCCGGACCCCGACTTCTCCCGGGGAGACGCGGCCGGCGCGCTGGGAGGCGGGTCGCACCCGTTGGAACTCGGGTCGTCGAAGGCATACCTGGTAGTTCGCTTCTCCGTGGATTCCCGCACGACGGTCAGCGAGAGACACGATGCGCGCGCGGCGACGGCGAGAGATGATCAGGTCGAGTCCTGAAAGGAGTTATTCGAGATGAACGCGATTCAAGACACAGACCGGCCGACCGTCGGCGACGTGATCGTCGTCGGTGGCCACTCGGTGGGCGGCGAGAGGACGATGGGCGAGATCCTCGAGATCCGCGGCGAGTCCGGTCACGAGCGCTACCGCATCCGCTGGGAGGACGGGCACGAGAGCATCTTCCATCCTGCGGATGGGGAGGCGACAATCCATCACTACTCACCGCACGGTGCCTCCGTCGAGATCATGCGGAGCCTGCGGGAACAGAAGATCGACTTCGAGCCCCGACGTCACCCGCGCACGCGGACGGCGAAGGACGAGGCCCGGGTCCTCCATGCAGAGCCGGAGCACGTCGGAAAGACTCTCGTCCTCAATGCCGCGGAGGAGTGGGTGCGCGTCGTGATCCCTGCGTCCGAACGCCTGTCTCTTTCCAGGGTTCGTGACGCGATCGGCATCGACGAGCTCGAGTTCGCGACGGAGGAAGAGTTGGCAGCCGTGTACCCGGCTTTCGAGCTCGGGGCTGTTCCCCCGTTCGGTGGCCCGGAGGGCGATCGCGTCGTCATCGATCGACGAGTGGCCGATCTCGAGTCCGTGATCGTCGAGGCGGGGTCGCACTCGGACTCGCTGCTCCTCGCGACTGCGGATCTCGTGCGGATCACGAACGCGACCGTGGCAGACGTGATCGCCGACTGACACCGGTGTTCCTGGACCGCCGAGACGCGGGCCGCCGACTCGCACCTCTCGTGGCGTCGCTGGCCGACGAGCAGCCGGTCGTGGTCGGGCTTCCACGCGGCGGCGTGCCCGTCGCCCGCGAGGTCGCCGATGCACTCGGCGCGCCGCTCGATGCGCTGACGGTCCGCAAGCTCGGCGCGCCCTGGAACCCCGAGCTGGCGATCGGCGCGGTGGCAGAGGACGAGACCGTCGTCCTGAACGAGGCTCTGCTCCGCGCCGAGGGCGTGACACGGGCACAGCTCGATCGCGAACTGGAGCGGGAGCGCATCGAGCTCCACCGCCGGATGGCTCTCTATCGAGGCGGTCGACCGACGCTCGGGGTCACAGGGCGAACGGTGCTCGTCGTCGACGACGGACTTGCAACCGGACTAACCGCGCTCGCGGCCGTACGCGTCCTGCGCCGCCGAGGGGCAGCACGGATCGTCGTCGCCGTCCCCGTGGGATCGCGTGAGGCCGCCGCGTCGCTCGGCCTGGAAGCCGACGACGTGATCTGCCATACGCTTCCCGAGCGGCTGTACAGCGTCGGTGCCTGGTACCGAGACTTCTCTCCGACCACGGACGACCAGGTTGCGGCCCTCCTCACCCGGGATCACGGAACCACGGCACCCGCGCGGACGGAATGAGGCATGATTGATCGACACGCGCTGCGACGAAGGGGGTCTACTCCAATGGGTCTATCACTGCAGAAGAAGCTCGAGCTGGCCGGAGATCTGGCGAAGGTGCAGCCGATGCTCGTGCGACTTCGCCTGATCGAGAAGCCGAAGAAGCGGCGACCCGTTCGCTATCTGGTGCTCGCGGGCAGCGTGATCGCGGTCGGCACCGTCATTGCCGCCGTCGTTTTCGGGCGTCAGCGCTGCAGGGCCGGCGCCCCCGCCGAGGTCAAGGGATTCGCGCAGACCGACCCGGTGGCCGAGACGCTGGATACCGCTTCCGGACTCGAGTCCGCGCACCCGCCGTCAGTGGAGATGCCGGCCTAGGACGAGGAGCGCCGCAGAACGCAGAGAACGACTCCGACGTCGCCCATCTCATCGCTCTTCGGGAGATACGGACGCGGCTCGGAAACGTGCAGTGCCTCACAGGCGCCTTCGGCCACGAGTCGGTCGATCAGTGCGCGGCAGTCGCGCTCACACCAGACATCCTCCCGTTGCGACAACGCGATCGTTCCGGCAGGGCGCACGAGCCGAAAGAACTCCCGCACCGTCGCCTCGGTCGTCGGGGAGATAGGTCAAGACGCCGACGCAGCACAACGCGTCGAACGCGTCATCCGCAAACGGCGTCGGCAGCTGCTGCAAGTCGACCTCGACGACGCGCTCGTACGCTCCGGTTGCCTCGGCATGCGCGAGCGCACCGGTCGAGAGGTCGCAGCCGACGATCGACGAAAACCCGGCCGCCCGAAGCGCACGACCCGCTCGACCGGTGCCGCAGCCGACGTCGAGAACACGTACCGCTTCGGGATGCGCGTCGCGGAGCAGCTCGGCAACGTCCGTGGGCGTCCGGTAGTCCCACGCGTCGAGATCTCCGTCGTACCGATCGGCCCAAGCGTCGTAGAGCGCCCGCACCTCCGCCGGATCGGTCGACGCGCTCCGGAGCTTGCCGTCTGCGACCGATCCTTCAGCGTTCTCACTCACGAGGCGGAGTATCCCACCCGAGGCGGGCTGGCCGGCCGCTACCCGACCACCGGCGCGATCGGAGCAGGAGGCACGACGCCGCTCGCGAAACCGGTCGGGTGGACGGATCCAAGGACGGCGCCTGGCGTCGAGAGAGTGTGCGCGTCCCGAGCCGGTGTGACCTCGGGGCATCGAGCCCACTCCGACCGGGCAGCCGCCCACGCGGGCGCCTGCAGCGGTGGGCTGTTGCGTCCCTGACACTCGGTGTTGTCGTTGCAATCTCGTCGTCTGCAGCCATGGCCGCACCGCGAATGCCCGTCGGATTTCACGACGACGCGACGTTCCGCTGGGGATCCGGCGCTGCGCCGGCGCTCGCCAGCGCGGGCGCTGCCAACGCCTCCGTGATCCGCACGATCGCGAACTGGCGCTCGGTCGCCCCACGCGAGCCCGAGCGAGCGACGGACTCGTTCGATCCGGCCTACAGGTTCGGCAGCCTCGACGACCTCGTGCGCAATGCTCAGAGGAACGGGCTTCAGGTGATGATCACGCTCTGGGGTACTCCTCGCTGGGCAAACGAGCGCAGGGGTCCGAACGTTGCACCAACGCGATCGAAGGCGTTCGAGGACTTCAGCCGTGCGATCGCCGACCGCTACTCGGGCCGACATGCCGGCTTCCCGCACGTCGGCCGCTACTCGATCTGGAACGAGCCGAACCTGGAGATCTTCCTCACCCCGCAGTTCGACCGAGGCGGGGCGATCGTCAGTCCCCGGTCATACGCGAGGCTCTACCGAGCCGGCCATGCGGGGATCAAGGCAGGGAACCCTTCGGCGCTCGTCGCGATCGGCGAGACGTCGAATCAGGGCCGTGACCGACCGGTTCTGGGAGCCACGTCCGACTCGGTCGCGCCCGGCACCTTCGCGCGCCTCCTCGCGCAGGAGCGAGGTCTCTCGTTCGATGCCTACGCCACACACCCGTACCCGACCCGCCCGGACGCACCGCCGACGGAACGAGTCCGCTGGCCGAACGTCACGCTCTCTCAGCTGTCGCGATTCGAGAGATCGCTCGACCGGTGGTTCAAGCGTCGCGACATCCCGATCTGGATTACGGAGTTCGGGTACCAGACGAAACCCGGTGACCGATTCGGAGTGACCGAAGCACAGCAGGCGCGGTACCTCTCGACTGTCGTGAGTCAACTCAAGGCCGATCTCCGCGTGCAGATGTTCATCTGGTTCATCTTCCGCGACTCCAAGGGTGGCCTCTGGCAGAGCGGCCTCGCCACGACGTCGGGCCGCGCAAAGCCTTCCTATACCGCGTTCCAGTCGCTTGCCGGATCGATGGTCGGACAAACGGTGAAGATCGCTCCCGGCGTCAAGCCGCTGATCAAGCTGCCCGTGCCACGGCTGGCGTTCGTCTCTCCCGCCGGCTCGACGATCGGTGTCACCTACCGCGTCTACAAGGGAACACGCATGGTCGCCGTCGGCCAGCCTGCGCCCCGGCTCCAGATCAACCAGTCCGTCAGCTTCGTGGCACGCTTCACGCCGGCCCCGCGCAACCGGTATACGATCGAGATCGACGCGGGTGACGTGAGCGGCAATCACGTCCTCGCGACCTACAACCTCCTCACGGCCACCACGCCGAGCACCGGAACAAGGACGCTCGCCGACACGAGGTCGTGCACCTCGTCGCCTCGCTCGCCGGGACCGACGAAGGGGTCTCGGCGGTGTTGATCCGTCGCTCAGGATCAGATCCGTGACCTACGCGTTCCCCACCGGTGGCATGCCTCCGTCGCGTGACGATCCCTCGCGGGCGGGTGCGATCTTCACGACCGCGTACGCCTTCATCCCCGGCAGCGTGATGCGCGACATCGTCGCGAGCGAGCTTCCGGGCTGGACCGGGACCCGCGCCTGGATCCTCGCGCGCCCGCTCTCCGGCTTTGCCGAGTCGTTTGCCCAGTACGCCGTCGAAGTCGTGCCCGGTGGTGGCAGCGACAGCCCCGAGCCCGACACGGGCGCCGAGGCCGGTATCTTCGTCGCGGGAGGTGAGATGACGCTGACCATCGACGGGTCGCGGAGCACCGTCGGCGCGGGTGGTTACGCATACATCCCCCCGGGCCACGGGTGGACCGTGCGCAACGACGATACGACGGCTCTGCAGCTCCACTGGGTGCGGAAGCGTTACGTGCCGGCAGCCGGGCTCGCTCGACCCGATCCCATCCTCAGCTCCGATGCGGCGGTGCCGATCGATTGGATGGATCTCGAACAGAACTGGGGTACGACGCGCTTCGCCGACCCGGCCGACCTGCGCCACGACATGCACGTCAACATCGTCACGTTCGAGCCCGGCGGAAGAATCCCATTCGCCGAGACGCACGTCATGGAACATGGCATCTACATCCTCGAGGGAACCGCGGAATACCTCCTCAACCGCGACTGGGTCTCGGTCGAGGCTGGTGACTTCCTCTGGCTGCGGGCCTTCTGCCCTCAGGCGTGCATCGCGACGGGGAGCGGTCGGTTCCGGTACCTGCTCTACAAGGACGTGAACCGACACCCCGAGCTCATTGCTCGATGACCGCTGCCGTGCGGATCGAGCCGCTGGACGCCACCGAGTTTGCCCCCTATGGCGACGTGCTCGAGGCCGCAGGAGCGCCGGATCGGATCATCAACGAGGGGCTGTGTGAGCGCTTCCACGATCGGGCCCGGCTCGACTTCGGTCCGGAGGGCCGCGCCGGGATCAGCGTCTTCCGCGCAGAGCCGCGGTCGCTTCCCCTGACACTGACACTGGTCGAGCGACATCCGGAAGGATCCCAGGCGTTCATTCCCCTGTCCGCGGATCCGTTTCTCGTCATCGTCGCCGTCGATGCCGCGGGGCAACCTGCGGGCGTGCGCGCCTTCCGTACGGCGCCGGGGCAGGGGGTCAACATCCTGCGCAATACGTGGCACGGTGTCCTGACGCCGCTCGCCGAGCCGGGCCTCTTCGCGGTGATCGACCGTATCGGCGTCACGCCGAACCTCGAGGAGCACCGGCTCGCGGATCCGCTCGAGATCTCGGACTAGGGCCTTGTCTCAGAAGTGTTGCGCCAGCTTGCCCCCGAGGCGGGTGGGCACCGCGCTCGCTCCCGGGAGAGGCTGCGCCGTCTCCCCTACGGGATTACTCGTAGACGACGGCGCCCTCGACGAGCGTCGTCACGACCCGCGCTTCGCCGATCGCGCCGGCTCCGCGGTCGAGCAGGTCGCGGTCGAGCACGACGAG
Organism: uncultured Thermoleophilia bacterium; assembly: GCA_963741655.1. Taxonomy (GTDB): domain Bacteria; phylum Actinomycetota; class Thermoleophilia; order Gaiellales; family Gaiellaceae; genus Gaiella. Next base: position 411,268 of record CAVUIQ010000004.1, read on the forward strand.
ATCGGCCAGCTTCCCGACCTCGAGCGAGCCCGTGTCGTGGTCGCGGTGATTCACGAATGCGGAGCCCATCGTGGCAGCGGTGATCGCCTCGTCCAGGGTCAGTCGCTCGTTCGGGAGGAGCACGTCGCCGTCGTCTCGGCCCGGCCTGCACCGCGTGACTGCGACCTCGAGCTGGAGCAAGCGGGTCGGGAGTGGACACGTTCCAGTCACTCCCGAACGCGAGCCTCCCCCCTGCTCGGAGGATGCTCGCGAACGGATACATCGACGCGCCCGCCTCCGCGCTGACGAACGGCAGGGTCAGATCGCGAACGTACCCGGAGAGCACGGCCCAGTACGGCGTCACGTTCGCGACGACGCCGAGCTCGCCGAAGCGGGGCAGATCAGCCGGATCGGCGAACTGCACGTGAGCGAGATGGTGGCGGGCGTCCCGCCGGCCGTTGAGTGAGGCGGCGAAATCGAGTGCGTCGAGGGACTCACGCACAGCACGGTCACCGAGCGCGTGAATGTGCACCTGGAAGCTCGCTCGCATCGAGCAACCCGACGATCCGCCTCAGACGCTCGGGCTCGAAGAGACTCGCGCCGCACCTCTCGGTGATCGCCCCGTCCGCATCACGATACGGAGCGAGCATCGCCGCGGTGTAGCTCTCGACGACGCCGTCCTGGAACAGCTTCACACCGCGCAGTCGGAGGCGCCCGACCGTCCCCCGCGCGCGACGCTCGACCAACTCCTCGATCACGTCGTCGCCCGCGTCGTCGCGCCAGAGGAGATTGCCCTCCGTGCGCATCGTCAGCTCCCCTCGCTCCGCGACCGCGCGATAGGGCTCGAAGAGCGCCTCGTCGAGCGACGCCTCCTGACAGGCCGTGATGCCGAGAGCGTGGAGCGTGCGCTGGGCATCCAGGATCGCCTCCTCCCAGTCCAGCGGGGACGGCTCCGGCACGAGCCGCTCGACGAGTCGCATCGCGGTCTCCTGCAGCGTTCCCGACGGACTGCCGCTCGCATCCCGGTCGATCACGCCACCGGGCGGATCGGCGGTCGTCGTCGTGATCCGGGCGAGCTCGAGCGCGCGGCTGTTGCACCAGAGCGTGTGGCCGTCCCGGGTGCTGAGAGCGACCGGGCGGTCCGGAACGAGCGCATCGAGGAACTCCCGGGTCGGCATCCGGCCACCGAAGTCGTCCATCGACCAGCCGCCGCCCGTGATCCACGGAGCGTGCGGAGCGCTCGCCGCGTAGGCGACGACCGCGTCCGCATGCTCCGCGGGCGTGGTTGTCCCGTAGAGGTCGCACTCGCGCGCGGCGATTCCTCCGTGTGCGAAGTGGAGATGGGCGTCCTGGAAGCCAGGCAGGAGCGTGCGGCCGTCGAGCGCGATCACGTCGGTCGAGGGCCCGATCAGCTCCCGGATCTCACGGTCGGAGCCGACGGCCACGATTCTGCCGTCGGCCACGGCGAGGGCCTCGGCGCGCGGCCGGGTCGGGTCGACGGTTATGACGCCTCCTCCGAGAAATGCGAGCTCTGGTGCGGCCACGGGATCAGAGTGTGCCAGCGAGATCGCCGAGACGGACTGGTGATCGACAGCCAGGGCCGGCCGACTTCCGCTGCTGCGAGTAGCCTTCTGGGATGTCGATGCGCGTCGACGACGGCCACAACAGTCCTGCAGACGACGACTGGTTCGCCCCGAGCGATCAGGCGATCGTGGATCGAGAGAGCCCGCCGCTGCAAGGCGACGACCCGTATGACGCCGAGCCCGAGTGGGACGCGACGGATGACTGGGAGCACGACGACCCGGCGAGTCGCGATGTCGTCCACCGCCACCTGGGGGTGGTGCTGGCCGTGGTCGCAGCCGTTCTGCTCGTTCTCGCCGGCTTCCTCGTGGGCCGGATCACGAAGGATTCGACGGAGACCGTCGTCACGATCACCTCGACCGTCGAGACGCCCGCCCCGACGACTCCGACCGAGACGACGCCGACGGAGAGCACGCCCACGGAGTCGACACCCGCCGACACGACACCGGCCGACACAACACCGGCCGACACGACGCCCGCCGTGACGACACCGGATAGTCCGCCGGCGTCCGTCCCGGCTGACGAGACGCTCCGACCCGGCACGAAGGGCTCCCAGTCCGTCGCAACCCTGCAGGCCGCACTCACGAGTCTCGGGTACCCGGCCGGAACGCCGGACGGAAGCTACGGCCCGTCGACCGTCGAGGCCGTCTCGGCCTTCCAGACGGCCAACGGCCTCCCCGTAGATGGTGTCGCCGGTCCGGCGACGCTCGCGGCGATCAACGCGGCCCTCGCGAAGGGCTGACGAACCTCTAGCTACCGAACCAGCGGGCACGACGACTCGAGCCGAACGTCTCCTTGTCCCGGACGAGTGCGTCAGAGGGCGCGTTGAAGACACCTGTCGGCTTCGGGCCCGAGTAGAAGTCGACGTCGACGCGACCGACGAGCCCGTGCCCGAACTCGATGTAGCACGACCCGCGTCCGTCGTACGGCTCGGGCTGCGCACCCCCGCGGATCGACGCCACGATCGACCCGGCGACGACCCGCGCCGCGCGCTCGGCGAAGACGCCTGCCTTCGGCACGCCGACCGTGGTGACGTCGCCGACGGCGTACACGCCGGCGAACCTGCGTCGCGAGGGTTGCGTGGTCGACCGGGATGTACCCGTCGACCGCGAGGCCGCTCTCGAGCACGACGTTCGGCGCACGATGCTTGGGAACCCCGAGAAAGAGGTCGAAAGGCATCTCGGTTGCCGTCGTCGAGCACGGCCACGCTGCGCGCCGGATCGATCGAGCTGACCCGACGATCGGGAATGAATGCGATGCCGCGCTCGACGAACGCGTCGAGAAGCGCCGCCGACGTCTCCGGCGACGGCGGAACGAGCCGCGGGAACGGCATCACGACCGAGATCTGGCAGTCGTCGCGCACACCTCGCGCGACGAGATCGTCGTGAAGCAGCAGGGCACACTCGCTCGGCGCCGGCGGGCACTTGAACGGCGCGCCACAGACACCGATGATCGCGTGGCCCTTCGTGAACGTCGGGATCACGTCAGCGAGGCGAGCGGCACCCTCGAACGAGTAGAACTCGTTCCCGCCGTCCGCGAGGCCGGGAGTCGCGTCGAAGTCGTAGTCGGCCCCGAGCGCGATGACGAGGAAGTCGGCCTCGTGGACCCCGTGATCGGTGGTCACGCGCCGCGCCTCCGCGTCGATCGAGACGACCGTCTGCTGGAGGAACCGCACGCCGGGCTTCTCGATGGTCCGCGTACGGGCAGCCGCGTCTCGGCGAAGGTCTGCCGCCCGAACATCACGTCGAGCTTGGAGTAGCCGAAGGAGAACGATGCGTTGCGGTCGATCAGCGTGACGTCGATGTCGTCACCGAGCTCCTCTGACAGCGTCGTCGCGAGCTCGAGGCCACCGAATCCGGCTCCCAGGATGAGGACGCGCGCCTGCACGCCGGGAATCATACGCCGCCGCGGGAGTACGTCGCCGTCCAGGCCCGGGTGAACACCACCGCCTCACCTTCCGTCGCTTCGAGCGACGACTCGAGCCTCCACGCATCCTCCTCGAGCGTGAGGACGCTCTCGGTGCGGATGCGCACGCTCCAAGCGCCACGTCGGAAAGTCGCCGTCCGTCGCGCGACCCCTCGCGATGTCGCCGGGTCCGACGGCACGACGGTGTAGGTCTCGCTGCCGAGACCCGTCAGCTCGACATCGACGCCGTCGTAGATGTGCAATGCGCCGAGGTTGCGGACAACATCGACGATCGTTACCCCACCGTCAGACCCGCGCTCGATGCCAACGCGCCCGCGCTCGAGCGGCGCGGTCACATCCATGTGGAGGGGCGGCGGGCTCCAGGCCTCACCGACGGCAACCTCCGGCTCCGACCGGAGGCGCGCGTCGTACGGGGAGCTCGAGCGACCCGGAGTGGATCGTCGCGGTCACCGGCGCCGGGGCGGGAACGGCAAGGGGCCAGTAGGCAGTCGAGAGCGCGAGTCGCAGCCGATGTCCCGCCGCCAGCTCGTACGCAACGTCCTTGAGCCGGATCTCGACGCGGGCTGGAGCGCCGGGCACGATCGGCCCCGGCCGTGTCTCGCCGTGCGGATGCAGGAGGTTCACGAGCCCATACGTGATCCGGGCAGATGTTCCATCCGGAGCGACGTCGAGAAGGCGCCCCGCAAGCTGCCCGCCGGCGACGTCGACCGAGACCCGGAGAGCGAGACGAACACCACCGAGCAATTGCAGGGGCCGATCGAGCGCATCGCCGTCGAAGGTCAACGAGCGATCATCGTCGTCTCGCTGATCGGAGGGAAGCTCGTCGCCCGCACCGTATGGGCACCATTCGCCGGAGGCGAGACCGGTGTCGGCCGGGGAGCAGATCGAGCGGTCGATCGGCGCGGGCTCCCCCGCGAGTCGCGTGCCGCCGAGGTGAAGCACGGTCGGGGTGACGGCCGGGCTCGGCCAGACGGGCTCCGTGAGCCAGCGGCCGGTCCGGTTCGCGTAGTGCGTTCGGGGTGGCTCGCTCTCCTGGAGCCATGCCGTCAGCATCGGCTCGTCCATCACGCCCGTGTCGACACCGCGGAGCCAGTGATCGAACCAGCGAGCGACAACGCCGATGAAGTCGATGCGAGGCCCCGGCGTTCCGAGATGCGGGTACGCATGGGCCCAGGGCCCGATCAGCCCCTTGCGCGGCCCGGTCAACGTCGAGAGGAGCCTGAGCACGGCGTTCGTGTACCCGTCGGCCCAGCCGCCGACCGCCATCACCGCGGCGTCGATGCGGCCGTCCGAGGCACCCGGCGCACCGGCACTCCAGTACGCGTCGTTCGTAGGGTGTGACATCCACCGGCCGGCCGGTGGTTCGACCGCCTCCAGGCGGTCCGAGCCACATCTGCCGCCAACGATCGCCGACCACCTCCGGATCGGGTGGCGTGGCAAGCCAGGTGAAGAGCGTCGCGCCGTACTGAAGATTGTCGTGCAGCAGGCAGCCGCCCATGTAGTGCATGTCGTCCGCGTAGCGATCATCAGAAGCGCACGTCGTCACGATCGCCTTGAGCGCAGGTGGGCGAAGTGCGGCGACCCGGAGCGAGTTGAAGCCGCTCCACGAGAGGCCGATCATGCCCGACGGAGCCGTTGCTCCAGGGCTGTCGAGAGAGCCAGTCGATCACCTCGAGCGCGTCCTGCGCCCTCCTCCGCCGTGTACTCGTCGAGCAGGATTCCGTCCGAGTCACCGGAGCCGCGGATGTCGACGCGCACCGCAACGAACCCGCGCGATGCGAGCCCCGGATGCAGGAGCGCATCGTCGCCGCGATGCCGGTCGCGACGCCGGTACGGCAGGTACTCGAGGACGACGGGAGCGGGCAACGTCGCCTCGTCCGGGAACCAGATCCGGGCTGCAAGCCGACAGCCGTCGGCGAGCGGGATCCACACCGTCTCCTCGACCCGCATGCCGCTCACCGAGCGAGCGGCGAAAGCAAAGCGTCGAGGACTCGCGGTCACGTCGGTCGCCCCGGGTGACTCGGCCACCAGCTGCTCGATCAGGTTCGCACGAGAGCCGAGTGGCCCATCGGCGAGAGCGTGGAATTTCGCGGTGATCTCGTCATCCGAGAGGGGTGTCTCGGCATCACCTCGAGCAGGGAGCGTTCCGCTTTCAACGATCCTTCCGTCGGCGAGCTCGACACGGATCCGCGCGTAACGCTCGGCGGGAAACCGTGCGCTCAGCGCCGGATCGTCGACGAGCCGGATCTTCCTACTGACGGCCAGCACGCGGTCGTCGGTGAGGGCGTCCCCGGCGATGTCCTCCGGCACGAGCCCTCCGCGAACGAGCGCCGCCGCGACCGGGAACGGGAGGCTGTACTGGGCCTCCTCGGTCGTCGCCGGCTCGTGCTGGTCGAGGCGAGTTGCCTCGTGAAACGTAAAGACATCGATCGCACCGATGTCCTCCGGAGCGAACGCATGCGCACGACGCACTTCCAGCGCCGCCTCGATGGCGGGCTGGCCCCAGCGGCACACGGGATACGGCTTGAAGTACATCTCGAGGATCCGCCAGCGCTCGCCGAGGTCGCCCCAGATCTCGCGTACGGCGTCGTCCTCCACCGTCAGCGCCGGAGCACCCGTGAATCCGCTCGGCGGCAAGGGCGGCGGAGCTGACTCCTGTCATGGCACCCCATCCCGAACCATCCTTCAGCATCGTCGGATGATCGATGCAGCGCATCATCTGGCTCCGCGGCCCGTGATACTCGGCGATGCCGAATGCGTGACGGAGGCGATCCTCGTCGAGTCCCCAGAGCCTCCCGGCGACCGCGACGACTCCGAGCGCGTTCCAGGCGCCCGAGGTGTGGTAGTCCGGCGCGGTCGCGTGCAGGGCGATCCCCGCGCGGATGGCGACCTCGTACCCGACGACGAGGAGCACCAGCAGCTCGCTGCCGGAGACCGGCCGCTCCGACGCATCGACGAGAGCGAGCAGCCCGGGAAGCACCGCGGCACCGGCGTGCCCCTTCGTGAGGACATGCCCGTCGTGGGAGTCGACGCTGTCGATCGTCATCCCACCGGCGAGAGCCGCACCGGTCGGGCTGGCACGCCGACCGTCGAAGAGGATCCGCGCCGAAGGGGCAGACGGCCCCGGGCCGAACTGCTCGACGGCGTGATCCCGAATGATGTGCGAGAGCCGGGTCGTGGCTCCTGCAGCACGCCGTGCCGGAGAGGTCGAGAAGACACCGGATCGCCATGCGTTGCACCTCGGGCGGCGTCTCCTCGAACGTCGCCTCCGCGAGCCATGTATGCAAGCGCCTCACGCTGCTGTCGGATGGTGTCGAGGCTCGAGCGCTCATCCGCACGTCAGATGTCGGCGTGGAGGAGTGCAACCCGGCGCTCGGCAACGTATGCGTCGAGACGCTCGGCGATCGCGCCGTCGAGGGCGGGCTGCTCGTACTGCTCGAGCGTCGACTGCCAGACCGCCGTTGCGCGCTCCTCGGCGGTCTTCGCGCCCGCGAGCTCCCACGCTTCGTAGTTCTGCCAGTCCGACACGAGGGGCGGGTAGAACGCGGTCTCGTAGCGTGCGAGCGTGTGCGGCGAACCGAAGAAATGGCCGCCGGTCTGGACGTTCGCTATCGCCTCGAGCCCCTCCGCGATCTCCTCGGCGGTCACGTCCGACGGCGCCAGGGTCATCGCCATCATCTGCAGCATCTCCACATCGATCACGAGCTTCTCGAAGGACGCTGTCAGCCCGCCCTCCATCCAGCCGGCCCCGTGATAGACGAGGTTGGCGCCACCGAGCACCGACGACCAGATCGACATCTCGGACTCGTAGGCAGCCTGCGCGTCGACTGCGTTGCTGGCGCAGGCGTTGCTGGCGCGATACGGAAGCCCGTAGCGCCGGGCGAGCTGCCCGGCCGCGATAGTGGCGCGGGCGTTCTCGGGCGTTCCGAATGCGGGAGCGCCGCTTCGAAGATCGACGTTCGAGGTGAAAGCGCCGTACACGACGGCCGCTCCGGGCCGAACGAGCTGGACGAGCGCGATCCCCGCGAGCGCCTCGGCGTTCTGCTGCACGAGCGCGGCCGCGAGCGTGACAGGCGTCATCGCCCCCATGAGCGTGAACGGGGTGATCACGCAGGGCTGCCCGTGCTCGGCCATCGTCATCAGGCCGTCCGACATCGCCTCGTCGAAGCGACGCGGGGAGTTGACGGAGATGATCGTGAAGAGGCAGGGATCGTCGACTACCTCCTCCCGGCTCAGTCCACGGGAGATCGCCGTGATCTCGATCGCGTCGATGACGCGGTCGCGTCCGATCGCAAGGCAGTGAAATGCGCGGTCCGTGTACGTGACGTTCGCCAGGTACGTGTCGAGATGCCGCGTCGTCGGCACGAGCTCGACGGGGGGCGTCGGCTGGTTGCCGATGAAGTGGATCACGTCGAAGCTCTGGGCGAGCTTCAGCAAGGTGATGTAGTCCTCGAGATTCCCGGGCCGACGGCCTCGCATCCTGTCCTGCACCGTCGGCGGCCCTGCGACGAGACCGAAGGCGACGGACGTGCCGCCGGCGTGGATCTTCCTGGTCCGCACCGCGCGGCGTGACGGTGAACTCCCGCGGGGCAGAGCTCACGGCGGCTTCCACGACCTCGCGAGGGATCCGGACGAGGCCTGTCTCGTCGTCGACGATTGCACCGGCCGCACGGAACGTCTCCCGGGCGCTCGCGCCCATGAACTCGATCCCGATCTCCTCGAGGAGCTGCAGCGATGCCTCGTGGATCGCCTCGATCTGCTCCTCGGTCAGGAGGCTGACGGTCCCGAGTGCGTTCTCGAGCGACGTGGAGACGAAGTGGGCGTGATCGAGCCGCGCCGTGCGGCGGGCCGCGCGATCTGCGCGAGAGCGACGTCGCCCTCCGCCGCCGTCTGCGGCCGGCGCCTCCGAGCCGTCCAGGTCACCGATCGGAGCAGCGTCGGTCATCGTCGTCCTCACCCTAGATGATTTTTCTCGAGCAGTGACCCTCGGCAGAGAGCGCAACGAGCGCGGCCTGACCTGGCGCAGATCCTCGTCCCCACCGACTGCAATCCGGATGAACGTGCCGTTCGCGTGAGGGTAGGGGCGAACGACGACAGCATGCCGGAGGAAGCCTTCCGCCAGGCCGTCTGCATCGTCGACCGGAACGACCACGAACGGGCCGACAGACGGAAGCGGCTTCAGGCCATACGCCTCGAGCGCTGCGACGAGAAGGGCACGGGCTTCGCGCGTGATCTGCTGGCGGCGCGTCACCTCGGCCGGATCTTCGAGCGAGGCCGAAGCGGCGAGGATCGCCGCGTCGGAGACGTCGTACCAGTGGCGCAGCGCGTTGACGGCGTCGGCGAGCCACGGCGGCCCGATGACGTAGCCGATCCTGAGCCCCGCGAGCCCGTAGAGCTTCGAGAAGGTGCGCAGCACCGCCACATTCGGGCGCGTGCGTGCGAGAGCCGGACCGTTCGGGTAGCTCGGGATCGTCGATGTACTCGGCGTATGCCTCGTCGACGACGACGACGACATCCTCGGGAACGGCATCGAGGAACGCGTCGAGCTCGTCGGCCGTGCACATCCCGCCGGTCGGGTTGTTCGGATTGCAGACGTAGACGAGACGCGTCGAGGGGCCGACGGCACGCGGCCATCGCCGGAAGATCGAGGCGTCCGTCCGCGAAGGACCGGGATCGCGACGGGAGTCGCACGCGCACGCAGCGTGTCCTGCGCGTAGCTCACGTACGACGGATCGGCCATGACGCACTCGTCACCGGGTCGCAGCAGCGCCGCGCAGATCAGCCCGATCAGCGCGTCGGCGCCGTTCCCGAGCGCGATCGAGCTCGACCGGCACGTCGTGGCGCACGGCAAGCGGCTCGAAGCAGGTCCGCCCCGAGCTCGGGGTAGCGGTGGGCGAAGCCGGCTGCCGCCTGCGCGGCGGCGACGGCCTGCGGGAACGGCCCGAACCACGCCTCGTTCGCGTCGAGGCGCGCCACCCGTTCGACGCCGAGCCCGCGCGCGAGCTCGGCGGCCGGGACGCCGGCCTCGTAGCGCGGTATGAGCGGATCGACGAGCTGCAGCGCTCCGCGCCTCGCGCGTCCGGCGTTGCCTAGGCGTTCTTGACCTCCTGCCAGGCGCGATTCCGGATCTTGGTCGCTTCCTCGCCGAGGAACTTCTCGAACTCGATCGTCTGCACGGCCTCGTCGACGAACTTGAGGCTCGGATTGGACGTGATCGACTTCTTGATGTACGGCTCGGCGGCCGGCATCACGTACGCAGCACCCGTGTTGTTGATGAATCCGGCGTAGTTCTTCGGCTCGAGCAGGAAGTTCATGAAGGCCTCGACCTCGGGCAGCTTCTCGGTGCCCTTGACCGCGAGCCAGCCGTCGAGATACGCCGGCATTCCCTCCTCGGGAGCAACCCAGACGACGTTCGGGTTCTCTTCCTGCGCGGCCGCGATGTCGTAGTCGTAGGAGCTCGCGAGGAACGCCGTGCCCTTGAGCAGCGGCTTCGTGAAGTCCGTCGCGAGGAATGCCTGCAGGTCCGGCTTGATCTCGATCAGCGCGTCACGCGCAGCATCGATCTCCGACTCCTCCGTCGAGTTGACCGAGTAGCCCTTGTGGAGCAGCGCCACGCCCAGGGTGTCGACGTCGTAGTCGATCATCGTGGTCTTGCCCGGATACTTCTTGGCGAGCGCCCAGAAGTCAGCCCAGCTCGTCGGCGTCTCCGAGATCAGATCCTTGCGATACGCGAACCCGGTCTTGCCGAAGTCGGTCGGCGGGCCCCACGGGTAGGAGTCGCGGAAGTGCTGATCGACGTTCGAGATGTTCGGGATGTTGTCGAAGTTGACTTCCTGCAACAGGTCGCCGGCCTCGAGCTGCGCTGCGAGCACCGGGCCGCCGAGAGACATGTCGTACGAGTCCTTGTTCTGCGCGATCTGGGCGGCTGCAGCGGAGGTGCCCGACGTGAGACCCTCGACCTGCTTGACCGAGACGCCCGTCGCCGCCTTGAAATCCGCGACGGTCGTCTTCCCCATCCAGTCGGGATAGTTCATCATGACGATCGGTTCCGGAGAGGGGCGCTGCAGTCTCTTTCTCGTCACTCCCGCACGCTGCCGCGATCAGCGTCACATACGAGATCCCCGCGATCTGCACGAGCCGTCGACGCGACATCCGAGGGTTGTAATCGGGCAACTGCGGCGTACCGATCGACGTCATGCTTTCTTTCCTCCCCGTCTCGAAAGATCTGGAACGCCGGGACACGACGGCGCGAGCCTCTCTTCTACCACGGGCGTCCCGGCCAGCGCAAACGACCGTCGACGCCGTCTAGTGCGGCGTCTTACGCTTGACAGGAAACAGCTCGTTATGAGACACCGCACTAGGTCTCGTAGGTCTCCGGCCGCCGATCGGCCAGGACGTCGTTGAACGCCCCCCAGCTCTTGTCGTCTGCCCGTGCCACGTCGAAGGTCCCCGACGCGACCGCCGGCGCGTCCCCGGCCGGAGGGCCTGCGACGACGACCCCGTCTGCGTCGATCACGAGCGCCGCGCCGAGCCACCGGTTACCGCGCTCGGTCAGGCAGCGGTCAGCGACGACGACGTTGACACGGTTGAGATGGGCCGTCGCGATGGGAACGACGACCTCGAGATGCGGGATCTCCTCCTGCCGTGCGGAGAGGCTCAGATTGCTCGGATACGTGAGGATCTGAGCGCCACGGAGCGCGAGCGAGCGTGCGAGCTCGGGGAACCAGAGGTCGTAACAGATGCCGACGCCGATGCGACCGACCGCCGTCTCGACGACGGGCGGTGGCTCCTCTCCTTCGCTGAAGATCGTCGTCTCGATCCCCCAGAGGTGGATCTTGCGATAGACGCAGAGGAATGAGCCATCGGCATCGATGACGACTGCGGAGTTCCGGAGACTGCCCTCGGCATCGAGCTCGCAGATGCCTCCGACGACCACAACGCCGTGTCGCGCGGCAGCGGCAGCCCACGCGCTCGAGGCGGGCCCGGGGATCGTCTCGGCGAGCGCACGTGCTTCGTCGGGACTCTCGAAGCTGTACCCCGAGGTCGCGAGCTCGGGAAGCACGATCAGGCGAGCACCCATCGCTGCGGCCTCCTCGATCGCGGCAAGGGTCAGCGCGAGGTTCCCTGCCGGATCCCCGAACGTCGGCCCGAGCCTGACCGCCGCTGCTGTGACCATGACCGGCCGAGTCACGCGACGGTGCTCCGCCGCGCGCCGCGCCGCCGCTCGGCAGACCGGAGAGCCTGACGAAGGGCCCCACGCCGCACGGCTTGCGCGCGAGCATCGTCGTCTGGCATGCGCCTCGAGGATCGCCGCCTCGGCGCCCCTCGGCCGGATCGCGAGACGCTCGACCGCAACGGGAGAGCCGTCGACGGTAATCGCAACTCTCGGTGCACCCAGGGTGCTGTGCGTGACGCGGATCGAGCCACCCGGGACGGCCGAGCATCCGAACAGGTCGTCGACGCACGGATTGACGACGACAAGGCAGTCGACCCACGCGCGCAGCTCGAGGTGGTCACCCGCCGCCGTCGGCGTCGGGCGCCAGTCGATCTCACCGCTCGGCGCCAGAGTCGCCGTGAACCAGAGGTTGAAGGGGTCGGGAACTGATCCGGCGCGATGTCCCAGAGCGCGGCCGCAGCAGCGTGAACCGCGGCGCATGACGGCTCGCCGCGCGCGCCGATCCCGCCGTACTCGCCCGGCGTGCACGCCGGGATGGAGGAGGTCATGACCCGGAGCCGTGTCGGCGATGATCTCCAGCAGCGGTCGCTCGTGGGGCCACGCCGACCACAGCGAGGCGCCAAGGCCGGGTGACGCGCCTTCGCGAGACCGCGTGATCGCCGGCGAGAACCGCTCGCCTCCGTCCCCCGCACCCCAGGCAATGAGGTCGGCGCACTGCCCGCCCGTCGTCTGCTCGACCCGCAGCGTGTCGCGAGCGGTCATCTGGACGCACGCCGCTTCACCCTGACGCGACGACAACCGCCTCAGTCGAGCTCATCGTGATCCACGAGGTCGAGATGCTCGCGCTCTGCGTCGGCGCCGAACGCCTGCGCGATGTACTCCTCGATGCGTCTGGTCGGGCGCGTCCGCGGTCTCTCGCCTCGCGCAGGAGCTCGAGCTGGCGCGCCGTAAATGCGACCTCGAGCTCCATGGGGTCAGCGCTAGATGACCGATTCAGGCCGTCGAATCGGCACCCGCTTGCGCGAGCCCGACCGCCGCCAGTACCGTCAGGGCATGGACTCCGTGATGCGCATCGACAACATCGACGTTCTCTGCACCGACCTCGACGCCATGGTCGCGTTCTACCGCGACGTCCTCGGCGTGCCGTTGCTCTTCCCGTACGACGCCGGACAGCGGCTGGGCCGGGTTCCAGGCCGGAGACGTCTCGATCTACATGATCCACATCGAAGGTCAGGGACTGGCGCGGCGCATCCCGGGCGAAGGGCCACCGGGATTCGAGTCGTTCGCCTTCGCCGTTCCCGACCTCGAGGACGCGATCGCCGAGCTCACGGCGAAGGGCGTTCCGTGGGCGGGCGAGATCGTCGAGTCGGACTGGTATCGCTACCGCAGCTTCTACGATCCCGAGGGGAACCTGCTTCACATCACCGTGCCCGATCGGCGCGCGCTCGGGCTCGACCGCGGATGAGCACCGGACGCGCAGCGGCGGGCCTCCCTGCGGGGATCACGATCGTCGACTGCGACGTCCACGCTGCAGAGCCGAGCATCGAGACGCTCTTCCCCTACCTCGACGACCACTGGCGCGAGGTGGCAACGACGACGCAGTTTCGCGGCCCGACCGACAACGCACACCCGCCGAGCGCGGCAACGTCGTTGCGACCCGAGCTCGTTGGAGTCGAGCCTCCGGCGGCCAGCTCCGTCGAGGACGTGGCACGGAACGTGCTCGACCCCTGGGACGTCCGGACGGCGATCCTCGTCTGCTCGTACTCCGCAGAGGCGATCAAGAACCCGGATGCCGCGGTCGCCCTGACCCGGGCAGTCAACACATGGCTCCAGCGCGAGTGGCTCGACCGCGACGCGCGACTGCGCGGCTCGATCGTCGTGCCCGCCTCACCTCAGCTCGCGGCCGAGGAGATCGACCGTGCCGCCGAGGATCCGCGCTTCGTGCAGGTGGTGCTTCCGGTGCGATCCTTCGCGCCGTACGGCAACCGACTGTGGTGGCCCGTGCTCGAGGCAGCTCACCGTCACGGGCTCGTCGTCGCTCTGCACTTCGGCGGATACCCCGGTAACCCACCGACCGCGGTCGGCTGGCCGACGACGTACATCGAGGAGTTCGTCGACGGGCCGAACGCCTTCCAGTCGCAGCTCATGAGCCTGGTCTCCGAGGGAGTGTTCGACCGCTTCGAGGGGCTGCGCGTGATCTGCCTGGAGAGCGGCTTTGCCTGGATGCCGAGTCTCATGTGGCGCTTCGACCGGTTGTGGCGGGCGCTGCGTCGCGAGATTCCGTGGACGCGACGGGCGCCGTCGGCATACCTTCGCGAGCACGTGCGACTCTCGACGCAGCCGTTCGATGTTCCCGATGCCGTCGAGTTCGCAGCGCGTCGTCGCGCAGATCGACTGCCCCGAGATGCTCTGCTTCGCGACGGACTACCCCCACTGGCAATTCGCCGACGACGCCGAAGCAATTCCTCCCGGTATCCCGGACACGCTCCTCCGCGCCATCATGGGTGGAAATGCCACCGCCCTCTACAGCCTGACGCCCATGACTCCTGACACGATCCCGAGAACGCCCCATCCCCGGCATCGTCGATTGCGACGTTCACAACGCGCTGCCCGACGACGACGCGCTGGCGCCGTACATGCCGAAGGAGTGGCGCGAGCGCCGCGAGGCACTCACCCATCTCTCGGCCGTCTTCCGCAAGGTGCGCGAGAACCTCGGCGACCGCTCCTATCTGGGCGCCGAGTATCCACGCCCGACCCCTCGGGCATCGCGGGTCGACTCGTGGCCTCCGGACGGTGGCCCGCCCGCGTCGGATCTCGAGTTCATGAAGACGCAGCTGCTCGATCGCTGGAACGTCGAGTTCGCGTTGCTCAACCCGCTTTTCGGGATCGGCGAGATGCTCAATCTCGAACTTGCCGGAGTCATGGCCCGCGCCGCGAACGACTGGCTCGCAGAGGAATGGCTGTCGCGCGACAAACGGCTTCGCGCCTCGATCGTGGTTCCGTACGAGGACCCGGTCGCCTCGGCCGCGGAGATCGACCGCGTCGCGGAGGATCCACGGTTCGTGCAGGTGCTCGTCCTCTCCCGCACGAACGAGCCGCTCGGGCAACGGAAGTACTGGCCGATCTACGAAGCTGCCCTCCGTCACGGGTTACCGATCGGGATCCACAACGGCGGCTGGGGTGGCCACGCGATCACACCGACCGGCTTCCCGAGCTACTACATCGAGGATGCGAGCGCGATGGCGGCGGCGTTCCAGGCACAGGTCGTCAGCCTCGTCTCCGAGGGGTGCTTCGCCCGCTTTCCCGGGCTCAACGTCGTCCTCATCGAGGGCGGATTCGCCTGGCTTCCGAGTCTCATGTGGCGGTTCGATCGGGCCTGGGCGAAGCTGCGGAACCGAAACTCCCCACGTCGACCGGCCGCCCTCCGAGATCATTCGCGAGTCGTTCTGGATCTCGACGCAGCCGATGGAGGAGCCCGAGCCTCCCGAGCAGTTCACCGTGCTCCTCGAGCAACTCGCGATGCCCGACCGCCTGATGTTTGCGACCGACTACCCGCACTGGGATTTCGACGCTCCCGACCGGGCGATCCCCGTCCGGCTCGAACCAGCGCTCCGCAACGCGATCATGCGCGAGAACGCGCTCGCTCTTTACGGGTTCGCCGACCGCCCCCTGGTGTCCTGAGCCGATGGCCAGGCACGTCGTCGCGGCAGTCGACGAGATACCCCCGGGAGGGCGCCTCATCGTCGAGGTCGCGGGTCGCTCGATCGGCGTCTTCAACGTGGACGGCGAGTACCTGGCCGTCCGGAACCGGTGCCCGCATCAGGGGGGGCCGCTCTGCGAGGGCGTCCAGATCGGAGCGCTCCACTCCTCGGGGCCGGGAGAGTACGACTACGACCGGCCGAACGAGATCATTCGCTGCCCGTGGCACGCGTGGGAGTTCGACCTGCGCACCGGAGCGTCGTGGTTCGACCCCGAACGTACGCGCGTGCGTGCCTACGAGGTCGAGGTCGTCGAGCAGGCCGAGCTCCTGAAGCCTCCACGCCCGGGCATGCTCCCCGGGCCGTACACGGCCGAGACGCTGCCCGTCAGCGTCGAGGGCGCCTACCTCACGGTCGAGATCTCCTAGTGGGGGTAGGGCGCTACGCGTTGCGCACCTGGATCACGGACGTGTCGAGCGCCGCCTTCGACGCGCCGTCCCCCGCGAGGATGCCCCGCCCGAGCTCACGCATCTGCATGTCGTCGCGCACGTGGAGCGTGAGCGTACGGATGTCGCGATACCACGTCTCGAGCGGGTA
Organism: uncultured Thermoleophilia bacterium; assembly: GCA_963741655.1. Taxonomy (GTDB): domain Bacteria; phylum Actinomycetota; class Thermoleophilia; order Gaiellales; family Gaiellaceae; genus Gaiella. The sequence continues at coordinate 427,225 of CAVUIQ010000004.1, forward strand.
GAGGCGGAATGCAGCGCGAGCGCCACAGATCTCGAACGCACGTCGGGTCACTCCGAGGCCCGCGTTCTTCGCCAGGTGCACCGCCATCAGTGACTGCGTCTCCGCCTGGCGCCAGTCCCCCGTGTCCCACGTGCTGCCGGCCGCGAAGACGGCGCTCCGCGCCGCAAAGACCTGTGCTGCCATCTCCCCGATCGCTGCCTGGACGAGATCGCTCTCGCCGAGGTAGGGACGAGCGTGCGCCCACTCCGATGCGAAGTCGAGTGCGGCGCGCGCGACACCGACGTGGTTCGCCGCAAAGGCGAGCGTGAACGTCCGTGGGTCTCGATTGACCCAGGCCCCGGGTGTTCCGATCACGGCCTCGGGCTCGACGCGGAAGTTTTCGATCCGGACGCCCCAAGGAGACAGTTGGGCGCATTCCCATCACGTCCCACTCGTCGACGAGCGTCACCTCGGGTGCAGTGCGCGGGACGAGAACGGTGACCGTCCGATCCGGGTAGGGCTCGTCACCGGGCACGGCTGTCCAGATCAGCAGCCAGTCGGCATCGGGCGCGAGAGAGGCGAAGTGCTTCGTGCACGTGAGCCGGAATCCGTCGCCGTCCGGGGTCAACTCGGAGTTGTAGACACCGGACGCCGTCGTCGTCGGAGCCGTCTCACTGCCGACCGAGGAGAGGAGCTGCTTCCCCTGGACGATCGGAACGAGGAAGCGCTCGCGTTGCACGTCGTCGGCGTGCCGTGAGATGTATCCGAGCGCATGGGAGTGAACCTGGATCAGCTGCGCGGTCGACGAATCGGCGTACGCGAGCGCCTCCAGGATCCTGTAGTACGGCAGGAACGAGCCTTCGGACCACAGCCCGCGACCACCCGCTGCCTCGTCGGCTGTCAGTGCGACGAGGTCGAGGCTGCGGAGATCGTCGAAGTTCTCACGCGGAAATGACGAGGCGTCGTCGTACGACCGCGCACGTTCACGGAAGTGCGGGACGAGCTGATCGATCTGGGCGACGATTGCTTCCTCCGACCGCGATTCACTCTGCTGCATGACGGACGTGTTCTCCTTACTGTTCGGATTGATTTCGAAGGACGAGTTCCTGCAAGATGGTGTGGGTCGTCGCGCTAGAGCGCGCCGGCGGCGCCGTGCCACGGCGGATCGGATGCGGCCTCGAGCGTGCCGTCTGCGTGCCGACGGACGAGACTGACGCGAGCGAACGGCTCGTAGGCCGGTGTGAGCGGTTGGGGGACGAGCGTGTGCCCCATGGCCTCGAGCGCCTCGAGCGTGGCGCGCGGGAGCCTGTCGTCGACGTAGGTCTCCTCGCCCTGACTCCAGACACGAGGCCACGAGACGGCGTCGCCCGCCGACGCATCGTGGTCGAGTGCGTTGATCGTCGAGTGCACAACGCTGCTCGTGATCCGATACCCGCCCGATCCTCCGCACGCGAGCACGGCGACGTCGTCCTCGTTCGTGGCGAGAACCGCGGGAACGCCGAAGAGCGGCATCTTCCCCGGAGCGATCGAGTTGACCCGGCCCGGGACCGGGTCGTAATTCGCCATCCCGGTGTTGAGGAAGAGCCCGGTCTCGGGCACGTGGACGAGACAGCCGAAGTCCTGTCCGATCGTCGTGATCACGACGGCGGCCATTCCGTCGCCGTCGATGACGGCCACCTGCGTCGTGCCGGTGACGCCTCCCGACCCGCTTGCCGGCGACGCGGTGCCGATTGGTGCCCCGGCGGCGAGCGGTCGCGGCGCGGCGCGGCCGCCATCGATCGCGTCGGCCCGAATGCGCGCGTAGGCAGGATCGCGGAGGGCGGCGGAGATCTCGGGCGTGACTGACGGATCGCCGGACCACGCGAGCGCGTCGACGAAGACGTGCCCGAACGCCTCGGCAAGCAGATGGAGCTCGCGAGCGGAGCCGGGATCGAGCTCGCCGAGGGAGAAGCTCGCAAGAACTCCGAACAGCTCGTGGCCCAGGTCGTCTTCCGCCGTCGTGAGGTTCCAGCCGCGATAGCGGGTCGGCGTCTCGGCGACGAGCCTCGGCACGTAGGCAGCAACGTCGGCAGCAGTCAGGATGCCGCCGGCTTCCGCAACCGCGCGCTCGATGTACTGCGCCCGCTCCAGGTCGGTAAACGCGGACTCGCCCTCCTCGGCGATCGCCCTGAGCGTTCCCGCGAGCGCACTCGTGTCGAGGCGTGATCCGCGGCCCCAGTCGTCGTGCCCGGTCGGCGGGTCCCCGTTCTGCAGGAGCACAGCCGCCGCACTGGGCTGCAGGCGAATGTCGTGGAGTCGCTGCAGGATCGTCAGGCCGAGGTGCCAGTCGACCGCGACCCCGGCATCCGCGGCAGCGATCGCCGGTTCGAGGACGACCGCCAGCGGGAGCCTGCCACCGCGTCGGTGTGCCGCGCACAGCCCTGCCACGGCGCCCGGAACCGCCGTCGCGAGGCCACCGAGCTCGCTCTCGCGGCCCTCGACGTGGGGCCATGCATCCCGCGCACGAAGGGCAGCTCCGGTGACCGTGAACATGTCGTCCGTTGCCGCTGCAGGCGCACGCGGGCCATGGTCGACGGTGAAGAACTCGCGTTGCTCGGGCAGCCAGACGGAGAGATGGCCGTAGCCCGCGAGCCCGGCATTGTTCGGCTCGACGACGCAGGCGCAGAACGCGCCCGCGACCATGGCGTCGATCGCGTTGCCTCCGGCCTCGAGCGTCACGAGGGCCGCCTCGACCTCGGCCGCATGACCGGCCGCCACAGCGGCACGTCTTCCTCGCGCGACCTGCTCAGCCATGCGCGACGGCCTCCGGCGTGACCTCGATCACGGTGGGGCGATCGGCCGCGAGCGCTGTGCCGATCGCGGTCGAGACCTCGTCCAGCGAGCGGGGCCGGACACCGTGACAGCCGAAGCCCTCAGCGATGCGCACGAAGTCGGTCGCCGTCGCGTCGGTCCCGATCGGGCTGATGTGATCGAGGGCCATGGCGTCCCTGATCTCACCGTAGCCCTGGTTGTTCCAGATCACGATCGGCAACGGGAGACGCAGGTCGCACGCGGTCGCGAGCTCCTGCACGGTGAAGAGGAACCCTCCGTCACCCGCAAGGGCGAGAACCGGCCGATCCGGCGCCGCGACGGACGCACCGATGGCCATCGGCAGCGCGCAACCGAGCGTGCCGTAGCCGATCGGCATCAGCCACGAGCGTGGTCGGTGGACGTCGAGGGCGTGGTTTGCGGCGTAGCCGGGCTGGGTCGAGTCCACGGTCACGATTCGGTCGGATGGAAGGGCCTCGTCGATCGCCCGCACGAGCGGCATGTGGCTCTCGAGATCGTGCGGCCAGACGATCGACCCGAGTGCCTCGCGGACGCGGTTCGCAGCATCGACTTCGCGACCCGAGTCGACGACGGAGGCTTCGAGCGCGGCGAGGGCTTCGTGGGCGTCTCCCCGAATCGCAACCGTGGAGGGGAGCGGGACGTCGAAGGCAGCCTCGTCGAGGTCGACGCGGATGATCGACCCGGAGAACCCGAATGGACGCGCGAGCATCCACCAGTCGAGATCCGAGAGCTGGGTGCCGACGGCGAGCACCACGTCTGCGTCGAGGAAGAGCCGATCGACCGGCGCGAAACCCATGCGCGACGGCACGGCAAGAGGGTGGGTCGCGGGTACTGCTCCCTTCGCGTTGATCGTCATCCCGATCGGGGCGCCGAGCTTCTCGGCGAGGCGCGCTGCCGGGACGCCGGCATCGCGGGCACCTCCCCCGAGGATGATCGCGGGCGCACGGGCGCCGGCCAGCAACTCCGAGGCGCGGGCGACGGCGGCCACATCCGGAGAAGGACGGGCCGGCACGTGCTCGCGACGCGTCGAACCGGCGGCCCCGCTCAGGCGGGAGACGTCGATCGGGATCTGGAGGTGCACCGGCCCCGGCGAGCCGGATGCCCCTGCCAGCACGTCCCACGCCTCTGCGACGACGTCATCGACGAGTGCAGGGTCGAGGAGCGCGAGAGTACGGAGCGTCACAGCTGCCGTGACGGCTGCCTGATCGGGAAGGTCGTGGATGACACCGAACCGTCGCCCGGCGTGGGCGGTATCGACCGCCCCCGAGACGACAAGCAGAGGACTGCGAGTCGTGGCGCGCCTGCCCGAGCGGGGTCAGGATGTTCGTCACGCCCGGCCCCGAGATGACGAACGCGACACCCGGCCGACCGGATACCCGCGCATATCCGTCCGCCATGAACCCCGCTCCCTGCTCATGGCGGGCCGTGACGTGACGGATACCCGTCTGCTCGAGGCCGCGGTACAACTCGAGCGTGTGGACGCCGGGGATGCCGAAGACGACCTCCACTCCGCGGGCGGCGAGGCGCTCGACGACGGCGACCCCACACGAGCTCACCTGAGCCTCCCCTCGACGACGGGTGTGAGCGGCCGCCCCGTGCGCGACCAGGCGATCACGTTCTCTGCCTGGTGAGCGCAGGCTGCGGCCTCCGACTCGGCACTGTAGAAGGCTGCGTGCGGTGTCACGATCACGCGTGGGTGGGTGCGAATCGCGGCATCGGCAGCAGGCGGCTCTCCAGCAACGACGTCGAGCCCCGCGCCCGCCAGGTGTCCCGAATCGAGCGCTGCGAGCAACGCGGCGGTATCGACGAGCGCCCCGCGCGACACGTTGACGAGATACGCGCCTGCCTTGCACCGTTCGAGCACGTCGGTGTCGACGAGTGCCGCCGCCCCTCGCTCGGCCGGAACGTGGAGAGAGATCACGTCGGCCTGCTCGAGGATCTGATCGAACGAGACGAGCTCGATCCCAGCGGGCAGTGGCTCGATCGGAAGCGGATCACTCCCGACGATCCTCCCGAAGACGGGTCGTGCGATCTCGGCGAGCCGGCGTCCCGTCCGCCCGAGGCCGACGATGCCGAGCGTGAGCGTCGACGGTCGTCTCCTCGGGCCTGTCGAGAACGCGTCCCAGCCGCCCTCCCGCACATGACGATCGAGGAAGGGAAGATGGCGAACGAGGGAGAGAGCCATCGCGAGCGCGGTCGCGGCAACCTCCTCGGTGACGGCACCTGGGGTATTCGCAACCCACACCCCATGCTCGCGTGCCGCCTCGAGATCGACCTGGTCGACCCCTACGGTCACGGTCGAGACGAGCTCGAGATCGGGCAGCGAGGCGAAGACGTCTCTCGTGAAGGGGCTGTCTCCGAGCAACACGACCTGCGCCTCGCGCGCGCCGCGACACACATCACCCGGTGTCGAGGCGATCACCTCATCGACGACGTACCCCGCGTCGCGCAGCCGATCGGGCCCGTCGTGGCGGTCGGCCCGCGCGGTGTCGACGTAGACGGCACGCGTAAAGCTCCCCACGCCTCGATGCTACAGGGCGCTCGACCGGGACCGTCCGGCCACCCGCGGGCGACTGATATGAATCCTCGCTCAGTGGCTTCTCCGAAGAATCCTGCCGTGCCGGGGCGCCGCCCTGCCCACCTGCGCGGCCTCCTCGTCCTCCCGACCGCCGTGTGGACGGGGCTGTTCTTCTTTCTCCCACTCGCGCTGTTGCTGCTCTACTCGTTCGGGCAGATCAACGTGGTCACGTTCCAGGTGACATGGGGCTGGAACCTCGAGAACTTCTCCCGCATCTTCGACAGCCTCTACCTGTTCCCGATCGGCCGGAGCCTCTTGCTCTCGTCGGCCGCCACCCTGATGTGTCTGATCGCAGGCTTCCCTGTCGCGCTGTGGATCAGTCGCCTCCGTGGGTGGCAGCAGAACCTGGCGCTGCTCGCCGTGATGATCCCGTTCTGGTCGTCGTTCGTCGTTCGAACGTACGCGCTCGTGAACCTCCTCGGCGACGGTGGGCCCCTCTGGAACCTCTCGAGCGCCCTCGGGATCTCCTCCAACGCACCCGGGATCCTCTACTCGCCGGAGGCGATCGCGATCGGGATCCTCTACACGTACCTGCCGCTGATGATCCTGCCGCTGTTCGTCGCCCTGGAGCGGATCGACCCGGCTGTGCTCGAGGCTGCCGCGGATCTCGGAGCCACCGGGTACCGCACGTTCCGGCGCGTGATCCTGCCGATGGCGGCCCCCGGGATCATCGCGGGCTGCATCCTCGTCGGGATCCCAGCGACCGGCGAATACGTCATCCCCGCGATCCTCGGCGGAGGCAAGACGTTGATGATCGGCAACGTGATCGCCGACGAGTTCCTCAAGGTCGGCGACTACCCGTTCGGCTCCGCGCTCGCAACGACCCTCATGGTCGTGTTGACCGGAATCCTCCTCATCGCCCGCTCGCGCCTCCGACGCTACGAAGACGTGCTGTCGTGAAGCGTCCCTCGGGAGTCGCCGTCGCGTCGATCGTCGTCCTGCTCGGGCTCTGGGTTCCGCTGGGGCTCGTGGTCGCGAACTCCCTGAACGCCGACGAGTTGCTCGTCGGCTGGGGTGGGTTCACGACGGAGTGGTACGGCGAGGCACTCGGCGACGCCCGCGTCCGAAACTCGTTCTTCACGAGCCTCGAGGTCGCCGCCGTTTCGACGGCGCTCGCCGTCGCAATCGCGCTGACGGCGGCGATGTGGGCCAGGCGCGCATCCCGGCGTGGACGCGGAATGCTCGACGCGAGCACGTACATGCGAATCATCCTCCCGGAAACCGTGATCGCGATCGGTCTGTTCCTTCTCCTGCGCCGGTTCGACGTTGCTCTCGGCCTCGCGACCGTGGTGATCGGCCACGTGGTGTTCAACTCCGCCTATGCGACGATCGTCCTCCAGGCACGCTTCGCGACGATGACGCCCGATCTCGAGGAAGCCGCAGCCGATCTCGGGGCTACGCCGTGGCGCACGTTCCGGCGTGTCACGTTCCCCTCGATCCTTCCCGCCCTCATCGTCGCCAGCCTGCTCGTCTTCACGTTCTCGCTTGACAATGTCGTTACGTCGCTGTTCCTCGGCGGCACGGAGACCGAGACGCTCCCGGTGCTGCTCCTCGGCAAGATCCGGATTCGCGTCACACCGGAGGTCAACGCGATCGGCGTCCTCGTCATGCTGGCGACGACCCTTCTCCTCGCCATCGCTGCCGTCATCTTCGGGCTCCGGTCGGCCGCGGGGTCGAGCTCGAGGCGCGAGTCGGCAGGGCCAGGAGCCGCATGACGGACGCAGGCCCGATCGCTCCCAGCGACGAACGTCAGCCCGCCGTCCGCCTGATCGGACTGGAACGGCGCTTCGGCGACGTCGCGGCCGTCGATGGCATCGACCTCGACATCGCCGACGGTGAGTTCTTCTCGCTGATCGGGCCGAGTGGGTGTGGCAAGACGACGACGCTGCGGATGATCTCCGGCCACGAGGAGCCGACCGGCGGCCAGATCGAGGTCAAGGGCCAGCCGATGAGGGGTGTGCCGCCCTACCGACGACCCGTCACGACCGTCTTCCAGAACTACGCGCTCTTCCCACATCTCGACGTATTCGAGAATGTCGCGTTCGGCTTGCGCGAGCGCCGCACGCCCGGCGACGAGGTGCGCCGCCGTGTCGAGTCCATGCTCGACCTCGTCCAACTGCAGGGGCGAGAGACCGCCCGGCCACGCCAGCTCTCGGGCGGCCAGCAACAGCGAGTCGCGCTTGCACGCTCGCTCGTCCTCGATCCGAAGGTGTTGCTGCTCGACGAGCCGCTCGGTGCCCTCGACCTGAAGCTCCGGCGCGAGCTCCGGACATTTCTCAAGCAGGTGCAGCACGAGGTGGAGATCACGTTCGTCTACGTGACGCATGATCAGGAGGAGGCGTTTTCGATGTCCGACCGGGTCGCCGTCATGCAGCACGGCCGGATCGACCAGGTCGGGAGCCCTCAGGATGTCTACTTGCGACCGGCGACACTGGCCGTTGCCGGCTTCGTCGGCGCCGCCAATCGCCTCCCCGGACGAATCGTCGACCGGGACGGCTCCCGCTACCGCGCCGACTTCGGGATGCTCGGGACCTGGAGCGTTCCCGGCACGGCGGGACTCGAGCGCGGAGCGCCCGTTGTCGGAGTCGTCCGCCCCGAACGGTGTCTCCCGGACTCCGGCGCGATCACCGTGAGAGGGCGGGTCGCGGATGTCTCGTTCGTCGGGCCGGCGATCCACATCAATCTCGACCCCGAGGCCCCGGGCGTCGAGCTTCATGCGGCGGTGTCCGGGGATGCCAAGGATGTCGAGCACGCGACGGCCTTCGGGTTCGAGCCCGAAGACGTCTGGCTGGTTCCGGGTGCTGACGCGCGGGACATCGTGACCCCTTGACCTACGCGCTCGCAGGACGCTGCGGACGTACCGGCGCCTTCGGTGCCTGCGTGGCAACCGCCGATATCGCAGTAGGCGCCCGCGTACCGTTCGCGGAGGCAAACGTCGGCGTCGTGCTCACGCAGCATCGGACCGACCCACGACTCGGCCCCGCGGGGCTCGATCTCCTTCGGGTCGGGCATACGGCAGCCGAGACCGTTGCAGCCCTCGTCGAGTCGACGCCATTCGGGCGCTGGCGACAGCTCGCGGTCGTCGACGGTTCGGGCGCGACGGCGTCGTTCAGTGGAGCCGAGGTCACGACCACGATGGCCGAGGTGCACGGAAGTGAATGCGTCGCGATCGGCAACGTTCTCGCTTCACCGAGGGTCTGTGACGCGATGGTCGCAGCGTTCGAGGCAGCACCCTCCGAGACGCTCGCGGAGCGTCTCGCACGCGCGCTCGAAGCTGGCCGCGACGCGGGCGGCGAGCAGACCCCGGCGCGATCGAGCGCGCTCCTCGTGGTGCTCGACCCGGCAATGACGCTGGTCGACCTTCGCTCGGACGACGACCCGGAGCCGGTCCTCGCTCTCCGTCGACTCTGGGATACCTACGCGCCGTGGCTGGACGAGTTCAGGCTTCGGGCAATCGATCCCGACGCCGCGTCGGGCGTGCCTCGCCCGCTGCGCGAAGGGGGCCTCGCGTGAGCGCGACCGTCCGCACGCTGGAGTCGCTGCCGTACGACGTCGAAGTACTTCCTCACATCTGGATTCCTCTCTCCGACGGAACGCGCCTCTCGGCAAAGGTGTGGCTGCCCTCCGGTGCCGAGAACGCCCCCGTCCCGGCAGTTCTCGAGTATCTCCCCTACCGCAAGAACGACGCCACGGCGATCGACGACTCCGTGCGTCACCCATGGCTTGCGGGCCACGGGTACGCTGCTGTCCGCGTCGACATCCGAGGCTCGGGCGACTCCGAGGGAGTCCTCCTCGACGAGTATCACCCGCAGGAGCGACTCGACTGCCTCGAGGTTCTCCGCTTCGTCGCGGCGCAACCCTGGTGCACCGGGAACCTGGGAATGATGGGGATCTCGTGGGGCGGATTCAACAGCCTTCAGGTTGCCGCGCTGCGCCCACCGGAGCTCAAGGCGATCATCACCTGTTGCTCGACGGACGACCGCTATGCCGACGACGTCCACTACATGGGCGGTGCTCCCCTCGGCTTCTACATGCTCCCCTGGGGGACGGTCCTGCTCGCGTACAACGCGCGACCACCGGACCCCGAGAACGTCGGGGAGAACTGGCGGGAGATGTGGCGCGAGCGCCTCGAAGAGGGTGTCTTCTCGTGCGAGACCTGGATGAGTCATCAGCAGCGTGACGACTACTGGCGTCCGGGGTCGGTGTGTGAGGACTACTCGGCGATCACCGCGGCTGTCTACGCCGTCGGCGGCTGGTCCGACGGCTACACCGATGCCGTCCTTCGTCTCCTCGAGGGGCTCGAATGCCCACGGAAAGGGCTCATCGGGCCCTGGGAGCACACGTGGCCCGAGGAAGGAGTTCCCGGCCCTGCGATCGGCTTTCTCCAGGAATCGCTTCGGTTCTGGGATCACTGGCTCAAGGGCGTCGACAACGGTGTCATGGATGGGCCGATGCTGCGCTACTGGCGCCAGGAGAGCGCGCGCCCTGAAGGCATCTACGACAAGCGCCCCGGAGAATGGGCGAGCGAGGAGCAGTGGCCCTCCGGACGACTCGGGCTGACGAGCCTGTACCTGGCGCCCGCGACGCTGTCCCGGAGCCCGGGTGACGGAACCCCTCTGACTCACACGAGTCCGACAACGGTTGGCCTCGACGCGGGCTCGTGGTTGCCCTACGGCAACCCCGCCGACCTTCCGGCCGATCAACGGTGCGAGGATGCGCGAAGCATGACGTTCGACTCCCCGCCACTCGAGGAGTACGTCGACATCCTGGGCAAGCCTGTCGTTCGACTGCGGATCGCCGCGGACGTTCCCACGGCGTTCATCGCAGTCCGACTCTGCGACGTTCACCCTGATGGAACCTCAGCCCTGATCACGCGCGGCATTCTGAATCTCTGCCACCGGAACGGCCACAGCGCGGCGGAGCCCCTCGCCCCCGGGCTGACGTATGACGTGCGCGTTCCGCTCAAGGCGATCGGTCAAACCGTCCCTCCGGGGCACCGGCTTCGCGTATCCATCTCGACGTCCTACTGGCCCTGGATCTGGCCCTCTCCGCATCCGGCCGAGATCACCGTGACCTGTGATTCCGGCAGCAAGCTCGAACTTCCCGTTCGCCCCCCGAACGCCGGGGTCGACGAGGACCCGTTCGAGGAACCGGAGCTGACCGAGCGCCTGGCCTTCGATTGGCTCGCTCCGCGCAGCCCACGCTGGACGATCACACGCGACGTCACGACGGGCCGCCACGACTTCGAGATGTCCCGAGCGCTCTGGGGTGCGAGACGGCTCTCGAACGGCATCGAGATCCGCGATCAGGACCCGATCCGATTCTCGGTCGTCGAGGGCGAGCCGCTTTCCGCCACCGTGGAGTGCAGGCGTGTAATGGAAATCGAGCGGGGCGACTGGCGAACACGGATCAATGTCGAGAGCCGCATGACGGCCGATGCCGACGCGTTCACTCTGGTTGCGGAACTCGACGTGCATGATCAGGATGAACTGTTCTTCTCCCGCACGTACACCGCACGAATCCCCCGTGAACACTGCTGACGAGAGCGGAATGCCTGCCGACGACCGCGTCCGGTTCTACGCTGAGCAACTAACGCGTGATCTCCCGTCGATCGTCGCGTTGACGGGAGAGCTCGTGGAGCTCGAGAGCCCGACCGACCATGCCGCCGGTGTCGCGGCAGTCGCTGCCCGCCTCTCGCGCTCGCTCGAGAGCCAGGGCGTCGAGACCCGAATCATCGATCTCGACGGCTACGGCCCCATCCTCGAGGCGAGGCTCAGGCTGGGGGCCGGGTCGACACGTGCTGATCCTCGGCCACGCGGATACCGTCTGGCCCGTCGGGACGACCGAATCGTGGCCGTTCCTGACCGACCGTGACGGTCGGCTCACGGGTCCCGGTGTCGGTGACATGAAGGCATGCCTTGCGACCGCGACCTTTGCGCTCGGGGCCCTCGAGAGGCGCAGACCGCACGGGCTCGGCGAGGTGACGCTTCTCGTCGTTCCCGACGAGGAGGCCGGCAGCGTTGCGTCACGCCCGGCGATCGAGCAAGCGGCGCTGACCGCGGATGCGTGTCTGACGCTCGAGGCGGCCCGTCCGGGAGGCGGCATCGTCACGAGTCGGGAAGCCGTGGGTGCGATGCGCGTGCGATCGGTCGGTCGGTCGCAACACGTGACGGATCCGCCGCCACATGCGAATGCCCTGGCTCCACTCGTACGGCTGGTGGGCCGCATCGAAGGAGAGACCGGAGCAACAGTCGGCGTCATCCGTTCGGGCACCGCGAGACAGGTCGTCCCTGGCGAGGGCGAATTGCTCGTCGATCTGCGTGCACCGACAACTGCTGCAGCCGAGGCGCTTGCGCGGGCCATCGCCGAGCACGTGAGCGCCGAGTCGGCTGAGGGCGTCACGCTCGAAGTCACTGGAGGTGTCACGAGGCCGGCGTGGCTTCGCTCGACGGAGACCATCGCGATGTTCCGGGTCGCGCACGATGCTGCGCTGACACTCGGCGGCGCAGCATTCGAGGTCGCAGAGCGCGGGGGCTCGGATGCGTCGTTCGCCGGAGCGCTCGGCATTCCCACCCTGGACGGGCTTGGGCCGATCTGCCACGACTCGTGCAGCCGTGACGAGAGCGTCCTTACCGCGGACATTCCAATCTGGGGTGCGATCCTGTGTGCAGTCGCCGCCGGTGAAATCGAGCGATGACTCCGTCGAGCCGAGCTGTGCACGCTTCCCGATCGACGCGAACCCGACTCGTTGCGGGAGCCGGGCTCGTCGCGTTACTCGGTGGCTTCGCGGCGATCGTCCTTTCCGGGAGGGGAAGCACTGACGCGCAGCTCGCGACCGTGCCCGCAGCGACAGCGCCGAGCACAACGACTCCAAGCTCGACGCCCCCGAAGCCGCGAAGCGTGCGCCTCCCGGTCAAGGGTGTCGGGGCCTATGACCCGGAAGGCGACCGTTCCGAGAACGACAGTGCCGCGCCGCTCGCCACCGATGGCATCCTCGCCACGGCGTGGACGAGCGAGCGCTATCGGCGCTCGTTCGAAAAATCGGGCGTCGGTCTCGTGCTCGACGCGGGACGAACGGTGCGGGCCAATCGGGTCGTCGTCGCGACCGAGACACCCGGTTACACGGCCGACGTGCGTGTCGGCTCATCCCCCACAGGGCCGTTCGTCTCCGTCTCGAGAGAGCAGTCATTGAAGGCGCGAACGCCATTCGCGATCACGCCCCGAAGCGGCCGTTACCTGATGCTCTGGATCACCTCGATGCCCGAGGGCGGCGCCGCCGCGGTGAACGAGATCACCGCATCGGGCGCGCGATAACGATGTCCCTCCCCGGCATGATCGCCGTTGCCGTCGCACTCTTCATCGGGCTCCCTGTCCTCCTCCTGCTCGCCGGGGCCGCGGGTCCGATCGGCTGGATCGTCGCCGCGATCGTTCTTCCGCTCGCCGTGCTCGCGATTCTGCTCTGGCTCGGCTGGTTCCGTCGCCGCCCGGACGACGGCCCCTGGCACTGACCGAGGCGTGACCCGATACGGTCTCCCTCGTGGAGCGCGAGACGATGACCTGGGACGATCTCGGCACCGGGAGCCGCGAGCTCGCAGAGACGCTGCTCGCAGATGACTGGATTCCCGATCTCGTCCTCGGTATCTCGCGAGGCGGGCTGCTCATCGCGGGTGCCCTCGCCTACGCCCTCGGCGTCAAGAACACCGCGACGATCAGCGTCGAGTTCTACACCGGCATCGACGAGCGGCTCGAGCTGCCGATGCTGCTTCCCCCCGTGCCCGACCTGATCGACCTCGGCTCGGCGCGCGTGCTCATCGCCGACGACGTGGCCGACACGGGTGCGACGCTCGAGCTCGTGCGAGACTTCTGCAAGGGTCGCACGGGTGAGACGCGCGTCGCCGTGCTCTACGAGAAGTCTCGCTCGACCGTCGCGTGCGAGTACGTCTGGCGCCGCACCGATCGCTGGATCACGTTCCCCTGGAGCGCGCTCCCGCCGGTGAGCGGAGGTCGGGCCGGCTGAGGGAAATTGCCCGGCCCTACCGCGATTTTCTGAAGTAGAATTCCGTCCTCCGGGTCAAAAGGGGGATGACGTGCTTCAGAGGAAGCAACAGAATCTGGCATCACGTGCCATGCGCGGGATGCTTGCGATCGTGATCGTGGCGGCAGTCGTCCCCGCGGCAAGCCTTGCTGCAGACCCGAAGCCGGACCCGGCGCCGGTCAACCCCGCCCCCGCCCCCACCGCCACCGTGAAGACGACGCCCACCTCGACACGATCCAGCTCCGCACCTCCGAGAGCGACGGCACCGAGCACGAGCTCGTCAGGTTCCTCGAGCTCCGGTTCGACGGCCTCCAGCTCCGCCAAGGCCGCAACGGCCCTGGCGGCGACCCAGGCGCGCCGGAAGGCCGCGAAGGCAAAGGCGGCCGCTCGCGCCAGGCAGGCTCGCCTCGAGGCGAGAGAGGCGGCCGCCGCCCGGGTCCGGAAGGCGCAGGCGCGAGAGCGGGCCGCCGCTCTGGCAGCGGCCGCAGCAGCGACCGCGGCAGCGACCACGGCGCCCACGTCCACAGGGAGTGACACCGCATTCCCCCTGATCGGCGCGATCCTGCTCGGTCTCTCGGCCCTTCTCGTGCTGCTCTCGCTCGCACCCGCCCGGGTCGCATACGCGGTCGGGCCGAGGGTCGGTCAGACGCTCGCGCATGGGCGGCTCGCGCTCGGTGGGGCCGGCGTTGCGATGGCGGTCGGCATCCTCGTTGCGTTCGGGCTGGGAGGGGGAGCGTGATGCGGCGACTGCGCATCGCAACGGCGGTGGCGGTGGGCGCCGTGCTCCTTGTGGTCGTCCCGCTCGCGGGTGCCGTCCCGCCTGGCGTCTCGATCGACTCAACTCCGGCCAACCCGACGACGGCTACGACGGCGACGTTCGGCGTTCAGCTCACCGGACGCCACCGCAACCTTCGCCTGCGATCTCGACGGCACGGCGTGGCCTGCACGTCTCCACAGGTGGTACTCCGGACTCTCCGACGGGTCGCATACGTTCACCGTGCCGGCCACGAACGCCGACTCGGAGACGAGCACGGCGTCGTACACGTGGACGGTCGACACGACACCACCGTCGGTACCGACGATCTCGAGCGGCCCCACCGGCCCCACAAACGACGCCACCCCCGCCTTCGGCTTCAGTTCGTCGGTGACGACGAACTTCTGCTCGATCGACGAACGCCACACCCAGCACAAGCTGTAACGGTTCCTTCACCGCGAGCACGCTCAGCGAGGGCCACACACCTTCTACGTCACCGCCGCAGACGCGCTCGGGAACACGAGCGCCGCCGCCACCCGAGCCTTCACCGTCGACACGACACCACCGTCGGCACCGACGATCTCGAGCGGCCCCACCGCCCCACAAACGACGCCACCCCGCCTTCGGCTTCAGTTCGTCGGTGACGACGAGCTTCGTGCTCGATCGACGACGCCACGCCCAGCACAAGCTGTAACGGTTCCGTTCACGCGAGCACGCTCAGCGACGGCACCCACACCTTCTACGTCACCGCCGCAGACAGCCTCGGGAACACGAGCGCCGCCGCCACCCGAGCCTTCACCGTCGACACGACGCCACCGTCGGTACCGACGATCTCGAGCGGCCCCAGCGGCCCCATCAACGACGCCACCCCCGCCTTCGGCTTCGTCCGCGGTGCCGACGAACTTCACTGCTCGATCGACGACGCCACGCCCAGCACCGGCTGTAACGCTTCCGTCACCGCGAGCAGCTCAGGAACGGCGCCACACACCTTCTACGTCACCGCCGCAGACGCGCTCGGGAACACGAGCGCCGCCGCCACCCGAGCCTTCACCGTCGACACCGCGCCGCCCTCCACGACGATCTCCCCGGCCGTGCCGACGGCAATGCGACCGCTTCCCTCACGATCAGCTTCGGCTCGACCGACGGGACGGCGACATTCGCCTGCAACCTCGACTCCGGGGGCTTCAATCGCTGCACCTCCCCGGCCAGTCTCGTCTCCCTGGCCGACGGGCCGCACACGTTCTCGATCAAGGCGACCGATGCAGCCGGAAACGTCGACCCGTCACCGGCAACGGCTACGTGGGTCGTCGACACCACACCGCCGGTTCTCACCGGGCCCGGCGACCTCAGTGTCGAGGCGGACGGCCCCTCGGGAACGAGGGTCGCGTTCACCGTCTCCGGCTCGGATGGCGGGCTCGCACTCCTCCCGGGTGCCATCACGTGCGCCCCTGCATCGGGGAGCACGTTCCCGCTCGGCGCGACGGGAGTGACGTGCACCGCTTCCGATGACCTCGGCAACGTCGGCACGGTCTCCTTCTCCGTCACCGTTCGCGACACGACGGCCCCGTCGATCAACGCGCCCGACGCATCGTTCACCGCAACCGATGCCTCTGGAATTGCGCGCACCGATCCCGCCGTCGCCTCCTACCTGGCGGGCATCTCCGCCTCGGACATCGTCTCGAACCCGACTCTGACGACGACGACGCCCGACAAGCTGCCGATCGGTGTCACGACGATCGTCGTCACAGCGCGCGACGCCGCAGGCAACCAGTCGCAGAAGAACGTGACGCTCACCGTCCTCGAGCCAGGCAAGACGGCTCCGCCACCGGACTTCACTCCGCCCGGTCCGGTGCGCAAGGCCAAGGCCACCGCCGGCGACGGCAAGGTCGTCCTGACATGGCTCAACCCAACAGCCGCCGACCTCAAGTCGATTCGGATCGTCCGCTCGGCCGTCGGGTCGAATACGAAGACCACAGTGTTCACCGGCCTCGCCAAGATCGTCACGAACAAGGGGCTGAAGAACGGGGTCGCGTATCGGTTCGAGCTGGTCGCCCTCGACAAGGCAGGCAACTCGTCGAGGCCGGTCGTCGTCTCGGCGACCCCTGAAGCCGCGCCCCTGGCCTTGCCGAAGCCGGGCACGCGCGTCGCGAAGCCACCGCTACTTCGCTGGGCCCGTGTTCCCTCGGCCGCGTACTTCAACATTCAGCTCTATCGAGGTGGCAAGAAGGTCCTCTCGGCGTGGCCGACCGTGGCCCGACTGCAGCTCCAGGCAGGCTGGACGTACGACAAGCGCGCATACACACTCAAGCCCGGCACCTACACGTGGTATGTGTGGCCCGGAGTCGGCGCTCGCTCGGCTGCCGTGTACGGCAAGCTTCTCGGCAAGAGCCAGTTCGTCGTTACGACCCCCCGGGTCTGAGCTCGAGACCGAGACGGCACGAAAAGCAGCGCGGCTGCTTCAGCGGAGTTGACGCAGCCGGCCCGGATCGATTCCGAGCCAGGTGCGCGTGATGCGGTGCATCGTCCCGTCGGCCCGCATCCGGCTGAGAGCACGATCGACCGCGGCCACCGACACCGGGCCATCCTTCCCGACAGCGACGACGGAACCTCCGCCGAGCGAGACGCGGGCAGTGATCGGGCCGAGCATGCCGCCGCGACCTGCGACGAGGCGGCCGACGTCATCCGCGTCGACGAGCGAGGCGTCACAGACGCCCGTCTGTGCGAGCTCGAGGAGGCGCGTGGTCGAAGACGCAAGACGCGGACGCCCTGGGCGAGGAACTGCAACGGCAAGGGCTCGTGCCCCTCCGCTTCCGCGGACTGCACACACCACCTTGCCTCTGAGGTCGCCGAGCGACCGAAGCGGGGGGAGGCCTCTGCGGAGCACAACCGCCTGGTCATTCCCGATGTAGGGCTGGCTCAGATCGGCACGGGCCGCCGACGAGCCTGTCGGCTCCAGCGACGCGATCACGAGATGCCACGGTCGCGGGGTGGCTGACGGCAGCCGAGACGCGGCGGGGACGTGGATGAACTGGACCCGCGGCACGCGAAGACGCCGAGCGACTTCCCTCGCGATATCGACCTCCAGCCCTCGCGCGAGAATGACCTCCCCTCCCCGCACCACACCGGCCTGCCGAACCGGATCGCGGAGGTCGAGCGCGACAACGAGGACATCCGGGCGAGGCTGAACGACCGGGGCAACCGGTGCATCGTCGGCAAAGCTCTGCGCGGGTAGCCCGAGCGCAACGAGCGCGGCTGCAACGGTCGCGACGCCCCCGATGAGACACGCGACAACCACACCGACCGAGTCGATCACGTCGTCGAGGGCAGCGCGAGGACTCATGCTCTGGCCGCCTCATCGAGGACGTCGACGCGCGTGCCCGACTCGGCGAAACCGAACAGAAGTGGCGCGTCGTACCGGTTCACGCGGACGCACCCGTGCGAGGCCGCGTACGTCGGAACGGAGCCGTACTCGTGAAACGCGATCCCGCCCGTGAAGTAGCTCGCCCACGGAAGCCAGACCTTGAACGGCACCGACCACGAGTAGCGCTCCTTGCGATAGACCGAAAACGAGCCCCGGGGCGTCCTTCCTCCTGCGCCAGAGGAAATGTGAACCCCTCGGACGACCTTGTCGTCCTGGATCAGAAGCGCGACCTGACGACGGAGCTGCACCTCGATCCGCCGACCGGGTGCCCGGAGTGCAGGCTCCGGACGCGTCGCGCGCAGGAGAGCTGCGACCGTCGTCGGCCCGAAGGCGCCGTCACGCGTCAGATTCGCCCATTTCTGGAAGCCGATGACCGCAGTCGACGTCTGCGTATCGAACCTCCCGGTTACGCCCGATGCGGCGAGAAAGCCCAGGTCGACGAGTCTCTGCTGAAGGTCGCGCGTCCGCGGCGTAGGCGCCGGAAGCACAACGGGTGCTGCGACCGCTCGACGAAGATCGTATCCCGGAAACAACCCGATGGGAACGCCCCCCTCGATCAGAATCCGAACGGACACGACACCGGGGATGCCCCGGACGGTACGAACGAGTTGCCCAACACGATCGTGAAGGACGGCCTCGTCCCTGCTCGCTGCGAACCGCGCTCCGAGGTCGACCGTCACGACTCGCCGTGCAACGGTGAGGGAGAGCAGCGGTGTTCGGCGCGGGACGGCCGAACGGTATCCCCGGCGTCGCTCGGACGCCGTCGGTCCTGCGATTAGCTGCTCGACCGCAGCCCGAATGGTCGTCCCGTTCCGGACAACGGGCACGGGTTTCCCCTGGGATGTGAGCCAGATCTCGACGCCGGCTCTCGCGGCACCGGGCAGCGCGAGCGCACAGGCAGCAACCGCAACAACCGCACTGCATTTCACGGAGAGGAGATTCGACGTCCCTGCCTGCATCTCCTACCCGAATCGGCAGCGAAGTCCCCGTACTCAAGCCCGAATCGGCTTTGGCCGATGAGTCGAGAGTCGTCGTGACTCCTCCTCCCGATACCCGTGCTTCGCTGCCAACCCAGGTTCGGGACACAGATCCCGGCACTGCCTCCGCTCTCGCGCTCGTCGATTCGTACCGACGACTCGCGGACGTCTTCCACGACGTCCTCTCCGAGCAGTCGCTCGATGCCCTCCTCGAGCGCATCGCCGACACGCTCGGCGAGCTGATTCCACACGACGATCTCGCCTTCTACGAGGCCAACGAGCTGACACGGGAGCTGCGAGGGGTCTTCGCTCGGGGCGAGTATGCCGACGAGGTGATCGCCGACGAGCCATTCTCCTTCGGGGAGGGGATCACCGGTTGGGCTGTAGAGCATCGCGAGCCTGTGCTCGCAAATCGCGCCGACCTCGACCCGCGCGTGCGGTTCGTCGAGGGTACGCCTCCCGACCCCGAGTCGCTCATCGCCGTGCCCCTGATCGCCCGCGGCGGCATCAAGGGCGCGCTCAACATCTACCGCGTCGGTCTGACGCAGTTCACCGACGAGGAGTTTCAGCTTGCAGTCCGCTTTGGCGATGCGGCGGCTCTTGCGCTCGACAATGCGCAGGTTCGAGCCACGCTCGAACTTCAAGCCCAGACCGATGCTCTGACCGGCCTCTGGAATCACAGAGCATTCCACGAGCGGTTGCGAAACGCGGTCGTTCGGGCTTCGGCCGAGCGAAGCACGGTCGCACTTCTGATGCTCGACCTCGACGACTTCAAGAAGGTCAACGACATCTACGGCCACGCTGTCGGCGACCAGGTGCTCGCCGAGCTGGCGGTCGAGTTGCGCTCGAGCGTACGCCAGAGTGACGACGTCTGCCGGACGGGTGGTGAGGAGTTCGCGATCATCATGCCCGAGGGAGACCTCGACGCTGCGCACCGGCTCGCGGAGCGCGTCGCCGAGCGCCTCGCGCTCGCGACGTTCGATCCCGTCGGCCCGATGACGCTCTCGATCGGGATCGCACTCGGGCCCGAGCACGCCGCGAACCCCCGCGAGCTCGTCGCCTGCGCGGAGCTCGCAATGATGACCGCCAAGGCACGAGGCAAGTGCCGGATCGTCGTCTTCGACGAGGACGAGAGCGAGCGACCCGAGGGGCTGACACGCGGCGGGGCTGACATCCGCTCGCTCGCGCATCTGAAGATGTTGCACGGCGTCTCGAGCAGGCTCACTCGCCTGCTCGAGATCGACGAGATCGGCGCAACGGTGTGCGACGAGCTGCGACAGCTGATCGACTACCACAACTGTCGCGTCTTCCTCCGCAGCGGAGACGACCTGTTCCCGATCGCGTTCCGCGGCGATCTGACGCAGGGGAACGAGTCGGCGCTCGAAGTACTCGCGACGAAGGTCGGAGTCGGTGTCACGGGTCACGTCGCCGCGACGGGCGAGGCCTTCCTCACGGGGGATGCCGCGCACTGCGGCATCGGACATCACATCGAAGGAACGGCTGACATCGCCGAATCGCTTCTCGCGGTACCGCTGCGCTACGGCGCGGAGGTCGTCGGCGTTCTCGTGATCTCGAAGCTCGGGCTCGATCAGTTCGACGAAGACGACCAGCGCCTCCTGGAGGTTCTCGCCGGCCACGCGTCAGTGGCACTCGTCAACGCACGGCTGTACGAGGCGGAGCGACGAGAAGCCAAGGGAGCGAAGGCCCTGCTCGAGCTCTCGCGCGAGCTTTCATCGGGGATGCAACTCGATGACGTTGTCGACCGGATCGCGGTCGGAGGAGCTCGAATCCTCGGGGTCGAGCGGACGTCGGTCTGGTTACCCGAGAACGAGAAGGCCGGAAGCGACATCATCTGCCGCGGAGCCTGGTCGGCACCTGGCGTCACTGGCTCGGCGCAGGTCGGCGACCGCCTGCCGGCTGCCGTTGCAGCAACGTTCGCTCGCAGCCCGGAGCCGTTCGTGATCACCCTCGAGGAGTACGAGAACCTCGTAGCGGAGCACTTCCCCGGCGTCCTCGCGAACGCCTACGCCCTCGTGCCGATCAGTCTCGACGTCGGCTGGGGCGCGATCACGTTTGCGATCGACGGCGCAGACAGCCTGGACGATCGCCAGCTCGAGCTCCTGAGTGCGATCGCCGGTCAGGCGAAGCTGGCACTGACAAACGCGCTCAGCTTCGAGACGCTGGAGCGGACGTTTCTGTCGACGGTCGAGGCGCTCGCAAACGCGCTCGAGGCAAAGGACGAGTACACATCCTCGCACGCCCAGTGGATTCGAGACATGTCCGTCATGGTCGGCGAAGAGCTCGGTCTGGACGCGGCAACGTTGAAGCGCGTCGAGCTGGGCGCGCTGTTCCACGACATCGGCAAGATCGGGATCCCCTCGGCGATCCTGTCCAAGCCTGGACCTCTCACCGACGAGGAGCGAGAGATCATCGAGACCCACCCCGCCCTCGGCGAGCAGATACTCGCGCCGATCGACCAGCTGGAGCACGTGCGGCCGATCGTCCGCGCCTGCCACGAGCGCTACGACGGGATGGGCTACCCGGACGGACTTGCGGGCGAGAAGATACCTCTCGAGGCGCGCATCATCTTCGTGTGCGATGCCTTCCACGCGATGACCACGACGCGCCCGTATCGGGACGCCCTCCCCACCGAGGAAGCACACAGGCGGCTCCGCAAGGCGGCCGGCTCGCAGTTCGATCCCGCCGTTGTCGACATCTGTGTTCGCGTGCTTCAAGCGCCGTAACGCAGACCGTCTCCTACCCCGAGCGACGGAGCAGCACGATCGAGCGCCCCTCGACCTCGACCTGGCCCCGCGCGCGCATGATCCAGGAGCCTGCCGCGAGATCCGGCTCGGCTGTCGACAGCTCGAACTCCCAGCGACGACCGAACCGGACGGGGGGCAGCGTGAAGGAAAGCCGGTCGCGCCAGCCGTTGAAGAGCACGAGGAACGAGTCGCCGACGATCGGATCGCCCTCACGCGTCTCGTCCATGATCTCAGCGCCGTTCAGGAAGGCCCCGAGCGCCGACGCGTCGCCTCGCTCCCAGTCGCCCTGCGTCATCGCGCGACCGTCGGGACGGAACCACCACACGTCGGGCGCGCCCGAGTCCTCGTGCTCGAGTCCGGTGAGGAAGGACGGCCTCCGAAACACGGGATGCTGATGGCGCAGCGCGATCAGCCGCTTCGTAAAGGCGACGTGGGCACGAGCAGACTCATCATGCTCCCAGCTGATCCAGCTGATCTCGTTGTCCTGGCAGTAGCCGTTGTTGTTGCCGTCCTGGGTGCGCCCGAACTCGTCGCCCGCGAGCAGCATCGGCACACCGTGTGAGAGCAGGAGCGTCGCGAGGAAGTTGCGCCGCTGCCGTTCCCTCAGATTCTGCACGTCGACGTCGTCGGTCTCGCCCTCGACGCCGCAGTTCCACGAGCGATTGTCGGTCGTTCCATCGCGATTCCCCTCGAGGTTTGCCTCGTTGCGTTTCTCCTCGTAGGTGACGAGATCGCGCAGGGTGAACCCATCGTGGCAGGTGATGAAGTTGATCGAGGCAAAGGGCTTTCGCCCGTCGAGCTGGTACAGGTCGCTCGAGCCCGTGAATCGCCGGGCAAATGACGCAACCGCGGTACGGCCACGCCAGAAGTCCCGCATCGTGTCCCGGTACATCCCGTTCCACTCCGTCCAGAGCACCGGGAAGTTGCCGACCTGATACCCGCCCTCGCCGACGTCCCATGGCTCGGCGATCAGCTTGACCTGGGACAGGATCGGATCCTGGTGGATGATGTCGAAGAAGGCCGAGAGCTTGTCGACGTCGTGGAACTCGCGCGCGAGCGCCGAGGCGAGGTCGAAGCGGAAGCCGTCCACGTGGCACTCCGTCACGAAGTAGCGCAGCGAATCCATGATCAGCCGCAGGACCGACGGATTGACGGGGTTGAGGGAGTTCCCCGTCCCGGTGAAGTCCATGTACGTGCGCGGATCGTCCGGCATCGTCCGGTAGTAGGCGAGGTTGTCGATGCCGCGGAACGACAGGCTCGGGCCGAGCTGGTTCCCCTCCGCAGTGTGGTTGTAGACGACGTCGAGGATCACCTCGATGCCGGCGCGGTGCATCGCCTTGACGAGCCCCTTGAACTCGCGCACTTGCTCCCCGCGTGTCCCTGTCGCGGCGTATCCAGCATGCGGCGCCAGAAAGCCAATCGTCGAGTAGCCCCAGTAGTTCGTCAGCCCGCGTTCCTGCAGGAAGTGCTCGTCGGCGATCTGATGGATCGGCAGCAGCTCGACCGCCGTGACCCCCAGATCGACGAGGTGCGCGATTGCGACGTCTGACGCAAGTCCGGCATAGGTACCTCTGAGATCGTCGCGTACTCCCGGGAGCAGCTTCGTGAAGCCCTTGACGTGGAGCTCGTAGATCACCGTCTCGTTCCACGGCCGAGAGACGAGCCGATCGTCCTCCCAGTCGAACGACTCGTCGATCACGACCGACTTCGGGATTGCCGCCGCATCGTCGCTCGTATCGATCACGAGGTCGTCGCCGTCGGCGTACGCGAGCGTGCGCCCGCGGTCCCAGAGGACAGGGCCCTCGATCGCCTTTGCGTACGGGTCGATCAGAAGCTTGTGGGGGTTGAAGCGGTGCCCTCGCTCGGGTGCCCACGGCCCGTAGACGCGGTAACCGTAGCGCTGCCCGGGCCCGACGCCCGGGAGATAGCCATGCCAGTTGTGGGCCGTATTCCGCCCCAACACACAGCGAGTCTCGGCGTCGTCCTCGTCGAAGAGGCACAGCTCGACGCGCTCGGCATTCTCCGAGGTGAGCGAGAAGTTCGTCCCGCTTCCATCCCAGGTTGCACCGAGGGGAAACGGCTGTCCGGGCCACGCGCGCATCGCTCTACCCCGCGGCCTCCGCCGAGCGCAGGCCCCTGAGGGCCCACACCGAGAAGACCAGCGCGAGCGCGAGCGCGAGGCCGAAGCTCAGTCCGACCTGCGTCGGGTCGCCGGCGAGAAGGCCTCTTCCTGTTCCGAGCGCGTAGGTGATCGGGTTGAACTTCGCGACGGCGTGCATGGCGCCACCGAGCAGTGCGAGCGGGACGTACACCGGTGCGAGGAAGAGCAGCAGGAAGACGGGCATCTGCATCAGCGGGCCCGCCTGGATCGTCCGCAACCGCATCGCGATCCCGGCCGACCAGAAGAAGCCGCACGTGTTGATGATCAGGGCGAGCGTGTACAGGCCGATCAGGTCGACCGGCCCACCGCCAACCTTCATGCCCGATGCGAGCGCGATCACCGTCAGTAGCGTCGCCGTGATGCACCAGCGGAGGATCGCGGCGAGGCCGTACCCGAGCACGATGCCCGTTCTGTTCGGCGAAGCGAGCATCAGACGCCGCGCGAAGCCGCCCTCGAAGTCACGGGCGACCCCGAACCCGGTGAAGACGCCACCGAAGGCCGCCGACTGGAGGAGGACGAAGACGAACTGAAAGGCCGTATACCCGTTCGGATAGTCGAAGCCCGGCACGTTCTGTACCTGCGAGAGGCCGCCGGCGAAGGCGACGAAGAAGAAGAGCGGAAATGCGAGCGACGGCAGGAGGAGCGACGGCGTCGTGAGCACGTTCTTCAACGTCCGCCAGGCCACGCCCGAGACGACGCCCCAGAGCCTCATGTCCGCTCCATCCTTCGACTCAGAGCCCAGCTCGCGGCGGTGATCGCAAGGATCGCGAGCACGAGCGCGATGGAGAACCCGAGGGCCAATGCCTCTGCATCCCACCCAGTGATGATCAGGCTCCGCACACACTCGATCAGATATGAGACAGGGTTTATCGAGGCGAGGAAGTGGAACCAGGGAACGGCGATCAGATCGCGGGGTGTGTTCATCGACGAGATGAAGAGGAACACGAAGAGCACCGGGAAGAGACCCTGGATCGATTCGCCGGAGCCGGTGCGAAGCGCGAGGAACGAGCCGAGCGCTCCGAAACCGACGGCGACGAGCGCCGCGTAGACCAGCAGGAGAAGGATGCCCGCCGGCCCGGAGGCGAAGCGCACGCCGAGGAGCAATCCCACCGAGATGTAGAACACCGCCTGCACGATCCCGAGCACGACGATGCCGGTGATCTGGCCCGCGAGGAGCGCCGAGCCGCGAACGGGCGTCAACGAGAGACGCGAGAAGAACCCGGTCTGGATGTCGCGCGCGAGATCGGTTCCTGCGTTCATCGTCGAGAACAGCGCGCCCTGGATGAACGGAACGGCGAGCGCGAACGCGAAGAACGAGTCGGTCGGGAACCCCGGGAGCTCGGTGGACGCCTTGAGACCACCCGAGTTGAGCAGCAGCAGCGCCACGGGGAAGATCAACGGTGGGATCGCGCTTGCCGGCTGTCGAGCGGTGCGCATGATCGAGCGTTGCGCGAGTGCCCCGACCTGGGTCAGGAGTGGGGATCTCATCGAGCCGACGCCCCGTCCTCCCCGGTCGCCGCTCCCTCGAGTGTCCTGCCGGTCTTGGCCAGGAAGACGTCGTCGAGCGTCGGTGCACGCAGCTCGATGTCGTCCACGACGACACCGTCGGCGTCCATCGCTCGGATCACGTCGACGAGTCCGACCCCTTCGCGGAGGCGCACGACGAGCTCTCGCTCGCTCCCGAGCGGCTCACCGAACGACTTCAACAGCTCGGCGATCCGCGGCCTGTCCTCTTCCCTGCAGGGAGTGACATGAATCGACGGTCGGCCGATCTCCTCTTTCAGTGCGGTCGGAGTGCCTTCCGCGACGATCTTGCCGTTGTCGATGATCCCGACCCGGTCGGCGAGAACGTCGGCTTCCTCGAGGTACTGGGTCGTGAGGAACACCGTCACCTTGTCCTCGCGGGCGAGCCGTGCAACCTCCTCCCAGAGAGCGGTGCGACTCTGAGGATCGAGGCCGGTGGTGGGCTCGTCGAGGAAGAGAATGGTCGGCCGGTGGACGAGTGCGAGCGCGAGGTCGAGGCGGCGCTTCATCCCGCCGGAGTAGCCCCCAACCTTGCGGTCGGCGGCGTCGGTGAGGCCGACCCGGTCGAGCAACTCCTCCTGCCGCGGCTTGCGGTCGGCCTTCGGGATCGCCTGGAGCATCGTCTGCAGCTTGAGATGATCTCGCCCGGTCAACAGCGGATCGAGCGCGGCCTCCTGGAGAGCAGCGCCGATCACGGAGCGAACCTTTGGCCCCTCGGTGCGAACGTCGTACCCGCCGACGCGAGCGCTCCCGGCCGTCGGTGGCAGGAGCGTCGTCAGCATCAGCACGGTCGTCGACTTGCCCGCCCCGTTCGGGCCGAGGAAGCCGTAAATCTCGCCGGGAGCCACGTAGAGGTCGATCCCGTCGACCGCGCGCGGCCCTTTCTTGAACTCGCGCACGAGCTTCTCGACGACGATGCTGTTGTCGCGGGCCACGACGATCAGACTACGTCACGGCGGGAACGAGCCAGACCGTAGCGAGCGGAGGCAGCGTCACGAACGCAGAGAACGGCTGCCCGTGGAGCGGAACGGCCTCCGCCTCGATACCGAGTCCGTTGCCGACATCGGAGCCGGCGTAGAACCGCGAGTCGGTGTTCAGTGCCTCCACCCAGCGACCCCCACGGGGAAGCGGTAGCTGCCAGCCCTCGCGCACGACGGGTGAGAGATTCACGACCGAGACGAGCGGTGAGCCGTCCGAGGCGAAGCGTGCGAATGCGATCACGTTCTCGTCACGAGCATCCCCGGTCAGCCAGGCGAACCCCTCGGGCGCGAAGTCGATCTGCCAGAGCGCCGGCTGCGCACGGTAGATCGCGTTGAGGTCACGGACGACGGCCTGAACGCCCGCGTGGTCAGGGTCGTCGAGGAGGCTCCAGTGCAGCGAGCGACCCTCCGACCACTCCTCCCATTCGCCGAGCTCGCCGCCCATGAAGAGCGACTGCTTGCCGGGATGCGACCACATCAGCCCGTAGAGCGCACGCAGGGTTGCCAGCTGTTGCCAGCGGTCGCCCGGCAGCTTCGAGAGCAGCGAGCGCTTGCCGTGGACCACCTCGTCGTGGGAGAGCGGGAGGACGAAGTTCTCGTCCCATGCGTAGACGAGGGAGAACGTCAGCTCGTCGTGGTGGAACCGGCGATGGACCGAATCGTGTTGGACGTAGGCCAGCGTGTCGTTCATCCACCCCATGTTCCACTTGAACGTGAATCCGAGCCCACCCATCGAGGTGGGTCGGGAGACGCCGGGCCAGTCGGTCGACTCCTCGGCGATCACGGCCACCCCCGGCTCGCGCGCGTGCAGGACCTCGTTGAGCTCGCGCAGAAACGCCACGGCCTCGAGGTTCTCCCTGCCGCCCTGCTCGTTCGGCACCCACTCACCGGGCTCGCGGGAGTAGTCGAGATAGAGCATCGACGCCACGGCGTCGACCCGGAGCCCGTCGGCGTGGAACTCCTTCACCCAGTAGAGCGCGTTCGCGAGCAGGAAGTTCCGGACTTCGTTGCGCCCCAGGTTGAAGATCAGGGTGCCCCAGTCGGGATGCGACCCGCGCTTCGGATCATCGTGCTCGTAGAGCGCAGTGCCGTCGAAGCGGGCGAGCGCCCATTCGTCCCGCGGGAAGTGCGCCGGTACCCAGTCGAGGATGACGCCTATCCCCGCGGCGTGGAAAGCATCGACGAGGGCGCGGAAATCGTCCGGCGCGCCAAACGTCGACTGCGGCGCGAAGTAGCCACTCACCTGGTAGCCCCAGGACGGCGCGTACGGGTGCTGCATCACGGGCATCAGCTCGACGTGCGTGAACCCGAGACCGGCGACGTAGGGAACGAGCTCGGTCGCGAGCTCCCGCCACGAGAGCCCCTGTTGCCACGAGCCCGCGTGGACCTCGTACACCGAGAACGGTTGGCCGAGCGGATCGGTAGCGCGACGGCGCGCGAGCCAGTCGTCGTCCGCCCACGCATGGCGGCTTCGGTAGATGATCGATGCGTTCTCTGGCGGCGCCTCGGCAAACGCCGCGTACGGATCTGCTTTCTGCCGTGTGATTCCGTCGACGCCGACCACGGAGAGCTTGTACCGCTGACCCTCTGTCGCGTTTCGGGCGACGCCCTCCCAGATGCCGGACGAGCCGAGCGGCTCGAGAGGGTCGGCGCCCTCGCTCCAGTAGTTCCAGTCGCCGACGACCGAGATGCTCCGCGCGTTGGGCGCCCAGACGGCAAACCGCACCCCGCCTTCGTCGAGGCTGTGAGCTCCGAGCCTCTCGTAGAGGCGCTCATGCCGACCCTCGCCCGCAAGGTAGAGGTCGACGTCGCCGAGGCCGCTCACGGCTTCCGCCGTTTCACCGGGGTCGCCGCCGCGGGGTCAACCTCGATCACATGTGCCCCGCCGGGCTCGAGACCGACGAAGTTTCGACCGACGCGCCACTCGTACTCCTCGCCGCGCAGCATGTCCGTCGCGCGAAAGACCGGAGGCAACGCGAGCCCGTCCGGCACGATGCAGAGACCCTCGCGACGCTTCTCGACGTCGAGGTTGACGACCGTGATCACCGTGTCGTCACCCCATCGCTTCGCATACGCGATCAGGTCGTCGTTCTGGGTCTCGAGCCAGACGAGATTCTCGAAGTGCTGCAACGCCGGGTGAGCTCGGCGGATCTCGTTCATCCGCCTGATCAGCGGCAGCAGTGGCCCGGCAAGCGTCCGCTGCTTCATCTCGTACTTCTCCGAGTCGAGGTACTCCTCGCTGCCCGCGCGGACGGGGACGTTCTCGCACGCCTCGTACCCCGAGTAGATCCCGTAGCTCGGCGAGAGGGTGGTCGCGAGGACGAGCCTCGCCTCGAACGCAGGGCGTCCACCTTTCTGGAGGTACTCGTGCAGGATGTCGGGCGTGTTCGGCCACATGTTGGGGCGGTAGAACGCCGACCACGATCGCGTCTGCTCGATGAACTCGACGATCTCCGCCTTCGTGTTCTTCCACGTGAAGTACGTGTACGACTGGCTGAAGCCGATCTTGCCGAGCGTCGTCATCGGCGTCGGCCGCGTGAACGCCTCCGCCAGGAAGATCGTCTCGGGGTACGTCGCGCGAACCTCGGCGATCAGCCACTCCCAGAACGGCACCGGCTTCGTGTGGGGGTTGTCGACCCTGAACGCACGGATTCCTCTGGCGCACCAGCCCAGAACGACGTCACGGAGCGCGTTCCAGAGTGCATCCCTCTCGTCGGTATCCCAGTCGACGTTGTGAATGTCCTGGTACCGCTTTGGTGGGTTCTCGGCGTACTTGAGCGAACCGTCGGGTCGGCGGTGGAACCATTCGGGGTGCTCGACGAGCCAGGGATGGTCGGGCGAGCACTGGATAGCGAAGTCGAGCGCGAGCTCGAGTCCGGAGTCTCTCGCTGCCAGAACCATCGCGTCGAAGTCGGCGTCACTGCCCAGATCGGGGTGAAGGGCATCGTGACCACCCGCCGCTCCACCGATCGCCCACGGGCTGCCGACGTCGCCCTTCCGGGCGCGCTCGGCGTTGTTGCGGCCCTTGCGGTGGGTCTCACCGATCGGGTGTACGGGAGGCAGGTAGACGATGTCGAAGCCGAGGTCAGCGATGTCCGGCAACGCGGCGGCAACACCGCGAAAGCCGCCCCACGAGCGCGGGAAGACCTCGTACCACGCGCCGAACCGTGCCCGCTCTCGATCGACGTCGAAGCGGAAGATCGGGCTCTTCGCCGTACCGTGACGCTCACGGTAGGACAGCTCCTCGGCGGCGGCGCGCCAGTCGTCGACCGTGCCCGCGCCGAAGAGCGCGAGCGCTTCGGACAGTTCGCCCGTGAGATCGGCCTGGCCGGCCGCAACCTTGCGATCGTGCTCATCGAGCCAGGTGTCGTACGGGTCGACCCAGGCCTGGATCCGGAACTCCCAGTGCCCGAGCTCATCGAGGCGGACGGTGACCTCGAAGCGATCGTTGCCCTTCGCCTCGAGGGTCGCCTCACGCCACCGCCGGGTACCTGCCGGTCGGTAGCGGACGATGCCACAGATCCTCGCGTGCCCATCGCGGAAGATCGTGGCCGCGATCGAGACGTCGTCTCCGACAGATGCCTTGACCGGAAAACGACCGCCGTCGACTTGCGGTTGGACATCCTGGATCTGTATGCGCTGCGGAGTCACGCTCCACAAGGTAAACAGTCTGGCGATGCGGCTCACCCGGTCCCTCGGCATCAACCTCCATCCGACCTCGCTCCCGGGCGGTCGACTCGGCCCGGAAGCGTTCGCATTCGTCGACTGGATCGCTGCTGCTGGAGCACGGTTCTGGCAGGTATTGCCGCTCGGCCCACCCGACCCCTACGGATCCCCGTACTCCTCCGCCTCGGCGTTCGCGACCTGGGCCGGTCTCCTCGCCGACCCCGAGGCGGCCGTCGGGCGGAGCGAGCTCCGCCGCTTCGAGAAGGCGAACGGATTCTGGATCCGCGACTGGATGGAGTTCTCGGGACACGAGGCTCTCGCCGACCAGGTGCGCTTCCAGAGGGAGTGGTCGGCGCTGCGAGCGTACGCAGCCGACCGCAGGATCCGACTCGTCGGCGACGTCCCGATCTACGTTGCGGGAGGGAGCTGCGACCACCTGGCGCACCCGTCGATGTTCCTCCCGGGCGCGTTCGTCGCCGGGGCTCCGCCCGATCCACTCAACGACGATGGACAGAAATGGGGCAACCCCCTCTTCGATTGGGACGCGCTCGAGCGGGATGCCTACCGCTGGTGGATCGAGCGGATGAGGCGCACGCTCGACCTCGTCGACGCGTTCCGGATCGATCACTTCCGTGGCTTCGCTGCCTACTGGGCGGTACCAGCGGCGGCGGAGACCGCCCGCGACGGCCACTGGGAGCCGGGTCCCGGCGCCGCGATGTTCCGCGCAGCGGAGGCCGCCCTCGGCGAGCTTCCAGTGATCGCCGAGGACCTCGGCCTCATCACCCCCGACGTCATCGAGCTGCGCGACAGCCTCGGCTTCCCCGGGATGGCAGTGATGCTCTGGGCGTTCGACGATCTCCCCGACAATCCCCACCGGCTCGAGAACCACCGCACCAACCAGGTCGTCTACACCTCGACGCACGACACCGACACACTCGTGGGCCACTTCCCCGACCGGCCCACGTGGCCCCTCCTCGAGCTCGCGCTCTCATCCCGCGCCGAACTCGCGATGATCCCCGTCCAGGACGTGCTCGAGCTCGGTAGCGACGCACGCATGAATCGGCCGGGCGAGCTCGGGGGCAACTGGTGCTGGCGTCTCGAGCCCGGTCAGCTCGACAGCGGCGCGGCGGCACGTCTGCGCACATCGGCGGAGGCTTCGGGACGCGTGTGACCTTCCGGACGTTTCACCGCTCCCCGCAGGAGTGATGGCGCAGCCTCTCCGAGACAGGCAGTGGAGGTTCCGAGACCAGCTCTACTCGTACGGTTCGACAGGGATCTTTGCGGCCACGACCTTGCGACCGTCACGCTCGTAGGCGACATCGACGGAGTCGTTCTGCCTGTAGGAGCCGGCAATCCCGAGCGTGATCGAGGCCCAGCGAAACAGCCCAAGCTTCCCCTCCTCCTTCATCGGCCGCTCGAACACGAGCCATCCGTCGCGAACGACGTAGTCAGAGCCCTCCCGCTGGGGAACACCGTTGACGAAGACCTCGAAGGGCCGGGTCACGTCCGAGGGGAGTTGGACGCGGGTTCGCTGTCGAGTCTTGTCGCTCAATGCCTAGGGGCTTGGCACGGGGGTGATCCGCACGCGCGGTTGGGGGCCTGCACACATCGCATCGTATCCGTCCCGATCAACTGCGAGGCACTCCGGCCTTGCCGTCGATCGAGCCGAAGACGCTGCTCGGTGCAGAACCGCCCCAACCGCACTCCCGATCCACCTCAAGCCCTAGAATGACATCTCCGTGCACTTCGACCGCGAGATCACAGGGAGCCTTCGATGAGCAGCACCACCCAGCCGGCAGGCCACTGGCACCGCGGCCGTGTCGCAAGCTGGCTCGTATCGGTCGACCACAAGCGGATCGGTGCGCTCTACCTCGGCTGGGCCGGCTTGTTCTTCGTCATTGCAGGCGTGTTGACGCTCCTGATGCGGCTGCAGATGACCCGACCCGATGCGTCGATTCTCGGAAGCGGCACGTATCGCGGCGTGCTGACGATGCACGGAACGCTGCTCGTCTTCTTCGTCCTTCTCCCCGTGGTGACGGGGCTCGCGACGTACATCGTTCCGCTGATGATCGGTGCCCGCACGATCGCTATGCCTGGCTCCGCTGCGGTCGCCCTCTGGCTGTTCGTCTTCGGAGGGGCCGCAGTCACGCTCTCGGCGTTCGCCGGCGGCGGGGCCTCGCAGGCAGGCTGGACAGGGCTTCCGCCACTCGCGCTCTCCCAGCAGGGGAACGGCGTCGATCTCTGGCTGATGGGGTTGCTGCTCCTTGCGATCTCACTCCTTCTCTCGGCGACGAACCTGATCGCGACGATCCGCACTCTCCGGATGAACGGCATGGAGTGGTCGAACACGCCGATGTTCGCCTGGGCCGTGTACGTCTGGTCGTGGCTGTCGATCGTGCTCGTACCGATCGCTGCGCTCGGGCTGCTGTTCATCCTCCTCGAGCGCTCGTTCTCGGGGTCGTTCGACTTCATTCTCGACGGTGACACCGTCGAGCCCAGGCTGATCTGGCTCTTCGGCCAATCGTTCGCGTACGCGGCGCTCGTCCCGATCTTCGGGATCCTCGCCGAGCTCGTTGCAACATTCGCCGGGAGGGGGGTCGCGAACGCACGCGTCCTCGGGCAAGCGATCGTCGGCATCGGCGGCCTGACAATCCTCCTCGTCCTCTATCACGCGTACTCGACGGGCGTCGGCTCCAAGCCGAGCGTCGTGCTCCTGCTGCTTGCGGTCGTCGCGACGATTCCGTCCGTTGTGGCGCTCTGGCTGCTCGCGAGCACGCTCTGGGGCGCACGCGCGTCGCTGCGCTGGACGGCGCCGCTGCTCTTCGCGGGCGGCGCGATCGTCCTCTTCGCGATCGGGCTGCTCTCGGCGCTCGTCCTCGCGATCTTCGGCAACGATCGCGGTCTCCGCGGAACGGCCTTCGGCGTCGCGCACGCCCACTATCTCCTCTGGGGCACGGCACTGCTCGCGATGCTCGGCGGCGTCGTCTACTGGTGGCCGAAGGTGTTCGGCCGGCTGCTGGGCGAGACGCTCACGCGCTGGGCGGCGATCCTGCTCTTCATCGGATTCAACTGCACGTTCTTCGTCCAGTTCCTGCTCGGCGATCAGGGGCAGGCGCGCGGGGCCACGAGCTTCAGCGCCGGCGGTAGCACGTCTGCCTACAACATGATCTCGACGATCGGCGCGTTCGTCACCGCACTCGGGGCGATCCTCTTCCTCCTCGCCGTGCTCCGCTCGCGGTCGGGCCGGCGGGCCGGGAACGATCCGTGGCTTGCGGACACGATCGAGTGGTACACGACCTCGCCTCCGCCGCCGCACAACTTCGACTCGCTCCCGAAGGTCGCGAGCGCACGACCACTTGCCGACCTCCGCGAGGCGATCCGGATCCGCAATGCGATCTGAGAGCGCCCCGGGACCCTTCCTCCGAGGTGCGATCATCGCCGCGGCCGTCGCGACGGCCGCCATCGTGATCAGTGCCACGGTCGACTCCGGACGCGGCCACTGGGCCGCCGCGCTGATTGCCGCACCGCTCCTCATCGCCGCTCTCGTTGTCGCGTGGGTTGCTTACCCGCGCCTGGTTCCTGCGACGGCAACCGCGCTCGCGTTCCTTCTGATCGCGATCGGAACGGGAGGCCTCGTCGCCTGGAGCGACAGCGCGGACTGGGCGACCGCCGTCCACGTCGCCGCAGCCGGAGCATCGCTCGCAGCGTCGCTCGTCGCTCTCGTCGTCTCCTTCCGTGGGGAGCCCGTGCCGCTCGGGCCGTGGCGCGACTACATCACGCTGACCAAGCCACGGATCATGTCGCTCCTTCTGCTCACGGGCGCTGCGGGGATGTTCGTCGGTGCGGGAGGATGGCCGAACGGCTGGGAGTTCCTTGCCATGATGACCGGGCTCGCGCTCGCCTGTGGCGGCTCGAGCGCGCTCAACCACGTGATGGATGCGGACATCGACAAGCTGATGGGCGAGCGCACCGCTGCTCGCCCGGTCGCGTCGGGCCGCGTCGCTGCGCCCCGTGCCCTCGAGTTCGGGGTCGTCCTGATGGCGCTCTCCTTCGCGCTGCTCGCGACGACCGTCAACGTCCTCACCGCGGTCCTCGCGCTGATCGGCGGCCTGTTCTACGTCGTCGTCTACACGGGGTATCTGAAGCGGTCGACCGACCAGAACATCGTCATCGGCGGAGCCGCGGGTGCCGTACCGCCGGTCGTCGGCTTCGCCGCCGCAACCGGGGATCTCACGCTCCCCGCTCTCTGGCTCTTCCTGATCGTGTTCCTCTGGACGCCGCCGCACTTCTGGGCGCTCGCCCTGATGATCAAGGAGCACTACGCAGCCGCGAACGTCCCGATGCTTCCCGGCACGAAGGGCGATCGCGAGACGACGCGACAGATCCTGCTCTATTCGGTCGTCCTCGTCGCGTTCACTGTCGCCGTCGGCTACTGGTTCGGCCCGGTCTACACCGTTGCCGCATTGCTCCTCGGCGCCTACTTCATCGTGCTCGCGTGGCAGCTCCGGCGCGACACGTCACGGCGGCGCGCGGTCGTGCTGTTCCACTACTCGCTCGCGTACCTCGCGCTGCTCTTCGTCGCGGCCGCGGTCGATCCACTGCTCGTCTAGTGCGGCCCGTCAGCGCGGTCGGCCGCTGATCGCACGTGGCACCTTCGCCGCCCGAGCGGGCGGTCGCGCGGCCTTCCGCTTTGCTTGGGCCACGCGGCGGC
This sequence comes from uncultured Thermoleophilia bacterium, assembly GCA_963741655.1. Classification (GTDB taxonomy): domain Bacteria; phylum Actinomycetota; class Thermoleophilia; order Gaiellales; family Gaiellaceae; genus Gaiella. The sequence continues at coordinate 461,605 of CAVUIQ010000004.1, forward strand.
CTGGTTTCGCGGACTTCTTCGAGACGACGGCCGTCGCGGGGGACACCTTCGCCGACGCTGTGGCGGCCTGCGGAACCGACACGAGACCGCCGATCGAGACGAGCGCGCCGGCCGGATCGACGATGCCGTTCGCGGCTCCCGCGGCGGCATGCGCCGAGCTTCTGATCGCTGCGAGGAGCTCGGAGACGGTTGCCGTCGGGACGGCGGCACGCAACACGGCTACGACGCCCGCCACGTACGGCGCAGCGGCGGACGTGCCGCAGAACACCACCTCGCCGCCGTCCGGCGAATGCGATCGCCCGCACCCCGGCGCGAGCACGCTCACCCAGGAGCCGCGGTTCGAGAAGGCGGCAATGGCACCGTCGTCTCCGACCGCCCCTACCGACAGCACTTCGGGATACGACGCGGGGTAGGTGGGAGTGGACGAGGCAGCGTTCCCCACCGCACCGACCACGACGACGCCGGCGGCGACAGCGCGGGCGACGGCAGCCCGCTCCGGATCGGTCGGAGACATCGCAACCATGCTGAGGTTGATGACCGCAGCGCCGTGGGCGATCGCAGCGTCGATCGCAGCGGCGATGTGCTCCGACGTGGCGGTCCCGCCCGCTCCGGCGGAGACGCGGAGTGGAAGGATCCTGCAGCTCGGGCAGACACCGGACGCGCCGGCCACGATCCCGGCGACGGCGGTGCCGTGCCCGTTCTCGTCCGCCGTTGCGAGCCCGCCGACGAAGCTCTGCCCCGACTCGAGGCGCCCGACGAGGTCCGGCGTGGGCGCAACACCCGTGTCGATCACTGCCACGAGGGGTCCCGGCAGCCGGGCAGCGGCCTGCTGCCAGAGTGTCGGCGCGACGAACGATCCGGCTGGCGCCGGCGGCCCGACGGCTGAGGCGACGACCGCGCGCTCTGCGATCCGGCGGTCCGCATCGGCCGGAACGTCGAGTGTGGCCAACAGAACGGCGAGCGCGATTGAGACCGAGAGAGTCAGGAAGCCCAACGCGCGCCAGATGAGGGTACCGCTCATACCCGAGACGCATCGTCACTCGCTCGAGGATGCCGAATCCCCCTGCGGGGTGAGGCCAGGAGTTCGCGTTCTGGGCGCGGCTGACAACCTCCTCGCCGCGCTGTCCCGCGCCTCACCGACGGAGAACGAGCAGCTGACTCGGAGCGTCAACCGAAATGCCGCCCTCGCCCGTGCCTCGAACGACGACGCTAACGGCATACCACGATCTGAGCGAGATACTCGGTACGCACCATCGCCCCGCCTGCACCCAGGACGAACCATTGATCGTTGCGGGAACCCCACTCCATTTCGTTCGGGTATTGCGGCGTCTCACGGCAATCTGCTTCCCGTCAAACGCCGGGAAACGCCGCACTAGCCGTCGAAAAGGGGTCACCGTGCCCCTCCGTGGGTGAGCTATCCCCCGTTGGAGGGAGGGCGAGCGGGTCTCCAATGCCGACATACGGCCTATGCGATACGCCCGTTTCGTCCTCCTCGCTGCACTCACAGCGACGCTGCTCTCAGGATCCGCCCTCGCGCAGCGCGAGAAGACCGTGACATCCCCGAGCGGTCTCAAGCCCTTCCTCCTCCGAGCGAGCGAGCCCGCCGTCCGCGACTTCCCCCGGGACACCTTCCTTCTCGTGGCTGCCCGTGCGCGGTGCCACGCGGTACGAGTTCCAGCTCGCAAAGACGCCGAACTTCCAGGAGGGCACGATCTTCTGGTCGAGCTCGTCCCTCAAGAGCCCCGCAGTCGCGATCCCGTTGACGCTCCCCTGGATGACGGGCGCGCCGTACGCCGCGTACGCCCGGGTGCGGACTGTCACGCGTGCGGGAACGTCACAATGGAGTTCAGGCTACGGCTTCAACATTCGCTGGAAGGATGTCCCGAGGCAGACCACGGAGCACCCGAGCCTCCTGCGCTGGACGCCTGTCGAAGGTGCAACGAGCTACCAGGTGTGGTTCACCGACATCAAGCGAGTCGTCGAGACACGCGTCAACGCGGTCGATGAGCGAGAGTTCTACGCGTTCCATTCCGGAGCCGGCTACACGGACGCGATCAAATGGCGCGTGCGTGCCGTTCGCCGCGTCGCAAAGCTGCAGGGATTCATCACACCGGTGAACTACGGGCCGTGGAGCCAAACGTTCACGTCGGGCAACCCGCCGATCGAGGACGGGATCGTGCGTCCGGTCGCCGCAGTGACCGCGCAGGCGACAAGCACGCAGTCCAGCGCCAAGGCACACGAGATGACACCGGCTTTCGTCTTCGCCGGATCCCGCGACGCGGCTGGACAGAAGTTCAGTCTGTTCAGGGTCTACGTCTACAGCGATCAGCAGTGCGTCAACACGGTGTTCCGCGGTGCCATCGTCGGCGGCGCGTCCTACGCGGCCGCGCAACCGGGGGACTCTCAAGCTTCCGAAGGACGCGGCTGCGGTAGCCGCAGCCGCAACCGGCTTCCTCGACGTGGGTGACGAGGGTACGACATTCACGGCGGAAGGCCTGACCGCGAAGCCGGCAACCGAGGCAGGCACCGGTGCGAGCACGGGTGGAACGACCGTTCCCGTCGCCCCGTCGACCTCGGCGCCCGCCGCCGGCGCCACGGCGCCCGGTACGCCGGTCGAGCAAGCCTCGAACAGCGACTGGCCGCAGATCGAACTCCTCGAGAGCGGTTGGCCGAACGGCCGCTACTTCTGGACCGTCGTTCCCGTCAAGATGGTCGCACGGTACGGCACGGACGGGAAGATCTCGGATTGGCAGTACTTCGACGCAGAGCTGCCGCAGGACGCCTGCGCCGCCGGTCGAGTGCTCGCTTTCGGGAAGGCGTCGTCCCCCGTCGTCGCAGGGCAGGGCACCGCGTACGCGTCGGGCCTCTCTCCGACAGGTCGCTTGACTGCCTCGGCGGGAAGCAAGCCCTTCTACGGTCATCCGCTGGTCGCCTGGCTGCCGGCCCCTGGTGCAGACACGTACGAGGTCGAGTGGTCACGCACCAAGTACCCATGGCGCGCCGCCAAGCGCATCGGGGTTGACGGAGGAACCGCCACCAGCTTGCCGCTCAAGCCGGGCTCGTGGTGGTACCGAGTTCGTGGCATCAACAGCGCCTTGCCGCAGGGGCACCAGTTCATGAGCTGGTCGCTGCCACTCCAGATCAAGGTCGCGAACCCGAAGTTCCGTCTCGTTAGCGCTTCCAAGTAAGGCCGTCGAAGCCTGTAGGGTCGGGACTCACCCATGAGTCCCGACCTTGCACTCGCTCTAGCGCTGGCCGACTCGGCCGACGAGATCTCACTTGGCTCGTTCCGCGCAACCGACCTCGTCGTCGAGACGAAGCCCGACCGGACGCCCGTGACCGAGGCCGATCGAGCGGTCGAAGCGGCCATCCGCTCGCGCCTCGCGGCGGAGCGACCGGCCGACGGCATTCTCGGTGAGGAGTTCGGCACGACCGGGACGGGCACACGTCGCTGGATCATCGACCCGATCGACGGCACCCGGAACTACTCGCGCGGCATTCCCGTCTGGGCGAGCCTGATCGCCCTCGAGGAGAACGGCGTGGTGCAACTCGGCGTCGTCTCCGCGCCGGCGCTCCATCGGCGCTGGCACGCCGAGCGTGGCGGCGGCGCCTGGGTCAACGACGACCGCATTCGGGTTTCGGCGATCCGTCAGATCGAGGACGCGGTGCTCTCGTTCGCTCTCGAACAGCCGATCCCGTCACTCGCAAGCTACGCCTGGCACGCCAGAGGCTACGGTGACTTCTGGGCGCACATGCTCGTCGCCGAAGGGGCGGTCGACGGGGCAGTCGATGCTGTCGGCGTCAACGTCTGGGATCTCGCTGCGATTCAGCCGATCGTGGAGGAGGCCGGCGGCCGCTTCAGCGATGCCGCGGGCCTGCGCAACATCGGGAGCGGCACCGCGGTCTCGTCGAACGGCCACCTCCACGATGCCCTGCTCGAGGCCGTCAAGTCGACGGACTGAACCCGCAGCGGTCAGCCGGCTCCTGACCCGAGCGCTAGCCTGACCACCTTGCGGCCGAGTCGTTCAGCGTCCGCGCGGTCGACACCCTCCGTGTAGGTGACGACGACACAGACGACGGGACCGCGCGGCGTGAAGAGCACCGCCGCCGTGTGACGCGCGCTCGAGATCCAGCCGTTCTTCTGCGCGATCGGAACTCCCGCGGGCACCGAGGATGTGAACAGCCCACGATTGTCGCCCTGCTTCTGCGAGCGAAGCAGCAGACCGATCAGCAGTCGGCCGTCCGCAGCAGAAAGACCGGTTCTCCGCGCGACGTCGCGATCACCACCCGCGAGCCGGACGAACGACTCGAGCATCGAACCGAGGTCACGAGCCGTTGTCACGCGACGAGAGACGAGTGGGGGCTGTGCAGCAGGCCGGGTGACCGACGTTCCGGCACGGTAGGTGCCGGTGTAGGTGGACGATGCCGCACCGAGCGAGCGCAATGCTGCCTCTATTCGCCGCTCACCGCCGAGCATTCCGAACAGGCGGTTCGCCGCGAGGTTCGATGACCACCCTGCGATCGCCTCGAGCTCGTGGGCGATGCCGGTGCGCTGCGGTCCTGCGCGGTAGTGATCGAGCGCCGCCACCATCACACCCAGCTTGACCGTCGAGGCTGCCGGGAACCGCGACACCTCGTTCCATGAGCCGTGCGTCCCGTCGCCAAGGCGCGCGACCCAGGATCCGCTGTAGCCGGGAAACCCCTTCGACGCCTCCGTGAGCTTCCTCGAGAGAGCCGGGCTCGGTCTCGACGAAGACCCGACGCGCCACGCAGTCCTGGGAAGAAGCCAGACAGATCGAGCGGCTGCACGCGCCACTTCGGCGCCGGACTCCCCGCGGAAGACGATCTCGAGCTTGCCGATCGGGCCGGGACGAGCGGAGAGTGAGCCGCGCGCCCTGCGACCGACGACCGGGATCGTTAGTCCGGTCTTCGTGCCGTTCACGCTGATCTCTCCCGTGGCAGCATCTGCAGGAGCGCGCGCTTCGACGATCCCGGTGAAGGCCTCTCCGCTCCCCGGCGCGAGGAGCGGCTGCAGTGCCGCGGCCGGCTTCGCCATCGCCCGTCCTCGACACGACGGACGGGCGGCCGCGACCTGCGAAGCAAGCCGGATGCCGGCACGTCTCGCCGCGGCGCTCCTCCCGCGGTCGAGCCGATCGAACCACTCCGCTGCTGCCACCTCGGCAGCCACGAAGCTTCGTAGAGCGGTGAGGAGCCGACGACACGAAGCGTTCGTGGCGAGTGGCAGCGCGTTCTCGAGGTCACGCGCCGCGTCGTAGATGACCTGTGCGCTCTCGGGCGAGAGGTTGCCCGAAGGGGTGGCGGCCGCAAGAGCAGCCGGGTACTCGCGTGTCATCACCTGCGCCAACGGATCGCCCAGCCTCGCAGCCCCCGGAGCATCGGCGCGAGCAAGAGAAGCGGTGACGGCGACGACCCCCACGGCCAGGAGCGCAGTCGCGCGCGTCATCCGGTAGGACCGACAGGCACCGTATGAGGCCAGCGGTCGACCGGAGCGAGCCTGGGGCCTCACCCCGGTCGACAGTTCATCAGCTCACCGAGTCGCGGAATGCGACGGCTTCGCCGGCGATCGCCGAGGATTCTTCGATCGGGAGGATCGGGGTCGCCGTGAAGTGAAGCCACGGCGTCCAGGCGGCGGTCACGCGCGCAAGCGTCGCGGCGTTGTCGACCTCGATGATCGCCACACCGCCGCTCCCGTCGACGAAACCGTAGAAGCCATGGAAGTCCGCTCCCGCAGGCGGCTGCCACTGCGAGAACACGTTGAGTGAGCGCCGCTCGCCCTCTTCGGATGTGTCGGAGAACTGCCACGTGACGTGGAAGAGCATCGTCGTTCCTTTTGGTTAAGGGCGGCGACCCTACCAATCGGACCGTGAAGCGCTACCGGACGGCCCGCACCGCGGCCTCGTACACCGGGTCGCGGCCGAACTGGTCGAGCTCGCCCGACAGCAGCTCGCTGCCGCTGAGCGAATCGCCCCCGGGCGCGACCGCCTCTCCGTCGACCAAGATCGCCTCGACGGCCTCCGCATTGCGGCGCGTGAGCACGACCTCACGCTTCAGTCTCGACCGCAGCCAGCCGGCGATCAGCTCGGCATCCGCCCGCGGCCCCTCGACGCGAAGCCTCTCGATCGACGCGATCCCGGGCCAGAGATCCGCGAGCTTCCGCCGCCACGGCAGTGTCCGCGCGAACGCGATGTCGGAGACGGCGGTGCGCTCGAACAGAGCAACGAGATCACCGTAAGCGGCCGGGGTCCGACGCCATTCCGTGGAATCGACGACGAGCCGATCCGTCACCTCGAGGATCTCCTCGAGCTCCCGCGAGCCCCATCTCGGCTCGCCGCGCCAGCGACAGAACACCGGTAGGTCGGAAACGAGCAACGGCGTGATGATCGAGCCGGGGTGGCGGATAGCCTCGCCGCGCAACCTGATCTGGATCACCTCGGAGAGCACCTCGTGCGCCATGCCCGGCAGCTGGAAGCCCTTGAGCTCGGCCTGGGCGCGCACCTCGCTCGTGCGCCCCGCTTCGGGGATCAGGAAGATCGTGCGCGCCGGATGGCGCTCGGCCAGCCCGGCGAGGGTGACCTTCGCCTTCGCGTGCCACTCCGGCGGACACCAGACGATGTGGGTCATCGTGCTCGTGCGGAGCTCCGGCATCCCATCGGCATCCTCGAGCACGCGAAGCTTCCCGAGCTGACGTTCGATGTCGGAGACGACGCCCACGCGTCCCTAGTGACGACGCCAGGAGCGTGCGTCGCGATGGACCAGGTCGTCGGCCGCCCGCGGACCCCAGGTGCCGCTCGCGTAGTTCGGGAAGTTCGGCCGGTCGCGCGACCAGCCGCCGAGGATCGCGTCGACGAGCTTCCACTGCTCCTCGACCTCGTCCTCGCGGGTGAAGAGGGTGGCGTCGCCGAGCATAGCGTCGAGGATCAGCCGCTCGTACGCCTCGGGCAGGCCGGTGCGGAAGGCGCCGCCGTAGAGGAAGTCCATGTGCACGGTGCGGATCGTCATCCCCGCGCCCGGCACCTTTGCACCGATCGCGAGCGAGACCCCCTCGTCGGGCTGCACGTGGATGAGGAGCACGTTCGGTCGCAGCCCGTCGCCGGCGATCGCCTCGAACGGCGGGTGCGGCGCGCGCTGGAACTGGATCGCGATCGTCGTCTCGCGACGCCCGAGGCGCTTGCCGGCACGGACGTAGAACGGCGTGTCGGCCCAGCGCCAGTTGTCGACGTAGAGCTTCGCGGCGATGAACGTCTCGGTCAGCGAGCCCGGGGCAACGCCGTCCTCCTCCCGGTAGCCGGGTACCTCGATGCCCTCGACGAACCCGGCGCCGTACTGGCCCCGTACGACGGACTTCGGGCCCGGCGTGTGCATCGATTTCAGCACCTTGACCTTCTCGTTGCGCACCGAGTCGGCGGTGAAGTCGATCGGCGGTTCCATCGCCGTGAGCGCGAGAAGCTGGAGAAGATGGTTCTGGAAGATGTCGCGGATCACGCCGGCAGATTCGTAGAACCCTGCTCGGCCCTCGATGCCCATCGACTCGGCGACCGTGATCTGCACGTGATCGATGAACTGGCGATTCCAGATCGGTTCGAAGATGCCGTTCGCGAACCGGAGCGCCAGCATGTTCTGCACCGTCTCCTTGCCGAGGTAGTGGTCGATGCGGAAGATCTCGTCCTCGCGAAACCACGTGTGCAGGAGCTCGTTGAGCTCGAGCGCGGAGGTCAGATCACGGCCGAACGGCTTCTCGACGATCAGCCGCACCCACCCCTCCTTGTGGCGGCGCTTCCCGATCTCGGTGACGGTGATCGCGAAAGCCTGCGGCGGAACGGCGAGGTAGTAGAGCCTGTTCCCCGCGGTACCGTACTCGGCGTCGATCTCCTCGAGGATCGTGCCGACGCGGTCTTCCCCCTCGGCGTCGTCGAACTCGGTTCCGACGTAGCGCATCCCATGCGAGAGAGCGTCCCACACGTCCTGCCGGAACGGATCGCGTGCGTGCTCCTTCACCGCCTTCTTCATCGCGGCGGCGAACTTCGCCGACGTCTGCTGTGTCCGGGCAACGCCGACGATCGCGAACTTCTCGGGCAGGAGCTTGCGGTACGCGAGAGCGTAGAGCGCAGGAAACAGCTTGCGCTTCGTCAGGTCGCCCGAGGCACCGAAGATGACGACGACGCACGACTCGGGCCGCCGCCGGAGTTGCAGACCCTCGAGGAGAGGATTCGCCTCGTTGCTCACCAGTGGTCTCTCCGGGAAATACGTGCTGGGTTCGTCGGCGAAAACCGAGCAGGCCGAGGACGCAGGGAGCCTCGATACTGCGTTGTACCGGGGCGACCGAGGACGACGGCCTGCGAAGTGTTTGCAGCCGCACGAAGCCGGTACGTATTTCCCGGAGCGACCACTATGACGCCAGGGATCCCACCTTGGCCCGGATCCCGTCGAGGAGCTCCGCGAACGAGTCGGCGAACTTCTGCACGCCCTCTGCCTCGAGGGTGTCGACCACGTCGTCGTAGTCGATGCCCGAGGCCGCGAGATCCGCGAGGAGCTGACTCGCCTCCGTGATGCCGCTCGTGATGCTCCCGGCCTTCACCTCACCGTGATCGGCAAAGGCGCGCACCGTCTCGAGAGGCATCGTGTTCACCGAATCCGGTCCTATCAGCTCCTCGACGTAGATCACGTCACGGTAGGCCGGGTTCTTCGCCGACGTCGACGCCCACAGGCAGCGCTGCGGCCGTGCACCCTTGCCGGCGAGATAGCGCCCAGCGGTCGTCGCCGAAGACGTCCAGGTAGTGCTGGTACGCGAGTCTCGCGTTCGCAACCGCGAGCTGCCCCTGCAGGTCGGTGCGCCCGACGGCCTCGAGCCGCTTGTCGGCCTCGCTGTCGACACGGGAGACGAAGAAGCTCGCGACGGAGAGGACGGTCGCCGGGTCGCCTCCGCCGGCAACGAGGCGCTCGAGACCGCGGAGGTACGCCTCCGCAACTGCCGCGTAGCGCTCGAGCGAGAAGATCAGGGTCACGTTGATCGAGACGCCCTTCGCGATGCAGTCCTCGATCGCCCCGAGCCCCGGCTTGGTGGCCGGGATCTTGACGTAGAGGTTCGGCCGTCCGACCTCCTTGTTGAACCGGATTGCCTGGTCGAACGTCCTCTCGCGCTCGTAGGCGAGCGTCGGGTCGACTTCGAGCGACACCCAGCCGTCGACCCCGGCCGTGCGTTCCCAGACGGGGAGCATCAGGTCACAGGCCTCGCGGATGTCGGTCATGCCGAGTGCGAAGAAGATCTCGACCGGGTCGTCTGTCGCGGCGGCCACCTCGCGCAACTGCTCGTCGTAGAGGTCGCCCTCCGCGAGCGCCTTCTGGAAGATCGTCGGGTTGGACGTGACGCCGACGATCGAGTCCTCCTCGATCAGCCGGGCGAGTGCGCCGGACTGGAGCATCTCCCGCGAGAGGGAGTCGATCCAGGCGCTGACGCCCTCCTTGGCGAGCTCTTGCATGCGTGTCGATTCAGCCATCGGCCATCCTTTCCATCTCGGCCACTTTTTCCAGGCGGTCTGCGTAGCGGCCACCGCCGATGAAGCGGGCCTGCAGAAATGTCCGGACGAGCTCCTGCGCCAGCTCCCCGCCGACGATCTCGGAGCCGAGGCAGAGCACGTTCATGTCGTCGTGCTCGACGCCCTGGTGCGCGGAGTACGAATCGTGGCAGATCGCGGCGCGGATACCCGGAATCTTCGACGCGGCGATCGACGCACCGACACCGGAGCCACAGACGAGCACGCCCCGGTCTGCCTCGCCCCGGCGAATCGCCATCCCGAGCTCGAGCGCCTTGTCCGGGTAGTCGACGCGCACGGCGTCGGTATCGACGCCGAGATCGACCTCCTGGTGGCCATCCGCCGCGATCGCAGCAATGACCGCCTCACGGAGCTTGACGCCGCGGTGGTCGAAGGAGACCGCGACCCTCACGCGAGCTCGGCCTCCAGCGTCGCGGCGATCGCGTCGGCGGAGATGCCGAACTCCGAGAAGATCCGCTGGTACGGCGCGGACGCTCCAAAATGGTCTATGCCAATGATCGCGCTGGCGTACCGCTCCCAGCCGAGGGTCACCCCCGCCTCAACGGCAACGCGCACCTCGACCGACGGCGGCAGGACCGAATCCTGGTAGTCGTCGTCCTGCTCGTCGAAGAGCTCCCAGCAGGGCATCGAGACGACGCGGATGTTCGCCTCGAGCGACTGCGCCGCCTCGAGCGCGAGATGCACCTCGCTGCCGGTTGCGATCACGATCGCCTCCGGCTCGCCCTCGCCGCGTTGCCAGAGCGTGTAGGCGCCACGGAGCGCGCCGTCCGCCGGAGCAACGACCGAACGGTCGAGCGTCGGCAACTTCTGTCGCGTGAGCGCGAGCGCAACGGGCCCGTCAGGTCGCTCGACGGCGATCCGCCAGGCCATCGACGTCTCGTTCGCGTCAGCCGGCCTCACGTACCAGAGGTTCGGGATCGCCCGCAACGCCATGTGGTGCTCGACCGGCTGGTGGGTCGGCCCGTCCTCGCCGACGGCGATCGAGTCGTGCGTCCAGACCCAGGCGGTGCGCAATCCCATCAGAGCCGAGAGCCGCACGGCGCCGCGCATGTAGTCCGAGAAGATGAGGAAGGTCGAGCCGTAGGGTCGCAGCATCGCCGGGTCGAGTGCTATCCCGTTCACGATCGAGCCCATCGCGTGCTCGCGAATACCGAAGGCAATGTTGCGCCCGACGTGCGTGGCAGAGAAGATCCCGGCACCGGTGAACTCCGTCTTGTTGGACTCGACGAGATCGGCCGACCCGCCGACCATCGTGGGCGTGAAGGGCTTCAGCGCCTGCATCACGGTCTTGCCGGCATCGCGCGTCGCGACCTCCTCCCCCGCGGGGAACACCGGAAGTGCTTCGCGCCAGCCGTCACGCGGCTCGCCACGCAGGTCGAGCTCGCGCTCGTTCGCAAGAGCAGGAAACGCACCGGCCCAGGCGCTCACGCGCTCGTCCCATTCCCGCTGCAACTCGGCACCGCGCGTCAGGACGGGGGCCATGTGCTCGCGGACGAGATCGGAGACCGCGAAGGTCGCGTCCGGGTCGAAGCCCATCAGCTCCTTGGTCGCGCGGATCTCCGCGTCGCCGAGGGGCGCGCCATGGGCCTTCGACGTGTCGATCGCGTTCGGGGCAGGGTAGGCGATGTGCGTCCGCAGCACGATCAGCGACGGACGATCCTCTTCGGCCTTGGCGGCCGCCAGAGCGCCGAGCAGCCCGTCCAGATCCTCGGAATCGTCGACGTGCTGGACGTGCCAGCCATATGCCTCGAAGCGCTTGCCCTTGTCCTCCGTGGTGAAGGTGAGGGAGGTCGTGCCGTCGATCGTGATGTGGTTGTCGTCGTAGACGTACACGAGCCGCCCCAGGCCGAGATGGCCGGCGATCGACGCGGACTCCTGCGTGACGCCCTCCATCATGTCGCCGTCGGAGCAGATCGCGTAGATCCACGAGTCAACGATCTCGTGGTGCGGCCGGTTGTAGCGATCGGCGAGGAACCGCTGCGCGATCGCCATTCCGACCCCGTTCGCAAAGCCCTGGCCGAGCGGCCCCGTCGTCGTTTCGATCCCGGCGGTGTGCCCCCACTCGGGGTGGCCGGGTGTGCGTGAGCCCCACTGGCGGAACTGCTTCAGGTCGTCGAGCGTAAGGTCGTAGCCCGCGAGGTGAAGTGAGGCGTACTGCAGGACGCAGGCGTGACCGGCGGAGAGGATGAACCGGTCCCGTCCCGGCCAGTGCGGATCGGCCGGGTTGTGTCGCATCACGTCGCGATAGAGGAGATACGCCACCGGCGCGAGCGCCATGGCCGTGCCGGGGTGACCCGCGTTCGCCTGCTGCACCGCGTCCATGGCGAGTGCGCGAATCGTGTCGACCGTCTGGGTGCGGGGATCCGGGGCCACGAGTTGATCGAGCATATCCATCCGCCACAAACGCGGGGGTGTCTCCTGAACTGGCTTTGCAGTGAGGAGTGTCTCCCGAAAGGCAGGGGAGACACCCCTGTGGTTGCGGGTCAAGGGGCTACCCTACGCACGTGTCCGTCCTGATTGCATCGAATCTCCGCAAGGAGCTCTCCGGAGATCCCCTCTTCGACGGTGTCTCGTTCTCGGTCGACCGGGGACAACGCCTTGCGCTCGCCGGCCAGAACGGTACGGGCAAGACGACCCTGCTCAGGGCGATCATGGGCGAGACGTCGATCCAGGGTGGCGAGATCGCACTGCAGAAGGGCGCGCGCGTCGCGCTTCACGATCAGCGGCCCCCGCGCAACCGCGGTCTGACGCTGCGCGAGTACTCGATCTCGGGCGCATCCGCGCTCGTTCGAATCGAGGAAGAGCTGCGCGAGCTCGAGCAAGCGATGGCGAGCGGCGTGCACGACGAGGCGACGCTGAGGCGCTACAGCGGGGCGCAGGCCCGCCTCGAGCACGCGGGCGGCTGGGGCTGGCGCGACCGCGCAGCCTCGATGCTCCGAGGTCTCGGCTTCCGCGACGCCGACCTCGACCGGCAGCTCTCGACGTTCTCGGGTGGCGAGCTGACGCGCGCCTCGCTCGCCCGCGCGCTCGCGGGCGACCCCGACCTCCTGCTGCTCGACGAGCCGACGAACCATCTCGACGTGGAGAGCCTCGAGTGGCTCGAGCGCGAGCTGACGACGATCGATGCGGCCGTGATCCTCGTCGCCCACGACCGCTGGTTCCTCGAGTCGGTGACGACGGCTGTGCTCGAGCTCGAGGGTGGCCGCGGCCTCTACTTCTCGGGCCCGTGGCACCAGTGGCGCCTCGAGCGCGCGGCACGAGCCCAGGCCGCAGCGAAGAGCGTGAAGCGCGTCGGCGCCGACATCGAGCGGCTCGAGCGATTCGTGGAGCGGTTCCGCTACAAGAAGTCCAAGGCGAAGCAGGCGCAGGCGAAGCTCACCCAGATCGGTCGCCTCGAACAGGAGCGGAGGAAGGCTGCGGGCGAGCTCGAGAACCTGACGCAGCGACGGCGGTCGATGGGCTTCGAATTCCTCAAGCCGGCGCGGAGCGGCAGGATCGTGATCGAGATCGAGGGGCTCCGTCTCTCTGCGGGGGGCAAGGAGCTGATCGAGGGCGGAACGCTCGTGATCGAACGCGAGGAGCACGTGGCGCTCGTCGGCCCGAACGGCTCGGGCAAGACGACGCTGCTCGAGACGCTCGTGGGCCATCGCGAGCCGGACAGCGGGAAGATCCGCATGGGTCACGGCGTCGAGCCGGCGTACTTCTCCCAGCACGACGTCGAGCTCGACGAGCGCGGCACCGTCCTCGACTGCGCGGTAGCGATGACGGGACTCGCGCGTCCTCAGGCGCAGAACCTCCTGGGCAAGTTCCTCTTCTCGGGCTACACCGAGCAGGAGAAGCAGGTCTCCGTGCTCTCGGGCGGCGAGCGACGGCGACTCTCGCTCGCGGTGATCGTCGCCTCGGGCGCCAACTTCCTCATCCTCGACGAGCCGACGAACCACCTCGATCTCGAGAGCCGTGAGGCGCTCGAGGCGGCACTCGAGGCGTTCCCCGGCGCGGTGCTCCTCGTCTCCCACGACCGTGCCCTCCTCGACGCGGTCGCCGAGCGGACGGTTGCGATCGAGGATCACGCCCTCCACTCCTACGAGGGCGGCTGGGCCGACCTCGTGCAGACACGCGAGGAGCGCGAAACCGCGCCACCGGTCGCTGTTGCCCCTCGCCCGAAGGAGCAAAAGCCGGCGAAGCCCAGCCCGAGGAAGAAAGGGCCGTCCGAGCTCGAGCAGGTCGAGCGGCGCATCACGACCCTGGAGCAGCGGATCGAGCAGCTCGAGGCGAAGCTCGCCGAGGACTGGACGAACATGGACATGCTGACCGAATACCGCACCTCCCGCGACGAGCTGCAGGAGCTGCTCGCGCGGTGGGAAGCGCTGTTCGAGTCGGCGTAGCGCGGCTTTCGGACGTGTCAGACGTCGGTTCGTCCGGCGACGGGCGGCTGCGGGGCGGAAAGACGCACGTGGACGCGCGCGTCCACGACGGCCGCTCCGCGATCGAGCACCATCACGGGGTTGCAGTCCACCTCGGCGATCTCCGGCTGATCGCTGGCCATCGCCGAGATGCGCAAGATCACGTCCTCGAGAGACCGCACGTCCTTCGGCGTCGAACCACGAAACCCGTCGAGGAGCGGGAACGTCGCGAGCGAGCGGACCATCTCGGCAGCCTCGAGGTCGGTAACCGGCGCGACACGCACGGCGATGTCGCGCGTCAGCTCCACGGTCACGCCGCCGGCACCACAGGCGACCACCGGACCGAACTCCGGATCCGCGGTCATACCCACCAGCATCTCGACCCCGCCGCTCACGAGCTCCTGCACGACGAAACCTTCGAGCGGTTCACCGTGTGCCTCGATCCGCTCGGCCATGGCTGCCGCCTCGGCCGCGACCTCGCTCGCGGCAAGTCCGACCCGAACCGCGCCAACCTCGGTCTTGTGCAGGGGCCCGACCGCCTTGAGGACGACGAGGCCCGAAACACGCGCAGCGACATCGGCCGCGGCCTCCGGGGTGTCCGCACGGAACGTGAGCGCCGTCGGCACCCCGTAGCAATCGAACAACCGCGCGATCTCGTCCGGTCAGGAGCCATCCCTCCCCCCGCTCGAGAGCACCGGCGATGACGGCAGCGGCCTCGTCCTTGCGAATGCCCGGGAACTGCGGAACCGATCCAACGGGCTTCTCTCGCCACGCGCTGTGGACGACGGCGTGAGCAAGCGCGATCGCAGCGTGCTCGGGAAACGCATACGACGGGATGCGGACGCCCGGTGCGGAGAGAGCGTCGGGAAGACCCTGGGCGGACATGAAGCACGTCAGCACGGTCACGCGACCGTCGATCGAACCGATCGCGTCGACGATCTGGCTCGCGACGGCGGGCGCATCGACCTCGAGTGGCGGGATGTAGATCACGATGAGTGAATCGATCGAGTCGTCTGCCGCGATGACGCGGATCGCCCGCCCGTAGTCCTCGGCGGTCGCAGACGCGATCATGTCGACCGGATTGCTCACACCGGCGGCAGCCGGGAGGAATGACCGCAGCTCGGTAACCGTCTCCGGCGAAAGCTCGCGAACCACGAGACCGCGTGCTTCACATGTGTCGGCGCACTGGATACCAAGCCCACCTGCATTCGTCAGAATCGCGACGTTGCGTCCCTTTGGCAGGGGCTGGTTCGCGAAGAGAGTGGCGACGTCGAACATCTCCTCGAGCGTGTCTGTCCGCGTGACACCGACCTGGCTCAGCAACGCATCGACCGTCGTGTCGGACGAGGCGAGGAGCGCGCCCGTGTGCGACGAGGCCGCCCGACGGCCCGCCGCGCTCCGGCCACTCTTCACGACGACGATCGGCTTGCGCCGGCCGATGCGCCGCACGAGGTTCGCAAATCGCCGGGGGTTCCCGAACGACTCGATGTAGAGCAGCACGACCTCGGTTCTCTCGTCCTCGTCCCAGTAGCAGAGGAGGTCGTTCGGAGAGACGTCCGCCTTGTTCCCGATCGAGACGAACGAGGACATGCCGAGCCCGAGCTCCGTCGCCATGTTGATCACAGCGATGCCGAGCGCGCCCGACTGTGACATGAACGCAATGCGCCCGTCGGGTGGATACGCCTGGGCGAATGTTCCGTTGAGCATGAACTCCGGGTCGGTGTTGATGACGCCCATGCAGTTCGGGCCGATCATGCGCATACCCGTCGTGCGGCACATGTCGACGAGCTCCTGCTGGAGAGCCCGACCTTCCTCCCCTGTCTCGCCGAAGCCGGCCGAGATCACGACGATCGCCTTCACACCCTTCTCGCCACACTCCCGGACGACGTCGAGCACGTGCAACGCGGGCACGACGACGAACGCCAGCTCGACCTCGCCGGGGATCTCCTTCACGTCCCTGTACGCGACGATCCCCTGCACCGCGGCGCTCGTCGGATTGACCGGATACACGACGCCGGTAAACGGCTGCGTGATGAGATTTCGCAGCAGCCGCCCACCGATCGTCGTTGGATCGCGAGATGCGCCGATCACGGCAATCGAGCGGGCCTCGAGAACCCGGCGCACCGCGTTTGCAGCGGCGAGCCGCTCGCGATCCTCGTACTGCTCGTCCGTCCCCTCGGTCCTCGTCGTCGGGAACTCCACCTCGATGGTGCCGGGGCGTGCACGAATCTGGATCGGAAATCCGGTGCCACGAAAGACCTGAACCATCTTGTGGTTCTCCGGGAGCACGTCGGCGGAGAAGATCTCGATGCCGTTCTCGCGCGCGGCCTCTGCGAGGTGGGCGATGAGGATCGAGGCGAGCCCGAGCCCCTGCAGCTCGTCCGAGACCGACATCGCGACCTCGGCACGCGGTGCCGTGCCCTCGCGCACGTACTGGGCGCCGCCGACGACCTCCGAGAGATCCGGGCCCTGGAAGGCGAGCAGCGTGAGATGGTCGACGTAATCGATCTCGACTGCCTCGGCCGCTCGTTCGCGGATGTCGACCACGATCCCCCAGAACCGGAGTCGCCGCGACTCGTCCGAGAGGTCGATGAAGTAGTCCTCGAGCGCATCCCTGTCGCCCGGCCGCGCCGGACGGACGTGCACGGTGCGGCCGTCGCGGAGGACGACGTCGGTCTCCATATGTGCCGGGTAGGCGCTCACGCCTCCCCATCCTAGGGCGGGTGCCGGTTCCTGCGCTCGCGCGAAGCTCGATGCATGACGACGGTGCCCCCGAACGCGACGTGGCGGTACGGTCAGGACAGCGTGGCGCCAAACGTTCCCCTCTCCGTCCTCGACCTCGCACCGATCCCGCTCGGCTCGACGGCCGGCGACGCGCTGCGCAACAGCCTCGACCTCGCCCGCCATGTCGAGCGATTGGGGTACACCCGACACTGGGTCGCGGAGCATCACAACATGCCGGGGATCGCGAGCGCGGCGACGGCCGTCGTCGTCGGCCACCTCGCCGCAGGAACGTCGACGATCCGCGTCGGTGCAGGCGGGATCATGCTGCCGAACCACTCGCCGCTCGTGATCGCGGAGCAGTTCGGCACCCTGGAGGCTCTGTATCCCGGCCGGATCGACCTCGGGCTCGGACGGGCGCCCGGCACCGACCAGCTCACCGCCCGCGCGCTGCGCCGCGACCCGATGAGCGGCAACGAGTTTCCGCAGGATGTGCAGGATCTGCAGTTTCTCTTCGGACCCGTGCAGCCCGGCCAGGCGATCCGGGCCGTGCCGGGCGCAGGCCTCGAGGTTCCGCTCTGGATCCTCGGCTCGAGCACGTTCGGCGCCCGGCTTGCTGCTGCTCTCGGTCTCCCCTACGCCTTCGCCTCGCACTTCGCGCCGACGGATCTGCTGGCGGCCCTCGGCGTCTATCGCCGCGAGTTCCAACCGTCGGCTCAACTCGCCGAGCCGTACGCAATGGCAGGGCTGAACGTCTTCGCCGCCGACACGGACGAGGAGGCTCTACGGCTCTTCACAACGCCGCAGCAGTCGTGGGCGAATCGCTTCCGTGGGCTGCCGGGGCCCTATCCGCCGCCGATCGACGACATCGAGACGTACTGGAGCCCCGCCGAGAAGGCGCAGGCGTCCGCGATGCTCACGTACTCGGTCGTCGGGTCACGCGACACCGTGCGAGACGGCGTCGAGCAGCTTCGTCGAGCTCACGGGCGTCGACGAGCTGATGGTCGTCTCGGCGATCTTCGACCACGGTGCTCGCCTGCGGTCGTACGGGATCCTGGCCGAGGCGGTCATGTCCCACGACGCGCGCCGCTAGGATCGCCGTCCGTGACCGACGAGCGCCCCGACCCCCGCGAGCGCTTCGTCTGGCATCCGGAGCCAGAGCTCATCGGCTACGGCAACGCGGCGACCTCGCGAGCCGCGCTCGAACGCCTCGGCACCGACACGTGGACGGCAGCGCTCGACTACCTGTACGACCATGCCGCCAACCGGGCGATGGGCGATCCCGCGCCGTACGCGGAGATCCGCGCCTCGTTCTTCGGCGCGAGCGGCGGCCCTGCCCCGGCACCGGGCTCGCCTACCCCGATCGCCGCAATCCTGGGCGAGTTCCGCGAACGGCTCGCCGGCGGGCAGATGAACACGCAGCATCCACGCCAGTTCGGCTACTTCACGCCACCTCCGCTGCCCGTCTCGATGATGGGCGAGCTCCTGGCGCAGATGACGAATCAGGGCGTCGACGTCTGGCACGCCGGGCCGCTCGCGTCGTTCGTCGAGGAGGAGGTCGTCCGCTGGCTCTGCGATCTCGTCGGCTACGACCACGAGTCGTTCGGGTTGCTCACATCCGGGGGCGTGATGGCCAACTTCATGGGCATGGCGCTGGCCCGCGACATCCACCTCGGCCGGCTTCTCGACCAGGGACGAGCGCCGCGCGGCGCGATGCTCGAGGGTGTTCGGGTCTACACCTCGGATCAGACGCACTTCTCGATCGGCCGGGCACTGGACCTGCTCGGGTTCCCGCCCGAGACGCTCGTGGTCATCCCGTCCGATGACCGCTTCCGGCTGCAGGCCGAGCCAGTCGCCCGGGCGATCGTCCGCGACCGCGACGCCGGTCTCACGCCCTTCGCGATCGCTGCGGTCGTCGGGTCGACGAACACCGGCTCGGTCGACGCGGTCGGCGACCTGGCCGATGTCGCCGCAGCCGAAGATCTGTGGTTCCACGTGGATGCGGCGTACGGCGGCGCCGTGCGCCTGTCGGCTCGCGACCGCGGGCGCGCCAGCTCACTCGAGCGAGCCGATTCGGTGACGGTCGACCCACACAAGTGGTTCTTCCAGTCCTACGACATCGGCGGACTGCTCGTCCGCCGGGCGTCGCACCTGGCGGAGACGTTCGGCGGCCGATCGCCCGAGTACTACCGCGGAGGCGAGGCGACCGACTGCAGAGGGCGCCGACGACCACGGCGACCCGATCAACTTCTACAAGCTGAGCTTCGAGGGCACGCGGCGCTGGCGGGCGCTGAAGCTCTGGATGTCGTGGAAGCATCTCGGCACGGAGGGATTCGCACACCTGATCGAGGACAACGACGACCTCGCAGCGCTCCTCGCGAGTCGCTGTGCCGAGGCCGACGACCTCGAAGCCGTCCCGGAGATCCCTGAATCTGTCGGTCGTCTGTTTCCGCCACCTTCCGGGTGGTCGAGCAGCCGCCCTCGCCCTCCCGCCCGGCGAGCTCGACGCCCACCAGGATCGACTCCAGGCCGCGCTCGAGGCCTCCGGCGACGGCTGGCTCACGACGACTCGCCTGCGCGGCGCCACCTACCTTCGGGCAGGGATCGTGAACTACCTGGCCACGGAGACGGACATCGACCGGCTGCTCGCAACGCTCCGCCGCCTGGCCGCCGACGAAGCCTGACCGAAGCTTCAGCTGCGGACGAACCGCAGGAGCTCGGAGAGGTGGCCGTGGGCCATGCAGACGACCGTGTCCGCGCCGCCGTAGTAGACGGTGAGTCGATCGTTCGGCCGCTCGACGAGCGCCGCACAAGGGAAGACGACGTTCTGCACGTCTCCGACCTGCTCGTAGGGCACCTGTGGTGAGAGGAGGTAGTCGCTCGGGCGCGCGATCACGCGCCACGGCTCATCGAGGTCGAGGAGCGCCGCGCCCATCGAGTAGACGAATCCGTTGCACGAGTTGAGGACACCGTGATAGATCAGAAGCCAGCCCTCCTCCGTCTCGATCGGGATCGGGCCTGCGCCGATCTTCGTCGACTCCCACGTCCATGACCTCGTGCCCATCACGTGCCGATGCCGGCCCCAGTGAACGAGATCGGGGCTCTCCGAGCAGAAGATGTCGCCGAACGGCGTGTGGCCGTTGTCGCTCGGCCGACTGAGCATCAGGTAGCGATCGCCGATCCGCCGCGGAAAGAGCACCCCGTTCCGATTGAAGGGCAGATAGGCGTTGTCGAGCTGGTGATACGTCTCGAAGTCGTGCGTGTACGCCATGCCGATCGTCGGGCCGTGGTACCCGTTGCACCAGGTGACGTAGTAGCGATCCTCGATCCAGACAACGCGCGGGTCGTACGCGTGCTCGAAGGTCTTCTGGATCTCCGCCACCCTCGCGTCGGTGGGCCTGAAGGAGATCGGCTGCTCGTCGATCTCCCAGTTCACTCCGTCGTCACTGCGGCCAGTGTGGAGGTTCATCGTGCGCGTCCTGTCGTCGATACGGAAGACGCCCGCAAAGCCGTCCTCGAAGGGGACGACGGCCGAGTTGAAGATGCTGTTCGACCGTGGTAGGTGATCACGAGCGATGATCGGGTTGCGGCTCGAGCGCCAGAGGGTCGCCGTGCTGCCGGCCGGCCGCTCCTCCCACGGAATCGGCGCGCCGACGTCGCTCATCGAATGCCTACCGGCGCCGGAGGCGCGGCGAAGGTCGAGGTGACGTCGACCGCCACCCCGTCGCGGATCGACGTCTCGACCGCATCGAGGATCTCGACGACGTGGGCAGCGTGGGCCCCTGTTGCACGATGCGGGCGCTGCTCGGAGATGGCATCGGAGAGCTCGGCGAGCGCCTTGCCCCAGTCGATGCCGCGGAAGGCACCCGGTACGCGAACGGACTCGTACGAGCCGCCGAAGGGCGACAGCTCGACCTCGGCATCGAAATCCTGCCAGCTCGAGATGAACACCGACCCGGTGTCTCCGTGGAACTCGATCCCCTTCTGCTTGCTGTGGTGGCCGACGTAGAAGCTCGTCGTCAGGCGAACGAGCGTCCCGTCCTCGAGCTCGACCCAGGCTACCCCGAAGTCGGGTGCACCCACCGTGAACGGCTCGCCGGAAGCGGTGAGCCGATCCGGGAACACGATCTTGCCGTGCGCCGTGACCCGGCGCGCCGGGCCGAAGATGGCGGTCAGAAACGTGAGTGGGTAGACGCCGACGTCGGCCATCGGACCGATCGCATAGAACGGACTTGGCCGTGGATGCCAAGCCTCGATTCGACCCCAGTTGGCCTCAGCGTAGACGACGCGAACTGTGCCGATCGCGCCGGATCCAACGAGCTCCCAGGCCGTCTCCTGCGCGTCACCCATGAAGGTGATCGGGGAGCACGAGAGGCGCACCCCGTTTGCGTCGGCGAGCTCGACCAACCCGCGAGCCTCGTCATAGCTTCCTGCCATCGGCTTCTCGCTGTGGACGTGCTTGCCCGCCTCGAGTGCTGCAGCGGTGACCTGCGCATGGACGCCGTGGGACGTGAGGTTGACGACGGCGTCGACCGTGGGGTCGCCGAGAAGAGCCTCGAGCGACGGATAGTCGACGCCACCGAAGCGCTCGACGAACGCCGCGCTCAGGGCCGGATCGACGTCGGTCGCGCCGGCAATCTCGACGGACTCGTACGCCTGAGCCGTCTCCCCATATGGCCCCGAGATGTTGCCGCAGCCGACGAACGCGAAGCGGAGTGGGCTCTCAGACATGTGCGGTCTCCTGCGCTGCAGTCAGCCGCGTCTCGATCAATTGACGCATCCGGATGATCTCCTCGGTCGGGTCGCGGTCATAAGGCTCGTGCTCGACGCTCAGCGCACCCTGGTAGCCGAGGTCGAGAAGTGCGTCGACGCAAGCGGCGACCTCGGCGCAGCCCTCGCCGTGCATGCACGAGATGTGGGTTCCTGGCTCCTCGACGTCCTTCAGGTGAACGTGGAACAGCCTTCCGTTGAGGTCGCGCAGCGCCTGAACGGGATCGTACCCCTGCGTCGCCCACCAGCCCGTGTCGACGGCCGCCCCGAGCACGTCGTCCGCGTCGCCGATCAGCGCCAGGACTTCCCGGGGGCTCTTCTCGGGATGGTTCTCGTAGCCGAACCGCACGCCGTGGTCGCGAAGCACAGAAACGGCACCCGGGAGGTCGTTTCGGAGCACGTCGCCCATACCACCGAGCAGGTCGACGTCGAGCGCGTTGGCCAGATTACAGGCGGACTCGAGCTCGGCCGCCGTGGCGCCGAGGTTTCCCGCGAGACTGACGACGCGGAGGCCGTGGCGGTCGAGTGAGTCTCGCGCGATGCGGACGTGCTCCGGTGTCGCCCAGCGCCAGTTGAGGTGAGCGAGCCACAGATCGAGCGCACCAAACCCTGCCGCAGCTATCGCAGCAAACACCTCGTCGATGCGGTCGCCGTACGACGAGAGCGGCTCGAAGGCGGCGTTCGTGGCCGCGTCGTACGGGCCCCAGTCGTCAGCGGCGCCGTACCCCAGCTGCCTGCCGACGAAGTTCGCACCCATGAACGAAAGGGTCAGCGGCGGCAGCGTCGAGATGCGGCTGATCGTTCACGCGGCTCCTCCGATCGCGGCGAAGTGGTCGTCCTCGAGCCTGACGAGCGGCCCTCCGTCGCCGTAGTCGTCCTCGCTCGTCGGTGTGTGCCGGCTCGGCTCCCATCGCTCCGAGAGGTGCGGAACGGACGTCAGGAGCATCTGCGTGTATGGATGGGCCGGCTTCCCGAAGACCTTCACGGTTGCACCCATCTCGACGATGCGCCCGCGACGCATGATCAACGTCGTGTCCGAGATGTAGTTGCCGAGCGAGAGGTCATGCGTGATGAAGAGGATCCCGACACCTTGCTCCTTCAGGTCTCCGAGCAGGTTCAGGACGTCGATCCGGGTCGACGCGTCGAGCATACTGATGATCTCGTCCGCAACGAGGAACTCGAGGTCGAGCAACAGCGCGCGGGCGATCATGAGCCGCTGCAGCTGTCCGCCGCTGAGTTGGTACGGGTACTTGCCGAGCACGTCGGCGGGCTCGAGCGACACGGCCTCGAGCGCCTTTCGGAGTTTCGTCTTCCACTCAATCGCGCTCAGATCGGTGAGGTAGCTCGAACGGATCATCCCGAGCACGCGATCGACCTTGTAGACGGGGTTGTACGAGCTGAACGGGTCCTGGAAGACGCCCTGCACGTGCGCGTAGTAGTCACGGAGGCCGCGGCGGCCGAGGGTCGAGATGTCCGTGCCGCCGAACGTGATCGAACCGGCCGTTGGTGGCGTCAACCCCAGGATCATGCGGCCGACGGTCGTCTTGCCGCTCCCGCTCT
This sequence comes from uncultured Thermoleophilia bacterium, assembly GCA_963741655.1. Lineage (GTDB taxonomy): Bacteria > Actinomycetota > Thermoleophilia > Gaiellales > Gaiellaceae > Gaiella. The sequence continues at coordinate 484,631 of CAVUIQ010000004.1, forward strand.
CGCCGATGAGGGAGACGACCTCACCGGGCTGAACGGTGAAGTCGACATCGGCAACCGCTCTGGTTTCGGTCTTTCCGAAGAAGCCCGCCTTGAAGACCTTGGTGACGCCTTCGAGTTGCAACATCAGGAGCCCGTCTTCCAGCAGGCGGAGAAGCGCCCCGATTCGATCTCCACGAACGGCGGCTCCTCGGCGCACTTGTCGAACGCCAGTGGGCAGCGGGCCCGGAAGCGGCATCCGGTCGGCGGGTTGAGAAGAGACGGCGGTCGGCCCGGGATCCCGGTCAACCGCTTCTCGGCGAATCGCACGCCCACCTCGGGCAACGAGCCGAGCAGGAGCTTCGTGTACGGATGCCGCGGATCGCCCGTGATCGCAGCCGCGGACGCCTTCTCGACGAGCTTGCCCGCGTACATGACGAGAATCGTGTCGGCGATCTGGTAGAGGATCGAGAGGTCGTGGGTGATCACGATCGTGCTCTTGACGAACTTCCGGTCGCGGAACTCGACGAGCATCTCAGCGACAGCCTTCTGCGTCGAGACGTCGAGCGCAGACGTGAGCTCGTCAGCGATCAGGAGCGACGGGTCCATCAGCGTCGAGAGCACGAGCACCACGCGCTGCTTCATCCCGCCCGACAGCTCGAGTGGATAGCGGTCGAGGACGCTCTCGTCGAGGCCCACGAGCTCGAGGCGCCTGACCAGCTCGGGGCGTGTCTCGTCGTAGGAGACGCCGCGCGACCCGAGCAGCTCCGAGATCATGCGGCCGATCTTCCGGATCGGATTCATCGCGCTCATCGCGTACTGCGGGACGATCGATACCTCGCTGTAGCGGTACGTGTTCATCGCGTTGTCGTCGGCGATCGGCAACTCCGTCCCGTCCAGCGTCACCGTCCCTTCCATCACACGCATCCGGCTGTCGAGACGGATCAGGCTCTTGCCGAGCGTCGTCTTGCCGCAGCCCGACTCGCCCGCCAGCCCCATGATCTCGCCGTCGGCGACGGTGAAGGTGACGCCGTCGAGCGCCTGAACATCGCCCTTGAGCGTGCGGTAGTAGACGCGCAGGTTGTCGACCTCGAGGCTCACGTGTTGCGCAGCTTCGGGTTGAAGACCTCGTCGAGCCCAACGTTCATCACGTAGAGACCACCGACGATCCCGGTGATCGCGATCCCCGGTGGGATGAACCACCACCAGAGGCCGAGCTGGAGGGCCGCGTTCGAGACAGCAGTGTTCATCATCAGTCCGAGCGACATGACCTGCGACGGGCCGAGCCCGAGGAAGTCGAGCGTTGCCGCGGTGAGAACCGAGCCGCCGAAGAGCAGGATGAGCGTGAGGAAGAGGTACGAGCTCATGTTCGGTGCGATCTCGTTGACGATCACTCTGGTCGTCCCGCGGCCGGAAAGGCGGGCGAGGTTGACGAAGTCACGCGCCGCCAGTGAGAAGGTCTGCGCGCGGATTGCACGGGCTGCCCAGGGCCAGGAGGTGAGCCCGATCAGGAGTGCCTCCGACCACAGGCTCCCCACCTCCAGGTACGCGGCGACGATGATCAGAACCGCGAGCGTCGGGATCACGAGAACGATATTCGTCAGCATGCTGAGGATCTCGTCGACCACGCCGCCGACGTAGCCACCGACGAACCCGATCGACATGCCGATCGCGCCGGCGACGAGCGCGGCAATCGCCCCGACGATGAAGCTCGACCGGAGGCCGTACACGAACTGCGCGTACACGTCCTGCCCCGACGAGGTCGTGCCAAGCCAGTACTCGGTCGATGGTGGCACACCGAGGGGGTACCCGAACTCGAACGGATCGGCGTCGGTGAACAGGGGGCCGAAGATGGCAAGGACGAGGAAGAAGAGCACAACCGTGAGCCCGATCACGAGCTTCGTGTTGTGGAACGCAAAGTGCAGCATCTCGAAGCGCTGCCCTCGGGGAGAACCGAGATCGTTCGTTCCCGCGCCGTCGCCCGTGAGCGCGAGCTCGGGCGTGGCGGCGAGATCGGCCTTGGGCTCGAGCGTGCTCATGACCCCTGGATCCCGGCCCGTGTACGCGGGTCGACGATCACGTAGGCGATGTCGACGATGAAGTTTGCGATCAGGACGCCGATGATGATGAGGAGGAACAGCCCCTGCATCAGGAAGTAGTCGCGATTCTGCAACGCGGTGATGATCAGGGTTCCGATCCCCGGGTATCCGAAGACGATCTCCGTCACGAGCGCACCGCCGACGACAGCGCCGAGGGCGAGCGCGAGACCCGACATCTGGGGCAGCACGGCGTTGCCGTAGGCGTACTTGCGCACGAGCTTGTTCGGTGCCCCGAGTGCTTGCAGGTAGTTGGCGTACTCGGACTCGAGCTCGTAGATGATCAGATTGCGCATGCCGATCGCCCAGCCTCCGAACGAGACGAGGAAGAGGGTCAGGAAGGGCAGGAACCAGTGGCTGAGGAAGCTGCGGGTGAACTCCCAGGTCCAGGCTGGCTGGAGCGAAAAGTCGTAGGCCCCGGAGACGGGGAAGAGCCCCCACTTGAACGCAAGGAAGTAGGCAAGCACGAGGGCGAGCCACATGTAGGGCGTCGCCGTGAGCACGTAGGCCACGGGAAGCGCCGTGTTGTCGAGCACCTTCCGGCGCGCTGCCATTGCGCCCACGCGGTTTCCCGCGATATAGCTGAGCACGATCGCCGGGACGAGCAGCGCCAGGGTGTAGGGGACGGCGGCCCAGATCAGCTCGCTGACGGTCGAGCCGACATACGCGATGCTCGGCCCGAGATCACCGTGCAGGAGGCCGCGCCAGAAGTTGAGGTACTGCTTCCACAGGGGTTGGTCGAGCCCGAACGACTCCGTGAAGTACCCCTTGAGCTCCTGCGATGCCGTCGAGTCGGCCTGGATCCGGCCGATCAGCCCGTCGATCGGGTCGCCCGGCATCAGTCGCGGAATCGCCCAGTCGATCGTGACGGCGAAGAAGAACGTCAGCAGGTAGAGGAAGCTCTTGCGGGCGAGGTACCGGGTCACCAGGTCTCCGTGAGAGTCAGGTCGTGCAAGGATTCAACTCGCCCGCGTGGCCGGACGGTGCCCCAGGAGGGGAAGCACCGTCCGGCCCGCAGAGCGGTCCGAGTAGACGTGCCTACTTGGCCGGCTTCAACTTGGCGAGCGCGTCGATGCCCGTCATGTTGAGGTATCCGTTCCACGACACGGGCATGTTCTGCAGGCCCGATCCCGTGGACTTCGGGAAGTTCGTCCAGTAGGTCGTGTTGTACTGCGCCCACGCCCCGTTGTACCAGAGCGGGATTGCAGGCAACTGCTCGAGGATGACCTTCTGGATCTTCGAGTGAAGCACCTTCGCCGCCGCCACGTTGGCCGGGTTGACCTTGTTGAGCGCAAGCGTCTGCGCCCACGGCTTCGGTCCGGCCTGGGTGAAGCGGGAGAAGTTCGCGAACGTCTGCGAATCGGCGATCGGCAAGTGGAACAGGTAGTCGTAGTAGGTGTACGGCGTCGGGCCGAGCTGCTTGTCGTTGTTGATCACGAGGTCGAACTTGCCGGAGTTGCGCTCGTCGACGAGCCCGTTGTAGTCGGGGTACGCGGGCGTGATGTGAATGCCCGCCTGCTTCGCACTCGCTGCAATGATCTGGATCGCGGTCATCCAGTCCGACCAGCCGTTCGGGACGATCAGCCTCAGGTTGACGTCCTTCCCGGCCTTGTTCTCGACGTAGCCGTCGCCATCCGAGTCCTTGTAGCCGTTGGCTGCGAGGAGCGCCTTCGCTCCTGCGACGTCGTACTTGAAGCCCAGCTTGTTCGCCTGAGCCTTGTCGATCCACTTGTCCCAGGTCGGCAGCAGGCCTGTCGGGCTCGCCTTCTTGACGATGTTGCCGTAGTCGGCCGTCACGATCTGGTCGATGTTGATCGACATCGCGAGGGCCTTACGGAACGCAACGTCGTTCAGCGGTGCGTGCGTCGTGTTCGGCACGAGCCAGGCCGTGTTCGCCGACAGCATGTACGGCGCCTTCGGGTAGTACGTCTGCACCTTCCCGCCGATCACCTTGTCGACACCGGGGAAGAAGTTGTTGCTCAGGTCGATGTCGTTCTTGAGGAAGTTCTGCAGAGACGCCGTGTTCTGGCTGTTGTGGATGTCGACGACGTACTGCATCGGCATCTTCAGCCCTAGGGCCTTCGTCGCCCACCAGTTGCTGCGCCGGTTCCACTGCAGCGTCACGGACGAGCCCTTGCCGCCGCCGTAGACGAACGGGCCGGTGCCGACCATCTTCGACGTGCTGTCGGTGTTACCGGTCGTGATCTCGGTTGCGCTGTAGCCCGACCAGATGTGCTTCGGCACGATCGGCAACGTGTAGATGATCGTGTTCCAGTCGAGGTAGTTCGGCTTGCTCGTGAAGGTGAAGCTGACCTTGTTGCCCTTGACCAGGATGGCCGACAGGCCGGTCTTCCACATCGTCGAGTACTCCGAACCCGCGAGCTTTCCGGTCTCGTACGAGAACTTCACGTCCGCGCCGGTAAGAGGCTTACCGTCGTTCCACTTCACGCCGGGTCGGATGTTCATGACATAGGTCCTGCCGACCCACTGGCCGCTCGTCGCGAGCCACGGCTTGTACGCGTCCTTGAGCGGGTCGTAGCGGAACGGCGTCTCGTACAGCAGTCCGACGACGCCGGTCGAGTATCCGTTGCGAAGCGGGTTGAAGCTCGTGAACGGTCCCCACGCCGAACCCGACGTGTAGAGCGTCGCGTTCCGCGGGAGTGCGAATGCAGACTGCTGCTGCGCACCCGCTCCTCCTGTCACCGATACGAACACGATGGCGACGGCGAGGATGCCGAGGCCGAGTGCCCATCTCTTGTTGTTACGCATGATCTCCTACTCCTCTCCTTGATGCTGGTGCAGTGATCGCTCTCAGAAACGGATCGACCCTGCCTTGACGGACCCGTGCTTCCGCCCCGGTAGGGCGTCGGTTGTAGGAAACCACTTATCCGGTTCAGTGTCAAGCCGGATTTCACGTAGTGGCGGGGCGGGTTTCCCGCAATGCGCGGGCAACCACCCGTCCCGGCGCGTCCGCAGGCTGGCCCGCCCGCGCATGCACCGGTGCAACGTTCCGCGGCGGAGCAGTGCTGCCCCGCGGCGTCAACTCCCCACGGGCCACCTCGACGTCCTCACGAGTCGTCCCGTCGATCACCGCCAGAAGATGGGCCGCGGCGGCAGCGCCGTAGGCCCCGATATCGCGGGTGATTGCAGTGAGCGGCGGGTGCACGACGCGGCTGATCAGCGAGTCGTCCCACCCGATCAGCGAGAGGTCGTCGGGGACGAGGAATCCCATCTGCTGGGCCACGCCGAGGCCGGTCACGGCGAGAAGGTCGCTGTCGAAGATGATCGCCGTCGGCGGCTTCGGTGACGAAAGCAGCCGCCGCGTCGCGCGCGCACCGCTTTCGGGTGTGTAGTCGGTCGCCACGATCACCCCGTGGAGGCCGAGCTCACGCATCACAGCGTCGAACGCCTCGGTTCGCTGCCGGGTATGGACGAAATCCTCGGCGCCGGAGACTCGCGCAATGCTGCTGTGGCCGAGTGCCGCCAGGTAGCGGACGGCCTCGATCATCGCCGACTCCTCGTCGTGCCAGACCGAAGAGAGCTCGATGCCCGGGAATGGCCCACCGATAACGATTGCCGGCAGTCCCATCGCCTGGAGCGCTTCTACACGCGGGTCTTCGAGCTGGGGGTCGACGACGAACACGCCGTCGACACGATGCTCGCCGAACCAGCGCCGGTAGACCTCGATCTCCTCCTCGGCGGAGTCGACGAGCTGCAGCGTCAGGCCGATCGAGCGCGGCGAGAGCTGCGCTTCGACTCCTGCGATGAACTGCATGAAGAACGGCTCGAGCGCAATCGTGGTCGCCGGTCGTGCGAGCACGAGGCCGCACGCATCGGCGCGCGAGCCCGAGAGGGCACGCGCTGCGCGGTTCGGGTACCAGCCGAGCTCGTCGGCGATCGCGAGGATGCGCGCCCGCGTCTCGTCCGAGACACCGGGCCGGCCGTTGAGGGCGTAGGACACGGCCCCCTTCGACACGCCTGCGCGCTCGGCGATGTCCTTGATGGTCGCCCTCTTGCCGTGACGCTCGTTCGTCCGCATCCACTCTCCTTGCAACAGTCACCCGCAATGGTCAGCAGGAACGCCTACGACCGACTGAACCGGTTCTTCCACAGTACCACTTCCTGCACCTCACGTCCCGCTGGCGGGGCCTGTCGAAATGTGATTTGCTTACGCGGTTAAGAAATGTCCAGCGCACCCCTCAGCCCACGCTACGCCTTCCCTCCCGGCTTCCTCTGGGGAACCGGCACCGCGGCGTATCAGATCGAAGGCGCGAGGGATCTGGGCGGGCGGGGAGCGTGCATCTGGGATCGATTCTGCGCGACGCCCGGCAAGGTTCGGAACGGCGAGGACGGCGCGGTCGCCTGCGACTTCTATCACCGCTACGTGGAGGACATCGCGCTCATGCGCGAGCTCGGGGCAACCGCCTTTCGCCTCTCGGTCGCGTGGCCCCGTGTCCTCCCCGAGGGCCGGGGGCGGGTGAATCAGGCCGGCCTCGACTTCTACGACCGCGTGATCGACGAGCTGCTTGCGAACGACATCCAACCGCTCGTGACCCTCTACCACTGGGATCTCCCTCTTGCCCTCGAGGATGCCGGCGGGTGGCCCGAACGGAGCACGGTCGACGCGTTCTGCGAGTACACCGAGGTGGTAGGACGTCGCCTCGGGGATCGCGTGGGCCTCTGGCTGACGCAGAACGAGCCGTGGGTGGTCTCCTGGCTCGGCTACGGCTACGGCGTCCATGCACCGGGGCGAACATCGCCGACGGACGCAATTGCCGCGGCACATCACGTTCTTCTCTCGCACGGGCTCGCGACCGACATTCTTCGGCGCGAGTCGCCGGGCTCCCGGGTGGGTGTGACGATCGACTTCGAGACGGCATATCCAGCGAGCACCGACCGCGAGGACGTGGAGGCGTGCCGGGAGTTCGACGGTCATCGCAACCGCTGGTTCCTCGACCCGCTCCTCCGCGGTGAGTATCCGGCGGACGTGCTCGAGCGGCTGGGAGCAGACGCGCCACCCGTCAGGGACGGCGACATGGAGGCTATCGCGGCTCCGATCGATTTCCTCGGCGTCAACTACTACCAACGGCGCGTCGTGGGTCGAGGGGCAGACGGTGGCTGGCGCTTCGAGCACCAGGATGGATCGACCTACACCGACATGGGCTGGGAAGTCTCGCCGAACGCCCTCTTCGACCTCATGCGGCGGCTCCGCGACGAGTACGCGCCACCCGCCATCATCGTGACCGAAAATGGAGCCTCCTTTGCCGACGTGCAAGGGCACGACGGCCGCGTCCGCGACCCAGAGCGGCGCGACTACATCGCGGCTCACGTCGACGCACTCGACCGCGCTATCGTCGACGGCGTGCCCGTAGTGGGGTACTTCGCCTGGTCACTGCTCGACAACTTCGAGTGGGCGCACGGGTACTCGCGGCGATTCGGTCTGGTCTACGTGGACTACCCGACACTCGAGAGAATTCCGAAGTCGAGCTTCTACTGGTATCGCGACCACATTGCTCGCGTGACCTCGGGGGCCCTGGCAGACGCGCAACGACCAACGTAGATTGTCGACGATGGCTGCCGACCCGGATTCAGGGCGTGAACGCGATGGCTAGCAACCGTCCCTCACTGAGCGAGAGCACACGCTTTGGCGCCCTCGCCTCGGCGCTGATCGACAACATCGAGCAGGTCGTGATCGGCAAGCGAGACCAGATCGAGCTTGTCCTCTGCGCCCTGCTCTGTGAAGGTCACGTCCTTCTGGACGATGTACCCGGCACGGCCAAGACCGTGCTCGCCCGGGCGATCGGCCGCTCCATCGATGGTGCTACCACCGCGCGGATCCAGTGCACACCCGACCTGCAACCGACCGACGTGACCGGGCTGTCGGTCTACGACCAGCGAGAGCGGGTGTTCGAATTCCAACCGGGGCCGGCGTTCACCAACATCCTGCTCGTCGACGAGATCAATCGCGCGATGCCGCGGACACAGAGCGCACTGCTCGAAGCGATGGCGGAGCGCCAGATCACCGTTGACGGCGAGTCGCGCCGCCTCCCGATCCCTTTCCTCATCCTCGCGACGGAGAACCCGCTCGATCACGAGGGCGTCTTCCCGCTCCCCGAGGCGCAGCTCGACCGTTTCTTTCTCCAGGTGGCGCTCGGCTATGCCCAGCCCGATGAGGAGCTCATGATCGTTCAGGCCCAGCGTCACGGCCACCCGCTCGAGCGACTCGAGCCCGTCATCGGGATCGACGACCTGCGCGCGCTGCAAAGCGCAGTGGAGGACGTCTACATCGATCCACTGCTCCAGCGGTGGGTGATCGATCTCGTTCGAGCCACGCGCGAGCTTCCCGGAGTTCGCACGGGAGCCTCCGTTCGCGGTTCGCTCGCGCTCGAGCGGGGAGCCCGGGCGATGGCCTTGCTGCGCGACCGAGACCACGTGGAGCCGGCCGATATCGAGCTGCTCGTCGAGCCGGTGCTCGCGCACCGCCTGTTGCTCTCGCATGCATACGCGCTCGGCGAGGAGGAATCCGCCGAGCCGATGAGCCTGCTCGACCGGTGCGTCGAGCGCGCGCCCCGTCCGCGTGTCGCGGTCGCCGATCCGACGTAGTGTGGCGTCTCACAACGTTTGGGTAGGAACCAGCATTATTGTGAGACGCCGCACTACCCCAATCAGCATGGAGTGGGGTGAGTCATGACTCACGGCGCCGATCTCGTCTTCCCGCTGATCCCGTCACGCAGAGGCCAAGCGCTCGACGTGGCCGGGAGCCCGAGTCGTCGGCGCGGCACGGGGAACGAGATCGCGAGCTCCCGGCCGTATCGCCGCGGCGACGCCATCCGGCTCGTGGACTGGGCTGCGTCCGCGCGGTTGTCGACGGCGCGCGGAACCGACGAGTTCGTTGTCCGCGACCACTTCGCAGACGACGCCGTCAGGATCATCGTGGTCGCAGACCGCAGCCCTTCGATGGCGCTCTTTCCCGAGTGGCTTCCCTGGCTCCACAAGCCGACGGCTGTGCACGAGGCGCTCAGGATGATCATCGCGAGCGGTGCCGCGACCAATGCGCTGATCGGCTCGGCGGCGGTCGGTGGTCCTACGCCGTCGATCCTTCCCCTCCGCCGTGGTCGCGCACAGTGGAGAGCGATCGAGCAGCACCTCTCGGACGGGACCGCAGCCGGTCCGCCCGCCAGCCTTGACCTGGCGCTCGAGTCGCTTGCTCGAACGGGGCGCTCCGTTCCTGCCGGAACATTCGTCTTCGTCCTCTCCGACTTCCTCCCGCCGCCGCGTCGCGATCTGTTGAGCGACGGGCTCGCGGCCGGGTGGGACGTGGTTCCCGTGGTCGTCCAGGATCCCGTCTGGGAGCGCTCGTTCCCGGATGTATCGGGTGTCACACTTCCGCTCGCAGACCCTGACGGTGGCGCGCCGTCGCCCGTCCGACTCAGCCGGAGGGAAGCCGTTGCGAGACGCGAGCTCAACGAGAGGCGCGCGGATGACACAGACGAGGCGCTTCGCACGCTCGAGCTCGAACCGGTCAGGATCACGAGCAGCGACCGTGGCGCCGTGCACGCTGCGTTTCTGGCCTGGGCCGAGGGCCGTCTGGATCGCCGAGGCTTTCGGTGAGTGTGCCCCGGGTCCGCGCGCGGGCGGCTGCGGTCGCAGACGCGCCGGCAGCTCGGCTGCTGGCCATCGGGTTGATCCTTGTTGCCGCGGCAACCGCGATACTCGTGGTCGTCCTTGCGGATCGACCGAGCTCGACCGCCCGCGTGCTCGACGATCCAGTGACCGTCAAGCGGTCGCTCTCGACCTCCGCCGCGTTGTTCGGCGATCCTGTCGAGGCAGAGGTCGCGGTCTATTCGGAGAACAGCCGGATCGCCGGCCGGTCCGTTCGGGTCTCGACGGCCTTCGCCCCATATCGGGTCGCGAGGACACGCGTCGATCGCGAGCAGCAGGGCGGCGTCACGCTGCTCCGCAACCGGATCTCACTCGAATGCCTGACGCTGGCTTGCCTCCCGGCACCGGGACGCTCGCGCGTATTCCAGTTCCCCCCCGTCACCGTGACGTATCGAAGCGACGGGCGAGACCAGAAGGTCCAGGTGCCGTGGGAGCCGCTGCGGGTCTCTTCACGCCTTCCTGCAGACGCGAAGGCGCGCGTCGGCATCGTCGACAGCGCACCGCCGCTCGATCCACGATTCGAGCGATCGCCCGCGACGTTGGGGTCGTTGTTCCTCGTCATCGCGGTGGCCCTTGGGCTGGCGGGCGCAGCGCTCGTCGTCAAGGCACTCTGGCCGTCCTCGCACGTGACGAGGCGGCGCGAGCGCCGCCTGTCGCCGCTCGAACGCTCGCTCCTGCAGGTCGAGGCAGCTGCGGCGGCCGACGACGAAGCCGTTCGAAGGAAGACGCTCGACAACCTCGCCCTGCACCTGGCCGAGCTCCCCTCACCGGGCCTCGCCGTGCGAACCCGCGCGCTTGCCTGGGGTCAGGACCCGCCCGACTCCGAGGCACTCACGAGCCTCGCGGAGCACGTACGCGCCACGCTCAACGGAGGAGTCCAAGCGTAGATGGTCGAGCGCACTTCCACCACCGGCCGACGGTCCCGACGCTCCAGCCGACTCGTCATCCCCAGCGTCGATACGAGGGCGCTCGCGCCGGCCGCGCGCAGAACACGAATCGCGCTGACCGTCTTTGCGCTCCTCGCGGTCGCGGTCGCCGTCGCGCTCGTCCCCACGGCAGACCGCTCCTCCGGCTCACCCGCTGCGCTTCGTGGTGGTGATGGGCTGATGATCGTGATCGATGTCTCCTCGAGCACGCTTGGGTTCTCCGACACGATCGCGAAGTCGCTGCTCGCACTCGCAAACAACCCTTCACAACGCGCCGGGCTCGTCCTCGCCTCGCAGAGCGCGTACGTCGCCCTCCCCCCGGAGGCACCGGGATCGGCCCTGCGCGGCTGGCAGAGGATGATCGACTACATCGACGAGCAGAACAACAAGCTCGCCGCCAGAGCCAAGCTCGATCGTACGCCGCTGCCGAATCCAGCTCCCGGCGACTACCCGTGGGTGGGGGTCTTCACGGGCGGGACGCGACTCTCGACCGGGCTGTCACGTGCAGTGCAGGCTCTGCGGGAGACGGGCATCAGCGGCGGACAGATCGTCCTCGTCAGCGACCTGCGCGATGCTCCCGAGGACCTCCCGCGCGTCGGTGTCATCCTCACCCGCATGCGCGAGCTCGGCATTGCGCTCCGCGTCGTCACGGTCGGACAGAGCACACGAAACCCGAAGGAGTTCTCTGATCTCGGCGGCTCGGCATTCATCATGGACGCGGCCGAGTCCGTCTACGCACCGGAACGAGTGCAGACTCTCGACGCGCAGCCCTCGGCGCTCCCGCTCGTCCTCCTCGGCATCGCGCTGGCGGTACTGCTCGCTGTCCTCGAGCCACTCCTGCCCGTGCGGTGGCGTCTCCGGAGCGGAGCCACCCGATGACGCAGCACCGCTCGCTCTGGATCGTGGCCGGAATGCTCCTGCTCGCATGCGCGGCCGGATCGGTGTTCCTCGCCCGCGGCACGAGTGACGCAGCACGGGCGTTCCGCGAGCAGCAAGCGGAATGGCAGCGTGGGCTCGCGCCCACGCCTGCCTCGTCGCCTGGGCGGGGGCAGCGCGCGGGAGAAGCGATCCTTGGAATCAGCGCGAGAAGCGACGTGCTGCGGGCATATCGGAACTACCGAGCCGGCCTCGCCAACGTGATCCCGGGCACGGTTTACCCGCAGACCCGGGCGCGATTCGAGGCGATCAAGAACCTCGAGCGACTCCGCGGCTCGCTTGCGAGCAACAGCGATCGGTCGGCGGTAGACGTCGTACTCGGCGTCATCCTGACCGACGCTGCCTCGAGCGCAGGGCCTCAACGCAAGAACGTTCAGAAGAGCGCCCTCGCCGCCTTCGAGCGCGCGGTACGAGAGGACCCGAGAAACGCCGCCGCGAAGCTCGACCTCGAGGTGCTCCTGCAGGCGGCTTCGCCGCGCACGAAGAGCCGACTTCGCCCGTCGCGCCCAGGTGAGCGCAAGCCCCGCAGCAACGAAAATCCTCGTAACCCAACGGCTCCCGCACGCGCGGAAGGAACGGGGTTCTGAGCCGATGGCGCCGCTTGCAGGCCTTGTCTTCCTGACGCCGTGGGCTGCGCTCGTCGGACTCGCCTTCATCGTGCCTCTCGTGACGCTTGCGATCCGGGAGCGGGCGAGCGCACGAGTATCGCGGGCTCTCGACCTGCGCCCTCTGCCGCTGCCTCGCATTCTCCTGCGTCCCCTCGCCCTGGCCGTTCTGGCCTTGCTGGTCGCCGTCACCGCGGCGCAGCCAATGGTCCGTGCCACCGATTCGACTCTCGTGCGCTCCGATGCCGAGCTCCTCCTCACCTTTGATGTCAGCCGCTCGATGGCGGCCACGGGCGCCCCGGGAGGCGTCGCGCGGCTGGAGCGCGCGCGCTCCCTCGGGCAGGATCTTCACGAGGCACTTCCCGACGTTCCGACGGGCGTCGCGACGCTCACGAACCGGATGATGCCTCTCATGTTTCCGACCGGCGACAAGCGCGGGGTTACCGCCGTGATCGACAACGCGCTGCGGCTGATGCAGCCTCAGCCTGCCGCCCTCACGGCCGCCCGCGCCAGCTCGCTCGGTGCTCTCACCCTCGCAGCGGACCGCAGCTACTACAACCCCGGTGCGAGGAAGCGCGCTCTGATCGTCTTCAGCGACCTCGATAGCGATTTCTTCAGCCTCGAGGGAACGCTCCGTCTCCTGCGTCGAAACCGGATCGAACCGTTCCTCGTCCGCGTTGCCGCTCCGGGCGAACAGATCTTCGACGCCTCGGGGCGCCCGAACGCGTACGTCTCGGTCAGCACGGTGTCGGTGGAAGGGCTGCGCCGAGCTCGCTGGCACGCGTTCGAGGAGGGCGAGAGCGAACGACTGGTCTCCGAGATCCGCACGTATCTCGGTCGAGGTCCGGTCGAGGAGAGCGGATTGGTGGAATCGCAGCGAACTCTCGCTCCCTGGTTTGCGCTCGCAGCACTGACCCTCGCCGCTGCGCTCGTGTTCCCTGCCCTGCGTGCCGGGTTCCCCGCACGCGCGTAGAGGCCGGCTCAGGCGATCGGCCGGTAGGAGAGCCGATAGATGTTGACCGCCGTCTTCGGTCCGGTCGGCTTGAGGATCGTCAGCGTGCCGTACGCCCCGGCGAAGATGCCCGTCCCCGCCACGACGGCGACCGAGACGGCCCCAGCGCCTGCTGCCCTCAGTGGGCCGTTGGCCGTGATCGTCCCGCCCGGCAGCGTCGCCACCGTCTTCAGGTTTGCGCTCCTCGCACTCGTCAGCGTCAGCGTGCCGCGATCGGACCCGACGGCTGCACCTTTCGGCTTCCCGAACTGCCGACGCACATTGAGGAGTCGGCTCGTGAACAGCTGGCGGTCGCCCGCGCTGTCCTTCAGCGGCGGCACATCGACGCTCGACTCGGACGTCGTCGTGGAAACGAGCGTGATCACCGACGGGGGCGCAGCAGACACAGGCGATACCACGGCGGCGGCAACCGCGATGGCGAGCACGAGGACGGCGCGACTCTTCACGGCGAAACAGTAGCCTGACGATCCGTCCTCGAAAGGAAACCGGCGAATCTCTCTCCTTCGCCGACCCCTCCTTCCTTCAGCGGCCCGCGGGCGGGCCTCTTCAGGATCGCCCGAAGGGCGCAGAGAAATGCACATCAGGGAGTCGGCGATATGCTCTTCCATCGCCGACTCCCTGATGTGACGCGACAGCCACCCTGCGGCGTAGAACGGGTATGCACGCTGCGACACTGACGAGGCCCTTGACTCACACCGCCACACCCGTGACGTTCGCCGAGGCTGCCGAGCGGCACCTCGACGACGTCTTCGGCTACCTCCTCTACCTCACACGCGACCGGGCGGCCGCGGACGACCTCGCCGGCGCCACGTTCGAGAAGGCACTGAAGCAGTGGTCGCGCTTCGACCCGAGGCGCGGGACGGCGAGAACGTGGCTCCTCGGCATCGCCCGTACGACCGCACTCGACTCGTTTCGCGCCGACTCGCGGCGCAGGAAGCGCGAGGAAGCGGCGGCCGAGCCCGAGGCCCGGGAAGCCGACTTCGTCGAGGGCATCTCGCCCGTCCTGCAGACCGCGCTCGCGACGCTCAGTGCCGGTGAGCGCGAGGTGCTCGCCCTGCGGATCGTGATCGAGCTCGACGGCGACCAGACCGCCCGCGTGCTCGGCATCAGCCCGACCGCCGTTTCGACCCGGCTCAGCCGGGCGCTGACCAAACTCGAAGAGAAGGTGAGGAACGATGACCTCCGCTGAGCTGATCACCGAGCTGCAGGCCACGAGGCCCGCTGCCGACGGCGCGCTGCGCGAGCGCGTCCGGGCGATCGCCGCTGCCGAGCCGGTGCGGCGGTCGTCCCCCTTCGCGCGACTCTCGCGCTACTCGCCACGACGCTTCGCGATGGTTGCCGTCCCGGCCATGGCAGTTGCGCTGCTCGCCGTAGCGGGTGTCGCCGGCCTGCTCGACTCGGGCTCGCAGCCGGGCGGCGTGGAGGCGATCCGCAGCGATCTCTCCTCGCAGGGAGGGGCGTCCTCGGGAGCGACCACGACGCCGACTTCCGAGGCCGCCCCGTCGCTCAAGGCCGGAACGAGCGCCGCGGATGCGCCGACGCCGGGGCCGACGACCGGCCGGGCGCAGCGCTACTCGGCGCAGCTCACGCTCTCCGTCAAGGACGTCGACGCTCTCTCCGACGCGACCCAGCAGGCGCTCCGGATCACGCGCGACCTCGGCGGCTACCTCGTTACCGCCTCGTACGCGACGTCGGAAACGGGTGTCTCGTCGCTGACCCTGAAGGTGCCGACAGCGAACGTGCAGCAGGCGATCGTGCGGCTCTCGGATCTCGGCAAGATCGTCGGCCAGCAGATCCAGATCGACGACCTCCAGGGACAGGTCGACGAGCTGACGAAGCGCGAGAATGCTCTGCGCCTCCAGATCGCGCGGCTCTCGGCTCGACTCGCCGCGACCGACATCAGCGCCGAGACGCGGGCCACGCTCGAGGCCCGCCGCGACGCCGCCCGAAGCGAGCTCGCCAGGGTGCGGCAGGCGAACGCGCAGGTCGCCGCCGAAGCGCGCTTCGCGACGATCCAGCTCACCCTGCAGACATCGGAGTCGTCGGCCGTCGTGCCCGTCCCGTCGCGCTTCGACAACGCGGTCGACCGTGCCGTCGAGATCCTCGCGATCGAGGCAATGGTCGTCCTCTACGCGCTCGTCATCGTCGGGCCGCTCGCACTTCTCGCGCTCCTCGGCTGGCTGACCCAACGAGGGCTGCGCCGCAGGCAGGACGAGCGCCTGTTGTCGAGTCCGTAGCGGTCTTATCCGGGCGCGCTCCGCGAGAGCCTCGTCAGCTCCGCGATCGAGTCTCCGACCGCCTCGAATCCACGCCCGTACGTTTCGTCCTGCTCCAGGATCAGCCACTCGACGCCCGCGGCGGCCGCCGCAACCATGAGGCCACCGTAGTCCACCTCGCCGGCGCCGAGCGGAACGTGGACAGGGTCGCCGTCTCTCCTCATATCCTTGACGTGGACGAGGGGCGCCCGGCCTCCCGCTCGCTCGAGGAGCGCCAACGGGTCGGCTCCGGCATACCACACCCAGCCCAGATCGAGCTCCAGAAAGACAGTGCCGCTCGCGAGATCGAGCAGCCGACCGACCACGGAGCTGCCGTCGTCCAGCACGGCGAGCTCACCGTCGTGGTTGTGAAACCCGAGACGAAGGCCCAGCGCAGCTGCTCGCTCCGCAGCCTCCAGAATCCGAGCCTGAACCACGTCTGCGTCGGCAGCGGTTGCAGGAGCCTCGATCCATGCGACGACAAGTCTGTCGGTACCGAGGATCCGTAGCTCTTCCGCAAGCTCCTCGAGCTCGCTCTCGATGGACGGCAACAACGCATGACGGCTGCAGGCTACGAGATCGTTCTCGTCCAGCAAGTGACGGACTGCGTCAGCCGTGTGCCCATAGAGGTCGTGGAGCTCGACCCCGTCGAACCCGAGTGCGGCAGTTCGAGCGAGCGACCCGGCGAGATCCTTCTCGCAGAGATCCCGGACGGTGTACAGCTGCAGTGCGGTCTGGCTCATCTGGATGCTCCTTCTGTGTCGATCCCGATTGGTGCCCGGGCAGCACTCACCGTGACGGGACGTCCAGCGTCGCGATCAACGCCTCCGCCACGACCTTGAGCGGCCTCCCGGAGATCTGGCTCGCCTTGCGCAGCCGCGCGAACGCGTCCTGCTCGCTCAACCCTTCGCGCTCCATCAGCAGGCCCTTGGCCCGCTCGATCGCCTTCCGTGCAGCGAGTGCCTCGGAGAGAGAGTCGGCCTCCTCACGCACAGCTGCGAGCTCGTCGTGGCGCGCCCTCGCCGTAGCGATCGCAGGCAAGAGGTCTGTCTCGCGAAAAGGCTTCACGAGGTAGCCGAACACGCCGGCTTCGACGGCCCGGGACACGAGCTCCTGCTCACCGTAGGCCGTCACCATCACGATCGGGATCGGCCGCTCCTCGAGGATGCGTCGCGCAGCATCGATCCCGTCGAGCTTCGGCATCTTTACGTCGAGAAGAGCGAGATCCGGCTCGAGCGTGCGTGCGAGCGTGACGGCCTCCTCTCCGTCCTTTGCCTCCGCGCAGACATCGAAGCCTGCCTTCTCGAGCATCGCCCTGAGGTCGAGCCTGATGATCGTTTCGTCTTCAGCGATCAGAATGCGCATCGTCGTTCCTTCCAGTCTCTAGTCGTGCCGGGAACCTGACGTCGGCACGCAGACCGGGATCGTCGACGAGGGTCAGCTCACCGTGCAGCTCGTCACGAACGAGCGCGCGAACGATGGAGAGGCCCGTGCTGTCGTGCGCGGCCTGCATGCCGTCGCCGTCGTCGGCGATCGAGAGCACGACATCACCGTCGAGCCCCGTGAGTGTAATCGAGATCGTTCCGCCCCCGTGCTCGAGGGCGTTGCCGAAGAGCTCGCTGAAGACGAGTGCGAGCGACGTCGCCCGTTGCCCCGCGAGCGAGATCGGCTCGAGCGAGGAGCTGACGTCCTTGCCCACGACGAGCCCCTGCACGAGCATCGCGCGCAGTCGATCGATCAGCTCGTCGAGCTGAACGTCGTCCTCGCGATGCTCGGTCAGCACCTCGTGGACGGCAGCAATAGCGAGGATCCGGTTGACCGAGTCGCCGAGCGCCTTCTGGGGGTCGACGTTCTCGGCTCGTGCCTGGAGGCGAAGCAGCGAGGCAACCGTCTGGAGGTTGTTCTTGACGCGATGGTGGATCTCCTGGGCGAGCACGCCGCGGAGCGCCATCCGGCCGTGCTCGAGTGCGACTGCCGCCTGGCTCGCGATCGCCTCGAGCAGCTGGCGGTCGTCGTCGGAGAACGGCGTGTCGCGGTCGACGACGAGCTCGCCGATCGTGCGACCGCGCCAGCGGAGCGGCATGCGCACGGCGTGCTTGCCGGCGCGCCCTTCCGGCCACGCGATCCGCCCGTCCTCGAGCACGACCGCGGCACCCGTAGCGTGGGTCGATTCGACAGTCGTCTGCACGATCGCCTCGAGCGACTCCTCGAGGTAGAGCGACTCGGAGACAGCCTCCGAGATGCGGGCCAGCGCCTCCAGCTCGAGCACGCGTCGCTGCGCCTGCGCGTACAGCTTCGCGTGCTCGATCGACTGCGCAACCTGGCCGGCGATCGTCATCAGCAGGTCGATCTCGGCCTGCGTGAATGCGCGTGGCTCACGCGTGCGGACGTTGAGGGCTCCTTCGAGCTTCTCCCGCGCCAGGATCGGCACGGCGAGGATCGATGCGTAGTCGTCCTCGGGCAGGTTCGGGAACGCCTTGAAGCGCGGGTCGAGGTGCGCGTCAGAGGCGATCATCACCGGGGCGCGAGCGGCTGCCGCAGCGCCCGTGATTCCCTCCCCGCGCCGCATGCGAGGGACCTTCCCGGCTGCGGCAACGCTCGTCCCGTGCGTCGCGCGCAGCACGAGCTCGTCGGTCCGCTCGTCGTAGAGGTAGACGTAGGCGGAGTCGGTCTCGAGGGCCGCAGCAACCTCGTGCGCGATCGCCTCCATCACCTCCTGCAGGTCGAGCGACGAGTTGACGACCTCCGTCGTGCGCGTGAGGAGCGCCAGGTGACGAGCCGCATCCTCCACGTCAATCCACGTAGCCGAGCGCGATCACACCGAGAATGGGCACGACGATCGTGAGTGAGAAGTTGAACCAGCCGACCATGATCAGCCGTCGCCGCGTCTCCGGTGCCTGAGGCTCCTTGGCGCGCATCTCCCGCTGGAGGCGCGGCCCGAGCACGTAATCGTGGATCAGGGCGCCGATGACGAGGAAGACGACGAGTACCGACTTGACGATCAGCGTCTTGTCGAAATCCGTCGAGAGCGCGACCCTGTTGAAGCCGCCGTGCAGGTTCGTGAGCCAGAGTCCCGAGAGGATCGAGATGCCCATGGCGCTCCATCCGAGGGGTCGCCAGCGTTGCCCGAGAGCCTTCAACGCCGTCGCTCGCGCCTCCCCCTCGAGCTTCCGAATCGCCGGCACGCCGGCGAAGACGAGCACGATCGTCCCTCCGACCCAGACCATGGCGGACATCACGTGAACGATGCGAAGAACGGTGAGCATGGACGCAGGCTATCGTCGCAGTCGATGAGCGAGGAAGGGATCCTGTTCCTGCACCTCGCCGGCGTGCTGCTCTTCGTCGGCGGATCGATCGCGGCGGCGGTGCTGCGCGTGGCCGCGATGCGCCGCGAGCGGCCGTCCGAGATCGCCCTCCTGCTCCGCGCCGTGCGGCCGGCAGTGCCGATCGTTGCTCTCGGGCTTCTGCTCGCAATCGCGGCCGGCTTCTGGCTCGTGGCCCGACTCGAGCTCGCGCTCGGCGCGACCTGGCTGACACTCACCTTCGCGTTGCTCGCCTGGGTGGTCGTCGTAGGCGCAGTGGCCGGTCGTGGCGACCGGCACACGCGTGAGCTGGCGGAGCGCCTCGCAGCCGACGGCGACACGCCGAGCGCCGACCTCGCCCGGCGCCTGCGCGACCCCGTGAACCTCGCCCTCAACACGTCGCTCCTCCTTTCGATCACCGCCATCGTCGCCCTGATGGTGTGGAAGCCCGGGCTGTGACACCGTAGAATCGTGCGACCTTGGTCTGGAACGACTGGCTCCTTGCGCTCCACCTCCTGAGCGCCTTCGCGATGGTCGCTGCGATGGTCGTCTTCTGGGTGATCGTTCTCGTGGCGCGCGGCTCCGACCTCCCCGGCAAGACCGCTGACGCCGCGCGGCTGCTGCCGATCGGGAGCATCTTCATCGCCGTGGGCTCGATCGGGACGATCGTGCTCGGCGTCTGGCTCGCGATCGCACTCGACGACGTGAAGGTCTGGGACGGCTGGGTGATCGCCGCGATCGTGTTGTGGGTCGTCGCGTCCGAGGCCGGTCGCAGGGGTGGGAACGAGTACAACCTCGCGGTCGCCCGTGCGAACGAACTCCTGGCCGCAGGGCAGACCGGTCCGGATACCCGCTTGCAGGAGCTGGCTCGATCCCGGCGCGCGCCTCACATTGCAGATCGTTGCGACGACGGCAACGCTGCTGATCCTCGTCGACATGGTCTGGAAGCCGGGCGCATGACCGCATCGTCCGCCCGAGACCTGCCGCTCTTCATCCACCTGCTCGGGGCGATGATCCTCGTCGGAGGCATCCTCACCTCGGCGGGGTCGCTGTTCGTGGCCCGGGGCAGTGTGCACGTGCTGCGCATCGGCTACTTCTCGCTGCTCGCCGTGGCATTGCCCGGGTACCTGATCATGCGTGTCGGCGCCGAGTGGCTGTTTGCGCGAGAGCACCTCGATGACCTCGAGAGCGATCCGGCGTGGATCGCGATCGGATACATCGTCGCCGATGTTGGTGCCCTCCTGCTCCTGATCGCTCTCATCATCGGCGGGATCGGTGTCCGACGACTGCCAAGCGGGCGAACGGGCCTTGTCCGTGCGAGTCTCGTGATCTCGGTGATCCTGCTCGTCGCCTCGGTTGTCGCGATCTGGGCGATGGGCGCGAAGCCCGCCTGAGCCACCTGCCGCGCCGGAATCGAGCGAAACGGGGCCACAACGACCACGGGCCCCTCTCGGGTCCCGCGATCGGCCGTCAGTCGCAAGCGAGCCACTCGCCTAGCGGCTCAGCCTGCACTGACGATAATGCTCCTTCTTCCCGCGCTTGTCCAGTCCCAAGATGTAAAGGTCGCCGGGCGGCACCCCGCTCCTCGCGAGATGCCGCCCGTGACGCGCCGGATCTACAGCGCTGCGAGGTAGCGGTCGAGCTCCCACTGCGAGACCTGCGTGCGGTATTCGTCCCACTCGGTGCGCTTGAGCTCGACGTAGCGCGGGAAGATGTGCTCCCCGAGCGCCTTCTGGAGCAGCTCGGAGGCGGCGAACGCCTCGATCGCCTCGCCGAGTGAGCCCGGCAGCGCCTCGACGCCCTGCTCGATGCGCTCCTCCTCGGAGAGCCGATAGAGGTTCGTCGTCATCTCGGGCGGCAGCTCGTATCCCTTCTCGATGCCCTCGAGGCCCGCATGGAGCAGAGCCGCGAATGCGAGGTACGGGTTGCAGGCCGGGTCGGGACAGCGGATCTCCGCCCGCGTGCCCTGCTCGGAGCCCGGCTTGTAGAGCGGGATCCGGATCAGCGCCGAGCGGTTGCGCTGCGACCACGCCACGTAGACCGGCGCCTCGTAACCGGGCACGAGCCGCTTGTACGAATTGACCCACTGGGCGAGCACGGCCGACAACTCGCGCGCGTGCACGAGGAGGCCGGCGATGAACGACTTCGCCGTGTCGGAGAGGTGATTCGGATCCTTCGCGTCGAAGAACTGATTCCGCCCGCCCTTGAACAGCGACATGTGCGTGTGCATGCCCGAGCCGTTCTCGCCGAACAACGGCTTCGGCATGAACGTGGCGTAGTAGCCGTGCCAGGCAGCGACTTCCTTGACGACGATGCGATAGGTCATCGTCTTGTCGGCCATCGAGAGCGCGTTGTCGTACCGCATGTCGATCTCGTGCTGCGACGGGGCGACCTCGTGGTGGTGGTACTCGATCTGGATCCCGACGGACTCGAGCGCCGTGATCGTGTCGTTGCGCACCTCGGTCGCCGCATCCTGCACGGTCATCGCGAAGTAGCCACCCTCGTCGATCGTCTCGGTGCCCTTGTCGTCCTCGAACAGGAAGTACTCGAGCTCCGGGCCGACGTTGAACGTGTCGAAGCCCATCTTCTTCATCCGCTCGAGCGCGAGCTTGAGGATGTAGCGCGGGTCACCCTCGTACGGCGTGCCGTCGGGCTTGACGACGTCGCAGATCATGCGGCCCACCTTCGAGCCCAGCGCGTGCCCGTGATCGTCGACCGGCCGCGGCATGATCTCGAACGTCAGCGGGTCGGGGATCGCGACCATGTCCGACTCCTCGATCCGGTTGAAGCCCGTGATCGACGAGCCGTCGAAGCCCATCCCGTCGTTGAGCGCATCCTCCATCTCGTTCGGCGTGATCGCAAACGACTTGAGGTGACCTTCGAGATCGGTGAACCAGAAGAGAACGTGCTCGACGCCCTCGTCCTTGATCCGCTTCAACACCGCGCGGCGCGCGGCGACGCTCGAGGTTGCCCGGTCTTTGCTCTTCACCTGTGCCGCCCGCTTCGGTGCTGCAGCGGCTGTGCTTCTCGGTCGTGCCATCGGTGTTGTTCCTCCCTTGAGAACGAAAAAAGGCCACAGGCACACGCGGCGCCTGAGGCCTCGTTGCCTCGAAAATCGACGCTTCGAGACTAGCAGGGTGCCGCCGTCGACCGGTCGGTTACCGCTCCGAAACCGGAGGAAGCGACTCGAGCACCGGTGCCTCTCCGTGGTGTCGTGCCGCCCGCCGATACAGGCCGAGCGCGGGAGCCATGCAGAGGGCTCCGGCCGAGAGCGCGGCGCGAATCGAGAAGGCGTTGCCGATCAGCCCGATCGCCGGGCCGCCCGTCCACTGGCCGACCGCGTCGGCCTGACTCGTGATCGAGAGCACGGTCGCTCTGACCCCGGACTCCTCGACGTTGCGATTGAGCCAGGTCTGGAAGATCGGGTTGGCAACGTTCCGAGCGAGACCGACCGCAAAGTAGGCAGCGAGAGCAAGCCAGAACTGACCGGCGAGCCCGAAGACGAGCGCACTGACGAGGAGCGACGCGTCGAGCCAGAACAGTGTCCTCGCCATCGTCTCGAGCCCGGCAGCCTCGACGCGCTTGCCGAGCGGCGCAGCCACCGCGATCGAGAGCAGGATCGTCCCGGCGCCAAAGACTCCGAACCAGATCACGGGGTCGAGGCCGCCAAACGAAGGCAGGCCGATGTCGCGAATGAAGTGAGCCTGCCAGAGCCGGTCGTACCCCTCGCTCCACATGCCGGCGAAGGCCGCGATCCCGAGGATGGCGAGCAGAGCCGGTCGCGCCCGGACGAGTCGGACGCCGTGCCCTCCGGTATGCGCCATCTGCGAGAACGAGCCGCGATTCTCGCGGGGGAGTGGCGAGAAGCCGGTCTCCGGCATCGCGATCGCGAGGAATGCCGCGAGAAGCCATCGTCCCGATTCCAGCCACGACGATGGGCAGCCGGAGATCGACGACGGCCAGCGCGACGCTTGCGCCGATTCCGGCAAGTGCGGCGAGGCGCTCGACCTGAGCTCCTCGCAGATAGACGCCGGCGAGCCGCTCCTGTCCGACCTCGTCGGCAATCCAGGCGTCGGTCGCTCCGCTCGTGAACGTGTACCCGACGCCCCAGAGCGCATTCGCCGCGAGGATCGGCCACACGGTGTCGAGCGCGCCGAACAACATCACGGCGATGCCCATCACGAACGTGCCGACGACGATCGAGAGCCGCCGCGAATGAACGTCGGCGACGATCCCCGTCGGGATCTCGAAGACGAAGATCGCCACCTCCATCAACGTCCCGACGAGCACGAGCTGTAGTGGGCTCATGCCGACTTCGGTGACGTAGTACACGGCCGTCACCGTGAACGCGAGCATGCCGAGGAACGAGGTGGCGGCCTCGTAGGCGTACCAGGTCGTGCGTGCGGAAAGGCGGTGCATCGGAAGGCTCCAGTCGGTCTCGGCTCAGGTTCAGGAAGGTGACCCGCGAGCAGGCTGACGCTGCGGGAGCCAGGAGTGAAGACCGTGACTGCCGGAGCCGTGCCTGCTGTTAGACGGAGACTGACACTTCGTTCCGAACGCTACACGAGCGCCGTGACGCTTGCCCCTTGCGCACCGGGGGCAAATGTCTCTACAGTGTGTTCTCGGAGTCGCCGACGATGGCACTCCGGACGGCGATGACGCCTCAGAGCTCTTCGGGAGCCCTGGGGCTTTTTTGTGCGCATTTTTCGTGTTCGACAGGAGGAGTGTCTGATGGAGAAGTTCAAGCTCGAGTACATCTGGCTCGACGGCTACGAGCCGGTTCCCAACTTGAGAGGCAAGACGAAGGTCGTCGCATTCGACCGGTTCCCGACGCTCGAGGAGCTTCCACTGTGGGGCTTCGACGGCAGCTCGACGAAGCAGGCGGACGGCAGCGACTCGGACTGCGTCCTGAGCCCGGTGGCGCTCTTCCCCGACCCGGCCCGCACGAACGGCGTTCTGGTCATGTGCGAGGTCCTGCTTCCCGACGGGACGCCCCACCCGAGCAACAGCCGGGCGGCGATCCCGGACGATCCCGACACGTGGTTCGGGTTCGAGCAGGAGTACTTCTTCTACTCGGACAATGCCCCGCTCGGCTTCCCGGCCGGCGGCGGCTTTCCGGCGCCGCAGGGCGAGTACTACACCGGGGTCGGCCACAAGAACGTCGGCTCGCTCGCGCGTCAGCTCGTCGAGGAGCACCTCGATCTCTGCCTCGGTGCCGGGATCAACCACGAGGGCATCAACGCCGAGGTGGCGAAGGGCCAGTGGGAGTTCCAGATCTTCGGCAAGGGCTCGAAGCGCGCTGCAGACGAGATGTGGGTCGCCCGCTACCTCCTCCTTCGCCTCTGCGAGCGCTACGGCGTCGACGTCAACTGGCACTGCAAGCCGCTCGGCGCAGACGTCGACTGGAACGGCTCTGGCATGCACGCGAACTTCTCCAACCTGACGATGCGCGAGGTTGGAGGCAAGGAGTACTTCCTGGCGCTGATGGACGCGTTCGAGCGGCGCATGCACGACCACATCGAGGTCTACGGGCCGGACAACCACCTGCGCCTGACGGGGCTGCACGAGACGCAGTCGATCGACACGTTCAGCTGGGGGATCGCCGATCGTGGCGCCTCGATCCGCGTCCCGCACAGCTTCGTGAAGAACGGCTGGCGCGGGTACCTCGAGGATCGCCGGCCGAACTCGCAGGGTGACCCGTATCGCATCGCCGGCCGCATCATCGAGACGATCTCGATGGTCGACGAGTCGGCAGCCGGGGAGACGCAACCGCTCGCCCTGGCCCAGACCGGCTAGACGAACCAGAGAGTGACGCCCGCCGGCGCCGTTATTGGCCCGGCGGGCGCTGAACGAGGACTCCACGTCCTCGCGGGGCCGACGCAGGCTCCACCCGGGAGGCGATGACGCCTCAGCGCTCCCCCTGGGTGGGGATATCCGTTGGACCAACGAGGAGGATGGAGATGATGAAAGTCGAGGCGGTCGTGGTACGCGACCGCGTGGAGACGGTGATGGACGCTGTCGAGTCCGAGACCGGGCACGTGGGCGTCACCGTGGTCGAGGCTGTAGGACACGGCAAGCAGCGCGGGATTACCCACGAGTACCGGGGCCGCGTCTTCCAGTCGCGCTTCCTCCCCAAGGCGCACCTGACGTTCGTCGTCGCCGACGAGCTCGCCGACAAGGTCCTCGTCACCGTCGCGGACGCCGCCCGCACCGGCCACGTCAGCGGCGACGGCATCTGCTGGATGTCCCCGGTCACGAACGTGACCCACAACCGCACCGGAGCGAAGCTCGAGGAGGTCGAGGCGCTATGACTCTCAAGGAAGTTGGATTCGCCGCCAGCACGATCTGGGTGATCCTCGCAGCGATCCTCGTCATCTTCATGCAGGCAGGCTTTGCCTTCCTCGAGGCGGGCCTGACCCGAATGAAGAACGTGGGCCACATCGCGGCGAAGAACGTGCTCATTCTCGCGATCGCATCGATCGTCTACTACTGCGTCGGCTTCGGACTCGCGTTCGGCGACGGCGGCAACGGCCTCGTCGGCGGCTCGGGATTCTTCCCGACCGTTGATCAGCTGCTCACGATCGGGGAGGCCCCGTTCTCCTGGTTCAGCGCGATTCCGGCGGCAGCGGGGTACCTCTTCGAGGTCGCCTTCGCGGCCGTCTCGCTGGCGATCGTCTGGGGAGCAATGGCCGAACGCACGCGGCTCTGGGTGTACTTCGCCTTCGGCGCCGCGTTCACTCTCATCTACTCGATCGTCTCGCACTGGATCTGGAGCCCCGAGGGGTGGCTGTTCTCGCGCGGGATGCAGGACTTCGCCGGCTCGACCGTCGTCCATTACCAGGGTGCTCTCGCGGGCCTCGCAGGGGCGATCCTGCTCGGGCCGCGCCTCGGCAAGTACGGATCGGACGGGAAACCGAACGCAATTCCGGGCCACAACATGGCGTTCACGATGCTCGGCGTGATCATCCTCTGGATCGGCTGGTTCGGCTTCAACGCCGGCTCGACCCTGTCGGTCGATTTCGGCGGCATCGGGTTCTTCGCGTACGTCGCGCTGAACACGAACCTGGCCGCGGCAGCAGGCGTTCTCGGGGCGGTCCTCACGTCCTGGATTGTTGTCAAGAAGCCCGACCTCTCGATGATGCTCAACGGGGCAATCGCAGCCCTCGTGGCGATCACGGCGGCCTGCGCCTTCGTCTCACCCTGGGCCGCCATCCTGATCGGCTTCGTCTCGGGGATCATCGTGGTGCTCGGGTCGCTCCTCGTCGAGCGGGTGGGGATCGACGACCCGGTCGGGGCGATGGCCGCTCACGGCATGTCCGGCGTCTGGGGCACCCTCGCGCTGGGGTTCTTCGCGGTTCCCAAACTGGCGGAGAATCTCGCCACGGGACAAGGCGGCCTCTTCTACGGCGGCGGGCTGCACCAACTCGGGACGCAGGCTCTCGGCCTCGCAGCGGTCGGAGCGTTCACGTTCACCGTCTCGTTCCTGATCCTGTTCCTCTTCAAGGTGACAATCGGGATCCGCACCCATTCGGAGGACGAGCAGATGGGCCTCGACGTCTCCGAGCACGGGATGTGGGGCTATCCCGAGTTCTACATCCCGGTACCGGGAGGGTATGGCTCGGAGCACACCATCAAGGTCGGCCAGCAGTACGTCGAACAACGAGGTGATCGTTGCCGAGGGCGCGACGGGCGACAGCATGTTCGTCGTCCAGACCGGAAAGGTGGCGGTCGTCCAGACCGACGGGAACGGGGCCGAGCAGCAACTGGCGACGCTCAAGGAGGGCGAGTTCTTCGGAGAGATGGCGATCTTCGAGGACGAGACGCGCTCGGCGACCGTGCGCGCGGTCGGCGACGCCCGCGTGCTCGAGGTCGACAAGAAGACCGTGGAGCGACGCCTCCAGGACAACCCTCACCTCGCCGTGAACATGCTGAAGACGATGTCGTCTCGGCTTCGTGCTGCGGATGCAATGGCAACAACCAGTCGGGAGACCGACGAGTGACGGGCCATACGACGTTGAGGGGTGTCGACGACCCGGAGCGCGCTCTCTCCCGCACGCCGAACTGAACACCAGTTGTCCCGGTGACCGGTCACAACGAACCGGTCACCGGGGCTTGCTTCACGGCAGCGTCAACGGAAGAGACGCGCGGACGGTAATGCTCACCGCCCGCTCGATATACCCGAGGTGCTCGTTGAGCCGGCGCATATCGGCGTTGCCGAGCTGCGTCCAGGTGTAGACCTCTCGGATCCCGTTGGTTGCGGCGAATGAGAGAGCGGTGCGCTTGAGGGTCGACGCGATCCCGCGACCACGCCAGCCACGAAGCACCGCGGTGAGAGCGTTCTCCGCCCGCTCCGGCCTGTCGACGTCTCGCTCCAGACCGGCGCAACCGACGATCTCTCCGTCGGCGAGCGCGAGAAACATCCCCTCTGGCCAATCGAGCCAGTCACGCTCCCACTGCTCGAGAGAGGCAAGCAGAGGCGTCTCGAGCGCCATGTCTTCGAATGCCTGCAGCGCCAGCGGGTCGTACGCCGCCCGCCACAACTCGGGCCGGCTCGCGACCGCGACGATCTCGATTCCTGTGGGAGCGGCTGCGCGCGGCTCGTCGCCGAGTTCACGAACCTGCTCGATCTGCCGGTCGACCTCGCGGTAGCCGAACCGCTCGCCGAAGGCGAGGGACCCGGCATCGTCGACGTTGGTACTCGCCTCCGTGAACCCGAAGGCGACCGCACGCTCCGCCAGGGCGAGCAAGAGTGCTGTGCCGACACCGCGACGCCGGGCCCACGGCATCACTCGCGGATGCAGCCCGGCATAGCCGAGATCGCTGCGGCCACCGAGCCCTGACCCGGCCACAACGCCGTCGAGCTCGGCCAGGAGGTAGACGCGCTCGGGGATCATCATTCCCCGCATCTCCTCGACCGTTCGACAGCGCTCGTTCGGCAACACCGCGATGCGAACCCGGCGCCACTGCTCGAGGTCGGCGTCCGTCTCGGCCACGCGGATAGTCAGGCCGCTTACAGGCGCGGCTCCTGGCGCCATGCGAACTCCTCCTCCATCTCGCTCTCGTCCAGAGACCAGCATCTGCAGCCTAGTGGAGTGGTCTCGCGGTGGACAGCCCAGGAGCCGACCGCGAGGCCAACCCCTGGGCATTCGACGTCAAGTCCTAGACGAGAGCGAACGTGACCGAGATCGTGGCAGTCGTCTCGCGCGTGCCTGCCTCGATCGGGGCGCCAGCGTCCGAGACCGCGGACTTCTCGTACATCGGCGTCGGAGACTGAGCCGCCACCCTCGACGATCGCCGTGACCTTGCCGAGCGAGCGGCCGGCCGCTGCCGCAAGCACCTGTGCGGACTCGCGGGCATCGGCGACAGCCGCCTTGAGTGCCTGGCGGTAGAGCTTCTCCTGGTCGGCTACGCCAAGCGACGGCCCGTTGACCTGGTTGGCGCCGGCCTCGACGGCCGCATCGATCAGGCCGCCGACACGATCGAGTCCCACCGTTGCCGTGACGACGTTCGAGGCCGCGAAGCCGTTGGGTGCACCGTCCGGCCCGAAGGCCTGCGAGAGGTTGACGGACTGCGTGGTGACGTTCTGGCCGCCGGCCGCCTTCACCGCCGCGATCACGAGTCGCATCTCCCGTGAGTTCGCGGCCAGCGCCGCCTTCGCCGTCGCCGCCCGGGAGTCGACGCCGAACGAGAAGACGGCGGTCGTCGGGACGGCCGAGACGGATCCGCTCCCCGAGACGGTGATCGAGTCTCCCGTCTGCGAGGGGCCTTCGACGGCGCGCGCGCCCTCGGGGCGCGCGACGCCGGCTACCGCGGCGGCGGCAACGAGCAGGATGGCTGCAAGGGCAATGCGTTTCATTCTTCTCCTCCAGTGGGTGTGGTGAGCGGTGTATCGACACAATCGAGAGCGTTCTCGACGCACATGCCGAGCGAGACAGAGGGCGTGGTTCCCGTGTCGGACCCCTCGGGCGAATCCCCGGGCTTCGTGGGCGTCTCGGGGGTGTCCTCGCAGTTGGTGCCGACGAGGCAGCTACCTGCCGCTCCGCCGCCCGAAGGCTCCGGATCACCAGCCGAATCTCCCTCTACCCCGCCGATCCGGGCGAGGCAGTCCGGGTCGTCGCCGCGACACTTGCTCAGGCCGACGGGCGTTCCACCCGTCCTTGGCTCGTCGTCATCACCTGCCGTGGCCGCATACACGCCGAATCCCGCAGCAAGGGCGATTGCGATCACGAGGAGCGCTCCGAGTGTCGCGCGTTTCATCGATCTCCTCCGCGTGTCACGATGCTCATGCCCCTTCTACGCCGCTGCACCCGGCTCGCGTCACACGATCCGGGACGACCGTTGGGGGCGTGGCGGCGCCGAGCCTCAGCGAGGCAAGCATCGCCCGCGAACGACGATTACGGCCGGGCGACGCTTACCCGCGCTACCGCGCGGGTGCGCATAGCCCCTACACCGCGCGGGGTACGCATCGCCCCTACGAGGTCGGGGCGAATCGGGCGCGGGCCTGGGCAAGTGCCTCGCGGACACCGCCGGGTCCGGGGGCTCCCCGGGCCGCGACGCTCTCGGCGGCGGTGCCGCTGGGAGCGAACGAGCCGTCCCGCACGCTCGCCGCCACGCGCTCGTGCGCCTCGCGGAACGGAACGCCTTCGAGGACGAGCGCCTCTGCCGCATCCGTCGCGAGCACGAGCGGGTCGGAGGCTGCGGCGGCCATGCGCTCGCGATCGACGCCGAGACCCGCGACGAGCGCACCGATGGCCTGCAGCCCGAGTCTCGTGTCGAGGCGGGCGGCGAACACGGGGGCCTTGTCCTCCTGCAGATCGCGGTCGTAGGCCAGAGGGAGCCCTTTCACCGTCGCGAGCAGCCCAGTCAGGCGGCCGATCGCCGTTCCCGCCTTGCCCCGCGCGAGCTCGGCGACATCCGGGTTCAGCTTCTGCGGCATCATCGACGACCCCGTGGCGGCGTTCTCCGGCAGCTTCACGAAGCCGAACTCACCCGAGCACCACAGCACGATCTCCTCGCCGATCCGGGAGAGGTGCGTGTAGAGGACCGAGACGGCGTAGAGATAGTCGAGCGCGAAATCGCGGTCGGCGACGGCATCGATCGAGTTGCGCATCTGCCCCGACGCACCCGCGAGGCCGAGCGTCGAGCCGGCGAGTGCGCCCGCACCGAGCGGGCTTTCGAGGGCGGCAGCGGCGGCAGCAACAAAGCGTACCCGGTCGCGGTCGAGCATCTCGACCCAGGCGAGGAGG
This sequence comes from uncultured Thermoleophilia bacterium, assembly GCA_963741655.1. GTDB lineage: Bacteria > Actinomycetota > Thermoleophilia > Gaiellales > Gaiellaceae > Gaiella. The sequence goes on from CAVUIQ010000004.1 coordinate 514,647, forward strand.
TGGTGCCCGAGGGTCACCGGCTGGCCTCGCTGGAGGTGCGTGTAGCCCGGCATCAGCGTGTCGGCCTCGGCCTCTGCGAGCGACAGGACGACGAGCGCAAGTGCGCCGATCTCCTCGCGCGCCTCCGCACATGCGTCGAGGACGTAGAGCCTGAATGCGGCTGCGACCTGGTCGTTGCGGGAGCGCCCGGCGTGGATCTTGCGGCCGAGCTCGCCGAGCTGACGCTCGATCGCGCTGTGGACATCCTCGTCGGACTCGACGTAGCCCGAAGGGTCGAGCGCAATCTCGGCGAGCCTGGTCTCTGCTTCCGCGAGCTCGGCATCCGAGAGCAGGCCCGCAGCGTGGAGTCGCTGGGCGTGCTGGAAGCTCGCCTCGCAGTCGTAGGGGAGGAGAGGTGCGTCGTCGGCGTGGAGAAATGCCCAGACGGCCGGATCGAGTGAGCCGCCGACGCGGCCCGACCAGAGGGTCATCCCGTGACTCCGTCCGCGAGATAGGCGGCCAGCTCGGCCTGCAGCTCCTGCGCGGTCGTCCCGTCCTTCGCCGCGACGAAGATCGTGTTGTCGCCCGCGAGCGTGCCTGCGATCGAGGGATGGCTCCCCTCGTCGATCGCCTGCGCGAGCGCGCTCGCATAGCCCGAGGGTGTGGTCACGACGACGAGGCCGCTGTTCGCCGCCTCGACGCCGACGGCATAGCGTCGCATCGCTGCACCGATCGCTCGCAGCCGATCGGCGTCGCCCGTCCCGGGCGGTGCGTAGATGAGGCGGCCGCTCGGGGCGCGCACCTTGACGAGCCCGAGCTCGGCGACGTCGCGCGAGACGGTCGTCTGGACGACGTCGTGGCCTTCGTCCTGGAGCGCCTGGACGAGCTCGGCCTGCGTCGAGAGGGCCCGATCCTGGACAAGCCGGAGGATTGCTGCCTGACGTTCGCGGCGATTCATGGCGCGAGGACTCCTTCCAGGATCGTGAGCGCCTCGGCGACCTGCGCCGCGTCGACGACGAGTGGTGGAGTCAGCCGGAGCACGTCCGGCCCGGCCGAGAGGACGAGCAGGCCATGCTCCCGGCAGGCGTCGACGACCGGGCCGACAGGGCGGTCGAGCTCGGCTCCGATCAGGAGGCCCCGGCCACGAACCGAGCGCACGGCAGGGAGCGCCGACAACCCTGCCTCGAGCTGTGTGCCGCGCTGGCGCACATTCGCGAGCAGCTCGTCGTCGATCGCCTCCACGACGGCGCAGGCTGCCGCGGCAACGACGGGGTTGCCGCCGAACGTCGAGCCGTGATCGCCGGGCACGAACCCGGGTGCCGCACGCTCGCCGGCAAGCAGCGCTCCCATCGGCAACCCGTTCGCAAGGCCCTTGGCAAGCGTGACGAGGTCGGGAGTGATCCCGAGCTGCTCGTAGGCGAAGAACGTGCCAGTGCGCCCCATTCCGGCCTGAACCTCGTCGACACACAGGAGGGCGCCCACTTCGAGCGCAAGCTCTGCGGCGGCCTGTGCGAACGCCGGCTCGAGCGGGATCACGCCACCCTCGCCCAGGACGGGCTCGAGCAGGATCAGCGCCGTCTCCCCTGCGGGAGCAAGCGCCGCCTCGAGGGACTCGACGTCGTTCGGGCGCGCGAAGGAGACACCGGGGACGAGCGGCCCGAAGCCCTCCCACTTCCCCGGTTGGCCCGTGGCGGAGAGCGCCCCGAGCGTTCGGCCGTGGAAGCCGCCTTCGAGGGCGACGATCCGGGATCGGCCGGTGGCCTTGCGGGCGATCTTCAGGGCGGCCTCGTTCGCCTCGGCGCCCGAGTTGCAGAAGAAGGCGCTGCTGCCCTCGAACCGCTCCCCGAGGAGCGTTGCAAGCCGCAGCATCGGCTCCGTCCAGTAGAGATTCGAGGCGTGCCAGAGCCGGTCGAGTTGCGCCTTCGCAGCCGCGAGCGGCCCTGGCGCGCAATGCCCTAGACCAATAACCGCAATTCCGGCAACGAAGTCGAGGTACGGATGGCCCGCATCGTCCCAGACCGTGCATCCTTCCCCACGCACGATCGTGACGTCGGCGCGTGCATAGGTCGGCAGCACCGACGTCCCGCAGGGCGACAGACAACGCTTGTGGCTCTGAGCCACTTGTGGCGGTCATGCGACCACCTCCGTCGCGCCGATCACAGCGTGCACGCCGCCGCGCGTCGCGAGCACCGCTGCCTCGAGCTTCGGCACGATCCCACCCTGGAACGTCCCGTCACCGAGCATCCGGTCGGCCGTCTCGACGTCGATCTGTCCCATCACGGCTCCGTCCATGAGGACGCCGGGGACGTCGCTGACGAAGACGATCCGCTCGGCGCCGAGACCGACAGCGAGTGCGGCAGCAGCCTCGTCGGCGTTGACGTTGAGCGGGCCCTCTGCGAGCGGCGCGACGACGGGAATCCGGCCCGCGGCGAGCGCATCCTCGATTGCGGCCGGCGAGGAGGGAGTGGGATCCCCGACGAGCCCGAGAGCGTCGACTCGTTCAGCGCGAAGTCCGATCTCGTCGCCGAACAACGAGACCGCATCCGGGCCGATCGCGGCGCAGACGTCGCTGTTGACCTCGCCGAGCGACGCACGAACGACCTCGAGTACCTCGGCCGTCGTGACGCGCCGGCCCTCGACGAAGGTCGGCACGATCCCTCTGCGCTCCATCTCGGCTGTGATCTGCGGCCCTGCCCCGTGCACGATGACGACGTCGTGCCCGGCCGCGCGGAGGGCAAACGCCTCCGCGGCCGCCACAGCCGCGACACGTCCACCGAGCTTGAGCACGACCCGGCTCACGTCGTGTACTCCGCGTTGATCCGGACGTAGTCGTAGGTGAGGTCGGAGGCAAGATACCCCGCAGCGCCGTCGCCGAGACCGAGATCGAGGTCGATCCGGCAGACCGCACCCGAGACGTCCGGCTCGGCCCCGGTCGGTGCGTCGTTCGCGAACACGGGCGTCCCGTTGAACGAGACCGTCAGCGATGCCGTGTCGAGCCGGGCGAACTCGTCCCCGTACGGCGCCGAGCCTGCCGCAGCGAGCACGCGCCCCCAGTTCGGGTCGTGCCCGAACGCGGCGGTCTTGACGAGCGGCGAGGTGGCGATCCTGCGAGCGATCGCCTCGGCCTCGGGCTCGGTCGCCGCACCGGTGACGCCGATCTCGAGCACGACGGTTGCCCCCTCGCCGTCCGCGACGACCTGCCGCGAGAGATCCGCGCACACCTCGTAAAGCGCCGCTGCGAATGCCTCGTCGTCGCGCTCGGCACGGCTCGCCCCGTTCGCGAGAAGGACGACGGCGTCGTTCGTGGAGCAGTCTCCGTCGACCGAGATGCGGTTGAAGCTCGCCTCGACGGCGGGACGGAGGAACTCCGCGGGCTCGCCAGGCTCGAGTGGGTAGTCGGTCGTGATCACGACGAGCATCGTCGCAAGCCGCGGGTGGATCATCCCTGCGCCCTTCGCCATGCCGCCGACGGTGAAGCCGCCGGTCGTGACGGCCGCAACCTTGGGGCCCGAGTCCGTCGTCAGGATCGCGCCCGCAGCGGCGCCGCCGCCCTCGGCGGAGAGTGACGTCGGCGGCGGCGCGTGATCCTGCGAGCACCTTGTCGATCGGGAGGCGGGTGCCGATGACGCCGGTCGAGAGGACGATGATCTCTTCGGTCGCGAGCCCTAGCGTCGCTGCGAGCGCCTCGGCCGACGCGACGGCGTCCGCCTCACCCTGGGCGCCGGTCGCGGCGTTCGCGACGCCTGCGTTGACGAGAACTGCCTGGGGCTGCGCGGCAGCGAGATGACGCTTGGAGACGGTCACGGGAGCGGCCTGGACGCGGTTCGTCGTCCAGAGGGCAGCCCCCACCGCTGGAGGGAGGGAGCGAACCACGGCGACGTCCGGCTTCCCGGAGGGCCTGATGCCTGCCGAGACGCCACTGGCGACGAATCCGTGGGGGGCGGTCACCGACATAAAGGTCTAGACCGGTACTCCATGGAGTCTCAGCCCGGCCGTGTCATCGAAGCCGAGCGCCCGGTTGACGTTCTGGATCGCCTGCCCCGCAGCACCCTTGCCGAGGTTGTCCTCGGCACAGATCACGACGGTGCGGTCGGTGAAGCGGTCAGGGAAGACGCCGATCTCGGCCCGATCGGTGCCGCGCACGCGTGCGAGCTCGGGAGCAACGCCTTCGGGCAGCACGGACACCACATCGCTCCCCGCGTAGGCCTCCACGAGGAGCGTGCGCAGGTCGGCGCCGGTCGAGCGGACGTTGCACGTCGCGAGGAGGCCGCGACGCACGGGCAGCAAGTGGGGCGTGAACGAGACGGGGAAGCCGAGCAGCTGCGCGATCTCGGGCACGTGCTGATGTGCGCCGACCCGGTACGGCGAGACGTTCTCGAGCACGAAGCCGGCGTGGGAGGCGTCCTTCGGCGTCCGGCCGGCGCCGGTCATGCCCGAGAGGCCGTCGACGACGACGGAATCCGGGTCGATCGCGCTCGCGATCGGTGCGAGGGCGAGGAGCGTGGCGGTCGCGTAACAGCCGGGGTTTGCGATCAGGCGGCCGGTCTCGAAGACGAGCTCGGGCAGCCCGTAGACCCAGTCGCCGAGGCGCTCGGGGTGCGGATGCTCGAAGCCGTACCAGTCGGAGTAGCCCGCGGCGTCGCGCAGCCGATGCGCGCCCGAGAGGTCGACGACGACCCCTGTCGGGATCTTCTCGATGGTCGCCGAGCCGCCGTGGGAGAGGCAGAGGATCGTGATGTCGGTCTCATGCGCGAGCGCCTCGGCGTTCGGGACGAAATCGGGTGTTGCCGTGCCCTCGAGGCGCGGGTCGAGCGCGCTCGCGGGCTGCCCCGCGAGCGAGTCCGAGCCGGCGGCTGCGAGCTCGAGCCCGGGGTGGGAGAGAACGCGATCGAGCGTCTCCTGCCCCGTGTACCCGGCTGCGCCGACGATGCTGACGGTCTTCATTCTGCATAGTATGCATATCTCGATCACTTCTATGCAGACGGCTGTCCCGGGGTGACACTTCGCGCTTGCGACTCCGCATGGGTCCAGGCATGCTTCAGGACAGATGCTCTGCCACTCCGCTCCCCTGTTCGACAGCGATCCACGCCCTGCCGTTGACGGCAGCGCGGTATCGCGCGGCGTAGGCATCGAGCTCATCACGATTCTCCCCCGCTAGGGAGACGTCGCTCACGCACAGGCCCCGATCAGTGCAGACGGCGACGGAATCAGCACCGTTCGCCAACCCGGCGGCCGGAGAAGGGACGAGGCACCGTGAGACCGAAGGACAGGAAATGAAGATGAACGGAGCAGACGCGATCCTCCGCTCCCTCGAGGCCGAGGGCGTCGAGGTGATGTTCGGGATCCCCGGCGGGGCGATCATGCCGACCTACGACGCGATGGCGCGCGGCACGACGGTGCGCCATGTTCTCGCGCGGCACGAGCAGGGCGCAGGGCACATGGCGCAGGGGTACGCGCGCGCCTCCGGCAAGGTCGGCGTCGCGATCGCCACCTCCGGCCCGGGTGCCACGAACCTCGTCACTCCGATCGCCGATGCCTGGATGGATTCCACCCCGCTCGTCTGCATCACCGGCCAGGTGCGCTCGATGCTGATCGGCACCGACGCCTTCCAGGAGTGCGACATCACCGGGATCACGATGCCGATCGTCAAGCACTCCTGGCTCGTCCAGGACGTGAAGGACATCCCATCCGTGATGAAGGCGGCCTTCCACATCGCGAGCACCGGCCGCTGCGGCCCCGTTCTCGTCGATGTACCGCGCGACATCCAGGAGGCCGAGCTCGACTTCACCTACCCGGAGACGGTCGACCTGCCCGGCTGGCGGCCTCCGACGAAAGTCCACCCACTCCAGATCCGCCAGGCCGCCGAGCGGATCGCGAGGGCCGAGAAGCCGGTGCTCTACGTCGGCGGCGGCACGATCAACGGCGACGCCTGCGACGAGCTGCGCACCCTCGCCGAGGTCGGCGAGCTCCCCGTCGTGACGACGCTCATGGGCAAAGGCGCCTTCCCCGAGACGCACCCCCTCTTCTTCGGCTGGCCCGGGATGCACGGGGCGAAGTGGGCGAACATCGCCATGAACACGTGCGACGTCCTCGTCGCCATCGGCGCACGATTCGACGACCGGGTCACCGGCAAGCTGACCGCCTTCGCGCCCGGCGCGACCGTGATCCACCTCGATATCGACCCGGCGGAGATCTCGAAGCTCCGTGGCGCCGACATCCCGGTCGTCGGCCCGCTGAAGAAGGCGGTCCGCGAGCTCGCGATCGCGGTCGGCAAGCATCGCGCCGCGGGCGTGCCCGGCCCCTCGGCCTGGTTGCGGCGGATCGAGGATCTGCGCGACGAGTTCCCGCTCCGCTATGGCACGGGCGGAGAGTGGCTCAAGCCGCAGAAGGTGATCGAGGTATTGCAGGAGCTCACCGCCGGCGACGATGTGATCGTGACGACGGGCGTCGGCCAGCACCAGATGTGGGCGATGCAGTACATCCTCACCGAGAAGCCGCGCAACTTCATCACGTCGGGAGGGCTCGGCACCATGGGCTACGGAATCCCCGCCGCCATCGGCGCGAAAGCCGCGCGTCCCGAGGCGACCGTCGTCTGCATCGACGGTGACGGCTGTTTCCAGATGACAGCCCAGGAGCTGACGACCGCGGTCATCGACGACCTGCCGGTCATCGTCGTGCTCGTCAACAACGGTTACCTCGGCATGGTCACGCAGTGGCAGGACATGTTCTTCGACGGCCGCCGTTCGCACGTCGGGCTCGGCGTCGAGGTGCCGAACTACGTCAAGCTCGCCGAGGCGTACGGAGGCGTGGGGATGCTCGTCGAGTCGGAGGCCGAGCTCGAACCCGCGTTGCGCGAGGCGCTCGCACTCAACCGGACGGTCGTCATCGACTGTCGAGTCGATCCGGCCGAGCAGTGTTTCCCGATGATCCCGAGTGGGGCTGCTGCGATCGACATGGTCGAGTACCAGGATCCCGTCGAGGCGACATCGTGAAACACACGATTTCCGTCCTCCTCGAGGACAAGCCGGGTGCCCTTGCGCGCATTGCGACGATGTTCGCCCGCCGCGGGTTCAACATCGACTCGCTCGCCGTCGGGCCGACCGAACGCCCGGGCGTGTCGTGCATCACCCTGCGCGTCGACGCCGAGCATCACTCGCTCGAGCAGATCGAGAAGCAGATCCACAAGCTCGTGAACGTGCTCCGCGTCACCGAGCTCGCGCCCGAGGAGGCCGTCGAGCGCGAGCTGCTGCTGCTCAAGGTCGGCGCCGACCCTGAGCGGCGTGCCGAGCTCGTCTCGACCGCCGAGGCGTTCAAGGGCCGCGTCGTCGACCTCGGCCCGGATACGGTCACCTTCGAGCTCACCGGAACGCCCGAGGAGCTCGACGCGTTCGAGGAGCTCGCCCGCCCGTACGGGATCAAGGAGCTCGTCCGTACCGGTCGAGTCGGCATCGCGCGGGCCTCGGCTCGCAAGGCGACCCGCCTCTCCGCGATCAACTGATCCAGCAGTATCAATCAATTCGACACCAACGAAGGGACATCAGGGACATGGCAACGATTCTTCGCGACGGCGACCTCGGCCTCCTCAACGGCAAGGTTGCGGTCATCGGTTACGGCAGCCAGGGCCACGCCCATGCGCTCAACCTGCGCGACTCCGGCGTCGAGGTCGAGGTCGGCCTCCGTGAAGGGTCTGCGTCGTGGGGCGAGGCGGAGGCGACGGGACTGACGGTCCGTACCATTGCCGACGCGGTCTCGGGCGCCCAGCTCGTCGCGATGCTCTTGCCGGATCAGGTGCAGCCGCAGGTGTATACCGACCACGTCGAGCCGAACCTTGCGGCGGGGGCCGCTGTCCTCTTCGCCCACGGCTTCAACGTCCTCTACGAGCGCATCGCGCCCGACGCCACCCACGACGTGATCATGGTCGCCCCCAAGGGCCCGGGCCACGTCGTGCGGCGCCTCTTCACCGAGGGCTACGGCACTCCGGCCCTGATCGCGATCCAGCAGGACGCCTCGGGACGTGCGCGCGATCTCGCGCTCGCCTACGCTGTCGGGATCGGCGCCGGTCGAGCCGGCATTCTCGAGACGACGTTCAAAGAGGAGACGGAGACGGATCTCTTCGGGGAGCAGGCCGTTCTCTGCGGCGGCACGTCCGAGCTCGTCCGGGCCGGATTCGAGACGCTCGTCGAGGCAGGGTACGCACCCGAGATCGCCTACTACGAGTGCCTCCACGAGCTGAAGCTGATCGTCGACCTGATGTGGGAGAACGGTCTCGCCGGCATGCGCTACTCCTGCTCGGACACCGCCGAGTTCGGCGACTACACCCGTGGCAAGCGCGTGATCGACGAGCACGTGCGCGAGGAGATGAAGGGGATCCTGGCCGACATCCAGAGCGGTGAGTTCGCACGCGAGTGGATCGAGGACATGAACAACAACGAGGTTCGGCTGAAGGCGATGCGCGCAGAGGCGGCGCAGTCGCAGCTCGAGACCGTCGGCAAGGAGCTCCGCGGCCTGATGCACCGTGCCGGAGACCGTTGATGCGCAGCCTCCGACGCTTCGACCGCATCACTGTAGGGGACGGGCGCATGCCCGTCCCGGGAGGGAGCGGATCGCCGACCAGCCCTGGGGGCAAACCGGCTCAACGTCCTGAGGCCAGGCGCTAGACGTGGCCTCTGTCGACGTACCGGTAGCGCTCCTCGGGTACGGCACCGTCGGTGCCGCGGTGCACCGCCTGCTCGAGGAGTCGGCGGACGAGATCGAGCGCGCGACCGGCCACCGCCTACGCGTGACTCGGGCGCTCGTCCAGGACACGAGCAAGGATCGCGGGTTCGCTCCCGAGCCAGGCCTCCTCACCGCCGACATCGGGGACATCCTCGGCGACCCGTCGATCCAGGTCGTCGCCGAGGTGATGGGAGGCGTCGACCCGGCGGGTAGCTACGTGCTCGAGCTACTCCGCTCTGGACGCCCGGTCGTGACGGCGAACAAGCAGCTCGTCGCGCGTCGCGGCACGGAGCTGTTCGAAGCGGCAGCCGCCGGTGGTGTGCAGCTGCGGTTCGAGGCGTCCGTCTGCGCCGCGATCCCGGTGATCAAGGTGCTGCGCGAGTCGCTGATCGTCACGAACGTGCACCGTGTGCTCGGGATCGTCAACGGAACCACGAACTTCATTCTCTCGGCGATGGAGGAAGGTCGCTCGTACGGCGATGCCCTTGCCGAGGCGCAGCGACTCGGCTTCGCCGAGGCCGACCCGACCGAGGACGTCGGCGGGCTCGACGCCGCCGCGAAGACGGCCATCCTCGCCACCGTCGCCTTCGGCAGCCGGGTGCCGCTCGAGTGGGTCGACGTCGAAGGCATCGAGGGTGTCACGCTCGACCACGTCGCCGCCGCGCGGGCGCTCGACATGCACGTCAAGCTGATCGGACGGGCCTCCCTCGTCGGCGATCGCGTCGACGTCCGGGTCGGGCCTGCGTTTGTCGACGGCCACCATCCGCTCGCCGCGGTCGAAGGGGCGTTCAATGCGGTGATGCTGCACGGTGATGCGATCCGGGAGATCACGCTCGAGGGGCCAGGAGCCGGTGGAATCGAGACCGCATCCGCAGTCGTCGCCGACATGGTCTCCGTCGTCGGCACGACTGGAACAGGATTTCTCCAGAACGACCCCGTCTGGCGCACGCTGGAGCGACTACCACCGGGCGAGCTCGCCTCGCCGTTCTACCTCCGGCTCGAGGTGGAGGATCGCGCCGGCGTCCTCGCGCGCATCGCGCAGGAACTCGCGTCCGAGAGCGTCTCTGTCGCGCAGCTCGTGCAGCAGCAGGCGGAGGGTCGCGCCGTCCTTCACGTGGTCACCCACGAGGCCGCCTCCGGGCGGGTCGACGCCGCCCTTGCTGCGATCCGGGCGCTGCCCGAGGCCCGCGGCGAGGCGACCGCGATGCCCGTGATCTCGGGTCGAGGTGTCGCCGAGCTGGGCTGGGCATGACGGTCTCACTGATCGATCGCTTCCGTGCGATCCTCCCGGTGAGCGAGGCAACGCCAGTCATCTCGCTCGGCGAAGGGTCGACGCCGCTCCTCCGCGCGCCACGACTCTCCGAGCGCCTCGGAGTCGAGATCTGGCTCAAGTGGGAGGCGTCCAACCCGACGGGCTCGTACAAGGATCGGGGCATGACCGTGGCCGTGTCGAAGGCGGCGGAGGACGGGGCAGAGGCGGTGATCTGCGCGTCGACCGGAAACACGGCGGCTTCGGCCGCAGCCTATGCCGCTCGCGCCGGAATCCCCGCCGTCGTGCTCACGCCGGAGGGCGCAGTCGCGGGCGCCAAGGTGTCGCAGACGCGGATGTTCGGTGCGAAGGTGCTCGAGGTCCGGGGCGACTTCGACGAGGCCCTCGACGCAGCGCAGGAGCTCTCACGGCGCGGCACCCATGTCCTCGTAAACTCCGTCAACCCCTATCGCCGCGAGGGTCAGAAGACCGCCGTCTACGAGATCGTCGAGGAGCTCGGCACGGCGCCCGACGCGTTCGTGATCCCGTACGGAGGAGGCGGTAACACATCCGCCTACGCGATCGCGATCGGCGAGCTCGGGATCGCGACGCCGATCTACTCGGTCGAGGCCGAGCACCGGCCGACGACGCTCGCCTCTGCGATCCGGATCGGCGACCCGGTGCACGCGGCCAGCGTGCAGGCGGCGGGGGCAAACATCGTCACCGTCTCGGACGACGAGATCGTGGCCGCGTGGCTCGAGCTCGCGACGACCGAAGGCCTCTTCTGCGAGCCGTCCTCGGCGGCCGGCCTCGCCGCGATTCGGCGCGGCGCAGTCTCGCGGTGAGCGTGTCGTCGTCACCATCACCGGCCACGGCCTCAAGGACACCGAGGCGGCCGACCGCTTTGCGCCACCGCTCGCCCAGGTCGACGCAGATCCCGACGCGATCGCCGCCGCAGCCCGCGCATGATCGTCCGCGCTCCCGCAACCTCCGCGAACATCGGCGCAGGCTTCGACACGGCCGCGGTCGCACTCGACCTCTGGAACGAGCTCGAGGTGACGGACGGATCCGGCGTCGTCGTCGAGGGAGAGGGGTCGGGCGAGCTCTCGCGTGACACCGACAACCTCGCCGTCCGCGCGTACGCCCTCCTCGCAGACCCGGCGGGAAAGCAGTTCCGGTTCCGGAACGCGATCCCGCTCGAGCGCGGGCTCGGATCGTCGGCAGCCGCAATCGCTCTCGGGCTCGTCGCGGCAGCGCCTGACGCAAGCCCCGAGGAGCTGCTCGCGGCCGGCCTGACGCTCGAACCGCACGCCGACAACCTCGGCGCTGCGCTCCTCGGCGGCCTGACTCTCGCCTGGGACGGGAAGATCGCGCGGATCGCCGAGTCGCTCCCGCTCAAGGCGATTGCAATCATCCCGAGCTCGCGGACGTCGACCAAGGCGTCGCGAGGAACACTGCCCGCGACGGTGCCGCACGCAGAGGCGGCCGCGAGCGCGGGGCGCGCCGCGCTCCTCGGCGCGGGTGCCGCGAGCGGCGATGCGACCCTGTTCGCCGCGGCGCTCGACGACTGGCTCCACGAGCCGTACCGCCCCTCCGAGGTGCTCGACGTCGTCCGCCGGACACCGCCGCCGGGATGCCTCGGCGCGACGCTCTCGGGGTCGGGGCCGACAGTCATCGCCTGGGTCACGGATGCCGACGGGTGCGTGGCGTCGATCGAGAGCCTCTTTCCCGACCACCGGGTGCTCGAGCTGGACGTTGCTCCTCGGGGCGCACTCCGGTGAGCTATCGACTGATCGACGTGCGACCCCGGGACGTCTTCCTCGACGGCCATATCCCCGGTGTCGCCCATCTCGATCCGGAGCTCGACCTGTCAGCGGTCGGACCTGACCCCGCAGTCGGCGGCAGGCACCCCCTTCCGGAGGTCGAGCAGCTCGAGGAGGCATTCCGGCGGGTCGGCGTAGGGCGACTCGACTACGTTCTCGCGATCGACGACGGCACGGGCTGGGCAGCCCGCTGCTGGTGGCTCCTTCGTCACCTCGGTCATCCGTGGGGCGGAACGTTCGACATCAGGAGCTACGTCGGCCCTCTGATGAAGGCACCCCTCGCACCTGCGCGCGGCGACTTCGAGGCACATCCTCGAGACGACGACACGATCACCGCCGAGGAGATCCTCTCGCGGCTCGACGACCCCTCGCTCGTGCTCCTGGACGCTCGCAGCGAGGTGCGCTGGCGCGGCGACGAGGAGCCGCTCGACCCCGTCGCGGGCCGGATACCCGGCGCGCGCAACGCATTCTTCGAGGAGCCGCTGCCGCTCGGGGCCACCGATGCGCCGGAGCTCGTCGCGTACTGCGGCTCGGGCGTGACCGCGTGCGTCACCGCCCAGAAGCTCGTTCTCGCGGGCCGCGACGACGTCCGTCTCTATCCTGGCTCGTTCAGCGAGTGGTGCCGCCGTGAGAACTACCCCATCGAGAAAGGAACCCCGTGAGCACGCCGTACGATCTCCCGTCCGATCCCGCCAAGCGCCAGAGCGCCGCACTGACCGACGGCCCCGACCGCGCCGGAGCGCGAGCGATGCTCAAGGCAACAGGCTTCACCGACGAGGATCTCGCGAAGCCGATCGTCGGCGTCGGGACGACGTGGATCGAGACGATGCCGTGCAACCTGAACCAGCGCGATCTCGCGGTGCACGTGAAACGCGGAATCCGTGACGCTGGCGGGACGCCGATGGAGTTCAACACCGTGGCCGTCTCGGACGGCGTCTCGATGGGAACCTCGGGCATGCGTGCCTCGCTCGTTTCACGCGAGGTGATCGCGGACTCGATCGAGCTGGTCTGCCGTGGCCACCTCTTCGACGGCCTCGTGCAGCTGTGCGCGTGCGACAAGACGAATCCCGGCACCGCGATGGCGATCGGGCGCCTCGACATCCCGGCGATTGCCTTCTACACCGGCTCGATCGCACCTGGGCTCTACCGGCAGCGTGAGGTATCGATCGGGGACGTCTACGAGGGGATCGGCGCCCACGCAGCAGGGAAGATCTCGGCCGCCGACCTGCACGAGCTCGAGTCTGCGGCGTGCCCGGGCGCGGGTGCGTGCGGCGGGCAGTTCACGGCGAACACGATGTCGACGATCCTCGACTTCCTCGGCCTCTCGCCGCTCGGTGCCAACGGCATCCCGGCGATGCACGTGGCGAAGGAGGAGGCGGCGTACGAGATCGGCAGGCTCGCCGTTCAGACCGTGCGGGACAACGTCACGCCCCGCTCGTTCGTGACGAAGGAGTCGTTCGAGAACGCTGTCGCGTCGGTTGCCGCGACGGGTGGTTCGACGAACGGCGTCCTGCACCTCGTCGCGATCGCCCGTGACTTCGGGATCGACTTCACGATCGACGACTTCGAGCGCGTCTCGGCGAGGACGCCGATCGTCGCCGACATGAAGCCGTGGGGCCGCTGGCACGCAAACGACATGTACAACGCGGGCGGCGTGGCGCTCGTGGCACGCGAGCTCAAGAAAGCAGGCCTCCTGCACGAGAGCTCCAGGACGGTGGACGGTCGCACGTTCGGGGAGATCGCCGACGCCGCCGTCGAGACCGAGGGCCAGACGGTCGTCGTCCCGATCGAGACGCCGCTGAAGGCACGCGGCGGAGTCGCGATCCTCTACGGCAACCTCGCACCCGAGGGCTGCGCCGTGAAGCTCGCAGGCCACGACCGGACGCTCCACCGCGGCCCGGCCCGCGTCTTCGACTCGGAGGAAGACACGTTCGCGGCGGTCAAGGCCGGCAAGGTCGTTGCCGGCGACGTGGTCGTGATTCGCTACGAAGGCCCGCACGGCGGCCCCGGCATGCGCGAGATGCTGCATGTCACGGGAGCGATCGTGGGTGAGGGGCTGTCGGACTCGGTCGCCCTGCTCACAGACGGCCGCTTCTCGGGTGCGACCCACGGCTTCATGGTTGGCCACGTTGCACCGGAGGCGTCGCGCGGTGGCCCGATCGCAGCGTTGCGGGAGGGCGACATCGTCGTCGTCGACGTCGAGAACCACGAGCTCAACGTCGAGCTCACGGACGCCGAGATCGCGGAGCGCCTCACCGACTGGGTCGAGCCCGAGCCGCGCTATCGCCGCGGCGTGCTCGCGAACTACGCGACGCTCGTCGCGTCGGCCTCCCTCGGCGCGGTCACGCTCTCGCGATACGAAACGGAGTAGCGCCCGCCCGGCCATGGCTGTCACGGGCAGTTCATTGTCTCCGCGTTTACACTATCCATATTGAAGTAATACGATGCTCGGATCTCGGTCCGACAGCTGGAGGAGGCACAACATGACATTGCACATCGGAGACGTCGCGCCCGATTTCGAGGCCGACACGACGGAGGGACGCATTACCTTCCACGAGTGGATCGGTGATTCGTGGGCGGTGATGTTCTCGCACCCGAAGGACTTCACGCCGATCTGCACGACGGAGCTCGGCTACATGGCGAGGATCAAGCCGGATTTCGACAGCCGCAACGTCAAGATCATCGGGCTCTCCGTCGATCCGCTCGACAAGCACGCCGCCTGGTCGTCCGACATCGAGGAGACGCAGGGCTACGCGCCCAACTATCCGATGATCGCGGATGTCGATTTCAACGTCTCGAAGCTCTACGGGATGCTCGGGGCGGACGTCTCGGGCGACCCCGCCGATCGCACCGCGGTCGACAACCAGACGGTGCGGAACGTGTTCGTGATCGGCCCCGACAAGAAGGTCAAGCTGATCCTCGTCTACCCGATGACGACCGGCCGCAACTTCGACGAGGTGCTCCGTGTGATCGACTCGCTGCAGCTGACCGCGAAGCACAAGGTCTCGACACCGGTCAACTGGAAGCCCGGCGAGGATGTCGTCATCGCGGGCTCCGTCTCCGACGATCAGGCGCGCGAGATCTGGCCCGACGGCTGGGAGTCGCCCAAGCCGTACATCCGGATCGTGCAGGATCCGTCCTGAGCGAATGAAACACGAGTCGCGCCGGCGGGGCACGGTCACCCCGCCGGCCGCTCCGGCGACTAGCAGGGTGAGACGCCGCTCTCGACGTCGCCAACGATGTCCGTAGTTGGCCGCACGGGAGGTCGGTTTCCTCCCCGATGCCGCCGCGGTTGAACGCGAGGATCCTGCAGGGGTGACGCAGAGCGGGTCCCCGAGTGGCCCGGCAGCGAGGAGGGCACTCCCGTGACCGACCAGGAGACGCGTGTCGTGATCATCGGGGGCGGCGTCGCCGCCCTCGAGGCCACGCTCGCGCTTCAGGCGCTCGCCGGCCCGCGTGTCGGTATCGAGGTGCTCGCACCCGAGCCGCACTTCTACTACCGGCCGCTCTCCGTCGCCGCGCCGTTTTCCCCCGCTGAGCTGCGACGGTACGACCTCGGCATGCTGCTCGCCCGTGGGGGCGCGCTGCTCACGCTCGGGACCGCTGTGGGTATCGACCCCGATCGTCGCGAGGTGCTCACGGCGGACGGGGGCATTCACGTGTACGACGCGCTGCTCGTGGCGTGTGGGGCGGTACCAGAGCCGGTGATCGCGGGGGCGCTGACGTTCCGCGGCCCGGCCGACATCGACCGCGTCTCGGCACTGCTCCATGAGGTGGAGACCGGGACAGTCAAGCGCATCGCGTTCTCGATCCCGGGCGGTGCGGTCTGGAGCCTCCCTCTCTACGAGCTCGCGTTGCTCACCGCCGCGTGGCTCGACAGGCAGGACCGACACGATGTCTCAATCGTGCTCACGACACCCGAGAGCGAACCACTCGAGCTGTTCGGCGCCGCCGCGAGCTCTGCCACGACGCGGCTACTCGAGGAGCGTGGGATCGTGGTTCGCACACGGTCGCGGGCACTCGGGTTCAACGACGGCGAGCTCACCCTCGCGTCGGGCGAGACGCTGCTCGTCGACCGCGTGGTCGCGATGCCGCGACTCGTCGGGCCGCGTCTCGCGGGGCTGCCTCAGACCCGCAGCGGCTTCATCCCGATCGACCGTCACTGCAAGGTCGACGGGCTCCCCGGCGTGTACGCCGCCGGTGACATCACGACCTTCCCCGTCAAGCAGGGAGGTATTGCCGCCCAGCAGGCGGACGTCGCAGCGCAGGCGATCGCGCTCGCCGCCGGGGCCGACCTCGAGCCGCAGCCGTTCCGTCCCGTCATGCGCGGGATGCTTCTGACCGGATCGGCACCGCAGTTCATGCGACACGATCTCTCCCACCCTGACGACACACCGGCCGTGGGTCTCAACGAGCTCTGGTGGCCGCCGGCGAAGATCGCCGGTCGCTACCTCGGGCCTCTGATCCTCTCACTCGACGAGACCGGAGCCGCTGCCGTCGAGCCGGAAGAGCGGCCGGGCGACGTGACCGTCCTCGTCGAGCTCGATCCAGACGCAACTGCTCCCGCCGACCTCTCGGACGCTCCGGGCGCACCTGTTCCCGAAGGGGAGGCCGTCGGCGACCTCTGCAAGGCGCCCCCTCTTCTCGTGGCTCCGGAGGACACTCTCGGCGAAGTCGCGGATCGGATGCGCGAGCTCGACATCGGATCGGCCGTCGTCGTCGAATACGGCAAGACGATCGGAATCATCACAACGCGCGATCTGCTCTTGGCCTTCGCACGACGCGTGCATCCGAGCGAGGCGCGCGTTCGCTCGTGGATGACGGCACATCCGATCACCGTTCGAGCGGGACAGAGCCGAACGGTCGCAGCATCACTGATGAGGGAGCACGACGTCCACCATCTGCCGATCGTCGACGAGAGCGGGCACACCGTCGCTGTGATCGGCCTCCGGGACGTGGACGCTCCGACCGATCGGGCGTAGCGTCCCGGCGTCCGCTAGAGTTCTTCCCGGCGCGGGACCCGTCCCGCTCCGCATCAAGAGAGGCTGAGGGACCGGCCCTGTGACGCCTCGGCAACCTGCCCACATATCGGGTGACGGTGCCAATCCCGGACGGATGTCGAGCGACGACCAGGAGGTTCCAACCAATGCCCGCTGTTTCCCTTTGCTGCCGCATCTGCGCGACCGAGCATCCGCTCGACGCGACAGGCACGTGTTCTCGCTGCTTCGGCCCACTCGATCCGACCTACGACTGGGACGCTCTGCGTGCCCGCGTGAGTCGCGCGTCGATCGAGGCCGGGCCGCAGTCGATCTGGCGCTACGCCGACCTGCTCCCGGTTGCAGCTCCCGAGGAGGCACGACTCGCCCCGGGCATGACGCCGCTCGTGCCGGCCCCGCGACTTGCCGAGGAGCTCGGAATCGGTGAGCTGTGGCTCAAACTGGACACTGCGAACCCGACCCACTCGTTCAAGGACCGCGTCGTCGCCGTGGCGGCCCGGAAGGCGCAGGAGCTCGGGCTCGACACGCTCTCGTGCTCGTCCACCGGCAACCTCGCAGGGGCGGTCGCCGCACGCGCCGCGGCCGAGGGCATGGACGCCGCGGTCTTCGTCCCGAGCGATCTCGAACCGGAGAAGCTTGCCGCAGCGGCGGTGTACGGGCCGCGCATCTATGCAGTCGCTGGAACCTACGACCACTGCTCACGGCTCTCCGTGGAGCTGTCGTTCGAGCTGCCGTGGGGATTCGTCAACGTCAACCTCCGCTCGTACTACGCCGAGGGATCGAAGACGCTCGCGTACGAGATCGCCGAGCAGCTCGGATGGGAGACACCCGACGCGGTCGCGATCCCGATCGCATCCGGCGCTCTCTTCCACAAGGTCGGACAGGGGTTTGGAGAGCTCGCAGCGCTCGGCCTCGTCGAGGGCGAAACTCCGGCGCTCTTCGGAGGCCAGGCCGCCGGGTGCGAGCCCGTCGCGACGGCGTTCCGGGAGGGCTCGCGCGTGGTGCCGGTGCGCCCGTCGAGCATTGCCCGGTCGCTCGCGATCGGCAACCCTGCCGACGGCGACTTCGCGGTCACGACGGCGCGAAACACCGGCGGCGCGATCCACACGGTCGCCGAGGACGAGATCGGAGCCAACATGGCCCACCTTGCCGCGACAACGGGGGTCTTCGGCGAGACGGCGACCGGCGTCACCCTCGGTGCGCTGAAGGCAGCCGTCGCAGCCGGCCAGATCGGTCCGCAGGCGCGCGTCGTGCTCCTCGTCACGGGAGACGGGTTGAAGACACCCGGGCCTGTCTCGGACACCTACGATCCCATCATGATCGAAGCCGACGCAGATGCGTTCCTGGACGAGGTGCTGATCGCCTAGTGGTCACTCCGGGAAATCCTGTCGTGGTGCGCCGGCGAAAACCGAGCAGGGCGAGGACGCAGGGAGCTCCCATACCGGGTTGTACGGGTGCGACCGAGGACGAAGCCCTGCGATGTGTTTGCAGCCACGCGCAGCGTGGCAGGATTTCCCGGAGGGGCCGCTGATGCCGGGGCGGGGCCTGTTCGAGAAGGTCTGGGACCTGCACGTCGTTCGCGACGAGCCGGGTGAGCCCACGCTGCTCTACATCGACCTGCACCTCGTTCACGAGGTCACTTCACCACAGGCGTTCGAGGGGCTTCGTCTCGCGGGCCGACGAGTGCGTCGCCCCGATCTCACCGTGGCGACGATGGACCACAACGTCCCCACGCTGCCCGGCCCAGTCACGGACCCTATGGCGAAGGCCCAGCTCGACGCCCTGCGCGCGAACTGTGAGGCCTTCGGCGTCGAGCTCCACGGCACCGGATCGGGAAGCGAGGGGATCGTCCACGTGATCGGTCCCGAGCTCGGTCTCACCCAGCCCGGGAAGACGATCGTGTGCGGCGACAGCCACACCTCGACGCACGGGGCGTTCGGGGCGCTTGCGTTCGGCATCGGCACCTCCGAGGTCGAGCACGTCCTCGCCACACAGACGCTCAATCAGCAGCGGCCGAAGACGATGCTGCTGGAGTTCAAGGGCGACCTTCCCTCCGGCCTGACCGCAAAGGACATGATCCTCGGCGCGATCGGGCAGGTCGGCGTCGACGGCGGCGTCGGCTACGTCGTCGAGTACGCCGGTGCGGCGATCCGCGCCCTCTCGATGGAGCAGCGGATGACGATCTGCAACATGACGATCGAGTGGGGCGCCAGGGCCGGGCTCATTGCGCCGGACGAGACGACGTTCGCCTACCTCGAGGGTCGTCCGCACGCCCCACAGGGCGATGATTGGTCACGGTCCGTTGCCGAGTGGAGGCACCTCGCCTCCGACCCGGATGCGACGTACGACACGCACGTCGTCGTCGACGTGACCGAGCTCGCCCCGCAGGTGACGTGGGGAACGAATCCCGGCATGGTCGTCCCGGTGACGAGCACCGTCCCCGACCCGAAGTCGTTCTCGGACGGCGACGATCGGGACGCGGCCGAGCGGGCCCTCGCGTACATGGGACTCCGAGCGGGTCAGCCGATCGAGGAGATTGCGGTCGACCGCGTCTTCATCGGCTCCTGCACCAACTCGCGCATCGAGGACCTTCGCGCCGCGGCAGCGATCGTTCGTGGCGGGACGGTCGACCCTCGCGTGACCGCGCTCGTCGTCCCTGGCTCGGCTCGAGTCCGGCGGCAGGCGGAGAGCGAAGGGCTCGATCGGGTCTTTCTCGACGCGGGCTTCGAGTGGCGCCTCGCCGGGTGCTCGATGTGTCTCGGAATGAATCCCGACGTGCTGGCGCCGGGAGAGCGATGTGCGTCGACGTCGAACCGGAATTTCGAGGGGCGCCAGGGCCGTGGCGGTCGGACGCACCTCGTCAGCCCACAGATGGCCGCGGCAGCCGCACTGCACGGGCACTTCGTCGACGTGCGCGCCCTCGCAGCAGAACCGGTGGCGTCATGAAGGCTATCTCCGAGGTCAGCGCCCGCGTCGCGGTGCTCGACCGGCCCGACGTCGACACGGATCAGATCATCCCGAAGCAATTCCTGAAGCGGATCGAGCGCACGGGCTACGGGCAGTACGCGTTCTTCGACTGGCGCTTCGACGAGGAGGGCAACGAGCGGCCGGGCTTCGAGCTCAACCAGCCCCAGTTTGCCGGCGCACGCATCCTGCTGGCCGGACGCAACTTCGGCTGCGGATCGTCACGTGAGCACGCAGCGTGGGCGCTCCAGGATGCGGGCTTCGACGTCGTGATCGCGCCTTCGTTCGGCGACATCTTCCGGTCGAACGCCGCGAAGGTCGGGATGGTGATCGTTCAACTGCCCGAGGATCAGGTCAAGGAGTTGATGGAGTCGGTCGACCTCGATCAGGGCTCAGACCTCACTGTCGACCTCGAGGCCCTGACTGTGACGACGCCCGAGGGCAAGGTGTTTCCCTTCACCTTCGACGCCTCAACCCGGTACCGGCTGCTGAACGGCCTCGACGACATCGATCTCACGCTCACGCACGAGGCAGAGATCAGCGCGTACGAGACGTCCCGGGCAAGTCGATGAGCCACGTAGCGGTGTTGCCCGGGGATGGCATCGGGCCGGAGGTCACCGCGCAGGCCGTACGCGTGCTCGATGCGTTCGGGATCGGCTACTCCGAGCACGCGTTCGGCGGCAACGCGATCCTCGCGCAGGGAACGCCGCTCCCCGACGAAACGCTTGCAGCGTGCCGCGGGGCAGACGCGGTTCTCCTCGCCGCCGTCGGACTCCCCGAGCTCGAGGGCCAGCCGGTGCGACCGGAGCAAGGTCTCCTCGGACTGCGCAAGGAGCTCGGTGTTTACGCAAACCTTCGCCCCGCTCGCGCACCCGGAATCGACATCATGATCGTCCGGGAGCTCGTCGGCGGTCTCTACTTCGGCGAGAAGGGGATCCGCGAGGACGGAACCTGGTTCGACACCTGCGAGTACTCCCGCCCGGAGGTCGAGCGGATCGCACGTCGTGGATTCGAGATCGCCGAGGCACGCGGTGGGCGTTTGACGTCGGTCGACAAGGTCAACGTCATGAACACGTCACGTCTGTGGCGCGACGTCGTGACGCAGATGGGGCAAAGCCTCTATCCCGCCGTTGCGCTCGACCACGCACTCGTCGACTCGTTCGCGATGACGATCGTGCAGGCGCCGGAGTCGATCGACACCGTGGTGACCGAGAACACGTTCGGCGACATCCTCTCCGACATCGCTGCGGCGGTGACGGGGGGCCTCGGTCTCGCCGCATCTGCGTCCCTCGGCGACGATGGGCCGGGTCTCTTCGAGCCGGTCCACGGATCCGCGCCGCAGATCGCCGGGCGCGGAATCGCCAACCCGGCCGCGATGCTGCGCTCGGTGGCGCTGCTCCTCGACCACGGCCTCGGGCGCGCCTCCGACGCGGCACGCCTCGAGAGCGCCGTCGATACCGCCCTCCAGAGCGCTCCGACGCCCGACCTCGGCGGAACGAGCACGACGAGCGACGTCGGCGATGCGGTGTTGCGCGCGCTCGATTCTGCCCGTACCCTGTGATGACGATGCGCCGCGCGCCCACCACTCGCTTCCCCCGCGCGCCATTCGGCTTCGCCTTTACGGGCTAGCCGGCGCCTTCGACCCTGCCTCGCGCCGTCTAGCTCTCCTCTCCCGGCGAACCGACCCAAAGCGAAAGGCGCTCCCACCACCATGGCTTCCATCGAACTGACCGTCGCCTACCCCGGCCGCGAAGGCGCCCACTCGGCAGCCGCGTGCGACCGGCTCTTCCCCGCCGCCCGCCTCGTTCCACTGCCGACGTTCTCGGAGGTGATCGACGCCGTTGCGGCGGGTCGGGTCCCCTACGGCGTTCTCCCCATCGAGAGCTCGCTCGTCGGCCCGGTCGCCGAGACCCACGATCTGCTCTACGAGTCGCCGCTCTCGATCGTGGCCGAAGCGATCATCCCGGTCAACCACTGCCTGGTCGGGCCAGGCACCGTCGAGCTCGCGGACATTCGCGAGATCCATAGCCACCCTGTTGCCCTCGACCAGTGCCGGAGGCTCCTTGCGTCTCTGCCGAACGCGATCGCGGTTGCGGCGCCGACGACGGGAGACGCCGCCTCGGTCGTCGCCACGATGGCCGATCCATCAGTCGTCGCGATCGCGAGCGACCGCGCGGCCCGCATCAACGGGCTGACGATCATCGACGGGAACGTGGGCGACCATCCGGAGGCATACACACGGTTCGTTTCGGTTGCCCCGTACACGCGACTCGATCGCCGTGACGGGCAGTGGCGCACGGCGTTTTCCTTCACGACCGATCACCGCCCGGGAGCGCTCTTCCATGCGCTCGAGCCACTGTCCCGTCACGGGATCGATCTCAACCTGCTGGTCTCACGACCGATCCCGTCGAGGCCGTTCAGCTACCGCTTCGATGCCGTGCTCGGCGGCCATCCGCTCGACCCCGACATCTCGGTGACGCTGAAGGAGATGCGCGATCTGACAGCGCAGCTTCGCGTGTTCGGCTCGTATCGCGCCGACCACGAGGGCGGCGCAGCAGCGCGAACGGTCTGAGTCTCGACGCGGCTAGCGCGGTGTCTCATTGCGATGCTGTTTCCTGTCAAACGTTATGAGACGCCGCACTACGCGGCAGCGTGCTCGAACTGCTCGAGCGACGGCAGGTACTGCCGCCAGCTCTCGGGCACCCGCTGCGCCGCGAGGCGGATGAACAGGACCGGCGCCGGCGCCCGTGGCTGTCGTGACAGCGTCATCGAGATCTCTTCGAGCAACCGGTCGCCCTTACGGAGATTGCACGGCGCACACGCCGTGACGACGTTCTCCCACACCGAGTCTCCTCCCTTCGACCGCGGGATCACGTGGTCGAGGGTGAGCCGACCGGCCGCCGTACCGCAGTAGACGCACTTCCAGCCGTCTCGCGCAAAGAGTGCGCGGCGAGAGATCCGCCGTTTGACGGCGCGAGGAACCCGTACGTATTGAAGGAGACGGATCACGTGCGGGCGGACAAACGACTGCTCGGCAGCTCGCATCGGTTGCGCATGCTCCTCGACGACCTCGGCCTTGCCCTTCCACACGAGGACGTGGGCGCGCCGATCGGAGCACACGTTCAGTGGCTCGTAGCTCGCGTTCAGGACGAGGACCTGATGCACCGATCCGAGCGTACCAGTGGCGCACGAGGCGAACGGCTGAGATGGAGGGATGGCGGACAGTGGCCTACGGGCGTGGCGGAAACGGTCCTGCGCGATACACCTGGCCTTCGAGCTCCTCGCCGAGAATCCCCTCGAGCCAGACCGCGACACCGATCAGCGCATCGAGGTCGACTCCGGTCTCGATCCCCTCGCCGTGGAGGAGGTAGACCAGATCCTCGGTTGCGATGTTGCCCGTCGCCCGGGGAGCGAACGGGCAGCCGCCGATTCCACCGAGTGACGCGTCGAGGAGGTTGCACCGGCCGACAGGGCGGCCAGCGCGTTCGCATATCCCGTGTTGCGCGTGTTGTGCAGATGGACGCCGACGGGAGCTCGGAGCCTCGACGATGTCCGCGACGAGCGCTCCGACCTGGCGCGGAACGGCAACTCCGATCGTGTCGGCGAGGAGAACCTCATCCGGCCCAGCGTCGACAACCCGGGCGGCGATGTCCACCACCAGTCCGGGATCGACCCGCCCTTCGAACGGGCAACCGAAAGCGGTGCTCAGCGTCACGGTCGACGAGATGCCATCCTCCCGCGCCCGCCCGATGATGGACGCCGCGGCCGCGAGCGACTCCTCGACGCTCGCTCCCTGATTGCGTCGGTTGAAGCTCTCACTCACGGCGAAGGAGAAGTGCGCCTCCCGGAGTCCCGCAGCGACGAGTCGGTCGTACCCTCGCTCGTTCAACACGAGGCCGGCGACCGCCACCCCGGCGCGTGGCGTGATCCCGGCCACGACCTCCTCTGCATCCGCCATCTGCGGAACGCGCGACGCGCTGACGAAGCTGACCGCCTCGATGCGGGGCAGGCCCTGTCGCTGCGAGTCTGTTGACGAGCTCTGCACGGACCGCAGGCTCGACGCTCCCCGCTCGGTTCTGCAGGCCGTCACGCGGGGCCACGTCACAGAGGGTGACAGCGCTCATTCGGGGATCAACGCGCCATGGCGCGCTCGACCGCCGTCAGCTCCTCCGGCGACAACGCGACCGACGCCGTGCCGCGCTCGACATCCTTCACGTAGATGCGGGCATAGTCGCGGCCCTGAATCGCCGTTACCACTGTCCCGGTGCGCGTCGCGTCGAGAAAAGCAAAGGAGGCCGACTGCTTCCCGCCCGTGTCCTCATAGGCGTCGTAGCGCACGACGGCCGTGTTCGTGATCGCACCGTCGATGCGCCGGTCGACACGGGACAGCCCCACGGCGACCTCGTCCACGGCGCGGTTGAGATCGTCGATTCTCCCTTGCAGCGATACCGCGAATTCAACCATGTCGTGCGAGGCGCCACCCAGAACGGCCTTCTGGCCACCCTGGAGCTTTCGGAGTCGCCGCGTGAGCACCAGGGTCATCAGGAGCGCGAGTGCGGCCACAAGGCACGCCGCTATCGCGACGGCGAGCGTGACGTCCATCAGTGGCCTACTCGAGCGAGAAGATGACGGGATACTCGGCGCTGTTGTTCCCCGTGTTCGTCTCGCCCTGGACGGGTTTCACGCTCACCTGGACGGACGACTTCTCGCCGAACGGCGGGTCAGGGAAGTCCTTGAAGGTCACGGTCTTCGTCTCGCCGATGTCGAGCAGGGCGATCGTCTGCTTCTTCACGATCGGCGCCGTCCCCTTCGGGATCGTCAGCGTTACCTCGATGCCGACCTCCTGGTTCTCTCCGGTGTTCTTGACGAACACCTCGAACGCGAGGTCGGTGGAGGCCTTGATCGTGGTCTCGGCATCGGGTACGAGCTGGATGTCGCCAGGCTGCACCAGCACCTTTTCGAGGCCGGTGCCGTGGACGCCTGACGGCGTGCCACCGGTGGAAGCACCGTGAATGCGAAGCCAGGTCCGGGTCATGGAGCCCGTCGTGTATAGCTCGGGGGTTTCGACGAACACCGACGACGGGGCCTTGATGTCGCCGACGCCCTCGTCCTCGAGCGTCGCCTGCGCAGGAACCTGGAACAGGATCCGCCAGACGACGTCGCTTGCGTCGAGCTGCCTCGCCTGGGCCGCGAGCTTCTCGCCGGCCTCGGTCGCGTTGTCCGAGTCGTCTCCCTTGGTCGCGGCGAACGTGTCGAGGAGCCCCTGCATGCCGCTGACGCGCAGCTGCAGCGCCTCGGCCGCATGGTTGCTGGCCGGACGAAGCGGTCCCGGCACGTCGAGAGCCTGTGCGCTCTCGAGACCCTGCTGCTGGCGGTCGATGAGACCGCTGAGTTTCGTTTCGAGCTCCGCCTGCTTGAGCCCGGGGGTCGTCAGAAGCTCGGCGAGATCGCTCCCGATCTTGGCCGAGCTCGTACCGATCGTCCCGAGCTCGGTCATCGCGTCGCCATAGCTCGTGCGCTTCTTGTCACTCGAGCAGCCCTGTCCCCAGACGATCAGCAGCACGACGATGAGAATCGCGAAGGCCACGAACCCGACGAGTCGCAGGATCGGTGCGAGCCCGTGGGGTGCGTGCAGCGACGGGCGTCGAGGCCCACCGCCGCCACCTCCGCGACCCGAAGGCTCCACGCCTGCGTCGCCACGTGCGCCCCCGGAGGCGGCGCCGGATTCACGGGTGGCGTCGTCTTCGAAGAAGTCGAAATCGAGAATGTCGTCGTCGTTCGAGCTCACTGAGGTGCTCCCTGCAGGGGACGAGCGGAGTCTACGCCATGATCGGGTCTGGAAGGGAGGTCTTCTGCCGTGGCGAAGAGTCGAGGGACGTGTCGAGCACTGCGTACGCCCTTCCAACACCCGAGCTCGTGCTCGACCGCTACCGGCCTCTGCGGCCGATCGGTCGTGGCGGTTCGGGCTCTGTCTGGCTCGCGCGCGACGAGCGAACCGGACTCGAGGTCGCCCTGAAGATCGTTCCCCGTGAAGGAAAGCGCGCGTCACGCGCTGCGCGGGAAATGGAAGCTGCCTCGCGCCTCCGGCACGATCGCTGCGTTCGCGCCTACGACTTCGGCGGCGACAGCGGCCACGTCTACATCGCCTACGAATACGTCCAGGGGCAGACGATGCGCGAGGCGCTCCGCGCCGGCAAGCTGAGCGACGGGGAGGCAGTCGAAGCCGCAGCCCAGATCCTCGACGCCCTGGCGCACGCACATCACATCGGCATCGTTCATCGAGACGTCAAACCGTCGAATGTTCTCGTCGAAGAGGGGGCAGAGTTGTCGATCAAGCTCCTCGACTTCGGCCTCGCGCAGTTCGACGAGGCAGACACCCTCACTGCCGTTGGCGACGTCCCCGGCACGCTCGCGTACATCGCGCCGGAGCGACTAACCGGAGAGGAAGCGACAACAGCGAGCGACGTCTGGGCCGTCGGCGTCCTTCTCTGGGAATCGCTTGCCGGTGAGCACCCGTTCTGGGGCGTTCCGCTGCCACAGGTCGCGGCGGCGATCGAGTCGGGCGCGCCGCCGCTCGCGAGCGTCCGCTCCGACCTGCGGCCGGCCGTTGCCGACGCCGTCTCGTCGGCACTCGCCGTCGAGCCGGCGAAGCGCCCGTCTGCCGAGCAGCTGGCACGCGATCTGCGCGCTGCCCTCACGTCGCCTCGCCGGGATCGGACGACCCCGGCACGCGAGCGCAAGCTAGCCGCGACACCGAGGGTGGCGGTCGCTCCGCTCCCTCTCGAACAGCGGCTCGTTCCCGCGGTCCTCGCTGCAGGAGCTGTCGTGATCGGAGCGACGCTGCTTCCGTTCTGGACGCCCGGCCTGACGATTCTCCTCACGATTGCAGCTGCGCTCGCGACGCTCCGCTCCCCCCGCCTGGGGCTCGCGGTTGCGCTGTTCATACCGGTCTTCCCACTCGGGAACGTTGCCCAGGCAGCAGCCATCGCGTACGCGACACTTGCTGCCCTCTGGCTCGCGCTCTGGTGGCGTGACGCACGGGCAGGGCTTCTCTTCATGGCAGGCCCGGCCCTCGCAATGATCGGAGCGATCGCCCTCCTGCCGCTCGCGGTACAACCCGCGCGCGGGCGCGGGCGCCGGGCGCTGCAAGCGTTTGCCGGCGTGTTCGCGGCCGTCGCTGTCTCAGGCCTGCGAGAGGGAACGCTCCCGCTCACAGGCGACGCGATCTCGAACCTCGGCGTGGACGGCTCGACGAGCGTCTCCTCCGTCGTGGGCCCCGTGGTCGCCCTGCTCCAGGCGAATCCCTGGTTCGTTGCTCTCGCGGCTGTGCTTGCCGCAGCGGCGGCCCTCGTTCCGGACGCGCGGAAGCGAGGCTTCCGCGGCATCGCGCTCCTCGGAACGTGCCAGATCGGCCTGATCCTGTTCCTCGCTCCGCTGCTTCCGGCGCTTCCGATCGTGCTCGGCACGCTCGTCCTCTGCGCGATCCTCGCGGCCCGGACGGTCCAGGCCGGTCGCTACCCTTAGTCGCGAGTCGGCAACTCCGGATATGAGCGTTCTGCGCACCATCGAGAGCAAGATCGAGGGCCTCTTCGAGGGTGTCTTTGGGCGCGCTTTTCGAACCCATGTCCAGCCGGTCGAGCTCGCACGCAAGCTTGCGAAGGAGATGGACGAGCATCGCTCCGTGTCGGTTTCGCGCGTCTACGTCCCCAACGAGTACACCATCTACCTCTCGAGTGCCGATCGGCAGCAGTTCGTCTCCTACGAAGGCTCGCTGATCGGGGAGCTCCAGGAGTACCTGACCGAGCACGCGCGACGTGAAGCCTACGCCCTGCTGACGCCCCCCCGGGTGAAGTTCGCAACCGACGACGACCTCGCGATCGGTGAATTCGGGATCGCAACCCGCGTCGCACAACCCGAAGACGGTTTGCCCTCCCTTCCGGCCTCCGCGCCCCAGGCCGACGTCCCCGTGCGGAGCGTCTCGATTCCCGTCCCGGCTGCCACGGCACCGATACCGGTCGAGGCTCCAGCTGCCGTCGCGACGACCATGATCTACCGACAGGCCGACGAAGAGGCCGCGCCACCCGTTGTACCGGTCGCTCCCGAGCCGCCGCTCGAGATCGTGACGCTGACGCTCGAGGGCCGTGCTCACCCGGTCACGGCCGCCGGGTTCATCGTGGGGCGGTCCCGCGAATGCGATCTTCGCGTCGCCGACGGGAACGCATCGCGGCGACACGCCGAGGTGAAGCAGGACGGGGAGTCGTGGATCATCGTCGATCTCGGATCGACGAACGGGACGGAGTTGAACGGTCGCCGAATCACGCGAGAGACGTTGGCTGATGGCGACCGCATCACGATCGGTGCGACCGACATCGTATTCGGACGTACGCGAAGCTAGCGTGTTCGGTGATCTCGACACCGAGCAAACCCTGCTCGCCCTGAAGATCGCGTTTCTCGTTCTCCTCTACCTGTTCATCTGGGCTGTGGTGCGGTCGGTGACGCGGGATCTTCGCTCGGCCCCGCAGGAGTCGATCGTGCTGAGCGCCAAGGAGGCCAACGAGCTCCGGGCACGCTACGAGCCGGTCCTGCCGACGCCCAGCGCGCACCTCCTCGTACTCGAAAGCCCAACGCTTTCACCCGGCAGCACGGTTGAGATCCGGGAGCCAACTCGGCTCGGGCGGGGCGGCGAGAACGCGATTCGCCTCGACGGCGACGACTTCGCCTCGACACGGCACGCAATGCTCGAGCCACGGCCCGACGGTCTGTGGGTCGAGGACGTCGGATCGACGAACGGAACGTTCGTCAACGGTGCTCGCGTGACAACCGCCCGGCTCCTCGTCGCCGGAGACATCGTTCGCATCGGCAAGACCGATCTGCAGGTAGAGGCGTGAGAACCGGTCGGGCGAGCGCACTGACCGATACCGGTCGGCGGCGTCCGCACAATGAGGACACGTTCGTCTGCGATCCGCCCCTCTTCGCCGTCGCAGACGGGGTCGGTGGTGCGCAGGCGGGCGAAATCGCTTCGCGGCTTGCGGCAGCAGCGCTCGAAGGGCGGCCCGCCGGGTCGTTCGGCACAGACACGCTCACAGAGCTGATTCTCGAGGCGAACAACCGCATCTATGCGCGCGCACTCGGCGATCCAGAGGCGGCCGGGATGGGCACGGTCGTGACGGCTCTCCTCGTTGACGAGCCGTCGGGCACCATCGCGGTAGGGCATGTCGGCGACTCGCGGGCGTACAGGATTCGCAACGGTGTGCTCGAGCAGCTGACCCCGGATCACTCCCTCGTTGGCGAGCTCGTGCGCGCAGGGCGGCTCTCCAACGAGGAGGCAGAACAGCATCCTCATCGCTCGGTGATCACTCGCGCAGTCGGCACGGAGCCGGTCGTCGAGGTTCACACGGAGACGCTCGACGCGCTTCCTGGCGATCTCTACCTCATCTGCTCGGATGGCCTCACGGATCTCGTCCGCGATGAGCGAATCCTGGAGCTCGTCGAGACTGCCGGGGACGATCCGGAGGTAGCGGTCCAGTCGCTCGTCGATGCGGCCAACGACGCCGGCGGGATCGACAACATCACGGCCGTGCTCTTCGAGATCCTCGATGGCGACCCCGTTCCCCCACCGCTGCTCGAGCCGACCGCAACCGCGCCGGATGCCGATACCGCGGAGCACGCGATCGAGCCCGAGACGGTTCTGGAGCGGACGCTCGCGGACGCCCCAGTGCCGATTCAGCGGCACGGGGCGGGTGCCGGAGGTCGCTGGCTGGCGCTGCTCGCAATCCTCTTGACGATCGCAGTCGCGGGACTCGTCATCTGGTGGAGCCTGAAGCGGTGAGCGCCCGGAACAAGGAGCTCCTCAATCTCGGCTTCGCTGCCCTCGTCGCCTCTGCGGCGTTCGCCAGCGTCTCGATCGTCGGCACCGGCCTCGTGACGACACGCTGGCTCGGGTACGTCGGGGTCGTGTTCGGGCTCTACCTCGTCGCGCACGTCGTCGCCCGGTTCACGGTTCCGTATGCCGATCCGACCCTGATCCCGCTCGTCGGTCTCCTCACGGCTCTCGGGCTCACCGTGATCTACCGCCTCGACCCGGAGGACGCACGCCGGCAAGCCGTCTGGGTCGCTCTGGGGATCGGAGTGCTCGCCGCGACGCTCTTCTGGCTGCGGTACGACTATCGCGTTCTCGAACGCTACAAGTACCTCTTCGGGATCTCCGCCGTCGTGCTCCTCCTCCTCCCGTCCGTGCCGGGGCTCGGGCACCGGGTCAACGGCGTCAACCTCTGGATCAAGGTCGGCCCGATGCAGTTCCAGCCGGGAGAGCTGGCGAAGATCTTCATGATCATCTTCCTCGCCGGCTACCTCCGCGACAAGCGGGAGGCACTCGCCCAGGGCCGGTTGAAGGATCTCGGGCCGCTCCTGCTGATCTGGGGTGCCTCGATGCTCGTGCTCGTCCAGACGAGCGACCTCGGCTCCGCCCTGCTCAACTTCGGGATCTTCCTGGCGATGGTGTATGCCGCGACCGGCCGCCTGATCTACGTCGTCGCCGGACTCGGACTCTTCCTCGCCGGCTCGGCCGCGCTCTACAACGCCCTCGACCGCGTGCAGCAGCGCGTGACGGTGTGGCTCCATCCGTGGACGGACGAGCGCGTGTACTGCTCGATCAGCGGGGAGCTCGACTTCCGGCAGAACTGCGACTCGTACCAGCTCGTGAAGAGCCTCTACTCGATCGCGAACGGAGGCTATGGGGGCACGGGGCTCGGAAAGGGGACGTTCACGACGGTCGACGGGACGCAGCTCATCCCATACCTCAACACCGACTTCATCTACTCGGCGATCGCCCAGGAGGTCGGATTGGTCGGCTCTGCAGCTGTGCTTCTCCTTGTGATGGTGTTCGTCGCGCGTGGGATGCGGATCGCCCTGATCGCCCAGGACGGCTTCTCGAAGCTCCTCGCGACCGGCCTCACGTTCGGGCTCGCGCTGCAGACCTTCATCATCGTCGGAGGCGTCCTCCGGGTTGTCCCGCTGACCGGGATCACGATGCCGTTCGTCTCCTACGGCGGCTCGTCGATCCTCTCGAACTTCATCATGCTCGCTCTGCTGCTCCTCGTCTCGAATCGCGCTGCCGCGACGGCGGTGAACCGGTGAACCGCCAGATCTCGCGCGTCGCCGGCCTCGCGATGGGCCTGATGATCCTCCTGATCGTTGCGACCACGTACTGGCAGACGTGGGCCCGTCCTGCGCTCGCGGAGCGCCAGGACAACGCGATCCAGCGCGTCGCCCAGTTCGAGATCAAGCGCGGGCCGATCCTCTCCCCCTCGAGGGTTCTGGCGCGCAACAGGGAGCGCATCGTCGGCGACCGCACGTTCTATCTCCGCCGCTACCCACAAGGTCCGCTCACCGCCCACATCGTCGGCTATTCGACTGTCGCCCGCGCCCGGACAGGCCTCGAGCGATCGCTGAACTCGATCTTGACGGGGTCGGAGCGGAGCCTGTCGTCCCTCGTCGATCGATCTCTGGACAAGCTCAATGGACGCCCAATTGTCGGGGATACCGTCGTCACGACACTTGACGTGAACGGCCAGCGCGCGGCGCTCGAGGCGCTCGGGACGCGCTGTGGGGCCGTCGTCGTTCTCGATCCGCGTACGGGGCGCGTACGCGTGATGGTCTCCTCGCCGAGCTACAACCCGAATGACGTGGAGGAGAACTTCGGGCGGATCGAGAAGATCCGTGCCGACTGCACGCCGGCCTCGCCGCTCCTGAACCGCGCCAGCCAGGGCCTCTATCCTCCCGGGTCGACGTTCAAGGTCGTCACGGCTTCTGCGGCGCTCGACTCGCGCAAGTTCACCACGTCGTCCACGTTCTACGATCCTGGGTACTGCACCGTGTACGGCAAGCGCGTGAACAACTTCGACACGAGCCGCCCATTCGGCAACGTCACGCTTGCGACAGCACTGCAGTTCTCCGTGAACTCTGTCTTCTGCAACATCGGCCTGAAGCTCGGCGCGAGGGCAATCGTCAAGCAGGCGAAGGCGTTCGGCTTCTACGAACGGCCGCCACTCGAGACGCCCGAGAGCGAGCGGTTGCCGAGCGGCCTCTACAAGGGCGGCGAGCTCTACGATCCCCGCCGCGATCGCGACGTCGATCCGGGTCGGATGGCGTTCGGGCAGGAGCGCCTGCTCGTCACGCCGCTCCAGATGGCGATGGTCGCGGGGACGATCGGCAACGACGGCATCCTGATGCGACCGTTTGTCGTCGAAAAGACCGTGACGCCGAACGGCAAGACCCGCACGCGTACCCGCCCGACAAAGATCCGGCGCGCTGTCACTCCTGCGACGGCCCGCGATGTCGGGGACATGATGGTGCGGGCCGTTCAGGCGGGAACGGGGACGGCAGCGCAGGTTTCGGGTCTTCGGATCGGCGGCAAGACCGGGACGGCCGAGACGGGCGTCGACGGGAGCAACACGACGTGGTTCATCGCCTTCGCCGGTGCCGATGGCGAGAAGCCGCGGTACGCCATCGCGGTGGTTCTCCAGAATCAGTCGCTGACCGGTGGTGCGACGGCTGCCCCGATCGCTCGTCAGGTCTTGCAGGCACTCTTGACATCGACGGCGAAGAACTAACGAGCGAATCTCATGGGACGCAACGACCTCACAGGAACCCTCTTTGCTGAGCGCTACCGGCTCGAGCGCAAGCTCGGCTCGGGCGGCATGGCCGACGTCTGGCTCGCCGAGGACCAGGAGCTCGGTCGTCGCGTCGCGGTGAAGATCCTCCACGAGCGCTACGCCTCGGACGAGCAGTTCGTCGAGCGCTTCCGCCGGGAGGCGACGCACGCTGCAGGTCTCTCCCACCCGAACATCGTCTCGATCTTCGATCGCGGAGTTGCGGACGGCTCGTACTACATCGTGATGGAGTACATCGAGGGTCGCACGCTCAAGGAGCTCGTCGTCACGCGCGGGCCTTGTCCGGTGCCGGTCGCGATCTCCTACACGCGGCAGATCCTGGCTGCCGTCCGCTACGCACACAAGAACGGGATCATTCACCGCGACATCAAGCCGCACAACGTGCTGGTCGACCGCGAAGGGCGTGTGAAGGTCGCTGATTTCGGGATCGCCCGCGCCGGCACGAGCGAGATGACGGAAGCGGGCTCGATCGTCGGGACGGCGCAGTACCTCTCCCCGGAACAGGCACGGGGCGCCCCGGTCGACGAGAGCTCCGACCTCTACTCGACGGGGATCGTTCTCTACGAGCTCCTGACCGGAACCGTCCCCTTCACGGGCGAGACGCCAGTGGAGATCGCGATGAAGCATCTCTCCGCGACGCCGGAGCCGCCGTCGGCGCGCCGCCCGGAGATCCCGCGCGACCTCGACCTCGTCGTGCTTCGAGCCCTTGCCAAGGAGCCTGCCGATCGGTATCGCTCCGCCGGCGAGCTCGATCGCGATCTCGAGTTGGTGGCGCGCGGCGAGGCCGTCGGCACCGAGACCGAGACGGCTGCAACCATGGTGCTGGCCGGAGCGGGGGCGATGGACGCGACTGCAGCCACGCGCGTGGCTGCTCCCCCATCAACGGGGGGGACGTACACGGGCGACGAGCGCTACCGCGCCTACGAGCCGCCGGTCGCCCGCCGTCGCAGCCCCTGGCCGTGGATCATCGGTGGCATCGCCGTGGTCGCGCTCGCGGTCGGAGGATGGTTTCTCTACGGGAACGTTCAGGACCAGATCGACGAGAACAAGCCGCTCGTCGTGCAGCAGTACACGGGCATTCTCGAGGTTCGCGCCGTCGCTCTGATCACCGAGGACGGGTTCGAGCCGAACGTCCGCCGGGTTCCCAACGGCTCCCAGCCGGCGGGGATCGTGTTCGACCAGTCACCCGTCGAAGGCACCGGTCTCGCGCGCGGCGGCATCGTGACGATTCTCGTGTCGACCGGCAAGAAGAACGTCACGGTTCCCGACGTCGTCGGCTCGCAGGTCACGGACGCCGTGGCCACGCTCACACGGGCAGGCCTCGTGGCAAAGAGCGTCGGCGTCGCATCCGACAAGCCTTCCGGCACCGTCACCGCTCAGGATCCCGCTTCCGGCACGTCGCTCGTCGAGGGTGCAACTGTCCGCATCAACTACTCGACGGGGCCGAAGCAGGTCGCGGTTCCCGCCGTCGTCGGGCTCGACTACTCGGCTGCCCTCCAGCAACTCCAGGCCGCCGGGTTCGCGGTCGCGAGAACCGACGTCGAGAGCACCCAGCCCTCCGGCGTCGTCGTGAGCCAGGTTCCGGCCGGATCGTCGACGGCCACGAAGGGCTCGACCGTGACACTCTCCGTCTCGAACGGCCCTCAGACAACGCCCGTTCCGGACGTGACCGGCCTCACGACCGCCGATGCAAGGACGACGCTGACGGACGCCGGCTTCAAGGTCGTGGTGACGCAGCAGGACACGGACGTTCAGACCTTCGACGGCGTCGTCATCTCGCAGGATCCGCCCGGCAACACCCAGCAGGATCCGAACACGGTGATCACGCTCTTCGTCGGCGTCTTCGTCCCCACGACGTCGACCCCGAACCGACACCGTCGACGCCGTGACACC
The DNA here is from genome assembly GCA_963741655.1 of uncultured Thermoleophilia bacterium. Taxonomy (GTDB): domain Bacteria; phylum Actinomycetota; class Thermoleophilia; order Gaiellales; family Gaiellaceae; genus Gaiella. The sequence continues at coordinate 548,938 of CAVUIQ010000004.1, forward strand.
GCGGATCCGCGTCGCTGTTCTCGCCGGTGGCCGGTCGAGCGAGCACGAGATCTCGCTTGCGTCCGCGCGCTCCGTCGTCGAGGCACTCGATCCCGACCGCTACGAGACGCGGACGATCGAGATCGGCCGTGACGGCGCCTGGGCTCTTCCCCCTGCACCCGGAGCTCCCGCACTCGACGACGCACACGCAAGCCTGCCGATTCCCACGACCGCGGCTCCGCAGGCGCTCGGGGCCATAGACGTCGTCCTGCCGATCCTTCACGGGCCGTTCGGCGAAGACGGGACGGTGCAGGGACTGCTCGAGCTCGCCGACATTCCGTACATCGGTGCCGGCGTGACCGCATCCGCTCTCTGCATGGACAAGGATCTCTTCAAGGCCGTGCTCCGCGACCGGGGAATCCCGGTTGCCTCGAGCGTCACGCTCCGCACCGGTGACGCCGTGGAGAACCCCTTCGGCTACCCCGTGTTCGTCAAGCCTGCACGGCTCGGATCATCGGTCGGGATCTCGAAGGCCACGACCCCCGAGGAGCTCGACGTGGCCGTCGCGCTCGCCCGCCAACACGACGACAAGGTGCTCGTCGAGGAATTCCAGCCTGGCATCGAGGTCGAGGTCGGTGTCCTTGGCAACCGCGAGCCGGTCGCCTCGGTCGTCGGCGAGATCGTGGCGCACGCCGACTGGTACGACTTCGATGCGAAGTACGCCGCTGGTGGGATGGATCTGATCGTCCCCGCGCGACTTCCGGACGAGGCGACGGACGAGGTGCGACGCCTCGCGATCGAGGCGTTCGTGGCCACCGACTGTGAGGGAATGGCGCGAGTCGACTTCTTCGTCCGTCCCGACGGGCGGGTCGTCGTCAACGAGCTGAACACGATCCCGGGCTTTACCGCGACGAGCGTGTACGCGAAGCTCTTTGCGGAAAGCGGCATCCCGTACGCCGCCCTGCTCGACCGCCTCGTCGAGCTCGCGCTCGATCGCCACGCACAGCGGCGGGCGCTCGAGTACTAGAGCGGTGTCTCAGAACGTGATGCCTGGTTGCCCCTGAGGTAGGTGGTTGCTGTGCTCTGTCCCGGGAGAGGCTGCGCCGTCTCCCCTACGGGTCGTACGCTGCACGTTGCGGGACGAGACGCTTGGCGGGCGGGACAGGTGTCGCCCTACGGAGCGAGGACGCTCTCGAGCGCATCCTCCCAGACCGACAGAGCCTCTTCGAGAACCGCATCCTCGATCGTCAGAGGGCAGAGGACGCGGATACAGTTGCCCGAGATCCCGGCCTTGAGCAGGATCAGTCCTCGCTCGAGAGCCGCATCGATCACGGCAGCAGCGAGATCGGGTGCCGGCTCCCTGGACGCGGGATCGCTGACCAGCTCGATCGCGAGCATGGCCCCGAGCCCACGCACATCGCCGACCCGTGACCAGCGCGCCTGCCAGGCAAGCATTCGCTCGCGGATTCGAGCGCCGATGACATTCGCGCGCCCGACGAGATCCTCTTCCGCGAAGATGTCGACGACGGCAAGCGCGGCAGCGAGCGCAACGGGGTTGCCGATGAACGTTCCACCGATCGCCCCGGAGTGCGGCGCGTCCATGACTGCGGCCTTCCCGATCACGCCCGAAAGAGGCAGTCCTGCTGCGAGCGACTTGGCGACGCACATCAGGTCTGCCTCGACCGAGAAGTGCTCCATCGCAAACATCTTTCCGGTGCGCCCGAACCCGGTCTGCACCTCGTCCGCGACGAGGATGATGCCCTCGCGATCGCAAATCCGGCGAAGCCCCTCGACGAACTCGGCCGGCGACGGGACGAAACCGCCCTCACCGAGCTGCGGCTCGAAGACGATCGCTGCGACCTGCGACGGCGCAACGTGTGAGGAGAACATGCGCTCGAGCTCGGCGAGCGCTTCCGCCGCCGACAGGCCCCGATACGCGTTCGGAAACGGCGCACGGTACACCTCGGGGGCGAACGGGCCCATTCCAGTCTTGTACGGATGCACCTTCGACGTCATCGTCATAGCGAGCATCGTGCGTCCGTGAAACGCTGCCTCGAAGGCGATCACGGCAGGACGGCCGGTCGCGAGCCGCGCGATCTTGACTGCGTTCTCGACGGCCTCTGCGCCCGAGTTGAAGAACGCGACTCGCGTGGGACCAGCGAAGGGGGCGAGATCGCCGAGCCGCTCCGCAAGCTCGATGTAGGACGCGTAGGGCACGACGGTGAAGTCCGTGTGGACGAAGGTTGCTGCCTGCTCCTGGATGGCCTCGACGACCCTCGGGTGGCAGTGGCCGACGTTCACCACGCCGACCCCTCCTGCGAAATCGATGAACGTGTTGCCGTCGACATCCGTGACCGTCGCGTTCCGGGCCTCCGCGACGAAGACGGGGAGATAGACCTGGAGTGGCCTCGCGATTGCGTTCTCGGCGCGCGACAGGAGATTGCGGGAGCGGGGGCCCGGAATCTCCGTGCGAATCTCGATCGACCTCGTCGTTGCCACCGCGGAAGCGTACCGGAGCGCCGAGTGGCTACCCTCGCCTGGTGGAGGCTCACGATCTCTCGCCCGACCCGCACGCGCAGTTCGACGCGTGGTTCGCGGAAGCGACCGACGCTGGTGTTCCCGACCCGGAACAGATGGCTCTTGCCACCGCGACTCTCGACGGTGCCCCGTCGGTGCGGATGGTTCTGCTGAAGGGGCACGATTTCCGAGGTTTCGTCTTCTACACGAACCGTGCGAGCCGCAAGGGCGCGGAGCTTCTGAAGAACCCACGAGCCGCGGGTGCCATCCACTGGAAGCCCCTCGAGCGTCAGGTGCGCGTCGAGGGGGCAGTCGAGGAGCTCGCCGACGACGAGTCGGCCGCGTACTTCGACACGAGACCGCGCAACAGTCAGATCGGCGCCTGGGCCTCCCCGCAGTCGCGCCCGGTAGCGGATCGGGGCGAGCTCGAACGACGGGCTGCGGAGATCGAACTGCGGTTCGCGTCGGAGACCAGCTTGCCGCTGCCGCCGTTCTGGGGCGGGTACCGTATCGTGGCGACGACGATCGAGTTCTGGCAGGGGCGTCCCGGGCGGCTCCACGACCGGGTCCAGTACGTGCTCGGATCAGACGGCTGGACGAGACAGCGCCTGGCTCCGTAGCCGCGAAGCGCTCTCAGCCCCCGTATGCTCCGGCGGGCGCGAGCGCCGCCTTCGTGTACACGCCGGATGCGTTCCACAGCAAGTAGCCCTTCGCGCCCTGAAGTCGCGCAGCGTTGATCTGGGCCAGAACCTCCTCGGTGCCGTAGTCCCAGTCCTGAATCCACGGCACGAGCTGAGCATCGGAACCCTCGATCTGGCGTCGGAAATCCGCCAGCGTCCTGAAGACCGTCTCGCCGGGCTCGGCTCTGGGGCTCTCGATCCCGAGCTCGCCCCCGCCGTAGAGCACCGGGTAGGACATCGGCGACACGGTGTCAGCGCTCTCCGAGATCCACCGTGGAACCTGTCCGATTCCGAGATCACGCGTCGCGGCCAGCCCGAAGAGGGCGGTCGAAACCTTCGTGCCGTATGGTTCGAGCCGTTTGCTTGCGTATTCGACGAAGTCAGCTATCACGCGGCCCTTCGAGACGCTCGTCCGGCCCGGATAGACCGCGCCGCCGACATCGCCATCCGACGGGAATCTCACGTAGTCGAACATGATCTGGTCGAACCCGGCCTTCGCTGCAGCCTCGGCGACCGAGACACAGTAGTCCCAGACGCGACGGTCGTAGGGGTTGACCCAGCCCAGACCCGCCGTGGTCGTCCAGACGCTCCCATCAGCCCGTTGAATTGCAAGATCCGACCTGGCGCTCGCGAGCGTGGGATCCTGGAAACACACGACCCTCCCGATCATGTACACGCCGTTACGGTGCGCGAGACCGACGAGCGCCTTCGGGTTGTAGTAGGGCCGCGTTGCGCCGACGGCGCTTGCGAGAGGCACGTCCGCTGGCGTGAAGCCGATCTCTCCACTCTCATCCTTGACGTCGAGCTGGATCGTGTTCAGGCCGTAGCTCTTGTACCCGATGTACTCGCGGAACTTCCCCGGAAGCGACGCAAGCGCCCCCGTAACGTGAACACCGCGGATCTCGACGGGCAGTGGTCTCGGGCTGCCTGCGGGAATCGGGGCGGCGGTACTCGGCGTCGCGGATCGACTTTCGCCCGCGTCCGCCGAGGTCGTCGAGGGATCCCCGACGAACCGGGCGCCCATCGCGACGGCGATCACGACCACGAGGAGGAGAGCCAGGACCGCGGCGCGCCGTCGCCGCTTCGTTCGGCGCGTCCGGTCCCGACGAGAGCGAAACCGCTCATTCGGGTCCATTGGTCCGTAGAGCATGGACACGGGGTCACCGAGCGTAGCGCATCCCAGCCCTCCGCGAACAGATTGCGCAACCTCTAGGATCGCGGACATGGTTCTCTCCGACAGGTCGATTCGCCGACTCATCGGCGCGGGCAAGATCGTCATCGATCCCTACGACGACGCCCTCATGCAGCCGGCCAGCCTCGATGTCCGCGTCGATCGACTGTTTCGCGTCTTTCGGAACTCACGCTATCCGTACATCGACGTCAAGAAGGAGCTGGAGGGCCTCACCGAACTCGTCGAGATCGAGGACGACGAGCCGTTCATCCTCCATCCCGGCGAGTTCGTGCTCGGGTCGACGCTCGAGCGCATCGCGCTCCCGGACGATCTCGTGGCACGACTCGAGGGCAAGAGCTCTCTCGGCCGCCTCGGTCTGCTCATCCATTCGACGGCCGGCTTCATCGATCCGGGTTGGGACGGGCACGTCACGCTCGAGCTCTCGAACGTCGCAAATCTCCCTATCACCATCTACCCCGAGATGAAGATCGGTCAGCTCTCGTTCGTGCAGCTGCTCGAGCCGGCCGAGCAGCCGTACGGGTCGAGCGGCCTCGGCTCGAAATACCAGGGACAGCGTGGGCCGACGCCGAGCCGATACTGGAAGAACTTCGAAGTACCGTCGTGATCCTCGTCACCGGAGCGAACGGGTTCGTGGGTGGGCACGTGGTGCGCGCGCTGGTCGATGCGGGAGAGCGCGTCCGAGCGCTCGTCCGTGACGCCGGCGGCGCAGGCGCACTGGACGGTGTCGACTGCGAGCTCGCGCGAGGGGATGTCACGGATCCAGCAAGTCTTCGCGCCGCAACGCAAGGGTGCACGACGGTCGTCCATCTCGTGGCCATCCTGACCGGCAAGCCTGGCGACTTCGATCGCGTGATGACAGGCGGAAGCCGCAGCCTTCTCGCCGCCGCTCGCGATGCGGGCGTGTCGCGATTCGTTCAGATGAGTGCACTCGGCACGAGCGAGGCGACGAAGGACACCGTCCCGTACTACCGGGCCAAGTGGGCGATCGAGGAGGCCGTGCGGTCATCGGGCCTCGGCTACGCGATTCTGCGACCGAGCTTCGTTTTCGCGCCCGCCGGTGGCGCTCTGGCGCAGTTCGCACGAATCGCGAGGCTTGCGCCCGTGACGCCCGTGATCGGGAAGGGCACCCAACGGCTCCAGCCGATCTGGGCCGACGACCTCGCGCGCGCAGTAACGCTTTCGGTGCGGCGGAGCGACGATCTGCTGGTCGAGATCGGTGGCCCCGACATCGTGGACTGGAACGAGTTCTGGTCACAGTTGAAGGCGGCGATTGGCACGCGCAGGCCGGTCCTTCACGTGCCCTATTGGTTCATGCGACCGCAGGCCGCGATCATGGAGCGGCTCCCACACCCTCCCGTGACCCGCGATCAGCTGCGGATGCTTCAGCTCGGGGACAACGTCGTGTCGGACGGGGGCGCAGGCATGGCTGACCTCGGGCTCGACGGGACCATGCCGCTCGCGCAACAGCTTCGACTCGCCGTCGGTCAGACCGACTAACGGGGTGCCCGCAACGGTCGACCCGAAAGGATCGTTGCCGGACACCACATCCATGGTGATCGGGTCGTGCGGCGTCAGCACGAGGCGGTCACACCGTCAAAAAAGACGAGGGCCGCCTTTCGGCGGCCCTCCATCCCGGTAACCAGCGTTGGATTTGGCAGAGGCGCTTCCTGCCTGCCCGCTCACCCGAAAAGGCGAAACGGCCGGCGGCGCGGAACGCGCGTCCCCTACGCTTGGCTATGGCGATTCCCCGATGGGTCTCGGGAACACGCCTCTACCCGCTGGTACCTCCACTGCCGGTACTGCTGGAATCTGTCACGTCCGGACCACCTCCTTTCCGCGGTTGATCCAAGTGTATACCGACGACGCAGGACGGCGGCAAGCCCCAAACGAAACCCGAACCTCACGCTGCGCGCTCAGGCGACGACGACGACCATTCCGTCGTCTCGCACCCGGGCCGGGAAGGTCGCGACGTCGATGTAGGCCGGGAGCGTCAGCGCGCGACCGGTCGTAATGTCGAACCGCGCGCCATGACGGGGGCAGATCGCCACTCTCTCGTCACAGTCGAACTCACCTTCACAAAGCGGGCCTTCGTCATGCGTGCACTGATCCTCTATCGCAAAGAGCTCGCCGCCGCAGTTGTAGACGCCGACCGACAGCGTCGGCGACACCTCAACGATGCGGACCGTCCCGGAAGGAAACTCGGCGAGTGGGCAGACGTCGACCTCGGGCATTAATGCGCCACCTCGAGCCGTTCCACCGGTAGCCCGTAGGGGAGACGGCGCAGCCTCTCCCGGGACAGGTCGCGACTATCGCTGGCCTCAGGAGCAAACAAACGCAACGTCGCGAGACACCGCACTAGACGGAGATGTCGCCGCTCGAGGTACCCCACTCCTCAGGGAGGGGCGTCCCTTTCGACCGATGGAGAGCGACCTTGAGAACGCCCATCCCGAGGAGTGCGCATTTGAGTCGCACCGGGCTCAGCGGAATCCCGATCTCCTCGAGGAGTTCCTCCTTCTGCATCACCGCGACCTCCTCCGCCGAGCGCCCCTTCACGAGGTCGGTGAGCATCGACGTGGCTGCCTGGCTGATCGCGCAGCCACGCCCCTCGAACCCGACGCTTTCGATGATGTCTCCGTTGCCGAAGCGGACAGAGACGGTCACCTCATCGCCACACAGGGGGTTCTGGCCCTCGGCAACGGCGTCGTTCGGGTCGAGGATCCCGTGGTTCCTCGGGGTCTTGTAGTGATCGAGGATGACCTCTCGGTACATCTGCTCGAACTCGCTCATCCGAGATTCTTCCGCACCGTGTGGAGCCCATCGACCAATCGGTCGACCTCCTCGGCGATCGAGTACAGGTAGAAGCTCGCCCGCGTCGTCGCTGCGACGCCGAGTCGAGTCATCAACGGCTGAGTGCAGTGATGGCCCGCGCGGACTGCCACCCCTTCCCAGTCGAGGATCTGCGCCACATCGTGCGGATGAATGCCCGCAACCTCGAACGACACGATCCCGGCCCGACGCCCGATCGGCGGCCCGAAGAGGCGCACCCAGTCGAGCTCACCGAGACGCTCCATCGCGTAGCGCGTGAGCTCGTGCTCGTGCTGTTCGATCGAGGCGAGGCCGATCCCGGTGATGTAGTCGATTGCCGCTCCGAAACCGACGGCCTCGGCGATCGCCGGCGTTCCGGCCTCGAACTTGTAGGGGAGCTCGTTGAAGGTCGTCCTGTCGAGACCGACGGAGCGGATCATCTCGCCGCCAAGGTTGAAAGGGGCCATCTCCTCGAGCAGCGCTCGCCGACCCCAGAGGGCGCCGATCCCGGTCGGACCGCAGAGCTTGTGGGAGGAAAGAGCGAGAAAGTCACAGTCGAGCGCCTGCACGTCGATCGGTGCGATGAGGCGCCGCCTGAGCGGCGTCGACGACGATGATCGCTCCCTGCGCATGCGCCCACGCAGCAATCTTCTCGACCGGATTGATCGTGCCGAGCGAGTTCGAGACGAGGCCGACGCACACGACCTTGATCGAGTTGTCACGCGCGAGGGCGTCGAGGGCATCGAGCTGGAGCTCGCCGGCGTCGTCGATCGGGATGTGACGGAAGGCGGCACCGGTACGGCTCGCGATGAATTGCCACGGCACGAAATTGGCGTGATGCTCGAGCTCGGTGACCACGACGGCATCGCCGGGACCAAGATTCTGGAGGCCCCACGCGTACGCGACCAGATTGATCGACTCGGTGGCGCTGCGGGTGAAGATGATCTCGCGCTCGGACGGCGCGTTGACAAAGGCCGCAACCGTGTGCCTCGCCCCCTCAAATCCCTCGGTCGCCCTCTCGGCGAGCTTGTAGACGCCGCGATGGACGTTTGCGTACTCGTGCTCGTAGAACGCACGCATCCGATCGAGAACCTGCCTCGGTTTCTGCGTCGACGATGCCGAGTCGAGGTACGCGAGCGGCTTCCCCGCGGAGAGCTCGTCCAGGAACGGGAAGTCGGCGCGCAGGACTACCGAGTCGAGTGGGTTTGCTGTCGCAACGACCATCCCGTCCATGGTAGCCGGGTGGCTCATCGCGACCTGCTCCGTAGCGGAATGAAGCGGTCGTCCGTCAGCCAGAGAAATCCGATTGCGATCCCGCAGCCGACCGCGATCAGGACGATCGCCGCCGGGTTAGGGATCGCGAGCTCGAAGAACTGCCGCAACCCCGGCAGGATCAGCACGACGAGGTACGCGACGAACAGGGCCCCGCACATCGTTCCGACCAGGCGAGCCCGCCCCGTGCTCGTTGCCTCGAGGGCGAGAACGAGGTAGAGCCCGATGATGATCAGCGCCGTCGTGGCGGCCGTCCGCGACTGAAGCAGCCCCAGGTCGAAGACGTTGAGCGCAATGAGATACGTCGTCGTCACGCCAAGCCCGGCTGCAACGCCCGCAGGGACGGAAAAGCGCCCGACCTCGCGGAGAAACCCGTCGGTGCGCCACGGCCCGTCACTCGGGGCGAGTGCGAGAAAGAACGCGGGAATCCCGACCGTCAGCGTTCCGACGATGGTCAGATGTCGGGGCAGCAGGGGATACTCGGCCGGGGTGATCCCGATCGCGACGATCAGGAACGCCGCGAAGACCGACTTGGTGACGAACAGCTTCGTCACGCGCTGGATGTTGCGAAGGACACGACGGCCCTCGGAGACCATCGCTGGGACTGCCGCAAAGTCACCGTTGACGAGAACCACGTCCGAGACCGCCTTCGCCATCTGCGTCCCTGTGCCCTGTGCGACCGAGAGTCGCGACGCCTTGAGTGCCGGCACGTCGTTGACGCCGTCTCCAACCATCGCGACGTACCGGCCGCGTCGGCGAAGCGACTCGACGACTCGACGCTTGCCCTCCGGCGAGATCCGACCGACGATGCCGATCTCGGCGGCCATCCGGTCGAGCTCGAGGTCATCGTCCGGAAGGTCCTCGCCCGCGCGGGACGGCCCCCTCTCGGGGATGCCGGCGTCTGCAGCGATCGATGCGACCGTGCTCGCGGAGTCGCCGGAGAGCACCACGATCTCGACGCCCTGCTCGGAGAGGAAGGCGATCGTCTCACGCGTCCCGGGGCGGAGCTCCTCCGCGAGGACAGCAAGCCCGAGCGGCCTCACTCCTCTCAACGGCCCTGCGTCACCGGGAAATGCCGCGTCGGTGACGCCGAACCCGACGACTCTCCGGCCCTCGCGCTGGTGGGCGCGCGCGGGAGCATCGAGCGTCCCGAGCGTGAAGACCTCCGGCGCGCCGAGCACGTAGCGAACGCCTCCGAGGCGCAGGCCGCTCCACCGGCGCCGGGAAAGGAACGGGACGACGTCGTCCGCGGGCTCGGAGTCGGCCGGCCAGGCTGCCGCGATCGCCTCCAGCGTCGCGTTCCGAGCTTCGGACGATGCCGCGAACCGCCCGATCGCCGCGCCCAGTTCTGCCTCGCTCACAGAAGCAGCCGGAACGAGGGACACGAGACGCAGGCCCGGCTCGGTGAGCGTACCGGTCTTGTCGATGCACAGCGTGTCCACGGAGGCGAGCGACTCGATCGCGTTTAGCTGCTGCGAGAGAGCGCCCGCTCTCGCCATCCGGATTGCCGCCGCGGCATACGTAATCGAGACGAGCAGCACGAGCCCCTCGGGAATCAGCGTCACCATTCCAGCGACTGCCGTCTCGACTGCGTGGTTGACCGCGACGTCCTGCTTCCACAGCGCGACGATGAGCATTGCGCCGAGCGGCACGGTGACACCGAGCAGCACGTACAGCAGTCGATCGATCGACCGTTCCAGGGGCGAGCGTGGATGTCGGAACTCGCGAGCCGTTCCCGCAATGCGCTCCGCGTAACTGTCGGCGCCTACCGCGGCGACGTCGAACGCCCCCGTCCCCTCGACCACGAATGAGCCTGACCGGATCTCGTCCCCGACCCGACGGCTGACCGCCTTCGCCTCGCCGGTCAGGATTGACTCGTCGACAAGGAGGTCGGTGCCGGATACGAGTGTCCCGTCGGCGACGGCCTGGTCGCCAGGCGCGAGCAGCACATGATCCCCGACGACGACGTCAGCAACGGGTAAGGACCGCGTGAATCCGTCTCTGACGACCGATGCGTGCGGTTGCACGAGCGCTGCGAGCTCATCGAGCTTTCGCCGCGCGCTGAGCTCCTGCCAGATCCCGATTCCGGTGTTCGTGACGATGATCGCCAGGAAGAGAGCATCCCTCCAGTCGCCGAAGACGAGCGTCAGGAGGCCGAGCGCGAGCAGAATCGCATTGAACGGCGTGATCGCGTTCGCGCGAACGATCGTCGCGGTCGAACGACTCGTCGGGGACTCCCCTGGTTCGCCTCGTGCCGCAATTCGTCGAGAGGCCTCTGCCTCGGTCAGGCCGGAGCTCACACGGTTGAGGCTAACAGCGACCGCCCGGCGCAGATCCCGGGGCCCTGTCGTCAGCTTGGCGGATGAACCTTGCCGTTCGACTGCGCACGTGTGGCGACTTCCATCTGCCTCTCCACCGTCTCGGCCGCGATCGCAAGCAACTCGCAGAGGCGCACGAGCCTCACACGCTCAGAGCTCGCAGCCAGCAACTCCTGCTTGAGCTCCTGTGAAAGCTCGAATCGGCAGGCAATCGAAAACGAAAGCTCAGCCGTCTGACGATCCGGTGCGGCGACGTCGCTCTCCGTCAGCTCCGCCAGGCGCCCGAAGAGGGTAAGCGCGCGATCGATGTCGGCCTCGTCCGCCGGGTCGTCCTGGTCGGCAAACGGCTCGACACTGGCCGTCACGAACGACCTGCCGGACGTCAATTCGACGACCCGGAACCGCTCGCCGCCTTCGACGATGATGTTCGAGCGCCCATCCTCGAAGCGCTCCGTCACCTCGGTGACCGTCGCGAGCGTCCCGACCTCGCGTAGGCCGGCGTCGTCGGCATAGACGATTCCGAAAGGGACCCCCTGCTCCAGGCTCTCCCCGATCAGCTCCTGGTACCGCGGCTCGAAGATGTGCAGGGGCACCTGCTCGGTCGGGAGCAACACGAGCCCGAGTGGGAACAAGCCGATCTCCATCGTCCGAAGCCTACTTGCGCCGGCCGGGAATCACTCCCACGAGTGAGCGGCTGCGGGTCGATCCCGTCGATGAAGCACACAAGGGGTCGAGCGTCTAGCCGCCAGGAAGGATCATTATGCCTCGGAAGCTCGCCACCTCCGACGTGGCGTCAGTTGCTCGTTGCTCGCTGCGCCAGACGTGGGCAGGACGATGATCCCGCGGGCGCACGGCCTCATCCTCTCGATTCTCATCGGCGCTGCCTCGGCAGCTGGTGCCTACGCGATGATCGGCACCGCGAAGCTCGGCGAGGCCCAGACCAAGCCGGATGTAGTGTCGAGCCGACAGATCGCTGCGAGAGCGAGCAAGCTCGACGCGTGGGAAGCGTCGCTGCGGAAGGCGCTCGCGACGAAACCCCCGGCGCTCACGCCGCTGAACCGCTACGCGTCGGTAGCCGTCGTCTCGGCCCCGGGCCACGCGTCCATCCCAGCCGTCGCAACCGTCGGCCCGAGAGCAGCCGGCGGGACGCGCGCGCCGGCGAAGAAGCCACGAACCGCGAGAAGCAGAGTGAAGAGCCATGTCGTCTCGGCTGCTGCGCCGGCTCGTGGCCCAGACACGCGCGAGCCTGACGCACCCGCCGTCGAAGCAGGGCCCGAGCGCAGCGTCCCCGCGCCGACTCCCACGTTCGTCGCGGCCGCCGCGCCGCCTCCGACGTCCAGCGGCGAAACGAAGGGCACACCCTCGACAACCCAGGCTCCCCCGACGTCGCAGTCGGTCGAGAAGCAATGCGAGGCCCTCAAGCAGGCAGCAGAGAGCAAAGGCGAGCAGGCCAAGAAGAACGCCGAGACCCAGTGTGAAGCACTCAAGCAGGCCGCTGAGCACGCGCGAGAGCAGGAGAAGGACTGATGGCGAACCACGTCGTCCGGCTGTACACCGCGGTGGCCGCGATAATCACGTTCTTCCTGCTCTGGGCGACGATCGCCGCTCACCCGTGGGCCACGACGGAACAGGTCACGCCTCAGGACCCACGACTCGTTGCGCTCGCACTCCGTGAGAAGAGCCTGCGCAAGCGTGCGGTCGTGGTCAATCGTGTCGTCGCTCGACGATGGGCGACCTACGAGCGGCTCTCCGCGCGTCGGCAGTGGCAGAACGCAACGGCGCTGCAGCGTCACGTGCAGGAGCTCGAAGCATCGCAGGCAGCCGCCGTGCGCACGGCACAACGAGCCATCGCCGAGACCGCCCAGGCTCGCGCCTATGCCGCAAGCGTCGTCGCGTGGGCTAACCAGCAACTCCAGGCTTCCGGCGCGATCGCAACGACGACGTCGACGGCCGCGGTGACGTCAGCGAGCGTCCCTGCCCCGACGGGTGCCGGCAGCCCGACCGCCAGCCGGCCGGCAGGAACAGCGCCGACCGGGGCTCCGTCTGCGAAGGCACCAACGCCCGCTCCGGCGGCTCCTTCGCTGTCCGCTTCGACCCCGGCTCCGCCGGCGGCCCCTGCGCCCGCAATAGCGCCTCCACCGGCCGCGGCACCGCCCGCAGCGCCTCCACCGGCCGCCGCGCCGGCGCCGGTCCAGGTCGTGTCCCTGCCGCCCGTCACGACCACGAAGCCGTCGAAGAAGTGAGCAGCGTCGCGCCCACCCTGGTCGAGCGGCCGCTGACCCGTCGATCATTCGAAGCGATGGGATCGACGATCGAGCTGATCCTCGACGGTGAGCCCCGCGACGTCGAGTCGGCATTCGTCGCAGCAGAACGCGAGATCCACCGGCTCGAGAAGATGCTCTCTCGCTTTCTCGCAACGTCGGAGCTCTCGCGACTCAATGCTGCCGGGGAGCTCGATGCATCACCCGAGTTCGTCGAGGTCGTCCGACTGGCTCTCGACGCGCGCGAGCGCACGGGCGGGCGCTTCGACCCCACCGTGCACGACGCGGTCGTTGCGGCCGGGTACGACCGCACCTTTGACGAAGTCGCCCAGGACGGGCCGCGCATCGTCCCAGGAAGCGCGTGTGCCGGCCGCGTCTCGGTGCGGGGCTCGACGATCGAGCTCGATCCGGGATATCGGCTCGACCTCGGAGGCATCGCCAAGGGGTATGCCGCCGATCGAGCGTGCTCGTTGCTCGCCGCGGCCGGGCCGTGCATCGTCAACGCGGGGGGCGACCTCGCGATTCACGGCCCACCGGAGCGGGGCGTCTGGCCCGTAGCCGTCGAGGTTCCCGGACCGCCGCTGACTCTCGGGCTCCGAAGCGGCGCACTCGCGACGTCCGGCCTCGACCACCGTCGGTGGCGCCGAGGCGGGGTCGAGCTACATCATCTCATCGACCCGAGGACGGGCTGTCCTGCCTCGACCTCCTTGCGTCGCGTGACGGCGTTTGCCGACCGAGCTGTCGATGCCGAGGTGGCAGCAAAGACGCTACTGCTGGCAGGCGAGAGCGCTGCACGGATCGAAGCCGAGGCGCTCGGAATTCCAGCCGTCCTCCTCACCAACGACGGGCGGGTCGTGCTCGTCGGAGGCCTCGGATGAGCTCGGATCCCACGTTCTGGATCGAGGCACGCGCGTCCGGGATGCTTGCCTTCATCCTGCTGACCGTCTCCGTGTTGGCCGGGATCGTGCTGAAATCCCGACCCTTCGGCAAGGCGCTCAAGCCCGCGACCGTCACCGACACCCATCGCTTCCTTGCCCTCCTCTGCCTCGGCGCCACTGCGATCCACGGCTTGGCGCTCGTCCTCGATTCGACCGTCCACATCGGCATCACCGGCCTTCTCGTGCCCGGGCTCGTCTCGTACCGCCCCCTCTGGGTCGGTGTCGGGATCGTCGCAGCGGAGCTCATGGTCATCGTCTACGCGTCCTTCTCCCAGCGCAAGCGCATCGGGGCGAAGAACTGGCGACGCCTCCACTGGACCACATACGGGATATTCGCCGCGATGGTCGTACACGGGGTCATGTCCGGCACGGACACAACGCAGCCATGGGCGCTCGGGATGTACGTCGGGGCGATCGGAGCCGTCGTCGGTGCCATCACGTGGCGCGCACTCGTGCCACCGACGAAGCCAGAGCGCAGGCCGCGCGCAGCCGCAGCCGATCCTGCGTAGAACGGTTCGCTAGGCCTGCGGAATGCGTGCTTCGAGCGCAGCGCCGAGTGCTGTCCTCACGGGCTCGAGCTCGATGCGGTCGAGGACGTCCTGGAAGAAGCCGCGCACGATCAGGCGCTCTGCCTCCTGGCGGGACAACCCACGCGCCATCGCGTAGAAGAGCTGCTCGCGGTCGACCTGGCTCAGCGTCGCACCGTGCGTGCACCGAACGTCGTTTGCGAGGATCTCGAGTCCCGGGATCGAGTCCGCATGCGCTGTCTTCGAGAGGAGGAGGTTGCGGTTCTCCTGGTAGGCGTTCGTCTTCTGCGCGTCCTTCTCGACCCGGATCATGCCGCGCCAGACGGCGCTCGCGGTATCACGCAACACGCCCTTGAACGCGAAGTCCGATGTCGTGTTCGGCGCGATGTGCTCCTGAAACGTGTCGTAGTCGAGCCTCTGCACGTTGTCGGCGAAGTACGCGCCTGTTACCCGGGAGGTCGCACCCTGTCCAGCGAGGTCGTTCTGGATCCACACCTTGCCGCCTCCAGAGCCGAAGCCGCCCGCGACCCAGTCGAGCTCGGCGTCGCGCCCGACCGTCGCATGATGCGAGGCGAAGTGCCATGTGCTCTGAGAGAGGTTCTGGACCGAGACGTACTCGACGGTGGCGCCGTCCTCGACCACGATCTCGACCGCCGCGTTCGAGTAGCCCGAGAGCTCCGGCGATGCAGACGCATACTCCTCGATCACGGTGAACCGGCTCTGCGCCTCGGCGACGATCAACAGCCGCCAGAACAACGAGCCGCCCTCGACGGTGTTCGCGATCCGGATGTAGAGCGGCTTGTCGACCACAACGCCCTTCGGAACATGCACGAGAATGCCGTGCTCCCACATGGCTGCGTTGTGCGCTGCGAACTTCTCGCTATGTCCGACGAGCGTGCCGAGAAGAGGATGGTCGTCGGTGAGGAGCTCGAAGCGGATGCCTTCCGGCGCGTGCTCGATCGTGATCCCGGCCTCGCCCACGACTGCGACACCCGACGCGTCGATCTCGAGCATTGTCTCCGGAACGGTGGCGGGCGCGGCTCCCGACGCCACGTACGCGTCGGGGTCGAACCCGGCCAGGTCGGTGAACCGCCAGTGCTCCTCCGTCTTCGTCGGCAGCGGAATGGCCTGATAGGCCTCGAGGAGATCAGCTCTCATGCGGGGCATATCGGCGGTGGAGCATGAGGACGTTGCCATCGGGATCGCTGAAGTGGGCCATGTGACAGACGGACGTGTCGAACGTGTCACCCGCGAAGACGATTCCCTTTGCCTCGAGATCGCGCCGAGCGGCCTCGACGTCGGGCACGCGCAATGCGATCGGAGACGTGTGAGGGCCGGTGAACTCCTGTCCGATGTTCGTCGGATCGAGCAGGTAGAGGCTCACGTTCTCGCCGAGTTGAAACTCTGGCCACGCGCCTGCTCCGATCTGCTCGAGGCCGAGCGTGTCCCGGTAGAACGCGGTCGAGCGGTCGAGATCCGTGACCGGCACCGAGACGAAATCGACACGCTCGACGAGCAGTCGATCAGCCAACACTGCCTTCCATCTGGAGCTGAATCAGCCGGTTCATCTCGACCGCATACTCGAGAGGGAGCTCCTTCGTGATCGGCTCGACGAACCCGGAGACGATCATCGCGCTCGCCTCGGCCTCGGAGAGGCCACGGCTCATGAGGTAGAAGAGCTGCTCCTCACCGATCTTCGAGACCGTCGCCTCGTGGCCGAGGTCGACATCGCTCTCGTCGACCTTGATGTACGGGTAGGTGTCCGAGCGCGACTCGTCATCGAGGATGAGCGCGTCGCAGACGACCTTCGACTTGGAGCCGGTCGCGCCCCGGGCAACCTCGAGCAGCCCCCGGTAGCCGGCGCGGCCACCGTCCTTCGAGATCGACTTCGACGTGATCACGGACGACGAGTTCTTGCCGATGTGCACGACCTTGCCGCCGGCGTCCTGGTGCTGGCCCTTCCCGGCGAACGCGATCGACAGCACCTCGCCGTGCGACCGCTCGCCCATCAGCCAGATGGCCGGGTACTTCATCGTCAGCTTGGAGCCGAGGTTGCCGTCGACCCACTCCATCGTCGCGTCCTCGTGGGCCACGGCGCGCTTGGTGACGAGGTTGTAGACGTTGTTCGACCAGTTCTGGATCGTCGTGTAGCGGCAGCGCCCCCGCGGCTTGACGATGATCTCGACGACGGCCGAGTGCAGCGAGTCGGAGGAGTAGATCGGCGCCGTGCAGCCCTCGACGTAGTGGACGTACGCGTCCTCGTCGACAATGATCAGCGTCCGCTCGAACTGGCCCATGTTCTCGGCGTTGATGCGGAAGTACGCCTGCAGCGGCATCTCGATGCGGACACCGGGCGGAACGTAGATGAACGAGCCACCCGACCAGACCGCGGAGTTGAGCGCAGCGAACTTGTTGTCGTTCGCCGGAATGATCGTCGCCATGTGCTGCTTGACGATGTCCTCGTGCTCGCGGAGCGCAGAATCCATGTCGAGGAAAATCACGCCCTTGGCCTCGAGATCCGCCTGCAGCTTGTGGTAGACGACCTCCGACTCGTACTGGGCACCGACGCCGGCGAGGTACTTCTTCTCGGCCTCGGGGATGCCGAGCTTGTCCCAGGTGTCGAGGATCTCGGCCGGGAGGTCTTCCCATTTATCGACCTGGTTCTCGGTCGGCTTGATGTAGTAGTAGATGTTCTCGAAGTCGATCTCGCCAACGTTGCCGCCCCACTCGGGCATCGGCCGGGCGTAGAAATAGTCGAGCGCCTTATGACGAAAGTCGCGCATCCACTGCGGCTCGTTCTTGTGCTCGGCGATCGCCTCGACGACCTCGTGCGAGAGGCCCCGGCCGGACTTGAAGAAGTAATCCTTCGCCTCGTCGGGGTTCGAAAAGCCGTACTGGTACTCGCTGCGAATGCCCTTGACGACGTCGTTCTCGGTGGTGCTCATGCGCCCTCGCTTCCGACTCCTGCTGGGATGAAGGACTCGTAGCCTTCCGCCTCGAGCTGCTTCGCAAGCTCGCCGCCGCCCGAGGCCACGATCCGGCCGTCCACGAAGACGTGAACGTGGTCCGGCGTGATGTAGTTGAGGATCCGCTGGTAATGGGTGATGACGAGGGCGCCCATCTCGGGGCCGACGAGCTCGTTGACGCCGTTGGCGACCACGCGAAGAGCATCGATGTCGAGGCCCGAATCCGTCTCGTCGAGGACGGCCATGCGGGGCTTCAGCATTGCCATCTGGAGGATCTCGACGCGCTTCTTCTCGCCGCCCGAGAAGCCGTCGTTGAGGTACCGCTGCGCAAGCTCGCGCGGGACCTTGAGGTGCTCCATCGCTGCGAGCATCTCGACGCGGAACTCCTTCACGGCGATCGGGTCGTCCTCACCGCCGTTTGCCGCCTTGCGCTTCGCGTTGATCGCGCTGCGCAGGAAGCTCGTGACGGTGACGCCGGGAATAGCGTGCGGGTACTGGAAGGCGAGGAACAGGCCCTTCTGCGCCCGCTCGTCGGCACCGAGCTCGACGACGTCGACGCCGTCGAGGAGAATCTCGCCCTGGGTGATCTCGTACGACGGGTGGCCCATGAGCGCGTAGGCGAGCGTCGACTTGCCCGAGCCGTTGGGACCCATGATCGCGTGCTTCTCGTTCGTGTTGACCGTCAGGTCGACGCCCTTGACGATGGGCGTGCCGTCTTCGAGCGCGACGTGCAGGTTCCTGATCTCGAGCAGTGCCACTGTTCTCCGTCCTTGCCGTGTGTGGGAAAGCCGCGGGCTCCTTTGCGGAAAAGCCGCAGGCAGCGTCTCCCAGCATCGTACCCGGACCGCAAAAGGGCGCGACCGGAGGCGAGTTCGCTGCTACTCTCAGTCCATGCCATTCGGAATCGGAATCTGGGAACTTCTCATCCTGCTGCTCGTCTTGCTGCTCGTCTTCGGGCCCAAGCGGTTGCCGGAGATGGGTCGCCAGCTCGGCAAGGGGATGCGTGAGTTCAAGGACTCTGTCACGGGCGACTCCAAGGACGACGACGCCGCATCGTTGCCGCCAGCCGAGCCCGCCGTTCCCGCCGCACCTGCCGCGTCCGAGTCGCGCGAGCGGGACACCGTCTCCTAACTCCGCCCGGGAATGTTCCGTAGGCTCGCCCCGCGCCGTCTCGGCACGGACGAAGAGGCGACCGTTGTCGAGCACCTGACGGAGCTGCGACATCGCCTCCTGATCTCGATCTTCGCGATCGTGCCCGCCTTCATGGTGGCGTTCTACTTCCACGAGCAGCTGATCGAGTGGCTGATGGTGCCGCTCCCGCCGGACAAGAACCTGGTCACGCTCGCCGTTCTCGAGCCGTTCACGACAGCGGTGAAGGTCAGCGCGATGGCCGCAATCGCGATTGTCCTTCCGATCCTGATCTGGCAGCTGTGGGGCTTCCTCGCCCCCGCCGTCGACGAAGCCACGCAGCGCACCCTTCGCGTGTTCATCGTGATCGGCACAGGGCTCTTCGCGCTAGGAGTCGCGTTCGCGTACTTCGTCATTCTGCCGCGGGCGATCGACTTCCTCACCAACTTCGACGACAACCTCTACGACGTCCAGATCCGCGCCAGCTACTACCTCTCGTTCACCGCTCTCGTCCTTCTCGCGAGCGGCATCGCGTTCGAGATGCCGATGTTCATCCTCGCGCTCGTGCGTATCCGCGTCCTCAGCTCGGCGATGCTGCGGCGCAACCGCCGGATCGGGTACCCCCTCATGCTGGCATTTGCCGTCCTGCTTCCGACCGTCGATCCCGTCTCGCTCGCCTTCGAGGTGATTCCGTTGCTGATCCTCTTCGAGGTCTCGATCTGGCTCTCGGTCGTGATGGAGAAGCGCTGGAACCGCAACCTGCCCGCCGAGGAGGATCTCGAGTCGGCTCTCGACGACGGCCCCTCGGAGTACGACGTCGATCTCGAGTCCGAAAGCGACGACCTCGATCCGGCTTCAGACGACGTGGTGGAGGTCGGGTCAGACGAAGACGAGATCGCGGCCGAGCCGCCGCCGGAGGACGAGACCCCGTGAGGGTAGTCTCGGCGGACTGGGTCGTCCCCGTCGAGGGCCCGCCGCTCGAGAGCGGGGCCGTTGCAATCGCCGAGGACGGCACGATCGAGAGGATCGGTTCGATCGCCGATCTCGGTGAGGGCGAGCACCACGCGGGCTGCGTCATCATCCCCGGATTCGTGAACGCGCACTCGCACCTCGAGTACGCCGTCTACGCAGGCTTCGGTGACGGTCTCCCGTTCGTACCCTGGATCGGACTGCACGTCCAGAGGAAGGACGCGCTCGACTTCGACGACATGACCGCGATCGCAACCGTGGGTGCCCACGAGTCGCTGCGGTCAGGCGTCACGACCGTCGGCGACTGCAGCTTCTCCGGCGCCACCGCTCTTGCAGCCGCCTCGAGCGGGTTGCGCGCGATCGTCTACCTCGAGGTCTTCAGCACCGACGGCTCGGCACTCGATCGCTTCGAGGAAGCACACGCTCGGGTCGAGCACGTTGCCTCCGACCGCGTTCGGCTCGGCGTCTCCCCACATGCGCCGTACACGTGCACGCCCGAGATCTACCACGCCTGCGCCGAGCTCGGCATCCCGCAGGCAACACATTTCGCCGAGAGCGCGGCCGAGCGCGATTGGCTCGTCGGCGGCGTCGGAGACTGGAGTCCCCTTGCGCGCTTCCTCGTACCTCCGCCGGGAGAGACGGGGATCCGGATGCTGGCCGCCGAGGGCCTGCTCGGCCCGACGCTGATGGCCGCGCACTGCGTGCACGCCGACCCCGAGGAGATCGAGCTCCTGGCGCGCCACGGCGTGGGCGTTGCGCACTGTCCCCGCTCGAACGGCTACCTCGGCTGCGGGGTAGCGCCGCTCGCAGAGCTCCGCGAGGCTGGAGTGGCGGTTTCGATCGCCACGGACAGTCCCGCATCGACGCCTTCGCTCGACATGTTCGACGAGATCCGGGCCGCGATCGTGGGTGCGAGGGCTCGCGCCGGAGACCCGGGAGCCCTGACCGCGTCGGAGGCACTCGAGCTCGCAACACTTGGTGGTGCGTGCGTTCTGGGTCTCTCCGACCAGATCGGGTCGCTCGTCCCCGGCAAGCTCGCCGATCTCGCGGTGATCTCACTTGTTGACTCACCGTTCGACCCTGTTGAAGATCCTGTTATCGCCGTCGTTCTGGGGGGGTCGCCCGACCGGGTCGCAGCTACTCTTGTTGCCGGCGAACTGCGCTACGCGAAAGGAACGTCCCGATGGCCCGATTCGACAAGAGCAGCACGAAGAGCCCGCAGCAAGATGCTGCCCTAGCGGCCTCGCGACGCGCGAAGAAGTCGACGGCGCCCTCGATCGAGGACACGATGTTCTTTCCGCGTCTGCGACGCCACGCCAAATGGATGTTCGTCTTCCTCGCGGTGGCGCTCGGAGGCGGCTTCGTGCTCTTCGGGGTAGGCGCCGGGGGCACGGGAGTCGGGGACATCTTCCGGGGTGCCGGCGGGAGCAGCGGCCCGTCGGTGTCGAGCGCGCAGAAGAAGACCGAGGAGAACCCGAAGGATCTGGAGGCCTGGCGTGAGCTGTCGACCGCCTACCAGGCCGACAACAAGACGGACGAGGCGATCGAGGCGCAGAAGACGGTCGTCGTTCTGGCGCCGAAGGACACGAATGCACTCCGCGAGCTTGCGAGCCTGTACCTCGCCCAGGCGAGCGCAAAGCAGCTCGAAGCTCAGATCCTGCAGACCCGCGCAGCCTACGAGGGCGCCGGCCAGGGCTTCCCGGGAGCATTCACGTCTCCCAACGGCCAGCCGATCCTCGAGGACTCCATCAGTAGCCTGGTCAAGAACCAGGCCTCACCGAGGATTCAGGAACTCGCCCAGGCTGCCCAGGCCTCGTCGGCCGAGAGCGTGAACGCATACAAGCGGATCGTCGTGATCAGCCCCAGAGATCCGAATGTGCGACTCGAGCTCGCTCAGGCCGCTCAGCAGGCCGGCGATGCCGCGACGATGATCAGCGCTTTCGAGGCGTTCCTGAAGCTGGCCCCGGACGATCCGAACGCGCCGATCGTCAAGCAACAGTTGAAGCAGCTGCGCGCATCGCAATCGGGATAGACTCGCGGCATGACGCCGATCGTCCCTCGTTCGAATCGACGGCCGCTGGCCATAACGCTGGTATCGCTCGCTGCTCTCGTTCTTCTCGGTGCAGGGTGCGGCGAGACGGTCGGCTACACCGAGGCAACAGGCGACAAGACGAACGGCAAGGAGCTGTTCATCGCGAAGTGCGGCAGCTGTCACACGCTCGCCGACGCGGGGACGACCGGCACGATCGGCCCGAACCTCGATGACGCCTTTGCCGAGTCGCGGCGAAACGGGCTCGGTGAGAGCACCTTCGTGCAGGTCGTCAGAGATCAGATCGCATACTCGATCGAGGAGACATCGACCGGCGCCCCCGGTATGCCTCAGAACCTCGTCACCGGCCAGGATGCGATCGACGTCTCAACGTACGTCGCGAGCGTGGCCGGCACAGGGAAGGCCCCCTCCCCGACACCCACCCCGACGACACCCGCCGAGCCAGGCACTGCGGGAGACGCGGCCGCCGGCAAGGTCGTCTTCACCGGCAACTGCGGCGGCTGCCACACGCTCTCTGATGCAGGAACGAACGGCACGATCGGGCCAAACCTCGACGACAAGCAACCCAGCTCCGAGCTCGTGACCGAACGCGTCACGAACGGCCAGGGTGCCATGCCCTCGTTCTCTGAAACCCTCACCCCGACGCAGATCGCCGACGTCGCTGCATACGTCTCCAGCGCCTCCGGCAAGTAGCCGCGCCCCCGAATCGCAATCCGCCTGAGGGAAGGCCGGCCCTGGAGCTGTCTCGATTCGCCTCCTCGAGCAGGGCCGTCGTTCGGTCGGCTCGACGGCCGCATGTGACGACCTGTGACCAGGATCGGCCGGCTACGCGGGCTGCGGGTGCCCGGGGTCGGCCGGCAGATCGCTCGTAGGCGAATCGCCGACGACGTGCGTCACGGGTACATCGAAGCGGGAGCGAGCGGCGTCCACGATCCCGCGCTCGAGCCAGTTCGACGATCCGACCGGGTGGGTCGAGATGATGATCGCATCGGCGGAGAAGCTCCGGAGCGCGTCTTCGAGGGCCTGGAGAGGATCTCCGTCACCAATCTCGCCGCGGACACGCAGGCCGGCACCTTCGAGTGCCTCGAGGGCAGCCTGCAGGCGCTCTGCGGCGGCTCCGCGGGCACCGTCCTCGTCCGATGTCCACGTGCGAACCTTCGAGTTCAGGGCCGGACAGACGACGAGGACATCCTCGGCTACTCCATCGGCCATCCGCACGATCTCGTTGCGCAGGCCGTGCCCCTGCAGTGTCTCGTTCGCGATCACGAGCACCCTCCACGTGTCCTCGACCGCAACGCGCTTCACTTGCTCTCGCGGAGGCTGCAGCTTCTTTCCTCCCCGCAACCTGGCGAGTGCTCCGACCGTGAGCACGAGGAAGACGATCAGGGCGAGCCAGGTCGCGATCAGCGACGCGACGACAATCAGAGCGAAGTAGACGATCGTGCCCAGGACAAAGCGAAACGCCGCATCCTCGCTCTTGAAGGGGTTCTGCACGAGGGCTCCTGGGTAGACGCCACTCATGATGCGCAGAAAGGGCCGTGCGGTACAAGCGCCGCGCATCCTGGCCCGTTCGCGACGCTAGATCAGGTACACGGTCACGTAGACGACGATCCACATCACGTCGACGAAGTGCCAGTAGATCCCGGGAAGCTCGACGCCGTGATGGTGCTCGGGCGAGTAGTGCCCGCGGAAGGCGCGGACCGTCGCGAACGTGAGCAGCAGAAGACCGACGAGGACGTGGGCGCCGTGCAGGCCCGTCAGCCCGAAGAAGACGGAAGCGAAGGCTCCGTCGCCCGTGTTGAACCCGATGTGGGCGTACTCGATGAACTGGGTCAGGAGAAACGCCGTCCCCATCAGGATCGTGAGCACGAGCCCCGCCTGGAGCCCGCGCCGGTTGTTCCGCTTGATGGACTGCAGCGCCCAGTGCATCGTGAAGCTCGACGTCACGAGGATCGCCGTGTTGATCCCGGCGACGAATTGCGGGAACTCGTAGGGGTGCGGTGGCCATGTGTCCGGTGCGTCCGGGTTGACGACCCTGACGAAGAAGTAGGCGGCGAAGAACGAGCCGAACAGCATCGCCTCTGTTCCGATGAACAGGAACATGCCGAGAATCGTCGGCGGGATGCGCGAGCTCTGGTTCGCGGCGGGAGGCCCGTGGTGGTCTCCGCCGTGCAGCGCCTCGGCGTGCGCGCTCATGCGTGCGCCTCCTGCGCGGCGGGTGCCCCGCCGCCCGTGAGGATCGCGTGACGTGCGCCGGGCACACCGTACTCATACGGCCCACCGACGACCTGTGGGATCTCGTCGAAGTTGAAGATCGGGGGTGGCGAGGAGACCTGCCACTCGAGCGTCATCGCGCGCCAGGGATTCGGGTCGGCGATCGGGCCACGCGCCCAGCTGACGATCATGTTGTAGAAGAACACGACGACGGAGGCACCGAGCGCGAACGACGAGATGGTGACGAACGAGGTTCAGGTCGGCGAATCGATCGGCGTAGTCGGCGACGCGACGCGGCATCCCGACGAGGCCGACCCAGTGCATCGGGAAGAACGTCAGGTTGAAGCTGACGAACGTGAGCCAGAAGTGCAGCTTGCCGAGCCGCTCGTTGTACATCCGGCCGGTCATCTTGGGGAACCAGTAGTAGATGCCGGCGAAGATCGTCAGCACCGAGCCGCCGAAGAGGACGTAGTGGATGTGCGCCACGATGAAGTACGTGTCCGAGGCGTGGATCGTGATCGGCACGGATGCGAGGTAGATCCCCGACAGACCCCCGATCACGAACATCGAGATGAAACCGAGCGAGAACAGCATCGGCGTGTTGAGCTTGATCCGGCCTTCCCACAGCGTCGCCAACCAGCTGAACACCTTCACTCCGGTCGGAACGGCGATCAGCAACGTCGAGATCATCATCGGGACGCGAAGCCAGTCGGCCATTCCCGCAACGAACATGTGGTGCGCCCAGACCGAGAAGCCGAGCACGAGGATCCCGAGTAGCGACATCGCCATCAGCCGATAGCCGAAGATCGGCTTGCGGCTCATCACCGAGATGATCTCGGAGATGATCCCGAAGCCGGGCAGGATCATGATGTAGACGGCAGGGTGGCTGTAGAACCAGAAGATGTGCTGGTAGCCCAGAACGTACCCTCCGTCGTCGGGCACGAAGAAGCTCGTGTGCATGACGCGGTCGAACATGACGAAGAACTGCGACCCGGCGATGAACGGTGTTGCGATCACGACGAGCAGCGACGTCGTGAAGTTCGCCCACACGAGCAGCGGCATCCGCCAGAACGTCATTCCCGGCGCGCGCATGGTGATGATCGTGACGAGGAAGTTCAGCGCCGTCAGAATCGACGACGCTCCTGCCCACTGCACGCCCATGTTGAAGAAGACCTGACCGATCGGCTGCTCCGAGGCCAGCGGCGCGTAGCTCGTCCAGCCGGTCGCAAACGCCCCGCCCGGCGCGAGAAAGCTGCAGAGGAACATCGTCCCGGCGATCGGCAGGAACCAGAACGACAGCGCGTTGAGCCGAGGGAACGCCATATCGGGTGCTCCGAGCATCAGCGGCACGGCGAAGTTCGCGAGACCCGCAAAGGCGGGGATGATGAAGACGAAGATCATCAGCGCCGCGTGCATCGAGACGAGACCGTTGTACGTCTGGGTGTCCATGAACTGCATTCCCGGCTGCGCAAGCTCGGCGCGGAAGAGCATCGCCATCAAGCCACCGAGCGTGAAGAACACAAAGGTCGTCACGAGGTACTGGACGCCGATCACCTTGTGGTCGGTGTTGACCTTGAAGTAGTCCTTCCAGGTCTTGGCGCCGTGGTTTGCGTGATCGTCTGGAATCGTCGGACGGCCGGAGATCCAGTAGAGCCAGTAGTCGAACGAGCCGAGGCCGAGCAGGAAACCGATCGGTGCGAGCGTCAGACCGCCGACGAGAACGATGATGTTCCAGTCGTAGACGGGATCCCAGCCGGCGAGCCAACGGATCCCGGCGACGAGGTAGAGGCCGACCAGGAAGAACAGCGCGAAGCACCAGGCGGCGCGCACGAATCCAGGACGCATCAGGATGCTGCGCTGATGCGGAGGCGCGCCACTGCCGTGGCCGACTCCGTGCGACTCGTGCTCGACGACGCTCATCTGCTCAGCTCCCTCGTGTTGCTCACTTCGCCCCCGTCAAGTATGCGACGAGAGAATCTATCTGTGCCGGCGTAAGCGTCTCGCCGTAGCTCGGCGGCATCACGCCGTCCTCGTATCCCGGAGCGACGACCTTGCCAGGATCGACGATCGCCTCGCGGACGTAGTCCGCCGGATCCTGGCCTGCCTTCTGGGCGGCCGACACGAGGTCGTCGAGCCCTGGGCCGATCTCGCCGGTCGTTCCCGCCGGCCCGAAGGCATGACACCCGCCGCAGCCCACGTCGGCAAAGAGTGCCGCCGCCGCGTCGCCACCACCCCCACCGCCGCTCTCGCGCTCCTTCACCCAGGCGGCGAAATCTGCCTGCGAGACGACTCGGACGGTCGCGCGCATCGTCGCGTGCCCGACGCCGCAGAGCTCCGCACAGACGAGCGAGAACACGCCCGTCCGCGTCGGCGTGACGATGATCGACGTCTTGATCCCCGGAACGAGGTCCTGCTTCTGGCCCATGTCCGGGATCCAGAACGAGTGGATCACGTCGGCGGACTCCATTTCGAACTCGGCGCTTCGTCCCAGCGGAAGGACGAGCTCACCCGTCTTGATGCCGCCGTCATCCGGATAGACGAAGCGCCAGGCGAACTGCTGTGCGAACACCTTCACGTTGAGTTGGTTCGGGCCTGCCTCGGCGTTCTTCGACATGACAAAGGCGCTCAGCACGCCGATCGCGATCACGAGGATCGCCGGAACGACGGTCCACGCGACCTCGAGACCCGTGTTGCCGTGGATGGGAGGGCCGTCCGACTCGTCCTCGGGGGGCGAGCGAAACGCCATCACCGAGTAGAGCAGCACCGCCATCACGAGGGCGAAGACCGCGATGCAAATGACCGTTGCGAACCAGTAGACGAACTCGATCCGGTCCATCTCCTCGGAGGCCGAGGTCGGGAGCCACGGAATCAGAACGGCGACCAGCGTGACGAGGATCGCGATCACGATCCCGATCCCCACCATGCGGATAATCGCTCCCCTGCGCACGGCCCGAGGTTACATCACTCGCCGGTGTGGTGGTGCCGGGAACCCGCACCGAAAGGAGCGTCGCAGGACACGAGCCGGACGAACGCGACGAAGACCATTGTCGAGCGGACGAGGTGAGCCGACGGGTCACGAGTTGCCGCACACAGTCGCCGCAGCTGCGGCACGCCCGTACGATCGTGCGAGCCGTCTCGAATGGAGTGGGCCGTGAAGGATTCGAACCTTCGACCTTGGGATAAGAGTCCGGTTGTTCGAGGCGCACCCGCTGTTCCAAGCTGTTCTCAGGTGCTGTGAGGTTCTCTCAGTTCGCTCAGATCACCGCAGTTCGGGACACGGTTGGGACACGCGTTTCAGGACTCAGCGGTTCAGGTGCCGTGTCGCAGCGTCCACAGGACGGCGTACTGCTCGCCGGGGCAGGCGGCCTGTCGCGTGCTCGTTCAGGGGGTTGCTGGGAGCCAGGCTGGGCCGTAGCCCTTGCGACCGAGAGTCAGAAAGCCTGTGCCGTCGGGGCGCACGAGTGAGATGTCGCGACTGCTGAAGGCGATCCACTTGCCGTCGGGCGACCACGCGGGCGCCAGGCCAGCGAGCAACGACGCAGAGGCCGAACTTTCCGCGATCCTGCGCGGCGCCGAGCCGTCTGAACGTGACACGTAGAGGCCGGTCGAGCCGGAATCGCTGTCGTGCACATACGCAAGTTGCCGACCGTCAGGACTCCACGTCGGGTGGTACGAGACATCGTTTTCGATATCGAAACCCACCTGCGGAAAGCGGAACGGTAGCTTCACCCCTCCGCTGGTCGAGCCTGCACCCGGCCCGTTCGACCGCTCACGCCCGTCAGGGGACACGGCGATGATGCCACCACAGCACCAGTGGGCAACGTCGATCATGGCAAAGGCAATCAGCCGACCGTCGGGCGACGGCGATGGGTCGCCGGGACGGTAATAGCGAACCCCACTGGAGAGAATTGACGACTGAGTGCCGTCATCACGGATCGACAACAGCTGATAATTCTCCCCGTCAAGCGACCGTGCGAAATAGAGCGTGCGACCGTCGGTCGACCACGCCGGGTTGTCGTCGCGGGCGGGATTCAGCTGGCGCTTCGAGCTCGGCCTGGTCAACTGCCTCTGGCCCGACCCGTCGCGTCGCATGATCCAGATCGCGCGACCGCGTACGAACGCCACCCGTCGCGCGTCCGGCGACACAGCGGCCTCCGCCGCGTTCCGCACGAGCAATCGAAGGTGCGAACCATCGGCTGCCATCACAAAGAGATCGTCGCGAACAGACTTCGCCACATTCCTCGTGAACACGATCTCGCCCGACGGCTGCCCTGACGAGCCGCTCGTCCAGAAGGCACTCACAGCGCCAGCTACGACCACCACAACCAGCGCCGCACCAGCAACAAGCAAGGCTATCCGGCGCATCAGCGCCTCCCTTCACCCACACGCTGCCGCACACCCGCCTCCAGCGCATCCGTGCGGCCGCTGACACTCGCTACCCGGAAATACCGAGTCGGCTCGCGTCAGCGGTGCAACCGCTTTTCGACCTGGTCGCGGGGGGTGAAGGTGAGGGTGCTTCCGGCTGCGATGTAGAGGCCGTCGGGTTCGAGTTGTGCGCTGACGGGCGCGGCCGTGGGTCGGGCGATGATGACGCTACGCCCTGTGGTGTGGTCGAGCAGGTAGACGGCGTTGCCGCGGGTGTAGACGGCAACGTTGCCATCGAGGTCATTGAGGCGTAGCTGGGCGTCGTGTGCCCGCAGCGCATAGACGTCGGGGCTGTCCGGCCCATAGGAAGCGGCGTGTGGGAGCTTGCGGGCGGTGCGGGATCCGTGGCCGCCGGGGAGTGGGATCAGGTCGAGGAACCCGGCTCGCAGTACTGCGAGCGTTCGGCCGTCGGTAGCTGCCGCACGCACCTCCCCGGGCTTGTAGGCGTATGTCGCAATCAGGCGCTCCGCCGCGTAGTCGCCGTGCGAAACGAGACGCTCCCGCGCGTCCTTCGGCGCAAGCACGATCAGGCCGCCGCTCTTGCGAAGAGCGACCACCCGGCCGCCGCCGACCGCGAGCACGGCAAGCGCGTGATCCGAGGCGGCAATCTCACGCCGCCCCGCCTTCCCGATCATCACGATCGCATCCTTGACGATCGCCCCGCTCCGGTAGCCAGGCGGACACGGCACGTCGGCCGGATAGTCGGGGTCTCGTGACTGCCGACAGATGCGGTAGCGGTTGTAGACGAGGAGGGAACCGTGACCGTGCGTGTTGCCGACCACATCTCCCTCTACTCCGCCCAACGCGAGTGCCAACTCGACGGGGCCTCGGCGGCCACTCGCGACAGAGGCGAGGTAGACCTGCGTCTCTGCGTAGTTCCCTACGCTCTCCTCCACCCAGGCCAGCCGATCCCCAGCGAGGGCGAGACCGTAGTCGCTCCCGACCGTCTGACACCCGTAGCCCTCGGGCCGGATCAGTCGGTAGGCGAACGCCCCACGCGCCCGATCCCAGACGAGCACATCCCTAGAACATTCCGCCGAACCCTCTCCCGCCCGCCGAGCGACGAGCATCGCAACGCGCTTACCGTCAGCCTTCAGTTCAAGAACGCTCCCGTCAACACTCACGAACGACGGAGCGGTAGCTATAGACGGCCGAGCAGACGCAGCCGAAACCAGCACGACTGCCACGACCACCGCCCCCAAGAGCCGCACAATCCGGCGCATCAGCACCTCCCTTCACCCCTACGCTGCCCCACAGCCCTCCGCAGCGCATCCGTGCCGCCGCTGACCCCGGCTACCCGGAACTACCGAGCCTGTCAGCCGCTGCGGAGCGTCCAGAGGACGGCGTGGCCCTAAGCGCGGCCCGGCCGGTACGAAGCGTCCTTCCCCCACGACTTCAGTGCGTCGGCGGGAGCCACACCGGCGCGCACTCGGTGGCCGGGGTCGTTACGAGCTTGTGGCGACCGGTGCCATCCGCTTGGATGAGCGAGATGTCGCCGCATCCGAAGACGATCCATTTGCCGTCCGGAGACCAGGAAGGTGACGAGGATGGTCCGCTTGCGACGCGCCGCGGCGGCGACCCTGCTGATGCAACCCAGACTCCGTCCTTGGTGGTGTCCCAGAGTCCGCTCACAACGAACGCGAGCCGCCGTCCGTCCGGAGACCAGGCAGGCCCGGATTGCTCGTACCACTCCTCGCCGACCTGCACGCGCTCGTCATCATAAATCTCCACATAGGTGTCGGGAACGCGGAACGGCATCGACGCTTCGCGTCCCTTCGTCGTCATCATCGCGATGTACTGGACGCCTCGGCCGCATTCGAGTCCGGTGTCCGCATATGCGATCAGTCGCCCGTCGGGAGACGGCGAAGGCTCCGAGGGGCAGACGGCGAAATCGGAGGGGTTGTCCTCCGGCTGCTTGGAGACCCGCCGGACTTGCCCTCCTTCGGCGGAGATCGAGTAAATGCTGCTCATGTAGGTCTTCGGCGTGAAACGGGAGAAGAAGATCGACCGGCCATTGGCCGACCATTCCTGGTCGCAGTCGGAGGTGTCCTTCGAGAGTGGTCGCGTGAGTTGGCGCGCAGCCGACCCGTCGCGCCGAGCGATCCAGATCGCGCGATCACGACAGAACGCGATTCGGCGGCCGTCTGGTGACACCGCAGCATCTGCCGCATTCCGTATGAGCAGCCGCACCTGTGAGCCATCGAGCTTCATCAGGTAAAGGCGTGGACGACGACCTGACTTCAGAGAGCGTGTGAACACGATTTCGCCATCAGGCAATGACGGCGCGGCCTCCTCGGTCTTCCCTCCGGATGTGCCCCCTCCACCACACCCCGCCAGCAAGGCGCTCGCGCCCGCCACAGCCACGGCACCAAAGAGCAGCATCGTCCGGCGCATCAGCGCCTCCCTTCACCCACACGCTGCCGCACACCCGCCTGTAGCGCATCCGTGCCGACGCTGACCCGCCTACCCGGAACTACCGAACCCGGATCTCGTTGGGACACCGCTGGAACAGAGACGGCCACCGAAAAACGCGGCGCTCGGCCCGGATCCCAATGTCCAAGCCGTTTCTGAGATGGGCCGTGAAGGATTCGAACCTTCGACCTTGGGATTAAGAGTCCCCTGCTCTACCAACTGAGCTAACGGCCCGAGCGGATCGGAAGTGTAGCCACGACCGGCGACTCAGGCAGCACCGATCCGCGCTTGGGCTCTACGACGGAAGGGGCCGGGGCATGGAGCGGCCTCTCGGTACGAGCAGTAGAGCTGCAACGGCGGCGGCGGCCAGTCCCGTGAGTGCGAAGGCCGCCCGGACGCCGGTGCTTCCGCCGGCGAGCCCGGCGAGCAGCGGCGTCGACAGTGCCATCACCGCCCACGCGAGGTTCATCACGCCGATCACGGCGGGTGCCGAGTCACCCGAGCTCGCACGCACCCCGACTGCGAAGTTCAGTGCGTTGATCGCCGACCGGCAGCCTGTCGAGACGAGCAGGAACACGAGCAGTGCGAACGTCGAGAGCCCAAAGGCGGGGAGCAACCACGCGCCGGCGAGGACCGCAACGGCGATCCCGACTCCACGGAGATGAACCGCCGAGGCACGCAGGCGGCCGACCAACGCGGCAGCCGCGATCCAGACGGCAGCAGAGATGCCGAAGGCGAGCCCGATGCCGCCGGCCGAGAGACCGTTGCCCGCAAGTGCGAGCGGCAGCAGAAGCCCCGAGACCCCACCGACGATGCCGAGGAGGGCGCTGACGAGCGCGGCCCCCGCGATCGTGCGATTGCGGCGGACGAGTCCGAGCGCCACCACGAACCGCACCCTCTCGAGCCTCTCGTCTGAGCGGCGCGGCTCTGCATAGCGCGCGATCAGGGGGATGAGCGGGAGGGCTACGACCGCAACGACGAGCGATGCGATCCGCCAACCTGCGACGTCTGCGACACCGCCGGCGACGACCGGACCGATCAGCCACCCGATCCCCGATGCCGCGATCATCGGCCCTGTCCCACTTGCACCGCGCCCGCCCGCCGCCGCGCGTGCGGGAGCGATCACCCAGATGATCCCGAAGCTCAGGCCAAAGAGAAGGCGGGCGCCGATCAGAGCAGGCAGCGAATCGGCGAGAGCTTGTCCGATCAGAGCGATCGGGATCAGGCTGGCCGCGATGACGAGGGGGACGCGCGTTCCGTACCGGTTCGCGGCCACCCCGACGGGCATCGCGACGACGAGCATGGCGATCGTCGTCGCGGAGAGAACGAGGCCCGCCTGCACGGCGGTCATGCCGAGATCGTCCCGGATGGAAGGGAGAAGGGGAACGATCGACGCCTCGGCGATGCCGTTCACGACGACGAGCGCCAGGAGGACGCGAAGCTCGAGATCGAAGCGCTTCATACCAATCAGGATCGTCGTCGTCGATCGATAAGTAAAGTACGACTTAGTGGACATATCGATCAATAAACATGGTCGACTAGCAGGTGTCGAGATACGCCACCTCGTCGCGCTCGAGACCGTCGTCCAGACCGGGTCGTTCGCCCGTGCAGGGATCGAGCTCGGGTACTCCCAGTCAGCGATCAGCCAGCAGATCGCAGCGCTCGAGCAGGCCGCCGGGCTTCGTCTGCTCGTGCGGCCCGGAGGGCGAAAGCCGGTGACGCCAACCGATGCGGGCGAACGTCTCCTTCGTCACGCCCGGCGAGCGTCGGCAGCGATGCGCTCGGCAGAGGCCGATCTCAATGCGCTCGCGATGGGCGAGGCCGGAACCGTTCGTATCGGCACGTTCCAGAGCGTCGGAGTGCGCCTCGTCCCCGGCGCGATGCGCCGGTACGTCGAACGATGGCCCGACGTCGAGGTGCGCCTTCTCGAAGCGGGTTACGACGAGGATCTCCTGACGCTGCTCGAGCGCGGGGAGATCGATCTCGCATTCGTCCGCGAGAACGATGACCCGACCTTCGAACAGGTCACCGTTCTGTCGGATCCGTACGTCCTGCTCGCGCCGGCGAGCTCCAGCCTCGCCCGGGAAGACAGGATCGTCCGGCCACGTGAGATTGCCGGATTGCCGCTGATCGGGTATCGCCGCTCGACCGAGGGTGCCGAGGCGTTCCTACGATCACGCGGACTCGACCCCGAGGTCGTCTTTCGCTCGGACGAGGGAGGGACCGTGCAAGGCCTCGTTGGCGCTGGGATCGGGTACGCCGTCGTGCCCCTGCTCGCGGTCGAGCCGAGCCCCGATGTCGTCGTCCTGAACGTCGCGGGGATGCCTCCGAGGAGGATCGCGATCGCCTGGCACGCCGATCGCGCACCAACGGCGGCCGCCCAGGCGTTCGTCACGATCGTGACCGATCTCGGGGCGGAGATCGAGTCTGGCTACGCTCGGAACGTGAGTGGCAGCTCCAGAGACGCGGCGGGACGGCCGTGAAAATCCTCACCGTCGTCGGCAACCGACCCCAGTTCATCAAGGCTGCACCGCTGTCTGCCGCACTCCGCGAGCAAGGGATCGACGAGATCGTGGCGCACACGGGACAACACTGGGATGCCGCGATGTCCGAGATCTTCTTCGAGGAGCTCGACCTCAAGGCCCCCGACGTCACACTCGATCTCCGAACGTCGGAGATCGCGACGCTCGAGGCCGCGCTTCGGTCGACGGTCTCCGAGCTACGGCCCGACGCAGTCCTCGTCTACGGGGACACGAATTCGACGCTCGCCGGAGCGCGCGCGAGCGCGGGCTGCCCGGTCGCACATGTCGAAGCAGGGCTCCGAAGCGGCGATCTGACGATGCCCGAGGAGCGCAACCGCATCGAAGTCGATCGCGTTTCCGCACTCCTTTTCGCGCCCGACGAGCGCTCGGCAGACACGCTCCGAGAGGAGAACGTCCGCGGGGCGATTCACGTCGTCGGCGATGTCATGGCGGATGCTGCTCGCCTGTTCGCACCCTTCGCCCGCGAGCGCTCGGGGATCCTCGACTCCCTCGGCCTCGAGCCCGGCGCCTACGTTCTCGCAACCGTGCATCGCGAGGCGAACGTCCGGCCCGAGCGGCTGCAGCGAATCATCGCAGGCCTCGGAGCCTCGTCTCGTCCCGTCGTCTTTGCCGCTCATCCTCGGACAGGATCCGTTCTCCGAGAGCAGGCGATCGTGCTCCCGCCGGCGATTCTCCTCATCGACGCGCTCGGGTATCTCGACTTCGCCGCCCTGGCCTCACAGGCGGCGGTGATCGCGACCGACTCGGGCGGTCTACAGAAGGAGGCCTACTGGTACGGGGTGCCATGCGTGACGATGCGCCCGTCCACCGAGTGGGTCGACACGGTTCACGCCGGTGCAAACGTGCTCGTCGACGACGACCCGGTCTCGATCGCGGAGGAGATCGAGCGCGCCGACATTCCCGCCGTTCGTCCCTCGCTCTACGGCGACGGCCACGCCTCCGAGCGAATCGCGACCGTCCTCGGGGGTAGGATTGCGCGCTGTGCATCGTGACGTCGCAATCGTCGGCGCCGGCTACGTCGGCATTCCCCTCGCGCAGGTCTTCGCCGACGCGGGTCAGTCGGTCCTGCTCGTCGACGTCAGCGCAGAGCGGGTCGAGCAGCTCAACCGCGGCGAGAGCTACATCGAGGATGTGTCGAGCGCCAAGCTGACGGAGCTCGTCGAGGAGCGCGGGTTGCGCGCCACCACGGATTACGACGAGCTCCGCGAAGCGGACGCGATCGTGATTGCGCTCCCGACACCGCTCTCGAAGCAGCGCGAGCCCGACCTCTCGATTGTGCGCGCGGCGACCGAGGAGATCGCGACGCGCCTGCGTCGGGGCCATCTCGTCGTTCTCGAGTCGACGACGTATCCGGGCACCACGCGGGACGAACTGCTGCCGATCCTCGAGCGAGGCTCGGGACTTACCGCCGGCGTTGATTTTCACCTCGCTTTCTCGCCTGAGCGGATCGATCCCGGTCGTGTCGACCACACGACGAAGACCGTGCCAAAGGTCGTCGGCGGTATCAACGAGGCGTCGACCGAGGCCGCGGCGGCGCTCTACGCCAATGCGATCGACACGATTCATCGCGTCTCGACACCGGAGGCGGCCGAGCTGACAAAGCTCCTCGAGAACATCTTCCGCTCCGTCAACATCGCGCTCGTCAACGAGCTGGCCCAGCTGTGCGACCGGATGGGAATCGACATCTGGGAGGTGGTCGAAGCCGCAGACACGAAGCCCTTCGGCTTCATGCGGTTCGATCCCGGCCCTGGCCTCGGCGGCCACTGCATCCCGATCGACCCGTTCTATCTCACGTGGAAGGCGCGGGAGTACGACTTCTCGACCCGGTTCATCGAGCTCGCCGGCGAGGTCAACCAGAACATGCCGTACTACTGCCGCTCTCGGGTCTCGCAGGCACTCAATCACGGCGCAGGGAAGTCACTCAGTGGCTCGCGGATCCTCGTGCTCGGCGTCGCCTACAAGGCCGACATCTCGGATATGCGCGAGTCGCCCGCCGTGAAGCTGATCGAGCTCCTCCAGAACGCCGGAGCAGACGTGGCGTACCACGATCCCCACGTTCCCTCATTCGTCGAGCACGGCACGGAGCTCGTCTCGCAGCCGCTCGACCCCGGCGCCTACGACGCGGTCGTGATCGCGACCGCTCACACGGGTATCGATTACGCCCAGCTCGTGGCAGACGCCAAGCTCGTCGTCGATCTCCGAAACGCCGCCGGCCGTCGCGGCATCACCGACGAAAAGGTCTGGAAGCTGTGATTCGCGTCGCCCACGCGGGCGTCGGTGGCTGGGGCAAGAACGTCGTGCGGGTCGTGGGAGAACTCTCCGAGCTCGCGTGGGTCGTCGACACGGACCCTGCCCGGCAGGCCGAGTACGCGTCGCGGTATCCGACGGCGGCGATCACCGATTCCTTCTCGCGCGCCCTGGCCGACGACACCGTGCAGGCAGTCACGATCGCCACGCCCGTGCCGTCTCACTTTGCCCTCGCGAAGCAGGCACTCGAAGCGGGGAAGCACGTCTTTGTCGAGAAGCCGCCGGCGATGCGCGGCGAGGAGATGGAGGAGCTCGTGACGCTCGCACGGGAGGGCAACCTCGTACTGATGCCCGGACACCTCCTGCTCTACCACCCGGGCCTTCGCAAGGTGAAGGAGCTCGTCGACTCCGGTGCTCTCGGGGACATTGCCTGCGTCTACGGGAACCGTCAGAACCTCGGAGTGATCCGTTCGAACGAGAACGCCCTCTGGTCGCTCGGTGTCCACGATCTCTCGGTGATCCTCTGGCTCCTCGGCGAGGAGCCCTCCGAGGTCGTGGCCTATGGACAGGACTTCGTCCAGCCGGGCATCGAAGACGTCGTCTTCTGCTTCCTCCGCTTCCCGTCCGGCAAGGTCGCGCACATGCATCTCTCCTGGCTCGACCCGCACAAGATGCGCAAGATGACCGTCGTCGGTCGCGAGAAGATGGTCGTGTTCGACGACATGGAGCTCGAGCGGAAGGTGACCGTGTACGAGAAGGGCCCGTGGGAGCCGACGGAGGGAGAGTGGCGCACGCGGACGGGCGACATCTTCAGCCCCAAGATCGCGGCCGATGAGCCCCTGAAACTCGAGTTGCAGCACTTCGTAAAGCTCGTCGGGGAAGGGCCTGGCGATCATCGTGAAGCGACGGACGGACTGGCCGTCGTGCGCACGCTCGATCGACTGACCACGTCCTTGCACGCGGGCGCGCCCGCGTGAGTGCCGAGGTTCATCCGAGCGCGATCGTCTACCCCGGAACGGTGCTCGGCGACGGAGTGAAGGTGCTCGAGAACGCCGTCGTCGGGAAGCAGCCGACGCTCTCTCCCCGTTCGACCGCGAAGCGAGAGCCGCTGCCGCCGACCGTGATCGGAGCGGGCACGATCGTCTCGACCGGGGCGATTGTGTTCGCCGGAACCTCCATTGGCGCACGTGTGATCCTCGGCGATCAGTCCTGCGTCAGGGAGCGCGTCACGATCGGCGACGATGTCGTCATCGGGCGAGGCTCCCTGGTCGAGAACGACACGACGATCGGGGCGATGACGAAGATCCAGGCCGATGCTTACATCACGGCCTACTCGACGCTCGAGGAGCACGTCTTCATTGCCCCGTGCGTCGTGACCACGAACGACAACTGGATGGGTCGCACGGAGAAGCGCTTTGGCAACATCAAAGGCCCGACGATCCGACGCGGGGCTCGCGTCGGAGGCGGTGCCATCCTCTGTCCGCAGGTCGAGATCGGCGAGGACGCGTTCGTCGGCGCGGGTGCCGTCGTGACGAAGGACGTCCCACCACGCGTCGTCGTCGTCGGCTCGCCGGCCCGCGTGCTGCGCGAGGTGCCCGAGGAAGAGTTGCTCGACACCTCTGCGTAGCCGTATTCCGCCGCACCGCCGCCAGGGCTGACCCAGTTCGTGAGAGGATCGAGCGCGGCCAACCGGGCGAGCGCCAGCCGACGCGTCTCATCGTCACCGATCCGGGCGAGACCCACCCACGCTCGCACGTTCTTCCGATCTCGACGCGCAGCGTCTGCGTAGCTCTCCCGCGCCGCCGCGAGATCACCTTGCGCGAGAAGAGCATCACCGAGCAAGAGCTTGGGCTCCGCTGACCATGGTGCCCAGCGGGTGGCCGTCTCCGCAAGTCGGCCGGCCGTCGGCCAATCGCCCGAACGAGCAGCGGCGCTCCCTCTCTCCAGCGTCTGATTGCCAATCAGCCCGACGACTGCGACACCGACGACGAGCGCGCTGGACGCTCCCACCACGATCGGCACGTGTCGTCTGCGAACCGCCGGGCCTCGTGCGGCGACAAGGAGGACTGCACCAAGAACGAGGGCGGGGATGGCGACACCTGGCACCTCCCAGTCCCAGTCGAGGGACGCATGGGCAACGAACGCGGTGTATGCCCCCATCGCGGCAGGGATCAAGGGCTGCTGCCGTGCAGCGACACCTGCGACCAGTGGGGTAACGAGCATTGCCAGCACAGCTGCGAGACCGATGGGACCGATCTCTGCGAGCGTCTCGAGATAGAGACTGTGGGCATCGCGCGTATCACGCTCGACATCTCTCGTCTCCAGCCAGACGACGGCGAAGCTGCCCGCGCCCGAACCGAGCACGGGATGCGCTCGGCTGTCCGCCCAGGCCGCGCGCCAGTACGCGGCGCGGTCACCAAGAGAGCCTGTCGCGACGGCCCCTCCGATGATCGAACCGGCCAACACGACGATCGCCACGGCAATGGCGACGCGGTTGCGATGCCTGCCATCCCGCTGAGGAGCGGACAGGTATCTCAGCGTCCCCGCCGCGACCGTCAGCAGGCAAAGCGCGAAGGCGACGGCCCGTCCTTCGGCGACAATCCGCTCTATCGGCGCCGCCGCATCGACCACGGAGGACCGCCATGCCAACACACCCCCGAGTAGAGGCAGCGGGAGCACGACGAGCGATATGACGACGAGTCTTCCGCGGTGCGGATCGACGAGAAGGGTGGTTCCCATAGCGACGAGAAGTGCCGCCACGGCACCACGGCAACAGGTAAGTGCGAGGGTCGCCGTGAGTGGGACGAGCGCAGAGGCAGCGACCGTGCGACCCAGGCGGGATGTCGCGGAGGCGCTACTCCCGATCGCGAGCGCGATCCCCATCGCCGCGAGGATCCCCATCGCGTTCGCATATCCGATCGGCTCGTAAAGCAATCGGCCCTCGAACTGATTCGGCGCCTGCGTCGGGTCGAGCAGCACACTCCAGAGTCCGACGAGCGAGGCGACCACGATCCCACCGAGCACGCCGGCGAAAACCGCGTTAAGAGAACGTCGCCTAATCGCGAGCAACGCCGCGCCGAGCACCGAGACGTACAGCATTCCACGCTCGACCTCGAGTACGGCCCTGCCGGCCTGATCGGGACGCAAAGCCGAGACGACGCCGAGCGCGACGACCATCGTAAGGGCCGACAAGGTGACGATCCCGAGGCGACCGAGCTGAGGCGTTCCCGCATGGGCGACGCTCAGCCCACCGACGGCAACGGCAACAAGCGATGCCCACCCCCAGGAGTGAGGGTAATAGGCGCCGTGAGACTGTGCCAAGGCGACGATCCCGGCCGCCGGAAGCACCGCCGCTCCGGCACCTCGCACGAGCTCGAGGTAGGGGAGTCGGCGTGCCACCGAGGTCGACACCGACTCCCCGACTGATCCGAACAGCACCGTTACGGCCCTGTCACGCTCACTGCTGAGGCGCAGATCGCGTAGACCCGGAAGGCAAGCGGGCCGGCCGAACTGTTGTCGACGTCCGCCCACCACGAGGTCGTTCCTGCTCCGGAGCCATCGCTCGGGTAGCTGCTATTCACCTGCTGGTCACCGACGTCCCCGCTCTCGGAGACGACGCCGCCGCCGACGACATGCCTCCCGGCAGGACAGGCGGCCTCGCCACCGTATTGCGTCCCGGCCGGAAACGGGCCGTACACGGCCTCGACGTAGCTCAGCGAGGAGAACCCCGGCGGCCCCGTGGCACCGACCGAGCCCTGAACGCCGGTGTCGCCCTTCGGGCCGGGAGGCCCCTGGCTGCCTTGTGCACCGGCAGGACCGGGTGCGCCTTGCGCCCCACGCGGAAGCTGGCCAGCCTTGAAGTCCCTCGCCAGCAGTGATCCGTCCTTCACCTTGCTCGAGATCACGGCATCCACCTTGAGTTGGGGCGTTCCGACGCTCCCGATTCCGACAATCCCGGCCGCATAGCCGGTGCCGCCGAGCGCGAGCAGAAGTGCCAAGCCAGCAACGACCATCGCTGCTGACGGCCTCCGTATCCGCGAACCACGCGTGTCGATCATCTCCCACTCCTTTCGCGGTCTCTCTCGCATCCGGAAATCGGGAGCGAGTGGCCGCTTGATCTGGACACCGACGACACTACGAGGGGCGTCTCACAATTCGCTAACGGCGAAGCAGCCACTGCGAGGTGCCCGCTCACGAGTCGACCGCGTGAACGGCCGAGCGCCTACCGGGACTTCGAAACGGAGAGCCGGTAGGCGCCGGAGACCGACCGCGTCGCAGCAACCTGGAGGACGTACCAGCCGGTCAGCCGGGCCCTGTGAGAGAGCGTGCTCCCCGCCGCTCGTGTCGCAAGCAGCCGCACCGGAGCGGACTTCGCATCGATCTCCTGCGTCCCGGGTCGCCACAGCGCGAGCGTCGGCCGGACGGGCACCTCCGGTGCCGAGGTCACCGTGAGCCGCTCCCCCGCGCGCACGTAGACGCGGTAGACGTCGTCTCGGTCGTTCCAGTAGTCGAGCGTTGCGTCGACAGTGCGCCGTTGGCCGAAGAGCGTGTAGGCCGCTGCCCCGCCTCCGTCATTCGGCTCGTATCTGTCCGTCGCGGGAAGGGCGGTGGAGAGAAGCTCGAGCGATGCGGT
Organism: uncultured Thermoleophilia bacterium; assembly: GCA_963741655.1. Taxonomy (GTDB): domain Bacteria; phylum Actinomycetota; class Thermoleophilia; order Gaiellales; family Gaiellaceae; genus Gaiella. Next base: position 589,014 of record CAVUIQ010000004.1, read on the forward strand.
CTGATCGAGGCGACCGAAGCCCGTGAAACGGTCTCTCCCTCCGGCACACGATCCGCAGCCGCTCGCAGGATTCGCATCGACCGCGCCTGCAAGGAGGAGCGACGTCACCTGATCGGGCGTCAAGCTGGGTGAGGATGCGAGCAGTACGGCGGCTGCCGCGGTGACCTGCGGGGCGGCGAAACTCGTTCCCTCGGCCGACCGGTACTCCGCGGGTCCGCAGCTCGAGTATCCCTGCTCGGCGCAGGCGGGGAAAGCCGATGTGAGTCGGAGGGGGAAGGTGGAGAGAATGTCGACGCCGGGCGCCGCGATGTCGTTGAACCGGGTGTCGCGATTCGAGAACGCAGGCGAGCCGCCCTGTGGGCTCAGTGCGCTGACGCCCACGACGTGTGGCAGTGCGGCGGGCCAGCTGGCATAGGGCCACGGTTGGGCCGGCGCTTGATCGGAGTTCCCGACCGCAGCCACGACGAGCACGCCCTTCGAGACCGCATACGCGACGGCGTCCGCCTCGAGCTGCGAGTACGTGTCCCGACCAGGATCGCGTGGATCCCGATTGCCGCCGAGGCTCATGTTGATCACGCGCGCACCGTTGGCGACCGCCCAACGGATCGCCTTCGCCTCTGCCTCGACGGGGATCGATCGTTCCGGCCCGACGACCTTCGCGATCAGAAGCTCTGCAGGCGGCGCGAGGCCAGCAAGCCCGACTCCGTCATTCGTTCGGGCTGCGATGAGGCCGGCGACGAACGTCCCGTGGCCCTGGGTGTCGATCGTCGGAGGACCCGCGACAAAGCTCTTGGCCGCGGCGATACGTCCCTTGAACTCGGGGTGTGTCCCGTCGATGCCGGAGTCGATGACTGCCACGCGGACTGACGCGAGCAGCGGAGGCTCGACCCAGAAGTCGAATGACCGGTTCTGTGCTGCGTACCACTGCCGCGCAAGGAACGGGTCGTTTGGCGCGTACGACACTGCGCGACCGCCGAGCTTCTCCACGTACGAGACGCCCGGGGCGAGATCGAGTTTCCGCCCACTCGACGCGGAGACGGCGAGCGCGCGAATCGGGCTGAGGTCGACGATGCGCGTCGCCCCCCGGGCGCGAAGCTGCTCGATGACGGTCGCGCTGCTCTCTCCCTCCGCCAGGCCGACGGCGTAGCGGGCCGCCGATGCGCGTGGCGGAGCAACGAGACCCGCGACTGCCACGACCAGCGCAAACGCGGCCGCGGCGGCCGCGCGTGGGATCACTTCGCGGCCTCGATGGGAACGGTGATCGTCAGGGCCGGACCGACGACGCCGTCGGCGACCAGCCTGTACGTCGTCGTGAGCTTCGGCCGTACGGTGGCGACGAACGCGCCGTCGAGTCCTTGCGTCAGGTTGACCGCGGGCAGCCACGTGCCCTTGGCGCCGAGCTTCTCGAGCAGCGGCGCTGTGACGTCACGCGCGACGCCGGAGATGACGACCGGTGCAGCCGGCCGGGGCGACGGTGTCGGCCGTGCCACGCGAAGGACTCCCAGCTTGAAAGCAGTCGAGCGAAGGCCCAGCGTCGCGCGGACGTCCGCCGCGCGGAGGAGCACGTTCGCGCCTGTTCTCTTGACCAGCGTGACGGAGAGCGGCCGGCCGGATTTTGACGGCTCCACCTTCACGTCGACGACCGGGGCAGAGAGGCGGAACGCCTGACCGAGCGTTGCCGCGGTGAAGGACCGTGGATCCCAACGATGGTAGGGCGAGAGTGTGTCCCAGGGGTCGTCTCGCGCCTGCAGGTACGGCGTGACGACGCCGAAGACGTCCTTGCTCGACGCGGTGCGCCCGCCCGACGACGAGTAGTAGAACGTGGTCGCGACCTTCCCGGCGTAGCTGAGGATCTGACCGCTCGTCGCCTTGACGGCGGCCGTCGTCGTCGGGGCCTCGGCCGAGACGCCGTAGTAGACCTGGCTACGGGTGTCGGAGTAGAGGTCGAACGGCTTGCTCTTGACGATGCTCGCAAGCGCGTACGAACGCGCGGCGACGGCCTGCGCCTGGAGCGCCGCCGAGGGCCACTCCTTGGGAACCTCACCGGGAACGACACCGAGCAGGTAGGCGTCAAGACCGAGAACGTCGATGACCTGAAGTGCTCCGGAGACGGCCGCAAGCCGGATCTCTCCCCGATACTCCTTGCCGTCGAGCTGCAGCCTCGTTCCCGGCGTCGGCACGAAGGCGAGCGGCCCCGGGAGGCGCGTCGGCTTCCCATCCACGACGACACGAAGGTCGGGCGTCACCGTGATCTCGCCGGGCGCGAGCTCGATCGCGACGCCGGATCCATCCCTGACGGAAAACGGCGCTGCCGACGCGAGCTTCACGGACGGGCGGCCGTCCGCGAGGAGAACCCTGACCTTCGTCACAGCGGCCTTCGTCAGCTCCGTGCCCGGATAGTAGAAGGAGAGGATCGCGCGGTAGTCGCGATTCGCCTTCGCCTGGGCGAGCGCGCCGTACTGGCTGAGGCCGACGCCGTGCCCGTACCCTCCGCCCGTGAGCACGTAGGTCGGAGCCGACAGTGCAGGAGCCGGTACCGCCGTCACCGGTCCCGACGGCTGGGCAGACAGAGCCGCACCGGCGGTGCCAGCGAGGACGAGCGAGAGGATGGGAACAAGGATGCGCCGCATCGTGAGATACCCGTAGAACTGTTCTCGGTTAGACGGCTCAGGCCTTGAGCCGGTTTGCGTACTGCTCTGCGTAGAAGGCGCGATACGCGCCCGACTTGATCGGCTCCCACCACGAACGGTTCTCGCGATACCAGTCGACCGTCGCAGGGAGGCCGCCCTCACCGAACGAGTGCTGAGGCTCCCAACCGAGCGCCCTCAGCTTCGAATCGTCCAGGGCGTAACGCCGGTCGTGTCCTGCCCTGTCCTCCACATGACGCACGAGCGACGGGTCTGCGCCGGTCAGCTCGAGAATCCGATGCGTGATCTCGATGTTCTCGTGATCTTCCCCACCGACGTTGTAGATCTCACCGGGCGAGCCCTCGTGCAGCACGAGCTCGATGCCCGCACAGTGATCCTCGGCGTGCAGCCACTCGCGCACCTGCTTGCCGTCGCCGTAGACCGGGAGCGGCTCGCCCTCGATGGCGTTCGTGGTGAACAGGGGGACGAGCTTCTCCGGGTACTGGTTCGGGCCATAGGTGTTCGCGCCCCGCGTGATCGACGCGCGCACGCCGTACGTGCGCACATAGGCGAGCACCTGGAGATCGCCACCGGCCTTCGCGGCGCTGTACGGACTGGACGGTCGGAGCGGATCGCTTTCGAGCGCCCTACCGCCCGCCTCGAGATCACCGTAGACCTCGTCTGTGGAGACCTGGACGAATCGAGCATCGGTTTCGCGCGCCGCCTCGAGGAGGCACATCGTCCCGAGGACATCGGTGTGGACGAACTCGGTTGGGCCGAGAATCGACCGATCGACGTGCGTCTCTGCCGCGAAGTTCACGATCGCATCGCATCCAGCGGTGGCCGTCGCGACGGCCACCGGATCCGCGATGTCGCCGTGGACGAACTCGTGCTCGACGCCTTCGAGGTTCGCGGGATTGCCGGCGTAGGTCAGCTTGTCGAGAACGACGACGCTGTCGCCGCGGCCGGCGAGCCTCCGCACGAAATGCGAGCCGATGAACCCGGCGCCACCGGTGACGAGCACGCGCATCGGGACAGGGTAGCCACAGTTGCCGTGGCGCTCGCGGGATCTCGGCCCGCGAGATCGGACCGGATTCCGGGCCTCTCAGCGCGCGCCGTCAACCAAGCGGACACCGAGAAGTGCCGCGGGACCGCGGCCACCCGCATCCATCAACCGAGCGTCATTCCGGCGAACGGTGGACCGGCTATCGGCCTCAGGACATACATCGAGCATCCGCGTGCGGTTCGGTCGCCTCCACATGCCCGCATTGGCACGAACCCGCTCCTGCCATGTCCACAGTCATCCCGGCTCGGTCGGGCGTTGCCGCTGTCGTCGAAGGCACTCGGATAGGCCATCGCGCCAGTGCGGCAGTTCCGGCGCATCCTTCTCGCTCAGCAGCACCGACACGGCCGGTCGGGGCGCCTTCGCCCCGAACTCCGCCGTCGTGATCCGCTTCACGCGACAGTCGAGACCGGCGGCCTCGAAGATCGCCTCCGCGAAGTCTGCCCACGTGCACTCGCCTGCTGCCGCGAGATGCCAGATGCCAAACGGCGCGCCGCTCTCGACGAGCTCGTGCGTTGCAGCGGCGAGATGACCGACGTAGGTCGGGCAGCCGCGCTGATCGGCGACAACGGCGACCTCTTCCCGCTCTGCTCCGAGACGGAGCATCGTCCTCACGAAGTTGTGCCCCGTCGGGCCATACAGCCAGGAGCTGCGTACGATCCATGCTCGCTCTCCCGCAGCCGCCTCGCCATGGAGCTTGGAACGGCCGTACGCCGAAAGAGGGTTGGGGTTGTCCGACTCCACGTACGGACTGCCCTTGCGGCCGTCGAACACGTAGTCGGAGGAGTACGCGACGATCGGCGCTCCGAGCTCAGCCGCGTGCGCCGTCCCCCCGACATTGACCTCTGCGGCACCCTGCGGATCGTCCTCGGCGCCGTCGACGTTCGTCCAGGCTGCGGTGTGGAGAACGAGATCCGGCACAGCGAGACCCGGAGGTGCGGGGAATCGAACGTCCCAGTCGGCGCGCGACAACGCGATCACGTCATCGGTCGCGAAGGCATCGCCCAGAGCCGTTCCGAGCTGCCCTCCGGCGCCCGTGATCAGGACGCTACGGCGCTGTCTCGTGACGAGAGAATGGGTGTCTGGGTGCTCCACAGGTCCTTCACGCGCGGGTCGTCCCAGGCGATTCCTTGCTCGTCGGGATCGGCGGGATCGTACTCCTCGGTCACGTGATAGACGAACAGCAGGTCGGTGAGTGCCTCGAAGCCGTGCGCGTGACGGCCCGGGATGTAGAGCGCAACCGGGTTCTCGTCGCCGATGTCCTCCGAGAACGTCGCCCCCGTCTCCCGGTCGAGCACGACGACCCGCGCCGTGCCCTGGAGACATGCAAAGAGGTCGTCCTGACCTCGCTCGTGAAAGTGAAGGCCCCGGATGACGCCCCGTCGTGAGCATCGAGACGTTCGTCTGCACGGTCGGCTTCGGCAGGAGGCTCTCGCGTCGGAGCTCGAGAAACCAGCCACGATCGTCGGCGAAGCGCTGCAACGGGATCCGAACGATCCCCTCGACGCTCACTTGTTGACGCCCGTCTCGTCGATCAGGCGCCCTATCTCGGCGAGATGCTGCCAGTGCTTGCCCGCGTCCTCCCACCAGCCGTTGACGGGAACGACGGACAGCTCGCCGCGCTCCGCGTAGGCGCGATTGACATCGGTGATCTCGAGCTCGCCCCGACTCGAGCGCTCGAGGCTCGAGATCACGGAGAAGACGTCAGGCGGGTAGCAATAGAGCCCGACGATCGCGTCGTTCGACGGCGGCGCCGGATAGCGGAGGTCGACGACGCCCGCCTTCTCCGCAAGATCGACGACCTTCCCGTCGCTGTCATAGACGACGACACCGAAATTCTCGGGGTCGGGAACATCCTTGACGAACACCTGCGCTCCCACGCCGGCGTCGCCCCAGGCTGCAATCTCGGCCGCGTGGGAGTACTCGAAGATGTTGTCACCGAGCACGACGACGAGCGGCTCGCCGCCGGCGAAGTCCTCAGCCATCCCCACGACCTCGGCGATACCGCCCGGCTGTGTCTGCACCTTGAAGGTGAGATCGAGCTCGAGAAGTGGAGCTTCGCCCCCGCGGACGGTGAGGTGGCCGTCGCCGAGGAGATCGATCATCTGGCCCGCGTGACCCTTCCCCGTGACCAGGAGAACCTCACGGATGCCGGCGAGTTGGAGGAGCTGGAGCGGGTAGTAGACCATCGGCCAGCTGCCGACGGGGAGCAGGTGCTTGTTCGTGACACGCGTCAGCTCGCCGAGTCGCGTCGCCTCCCCTCCTGCACAGACGAGTCCCTTCATGCTGCGATGCTAACCGGATCAGGCCGCATGCGAGGCGTTCGGTGCCGCCTTCGCGAGCGGGCTACGCTCGAGGAGCCAGAACGAGAGCTCGACCGCCGGGCCGATGCCGAAGGCAAACGCAAGGGTGCCGATTCCCACGGTCCCACCGAGCGCGAACCCGAGAACCGTCACTGCGACTTCGATCGTGGCCCGGGTGATCCCGATGCGCACCCCGGATCGGCGGGAGGTGACCAGCATCAGAGAGTCACGCGGGCCTGCTCCCATGCCGGCCCCGACGTAGAACCCGGTTCCGATCCCGATGATCAGGATCCCCGCGATCATGAGGACGATCCGGATCGCGAGCGCGGTATCCGATAACGCGTCGATCGTGTCGATCGCGATCAGCCAGTCGACGAAGAGGCCGATCAGGACAGCGTTTGCGACTGTCCCTGGACCGATCCGCGCCCCGAGAGCCCAGGCGACGACGAGCACGAGGACAGCGATGGCGATATTCGCCGTGCCGAAGGAAAGCGACGTCTTGTCCGAGATGCCCTGCGCGAGGACGTCCCACGGCGAGAGCCCGAGGCCGGACTCGAGCAGCATGACGATTCCGAGAGCGAAGAGGAAGAGCCCGAAGACGAGCGAGACGGAACGCGTGAGGACCGAGCCGCGGATCAGGGGCGGAACGTGCATCGCCTCAGCGTACGTCCCGCGCGCGCGGCGTCGCGCCGGGGGAGATCAGCCACCGCGTGCCGCGCGGGCAGCGGCCTTCCGCCGCCGGACGCCGGGTGCGGCGCGCACGGAGGCAACCCACACGTACGCCAACGCAGCCACCACCGCAGCGAGGCCGAGAATGCTCTGTTTGACGCGTTTCATGGGTAGAACTCATCGTAGGCGAGCGGGCATCGTCATACTTCACTTCCCACGTTGCACGAGGAAAGGACGGCCGAGATGGCAAAGAAGGACGCCAAAGCCGCGCAGACGGTCGAGACGCTGAAGCCGTATCTCGATCGCGCGCTCAACGACAAGGAATTCCGCGACGACCTCAAGGACGCGCTCGCCGCGGCGAAGAAGCTCTACGGGCCTCTGGCCAAGGACGCGAAGGACGGCGGCGCGGCGAAGTCAGCGTCACGTCTCGCGACCGACGAAAAGGTCCAGGAGAATCTCCGCAAGGCACTCGAGGAGTTCGGCAAGGCGGCCGGCACCCTCAAGGGCAAGAAGAAGAAGAGCCACAAGGGCCGCAACGCCATGCTGCTCGCGGGCCTTGTTGCCGGCGCGCTGTACAACCCGTGGTCGGGCCCGCAGACCCGTGAGTGGTTGATGGACAAGGTCGCTGGAGACGACGACCTGCAGCCGCTCGAGGAGTTCGACTTCACCGCCGCAGACGCCGAGAGCGCATTCTCGGCCGCGACGAACGGCGCCGCAGACCTGGCGGACGAGCCGGTCGAAGCTACCGACGAGTAGTCCCGGACGCCGCGCTAGCGATCGCCTCCACCGGTCGGGCTCTTCGGAGCCTGACCGGTGAGGGTCGCCTTCAACCCGCCCGGCGTGAGGCCGCTCGAGCTCGAGATATCGGATGCCTCGAGGAGAACGGCGCCCGCTGGAGGCGCAACCGCGCCGCGCGAGCCGGCGGGCCCGTCGAGTGGCAGGTACGCGCGACCGGCGTCGAACGAGACGTCCTCTGCGCGGCGCCACGCGTTGAGGAACGGATACGGCGCGACGACTCCGTCGTATCCCGAGCGAGAGCAGCGAAACCGGATGGATCTCGAAATGGAGGTGCGCCGGAGAGAACTCCGCATCGCCCGTGTTCCCCATGAAGCCGAGCACATCGCCGGCCCTGACCTGCTTGCCGTTCACGGCGAGCGGTGAATACGCAGAGAGGTGGGCGTAGTAGAACTCGTTGCCGGACCGGTCGCGCAGCCAGAGTCGCCAGCCGCCGATGTCATTCCAGCCAACCGAGAAGACGGTGCCGTCGGCGACGGCCAGTAGCGGTGTCACCGAGCGGCGAGAAGATGTCTTCTCCGTGGTGCCAACCACTGACGAGCCCGGGACGTGAGGCTCCGAACGTGTCACCGTACGATGCCGGGCCGTAGCACCGGAAAGACGTAGCCGCCGCTCGAGAGCTGCGCGGAGACCTCGGGCGCAGCACGCACGAGCTCGGGCGGCGCGCCGGCGATGGACTTTCCTGGTTCCCGCGGTGCGCCTGCCGGAACGACCGGCCGAGTCACGGGCGGAGCGACGGTCGGCTTCGTCGGCTCCTCCACGGGAACAACGGGTGCGGCGGCAAGAGTCGACGTCGAGATCGAGCCGATCTCGATCGTGCTACCGGCGGGAAGCCCGCCGTGGTCTGCCGTCACCTTGATCCGGAGCGCCGTGAGCGACGTGGCTCGCCGACCTCGGTGCCTCCTGAGTCGTCTCCGACGACGAGGCGAGAATCTCGAGCGTGCCCCAGTCAGCGAGCGGAACGACAGAGTTAGGGGTGGGCGTGATCAGTTGTCCGAGTACCACGAGGCCCGTGATCGACGATGCCGGCACCTCCACCGACGCGTTCGCAGGCCCTGCAGCGACACTCGCGCGAAGCTCGATCGCGTCCGCCGAGATCTCGCCACCGAGCAACGAGACACTGACGACGTTCAGGCCGCTCTGCGCGATCGACGAGACGCCCGGCTGAGCAACGACGCGTGCGCCCGCGGAGCTGAGCTGGACGATCGAGCCATCTGCCGGGTACGCATAGTTGGCCACGACCTGATCGCCGCGTGGCGGGGCCGACAGCGCAAGCGAGACCTCGTCTGCGAGTCCGGGCTGCGTCACTCGTGTCACGAGCGCCGACGCGGAAGCCTCGGGCTCGCCGGGTGCGGCAGACGCCATCGATACGACGGCCGCGACCGCGACGAGGGAGACGAGGATCGGTGTGAACCAGGAGAAAGCGGCGATTCACTTGGGTCTAGGGTAGCTCTCGCTCGAGGCTCTCGCGCGCCACGCGATCTGAACGGCGATCGCGACGAGGAGGACTCCGAAGAGTCGTCGCAGGACGTGCTCCGGCACGGATGTGGCAATCCGCACGCCGACTTCGACCCCGACGATGGACGCGACACCGATCACGAGCGCCGGGCGCACGCGAAGGTTGCCGTAGCGCGACTGCCTCAGCGCGCCGACCGCGGCCGTCGGAATGATCGCGAGCAGCGACGTGGCGGCAGCCTCGACCTGCCCGAGCCCGAGCGCGACGAGCAGCGGCACGAAGAGGATCCCACCGCCGACACCGAGGAGGCCGGACATGACTCCGGCAACGAGGCCGAGGCACACGGCCAGGATGATCGTCGATGTGCTCACGGGACGAGAAGCCAGACGCCGATGCAGGCGAGAAAGAGCGCGAAGACGAGCGTCAGGACGCGGGTCGAGATGCGCTGCTGGGCCGCCGTGCCGATCAGAGCCCCTGCCATTGCCGGGATGCCGACGAGCGCGGCGTAACCGGGGTCGACCTTGTCGTGCAGCGCGTAGAGGGCGACGCCCGCCGTTGCCGTCACGACGATGGCCCCGAGCGAGGTGGCCGTCGCCTCGCGCGCCCCGAATGCCGCCACGCCGAGGAGGAGCGGCACGATCACGATGCCGCCGCCGACGCCGAAGAGCGCGCTGAAGAGTCCGGCGACGAGGCCTATCGCGACGAGTCGCACCCGGCCAGTCTAGGGCGACTGCGTCGACATGGTTGTGCGGTGTCTCGCAGCAATCATGTCCGGTCTAACGTTGCGAGACACCGCACTCGAGCGCCGCCTCGCGACGCAGGACATCCCACGCGAGCGCCACGTCCGCCTCGGTCGTCCGCACGTTGCCGATCGCGAGGCGAAGGACGAACCGGCCGTCGAGCTTCGTGTGCGAGAGGAAGATCTCGCCACTCGCGTTGACGCGTCGCATGATCGCCTCGTTCTCCTCGTCGCTGCCCGTCTTTCGAAAGCACACGAGCGAGAAGTGCCTCGGGGCACACACCTCCCATCCGGGCTCGCGCACGACCCACTCCTCGAAGAGCCCGGCCAGCCGAACATGCTCGCGGAGAATCGACTGCAGGCCCTCGCGACCGAAGCAGCGCAGCGTCGCCCAGAGCTTGAGCGCTCGGAATCGCCGGCCGAGCGGAGACGCGTACTCGCTGAGACTGACCACGTCCTCGTCGACGCGCAGGTACTCCGGGACGAGGCTGAACGCCCGCCGGAGGTCATCCGGGCGACGGCAGAAGAAGGCCGAGCAGTCCATCGGGGTGAAGAGCCACTTGTGCGGGTTGACGCCGATCGAATCGGCACGCTCCCAGCCCACGAAGTGGTGCCGCAACTCCGGGCACACGGCGGCCGCACCGGCGTAGGCGGCATCGACGTGGAGCCAGGCACGGTCGGCGGCAGCCCTGTCGGCGATCGCCGCGACCGGGTCGACCGCGGCAGACGACGTCGTGCCCACGGTCGCGACGACCGCACAGGCGTCGCTGAGGTCGAGCGCATCCACGCGCATCGCGTACGCATCGTCGGCCGGGATGGCCCGGATCTCGAGCTCGAGCAGCCGTGCTGCCTTCACGGTCGAGGAGTGCGTGTGCTCGGAGCACACGACGACGCGCCTGTCGGGATGTGCGGCTCTCGCCGCGGCGAGCGCCGTGATCAGGCCTGACGAGGCCGTGTCCTCGATGTGACCGTGCAGTGGCTCGGGCAGTCCGAGCAGCTGCCGGAGCCAATCGAGCGTGACCTCTTCGAGCTCCTGCAGCGCGGGCGACGCGCGCCAGAGAATGCCCACCTGGTTGAGGCCGGCGATCAGGAGCTCTGCAAGGATGCCCGGCTCCGCCGCGGTCGTCGCGAAGTAGGCGAAGTACCGCGGGCTCTGCCAGTGCGTGATGCCCGGCATGAGCACCGTGTCGAGGTCGCGGAGAACGGCCGAGAAGGGCTCGGCGCGCCTCCGGCGGCGATGCGGGGAGCGCGGCCCGGATCGCACCCGGTTCGACCTGCGAGAGCACTGGATGCTCGTTGATCGTCTCCAGGTAGTTCGCAACCCAGTCGAGCGCCGCAGCGCCGTCCTCACGGAACGTGCTCATCGCTTCCCCGCCTCGATCTCGACCCATGGCCGTGTGTTGAGCACCTGCTCCTTCGTCAGCCAGGCTCGCCTTGCCTGCCCGATCCCGAGCTCGGCATACGCGAGAGAGGCGACGGAGTGCGCGTCCGTATTCACGGGAACGAGGACGCCTGCCTCGCCGGCGAGGCGGGCGTGCACGTCGCGCATGTCGAGCCGGTCCGGCTGACCGTTGATCTCGAGCGCCGTACCGGTCTCGACCGCCCGGCCGATGATGCGCTCGATATCGAGGTCGGCGCCATGACGACGCGAGATCCGGCGCCCCGTGAGGTGGCCGATGCAATCGACGTGCGGGTTGTCGATCGCGGCGAGCACGCGCTCGGTCGGACTCCGGTCGAACGACGTGTGGAGCGAGGCAACGACCCAGTCCAGCTGCGCGAGCACGTCGTCCGGGACGTCGACGACGCCCTTCGCGTTGATGTTCGCCTCGACGCCGCGCAGCACACGGAAGGGATCGAGCCGCCCGTTGACCTCGTCGATCTCTGCCCACTGCTCCTCGATGCGCCCCTCGCGGAGGTAGTGGGAGTGATCCGTGAGACAGAGGAACTCGTAGCCGCGCGCCGCGGCGGCCCGCGCCATCTCCTCGATCGTCGCCTTGCCGTCGGCCGACCACGTCGAGTGGCAGTGCATTTCACCGCGGAGATCGGCGAGCTCGACGAGGTGCGGCAGCTGCCCGGCCCTCGCCGCCTCGAGCTCGCCCCCGTCCTCGCGCAACTCCGGCGGGATGTACGCGTAGCCGAGGAACGCGTAGAGCGACTCCTCATCGCGGAAGGTCTTGACCTCGCCCGTCTCGACGACCGTGACGCCGTACTCGGAGATCGGAGAGCCCGCGCCGCTGCGCGTCCTCCCTGAGGGCGATGTTGTGGTCCTTCGAGCCGGTGAAGTGCTGGAGGAGATCGCCGTAGCACTCCGGGGGAACGACCCTCAGATCGAGACGGAAGCCGTCGCGGTCGATCACCGTCGCCTTCGTGTCGCCGTGGGCCACGACTTCGAGCACCCAGGGCAACGAGACGAAGTGCGCGGTCAGCGCGGGCGGGTCGGTAGAGGTCGCGATGACGTCGAGATCGCGGAACGTCTCCCTCCGGCGTCGCGTGCTGCCTGCGTCCGACACGTCGATTGCGGACGGATGCGACCGCAGGGCCTCGACGACTTCGCGCACGACCGGCAACCCCTTGCCCAGGAGTCCCCGTCGGGGCTCGGCCGGTCCCGCGCCCTCGGCGAGCGCCTTGAGGATCTTCGTCCTCGGTCGCTGCACCAAGACCCGACAACGCCCTGATCCGCTGGCCCTCTGCCGCCTCCTTCAACTCGGCAAGCGTCGTGACGCCGAGCTCCCGCCAGATCCGTGCGGCCGTCTTCGGGCCGAGGCCCGGCAGGCGCATGAACGAAGCGACCTCGCCCGGCACCTCGGCCCGGCGCTTTGCGAGCGCCGCCATCTCTCCGGTCTCCGCGATCTCGACGATCTTCGCCTCGATCGTCTTCCCGATGTCCGGCAGCTCCTTGGCCTTACCCTGAAGGGCCAGCTCCGCCACGGACGACGCCGTATCGCGGATGCGGGTGGCAGCGCGTCGGTAGGCAGCGACCCGGAACGACTGCTCGCCGAGGATCTCCGAGAGATCCGCGAGCTGGTCGAACTGGTCGGCCAGATCGGTGTTGCGAGGGAGCGCCGCGACCATCGTCCGATCATAGGCGCGCGCCCGAAGGCTTGATGGGTATTGGGAGTGCGTCTGGGACGGCTCTGCACCAAGGAGCGTGTTCGACGCGGTCGGCTTGAAGGCTGGTGGCCTTGATGTCGATCGCGGCGGACACGATCCGCCGTGTGCAGGGTCGCATCCAGGCGTGCTTCCAATGCCCATCAAGCCTTACAAAGTGCAAGATTGAGAGATGCGCGCGATGATCTGCCTACCGACGTACAACGAGCGCGAGAACCTCGAGCCGATGGTTCGCTCGCTCGGAGCACAGCTCGACCACGATCGCGACCGCGTGCTCGTGATCGACGACAACTCCCCGGACGGCACGGGAGCCCTCGCCGACGAGCTCGCACGGGAGCTCCCGTGGGTCAGCGTCCTCCATCGACCCGAGAAGCAGGGGCTCGGGCCGGCGTACATCGCGGGCTTCAGGCACGCGATCGCAGCGGGGGCAGAGCTCGTCATCGAGATCGACTGCGACTTCTCCCACGACCCGGCGGACGTACCCCGGCTGATCGCGTCATGCTAGGCAGGCAACGACGTGACGCTCGGCTCACGCTGGGTGGAAGGTGGAGGCACGGTGAACTGGGGCGCCGGTCGCAAGCTCATCTCGCGTGGTGGCAGCCTGTACGCACGCACGATCCTCGGGGTCGGCATCCGCGACCTCACCGGCGGCTTCAAGTGCTTCCGGCGAGAAGTCCTCGAGGCGATCGAGCTCGACGCGATCGCAGCCAGGGGCTACGGCTTCCAGATCGAGACGACCTACCGCGTGATGCGCAAGGGCTTCTCCGTCGTCGAGATCCCGATCACGTTCGTCGATCGCCGCGTCGGCGAATCCAAGATGGGCGGCTCGATCGTGGTCGAGGCGATGCTCCAGGTACCGGTACTCCGCTACCGGGCGCTCCGCGGGCAGCTGTAGCTCTCGTCGTCGCGAGACCGTCCCGCGCCTACACTTCCTCGATGGACGAGGTCACCGACGCGACGTTCGCAACAGACGTCCTCGAGAGCGAGGTGCCCGTGATCGTCGAGTTCGGAGCCCCGTGGTGTCGGCCCTGCAAGGCGATCGAGCCCGCGCTGATCGCGATCGCAGAGGAAGCCGGCGGGCGAGCCCGGCTCGTCAAGCTCGACATCGACGCCAACCTCGGCACTCCGTCGCGGTACGGCGTCCTCTCCATCCCGACGGTGATCCTGTTCGTCGACGGCGAGGCACGCGAGACCCTGGTCGGGCCCCAGAGCAAGAGCCGCTACGAGCGGGCGTTCGCGCAGCACATCGGCGAGTGACGCGACCCTGGGACGACCTCCTCGTCGGTGACGAGCTCGCGTACCGCTCGACCGAGCCGTCGCGCGCACCCCGACTCGAGGCACTTCCAGCCGGTCTCGATCCCCGTGTCGCTGCCGCCCTCGAGCGAATGGGGATCGCCGGCCTCTACGCCCATCAAGGCGAGGCGTGGGAGGCGGTCGCAAGAGGGGAGAACCTCCTCGTCACGACGGGCACCGCATCGGGCAAGTCGCTCGCGTTCAACCTGCCCGTGCTCGACGCCATCGTCCGGGAACCGACGGCGCGTGCCCTCTACCTCTATCCGACGAAGGCGCTGACCCAGGATCAGGCCAGAGGCATCGCAGGGTTCCGCCTGCCGGGGGTCCGGCCCGCGATCTACGACGGCGACACCGAGCCGGAGCGACGTGGGCAGATCCGGAAGACGGCGAACGTGATCCTCACGAACCCGGACATGCTTCACGTCGGGATCCTCCCGAACCACGATCGCTGGGGGGACGTGCTTCACAACCTCCGCTACGTGGTGATCGACGAGGCACACGTCTACCGTGGCGTCTTCGGCTCCCACGTCGGCAACGTGATTCGCCGGCTGCGGCGCCTCGCGAGCCTCTACGGCGCAGAGCCCCGCTTTCTCCTCGCGTCGGCCACCATCGCCAACCCGGACGAGCTCGCTCTCGCGCTCACGGGAGAAGCCGCGACGATCATCGAGACGGACACCTCCGCTCGAGCCGAGCGGGACATCGTGCTCTGGAACCCCGCCCTTCTCGACCCGGAGCTCGGCGTCCGGGCGAGCGCGCTCTCCGAGGCGTCGCTCCTGATGGCCGGGCTCGTCTCGCGCGGTCTCCGCACGATCTGCTTCACGAAGAGCCGCAAGGCGGCCGAGCTGATCCACCGCTTTACCTCGGAGCGCGTCGATACGGCGACCGCGGCGCGGCTCGCCCCGTACCGGGCCGGCTACACGCCAGCGCAGCGCCGGGAGATCGAGCGACGCCTGATGGAGGGCGAGCTGCTGGGCGTCGCTGCAACCGACGCGCTCGAGCTCGGGATAGACATCGGCCGCCTCGACTGCGCTATCTCGGTTGGATTTCCCGGGACGGTCGCCTCGCTGCGCCAGCAGTGGGGACGTGCCGGACGCCGCGAGCACGGCCTGGCCGTGCTGATCGCAAGCGAGGATGCGCTCGACCAGTTCTTCATGCGCGAGCCGGCGTCGCTGCTCGAGCGGCGGGTCGAAGCGACCCGCCTCGACCACGCGAATCATCGGATCCTCGACCCGCACGTCTGTGCCGCGTCCTTCGAGGCCCCCATCGCCGAGCGTGACGTGGCGACGCTCGGCCGCGAAGCGCTCGAGCGCGCCGCCGTGCTGCCCGAGCTCGAGAAGACGCCGGCCGGGTACGTCTGGAAGGGACGGGACACTCCCGCGGGCCGCTTCTCGCTCCGCTCCGGAGATCGTGACTCGTTCACGATCGTCGATGGCACGACGGGATCCGTGCTCGGCCTCATCGAGCGCGAGCGGACGTATTCCTCCGTCCACCAGGGCGCCGTCTACCTCCATCTCGGCGCCCAGTACCTCGTGCGCGAGCTCGACGGCGTCTCGCGGACCGCCGTCGTCGAACCGGCGGGCGTGGACTGGTACACCCAGGTGCAGAAGGACACGCAGACCGCGATCGACGAGCCATTGCGACATACGCGCGTCGCGGGCGTGGATCTTCACTTCGGGCGGGTCTCGGTCACCGAGCAGGTGATCGCCTACCAGCGGAAGGCGATCCGCGACGGCTCGACGCTGGCGGTGATCCCGCTGATCCTGCCGGAGGTGACGTTCCAGACGGAGGCCGTCTGGTTCTCGCCCGAGGGCGATCTGCTCGAGGGTCTCGAGGAGATGCCGCGGCTGCTCGGCGCCCTGCACGCGGCGGAACACGCCATGATCTCCCTCCTGCCGCTCTGGGCGATGTGTGACCGGTGGGACATCGGCGGTCTCTCGACGAACGTCCACTTCCAGACTGGCGCGCCGACCGTCTTCGTCTACGACGGTCATGCCGGCGGGGTCGGCATCACCGCGCGCGGGTTCGACTGCTTCACGGGCTGGGTTGCGGATACCGAGCGACTCCTGCGTGGGTGTCCTTGCACGAGCGGCTGCCCGTCGTGCGTCCAGAGCCCGAAGTGCGGCAACCTGAACGAGATGCTGGACAAGGAGGCCGCGCTGCTCCTCGTAGAGCGAATGGCTACGAGCTGAACTGCCTGTGTCGATTTCCGTGCACGCCGTTCGTCGTCATGGTGAAATCGCAAACAACGAAAGGGAGGCAACGTGGAGTATCTGGCACTCGTGTACGGCGATCCAGACTCGTGGGAATCGATGTCCGAGTCCGAACGCACGGCAGCGTACGAGGGATACATGGCCGTCGCGCGCGACGCCGAGGCGGCGGGAGCGCTCGTCGATGCGGCCGAGCTCGAGTCGACCGCGGCGGCGACGAGCGTGCGCGTCCGCAGCGGTGAGGCGATCGTCACCGATGGGCCCTACGCCGAGGTGAAGGAGTCGCTCGGCGGCTACTACCTCTTCTCGTGCGACTCGCTGGAGGATGCGATCGCCTGGGCGGCGAAGATCCCGGCCGCCTGGCATGGCGGCGCGATCGAGGTACGGCCCGTTCACGTCGACGAGGAGGCAGCAGCATGAAGTACGCAATGCTCGTGTACAGCGACCAGTCGCCGTGGGAGGGCATCTCGGACGAGGAGGCTGCACGCCTGCGGGCGGAGTCGATGCCCCGCTGGATCACGCTGTTCGAGGAGATGGGCAAGGCCGATCCGAACGTGACCGGCAAGGAGCTCGCCGGGGCGTCGGAGGCGAAGGTCGTCCGGGTCGTGAACGGAGAGACGATCGTCACCGACGGGCCGTTCGCCGAGACGAAGGAGCAGCTCGGCGGTGTCTTCGTGACGGAGCTGCCCGACCTCGACGAGGCGATCCGCCTCGCAGCTCTCGTCCCGGCCGCGGACTACGGCACCCTCGAGATCCGGCCGCTCGCCACCCGGTGACCGACGAGCGATTCGCCGCGGTCTATGCAGAGGAATGGCCGCGGTGCGTCGCAATCCTGACCCGCGTCCTCGGCGATCTCGAACGCGCCGAGGACGCGGTGCAGGACGCCTTCGCAATCGCTCTCGAGAGGTGGCCGCGGAGCGGGATGCCCGACAACCCCGGCGCCTGGATCGTCACGACCGCCCGCAACCGGGCGATCGACCGGATCCGTCGTGACCACGTCCTCGCCGACAAGACCGCGCTGCTCGCACGCCTCGAATCGCTCCCCGAGGACGCTGGCGAGTTGAACGCGCTGCCCGACGAACGGCTCGCACTCCTGTTCACGTGCTGCCATCCCGCGCTCGCCGTCGACGTTCAGATCGCCCTCACGTTGCGCGAGGTCGGCGGGCTGACGACACCCGAGATCGCGGCGGCCTTCCTCGTGCCGGAGCCGGCGATGGCGCAGCGCCTCGTGAGGGCGAAGCGGAAGATCCGAACCGCAGGGATTCCGTTCCGCGTCCCGGCCGACGCGATGCTGCCGGACAGGCTGACGGCCGCGCTCCGTGTGATCTACCTCGTCTTCAACGAAGGGTACGCAGCAAGCTCGGGAGGGACGCTCGTCCGTCGCGATCTCTGTGCCGAAGCGATCCGGCTGGCGAAGCTCCTCTGCGTGCTCATGCCCGACGAGCCCGAGGCATACGGGCTGCTCTCGCTGATGCTCCTGCATGACTCGCGACGGGACGCGCGCCTGTCGCCAGACGGCGAGCTCGTCCTCCTCGCCGATCAGGACCGCTCTCTCTGGGACAGGGCCTCGATCGACGAGGGGCTGCGGATGCTCGCACGAGCCGAGGCGCAGCGCAGGCCCGGGGTGTACCAGCTGCAGGCGGCGATCGCCGCCGGCCACGCGGAGGGCTCCGACGCCACAACGCTCGTCGCCGCCTACGAGGCGCTCTTGCGCCTCGACGGCTCGCCCGTGACCCGCCTCAACCACGGCGTTGCCGTGGCCCTCGCGGGGCGGGTAGAGGAAGGGCTCTCGCTGATCGAGGCGATTCCCGGTCTCGGCGGGTACCGCCACTTCCACTCCGCGCGCGCGGATCTCCTGCGCCGGCTAGGGCGAGAGGAGGAGGCACGCGAGGCCTACGTCCAGGCGCTCGAGCTCACCGGGGACGGCCCGGAGAGGCGATTCCTCGAGCGCCGGCTCGGCGAGCCCGCCGACGAAGCGCCACAATGAGACCGTGCGCATCTCCGCCAAGGTCGACTACGCGCTCCGGGCCATGATCGAGCTCGCTGCAGCCGCGCCCGCCCAGGTCAAGGGCGAGCGGCTTGCCGAGTTGCAGGCAATTCCGCACAAGTTCCTCGAGAACATCCTCGCCGACCTCCGCAACGGCGGCCTCGTGGCAAGCCAGCGAGGAGCCGATGGGGGCTACCGCCTTGCCGTGCACCCCGGTGAGATCACCGTGGCAGACGTGATCAGGGTCGTCGAAGGACCGATCGCGAGCGTGCGCGGCGAACGTCCAGACGACATCGTCTATCAGGGCGTCGCCGTTTCGCTGCGCGATGTCTGGATGGAACTTCGGTCCGCGATGCGTGGCGTGCTCGAGCACACGACGCTGGCCGATCTCGTTGCGCGATCCGACGCCGCTTCGCGTCGATCGCCGACCGTCAGACGAACGTCCGCTCGCTGAGCGCAGCGGCCCACACGATCTGGCCCGACGCCAACTCGAGCTCGTCGAGCCTGTCGCGCGTCACCTGGACGAGCAGTTCGGAGCCGTCAGCCGTGACAAGCTCGATTCGCGCGTCGAACCCGTAGCGCGTGACCCGCACGATCTGGGACTCGACTCCGCCCGTTGTCGGGTCCGGACTGAGCTCGAGGTCGTGCGGTCGCACCCAGCGATCACCGAGTCGGTTCGCCTCCCCGACGAACTGCATCACGAACTCGGTCTCCGGCTCGTCGTACAGCGTGGTCGGGTCGCCGACCTGCTCGACCCTGCCGCGGTTCATGACCACGATCTGGCTCGCAACGTCCATTGCCTCGGCCTGATCGTGGGTGACGAAGATCGTCGTCACATGAACCTCCTCGTGCAGACGTCTCAGCCAGTCGCGCAGCTCGGCGCGCACGCGGGCGTCCAGGGCACCGAACGGCTCGTCGAGCAAGAGAACATCGGGGCTCGGAGCAAGCGCCCGCGCGAGTGCCATGCGCTGTCGCTGACCACCCGAGAGCTGTGCCGGGTAGCGATGCCCGAAGGCCTCGAGTTGGACGAGCTTGAGCAAGTCGTCGACCTTCTCCCGGATCTCGGCCTTCGGCCGCTTGCGTACCTTCAGGCCGAAGGCGATGTTGTCGCGGACGGTCATGTGCTTGAACGCGGCATAGTGCTGGAAGACGAAGCCGACGTTCCGATCCTGTACGCGAACGCCTGTCGCGTCCTCACCGGAGATGACGATCTCGCCCTGGTCAGGGGTCTCGAGGCCCGCAATGATTCGGAGCAGCGTCGACTTGCCAGAGCCGCTCGGACCGAGCAGCGCAGTCAGCGAACCGCCGGCGACGTCGACCGTGACGCCATCCAGGGCCGAGAAGTCACCGAAGCTCTTCGAGACATTGCGAACGTGGATCGACACCTAGACCGTCCCTTCCCTTGGCTTGACGAGGGTCATGAGCAGCAAGACGGCGATCGCGATCAGCGCGAGGACGATCGCGATCGCGTAGGCCCCGGCGAGGTCGAAGCTGTCGTAGCGCTCTTCGACGCGGAGCGTCGCGGTTTCGGTCTGGCCCTGGATCCGGCCCGAGACGACCGCGATTGCGCCGTATTCCCCGAGGCAGCGCGCCGTCGTCAGGATGACGCCGTAGATCACAGCCCAGCGGATCGAGGGCAGCGTGATCCGGCGGAACGTCTGCCAGCCACTTGCACCGAGCGTTCGTGCTGCCTGCTCTTGCTCGTCGCCGATCTCACGCAGGGTGGGCACGACCTCCCGCGCGACGAAGGGGAGCGAGACGAAGATCGTGGCGATCACCATTGCCGGCAAGGCAAAGAGCACCTGGATGTCGTGGCGCTCGAAGAAGCCACCGAACCATCCGGTGCGCCCGTAGAGCAGGAAGAGTGAGAGGCCGACGACCACGGGCGAGAGGGCGAGCGGAAGGTCGATGAATGCGTTCAACAGCCCCTTGCCGGGGAAGCGGCGACGGACGATCGCAATTGCGCAGACGATCCCGAACACGGTGTTCAGCGGCACTGCGATCGCAGTGATGATCAGGGTGAGCTTGAAGGCGTGAATCGTCTCGGGTGTCGAGAGCGCTTCCCAGGCAGCTGCGAAGCCGTCCTCGAACGTGCGGTAGAACACGACGCCGAGCGGCGCGATGAGGATCGCCGCCAGGTACCCGAGGGCGATGAATCGAAGCGCAAGCCTACGCACGATCATGCCTCGTCGTGAAGTGCCGGATCGCACCGACACCGAGCAGGATCGCGAACGAGATCACGAGCAGGACGACCGCAACGGCGGCCGCACCGGCCGGATTGCCGCTCTCGATCTGCCCGAGGATGAACACGGAGGAGACCTCCGTCTTGTAGGGCAGGTTGCCGGAGATGATCACGAGCGACCCGATCTCGCCAACGGCCTTGGCGAAGGCCAGTGCGAATCCGGAGAGAATCCCCGGAAGGATGTTTGGGAGGATCACCCTTCGAAATGTGGTGAGTTCCGAGGCGCCGAGGGATTTCGCCGCCTCTTCCATCTCGGCGTCGATCTCCGTCAGCACCGGCTGGACGGTGCGAACGACGAAGGGGAGCGTGACGAACATGAGGGCCGCGAGGATGGCGGTGCGGGTGAAGGCGATATCGATCCCGATCGGCGACTCCGGGCCGTAGAGCGCGAGCAGCGTGAGCCCGGCAACAATCGTCGGCAGAGCGAACGGAAGGTCGATGATCGAGTTGATCACCGACTTGCCGCGAAAGTCGTCCCGCACGAGAACCCAGGCCGTGATCGTGCCGAGTACGGCATTCAGGACGGCGACGATGAACGCTGCGCCGACCGTCAACTTGAGCGCTGCGACGGCCTGAGGGCTCGTTACCGCATCCCAGAACGCCTGCTTGCCGTCGCTGCGTGAGGCCCAGACGAGCGCCGCGATCGGCAGCATCACGATCAGGGTCAGATAGAGAGTGATAACGCCGAGGGAGAGGGCGGTGGCCGCCCTCTCCCCGTGAACCTTCACCGGTCGGCCCGAGGCCGCCGCGGCAGAGACGCTAGCCAGTGGGGCCTCCGATCGACTTCTCGATCTCGACCATGATGCTCCCCTTTGGATCGAACCACTTGCGGTCGGCCACCGCCCAGCCGCCGAAGATCGGGTCGCTGATCCTGAACACCGTCGGCCGCGATGGGAACTTCGCCTTGACCTCGCGGTAGATCTTCTTGCTCACCGGCCGAAATCCCCACTCGGCCCAGATCCGCTGTGCCGTATCCGACTTCGTGAAGCGGATGAACTGATTCGCCTTGTCGCGGCTCTTGCTCGTCTTCGCCACCGCGATCGGCGCCTCGATCAGCATCGACTGCTTCGGGATCGTGAACTGGATGTCCTGGCCGTTCTTGCGGGAGAGGAGCGCCTCGTTCTCGTACGTGAGGAGCACGTCGCCCTTCCCGGAGAGGAAGGCGTTCGTCGCGTCGCGGCCCGACTTCGCCTGCACGACGACGTTCTTGAACAGCTTCTGCACGTACGCCCGACCCTGCTTGTCGGTCTTCCCGAGCTTCCGCTGCGCGCCGTATGCGGCGAGGATGTTCCACTTCGCGGCCCCCGATGTGAAGGGGTTCGCAGTGATCACCTCGACGCCGGGCCTGACGAGGTCGTCCCAGGTCTTGATCCTCTTCGGGTTACCCGGGCGTACGGCGAACACGACGAGCGAGTTCGTCACGATGCCCTTGTAGGACTGCTTGTCCCAGTTCCTGTCGACGAGGCCCTTCTCGACGAGGTAGTCGACGTCGAGGCCGGTGGAGAGCTGCACGATGTCGGCCGGAAGGCCGTTCGCAACGGCGCGCGCCTGATCGCCCGAGGCGCCATACGATTGCGTGAAGCTCACGCCCGAGCCTTCCGGCGTCTTCTCCCAGGCCTTGATGATGTCGCCGAGCGCCTCACGGGGCACGGCGTAGCCGACGAGGCTGAGGCGGGTGTCCGCGCTTCGGGCCAATGCTGCGGTGGCGGCGACCAGGGCGATCGCCACGACGAGAAGGCAGGTGATGACTGTGCGCCGCATGAGGAACGTCCTTTTCTGTATTTCCTACTGAATTAGTGTGTATTGGCAAATATAATGACACGCATAAGTGTTTGTCAAGCAGACAGCGGTCGCACGGCAAGGTCACAATGAGCGGTGTGGGCCAGCGCGTCGCATCCGATCTCTCGAGCTTCAGCGATCCCGAGGGGCTCGAGGAGTGATCGACCTCGCACCCCTGTTCGACGTGCGACTGCGGACGCCGCGGCTCGAGCTGCGGCTCGGGACGCCCGAGGAGATCGACGAGCTCGGGCGGCTCGCGCAACGCGGGATCCATCCGCCCGAGAAGATGCCCTTCGCGGTCGCATGGTCGGATCGGATCGGCGAGCCGACCTTCCCCGACGATTTTGTTGCTTACCACGCAGGGCTCTTGACCGCCTGGCGTCCGGAAGCATGGCGGATTGACTTCCTCGTCTGGGAATCGGGTTCGCTCGTCGGAGCGCAGGGCATCTCGAGCACCGATTTCTCGAACGTGCGAACGGTCGAGACGGGCTCCTGGCTCGGGGCCGCCCACCAGGGACGTGGGATCGGCACCGAGATGCGGGCTGCAGCGCTCGAGCTGATCTTCCGGGGCCTTGGTGCGGTCGCTGCAACAAGCGGCTGGCTCGAGGGCAACCCGTCATCCGCCCGCGTCTCCGAGAAGCTCGGCTACCGCGAGACGGGCATCCGCGAGATCAGCCCTCGCGGCATCCCCGTCCTCCACCACGACCTCCGCCTCGAGCGGAGGGATTGGGTCTCACCGGTCCCGGTCGAGATCACCGGCCTCGAGCCGGCCCTCCCGCTCTTCGGCGTCGTCTAGGCGAGCGAGCGAAGCGCGGCACCGAGCGACTGCCGCAATCCGAGCACGTGCGCGAACAGGTCGCCGTCACGGGCGACCCGTAGGCGCACCTCGTCGAAGCCGAACGCGAGCGGATCGAGCCCCGGCCGTACCTCGTCCCAGCGAAGCGGCGTCGACACGGGAGCACCGGGCCGCGGCCGCACCGAATAGACCGTCGCCGTCGTCCTCCCGGGCCCGTTCTGGTTGGCGTCGACGAGCACCCCTCGACGCTTGCTCTTCGTCCATTCGGTCGTGACGAGACCGGGGTGGGCGCGCGCGAGAGCACCGGCGACGATCCCCGCGAACTCCCGCGTCTGGTCGTACCCATGACGCCGCGCGATCGGGACGAGCACGTGGATTCCTCGCGAGCCGCTCGTCTTCGGGAAGCTCTCGAGCCCGACGAGGTCGAGGATCTGCTTCACGAGGAGCGCCACCTCGATCACCTCCGGAAAGCCGACGTCGTCGGACGGGTCGAGGTCGAAGATGACCCAGTCCGGCCGAGCGGGCAGGTCGACGCGTGACGTCCACGCGTTCATGTCGATGCAGCCCATGTTGACCATCCAGAGGAGCGCGAGATCGTCGTTCACGAGCGGGTAGTCGATGATCCGCTTCTCGCCGTCACGCGTGGAAGCGGGGAACGGTGCTCGCGCGATCCACTCCGGCATGTGCGACGGCGCGTCCTTCTGGAAGAAGTGCTTCCCCTGCCAGCCGTCGGGATAGCGCTTCATCGTGAACGGCCGATCGCGGAGGTGCGGCACGAGGACGTGAGCGACGTCGCGGTAGAACGCGAGCAGGTCGCCCTTGGTGATCCCCTCGTCCGGCCAGAACGGCTTGTCGAGGTTCGTGAGCTTGAGCTTCCGCGAGCCTCGTGTCAGCTCTGCCTGCATCGGAATCCTCTCCGCGACGACGTCCGCCGCCCGTTTGTCGTCACGAAGCCCAAGATAGACGGGAGCGCGGAGGCGACGGTCCTTCGTCCACTCGGCGAACTCGATCTCGGCGACGAGCGTCGGCTCAACCCAGGTCACGTCCTCTCTCCGAACCCGTGGCAGCCGCGGCACGTCCGCAAACGGTGAGTCCGGCCGCGCGAGCGGTGCGAGCAGCGCCTCGAGACGGTCGAGCTCGGCGTCGGTGAGCCCCGTCCCGACGTTGCCGGCGTACGCGAAGCCCGGTCGGCCCGTGCACGCCGAGGATCAGCGAACCGATGCCGTTGCTGCGACGCCCCTTGCCGCGCGTCCAGCCCGCGATCACGAGCTCCTGGCGGTGCTTGAGCTTCAGCTTGCGCCAGTCCGGTGACCGTCGGCCGGGTTGGTAGGTCGAGCTCCGTCTTCTTGGCCACGACGCCTTCGAGGCCGTGCTCGCGCGCGGCCCCTTCGAGCGCGGCGCCGTCGTCGAAGGAGGGAGAGAGCACAACGCCTCCTGCCGCAGAGTCGACCACGTCCTCGAGCGCGCGGCGCCGATCGTCATAGGTGCGATCGGCGAGCGGCGTCCCGTCGAGCTCGAGCAGATCGAAGGCGACGAAGACGATCGCGCCCTCCCCACGTTGCAGCAAGCCGAAGTCCGAGCGGCCTACCTCGTCGAGCGCGCAGACCTCACCGTCGAGAACGGCAGACGGAGAGCGCACGGCAGCGACGAGCGCCTTCGCAACGGCCGCAAAGCGGCTCGTGAGGTCGTTGCCGTTTCGGCTCGTGAGCGACGCCTCACCGCCCACGATCCTCGCAATCGCGCGATAGCCGTCCCACTTCGGCTCGAACGCCCACTCGCCGCCGGCCGGGAGCGTCTCGGTCGCGGTGGCGAGCATCGGCGCGTAGGTCCGGGAAGAGATCGGTTGCCTCCTTGCGCAGGAGCAGCCAGTTGCGCGGATCGCCGTCGAGCTTCGCGGGAACGAGCGTCCACAGCCCATCGAGCCGCTCGCCCGAGAGCCGCACGGTCAGGCCGCCGTCACGCTTCTCCTCGACCAGCTCGTAGGTGCCGCGATCCCAGATCTCGACCGTTCCGGCGCCGTACTGTCCGGCGGGAATCTCGCCCTCGAAGTCGGCGTAGGAGAGCGGATGGTCCTCGACGTGGACGGCGAGGTGTCGCTCGGCGGCCGTCATGGGCATCCCCTTCGGCACGGCCCAGCTCTCGAGAACGCCGTTGCGCTCGAGCCTCAGGTCGTAGTGCAGCCGCCGCGCAGCATGGCGCTGGATGACGAAGCGGCGCCCCGGACGATCGTCACCGCTCTCGAACGGCTCCGGCGTCGATCCGGGCTTCCGCTTCCGGCGATAGTCGTCGAGGGCCACCGGCGCATCATCACCGATCGAGCCCTGGCCGGTCGTGGGTACGCGCGCTACTCTGAGTAGCGTGAAAACGTTCGCAACCGGGAAGATCGTCCCAGGCCGCTGCCAAGTACGGCGACAACGCGCCGATGGCTGCCGTGTGTTGCAACGCGTGTCGTACCTGTGTGCAGACGAACCTCATCGCGCTCGTCCTCGCGGCCGTGGTCGGCGCGGGTGCGTGGATCACACGCTTGTTCCGGCGCTCCGACACGGCCTGACTTCAAACGGGCTCACCGCCCGCTTAACATCTTCGAAACAGAACCGGCTTTTTCCCTGCAGAACCGCACTTTCCGGGCGGGGGATAAGCCTGTGGATAGTGTGGAGAAACGCCGCGACTACGCGAAGACGCCCATGGCGCGGAACTTCGCGCGCCGCGTGCGTCTGAGGTCGTCAGGGGCGATCCCGTCGAGCTCGTGCAGGTGAGAGACGACCGACTCCTGGAGCAGGGTCGCTGCTGCATCAGGATCGGTCTGCGCGCCCCCGACCGGCTCCGGGACGATCCCCTCGATCACGCCGAGATCGAGGCAGTGGGCGGCGTCGAGCCGGAAGGCCGACGCTGCCTTCTTCGCCTGCGAGGCATCACGCCAGAGGATCGCTGCGCACCCTTCGGGCGAGATCACCGAGTAGATCGCGTTCTCCTGCATCAGGACCCGATCCGCGACGGCGATCGCGATCGCGCCGCCGGAGCCTCCCTCCCCGATCACGACCGAGACCGTCGGCACGCTGAGCCGCACCATCACGGCCTGCGAACGAGCGATCGCGCCGCCCTGCCCGTGCTGCTCGGCCGCGATCCCCGGAAACGCACCGGGAGTGTCCACCAGCGTGATCAGCGGGAACCGGTGCCGCTCGGCGAGCTCCATCACGCGAATCGCCTTGCGGTAGCCCTCCGGGTACGCCATCCCGAAGTTGCGCCGCGTGCGCTCCTTCAGATCGCGCCCCTTCTGATGCCCGAGGAGGGCAACCGTCCGCCCCTCGAGCTTGCCGATCCCCGCCACGATCGCGTGGTCGTCCATCCGGCCGCGATCGCCGTGGAGCTCGAAGAAGTCGTCGAGGATGCGCTCGACGTAGTCGAGCGTGTAAGGGCGCTCCTGGTGACGTGCGAGCTCGACGCGCTTCCAGATCTCCTCGTCCGAGGTGTCGTCCTTGAGCCGCTCGAGCTGCCGCTGCAGGCGCTCGAGCTCCGCGGAGAGCTGTGTCCCGCGCAAGAGCTTGACCCCGCTCAGCTTGGCGAGGCGGTCGCGCAGCCCGAGCTCGGCCTCGCTCGTCATGGCTTGCTCCCGAAGAGCCGCAGGAGCTGGGCGAGCACCGGCCGCAGCTCTCCACGCGGCACGATCCGGTCGATGTGACCGAAGCGGAGATTCGACTCGGCGAGGCCGAAGTCCTCCGGTAGCTTCTCGCGGGTCGTCTGCGCCACGACCCTCGGGCCGGCGAACGACATCAGGGCTCCAGGCTCCGCGACGAGGACGTCGCCGAGTGAGGCGAAGCTGGCCAGCAGGCCGCCCGTCGTCGGATGCGCGAGCACCGAGATCATCACGCCTCCCGCCTCGTGGAGATCCTCGAGCGCGCAGATCGTCTTCGGTAGCTGCATGAGGGCCAGGATCCCCTCCTGCATCCGCGCCCCGCCCGAGGACGAGACGGAGATGAGCGGCAGGCCGTCGGCCGCCGCGTGATCGCAGGCGCGGGCGAACTTCTCACCGACGACGCTCCCCATCGACCCGCCCATGAACGAGAAGTCCATCACCGCGAGGCGGCACGGAAGGAGCTCGATCCGCGCTGTACCCGTGATCATCGCGTCGCCCAGGCCGGTTGTCACCTCGGCCTCGGCAAGTCGCTCGGTGTACGGCTTGAGGTCGAAGAACTCGAGAGGATCACCCGAGCGCAGCGAGCCCTCGTCCTCGACGAAGCTCGATGGGTCGGAGAGCTGCTTGATCCGCTCGAGGCCGCGCACGGGGAAGTGGTGCCCGCAGTGCGGGCAGACCCGGAGGTGCTCCTGGAGCTCGTCGTCGCGGTAGTGGGATCCACAGCCGGGACAGGTGTTGGGGTGCTTCTTTGCCTTCCCGTCGTCGAGAGTGGCCCGCTTGTGCTCGATCGAGACATCGATCTTGTCGGTGGCGGACATCTACGCCATCTTAGACCCGCGTTTCGCCTGGACGGTTACAGACCGGCTGCTGCGGCGAGCCGCGCAACGAGATCCGGGTCGGCAGCTTCCGTCAGTCCCGTCAGGCCGAGCCCGACGAGCTTGCCTCGTCGGGCGATGTCTGCGAGCAACGCCTCGGCCTCCGTCAGAGTCGGTCCGCCCGGCTCCGGCATGAAGACGTCGAGCTCCCCGGGGCGGAGAACGTCGCAGTCGAACGCGACGTAGACCCGGTCGCAGCCGTCGAGCGCGCGGTCGAGATCTTCGTCGATTCCCATCTGCTCCATGTAGGCGACCTCGGGTGGATCGAGGCTCCTGGCCCCGACGTGCGCGACGTCGCCGGGCGCGACGTCGCCGGCGTCGATCACCATCCGCAACGGCATCCCCCACTCGTTCCCCGACGGCGACGTCTCGGGCGTGTTGAGGTCGCCGTGGGCATCGACCCAGACGACCGCGAGCCGTCCGGGGCGCGCGGAGAGACCACGGATCGCTCCCACGTGAGCGCAGCAGCAGCCGCCGAGAACCAGGGGCAGGGCCGGCAGGTTGCGGATCTGAGCAGCGACCTGATCCTCGAGTGACTCCTCCTCGATCACCGCCGCCTCGGGATACGGCAGCGCGAGCGAGGCGGCGGCAGCCATCGTCTCGCCGCCGGCGCCCCAGGCACGCGGGACGCGAACGAGGCCCGCAGCGAACTCGCGCCCACAGCTGTGGCACTGATACTCGGTGTCGACCGCGACGGCCGTGAACGTCCGGCAGTCGGGGCAGCGCGCGCGGAGTGCGCTCACGACTCAATCACCGGCTCGAAGCTCCTTCTGCCAGACGTCGGCGCGCCAGAGCACGGTCATCCCGGCTCGCTCGTAGAGGCGCGTTGCACCCGTCGGGTTTTCGCTGTCCACCCCGAGCGCGGCCGTGCGCTCGCCACGGTCGGCGAAGCGCCGGAAGCTCTCCTGGAGGAGCGCCAGCCCGAGACCCTGGCGGCGCCAGGCAGGCCTGACGCCAACGCTCCCGATCCAGCCCCAGTCGCCCATCCGCTTGTCGTAGTTGAGCGAGAAGGCCGCGATCTCGGCGCCGTCCCATACGACGACGAAGAGCTCTGGCTCGAACCGAGACCACCCGATGACCTTCTCCCGCCACGCCTGGTACGGCTGTGGATTGTGACCCCACTCGCTCGCGAACGCCTCTTCGAAAGCGGCGTGGAGTCGAGGCCCGTGGACGTCGGGATCGAATGCCCGGATCTCGAGGCCCGCGGGCAGCACGGGCTGCGGCTCCGGTTCCTCCAACGCGCGCACCATCCGGAAGAACGTCCTCACCCGTTGGTACTCCCTGCTCGAAAAGAGAGCGGGGGCGCCGGGGTCGCCGACGAGATGCGCCGACTCGAGGTAGACCCGCTTGCCGGGAGCGAGCCCGGGCTCGAGCTCTCGTGCCCGGGCCTCGACCGCGGCGAGCAGCAGCGTCCCGGCGCCGCGACCGGTGTGGGCCGGGTGGACGTATCCGTCCGTGATGATCCGGCCGTCGCGGATCTCGGAGAGATGCATCACTCCAGCGAGCGCGTCGCCGTCGACGGCGAGCCAGGCGTTCTGCTCGAGGTCGAGGCCCTCCCACTCCTCTCCCAACTCCTGCTCGGTCCAGTCGGTATCGCCATAGACCGCGTGGTCGCAGGCCTGCATGAGCGCGAGAGCCGCTGCGAAGTCTTCCGTCCTGTCGGGGCGGCGAAGTTCCACGGCGGTGAAGTGTAGGGGCTTGCCTATCCTCTGCCGGAACGATGGGAGCGACGCTGAGAGCGATGACGGAGGCCGACTGGCCCGAGGTTGCGTCCATCTGGGCCGACGGTATCGCGACCGGCAACGCCACGTTCGAAACCGAGCCACCTTCGTGGAGCTCCTTCGATGCGACGAGACACCGCGAAGGTCGTTTCGTCGCGGAGATCGACGGCTCCGTGGTTGGCTGGGCTGCGATCGCTCCCGTGTCGACACGTCCCTGCTACGCGGGGGTCGTGGAGAACAGCGTCTACGTCGCCTCGGCCGCTCGGGGCAGCGGAATCGGAAGCGCGCTCATGCAGGCCCTCGTCGAAGCGGCGCGCACGGCAGGCATCTGGACGATCCAGACGAGCGTCTTCCCGACGAACGCCGCGAGCGTGGCGCTTCACGAGCGAGCGGGCTTCCGGGTAGTTGGCCGCCGCGAGCGGATCGCCGAGCTCGACGGCGTCTGGCGTGACACCCTGTTTCTCGAGTTGCGCCTGCCCTAACCCTGAGGAGCGGCGGAAGCCTCTCCTTGCTCGTCGTGCCAGCGGCGGAACACGAGGCAGGCGTTGTGCCCACCGAAGCCGAACGAGTTCGAGACGCCGATCTCGACCTGCTCGTAGCGGGCCTCGTTCGGGATGTAGTCGAGGTCGCACGTCGGATCGGGCGTCGTCTGGTTGATCGTGGGCGGGAGAATGCCGCGCTCGAGCGCGAGGATGGTGAAGATCGCCTCCATCGCACCCGCGGCGCCGAGGCAGTGGCCCGTCGCGCCCTTCGTCGAGGAGATCGGGGTGCGGTAGGCCTTGTCCTCGCCGAGCGCGACCTTCAACACGCGCGTCTCGCCCGAGTCGCCCGACGGCGTCGAGGTGCCGTGCGCGTTGACGTAGCCGACCTCCTCCGCCTCGATCCCGGCGTCGGCGAAGGCCATCTTGAGCGCCCTCGCGGGGTTCTCTCCCGTCGGGTCGGGGTCGGAGACGTGGTTCGCGTCGGAGGAGACGCCGTACCCGATCAGCTCGGCGTAGATCTTGGCGCCACGCGCCTTCGCGTGCTCGAGCTCCTCGATCACGACCATGCCCGCCGCCTCGCCCATGACGAAGCCGTCGCGCTCGCCGTCGAACGGTCGCGAGCCCCGCTCCGGGTCGTCGTTCCGTCGGGAGATCGCGCGCATTGCCGCAAAGCCCGCGATGCTCACGCTCGTCACCGGGGCCTCCGTGCCGCCGCAGATCATCACGTCCGCGCGACCGAGGCGGATCGCATCCATCCCGTCTCCGATCGCCATGTTCGACGCAGCGCACGCCGTGCACTGCGAGAGCAAGGGGCCACGCGTGCCGAGCTCGATCGAGACCCAGCCGGCGGCGAGGTTCGGGATGATCTGGACGATCGAGAACGGGTTGACGCGGTCGGGCCCACGATCGTTCAGCTGGTTGACGCACGTCTCGAACGACTTCAGCCCGCCGATGCCGGTGGCGACGGCGGCGCCGACCCGCTCGGCGATCGGCGCGATCACGAGCCCGGAGTCCGATTCGGCCTGCCTGGCAGCTGCGAGCGCGAGGTGCGTGAACCGATCCATGCGCCGCGACGCCTTGTAGTCCATGTAGTCAGTGATCTCGAGGTCCCTGACCTCGCACGCGAAGTGCACCGCGTAGTTACTCGAGTCGAACTGCGTGATCGGCCCCGCGCCGGACCTCCCCGCGATCAGGTTTGCCCAGGTGTCCTCGGCCGTGTTCCCGAGGGAGCTGACGGCACCGATTCCGGTGACGACGACCCTTCGCTGTCCGTTGCTCGATTCCACGGGAACGCAGGCTACATGCCGAGGCCACCGTCGACGAGCAGCACTTCGCCCGTGACGAATGACGCCTGGTCGGAGACGAGGAACCGGACGGCGCCGGCGACGTCCTCAGGGGCGCCGAGCCGGCCGAGCGGTGTCTGCTGTCGCATCGCCTCGGTCGCCTCCTCGGGGAGCACATCGGTGAGCTGGGTCGTGATGTATCCCGGCGCGACGACATTCGCCCGGACGTTGCGGCTGCCGAGCTCGCGCGCCAGCGACTTCGTGAATCCGATGATCCCGGCCTTCGAAGCTGCGTAGTTCGTTTGACCCCAGTTGCCGTGAACTCCGACGATCGACGAGATGTTGACGATGGCGCCGGCGCGCTTCTTCATCATCGGTCGCGCCACCGCGCGGCAGGTGTAGAAGACCGAGGAGAGGTTCGTCTCGAGCACCGTGTGCCAGTCGTCGTCGCTCATCCGGGCGAGCAGCCCGTCTCGCGTGAGACCGGCGTTGTTGACGAGGATGTCGATGTCGCCAGCAGCTTCGACGAGTGCGAGCGCGGACGCAGGATCCGAGACGTCGGCCTGCACCGCGCGGCCGCCGATCGCGGACGCGACCTCCTCGGCCTCCTGCTCGCCAGAGCGGTAACCGACGACGACCGAGGCGCCGGCCGCAGCCAGCTCCTCGGCAATCGCGCGTCCGATCCCTCGTGAGGCCCCCGTGACGAGCGCCGTCTTGCCCTCGAGGGAGCAGAACCCGCTCATGTCGAGAGCACCTCGCGGGCCTTCTCGAGGCTCGCGCGATCGTTCACCGAGATCGCGCGGACGCTCCGGTCGATCCGCTTGATCAGACCCGAGAGGACGTTGCCGGGCCCGACTTCGACGAACGTCGTGACGCCGTCGCTGACGAGCTCGCGAGCAGCCTGCGTGAACTTCACGGGAGCAGTGAGCTGCTCGACCAGGATCGAGGCGAAGCGCGTGGCGGGCTCGACGTGCGCCGTGACGGTCGACATGAACGGAGCGATCGGATCGTGGAAGCGGATCGACTCGATCGCGGGGCGCAAGCGATCCGCCGCACGCTCGACGAGCGGGCTGTGGAAGGCACCCGAGACCTTCAACTTGACGGCCCTCCGGGCCCCGATCGACTCGGCCTCGGCGCAGAGCCGGTCGACGGCGGCGTTCTCACCCGACACGACGATCTGGCCCGGGCAGTTGTAGTTCGCCGGCCAGACTCCTTCGATCCGGCTGCACAGTTCCTCGACCGCCTCGTCCTCGAGGCCCAGGATCGCGGCCATCGAGCCCGGGTGAAGTCGTGCTGCCTCGGCCATCGCAAGGCCGCGCTCGCGCACGAACCCGATCGCCTCGCCCGTCCCCATCGCCGAGACCGAGGCCAGCGCAGCAAACTCGCCGACCGAGTGGCCGACGACGACGTCGGGCTCGAGGCCCTCGGCACGGATCGCCGCCAGGATCGCGAGCGATGTCGCGATCAGCGCCGGCTGCTGCACCTCGGTGTCGACGAGCTCCTCGAGCGGGGTGTCGAAGCAGAGCTTCTGGAGATCGAGACCGGAGGCGTCGCTACCGGCCTCGTACACCTCCATCGCTGCCGGAACGGACTCTGCGAGCTCTCGGCCCATCCCGGCCTCGAGAGCCCCTTGCCCCGGGAAACAGAATGCAACCTTGCCCCCACGTCCGGGATCTGTCATCGGCCCGTGCCTCCTGTCAATATCGTGAGCTCAAGCATTGCGCCTTCCTTCCATACGCAACCGATAGCACGCCCTATCTAGCAGTTCTGCCTAGGCAGAACTGCTCCATTCAAGTAGCGCCGAGCCCCACGTGAGGCCGGCTCCCATGCCCGTCATCAACACGAGCGCGCCGTCCGTCAGGCGCCCCTCGGCTCGCGCGTCGGCGAGGGCGAGCGGGATCGAGCCGGACGAGGTGTTTCCATACCGGTCGACGTTCACGACCGTCTTCTCGGGTGCAATTCCGAGCTTGCCGACGGCGTAGTCGATGATGCGCTTGTTCGCCTGGTGCGGGACGTAGACGTCGACGTCGTCGATCGTCTTGCCGCACTGCTCGAGCACTGCGTCGGCCGACGAGACCATCACGCGTGTCGCGAACTTGAACACCTCGCGGCCGTTCATCATCAGCGCGGGCTTCGGGCCCTCGTAGTGGCGCGAGCCGCTGCCGGGATAGCAGAGATGGATTCCGCCACCGCCGTCAGCCCCGAGCTCGAAACCCAGGAACCCCCCGGTCGTGACCGGCTCCATCACGACCGCTCCGGCACCGTCACCGAAGAGGACGACCGTGGAGCGATCCTCCCAGTTGAGCACCTTCGACAGCAGGTCGCCCCCAACGACGAGCGCCTTCTTCGACAGCCCCGACGCGAGCATCCCGTAGGCCTGGGCGATCGCGTACATGAAGCCCGTACAGCCGGCGAGCAGGTCATAGGCTGCGGCGTTCCGCATTCCCAGCGTGTCGGCCATCAGTGCCGACGCGGTCGGGAACAGCATGTCGGGAGTCACGGTGGCACAGATCACGAGATCGATCTCGGACACGTCGGCTTCCGCATCTGCCAGGGCCTCACGCACCGCGGGGAGGGCGATGTCGGTGAGAGCCTCCTCCTGCGAGGCGATGCGACGCTCGCGGATACCCGTGCGCTCGCGAATCCACTCGTCCGAGGTGTCGACGAACTTCGCCATGTCGTCGTTCGTCATCACGGTCTCGGGAACGTTCGTCCCGAGACCCGTGATCCCGATGCGCGGGCCGGAGGCGGAGCCGATCATCGCTCCACCGCGAACGTCAGTGTGCCGCGCACCGCCAGTGCGCCGTCGACCGTGGCCGTTGCCTTGCCGCGGCCGATCGGCCCTCGCATCGCATCGATCTCGCAGGTGAGCGTCAGCGTCTCTCCGGGTGAGACAACGCGCTTGAACCGGCAATCGTCGATCCCGGCGAAGAAGGCGATCTTGCCGCGGTTCTCCTCTTCGACGAGAACGGCAACCGCTCCCGCCTGAGCCATCGCCTCGACGATCAGCACGCCGGGCATCACGGGCCGCGCCGGGAAATGACCGGGGAACCACCAGTCATCGGCGCGAACGAGCGCGGGTCGCGACGACCTTCTTGCCCGGGACGAGCTCGATCACCTCGTCGAGGAGGAGGAACGGATCTCGGTGCGGGATGATGCTCTCGATCACATCCTTGCCGAAGGGGGCTCGAGGGATCATGCAGCGGCTCCTTCTTCGAGCAGTTCGCGCATCGTCGTGCGCGCCCTGTGGGCGTAACACTTGGCGGTGCCGACCGGCATTCCGGACGACGCGGAAATCTCCTCGAACGAGAAGCCGAGCGCGTCCTTGAGCACGAGAACGTGTGCCTGGGCAGCTGGCAGCGCGGCGAGGCCGTCGCGGAGATCGGACCGAAGCTCGGAGAGCTCCGCCTCGCGATCGGGCGTCGGGCCATCCGCGGCACGGACGTCGTCCTCGAGCGGCGAGTGCTGTCGGGCCGGGCCCCGGAGCGCGACGTCGCGACACGCATTCAGCGTGAGACGGTGCAACCAGGTTGCGAACGCCGCCTCCCCGCGGAACTGTCCGAGCTTGACGCAGAGCTTTGCAAGCGCCTCCTGGGCGGCGTCCCTCGCGTCCTCTGGCTCGGCGAGCACGTGCCGGGCGAGGCGCTCCACGCGCGGCGCATGTCGCTCGCAGAGCGCCCGAAGAGCTTCGGCATCGCCGTCTTTCGCTCGCCTCACGAGGATCGGGTCGCTGAGCCGCTCGTAGACGAGCGTGGGCTCCGGACGAAGGGGGACGCCGATCCCACCGCGCGAGCGTCGAGAGGATTGCATCAGGCGAGTCTACTGTCCTCGCCCGGAGCTCAGGCCGCAGTCCGGCGTTGACCTACGGGTACCGGAGGGTCGCGCTGCGATTGCCGGCGGCATCACGAGCGACCGCAGTGAGCGTGCGAACGCGCTTGACACCGCTCAACACCACGTACCCGGGAGCGCGAGCTTCGAGCCGTCGCAGCGAACCGTTCACGCGCACGGATACGGTCGCCGCCTCCGTGACCCAGAGACGCGCCGGCTTCGGGGAGAGCCGGAGCTTTGGTGGGTTTGCGTCGCGGACGAACGGCAACGCGGCCGCGCCGGTGCCGATCGCATCGGTCGCCTCGATCACCGCCGTGTACGGGCCATCCGGAGCGACGCCGATCCGCTTCGCGCCGTCCCAGATGACCGTCTGCTTGCCGGGCTCGAAGGTCGAGTTGGCGAGCGTGGCCACCCACTTGCCGTCCCGAAGCACGCGCAGGCGAACCGTGGCGGGAGCCGAGAGGACGAACGCCACGCGAAGCTCATCGGCTCTTCCATCGCCGTTCGGCGTGAAGACCGCAGGCGACAGCGACGGGGAGACGAGCGTTCGGGTGATGACGATCTCGACGTCAGCGGTGGCTGCCGCCCCACGCGAGTCCGTCGCCGTGAAGACGACGCGGTAGACGCCGTCCGGCTGGGCGAGTCCGTCGAACGCGATCGTGTGCGGGCCTGCGGTCTGGCGCACCGCGGGAAGGAGGTCGGCCAGGCTATCGCCTACCGCATCGACAAGCGCTGCCGAGACGGTCGCCGTACCCGACAGGGTGTACGTGATCGTCGTCGTGTCGGCAAAGCCGTCGCCGTTCGGGCTGATCGTCGCCGGTTCCGCTGCCACAGCGGTGATCGCGAGCGG
This sequence comes from uncultured Thermoleophilia bacterium, assembly GCA_963741655.1. GTDB lineage: Bacteria > Actinomycetota > Thermoleophilia > Gaiellales > Gaiellaceae > Gaiella. Next base: position 624,751 of record CAVUIQ010000004.1, read on the forward strand.
GCCGCTCGTTGTCGGCTTGCCGAATGCCCCGCTCGCGGACGTCGCGCCGGTGACGTCGATCCTCCAGCGAATCCCCTGTCCCGCTACGAGCGAAGCGTCCCACGTCCAGTCCACCACAGGGCCTAGCCCCGTCTGCGAACCGAGCTCTGTCCCGAGCGCGTCCACCACGACGGCCCGCCACGAGGATCTCCCGGAGACCCTCGCGCGAAATCGCACCGGCCCGCCGAGGCCTCCGGTGACGGTTGGTTCGAAGATCTTCGGTAGGCCGATCGCGAACGACCTGCCCGCTAGCGCACCGAGTTGGGCGTACAGCGTGTCACCGGGGCAGATCGTCAGCCCGGTGTCGCGATGACCCGACACGGCGCGGAGCGTGACCGGAACGCCCGGGAGGTAGCGTTCGCTGCCGCCGGAGATGAGCGCGACAGACGCCTGGGGATCGACGTGCGCAAGGTCGAGCCGCCAGGCGAGCAGCTTTTCGAGCGAGCGCGAGGCGGCAGCGGGAACTGCAGCGTTGCTGAAGGTGCCGATCACCGCGACACCCACGGAACCGGTGTTGAAGCCGCGTGCGTGGGCGCCGATCACGTTCCGGTCGCTCCCGCCGTAGCGTCCCTCGTAGACCGTGCCGTAGCGATCGACGAGGAAGTTGTAGCCGATGTCGCTCCAGCCGTTCGACTTGACGTGATAGGTCTGGATGCCCCGCACGATCGCCGCGGCCTGTGACGGTGAGTAGTCATTTGGCCCCGCCGTATGGTGGACGATCGCGAAGCGGACACTCGGCGCGAAGTCGGGGGTACCTCGTCGGATCGTCTCGTCTGCGCCCCAGGCGCTCCGCGGCACGATCGGGGGCGCACCCGCGGCGGTGAGCGCCCGAAGCGGGATCAGTTGCTCCGGGCTGCGGACGAGCGCCGCGCGAAGATCGGTGACCCGACCCGTGACCCTCGTCCGGAAGGCTGTCGCAGGGCCGACCCAGGTCGGATTGCCGAGGCGCCAGCCCCCCTCGCTCGTGTCCTCGCTGGCCCCGAAGTCGGGCTGGTCGTCGCCCTCGACGATCCCGTCGAGCCACGCGCCCCACGTGCCGTCGATCTTCTGCACCTGGAACCTGACCGAGCCGGGGCCTCGCCAGCGCAGCCCGATCAGATCGAACCGCTTCGTGGTAATCACCCGGGTTGTGGCGGCGGCCGACGGCAGCGAGCGATAGGAGATCGACGTCGGGCCGGCAGAGGCCACCGCCGGCGCAACAAGCCCGGCGAGAACGACGGTGATGGCGGCGACGAGAAGCTTCACGGCAGGTCCAGGGTGGCTGACGCTACCGCCCCCACAAGGTCTTCGGCGTCACCCTGATAGAATCCTTACTGTCGTGGGACCACCGCATTTGCGGGAAGTTCCTGTTCGTAGCCCGGTTTCCGCCGGATTGCTCCCAACCGCAGCCTCCGCTCCCCGAAGGGACGACAGCTTGTGAATACCGCTTTGATCGTCGGCGCCATCGTCGTTGTCCTGTTGCTGATCGTTCTCTCCGCGACCGTGAAGATCGCGCGGGAGTACGAGCGCGGTGTCATCTTCCGTCTGGGTCGGCTTCTCCCCGAGCCGAAGGGGCCGGGCCTCTTTCTCCTGATCCCGTTCGTGGACAAGATGGAGAAGGTCGAGCTCCGAACCGTGACCCTGAACGTCCCGCCACAGGAAGTGATCACGAAGGACAACGTTCCCGTGCGCGTCAACGCCGTCGCGTACTTCCGGATCGTCGAGCCGAAGGCGGCGATCGTGCAGGTCGAGAACTACATGAACGCGACCTCCCAGATTGCGCAGACGACGCTGCGGTCGGTGCTCGGCCAGCACGTTCTCGACGAGCTCCTCTCGGAGCGCGACAAGATCAACAGCATCCTCCAGACGATCATCGACGACGCCACCTCGCCCTGGGGGATCAAGGTCTCCGTGGTCGAGGTCAAGGACGTCGAGATCCCGAGCGACATGCAGCGCGCGATGGCGCGCCAGGCCGAGGCCGAGCGCGAGCGCCGCGCGAAGGTGATCTCTGCCGAGGGCGAGTTCCAGGCATCCGAGCGGCTGAAGGACGCTGCCGCAGTGATGGCGCAGGAGCCGATCACCGTGCAGCTTCGCTACCTGCAGACGCTGCTCGAGATCGGGTCGAACAACAATTCGACGATCGTCTTCCCGATCCCGATCGACCTGCTCACGGCGTTGTCGAAGCTGGCAGCCTCGAGCGAGTAGGCGGGCTCGGCCGCCTACTCGTCGTCGAGATCGTCTGACTCCGCGAAACCGTCTGCCGTGTCGTCGACGTCAGGCTCGACCAGATCGTCCTGGGCGACCTCGGCGGCCGCGTTGCCATCCGATGTCGCCTTCACGAGCTCCGCGTCGTCGTCGTCGGACCCGACGACCGGCGCGAGCGTCGAGACGTGCTCGCCGTCCCGAAGCCGGGTCACGATCACGCCCTGCGTCGCGCGACCCGAGCGCTTGATCCCGTCGACGGCCATCCTGATCACGGTGCCGGCGTCGGAGATGAGCATCACCTGATAGCCCTCCCGCACGATTCGGGCACCCGCCAGGCGGCCTTTGCCCTCGACGAGCTGGGCCGTCTTGACGCCCATCGTGCCGCGACCCTTGACCGGATACTCGGAGACCCGCGTGCGCTTGCCCCATCCGTTCTCGGTCACCACGAGCAGGTCAGCGTCGTCGGAGGCGATGTCGACCTCGATCACCTCGTCTTCGCCGCGGAGCTTCATGCCCGCAACACCCGACGCCGGCCGGCCCATCGGGCGCACGTCGGCCTCGTGGAAGCGCACGGCCTGGCCCATACGGGAGACCATCAGGATGTCGTTGTCGCCGTCGGAGAGGCGGACACCGATCAGCTCGTCGCCGTCGCGCATCTTCAGCGCGATGATCCCGTCTGCCTTGAGCGGTGTGTTGTACTCGAGGAACGCGGTCTTCTTGATCACGCCCTTCTTTGTCGCGAACACGAGGAACTTCGACTCCTTGTAGTCGCGCGTAGCGATCACGGCTCGCACGAGCTCGTCCTGGCGGAAGGGCAGCAGGTTGACGATCGCGCGGCCCTTCGACTGGCGGGAGCCGAGCGGAAGCTCGTGCACCTTGAGCCGGTAGACCTTGCCGACGCTCGTGAAGAACAGGATGTAGTCGTGCGTCGAGGCGACGAAGAGGTGCTCGATGTAGTCCTCTTCCTTCATGTCCATGCCCATGACGCCGATGCCGCCGCGGCGCTGCTCTCGGTAGGTCGTGACCGGGAGGCGCTTGATGTAGCCGGAGCGGGTGATCGCGATGACCATGTCCTCCTCGGCGATCATGTCCTCGAGCTCGAGGGAGTCCTCCCCCATCACGATCTCCGTGCGACGCTCGTCGGTGCGGCCGTAGGCCTGCTTGACCTCGAGGAGCTCCTCCCGGATGAGAGCGTCGACACGGGCCGGATCGCCCAGAATCGCGCGAAGCTCCGCGATGCGCTCCTGCAGATCGGCGTACTCGGCCTCGATCTCCTTGCGGGCAAGACCCGTAAGTCGCGCGAGGCGGAGGTCGAGGATCGCCTGCGCCTGGATCTCCGAGAGCCCGAAGTCGCGCATCAGGCCGGTGCGGGCGGCATCCGTGTCATCCGACCCGCGGATCAGCGCGATCACGGCGTCGAGATTGTCGAGCGCGATCAGGTAGCCCTTGAGGACGTGGGCGCGCTTCTCGTTCTGCCGGAGCTCGAACTTGGAGCGACGGATCACGACCTCGCGCTGGAAGCCGAGGTAGTGCCGGACGATCTCGAGCAGCGACATCACACGGGGCACACCATCGGCGAGCGCGACGGCGTTGTAACCGAAGGTCGACTGGAGTGCCGTGTGCTTGAAGAGCTTGTTCAAGGCGACCTGTGGGATCGCGTCGCGCTTGAGCTCGATCTGGATCCGCATCCCCGAGCGGTCGGAGTGGTCGGCGAGATCGGAAACCTCGGTGATCACCTTCTCGTGGACGAGGTCGGCGATCTTCTTGATCACGCCGCTGTCGCCGCCCTTTTTCACGCCGTAGGGCAGCTCGGTGACGATGATCGCGCTCTTGCCGCCGCGCAACTCCTCGATGTGGGCGCGCGCGCGCATGATGATGCGGCCGCGGCCGGTCCGATAGGCATCCCGGATCCCGGTGCGACCGACGATGATCGCGCCTGTCGGGAAGTCCGGGCCGTGAAGATGCTTCATCAGGTCCTCGACGTTCGCCTCGGGCTTATCGATCAGTTGAACCACGGCGTCGATTGCCTCCCCGAGATTGTGCGGCGGCATGTTGGTCGCCATGCCGACCGCGATCCCGGACGAGCCGTTGACGAGCAGGTTCGGGAAGCGCGCCGGCATCGCCAGCGGCTCCTTCCGTGACTCGTCGTAGTTCGGCCCGAAATCGACGGTGTCCATGTCGATGTCGCGCAGCATCTCGGTCGCAAGGCGCGTGAGCCGGCATTCCGTGTATCGCATAGCGGCCGGCGGATCGTCGTCGAGCGAACCGAAGTTGCCCTGGCCGTCGACGAGCGGGTAGCGCAACGAGAACGGTTGCGCCATCCGAACGAGCGTGTCGTAGATCGCCTGGTCGCCGTGCGGGTGGTAGCGGCCCATGACGTCACCGACGATCGAGGCGGATTTCTTGTACGGACGGTTCGGCTGGACGCCGGCATCGTGCATGCCCCAGAGGACGCGCCGGTGAACCGGCTTCAGGCCGTCCCGAACATCCGGAAGCGCGCGACTGACGATCACGGACATCGCGTAGTCGAGGAAGCTCGTGCGCATCTCGAGCTCGAGCTCGCGGGGCTCTACTCGGCCGACGCCGAGAGGCTCGATTGCATCACTCAAAGAATTTCCCCCTTAGGGGAAATTCCTAGATAGTGCGTTCGGAACGTCTTGTGTTCGTCCGCGGTCGGCGGCGGGAAGAGGCCCACGGCGTCGCCGGAGACCCGAAGAGGCCTCGAATGCCCCATATATCGTTTGACGAAGTCAGACATCGAGGAACTTCACATCCTTTGCGTTCTGTTCGATGAAGACCCGTCGGGGCTCGACCTGATCCCCCATCAGCATCGAGAAGACCTGATCGGCGGCAGCCGCATCGTCGACCTCGACCTTGAGGAGCATCCGGCGAGCGGGATCCATGGTGGTTTCCCAGAGCTGCTCGGGGTTCATCTCGCCGAGTCCCTTGAAGCGACTGATCGACATGCCTTCCTTGGCGAGGTCGAGCGCCGCCTGACGGAGGTCGTGGTAGTTGTCGGCCTTGGCGGACTTCTTTCCGTACGTGAGCTCGAAGCCCGGCAGCCCGACCACCTCGGCCAGCTTCTCGTAGGCGCGCTTGAGGCTCGCGTAGGAGGTCGAGCTGAAGAGCCCGGCCGGGAGGTCGAGATGGGTCGCCGCGCTGGTCTCGGTTTCCACGATCTTGACGCTGAGCCTGTCCTCGAGCCGCTCCGTGACGGAGAGCTGGTAGCCGTTGTCCGGAATCGCCTCGATCGCGGTCTCCGCGTCCTCGGCGTTGAGCGCGCCCGTCTCGACGAGCCGATGCTCGATCACGAAGTGCGCCGCCGTCGGATACTCGCTCTCGAGCTTCGCCTGCCACGCTTCCAGATCCGAGAGTGCCCGGGCGAACCGCTGATAGCGAGCCTCGGTGAAGGAGACGTCCTCGCCGCTTCGGGAGGTGATCGTGATGTCCTTCACTCGCTCACGGACGAGGAGCTCCTCGAGCTGGCTGTCCTTCTCGAAGTAGTGCTCCTGGTTCCCGAGCTTCACGTGGTAGAGCGGCGGCACGGCGATGTAGATGTGGCCGCGCTCGACGAGCTCGCGCATCGTGCGGTAGATGAACGTCAGGATCAACGTCCGGATGTGGGCGCCGTCGACGTCGGCGTCGGTCATCACGATGATCCGCCCGTAGCGGATGTTCTCGATCGTGAACTCGTCGCCGAAGCCGGTGCCGATCGCGGTGATCATCGCCTGGATTTCGGTGTTCGAGAGAACCTTGTTGATCCGGTTCTTCTCGCTGTTGATGATCTTCCCGCGCAGCGGCAGGATCGCCTGGTAGGTGCGGTCGCGTGCCTGCTTGGCCGAGCCGCCGGCGCTGTCGCCCTCGACGATGTAGAGCTCGCAGAGGTCGGCGTCCTTGAGAGAGCAGTCGGCGAGCTTGCCCGGGAGCGACGAGTTCTCGAGCGCGCTCTTGCGTCGGGTCAGCTCGCGCGCTTTCTTTGCCGCCTGCCGCGCGCGTGAGGCCGAGAGCGCCTTCGTGATGATCTGACGAGCTTCGGCAGGATTCTCCTCGAGGAACTCGGCGAGCTGTTGGTTCACGGTCTGCTCGACGAGGCCCTTGACACCGGGGTTCCCGAGCTTCGTCTTGGTCTGGCCCTCGAACTGTGGGTCGCGCAGCTTGACGGAGATCACGGTCGCGAGCCCCTCGCGGACGTCCTCACCTTCGAGGTTGTCCTCCTTCTCCTTCAGGAGCCCCTTGTCGCGCGCGTACTTGTTGAGCGTGCCGGTCAGAGCCGCTTTGAAACCCGAAAGGTGCGTGCCACCCTCCGTGGTGTTGATGTTGTTCGCGAAGGAGAAGACCGATTCGACGTACGAGGTGTTCCACTGCATCGCAACCTCGACCGCGCCCTGCTCGGTCTCGCCCTCGAAGTAGACGACGTGCTTGTGCACCGTCTCCTTCGACTCGTTGACGTAGGAGACGAAGTCCCGGATGCCGCCCTTCGTAATGAAACTCCTGCGTCGCTCCCGCCGGGCGCTCGTCCCGCAGGACGATCCTGAGCCCACGGGTGAGGAACGCCGTTTCGCGGAGGCGCTGCGCGAGTGTGGAGGCAGAGAAGTCCGTCTCCTCGAAGATCTCCCTGTCCGGAAGGAACGAGATCGACGTCCCGGTGCCTTCGGCAGGGCCGATCTCCTCCATCTCGCCCTGCGGCACGCCCCGTGCGAACTCTTGCCGGTAGAGGGTGCCGTCACGCCGCACCTCGGCGATCAGCCATTCGGAGAGAGCGTTGACCACCGAGACGCCGACGCCGTGCAGACCGCCGGAGACCTTGTACCCGTCGCCGCCGAACTTGCCCCCGGCGTGAAGCTTCGTGAGCACGACGGTGAGAGCCGGGAGCCCCTGCTCTTCGATCATGTCGACCGGAATGCCAGCACCGTCATCGACGACGGTTACCGAATCGTCGGGATGGATCGTGACGTCGACCGAGTCATTGCGACCGGCGAGTGCCTCGTCGACCGCGTTGTCGACGACCTCGTAGACGAGATGGTGGAGGCCCCTCGGACCTGTCGATCCGATGTACATCCCGGGGCGGAGCCGTACCGGCTCGAGGCCTTCCAGGACCGTGATGTCCTTCGCGGTGTAGTCCGTCTCGGTCACGCGGGTGGTATCCCCTTTACTCAGCAGAAAAGCCCTGCAAATAGGGCTTTTTGTGGATCCTCTCAGTCTATCAGAAACGGCGGTCGGCGGTGGCCCTTGCGAGACTCGCCGCGGCCGCGCGGGCGATCGTAGCCCGGAGCTCCTCGTCCGTCATCTCGCGGGTCAGCTCCGCAGCGAGCTCGCGGGTCGCGTCGTCGACATGCGGCGGCATCGCAGCCGCCGCTCCACCAACGGGAGCGGGAGGTGAGGGGACCGGGCCGGGCCTGAACGTGATCGCCGTCGGCGATCCCTCGCCGACAGCCGCCGAGAGCTTCACGAGGATCTCCTCGGCGAGGAGGCCGAGCTCGAAGGCCCAGCTCGACGAGGTCGCCGCGACGAGGAGCGTCCCGTCGCGACCGATCCGCTGCGGCCAGGCGGCTCTAGCGATGGCGTCTCCGACCACCTCGGGCCATGCGCGAACGACATCGGCCAGGGCCCCCGCATCCGGGACGCCGGCACTCTTGAGCGCTCCGCGCAGCGAGCCATCGAGACGCTCCATCAGCGCTGCCTCGACGAGGCCCGGCGTCACGCGGAGGAGCTGTGCCGGTGCGAGCGGAAGGGCCTCGGCACCTGTCGCAGTCACGATCGTCTGCCCCACAGCCCCGATCCGCTCGCTCAGGATGCGGCGGCGGCGCTCGTCGAGCTCCGAGAGCGCGTCGTCCAGGAGCAGCAACGGCGGCACTCGCCGACGGTCCGTGATCAGCTCCGCCTCAGCAAGAAGGAGAGCGAGAACCGCGAGTCGCTGCTCGCCCTGCGACCCGAACGCACGGAGATCGCGATCACCCGAGCGGACAGCGATCTCGTCGAGATGGGGTCCAACACCGGTCGTGCCGCGTTCGATGTCCCGATCGATCCGAGCCTCGAGCGTGGCGATCGTCGGGAGCTCTGCGTCATAGCCGAGCGAGGCATCCTCGAGGCCGAGCTCGGCCGCGCGTGCCGCGAATCCGGGTTGAAGGAGCTCGATCACGTCTGCGCGAGAAGCGGTCAGGATCGCTCCGAGATCGGCGACCTGAGCCGTCCACGGCGACAGGACATCCCGGCTGGAGAGGCCGAGGGCGACGCGTCGAAGAGCGGCGTTCCGTTGCCCGACCGCGGTCGCGTAGTCGATCGCGACATGCGCTCGCGCCGGGTAGAGACGAGCGAGTGAGCGATCGAGGTAGGCACGGCGCGCACCTGGGCCACCCTTCACGATGACCAGGCGGTCAGGCGTGAACACCAGGGTTGTGAGCTCCGACCGAAGCTGCTCGGCCGAACGAAGGGGCGCTCCATCGAGAGTTGCACGTCTGGACTCGCTCGCACTGAGGCTCACCGAAGCGGCGACCGGCGTTCCGCCTCGGGTGCCGGCGAGGTCGATGCTCGCGGCCTCGGTGCCCTGGCGGATGAGCTGGGAATCAGATCGCGAGCGTGGCGAGAAGCCCTGGGTGCCGACATGCAACGACTCGAGCAGATTCGTCTTGCCTGCACCGTTCGCGCCGGTGACGAGGACGAGGCCCGGCTCGAGGGACACCTCGAGCCGGGCATACGACCGGAAGTCGCGGAGCGTGACCGAGGTGACGATCAGCCTGCGAGCCTGATCGGCATGATCAGGTACCAGAACGAAGCGTCGGCGGACGTGATCAGGCCGGCGCGCAGCGGGTTGATCAGCTTCATCCGGACGGTGTCGCCTCGCACGGACTCGACGCCCTCGGCGAGGAACTCTGCATTGAAGCCGATCTCGAGCGGTTCACCCGTGTACGCAGCCGGCAGTGACTCGTGCGTTTCGCCGACGTCCTGGCTCTGGGCCGAGATGGTCAGCTCGCCCTCGGCGAAGCGGAGGCGGAGAGGCGCGTTTCGGAGCGCCATCACGGCGGCGCGACGAACGACGTCTCGGAGCTCAGCGCGAGGCAGATCGACCTCGATCTCGAACGACTCGGGCAACAGCCGACTGACGTCGGGGAACTGGCCGTCGATGCGGCGCGTCGTCAACCACGTGTCGCCCGTCCCGAACACAACGGTGTTCTCGTTGACACCGAGCTCGACGGTCTCCGTTCCCGCCGCGATCCGGGAGAGCTCGGCAAGCGCGCGGGCCGGGATGATCGCCTCGAGCTCCGGCCCTTCCGTCTCGAGCTCGGTCTCCTTGAAGGAGAGCCTGTAGGAATCCGTCGCTGCCATGAAGAGCTTCTTGCCCTCGAACCGGACCTGGATTCCTGTCAACACCGGACGAGACTCGTCCTTCGAGGCCGACCGGGCGACGCGCTCGACCGTCTCGAGCAGCGACGGCGTCGCGATCGTGTGGCGCGACGGCTCGATCGCCGGGAGTCGCGGGAAATCCTCTGCAGCGAACACGTTGAGTTTTGAGGAGTAGCTCCCGCTCGAGATGTGCGCGACGCCGTCGTCCGGCCGGTACTCGATCGTTACCTCGGCGGCCGGGAGAAGGCGCGCAAGATCAACCAGGAGTTTCCCGGGCACGACAACGGCGCTGTCACCCTCGACCTGAGCGGCGAGGGTTGTGCGAAGCGAGAGTTCCATATCTGTGGCGGCGAGCTCCAGACCGTCGCCGGAGGGGCGCAGCAGCACACCCGAGAGAACCTGTACGGACCCACGGGCCGAGACGACGCGCGAAACCGTCGCGAGCGTCGCAACGAGCTGATCTCGATCGCACGTGACCTTGAGGCCGGAACCGACCGTTACGTCTACTTCACTAATCATTTAAAGAACCTCTTGTCGTAGTACATAGGAGTGTGAATGACGGGGAGGACGGCCCGAAACGGCGCTGCGATCCCGTTTTCGGCTGTGGGTCCACCAGGGGAGAACATCGAAGGGTCCCACAGGGACCGGTGTCGCGCGGATCGGGTCCCACAGATCACCGGGTCTGCTTGATCCGGGCTGTGAGGTCCTGAACGAGGTTGTACACAGATCTATCCTCAGAAATCAGGCGTGTGATCTTCGTTGTGGCGTGGATGACAGTCGTGTGATCTCGGCCGCCGAACTCTTTGCCGATCTTGGGCAACGACGCATCGGTGAGCTCGCGGGAGAGATACATCGCTACCTGCCTCGGGTAGGCGACGGCCTGCGACCGCCGCTGGCTGCAGAGCTCGATCACGGAGAGGCCGAAGCGATCCGAGACGGCTTCCTGGATCCGTGTGATGGTGACTGCCGGAATGGCATCCCCGTCCGGGAACAGGTCCCGGAGCACCTGCTCGGCGAGCTCGACCGTGAGCTCCCTCCCCGTGAGGGACGAGAACGCGACGACACGCGTGAGAGCCCCCTCGAGCTCGCGAATGTTCGTCGAAACGCGACTCGCGATGAATGTGATCACCTCGGGGTCGGCTATCTCGATCCTGTCCGTGGTCACCTTCTTGCGCAGGATGGCGATGCGCGTTTCGAGGTCTGGCGGCTGGATGTCCGTGATCAGCCCCCACTCGAACCGAGACCGGAGGCGTTCTTCCAACGTCGCGATTTCCTTGGGTGGCCTGTCGGACGAGATGACGATCTGCCGACCTGCCTCGTACAGCGAGTTGAACGTGTGGAAGAACTCCTCCTGAATCCTTTCCTTGCCTTCGAAGAACTGGATGTCGTCGACGAGGAGGACGTCGTAGGTGCGGTAGCGCTGCTTGAACCCCTCGATCCGCTTGTCCCTGAGGGAGTTGATGAAGTCGTTCATGAACGTCTCGCTCGTCACATATCGCGTCGTCGAGCCCTTCGTGTGCTCGCTGACGTATTGCCCTATCGCCTGCAGGAGATGGGTCTTCCCGAGCCCGGTGCCGCCGTAGATGAAGAGCGGGTTGTACGCCTGCGCAGGCGCTTCGGCAACGGCGAGTGCGGCAGCGTGGGCGAAGCGGTTCGACGAACCGATCACGAATCCGTCGAAGGTGTACTTGGGACTCGCGGCCGCGGCCGCCGGTGTCGGCGTTGCGCGGTCCGCACCGGCCCCTGCGGCGGCGTCGAGCTGCTGCTCGGCGACGTCCGGGCCTGGGTCGCGCACAGTCAGTGTGACGCGGATATCCCTCCCGAGCGAGTCTCTGGCAGCCGCCTTGACGAAACCGAGGAAGTGACCTTCAATCCACTCGCGCGTGAAGTCGTTCGGTACGACGAGCGAGAACGCGTCGTCGTCGAGGTCTCCAGCAGACGCATCGCCGAACCACGTTGCGTACGTCGTTTCGTTGAGTGCCTCCTGAAGCCGGCTCGAGACGTCGTCCCACAGGCGTTCGGCAGTCGGCTCGGCGGTGTGTTCCACCCTGTGGGGGCTCCTCTCGGGTCGGTCGTCGGGGAGGGCGAGCATAGCACCGTCTCGGAGCCGCTCCAACCAGGCTCCTTCCACTCCCAACGGCCACCAGTAACAGCTGTTTTGCAGGAGTTTTTGGCCATCCACACAGATGTCCACATCTGTGGACAACCGGACCCGGGGCGCCTCCTTCGGCAACGCACCGCCGGTTGGTGCAGCACTTTCGTCGTGGGGGCCTCCCTCGCCGCTTGTGGATAAGTCGGAGAGCGAGGACCTCATCTATACTGACGCACCCGTGTCCGCACATTGCGGCCACGAACCGTCGACCGAGAGAGCTCCCTGTGAAACGTACGTACCAGCCAAACGTCCGTCGCCGCAAGCGCAAGCACGGCTTCCGTGCCCGTATGTCGACGCGCGCCGGACAGACGATCCTGAAGCGCCGTCGCGCCAAGGGGCGCAAGCGCCTCTCCGCCTGATCGCGCGTCCTGCCTGTGGAGCGCCGGTACCGGTTGTCACGGTCGAAGGACTTCGATGCGGTCTACCGGCAGGGCCGGTCGGTCTCGACGCGCTATCTGACGCTGCACTGGTTTCCGCGTGATGACGATCCCTCCGGCGAACCACGCCTCGGCCTTGCCGTCCCGAAGTCCGTGGGCAACGCAGTCGTCCGCAACCGACTCAAGCGGCAGCTTCGCGAGACGTGGCAGGAGCTCGCTCCCGACGTGCCGACGGGCCGGGACTATGTTCTCGCAGCTCGTTCGGGTGTCGCTGAGCCCGCCGACACACGCGGCCACGCGTGGCTCGTGGAGCAGGTGACCGAGGTGCTCGGGAAGGCGGCCGTATGAGGCACATCGGGATCGTCGTCGTCCAGGCGTGGCGCCAGACGTTCGGTCGCCTGACCCCCGCCGGGACGTGCAAGTACCACCCGAGCTGCTCGCAATACGCGATCGACGCGTTCCGCATCCACGGACTCGTGAAGGGCGGCGTGCTCGCGGCGTGGAGGCTTCTTCGCTGTAATCCCTGGAGTCATGGCGGCGTCGACCGGGCCGAGGATGCCCGATTCGGTCGCCGCCGTGAGACGGAGCACACGGCGTGATCGGAATCTTCGGCATCGGCAACCCGCTTCGACCGCTCGAGGACTTCCTCCAGTCCGCCCTGATCTGGCTTCACGAGACCGGAGGGTTCTCATGGGCGTGGTCGATCGTGGTGCTCACCGTGATCGTGCGCGTCCTGCTCGTGCCGGTGACGGTCAAGCAGATCCATTCGATGCAGTCGCTCCAGGCACACGCTCCCGAGATGAAGGCGCTGCAGCAGAAGTGGAAGCACGACAAGCAGCGCCAGAACGAGGAGCTGATGAAGTTCTACCGGGAGAACAAGATCAATCCCGCAGCCTCGTGCCTCCCGATCGTTCTGCAGATCCCGATCTTCATCTCGCTCTTCTACGTTCTCCGCGAATTCGAGAACGACGTGCTGCCGCAAGTACGGAGGCTCCGTCGAGTGGCTCGGCCTCGTCGACATCACCCAGAACATCGGCACCTGGCCGAGTTGGGGACCGCTGCTTCTCGTCATCTACGTCGCGAGCCAGCTGTCGTCGTCGTACTTCATGTCGTCGACGATGCAGGGACCACAACGCATCCTGCTCATGGTGCTCCCCGTCCTCTTCGTTCCGTTCATCCTCGCCTTCCCGGCCGGCCTGATGCTGTACTGGCTGACGACGAACCTGTGGACGACCGGCCAGGGACTCGTGACGCGCAAGCTGATACCCAAGCCGGCTCCGCCCGAGAAGCGCACCTCGCGGACTCCCGCCAAGGATGATCCACCCGCGAACGGCGGCGGCGAGAAGACGAAGTCTGCTGCCTCGCCGCCCGCTCCGGTCCGCCCGCGGGTTGCGGGGCCACCGCGACGGGTCAAGCGCAAGTCCGGCGGCGGGGGCACCAAGAAATGAGCGACGAGCAGATTTCGGTCGAGATGACCGGTGAGACGGTCGGAGAGGCGAAGTGGAGTGCCGTTCGCGAGCTTCAACGCCGCGTGCCGGGCCTCGATCGTGACGCGATCAGCTTCCAGGTTGTCACCGAGGGCGAACGCGGGCTCCTCGGTGTCGGGTACACACCCGCGTCGGTGATCGCGTCGGCGACGGCTCCCGCATCGGGTTCGACGGTCGGGGTCTCTCGCGACGCGACGGACGACGATCCGAGTCAGGCCGGCATCGTGCGCGGTCTGCTCGAGCGTACTGTCTCGGCGAGCGGCGTCGACGCGACGGTCTCGATCGCAGAGGTCGACGGCGAGCTCGTTGCGACGTTGGTCGGCGACGATCTCGGCGTGCTCATCGGTCGCCACGGCCAGACGATCGACGCGCTGCAGTATCTCGCGAATGCAATCTGCCACAGGACGCAGGGCGAAGAGCGAATGCGTGTCGTCGTCGACGCTGCCGGGTATCGCGCGCGTCGCGCAGCGACGCTCGAGGCGGCTGCACGTGCGGCAGCCGAGCAGGCCGCGGCGACGGGCCATCGCGTCGAGCTCGAGCCGATGACCGCCGTCGAGCGTCGCATCGTGCACGAGCTGCTCAAGGACGACCCAGAGGTCGAGACCTCGAGCGAGGGTGCCGAGCCGACCCGGTTCGTCGTCGTCGTGCCGAGACGCTCCGCGGACTGAGCGGCCCGGGTGTCCGAGCCCGTCCTCGAGAGGTGGCTCGCGGCCGTTCTCGCGACACCGGGGCTGACCGCGATCACCGACCCGGCGGTGGCTCGTGCGACGCTCCTCGACGACGCGCTCAAGGCCTCCGACCTCGTCGCTGCGACCGACGGCTCGATCATCGACGTCGGCTCGGGAGGCGGCACGCCCGGGATTCCCCTCGCCGCGACGTTCTCCGACCGACCGGTGACCCTTCTCGACGCGGAGCGCCGCAAGTGCGCCTTCCTCGAGACCTGGACGGCGGATCTCCCGAACCTGTCTGTCGTCTGGGGGCGGGCGGAGGAGCAGGAAGGAGACCGGTTCGACGTTGCAGTTGCCAAGGCCCTCGCGCATCCCCCGACTGCGGCGGAATGGTGCCTTCCGCTCGTCCGCGAGGGCGGCATCGTCCTTCTCTGGGTCGGTGAGACCGCAGAGGAGGCTCGCGTTGCGCGCGTCGCCGAGCTCATCGGAGGTGCGCTCGAGCCCTCGCCGAAGGGTCTCTTGCTGATCCGCAAGATCGGGCCTACGCCCGCGCGCTTCCCGCGCCGCACGGGCGTCGCGCGCAAGCGCCCACTCGCGTAGGCGTCCGACGAGAACGACAGCCGCACCGGAGGCTAGCCTGGAACTGTGGCTGCCCGGGTTTACGCGATCGCGAATCAGAAGGGTGGCGTCGGTAAGACGACGACCGCCGTCAACCTCGCAGCATGCCTCGCCGAGGCCGGCGAGCGGTGCCTGCTCGTCGATCTCGATCCGCAGGCCAACGCGACATCCGGCCTCGGGAAGCGCGCAAACGGCGTCTCGACGCACGACCTGCTCGACGGCGTGCCTCTCGCCGAGCTCGCGAAACCTACCTCGTTCCCGAACCTCGATCTCGTGCCGGCGAAGCCGGAGCTCGCTGCAGCTGCCGTCCATCTGTCGGCGCTCGAGGGCGGAGAGCGGTATCTGGCCGACGCGCTCAGCGCTTCGGCCACCGAGCCGTACGCGTTTGTCTTCCTCGACTGCCCGCCCGCGTTCGGCCCGCTGACCGTCAACGCGCTTGCAGCAGCCGACAGGGTGATCGTCCCGGTGCAGGCGGAGTACTACGCGCTCGAGGGCCTCTCTCAGCTCCTCGGTTCGATCAATCTCGTCAAGGCACGGCTCAACCCGCGCCTCGCAGTGGCGGGGATCCTGCTCACGATGGTGGACGGGCGAACGAACCTCGCGGCGGAGGTCGAGCGGGAACTGCGTCGCCACTTCGGAGATCTCGTGTTCACAGCGTCGGTCCCTCGCTCGGTTCGCCTCGCCGAGGCGCCGAGCCACGGGCTCCCTGCAATCGCCTACGACCGGCGTTCATCAGGGTCGGAGGCCTACTGGAAGGTGGCGATGGAACTTGTCGAGCGTCAATGACACACCCCGCCGCGGCCTCGGTCGCGGCCTCGAGGTGCTCATCGGCGGTGCAGGCGAGGCGGAGCTTCTGCACCTGCCGGTCGAATCCGTCCACGCGAACCCCCGCCAGCCGCGCCGGCGCTTCGAGCCCGAGGCAACGAGCGGTCTCGCTGCCTCGATTCGCCACCAGGGAGTCCTCCAGCCCGTCGTCGTGCGGCCGCGCGCCGAGGGCGGCTACGAGCTCGTCGCGGGAGAGCGTCGATGGCGCGCGGCGCGTGAGGCCGGAGTCCCGACGATCCCGGCGGTTGTGCGCGATGTCGACGACCGCGATACCCTCCTGCTCGGCCTCGTGGAGAACGTCGCACGAGAGAACCTCTCGGCTGTTGAAGAGGCGCGGGCCTATGCATCGCTGATCGATGAGTTCGAGCTCTCGCTCGGTGAGGTCGCGGAGCGCGTCGGCCGGTCGAAGCCGTCGGTGTCGAACCGTGTGCGGCTGCTCGAGCTCCCGGAGGACGTTCTGTGGATGCTCGCACGGGGCGATCTGACGGAGGGCCACGCGCGTGCCGTCCTCGCCGTTCCGGACGATGATGCGCGCCGTCGACTCGCACGGCGGATCAGCGAGGACGGCCTCACGGTTCGGGCGGCGGAGAAGGCAGCCAGAGAGGGCGGCGCGAAGCGCCGTCGAACGATCCGCGCCGTCGACCCGGCGCTCGCAGAGCGCGCCCGGAACGAGGCACTGAGACTCACCGGCCTCGATGCGCGCGTCAATGCCGGGAGGCTCGAGCTCCACTTCGGTGACGAGACCGGGCTCGCAGAGCTCGTTGAAACGCTCGAGGCGCTGTAGTCGCACCCCGATCCGTTGTGGTCCCGATCGCGGGTTCGGTACACTCGTCGACCGCGGGCGATTAGCTCAGTTGGTTAGAGCGCCGCTCTGATAAGGCGGAGGTCCCTGGTTCGAATCCAGGATCGCCCATTCCGAGAACCCCTGCACTGAGCAGGGGTTCTTCGTTTCCGGCCCGAGAGGCCCCCGGTTGGGGGACGCAGGCACATCGCAGGCGACTACGTTCTGTGGGTGACCCGGCACCGCGTCCTCGCAGGCGTGCTCGCCCTCACGACCGTTGTTCTTGCGGCCGGCGGCGAGCTCATGGCTCTCACGCATACGGGCGGGCCGTTCGGGCTCTTCCTGCTCGCGTTTGCCGCACCCGTCGGCATGACCGCATGGGTCGTCCTCGGTGCGCCGATGACGCGTTCCGATCTTCGCGCCTGATCCACCATCGGCGCGGATACACTTCGGAGAGGACGATGCGGGAGATGACCGTCTACGGGGTGAGCTTCGACCTGGTCGGCAAGCAGCCGATCGTCTTGCTGAGGACGCAGGAGGGGAACACGTTCCTTCCCATCTGGATCGGCCACCCCGAGGCAGCGGCAATTCTCATGTGCCTGCAGGGAACGGAGCCCCAGCGGCCGATGACGCACGATCTGGCAACTTCGATCGTCAGCTCGCTCGACGCGGAAATCCGGCAGATCGCCGTCACGGAGCTCCGCGAGAACACCTTTCACGCCAAGATCACGCTCGTGCGGAACGGAACAGAGGTCGAGCTCGACGCGCGGACCTCTGACGCCATCGCTCTTGCACTCCGCTGCGACGCGAAGATCTTCGCAGCCGACGCTGTGATCGAGGAGTCCGGCGTCGAGTTCGAGGGAGACGAGGAGGAGGCATCACGGAGGCTGATCGGCCAGGACTCCCTCGCCGATCTCGATCCGGACGAGTTCCGTCGCTTTCTCGACACCGTGTCCCCGGACGAGTTCGCCGCCGAGGCCGACGAGGACTAGTCCGCACTTCCGCAATCACGATGGAGTGGAGTGTCAGCCTGCGCCGAGCTCCCGCTTCGTGAGGTCGAGCAGGTCGGTGATCAACCGCTCGAGACCCGCCGCAGAGAGTCGCCCCGCGTTCGCTTCGGACAGAGCGTTCCGCAGCTCCCGCTCCCGGTCGGGATCGACGGTGTCGAGTCCCAGCTGAGCCTTCAAGCTCCAGAGTTCCGTGACGAGATCGAGCCGGTGGTTCACGGCGCCGACGATCGCCTTGTCGGTCTCGACGATCTCGGCCCGGATCTCCTCGAAGCGCTGCCTCACAGTGTGACCGCAGCCAGCAGGGCCGCTCCGTTGAAGATCCCGTGCACGACCATCCCAGGATAGACGCTCTCCGTCTTCCATCGAAGCCAGCCGAGCGTGATTCCGAAGATCGTCAGGACAGGGAGGCCGAGCACGAGGCCGTGAGCGAGACCGAACGCGAGGCCCGTGATCACGATCGAGAAGAGCGGCCCCACGAAGGGGACGAGCAGGCTCAGACCCAGGCCGCGATACAGCAACTCCTCGACGAACGGCGCCACGAGTACGACGACGAGGGCGTTGGCCAGGAAGGGAGCCGCGCGACTGCTGTCCCACGCGTCGGGCACGAGTCCCTGTTCGTCTCCGGCGTCGAGGATCTGTCCCAGAAGACCCGCTGTGACGAGGATCACTCCCAAGGCGACCGCCCCGAGTTTCACGGCGCGCCCGATCGACGCGGGCCGATCGAGTGCGAGTAGCGGGCTCCCGAACCCGCGCGCGATCGCGAGAATCAGGGCGAGCATGATCCCGTACTGGATCAAGGCCCCTGCAAATGTCGACCACAGGTAGAGGACGTCACTCCGTGTCTCGGCGTCGGACAGTCGGGCCGCATACGAAGCGAGTGCAAGCAGTCCGACGAGGATGCCCCACGCGAGCAGCCGACCGGGCCGGCGAGTGGTCGGCGGCCCTACGTCTCCGCTGCTCTCGTCAGTCCCGATTTCGCTCACGACCATCCTCTCGTCAGGCGACCCAGTACCACAACGCCCATCTGACCACATACACCCCGAGCAGTGCCGAGAGAATCGTCGCGGTCACGAACGTCGCTCTCCGCGTCCGCACGACCGTCGCCAGTGCCATGAACGCCGGGAACGCGACGATCACGAAGCGCTGCATCGAGAGCAGCGGCGCCTTCTGTGAATAGACGGCGAGCGGCACCATGACGCTGGTGAGGACATAGAGGCCGTATGGGGCACCGATTCGCCACCAGGCCAGCACGCCGAGCGCGAGGATGAGAGTGGCAGTGGTGAGATCGAGAATCTGACGATACTGCACCGCCGCGATCAGCCCCCCGATCGGCCCTAGCGGCGAGAGGTGGCGCTCCCAGACGATCTTCTGGGCGTCGAGAAACGCGAGGGGCGCGTGGATCCACACACCGAGAAGCAACGGGTAGAGCAGGAAGAGGGCGGGTGCGACGGCCACCCCGGCGAGTGCACGAGCCCTGCTCGGTGCCCTCCACGCGAACACGAGGAGCGCGGGAAGCAGCGCAATTCCGGCCGATCGCGTCAGGAGGGCAAGGCCGGCAAGGCCACCAGCCTTCCAGAAGCTCCCCTTCTCGGCGGTCAGAAACGATGCCACGGCGAAGAGCAGGAACAGCGACTCGCTGTAGACGGCGCCGAAGAAGAGCGACGTCGGCGCGAGGGCGAGGAACAGGACGGTACGTTGTGCGGCCGCTGCCCCGAGCTTGGCAGCAGCGAGACGGTAGAGGAGAACGAACGCGGCCGATCCCGCAACGAGTGACACGATCACGCCTGCAAGCAGAGGATGGCCGAGGAGGACGAATCCGAGTCCCGCAACGACGAACGGGTAGAGCGGGAGGAACGCGGGCGTGCTGGACGGCCACGAGTAGCCCTCCTCGGCGATCTTCAGGAACCAGTCGCTGTCCCACCTCGCCCAGACGTCGATCACCGTGCCGAGCTCGTGCAGTCGGGGCGAATCCCACTCGCCACCCGGGTTCAGGCTTCTCTCGAAGAAGACGACCGTGATCACGGCAACGACCCAGATCGCGGCTCGACTCCAGAGGAAGATCCGGAGTGCGGGCGAGGCGCTGCGCGTGTCGTCCGGCACAAAGAGACTCTAACCGGAAGGGTGAGAGGTGCTGGGTGCGCGACCCCGAACCCGACGCGACGATGGCTACCATCACATCATGAGCGCGTCGCGTCGGCGACCACCGCGTGGAACGCGATCCGATCTCCCCGTCCGCCGACGCCCGCGGCGCCGATCGCGGCGTCGGCCGCTGATCGTCGTCCTGCTCGCGATCGTAGGAGTCCTCTCGGCAGTTGCATTCGCAGCCGGGGCTGGTGTGTACACGTTCGGGTCGTCGTGCGATCTGGCGTCGCTGCAGGAGGTCAGGATCGGGCAGAACACCTTTGTGTACGCAGCTGATGGGTCATCGCTCGGGTCGATTCCGGCGGAGCGGAATCGGCAGGTCGTTCCGATCGCGAGTGTCAGCGCGTGGATGCCAAAGGCGACAGTCGCGATCGAGGACAGGCGCTTCTATACGCACGGCGGGATCGACCCGCAGGGGATCGCCCGCGCCGTCGTCGCCGACGCGAAGGCGCTCAGCGTCGTCCAGGGCGGTTCGACCATCACCCAGCAGCTCGTCCGGAACCTCTATATCTCCAACGAGCGCACGGTGCAGCGGAAACTGAAGGAGGCTTGCCTCGCTCTGAAGCTCAACGACGCGTGGTCGAAGGAGCGGATCCTCGAGAGCTACCTCAACCAGGTCTACTACGGAAACCTCGCCTACGGGATCGAAGCGGCGGCCCAGACATACTTCTCGAAGCCCGCACGGACGCTGAACCTGCGCGAGTCCGCAATGCTCGCGGGCCTGACCCAGGCCCCATCGGCGTATGACCCGTTCGTCGAGCCGGCGAAAGCTCTTGCGCGGCGGAACGGGGTCCTCGATGCGATGAGAGATCAGGGTGTGATCACAGCGAAGCAATACCGGTGGGCCCGAAGCTCGGGCGATCTCCACCTCAGACCAGGGCGCCTCTACAAGGAGATCAAGGAGCCGTACTTCTTCGGGTACGTTCGCGATCGCCTGATCCGAACATACGGGACCGAAACCGTGCGGTCGGGTGGGTTGAGCGTCTACACGACGATCCTCCCTCGGTGGCAGCGCGCCGCGCAGGACGCGATCCGCGAGACGCTCACCGAGCCCGGGGACCCGGCCGCCGCCGTGATCTCGATCGACCCTGCAAGCGGCGCGATTCGCGCCATGACCGCGGTTGTTCCGGGCCGTAGCAACAACCAGTTCAACCTGCTTTCGCAGGCCCGGAGACAGCCGGGCTCGACGTTCAAGACGTTTGTTCTGGCGGCCGCGATCGAGAAGGGAATCGACCCCGACTCGAGTTACTACGTCTCCGCACCGTTCACGTACAAGCCCGAGCCGGACGGCAACTGCGACGATGGATCATGGTGGTGTGTCAAGACCTATGACTCCACGTACAACGGCTGGACATCGGTCTCGCGGGCGACGCTCCGCTCGGATAATGCCGTCTATGCCCAGCTGACCCTCGATGTTGGGCCCGATGCGGTCGGGAAGACTGCTCGCAAGCTGGGCGTTCGCTCCAACCTCGAGGTCAACGGCCAGTACGTGCCCGCGATGGGCCTCGGCTCCGTCGCTGTGTCGCCTCTGGACATGGCCTCCGCGTACGCAACGCTCGCTGCGGGTGGTATCTACTCCGAACCGACCGCGATCCGCAAAGTCGTCCTTCCGAACGGCAAGGAAGACGCCAAGGCCGGATGGGGAACCCCGAAGCGGACCCGCGTGATGCCGGACGGCGTCGCTGCGAAGGTGACAGAGATCCTCGAGGACAACGTGAGGTACGGGACGGGTGTCAGGGCGGCTTTCGGGCGCCCCGCTGCAGGCAAGACGGGGACGACGGACAAGCACGCGGACGCCTGGTTTGTCGGGTATACGCCGGAGCTCGCCACGGCCGTCTGGATGGGGTACGCGGCGGGTGAGATTCCCATGGAGAACGTGCACGGGATCTCGGTCTCGGGCGGGAGCTTCCCGGCCGAGATCTGGCGGAGACTGATGGAACGGACGATCGGCTTGCGGCCCGTGAGGCAGTTCCTCGAGCCGAAGAATCAGCCCGTCTATCAGCCCTTCCGACGCGGGCCCCTCGCTCTCAGCTACGACCCGCTCTACGTCGCCCCGACGACCAGCACCGAGACCGAGACGACCGAGACTGCCCCGACCGAGACGACGAGCCCGGCTGGGCCTGCCAAGACGCCGAAGACCCCTTGAGGCGCGGGGCCGCCGTCCCGGCCGGAGCAGCGACGCTCGCTCTCGTCGGGGTTGCCTGCGCGCTCTCCTGGCAGACCGATTCGCCCCTGGTACCGCTTCAGGGCGGCGAGGTGGATGGCACAGCCCCGTGGTTCCTCGCTCTGCTGCTCGGGGCGTTTGCGACGTATCTCATTGCACTCGTCGCCCTCAGAGAGGTCCCGGCCTCCACCCGGGCCGCAATCGTCCTCGCGGCGGCGATTCAGTTCGTTCCGGTCGCGGCTCCGCTGCTCCTCTCGACGGACGCCTGGTCGTACTGGTCGTACGGCTGGATCGGCTCCACCGGAGGCGGAAACCCGTACGCCGAAGCACCGGAGCAGTTCCCCGCCAACCCGGCGCTCCCCTGGATGGGCAGCGCCTGGATCGACACGACGAGCGTCTACGGGCCGGCATTCACGATCGCGTCGGAGCCGCTCGCGCTCGTCGCGGGGGACTCGGAGGACGTCGCGGCATGGACGTACAAGGCGATAGCGGCGATCGCCGCATTTGCCGCGGCGCTGCTCGCCGGTCGCCTCTCCGGTCGGAGGGTGTTCGGGATTGCGTTCGTCGGCTGGAATCCCCTCCTGGCCATCCATGCTGCGGGAGGAGGGCACAATGACGCCTGGGTCGGCGCCCTGATCCTCGCAGCCCTCGCGCTCTCGGCATCCCGACGCCTGCAGGCCGCGGGTGTGATGTGGGTGCTCGCGATCACGATCAAGTGGGTACCGATCCTGTTCCTCGCTCTCCGAGCTGCCGAAGCACGAGCGAGCGGCCGCCCGACAGGGCATCGCGGCTTCGCAATCGCCGCTGTTGTCGTTGCATCGGTCGCCACCGTGCTCTACGGGCCGTCCTGGCCTCTCGCGATCTTCCCTCTCGCAGGAAACGCCGCCCTCGAGACGAGCTACGCGTTTCCTCACCGACTGGAGCAACTCGGCATGCCGGACGGTCTGGCGCTCGGCATCGCCGTAACCGCCTTCGTGATCGGATTCGCGTGGCTGCTGCGAGAGGCGAACCGAGGCCGTGCACGTCTTGGCCTCGCGGCCTGCCTCGTGCTTGCCACGACGCCGTACCTGGCGGTCTGGTACCTCGCCTGGGCGGTTCCCCTCGCCGCGGCCGACGACGACCCCCCGGCGCTCGGAGCCTGCCTCGTCCTCTGCCTGTACCTGCTCCCTCAAACAATACCGGTCTAGACCACTAGAGGACTAGACCTTCTTACGAAGAACGACGACACCGTCCTCCTGTGCTACCACCGACCATGCGCCGCTGCGCTGAAGCCGAGCGTATGCGCGGGCGAAGCCCTTGCCGGGTGCATTGTCGCGGTAACTCGGCCTCGTAAGGTCGAGCGCGATCCACGTTGCCTCCCGGATGACGGGAAAGCTGAAGATCCGCCGTCGCTCGGAGAGATGGGCTCCGAGTGTGTTCGTCGCGCTCACGGGGGCGTCGGGAGGGATCACTCCGATCACTCGCGCCGCGGCACGATCGTGCGTCGTCACGATGTGGGCATCCGTCGCCAGCGTCGATCCGAACGGGACGTGAGCCCAGATCGGAAGCGGCCCGAGCACGACGCCGGCGGCGAGGACGAGCAGCACGAGTCCTGCGCCCAGGGGCCGGGATGCGCCCGGCCAACGTCGCTGGACGCGCGTTGCGCCGAGAACGGCCGCGGCTACGAGGCCGGGAATCGCGCCGGCCGTGTAGTGAAAGTGGATCGACGTCTGAGTCCGCGTGTCGGACAGCAGGTTGAGGGCGATCTCGGGCAGAGCGGACGCTGCAAGCAGCGGCGAGAGGAGCGACAGGCCTCCGAGTGGAACGAGGAGATCGAGGACGTAGGAGAGGTCACGTCGCTCGGAAAGCGCCTCGACGAAACGGAGCGGATGCTCGAAGACACCGCGAGCGATTCCTGCGGGTGAGCCGCCCACGGCGGCATAGCGCCCCTCGAAGGGAGACCCCTCGCCCGGCGCAAACAGGGGCACGATGACTGCCGTGGCGATCACGGCCGCCGTCGTGCCGACACCGAAGATCACCGCCCCAGCTCGCCGCCGGCCGTGAGCGAACGCATACCAGAGCCCGAGCATGGCGACGACGAGACCGATCTGCTCCTTCGTCAGGCACGCGGCGGTAGCGCACACGGCAAACGGCAAGAGCCGATCCTCGTCGAGGAACCAGATCGCCCCGAGCAGGAGGGGCGTGGCGAACGCCACGGGGTGGAAGTCGTCGACGACGAGCCACTGGGTGGGCGGGTAGAGCAGGTAGACGACGCCGAAGAGGAGACCGGCCCGAGCGCTGCCGAGGTGCTTCTTCGCAAGCAGATAGACGGGGACCGCGCCGAGGGCGACGGCAAACGCCTGGACGACGAGCAGGAGCTCCGGGCTCGGCCAGATCCACCACAGCGGGACGAGGAGGACGACGATCGGGTCGAAATGCGCGCCGAGGCGCGAGATCTGTTCGCCGTTGACGTCGGTGATCTCGAGGAAGCGGCCGTTTGCCGTCGACCAGACGACCTGGGTGAGGTTGCCGAGGTCGAATCGTCCGGTCTCGAACGCTCGCTGCTGGAGCACCGAGAGCACGGACATGCCCGCCGCGAACGCGCCGACGGCGATCCACAGCAGGCTCCGGGGACGCGTCACGCCGCTGCGATCGCCCGCTCGACGACCGATCGCCACCGCAGCCCGAGGGTCGCCTCGTCGGCCCGCTCCTCGTACGTTCGACGCCCCGCTGCTCCGATTCGACCGCGGGTCTCGTGGTCACGGGCCAGAAGCTGGATCGCCTGGGCGAGGGCGATCGGGTCGCCCGGGGGGACGAGAAGCGCGTCTCTGCGGTCGGTGAGGAGCTCGCGTGCTGCCGGCGTGTCGGCCGTGATCAGAGGAGTCCCGCAGGCGAGTGCCTGGAAGGCCTTGTTCGGAATCACCCGCGCCGCTTTGGCGCCGGACCCGAAGATGCCGAGCGCACACCCGGCTGCCTGAATCTCGGCCGGCAGGTCGTCGTATTCGACCCACGGAATCCAGTCGACGTTGGCCGGGCGCGTCGCAAGGAGCGATTCGAGTTGGCCGCTGCCGATGACCCGAAACGTGGTCTCGGGTGCAAGCTCGGCTGCGGCGAGGATCGTCTCCAGCCCGTGGAGCGGTATGAGCTTGCCGACGAAAAGCGCATGAAACGGCCGCTCGGGCTGCCACCCCGGACGGAACAGCCGGTCCTCGGCTCCGACGAAACACACTTCGAGACGGTCAGCGCTCAATCCGAACTCCTCGAGAAAGAACCGCGCGTGGGCGTCCGTGTCGGCGACGACGACATCGGCCCGCCGAAATGCCCGTCTGTCGACGAGGTGCACGATTCCTGCGGCGGTCGAACCCTGGCGGAACCTGCCGCGATCGCTCACGACAGTGTCGTGGAGGGAGACGAGCGGGTTGAAGATCACGGGCCGGCCGCGCGCCACTCGCTTCGCGGCGGGGAGGTCGAAGTGCCCCGGATACCCGACGATCAGCGCGTCGGCGTCGCGTCCGACATCGCGGGAATGGCGGAGGCTGCGTTCGGCCTCTGCGATTCGGAACATCTGCCGGAGCCCGACCTTCCAGTTGTGGCGCCGCTCCCAGACCGGACGGTGCTGCTCGATCACCTCGACCCCGGTCGCGCGCAGAGCGGAGATCACCTGGGCATTGCGAGGGTAGGCCCGATCGTAGGTACCGAAATAGAGGACGCGCATCCGCGAGCCACTACCGCAGCACTTCGTCGACGAACCGCGCTGCCCGATCGGGAGCACCTGACCGCTCCTCGTGGTGACTCGTGATCAACTCCGAGAGGAGACCAAGCGACAGCAACTGGATTCCGACAACCACGAGCAGCACCCCGAGAATGAGCAGAGGCCGCTGCCCGATCGCCTGACCGGAGATTTTCACAACTGTCAGGTAGAGGAGAATCGCGAAACCGAGCGCCCCTGCCCCGAGGCCGAGACCACCGAAGAGATGGAGCGGGCGGTGGCTGTACCGCCCCATGAACGTCACCGTGAGGAGATCCAGAAATCCGCGCAGATACCGCTCGACGCCGTAGTTCGAGCTCCCGTGCTCCCGCGGCCGATGATTCACGGGGAGCTCCGTGACCCGGTACCCCCGGTAGTGGACGAGCACCGGGATGTAGCGATGGAGCTCGCCATAGAGGTTGAGTCCGTCGAGAACCTCGGCGCGGTACGCCTTGAGACCGCAGTTCATGTCGTGCAGGCGGATCCCCGAGACCCTGCCGGTGACGGCATTGAACAGCTTCGACGGAATGCGGCGTGTCAGGGGATCTCGCCGTTTGGTCTTCCAGCCCGAAACGAGGTCGTACCCCTCGTCGAGCCGCGTGAGGAGCCGGGGAATCTCGGCCGGATCGTCCTGCAGGTCACCGTCGATCGTCACGACGATGTTCCCCTCGGCTTCCTTGAACCCGGCGTCGAGCGCAGCAGCCTTGCCGAAGTTCCGGCGGAAGCGCACTGCGCGAACGTTGTCGTTCGCATCGTGGAGGCGGGTCAGAGCCGCGAACGTCCCATCCGTGGAACCGTCGTCGACGAACACCGCCTCCCACGCGAGCCCCTCACGGGCGAAGGTGGCCGAGAGCTCGTCATAGAGCAGCGCGACGCTTTGCTCCTCGTTGTGCACGGGAATGACGACCGAGATCACGACGCGAGGGTACCCCGTCCGCCTGGTGTAGCGTGAGGTTCGTGAGCGACCTCCTTTCCGTCGACGAGGCCCTCAATCGCATTCTCGCGCGCGTGGAGACGCTTCCCACCGAGCGAGTCATGCTCGGGGACGCTGCCGCTCGGGTGAGCGCCGAAGCGGTCACGTCGTCGGTCGACGTCCCCCCGTTCCGGAGCTCGTCGATGGACGGGTATGCGGTCCGGGCTGCAGACCTCCCTGGTGTTCTGGAGGTCGTCGATCGCTCGGCGGCGGGGCGGCCGTCGGAGGCGACCCTCGGAGCGGGCCAGGCGATCGAGATCTCGACCGGCGCGGTTGTTCCGGACGGTGCCGATACGGTCGTGCCGGTCGAGCACGTCGAGGTCGCAGGCGACCGCGTGACGATCCACGAGCCGGCGCCGACACGTGACAACATTCGTGAGCCGGGAGGCGACGTTCGAACCGGGTCTGCGCTGATCTCTCCCGGTGACGTCCTCACGCCAGCCCGTCTCGGGGCCCTCGCGGCGTGCGGGATCGAGAGCGCCATCGTCCATCGCGTCCCACGCGTGACGATCGTCGTCACCGGGACAGAGCTTCGACCCGCCGGCGAGCCGCTGGCGCGCGGCCAGATCTACGAGTCGAACGGGCTCATGCTGGCGGCCGCGCTGGAAGAGACAGGGGCTTCGATCACGCGACTTGCCGCCACCGAGGACACGACGGATGCCCACGCAGCCTCGCTCGAGAAGGCGCTCGAGGCAGACGTCGTCGTGACGTCGGGTGGAGTCTCCGTCGGGCCGCACGACCTCGTTCGGGCGGTTCAGGCACAACTCGGCGTCGAGGAGGTCTTCTGGGGCGTCGCGATGAGGCCGGGGAAGCCCCTCGCCTTTGGTTGCCGGGGTCGGACGCTCGTCTTCGGCTTGCCGGGAAACCCCGTCTCCGCTCTCGTCGGAGCGCTGCTGTTCGTCCGTCCGGCGCTACTCGCCCTCACGGGGCACCGCGATCCGGCACCGCCGTTTCGCCCGGGCGTTCTGGCGGCACCGATCCCGCAGCGCCCGGAGCGGGACGACTTCGTCAGGGCGCGCGTGACGTGGGTCGAAGACGGTGCGCTCGTCGAGCCGATCGTGGGCCAGGAGTCTCACATGATCGCCCATACGACAGCGGCCACGGGGCTCGCCTGGATTCCCCGGGGACCGGGATCCCTTCCCGCCGGGTCAAGAGTTCGCTTCCTGCCCCTCTGAGCTGGGCTCGGGGCTCGGGCGCGACGTGCGCCTTCTCGCAACCGGTCTGTAGCGTCCGGCTGCGAGAGCGCCGAGCTGCGAAGCCACCGCCGCCCAGGCGATCAGGGTGAGGATGGTCGGCCACGAGACGAAGCCGAGCGTCATCAGCGACACGACGTACAACGGTGTGTTCAGGCCGAGCTCGAGCTGGGTTCCGACCGCGACGAGAGCCAGCGCAGGGCCGGCGAGCCCTACGCCGAACAAGCAGTCGCGCAGCCAGCCTGAACCACGTGCGACCTGCGGTAGCCACAGCCACGCGTACAACGAGGGAACGACGAAGAGCAACGCGTAGGGGCTGATCACGGCCGTGACGATGCCGACCGCTCCGAGCGCGAGGAGCGACACCACGTACCCGGCCAGCACCTCGTCCGCCGTGGCCTCGGTCGTCGGGACGAGAACGCGTCGGGATCGCCACCAGCCCAACGCGGCCGCTGCTCCAACGAGCGAGAGACCGACCACCGGCCAGTCCGTCACTGCAGGGCTGTCCGGCGGTGGCGGAAGCGCAGATCCGCGCGGGAACACGCCGGCGAGCGCGCCCAGGCCGATCACGAATCCGACCCAGAGCCAGACGCCAAGACGCGTACGAAGCGCCCGCCACGCACCGAGGAGTGGGAGCCGCCGTCGCCTGCTACGAGCGTAGAGGTCGATGACGCCCACGAGGAAGGGGATCAGCGCGACGAGGAGGACGAACTCGATAGCCCAGCCACGAACGATCCGGGACCCCAGGTAGACGTAGCCGTTCGTTCCGCCGGCGAGGCCGATGCCATTGTCCAGACGAAGCGAGAACGGATTCGGCGGCGCGACCAAGCCTGACGAACTGGCGCCGGTCGAGTTGCGGTGTCGTGTCGGCGGTTGCGTCACCACCCCCGTCGTCGGCGGTCGTGAGACGGAGCGCCGAGATCTCGCGGCCCAGAAAGGGCGCCTGCTCGCCGTAGCCGAACGGAATCCCGAGGTTCACGAGTTGTGTGAGCCAGCCGGGGTACGCTGGTGCACGACCGAGCTGATCCTGTGTGCGGACATCGGCGGTGCGCACGAGTGCAGGTGCCGGCGAGCGCGGTGCGAGCCCGGAGATCTCCAGCCGCGGCCGTGCCGATCCTGCGAGGGCGTCGAGTGACACCACGGCTCGCACGGTGTTGCGGAGCGGCGAGAAGGCTGCGAATCGCTCTGCACCAAACCCGCCGTAGGCGCCGCCGTCGGAGGAGAGAAAGATCAGCGTGTGATCCGGCTTCGGACGCCCCGCAATCGTGCCGAGTCGGCCGTATGCCCGCTCGAGCTCGATGAGTGCTGCTGTTCCCGACGCGTTGTCGTTGGCGCCGGGGTCGCTGCCGATGTTGTCACGGTGAGCGAGGAAGAGAATCGCATCGGTACTCGCCCCCGGAATGACGGTGACGAGATTTCTGAGCCGTACCGTGCCGAGCCCGGGAATAGCCTGGTCCCAGGCGTCTTCGGCCACGGGAAGGCCGTACAGGGCGACCTGGTCCTTCACCCAGCCGGCGGCGCCCAGGGCGCCCTCCGTTCCCGGCTCCCGATCAGGAAAGTCTCGGGCCAGCTCCGTCGCGAGCTGGGTCGCCGAGCCACCGTCAAACGCCGGCGGAAGCGTCGACGCGGGGAACGGCCCTGGCGTCGCGATCGTGAACGCGAGCACGAGGAGAGGTAGGACGAGGAGGAGGCTCGTCGCGCGAACGAGGGCGGCGTTGACGGTCTGGTCGGGATTGCGACGCCGCGTACGACGAGGCCGTGCGGCGCGTCGGTCGAGACCCGGTCGCCGGCGCCGCCGTGCTGAATCAGGGGTTGCCACGACGGGGGCTATAGTACGACCTCCCGGGCCTGTGGCCCCGAGGCGAGCGACCCGACGATGTCCGAGACTCCAACCATCCTGCTCGTCGACGACGAGGACGCTATCCAGAAGCTCCTGACGTATCCGCTCGAGCGGGACGGGTACCGCGTCGTTCCGGCCCGGGATGGTGAGGAGGCGCTTCGACGCTTCGGCGAGGAGGAGATCGACCTCGTCGTGCTCGACATCATGCTCCCGAAGCTCGACGGGCTCGAGGTCTGCAAGCGCATTCGAGCGGAGAGCACCGTTCCGATCATCATGCTCACTGCCCGGGACGACGAGCTCGACAAGGTGCTCGGGCTCGAGCTCGGCGCCGACGACTACATCACGAAGCCGTTCCTGATCCGTGAGTTCCGGAGCCGCGTCAGGGCCGTCTTGCGTCGCGCAGCGACACCGCACCTCGGCGGAAAGCGCGAGGAGACGATCGATCGCGGCGACGTCAGGATCGATCTGCCGCGGAGAACCGTCGAGGTACGGGGCGAGCTCGTCCAATTGACATTTGTCGAATTCGAGCTGCTTGCTCTGCTCGCAGCGAACCCCGGTGTCGTGTATTCGCGCCGACAGCTGCTCGAGCGGCTACGAGGCGGAGCCGACTATCGCGAACCACGGACCATCGACGTTCACGTCCGGCACCTGCGTGAGAAGATCGAGGTCGAGTCCCGCGAGCCGGAGCTGATTCTCACGGTTCGTGGCGCCGGATACCGATTCCGCGACGGATGAGCATTCCGGGCGGCATCCGCGTCAAGCTGACGCTGGCGCTGCTCGGCATCGTTGGCGGCGCACTCCTTGCGGCGTACGCGATCGTCGTACCGTCGCTCGAGCTCCGGCTCGTCAATGCCAAGCTGGATCAGCTCCAAAGTGATGCCGAGGCGCTGGCCGTCAATTACGCGCTGAATCCGCCGCTCGACCAGGATCGCCTCGACAACTTCGTCGGAGCGTCAGCGTTCGTCTCGAACGCGCGCGTCGTCGTCTTCGACGTCACCGATCCCCCGCGGAACGAGGTACTGCGCTCACGCGCCGACTCGTCTCCCGTCGGGCGTGTCGAGATCGAGAAGGACACGGCGGCCCTGGAGGCCGCGCAAGGTGCGGGAATAGTCCGTTCGCGCATTGTCCGGGAGGGCCGTGAGTACGCCGAGGTGGCCACAACCCTTCTCGCAACCGGCGATGTGATGCTCCTCTCGAGCTCGTTGGAGGATCAGCTCGCCACCGTGGCGCTCGTCAAGCGTCGCCTCGCATACGCGACGATCATCGCGCTGCTGATCGCTCTCATCCTCGGATTCACCGTCGCCGCAGTCCATGCGCGCCGGCTCGGTCGGATCCAGAAGGCTGCGGACAGGATCGCCGAGGGGGCGTTCGACGAGCCGCTTGTCGACACGGGCAACGACGAGGTCGGGCAGCTGGCGGGCTCCGTCGACAGAATGCGGATTCAGCTGGCGGAAGTCGACGTGGCGCGGAAGGAGTTCGTCGCGAACGCCTCGCATGAGCTGCGGACGCCGCTCTTCTCGTTGGCCGGATTTCTCGAGCTCCTCGCCGACGAGGAGCTCGACGATGAGACGCGGCGGGAGTTTCTCGCAACGACACGCGCACAGGTCGATCGGCTGACGAAGCTCGCGACGGACCTGCTCGACCTGTCGAGGATGGACGTGGGGCGGATCAGGATCGAGGAGGAGGACGTAGAGCCTCGCTGACGTGGTCCGGGTGGTCGCCCAGGAGTTTGGCGCCGTGGCGGATGCGTCGGGCCATACGCTCGTTGTCGCGAGCGACGAGGACGTCTGGGCGCTCGCGGACGAGGAGCGAGTCCAGCAGATCGCGCGGGCGCTGACGGGCAACGCGCTCTCCCACACGCCGGCTGGAACCACGGTCGAGCTTCGAACCGAGCTCCGCGGGAGTCGGGTCGCGCTTCTCGTCCGCGACGACGGCCCCGGCATTCCGCCCGAGCACCTCGGCCGTATCTTCCAGCGGTTCTACCGGGTCGACGGCGGTCAGGCGTCGGGCAGCGGTCTCGGTCTCGCGATCGCGCGAGAGCTGGCGGGGCGGATGCACGGCACGGTGACCGCCGAGAGCCGTCCCGGCGACACCACCTTCACGCTCGAGTTGCCGGCGGAGCCGACGCCACGGAGCTGAAGGGCCACCGATCGTTTCCACGTGGAAACGGGAGGGCGCGTTCGGTGAGGCAGCCTACCCCGGCTACAGTGCATCCGTGCAACCGGGTGTTTTCGCCATCGCCGTCGTCGCAGCGGTTCTCGGGGCTGCCGGCGCGCTGGCGGTCGCCTCGATGACGGGCATCGCCGGGGGGGAGACGTCGACCGTCGTCGTCGAACGGACGATCACAGAGGGCGTCGCGGCGCCGGTGGCGCTACCGACGACGGGAGCGGAGTTCAACCCGGCTGCGATCTACGCCAGGCGGTCACCGGGCGTCGTCACGATCTATGCCGATCTGGGTGTCAAGGGCCAGGCGCAGGGTTCCGGGTTCGTCGTCGACGAGAAGGGCACCATTCTCACGAACGCACACGTCGTCACGGATGTCGCCGAAGCGTCGGGAGGACCGGTCAGCGGCGCAGAGGCCGTGTATGTCGAGTTCAGGGACGGCGATCGCGTTCCCGCGGAGATCGTGGGCTGGGATCTGTTCAGCGACGTCGCTGCAATCCGCGTCGACCCCGCACTGCACGCCGTCGCACCCGTCCCGCTCGGGACGTCAGCGACCGTCGTCGTCGGGACGCCGGTTGCCGCGATCGGGAGCCCGTTCAACGAGCAGAGCTCGCTCTCCGTCGGCGTCGTCTCCGCGACGAATCGCACCATCGACTCCCTGACGTCCGGCTACAGCATCTCCGACGCGATCCAGACCGATGCACCGATCAACCACGGCAATTCGGGCGGCCCGTTGTTCGACGCGCGCGGCCGCGTGATCGGCATCAACGCCCAGATTCGCTCGAATAGCGGCGCGGGTGAAGGCGTGGGGTTCGCGATCCCGATCGACACGGCGCGGCGAGCCCTCGACCAACTCGTCCGCACGGGCCGCGTCTCGTACGCGTACGTCGGCGTCACGACCCAGGACGTGACGCCACGACTCGCGAAGAGGTTCGGTTTCGCGACGCGCCGGGGTGCCCTCGTCGCAAAGGTGCAACCCGACACACCCGCCTCCCGAGCCGGTCTTCGGGGCGGTACGCGCGTGGAGGACGCCGACGGCGTTCAGGTCTCCCTCGGCGGTGATGTCATCGTCAGGATCGGGGCTACGCCGGTCACGAGTGCACAGGATGTGTCGCGAGCGGTCGCCCTGCATGTGGCGGGGGAGAAGGTGACGTTCACCGTTCTTCGGGAGGGGAAGACGCGTCGCGTCGTGCAACTGACACTCGGCGAGCGCCCTTCCTGAGCGACTCGTGGCCCGTGACGGGCCGTTCACCGTGTCCGAGTACGATGCACTCTATGACCGATCTCTCGCACGTTCAGGCCGACGGGACGATCCGGATGGTGGACGTCGGTGCCAAGCCTCGTACGCGCCGTCGCGCCGTCGCCCGGGGCTCTGTCCTGATGGCGCCCGAGACCGCGAGGCGGCTCGGCGACCTCCCCAAGGGCGACGCGCTCACGACAGCGAAGCTCGCCGGGATCATGGCTGCGAAGCGGACGAGCGACCTGATCCCGCTCTGTCACCCGCTGCCACTGACCGTCGTCGAGGTCGAGCTCGCCGTCGTCGAGACCGGCGTCGAGATCACCGCCGTTGCGGAGACCACCGCCCGGACGGGCGTGGAGATGGAGGCGCTGACAGCGGTTTCCGTTGCGGCACTGACGGTCTACGACATGGCCAAGGCGATCGACAAGGGAATGACGATCACGGGTGTGACGCTGGTCGAGAAGACCAAGGAGCCCGTGTGAAGGCCGCGGTGCTCACGATCTCGGACGGCGTCCACCACGGCACGCGGGATGACCGCAGCGGCGACACGTTGACGGAGCTGCTGACGGCCGAGGGGTTCGAGGTCGATCGCCGCGTCGTGCCCGACGACTCGGACGTGATCGCGGCGGCGATCGTCGAGCTGTCCGGCAGCAACCGCCTTGTTCTGACGACCGGCGGGACGGGATTCACACCGCGTGACGTCACCCCGGAGGCGACGAGGCCCGTCCTCGACCGCGAGGCCCCCGGGATCGCCGAGGCGATCCGTGCCGATGCGCGGCTGCGGACGCCCCACGCGCTTCTCTCCCGGGGTGTCGCCGGCCTGCGAGGCTCGACGCTCGTTGTCAACCTGCCGGGATCTCCGGGTGGCTGTCGCGACGGTTTCGCCGTGCTCCAGCCCGCCCTCCTGCATGGCCTCGAGTTGGCAGAGGGCGATCAGAGATCCCGACACCGCCAGACGTGAGCACAACGGCGCTCTCGCTCCCGCGGCGCTTTGCCTCGCTCGTCAAGCTCGAGCACACGGTCTTTGCGCTCCCGTTCGCGTACGTCGGCGCGTTTCTCGCGGTCGATGGATTCCCGGGTGTCGGCCCGACGGTCTGGCTGACCCTCGCGATGATCGGCGCTCGAACGCTCGCCATGGGTCTGAATCGGCTCATCGATGCGGAGCTCGACGCTCGGAATCCGCGCACGGCGACCCGCGAGATCCCCTCCGGAGCGCTCTCCAAGGCCCAGGTTTGGGCCTTCTGCGCCGCCGCCCTCGCGCTGTACCTCGTCGCGGCCTTTCAGCTCGAGCCGATCGTTCGCTGGCTCTGGCCGATTCCGGTCGCAATGTTCGTCATCTACCCGTACCTGAAACGCGTCACGTGGCTCTGCCATGTCTGGCTCGGCGCGTGCACGGGACTCGCGCCACTCGGCGCCTGGCTCGCCGTGACCGGTGAGGCGCCGTGGGAGGCGTGGGCACTCTTCGCAGCCCAGGGACTGTGGGTTGCGGGGTTCGACCTGTTCTACTCCCTGTTCGATCTCGCGCACGACCTCCGGGAGGGCATTCGCTCCTGGGCGACGCGGTTCGGCGAACAGGGGGTGTTCGTCGGAGCACGGCTCTTCCATCTGACCGCCGTCGTGCTCCTCGCGGCGGTCGGCGTCGGGCTCTCGAGCGACATCTTCTACTGGCTCGGCGTGCTCGCGGTCGCGGGGCTTCTCCTGTACGAGCATTCGCTCGTTCGTCCAGGGCATCTCGACCGACTCAACGCCGCATTCTTCACCGTGAACGGCCTGATCGCGGTCGTCTTCTTCGTGTTCGTCGTCCTGGACACGCTGACCTCGTGAGTGGAGTCGCTGTCGCCCCGGCGGGCCCGGTCGTTCTCGGGGAAGGCCTCGAGAAGCGTTACGGCCGCAAGCGTGTCCTGCGTGGCGTCTCGTTCGCTATCCCACGAGGGGGGTTCCTGGTCGTGACGGGCCCGAACGGCGTCGGTAAGACGACATTGCTTCGACTCGTGGTGGGGCTCGCGGCACCGACGCGGGGTGTGGTGGAGGTCGAGGGCGAGCGCCGCGACCTCGGCTTCGTGGGTCACGAACCGCTCGTCTACCAGGAGCTGACGGCGCTCGAGAACCTCGAGCTGTTCGGTCGGCTGTACCGCGTTGCCGACCGGCGGGAGCGAAGCGGGATGCTCCTCGAGCGGTTTGGCCTCTGGGACGCCCGCTCCGACCGCGTCTCCACCTATTCGCGCGGCATGGTGCAGCGCCTTGCGCTGTGTCGGGCGCTCCTTCACGATCCGGCGCTGCTCGTCCTCGACGAGCCGTTCACAGCCCTCGATGACGAAGGTGCCGCCGTGCTCGACGCCGAGCTCGCCGCGATCGCGGGCGAGCGCACGGTGATGCTCTCGACGCATGATCCTGCGCGCGTCGACAGCCTTGCCTCGGAGAGGCTCGTTCTCGCATGAGCGCCCTCGCGTTGTACGCCTCCGACGTCGTCGCGCTCGCGCGGAAGGATCTCCGACTCGAGCTTCGGGCACGGGACACGCTTCCCGCGATGCTGCTCTTCGTCCTCTCGACGCTCGTCGTCTTCCACTTCGCCCTGCCGACGGGCACAGCGGAAGCCGCTGCCTACGGGCTGCTCTGGATCGCTCTGATCTTCACGGCCCTCCTCGGCCTCTCGCGTGCTTGGGCGCCGGAGCGCGAGGGAGGTGCCCTCGACGGCCTCGTTCTCGCGCCCTGCGACAGGAGTGCGATCTGGCTCGGCAAGACGCTGGCAGTCTTCCTCTTTCTGACGGCCGCAGAGCTCGTTGCTCTGCCCGCATTCGCGCTCTTCTTCGCGCCGGTCGATCTCGTTGCGATCGCGGGCGTCGTGCTCGCGAGCATCGGCATCTGCGCCGTCGGCTCGCTGCTTGCGGCGATGGCCGCAGCGAGTCGCGGCCGTGAGGTCATCCTCCCGCTCCTCTTCCTGCCCCTCGCGATCCCCCTGATCGTGGGAGGTGTTGGGGCCGGAATCTCGCCCGAGGGCGCGACCTATCTCACCTTCCTCGGCCTCTACGACCTCGTCTTCGCGATACTGGCATGGGCGACCTTCGAATATGTCATCACGGAATAACCTCCCATTTCTCGCCTTCGCAACCACCGCTGTCCTCGGCATCGCGGTTGTCCTCGCCTTGCTCGTGGCACCCGAGGACGCCGACCAGGGCATCTCGCAGCGCATCTTCTACTTCCACGTCCCGATCGCCCTCACGGCGTACCTCTGCTTTGGCCTCGGAGCCTGGAAGGCGCTCCGTCTGCTGTGGGTCGGTGGCGAGAGACGTGATCTCGAGAGCTATACGTGGATCCATCAGGGGACGATCTTCGGAGCGCTGACCCTGATTACAGGGTCGATCTGGGCGAAGGCATCATGGGGCGTCTGGTGGAGTTGGGGCTCGAACCAACTCGTCCTGTTCCTCGTCCTGTTCCTGTTCTACTGCGCCTATTTCATGCTCCGATTCTCGGTCGACGAGGGCGCGCGTCGGGAGCGGATCTGCGCCGTGTACTCCCTGTTCGGCGTTGCGTTGATTCCGGTTAGCTTCTTCGCCATTCGCCTCGCGAGCGACTTCATCCACCCCACGGTGTTCACGCGAGAGGGCCCTCAGATGACCGGAACGATGTTCGGCACATTCGTCGTCTGCTGGCTGGGCATTACGCTGCTCGCGTACGTCATGTATCGGATCGAGCTCGTCGGCAAGCGCACCGACGCCAGCCTGCGCGAACTACGGGAGGCACTTTCATGAGCCAGGGCCAGTACGTCGCACTCGCCTACGCCGTCGTTCTCGTATTCGTCCTCCTCTGGGTCGCGATCATCGCCGCCAAGCTCTCGCGCCTCGAGCGTGAGACGAGCGAGATCGCTGCTCTCGCGCGCAAGCGCAGCGTCGATGGCTGAGCTTCTCATCTGGCCCGCGCTGATCGGGTACGGGGAGGCCGCGTTTGCGTACGCGGGCGTCCTGCGTCGGCCGGGAGGCTCCGCACGGCTCGGGATCTGGGGCGTCAGGATCGGCTGGCTCGCACAGACCGGGCTCCTGATCGCACAGGCATTCGACTCCGACGGCTTCCCGTGGGGCACCTGGGCAGGGGCACTGAACCTCTTCGTCTGGCTCGTCGTCGGCGCGTACCTGATCTGGGGGTGCACGCCGCGGTATCGCCTCCTCGGGCTCGCCGTCATGCCGTTTGCAGCGGCATTGCTCCTTGCAGCATGGGCCGGTGGCGGCACGGGCGGCTCGACCGGTGACACCTCGAGCGTCCTACTGGCGCTCCACGTCGGCCTCATGCTCGCCGGGTTCGCCGGTCTCACGTTGGCTGGAGGGCTCGCGGGTCTGTACCTCTGGCAGGACCGCCGTCTGAAGCGACGCGACGTCACGGTGCTTCGACTGCGCCTGCCGCCGCTCGAGACGCTCGACCGACTCTCGGCGAGGACCGCGCTCGTCTCTCTCACCGTGCTGACGCTCGGGATCCTCGTCGGCGTGGCCAGCTTCGATCGGGGCGATTTCGACCTTGCGATGGCCACGGCGATCGCGATCTGGGGGTTGTACGCCGTCGGTCTGCTCCTCCGGCGCGAGGGTCGGATCCAGGCTCGCCGCTTTGCGCTGCTGCTCGTCGCCGGCTTTGCCCTCGTCGCTGTTGCGCTCCCACTGACCCACTTCGCCACATGAGACTCGCCCTCGTCGGCATCTCGCACCGACAGGCGCCCGTTGAGTTGCGGGAGCGCGTCGCCGTCGGCCCGGCCGATGCAGCTGCGCTCGCCGGCGAGCTCGCCGACGGTTGCGAAGCCGTGGTTCTCTCGACCTGCAACCGAACCGAGGTCTATCTCGCAACCGGCGATGCCACGAATCATCTCGAGGAGCGCGCAACGGCGTCGCTTCTCGCACTCGCGCCCGGAGACGCGGTCGCGCTTGCGCCCCTGCTGTACCGCCTCGGCGACGACAGCGCGGCGCTGCACCTCTTCAGAGTTGCGGCGGGGCTCGACTCTCTCGTTCCCGGAGAGGGCGAGATCCTCGGCCAGGTGAGGGATGCGTTCGATGGCGGCTCGACCGGCCCCATGCTCGACCGCCTCTTTCGTCAGGCGCTGCATGCCGGTCGCCGCGCCCGAGTGGAGACCGCGATCGGTGAGAACCCGTCGTCGGTTCCCGCTGCGGCGGCAGCGCTCGCCCAGCAGGTGTTCGGTGATCTCGGTGGCCGCTCGGTCCTTCTCGTCGGGGCGGGGAAGATGAGCGAGTTGACCGCCAAGAATCTGCGCTCGCGAGGCGGCACGATCGGCGCCGTTGCGAACAGGACGACCGAGCACGGCATCGATCTGGCGGAGCAGGTCGAGTCGACTGCGGTGAGCCTGGCCGAGATTCCTGCTCTGCTCGCGACGTCCGATGTGGTGATCACGTCGACCAGCGCGCCGGGTTTCGTCGTCGACATGGCGGTCGCCGAGGCGGCGCTCCGCAGCCGTCGCGGTCGTCCGATCCTGTTTGTCGATCTCGCGGTGCCTCGCGATGTCGATCCCTCCCTCTCGACGATCGACGGGTGCTTCGTCTACGACATCGATGACCTCCAGGCGGTCGTCGAGACGTCGCTCGCCGGCCGGCGGGCCGAGGCGGTTCACGCGGAACACCTCGTAGCGGTCGAGGCGGAACGGTTCCGGGAGTGGCAGGCGTCTCTGGCCGTCGTACCTGCAATTGCGTCGCTTCGCGCCCATGCAGAGGAGATCCGCGCGGCAGAGCTAGCCAAAGCAGAGGGGCGCCTGGCGCGGCTCCCGGAGAGCGAACGGAAGCTGATCGAGTCGATGACGTCGCAGATCGTCGCGAAGCTCCTACACCTCCCGACCGTCCGGATGAAGGAGGCGGCTGCGGGCACCGACGGTGTGATATATGCTGATGCCGTACGCCACTTGTTCGGACTGGGGGAGGAAGAACAATCGTGACGCGACCGGTAATCGTTGGGAGACCGCTTCCCGTGCAGGCTCCGACAGCATTCGTGCGCATCCGCCCGCGCGGCCGCCTGATCTGCGGCGAGCCACGCACGACGACTCGCCCCTGTGCTGCTTCGCGTCGGCTCCCGCGGAAGTAGGCTTGCACTCACCCAGGCCGAGCGCGCCGCCGATGCGTTGCGCGGGCCGGGGGTCGAGATCGCGCTCGTCCCGATCACGACTGCGGGCGACCGCGATCGAACGAGCCCGTTTGGCGAGATCGGCTCCCGCGGAGTCTTCGTCAAGGAGCTCGAGGAGGCACTGCTCGAGGGACGCATCGATGTCGCTGTGCACTCCGCGAAGGACATGACTGCAGCCGACGCAGACGGGCTCACGGTCGGCGCCTACCCACGCCGCGAGGATCCGAGAGACGCCCTGTGCGGTGCCGATGCGATCCGGCCGGGCATGCGGATCGGAACGGCATCGGCACGCCGGCGTGCGCAGCTCCTGGCCTTCGAGCCGACGCTCTCGATCGAGCCGCTGCGCGGAAACGTCGACACGCGACTGCGAAAGCGCGGAGAACGCGGGCTCGACGCGATCATGCTTGCCTCTTGTGGTCTAGACCGTTTAGGATTGAGTGTCGAGATCGGTGTCAGGCTCGACCCCGAGGTGATGCTCCCGGAAGCGGGTCAGGGCGCGCTCGCCCTCCAGGTGCGCGCCGGAGAAGAAGATCTCGTCGCGCGTGCCGACGACGGCGAGACGCGAACACGCGTCGAGGCAGAACGCAGGTGTGTGGCGCTCGTCGGAGGCGGCTGCCTGGCGCCCGTGGCCGCGTTTCACGACGGCTCGGTGCTCACCGGGCTGATCGCTCATGAGAACGGTGCGTGGCTCGAGCGGCGCACGGGTCAGGATCCCGTGACGATCGCAGCGGAGTTGCTCGCCGCCGCACGATGAGGCTGATCGTCACCCGCCCGGCCGGGCAGGAGCACGACCTGATCGTGCGGCTGGAGGCCCTCGGCCACAGCGTCGTTCATTGCCCACTGATCTGGATCGAACCGCTCTCGGACGAACCGATCGATGTCGCAGGGTACGACTGGCTGGTCGTGACGAGCCCGAACGGTGCCCGGGAGCTCCTTCGGCGAGCACGCGGTCCGCTGCCGCGCGTCGCAGCGATCGGTCGGGCAACGGCCGAGGTAATGGGCCACGCGGATCTCATCGCGTCCGTCTCGACGCAGGAGGGTCTGGCAGCGGAGATGCCCCGCCCTGCGGGACGCGTGCTCGTGGCGGCCGCGGAGGGCGCCCGCACGATGCTGACCGACACCCTCGATGCGGACTTCGTCCCGCTCTATCGAACGCACGCGATCCATCCCGATCCGCCACCCGGAGGAGATCTCTGCCTGCTCGCATCGGCATCGGCCGCGACTGCGTTCGGCGCGCTCGAAACCGGGATTCCAGCGCTCACGATCGGGCCCGAGACGACGCGGGCGGCACGTGAAGCCGGCGTCGAGGTTCTGGCAGAAGCGGTGACGCACGACCTCGACGGGCTCGTCACGGCAGTCAGCCTACTCGGCGAGAGCCGCTGACGCCGGAATGGGGGACGCGGGCGCCGTTGCCGCGTCGTAGACTTCGCAGGCACCCGTGTTCGTCACCTTCCTCAGCGACTTCGGCCTCCAGGACGACTTCGTCGGAACGTGCCACGGCGTCATCCTGCGGATTGCTCCCGGGGCGAGGATCATCGACGTCACGCACGGGATCCCTCCGCAGGCCGTCCTGCAGGGCGCGCTCGTCCTCGCCAACACGCTCCCCTACATGCCGATCGGCGTCCACCTCGCGGTTGTCGACCCGGGCGTCGGTGGCCATCGCAGGGCCCTCGTGGTTCGGGATGCCGAGGGCCGTCACTACGTTGGCCCGGACAACGGGCTCCTCCTCCCGGCTGCGGATCGCGCCGGCATCGTCGAGGTCCACGAGCTCGCCAACCCCGCCTACGCGCTCGAATCGATCTCACGCACGTTCCACGGCCGTGACATCTTCGCGCCGGCGGCCGCGCACCTTGCCTGCGGCGTTCCGATAGGTGAGCTCGGGCCGCCGATCGACCCGGACGCACTCGTCCGTCTCGAGCTCCCGCTGCCCAGCTTCGAGGACGGCTTCGTCCAGGCAACGACGCTCTACCTCGACAGCTTCGGGAACATTGCCCTCAATCTGACGAGAGATGACCTCGATCGGATCGGCATCGCGCCCGGAACCCGCATCGAGATCGAGATTTCCGGGCAACGGTACTTCGCCGTTGCCGCGAGGACGTTCGCAGACGCAAGGCCGGGAGACGTCATCCTCTACGAGGACAGCTACGGCAACATGTCGATCGCGATCTCGAACGGCAACGCGGCGGCGATGCTGCGTGCCGTCGTCGGTCGGCCCGTCGACATCAGAATCGTGTAAGCACGGTTGCACTCTGAACGAAAACGCACTAGTGTCTCCTGCAACGAGAGACGTCGGCGGAGCGGGACTCCGGCCCCGACGTCTCTCTTCTCGCGGCCCGCCCTTTCGATCCATCGTCGCGTGACGCACCGCCTGACGGATACTCTCGGGGGAGAGCCCTGATGGAGACCGAGACCCTTACCGTCGTCGACAACCGCACCGGCGCGGAGTACACGCTGCCGATCGTCGACGGAGCCATCCGGGCACCCGATCTGCGTCAGATCACCGGCCTGGACGGCGAGGGCCTCGTCGCGTTCGACCCGGCCTATTTGAATACGGCCTCGTGCCGCAGTGCGATCACCTACATCGACGGCGACGCGGGAATTCTGCGCTACCGCGGCTATCCCATCGAGCAGGTCGCCGAGCAGGCCGGGTTCCTCGAGACCGCGTACCTCCTCTTCGAGGGCGAGTTGCCGACGGAGGATGCGCTGCAGCGGTGGACGGACGATGTGCGCATCCACACCTACGTCCACACGAACATCGAGGAGTTCATGGCGGGCTTCCGCTATGACGCCCACCCGATGGGGATGCTGCTCGGCGCTGTCGGCGCGCTCTCGACCTTCTACCCGGACGCGAAGGACATTTCCGACCCGGAGAACCGCTACCTGCAGCGGGTGCGACTGATTGCGAAGTTGCCCACGATTGCCGCGTACATCTTCCGCCACAACCGTGGCCTGCCGTACGTCCTGCCGCGCAACGATCTCAGCTACATCGGCAACTTCGTCAACATGACGTTCGAGATCGGTGGGCGCCACGAGCCAAACCCCGTGCTGCAGCGCGCGCTCGAGATCTTGCTGATCCTGCATGCAGACCATGAGCAGAACTGCTCCACGAGCGCCGTTCGTGGCGTCGGCTCTTCGCACGTCGATCCCTTCTCGGCCGTCTCTGCGGGCATCGCTGCGCTGTACGGTCCGCTCCACGGTGGCGCGAACGAGGCAGTGCTGAACATGCTCGATCACATCGGCGACGTGAAGAATGTCCCCGCCTTCGTCGAGGGCGTGAAGGACGGTAGTGCCGGCACGAGGCTGATGGGCTTCGGCCATCGCGTCTACAAGAGCTACGACCCTCGCGCGACGCTGATCAAGAAGGTCGCCGACTCGGTCTTCGCGGAGACAGGTGTCGACCCGAAGCTCGCGATCGCGCTCGAGCTCGAGAAGATCGCACTCGAGGACGACTACTTCGTCAGTCGCAAGCTCTACCCGAACGTCGACTTCTACTCCGGTCTGATCTACAAGGCGATGGGATACCCGACGGACTACTTCACGGTGCTGTTTGCGCTCGGCCGCCTGCCGGGCTGGATTGCGCAGTGGGAAGAGATGCTCACGGATCCCGAAACGAAGATCGCACGACCGCGGCAGATCTATACCGGTTCCGCCGAGCGGGCGTTCGTGGCGATCGCTGACCGGTAACTCCGCGACGCGCTTCGAGGGTGGCGCGAATGCCCGGGATCGCAGACAATCCTTGGCGACGTGGATCGACCGAGGTCGCACCTTGTCGGTAGGGACGAGCAGCTAGCGGCTCTCGTCGGGCTCGTCGACGGTCGCACTCCGCTTCCCGCCACTGTCGTCCTCGCAGGCGAGGCCGGGATCGGCAAGACGTCTCTGTGGCTGGCCGGTCGAGCTGCTGCGGCCGAGCACGGCTTCAGGGTTCTCGCCACGCGACCGTCAGAGGCCGAGACACGGTTCTCGTTCGGAGGGCTCTCCGATCTGCTCACGGGTGTCGCCGACGATGTCCTCGCGGAGCTCCCGGCCGTTCAGCGGCGAGCGCTCGAGGTGGCGTTACTGCTCGGAGAATCGGATGCCCGCGTCGACGACCGCGCGGTAGCGTCTGCTTTCCTCGGGGCGCTGCGGATTCTCGCAGGCGACGGCCCTGTCTGCCTGGCCGTCGACGACGCGCAGTGGTTGGACGACGCGTCCCTCTCAACCCTGCGGTACGCACTCGCGCGTCTCGACCAGGAACCGGTGGCCGGGTTGCTAGCTGTCCGAGGAGAGCTACCGACCTGGGTGCGTCGTACCGTGCCCGAGGATCGGCTTCATCTGGTCGAGGTCGGTGCGCTGAGCATCGGAGCAGTGCATGAACTGCTCCGCTCGCGGCACGACGCGACCTTCGCTCGGCCAACGCTTGTCAGGATCTGGGAGACCTCACGTGGCAACCCGTTCTTCGCCCTCGAGCTCGCCGGAGCGCTTGTGCGTCGGGGCGGCTCACTCTCCCTGGGAGAGGAGCTCCCGCTTCCTTCGACGGTCGAGGGGCTTCTGCAACAGCGCCTCGAGCGCCTCAGCATCGACGCGCTCGAGACCGTGCGCATTGTTGCGGCGCTGGCTCATCCGACAGTGACGCTTCTCGAGTCCGCGGTCGGGCAGCAGTTGATCACCGGTCTGACCGACGCCCGGGCCGCGAGCATCGTCGAGGTCGATGGCGAGCAGGTGCGATTCACACATCCGCTTCTCCGGTCTGCTGTTGTCGCTTCGCAACTGCACCCGGAGCGACGTGCGCTTCATGCGCGCCTTGCAATGATCGTTCCGACGGCCGAGGAGCGAGCCCGGCACCTCGCCCTCGCGACGACCGAACCCGCCACCGAGATTGCCGCGGCGATCGAGGCGGCGGCGCGAGCTGCGCAGGAGCGGGGAGCGCCGGCCGCGGCTGCCGAACTGGCGGAGCAGGCAGTGAGACTGACGCCGACCGACGAAGCCGAGAACGCGCGTCGGCGCCTCTTCCTTGCGGCGACGATGCACGACGTCGCGGGCGATACCGAGCGGGCGATCGCGTTGCTCGAGCACGCGCGCGACGAGGCAACGGTCGGTGCCGAGCGGGCAACCGTCCTCGTTCAACTGGCCGACGTGCAGGACGATCCGCGTCGGGTGATACCGATCTACATGCAGGCTCTGGACGAGGCAGGTGAAAGTGCGGCGCTCACCGCGACGATCCACACACGCCTGGCTTCGACGATGGCCTGGGGTGAGGGGGCCGAGCAAGGGAGCGTTCATGCCGAACTGGCTGTTCAGGCTGCCTCCCTGACACACGACGTCGAGATCCAGTGTCGCGCCCTCTCAGAACAGGGCGAGTGGCGATTCAGGGCCGGGAGGGGCTTGCAACGAGCGCTGATGGACGAGGCGGTGGCACTCGAGCGGTCGTTGCCGGATTGGCCGTTCGTCAACGGGCCGGCGGACAGTCTGGTGCGACAACTCGTGTGGTCCCTCGAGCTGGAGCGCGCGCGTCAACTGCTTCGAGAACTCGCCGAGGCCCACCAGGCTCGTAACGACGCGGACGGCGAGGCGACGGTCGCCTGGTGGTTCGGACTGCTCGAGTGGAGAGCGGGTAACTGGAAGAAGGCCGGTCGGTATGCGGCGGAATCACATGAGATCAGAACCCAACTCGGGCTGGTCATGCCGCCGGATCTCTTCCCCGGGTCCGTCATCGCGGCGCACCAGGGGCGGGTCGGAGATGCCCGCGCTGCGGCACACGAGGAGCTCGCGGGCGCCGAGGACTTTGGGATCCGGATCTCCCAGTCCGGTGCAAGCTGGGTGCTCGGCTTCGTCGATCTGTCGCTCGGGGATGCCGTTGCAGCTCTCGTGTACCTCAGGCGCGCCTACGACCTGCGCAATGCTTTCATGCTCGAGC
Organism: uncultured Thermoleophilia bacterium; assembly: GCA_963741655.1. Lineage (GTDB taxonomy): Bacteria > Actinomycetota > Thermoleophilia > Gaiellales > Gaiellaceae > Gaiella. The sequence continues at coordinate 669,673 of CAVUIQ010000004.1, forward strand.
CCGGCCAGCGCATCGAGCTCGGCGATCTCCTCGAGGCGTTGGTCGCTGTCGGTGAGCTCGATGAGGCGAACACTGTCCTGAACACGTGGGAACCCCGAGCCCGAGCGGTCGATCGGGCCTGGGCACTCGCGATCCTCGCTCGCTGTCGTGGCCTCCTCCTCGCCGCTCGCGGGGATCTCGATGGCGCGTTCGAGAGCTTCGACCGGGCGCTCTCCGAACACGCTCGCAGCACGGATCCGTTTCACCACGCGCGCACGCTTCTCGCCCTCGGCCGCACGCAACGGCGGGCGAAGAAGCGAGGCGTGGCGCGCACGACGCTCGAGGACGCGCTCGGGCGGTTCGAACGGCTCGGCGCTCCCCTTTGGGCAGAGCAGACGCGCGCCGAGCTCGCCCGCATCGGTGGACGTGCTCCCTCGCGTGGGGAGCTGACCGAGTCCGAGCAGCGGATCGCGGGCCTCGTGGCCGAAGGTCGTTCGAACCGTGAGGTGGCGGCGGCCCTCTTCCTCACGGAACACTCCGTGGAGACGGCGCTGACGCGCATCTACCGCAAGCTCGGTGTGAGGTCGCGCACGGAACTCGCGAGTCACTACCCACCAAAGACCTGAGGTTTCCGCCTTTCGCCGGTGGCTCTCTTGAATGACCCTTCCTCCGCAACGACAACCGTACGTGGAGGAGGTGCATCGCATCATGAAGTTCCGTATTGGCATTGCCCTGGCACTATCGCTCGGTGCCGTGCTCGTCGTGGGGGCATCGATGTCGTCATCGGCTACGCGCTCGAGCGCGGCCGCAGGCGAGAACGCCGTGGTCGTGTGGAGTGGGATCGCGGAGACGGCGATCGCTGCTCCGCCTCCGGGGAGTACGTCACCGCGGCCGCCGGCGAGCAGCTCGGTCCTGGCGGGAATGGTGCACGGTGCGATCTATGATGCCGTCGCCGCGACCGAGGGCGACCTCGATCCGTTCGCGACGGGCGTCTCCGCGCCTCCGGGTGCCTCGACCGACGCGGCCGTTGCGAGGGCTGCGCTCGATGTCCTGAAGACCCGCGTTCCGGGACAGGCGACGACCGTACAGGCCGCCTACGACACGTTCATCGCGACGATCCCGGAAGGGCGCCGGCGAAGCGGCCAGGAGGGGCATCGCGGTCGGCGCTGCTGCCGCGGCCGGCATGCTTGCGCTGCGGACAGGAGACCACTTCGACGATGTCGTCCCGTACGTGCAGCCGCCGATTGGCCCGGGCGTGTTCCAACCGATCGCGCCGACGCCACCGGTCGACACCAAGCTGCCGCTCGTGCGCCCGTTCACGTTCTCGGCACCATCCAAGTACCGGCCTAACGCCCCGCTACGACCTCACGAGCAAGCGGTACGCCGCGGACCTAGCGGAGGTTCAGGCCGTCGGTCGTACCGTGCAGTGCCGTCAGAACAGCAGAGCAGACCGAGACCGCGAAGTTCTACAGCGATCACACGTACAGGCAGTACAGCCGGGCCATGCGCGATCTCGTCAACGCGGAAGGACTCGATCTGCGCGAGTCGGCCAGATTGCTCGGCTACACCTGGGTGGCGGTCGCAGACACGATGATCGCCTGCTGGGAGGCGAAGTACAAGCTACATGTTCTGGCGGCCGAATCACGCGATTGGGTTGGCTGACACCGACGGAAACCCGGCGACCTCTCCGGAGGTCGGCTGGACGCCGCTCCTCACCGGCAATCACCCCGAGTACCCGTCCGGGCACGCCTGCTTCACGGCCGGTGTGGCGACGTCCCTCTCCGAGTACTTCGGCAAGCGGAATCTGCCGCCGATCGTTGTGATCAGCACGACGACCGGCACCACGCGCACCTACGGGAAGATCAAGGACTGGGTCGCTGACGTCGAGGACGCCCGTGTCTGGGGCGGACTCCACTACCGCACGACGATGACCGAGACTGCGAAGCACTTCCCCCGGATCGCGAAGGATGTCGGGAAGCGGAACTTCCTCGAAGGCCCGAAGTTCCCTGGGGCCACAAGAAGTGATCGGCGAACGGGGCACCCACGGTCGATAGGCCGCAAGCGCCAGGGAGGGTGGACGGTTGTCCACCCTCCCTCGGGGAGGTAGACATGCCGCTGTATCTCGTCGAGGTGTACGTGCCGCGGTCGGCCGCGGACGAGGCGCGCGCCGCCGGACATCGTGCCCGGGCCGCCGCCGAGGCGCTCGCTCGCGATGGCATCGCGATCCGTTACGTCCGCACGACATTTCTCCCCGGACGACGAGACCTGTTTCCACGTCTTCGAGGCGCCCTCGCCCGACGTTGTGACGCAGGTAGCAACACGGGCTGATCTCGGGCGAACGCCGGGTCATCGAGGTCGTCGACGCGTCAGATCAGAATGGCGAGAGCCGGACTTGAACCGGCGACACCACGGTTTTCAGCCGTGTGCTCTACCAACTGAGCTACCTCGCCGCGGCTGCGAAGTGTAGCGCCGAGGCGCGAGACGCGCACCCGACCGCCGCCCCCGGTACGGTTTCGCACCGTGAGGCGACCCATCTCGATCATCGGCGCTCCGCTCGACCTCGGGCAGACGCGGCGCGGCGTCGACATGGGCCCATCGGCGATCCGCTACGCGGGGCTCGAGGAGCGACTGACCGAGATCGGACTCGCGGTGACGGACGAGGGGAACGTCGTGGCGCCGGAGCCGGAGGCGCTCGCCCTCGTCGACGAGCGCGCTCGGTACCTGCCGGAGATCCTCGACTCGTGTGCCCAGCTCGCGTCCCTCGTGGCGGCGACCGTGCGGAGCGGAGCCAGGCCTCTCGTTCTCGGCGGCGACCACTCGATCGCCCTCGGCACGCTCGCCGGTCTCGCTGCTGCCGCCGGGCAGCCGGGAGGCGTGATCTGGATCGATGCGCACGCCGACCTCAACACGCCCGAGACGAGCCCGTCCGGCAACGTGCACGGGATGTCGCTGGGTGGCGCCGTCGGCCGCTCGCTCGAGTGGTTCGCGCACGACGGGCTCACGCTCCCTGCGCTCGATCCGTCCCGTGTCGCGCTCGTCGGAATCCGCTCGCTCGACGCCGGTGAGCAGGCGTTCCTACGGGAGTCGGAGATCCGGGTGTTCACGATGAGCGACATCGATCGGATCGGGATCGAGCGCGCGATGCGGGAGGCGCTCGACAGAGTTGCCGGCCCTGGGTTCGTCCACGTCTCGTTCGACCTCGACTCGCTCGATCCCGAGGTCGCACCGGGAGTCGGGACACCGGTGCGCGGGGGGCTCACCTACCGCGAAGCGCACCTCGCGTGCGAGCTGATCTCCGAATCGGGGATCGCCGGCTCGCTCGAGGTCGTCGAGGCGAACCCGATCCTCGATCGCGAGAACACGACGGCGCTGACGGCCGTGGAGCTCGTCGCGAGCGCGCTCGGCAAGACGATTCTGTAGGGACTGGCGCAGCCTGTCCGGAGCGCCCGGGCCCTTGCTTGCCAGTCGGGCAAGCGGACGGTTCATCTCGGGTCAGCAGACTGCGTGGATCGGGCAAGCACGACCCGGGCGACACCCGGGGCTGCGACCGAGCCGTCGTCCTGCACGAACTCGGCCAGGTTCAGCTCGGCGCGCTGCCGCAGCTGCTCGATCTCGTCCGGCGTGAGGCGCTCCGTGAGCTGCGTCAGCATGCGTGACGTGTCTCGGGTCGTCTCCCACCACTCGTCGAGCGAAGCGGCGACCCATTTCACGGGCACGTCCTCGATCGTCTCGATCGTGAGGCCGCCGCTCGCGACGACCGCGCGGAGGCGCTCGGGATCGGAGAGCCGGAACGGGCCAGGGGCATCGTGGTCCGGTTGCTCCATGTAGCCGAGCTCCATCGCAGCCTTCCCGGGCGCGGTCATCCAGGGATTCACGCTCGTGCTCGCCCACACGGCGAGCACCGCGGTGCCGCCCGGCCGGAGGACGCGCGCGATCTCGGCCGCGACCGCCTCCATGTCGGGAACGAGCATGATCCCGAAGCGGCAGAGGACGCGGTCGACCGAGTCGTCGGTGAGGGACAGAGCCGCGGCGTTCTCGACGCCGAACCGCACATCCGTGAGCCCCAACTCGGCCGCTCGGCGGCGTGCAGCCTCGACCATCTCGGGAGCGCCGTCGGTGGAGATCAGCTCGCCGCCCGGCTGGATCCGGGGCAAGACCTTGAAGCCGGTCTCTCCCGGCCCCGCTGCGAGCTCGAGGACGCAGTCGCCCGGCTGAGGGTCGAGCAGATGCGACCATCCGCTCGGAGAGGCGGGCGGTAGCCCGCGCAAAGAGGTCGCGGCGGCGCTCCCAGCCCGCTGCGACGCTCCTCCACGCTTCGATCTGAGCGGCGGCGACCTCGTCGGCTATGCCGTCACTCCTTTGAACTGCGGGATGATGTGCTCGCCATAGGCCGCCAGCGTCTCCTCCTGGCTGTGCGTCATCAGGTAGACCGAGTAGTGGTCGACGCCGATCGACTCGAGCTCGCGCAGCTTGGCCGTCGCCTGCTCGACGTTCCCGAGCACCGAGAAGCGATCGCAGATCTCGTCGGTGACGAAGGCGCCATGAGCGGCTCCGACGCGGGAGTGATCGTTGTAGTCGTAGAACTTGCGCGCCTCGACGTAGTCGGTGAGCGACTGCGGGACGACCGAGCCGTCCGTGCCGTAGCGGTCGATCAGGTCCTTGACGTGGTTCGAGACCATGGCCGGGAACCAGCGCGTCTCCTCCCGGGCGAGGGCGATGTCGTCCGTGATCATGCTCGGAGCGCAGACGATGCACTTGAGGGCGGCCGGGTCGCGGCCGGCCTCTTCTGCGGCGGCGCGCGCCGTGCCCATGATCCACTGGATGATCTCGGGGTCGGCGAGCTGGATGATCACACCGTCACCGACCCGCCCGGCGACTGCGAGAGCCTTGGGGCCGTAGCCGGCGACCCACATCTCGATCTCGGGCAGCTCGGGACGAACCCACTTCAGCTGCAGCTCCTTGTCGTTCCAGAGCACCTCCTCGCCGTTCATGAACGGCTTGATCATCGCGAGGTCGCGCTCGAACTCCGCCACCTTGACGGGCTGGCGCCCGATGTAGCGCACGGCCGAGTCGCCGCGGCCGACGCCCATCACCATGCGCCCGTCGGAGATGTCGTGCAGCGTCGCGTACAGGCTTGCGAGCACGGTCGGGTCACGGGTGCCCGGGTTTGTCACCTGATGGCCGAACTTCATCGTCGTCGTCGCCTCCGCGGCGAGCGCGAGGATCGGGAACGAGTCCTGCCAGAGGACGTGAGAGTCGTACGTCCAGCCGTACTCGAATCCGTGCTTCTCACCGAGCACCATGAGCTCGACGAGGCGCTGATAGGGCGGGTCGGGCAGAACGGTGACGCCGAAGCTGAGGGCCATGGTCTTCTCCTTGGGCTTGATGCTCTCCGAGTGGGCCGATTATCTCACGACCGCGCCGCTCTCCGGACGGCGAGGAGCGCCGAGGCCCAGAGCAGGCCGATGATCAGGAATCCGACCCGCCCGTCTCCGGGGATGCCGAAGGTCAGGCCCGCAAGCGGCGTGCCGACGAGGATGACGAGCACTGCGGAGCCGTTGACGAACCCGATCGCGGCGGCCGGTGCGTCCGCTCGAAGACGAAGCGTCGTGTTGAAGATGGGCGCGAAGGGGAGACCGGCGGAGAGACCCACGACGAGCGCCGCAACGGCGCCGATCCACAGGGGCGGCCCTGCTGCGAGGACGAGGACTCCGGCCGAGCCCGCGACGAGGGCTGTCGCGACGAACGTCCATGCCCGATCAGGCGCCCGGCGCATCAGAAGCCCTCCCGCTGGCCGCGTGACGATCCCCGCGAAGAGGATCAGCCCGCCGACGACGCCGGCGATGCTCCTCCCGTGCCCTTCGCGCTCGAGCAGCGTCACGATCCAGTTGCCGGCGACGACCGAGAGTCCGAACGAGGCCATCTGCACCGCAGCGAGCGGCCAGAGACCCCGGTCTCCGAGCACGCTGCGTGACGGGTGGTGGGCCTCGACGCCGGCCGCGTTGGTCGGTGTCGAGCGATCGGCGGCAGACACGGGTAGCAGGGCGACGAGCGCGAGAGCGAGTCCGGTCCAGAACGGCGCGCGCCACCCGAGCTCGCCGACGAGTTGCGGGATCACCATCAGCGCGAGCCCCGCCGCGGCCATCGTCGAGCCGCCGTAGGCTCCCTGCCAGAACGCCCCGCCCCGCCCGGCGCGGACGAGGTCGATGCCGGCAACGAACCCGACGCCGGTGCCGAGGCCCATCAGGGCCCGCGCGACGAGGCCGACCGCGAGCGTCGGAGCTCGTGAGCGCAAGCGCGTTTCCTGCCGCGACGATCGCGAGAGCGGCGAGCCCGACCGTCCTCGACCCGACCCGGTCGATCAGCCGGCCACCGGGAATCTGCACGGCCAGATGCGTGACGAAGAGCGCCGTCGTCAGGAGGCCGACCGTCGCGAGGGAGACGCCGTAGCTCTCGCTCTCGACCGTCGCGATCGCACCGACGTTCGAGATGTTCCACGTCACGGCGGCCCCGAGCACGAGCCCCGCGGCGATCGTCGCCGGACTACGGATTGGCCGCGACCCGGGCGATCGTCTTGTCGGCGAGCCGGTCGAGCGCGACCACCGAGAGCTCGAGGTGCTCGTCCAGCGTGTCCTCGAGCTTCGTGTGCGAGAGGCCCCGGAGGCTCTGGACGAACATCATCACCGTCGGAACGCCAGCACGGGCGATCTCGGCGGCATCGTGCAGCGGGCCGGAGGGAAGGCGATGGGAGACCCCGGCCGTCTCGACGGCATGCCTCGTCGCAGAAGTCGATCAGCGTCTCGTCGAACAGGATCGGCTCGATGCTCCAGATCTTCTCCCAGCTGACCTCGATGTTCTCCTCTGCCGCGAAGCGCTCGCTCGCCTCCTGCGCCTGACGCAGCATCTCGGCGAGGCTCGCGGCGTCGAGGTGGCGCTGGTCGAGCAGCTGCTCCGCCGTCTCGACGACCGACGTGACGATCCCCGGCTTGCATACGACGCCGCCTGACGTGCAGACCGCGCCGTTGCCGACGCGCGCGGCGATGTCTCGGATCTCGAGCGCGAGCTTGGCCGCTCCCGCGAGCGCGTCGCGGCGTCGATCCATCGGGGTCGAGCCTGCGTGAGCGGCCTGTCCCGTCCAGGTGATCCGCCAGCGCTCGACCCCGTAGGTCCCGAGCACGGCGCCGAGCGGGATCCCCATCGTCTCGAGCACAGGCCCCTGCTCGATGTGGAGCTCGAGGTACGCGGCGGCAGAGGCGAGCTGCGCGTGCGCGTCGAGCGCGTGGTCGAGGTCGACGCCACAGGCTGCGAGCGCGTCGGGAAGCGCGACGCCGTCGAGGTCGGTCAGGCGGCCGGAGCTCGTCCTGGTCGCTGCATCGAGCCTGCCGCGGCGGACGAGCCGAGGAGCGACCGTCCGAAGCGCGAGCCCTCCTCGTCGGCCCAGTTGACGAGGCGGACGGTGACGGGAGGCGTTCCCTCCTCGGCGATGCGTCGGAGCACTTCGGCCCCGGCGACGACGTTGAGGCTGCCGTCGAGCCAACCACCGTTCACGACGGAGTCGATGTGACCGCCGATGAGGACGGCGCGCTCGGCGTCGCCGCGAAGCGTCCACCAGTCGTTGCCCGCCGCGTCGCGCTCGCGCTCGAGCGGCAGCCCGTCGAGCAGCCCGTCCAGCCAGGCCCGCGCGGTGTTCCACGTGTCGGTCCAGGCGACCCGCTGCGCGCCGTTCTCGTCGCCGGTCAGCTCCTGCAGCTCGCGCAACTGTCGGACGACACGGGCGGGCTCGAGTGCCATTGCGCGAGCCTACCGCGTCCGTGCCTGGAGTTCCAGAACGCACGGGGCCGCCGACTGTGGTACGGAATACGGGTTGTGACCAGCGTGCTCAAACGTGTCGCGATCGGGATTGCGGTGCTCGTCGGCGTGTGCGCCTTCTACACGGGCTACCGCGAGCTTTTCCTCGCGACGGGATGGACATGGCCGTTCGCGGTCGACGACATCACGTTGCCCTCGCTTCCGTCGATCGTCGGCGCCCTGTTCGACCCTGTCCAGGAGGACGGGGAGCTGTTGATCACGTTGCTCTTCAAGGCCGCGCTCTTCACTGCCAAGGAGGCGCTCGTGGGCTTCGTGATCGGCACGATCGTCGGCTTCACGCTCGGCGCGGTGATTGCGCGGTACCAGACGCTCCAGCGTGGCCTGATGCCGTACGTCGTCGGCTCGCAGACGATCCCGATCCTCGCGATCGCCCCGATCGTCGTCGTCGGTCTCGGAAGCCTCTCGATCGCGGGCTGGACGCCGACCGACTGGCTTCGTGTCTCCGTCATCTCGGCGTACCTGACCTTCTTCCCGGTGACCGTGAACACGGTGCGAGGCCTCGAGTCGGCCGATCCGCGGGCGATCGAGCTGATGCGCTCGTACGCCTCGGGCGAGTGGGCGATCTTCCTCAAGCTCCGACTCCCGTCATCCTTGCCGTACCTCTTCGGCGCGTTCCGCATCGCCGCAACGGCGTGCGTGATCGGAGCGATCATCGGAGAGTTGCCCTCGTCGATCCAGGGAGGCCTCGGTGGCGCGATCATCAACTTCAACCAGTACTACGTGCTCAACCCCCAGAACCTCTGGGCGACGAACCTGATGGCGGCCGCACTCGGGATCTCGTTCTTCCTCGTCATCGTCATCGTCGAGAAGCTCGTCGTCCACCGCCCACCGGAGACCCTGACGTGAGCGCGCAGGAGTCCGTCGTCTCGATCAAGGGCCTCGGGAAGGTCTTTCCGAAGGGCGGGGTCACCGCCCTCGAGGACATCGACCTCGACGTTCACCCGGGCGAGTTCATCTCCCTGATCGGGCCCTCGGGCTGCGGCAAGTCGACGTTGCTCCGCGTGATCGGCGACCTCACCCAGCCGACCTCGGGCGAGGTGCTCGTCAACGGCAAGCCGGCGCCGCGCGCCCGACTCGACCGCGACTACGGAATCGTCTTCCAGGCTGCGGTCCTGTTCGACTGGCGGACGGTCTCGAAGAACATCGCGCTCCCGCTCGAGCTCCTCAAGTGGGACCGGGCGAAGCGCGACGCGCGCGTCGCCGAGATGCTCGACCTCGTCGAGCTCAACGACTTCGGCAGCCACTATCCCTGGCAGCTCTCCGGCGGCATGCAGCAACGCGTCTCGATCGCGCGGGCGCTCTCGTTCTCGCCGGCGCTGCTGCTGATGGACGAGCCGTTCGGCGCGCTCGACGAGATGACGCGCGAGCGGCTCAACCTGGAGCTGCTCTCCATCTGGGCCGAGACGAGGTCGACCGTCATCTTCGTCACGCACTCGATCTCCGAGGCGGTCTTCCTCTCGACCCGGGTCGTCGTGATGTCGCCCCGCCCGGGGCGGATCGCAGGCGTCGTGGACATCGATCTGCCGCAGCCGCGTGGTGTACGGACACGTGAGGAGCCGCGATTCTTCGAGCTCGTCACCGAGGTGCGGGAGACTGCTCCACGCCGTCGAGACGGAGTCCGACGCGGAGGCGCCTGCGTGAGCACCGTCGCTGCAGCGAGGTCGGACGGCGGCGAGGCGCGTGCGCCGGGATTCGCGCGCACGTGGCTCCCCGCGGCACTCGTCTTCGGGATCGGGCTGCTCTGCTGGCAGTGGATCTTCCCCGACGTCCTCGGCGTGAAGCCGTTCCTCCTGCCCCGGCTCTCGGATGTCCTCAACGCCCTCTGGGAGAATCGTGACGCGCTGAAGACCGCCGCCTGGATCACCTTCAAGGAGGCGTTCGGCGGGCTCCTGCTCGGGAGCGGCATCGCCATCCTCGCGGCGCTCGTGCTCGCCCGTTGGCGCCCACTCGGCAACGCGCTGATCCCGTACCTGATCGCTGCGAACGCGATCCCGGTGATCGCGTTCGCGCCGATCACGAACGCCTGGTTCGGCACCCTCAGCCCATGGTCGAAGATCGTGATCGCTGCCGCGCTCTGCTTCTTCCCCGTGCTCGTCAACACGCTGCGCGGTCTCACCTCGGTGCATCCGGCGTCGATCGAGCTCATGCACGCCTACGCGTGTCCGCAGCGGACGATCTTCTGGAAGCTGCGGATCCCCGCCTCGATGCCGTACCTCTTCACCGCGCTGAAGATCGCCGCCGTGCTCGCGATGATCGGTGCGGTCGTCGGCGACTACTTCGGCGGCTCGACCGAGTCGCTCGGCGTGCAGATCCAGAGCGCCGTCGCGCTGTCGCGCTACGAGCTCGGCTGGGCGGCGATCGTCGTCGCGAGCATCATCGGGAGCGCGCTCTACGGCGTCGGTCGCGCTCGCGGAGCGGTTCGTGATCCGCTGGCATCCGTCGGTGCGAGCGGTCGACTAGCGGACGCGAATGTGATCAGATTGGCGAGCACACAACCAGGGAGGGTCGATGAAGAAGAAATGGTTGCTCGTGGGAGCTTCCGTAGCTCTCATCGCGAGCCTCGCGGTCGCCGGTATGGCGACGGCGCAGGGCGACAAGAAGCAGGCGACGACCAAGGTCACCGTCCAGCTGAAGTGGGTCACGCAGGCCCAGTTCGCCGGCTTCTACGCTGCGCAGGCGAACGGCTACTACAAGCAGGCCGGCCTCGACGTGAAGATCAAGGTCGGCGGCCCGGACATCGTTCCCGAGCAGGTCGTGCTCGGTGGACAGGCGGAGTTCGGCGTCAACTGGCTGCCGAGCCTCTTCTCGAACCGCGAGCAGGGCAACGACCTCGTCAACATCGCGCAGCTCTATGCGCGGAGCGGCACGACCGAGGTGACGTTCAAGAAGAGCGGCATCAACACGATGGCGAAGATGAAGGGCAAGAAGTACGGCGTCTGGCTCTTCGGCAACGAGTTCGAGCAGCAGGCGGCACTCGTCAAGGCGGGCCTCGATCCGAAGAAGGACGTGACGCTCGTCAAGCAGAACTTCGACATGGTCGCGTTCCTCAAGGGCGAGATCGATGCCGCCTCGGCGATGACCTACAACGAGCTCGCCCAGGTGCTCGAGACGAAGAACCCGGAGACGGGCAAGCTCTACACGTTGAAGCGACCTGAACGTCTTCAAGATGTCGGCGCTCGGCACCGGCATGCTCCAGGACGGCCTCTTCGTCAAGGGTGACTGGATCAAGGATCCGGCCAACCAGGCGACCGCTGTCAAGTTCCTGACGGCGACGTTCAAGGGCTGGGCGTTCTGCCGCGACAACGCGAAGGCGTGCGTCAACACGGTCGTCAAGCAGGGCACGGCGCTCCCGAAGGGGCACCAGGCCTGGCAGATGAACGAGGTCAACGCCCTGATCTGGCCGAACAGGCTCGGCATCGGGATCATGGATCCGATCCAGTTCAAGCAAGACGAACGCGATCGCCACGAAGTTCAAGGTGATCAAGAAGCCGGCCGCGATGGCCTCGTACCGCAGCGACCTCGCCAAGAAGGCGGTCGCGGCGCTCAAGGCGCAGGGCATCAACGTGACCGGCAAGAACTTCAAGAAGGGCGTCGTCGTCCTGAAGGAAGGCGGCAAGTAGCACGACCCGAGTCCGTTGAACCGAGGCCTCGGGTCGCACCACGCGACCCGGGGCCGATCTTCGAGGAGGAGCTCCCGATGTCCGTGCTGATCAGGAACGGCCGCGTCGTCACCGCAGCCGACTCGACCATTGCCGACGTCTACATCGAGGGCGAGCGCGTCTCGCTGATCGGGACGGTCGCTCGACGTCGATGCGGACGTCGTGATCGATGCCACCGGCAAGCTCGTGCTCCCGGGTGCGATCGACCCGCACACGCATCTCGACATGCCGTTCGGCGGCACCGTCACGATCGACGACGTCACCTCGGGACAGACGGCAGCCGCGTTCGGCGGCACGACGTGCCACATCGACTTCTGCATCCAGGGCCAGGGCCAGACGTTCGCCGAGGCACTCGCCGTGTGGCACGGCAAGCGCGAGGGGAAGGCGATCATCGACAACGGCTTCCACATCGCCGTCACCGATCTCGAGAACGGTGGCACGCTCGAGGAGCTCGCGACGCTTCCCGAGCAGGGAGTCACCTCCTACAAGCTCTTCATGGCGTACAAGGGTGCCCTGATGGTCGACGACGAGACGCTCTTCCGCACGATGCAGGTTGCGGCGGAGACCGGTGCGCTCGTGATGGTGCACGCCGAGAACGGCGACGTGATCGACGTGCTCGTCAAGGAGGCGCTCGCCGCCGGTAACACTGCGCCGATCTACCACGCGCTCACCCGGCCGCCGGAGCTCGAGGGCGAGGCGACGAATCGCGCGATTCAGCTGGCGCACCTCGCCGGCTCCCCGCTCTACGTCGTCCATGTGACCTGCAAGGAGGCCGTCGACCCGATCGCGAAGGCACGACGCTCGGGCTGGAAGGTGTGGGGCGAGACCTGCACGCAGTACTTCTTCATCGACCAGACGCTTCCTCGAGCGACCCGACTTCGAGGGTGCGAAGTATGTCTACTCACCACCGGCTCGTGAAAGGGCCAATCAGGACGTTCTCTGGGATGCCGTGCGAACCGATGTCCTCTCCGCGATCTCGACCGATCACTGCGCGTTCCTCTGGGACGGCCAGAAGACGATGGGCAAGGTCGACTTCTCGCAGATCCCAAACGGCGGCCCGGGCCTCGAGGATCGCCTCGTGATGATCCACGAGTTCGGCGTCCGCTCAGGGCGGATCACGCTCAACCGTATGGTCGAGCTGCTCGCGACGAACCCCGCCAAGCTCTTCGGTCTCTATCCCCGTAAGGGCACGATCGCGCCCGGCTCCGACGCGGACATCGTGATCTTCGACCCGAACCGCAAGAAGACGATCACCGCGGCGGGCCAGCATTCGAAGTCGGACTACAACCTGTACGAGGGCACCGAGGTGACGGGCGACGTCGACGTCACGCTGATCCGAGGCACGATCGTCGTCGCAGGACGGCGAGCTGAAGGTGGAGCCGGGGTTCGGGCAGTTCGTCAAGCGCGCCCGGTTCGGCGAGGAGCTGCGGTAGCGATCGGGGCGAGGCGCCCCGCCCCGATCGCACCGTGACTTCAGCAGCTGACGCGCGGATTCCAGGCGCTGAACACGCCGCCAAGCTTGCTGGGGTTCGCCTTCCAGACCCAGGCGTGGAGCGCCCAGAGCGGGTTCGGGGGCTTGAAGAAGCGGCTCCCTTCGCTGCTGTCGAACTTCACTCCGAACAGCGCGGGCTGCAGTGGGCGCGCGGACTTGAACGCGACGTACTCGACAGCGGCGAGCCTGAGGCCACCGTCCTTCCGCTCGTACACGAGCGCCTCGGGCTTGAGAGGGTCGATGCACACCGTCGAGGAGGCGGGATTGACCATGTGGATGCCCATCGCACCTGCGACGGGCTCGTTCAGGTTGGCGATGCACGACTTCTTGTAGACGTCCTTCAACTCGAGCGTGTATCCCGCGGCCTTTGCGGTGGCGACGTCGCGGTAGGCTGCGGTGGCGGCTCGAACGTCCTTGAGGCTTGTCCGCGTGGAACCGCTCTGCGACCCGGCCAACGCGGTCCCTCCGGCGACGAGGGTCGCAAGGCCGAGGAGCCCTGCGACGGTTGCCCATAGTGTGCGCATCGTTCGTTCCCTCCTTGGTTGTCGTTCAGTTGGCGCCGACGTAAACGGGGTAGGCGGTCGTACCACCATGGTCTCTGCGACCCGTACGATCTCGTCGACGGAAGGCCAGCTGCGCTTGCGTGCTGCCGGACCGCCTACGGAGTTCGCTGCGGTCTCTCAGTTCCCGGCGGTTACCGGGTCGGGCCGTACGACGACGGTGTCGGCGACGGCGATGATCTCGTCGACCGGAAGGTCTGCCGCCAGCGCATGGCGGCGGATCGCCTCCGGGCTCGACGCCTCGTAGATGCAGACGGTTCCGACGGTGCCGTCTGTCTCGCTCAGGACGTAGCTTCTGATCCATCTGATGTCGTCGGCCATCTGGTCGCCTTCGACGATCGAACGGTCGGCCGCTGCCTCGAGGTCGGCGCCCGTGCGCCATCCGCCGCGTCGCAGGATCACATAGGTCTCCATCTCGCTTTCGCACCTCCCGCTCGAACGTCGGTTGACATTCGTCACGGTAGGTCGGGACCGGCGAGCCGACATCGGAAGGATCGCCTATGTTGCGGCTACGGCTCTACCTATCTCGACGGCTGACCTGCTTCAGGCCGCGAGGAGCCCGAGCTCGCCGGCTCGTGCCACGGCCTCGCCTCGCGTGCCTGCCTCGAGCTTGCGCAGGATCGCCGACACGTGGTGGTCGACGGTACGGGGGGAGACGACGAGCCGCTCGGCGATCTGGGCGTTCCGGAGCCCATCCGCGAGCAGAGCAAGTACATCGACCTCGCGGGCAGTGAGCCCTGCGGGGCTCTCGCGTGTCGAAGCCCTCGGTCCCCTCGCGAGCCCACGGACACCGAGCGCCCTCAACCGCAGCGACACGAGCCGGGCTGCCGGGAGTGCGCCGAGCCGCTGAAGGTCGTCGTGGGCCTGTCGAAGAGTCTCCTCCGTGCCCGCCTCCGCGAGTGCGAGCGCCGCCTCGTACGGTCGCCCGCGGCGTGCCCATTCGTCGGCCGCTTCCTCCCACGCGCCTGTGAGGCAGAGCCCAAATGGCTCGTCGCCGGCCGGGACAGCATCGGTCGTGAGCCCGGCGAGGCGACGCCAGAATCCGAGCCGGTTGACAGCCGCGGGGTCATCTCGCGCGCCAGCCTCCGAGAGGCATCCGGCCGTCGCCGCGTCGATCTCGTCGAGCCGCCGCTCGAGCCACGCGATCTCGGCGTGCGCAGCCGCGCGGTCGTCGTGCGCCTCGACCTCATCCGGCGGGATATCGAGCCGCAGCGCCTCGTCGAGTGGGATACGAGCAGTCGGGATCGCCTCGCCGCGCGCGCACGAGCGCCAGCACGAGGAGCGCCTGCGCATGAGGCCAGGGCGAGTCCCGGGGATCCTCGAGGACGCGTGTTGCCGCGTCTGCAGCCTCGGTCCAGCGACCGTCTTCGAGCGCGGCCACGGCCATGTGCGCGAGAACGTTGATGCGCCAGAGATCCAGGTTGTGGGACTCGCAGTACGCGAGTGTCTCGCTCATGTACTCGTGGCCGAGATCCCGGCGGCCGAGCGCGCGGCTCAGTTGTCCCAGCCCGTTGAGCGCGCGCGCGACCGCCTGCGGACAGCTATTCGGTGCCTCGCGCTCGGCGATGATGCAGTCGAGCCATCGCTTGCCGCTGTCGAAGTCCACCGAGAGCTCCACGCGCCCCAGTGTCACCATCGCCTCGGCGATGATCTCTTCGTCGCCGCATCGCTCGGCAACCGCGAGCGCCTCGCGCGCAAGACCGAGTGTCTCCTCGGGCGCGTCGTCCGAGAACCGCGCCTGTGCATGCAGCACCCAGGCGAGCCCTCGACCGTCGGGCCTGCAGGCGACGAGATCGGCTGCTTGTTCGATGGCCTCGTGCCCCTCGGTGAGGAAACCGCGGCAGAAGAGGTACGAGCTC
The DNA here is from genome assembly GCA_963741655.1 of uncultured Thermoleophilia bacterium. GTDB lineage: Bacteria > Actinomycetota > Thermoleophilia > Gaiellales > Gaiellaceae > Gaiella. The sequence goes on from CAVUIQ010000004.1 coordinate 685,091, forward strand.
AGCTCCGTGAGCGCCCGTGCCTCCTTCTCGGGAGCACCCTCCGTTCGTCTGACCTCGATCGCCTCGCGGATCACCTCGATCGCTTCGACCTGATCGTCGGCGAAATAGCACGCCCGCGAGCGTCCCTCGAGCAGCGCCGCGCGCTCACCCGGAGTCAGCGCCTCGTCAAAGCGAAGAGCACGCGCGTACTGGGCGGCGGCTTCGCGGTAAGCACCGACCGCGGCGGCACGGGACGCCGCGAGGGGCGCGAACGCCTGCACTGCTGCGGCGTCACTCGCCCCTTCCGCGTGATGTGCCAGCCGCGCATGGTCGCGCTCGCCTTCCGGCCGGGCGGCGAGAGCCGCGAGAATCCGGCCGTGCAAGGCACGACGACGCGTCGTCGGCGTCGCGTCTTCGATTGCGATCCGTGCCAGCTCGTGCCGGAAGGAGAGCCCTCCACCGTCGTCCGCGACGAGCCCCGTGTCGAGGCAGGCATCGAGGCCGCCGAGGTCGCGTCCGAGGACCGCTTCCACGAGCCACGGCTCGGCCCGGGGCGGCGCGAGCGCGATCATCTCGAGAACGCTCATCTCGCTCCGGCTGAGAACGGCCGTTCGTCCCAGCACGGCGTCGCGAACGGTCGTCGGGACGGTCGCGCTTCCGGAAGCGAGCACTTCCGTCGCGAAGAACGGGTTTCCGCCCGTTCGCCGGTGCAGTTCGAGCGGGTCCACCGCGTGCCCGAGAGCGAGCTGTGCGATGCCGTCGGCCGAGAGCGCTTCGAGGTGGACACGGCTCACCGCACCAGCGTTCGCCAGATCGCCGAGGAGGATGCGCACCGGATGGGCTCGGCCCAGCTGGTCGTCGCGGTGCGTCACGACGACGAACACGGGGAGCGTCTCGACCCGTCGCACGAGAAGGCGCAGCACGTCGAGTGTCGCCTCGTCCGCCCAGTGGATGTCCTCGATGACGAGGATCGTCGGCGTGTCCGCAAGGAGCTCCACGAGGGCCGCGAACACATCGGAAGGCGACGCGCCGAGGCGTACCAGGTCGAAGAGAGCGTCTCCTTCCTCGGCGAGGTCGATAAGTGGGCCGAGCGGCCGTGGCGTCGAGAGGGCGTCGCAGGCCCCGACAAGCACCCGGGTTCGGGGATCGAGCGCCGTCGCAGAACGCCTTCACGAGCGAGGTCTTGCCGACGCCGGCCTCCCCGGAGACAAAGAGTGCGGCCCCCTGCCCGGAGCGAGCCCCGTCGAGCGCATCGTGAAGTTCCCCAAGCGCGTCGTCGCGCTCCAGGAGCACGTCTACTCCGCGGGCTGTGTCGAAAGCGATCGCCACTCACGGAATCATGAACCTGCCGACCCACTGGTGCAAGAGCCGCGAGTGTTCGGCGGCCCGAGTTGCATCGGTCAGCGGCGCGCTACGATCGGGCGAACGAGCAACGACGAAGGAGACCAGGATGGCCACGATCGAGACAGACCCGAATCTCGGCGCGCAGATCGTCGCCGACGCCAAGGAGCACGTTCTCTACTCGTGGTCGGTGCAGAACGCGATCAACCCGATCGCGGTCGCGGGCGCCGAGGGCCGCCACTTCTGGGACTACGACGGCAAGCGCTACCTCGACTTCGCCTCGCAGCTCGTGAACGTCAACATCGGGCACCAGCATCCGAAGATCATCCAGGCGATCAAGGATCAGGCCGACAAGCTTTGCACGATCGGCCCGCCGATGGCGAACGAGTCACGCTCCCAGCTCGGCCGGATGCTGGCTGAGGTCACACCCGGCGATCTCTCGGTCTCCTTCTTCACGAACGGTGGCGCCGAGGCAAACGAGAACGCGATCAAGCTCGCCCGCATGGTCACGGGCCGGCACAAGATCATCGCGCGCTATCGCTCCTACCACGGCGCCACCCATGGTGCCGTCTCGCTGACGGGAGACCCGCGCAGGTGGGCGGTCGAGCCCGGCATGGCCGGCATCGTGCGCGCGTTCGACCCGTACTACCTACCGCTGCCCTGCGGGACATCCCGACCCGTGCCCGGTCTGTACGGGCGCACCGCACATCGAGGAGATCCTCGAGTACGAGGGCGCCCACACGGTCGCCGCGATCATCCTCGAGACGGTGACCGGGACGAACGGGATCATCGTGCCGCCCGACGGCTACCTCCAGAGCATCCGCGAGGTTTGCGACCGACACGGCATCCTGCTCATCCTCGACGAGGTGATGGCCGGCTTCGGCCGCACCGGCAAGTGGTTCGCCTGCGAGCACTGGGACGTCGTGCCCGACATCCTCTGCGTCGCGAAGGGCATCAACTCGGGCTACGTGCCGCTCGGCGCCATGATCGCCCGCGGCGAGATCGTCGACCAGGTGCGCGACAGGTTCTTCCCAGGTGGGCTCACGTACGCCGGCCACCCACTCGCGTGCGCGTCGGCCGTGGCGTCGATCGAGGCCTTCCAGGAGGAGGGCATCGTCGAGAACGCTGCTGCGATGGGCGACTACTTCGGCGAGGCGCTTGCCGGGCTGCAGGCAAAGCACCCGTCGATCGGCGAGGTGCGCGGGCTCGGCTGCTTCCAGGGGATCGAGCTCGTGAAGAACCGCGAGACGCGCGAGATGCTCGTGCCGTTCAACGCCTCGGGCGAAGCGGCCGCACCTGTTGCGCGCATGGCGAAGGCAGCACTCGACCGTGGCCTCTATCTGATGACCCACTGGAACGTCGTCATGGTCGTGCCGCCGTTGACCGTGACACGCGAGGAGGCGGAGGAGGGCATCGCGATCCTCGACGACGTCCTCTCGATCGCCGACGAGTATGTCGCCTAAGGCGACAGACGAGGCGGAGTATGTCGTGTGAGAGGGCTGCGAGGGAAGAGCGTATCGCAGCCCTCTCACACGAATTCTTCTGCGCGCTTCGCGCGATCCTGAAGGGGCCGGCCCGCCGGCCAACCCCCTGACGGTCTCGCGTCACGGCCGCTGAGAGGGCTGCGACGGCTGGGAGGGCTGCGAGGGAAGAGCGTATCGCAGCCCTCTCACACGAATTCTTCTGCGCGCTTCGCGCGATCCTGAAGGGAGAGAGGCGATCTCGCGGTTGAAGAGCGTATCGCGAGATCCCTCTCCTCACTCTGATTCTTTCTGCAGGCTTCGCCTGATCCTGAAGGGGGCCGGCCCGCCGGCCAGGCTCTGACGGTCTCGCGCCGGATCAGGGTCGAAGGAAGGCAGCGATCGCGCTGGAGGTCTCCTCGAGCGCGTCCCACAGGACGGTATGACCACCGGGAACCGTGACGACCTCGAGGAGGTCACCCAGGGCAGCACGGTGGCCGTCGAGGAGATCGTCGTATCTGACGTACGAGTCCTTGCCGAGCACGAGCAACGTCGGGACGCGTACAGCTTCGAAGGGTGGCGGCGCGCTGCTCATCTCTCCGTAGGACGAGACGACAGCGGCCTGGCTGTAGCGATAGCGCCAGCGACCGTCATGATCCTCGATCAGGAACCCTCTGAGATCCTCGGCGACGTGCTCCTTCGGCGTCCGTTGTAGACCGCTCTCCTCGAAGCGGCGGTCGACTCCCTCCTGGAACGAAGAGTACGAGCGATCCTCCCGGGCGAGCTCGGCCACGTGCAGGGCTATCACGGGGTCGAGCAGGATCGCCGGATCGAGAAGGACGAGCCGATCGACAAGGTCGGGGCGGCTGGCCGCGAGCTCGAGCGCGAGGCGACCCCCGAACGAGTGACCGATCCAGGCTGCAGGCTCCGTTCCAACGGTCGCGACGATCGCTCCGAGGTGCTCCCCGATGCTCCACGGAGGCTCGTACGGAGAGTCGCCGTGGCCGATCAGATCGGGAGCGAGGACGTGGTACTCGGCGAGCCATCCCTGGGCGAGCCGGTGCCAGCCCGCCCCGCGTCCGGTCACCCCGTGCAGGCAGACGACGCGCGGCGCATCCGCCTCGCCCCACGTTTCGACGTGGAGCGTCCTCGTCAAGTCTCGAGCGCTCCCAACGACTCGGGCACCATCTCCGTGCGAAGCTCGTCCTTCACGAGCGACCAGATCACGACGCCGTCCTTGTCGATCAGGAAGGTCCCACGTCGCGCCGCCCCGGTCTCCTCGTTGAAGACGCCGTAGGCCTTCGCCGCGGCGCCGTGCTGCCAGAAGTCGGAGGCGAAGGTGTAGGTGGCGCCGAGCTCCTCTTTCCAGGCTGTTCGCGCGGCCGAGGTGTCGCACGAGACGAAGACGACGTCTGTCTCTGCGTTGTCGAACGACTCGAGGTTCGCCTGAAGGTCGAGGGCCTCTTCACGACAGACCGGCGTGAAGGCGAACGGGTGGAAGACGAGCAGGACGTTGCGCTGGCCCCGGAACGTCGCGAGGCGTAACGCGCGGCTTGCCGTACGCGTCCTCCAGGTCGAACTCCGGGGCGCGATCACCCGTCCCGACTGCCATCAACCGACTCCTCTCCGTTGCCCGAGCGCACATAGTACGTCCGGCTCTCGAGCCCGCCGGGGAGGTAGGTGGATGTCGCGCGCGCCGGGTCGTCGTGGGGAGAGATGTACCCCTCTCCGTGGCCGCGCATCCGAGCGCCGGCATAGTGCGCGTCACGGAGGGCGGGCGGCGGCGGTTGAATCCCGCGCTCGCGCACCTCGGCGCGCGCCTCCCAGATCGCCGTTGCCGAGGCGTTCGACTTGGGCGCGGTTGCCAGGTAGATCGCAGCCTGCGAGAGGTTCAGCTGTGCCTCCGGGAGGCCGACGTGCTCGAGTGCCTGCGCGGCGGCCACGGCGATGACGAGCGCCCTGGGGTCGGCATTGCCGATGTCCTCGGAGGCCAGGATCACCATGCGACGCGCGATGAAGCGAGCGTCCTCGCCCCCCTCGAGCATTGCAGCGAGGTAGTAGACGGCTGCGTTGGGGTCGCTGCCTCGCATCGACTTGATGAACGCCGAGACGATGTCGTAGTGCTGATCGCCGGCCCGGTCGTAGCGGAGCGGGCGCTTGCGAGCGGCGTCGGCGACGTGACGGGCTTCGAGCGGCGCACCCTCGGCCGTTGCGGTCTGCCAGGAGAGCTCGAGCGTTCCGAGCGCGCTCCGCGCGTCGCCGCCGGCCTTGCGGACGATCGCCTCGACGACGTCATCGGGCACGCGGATCTCGAGCTCCGAGGCTCCACGTTCGACGACGCTCGCGATCTCCTCGTCGGACAGCGGCTCCAGCTCGACAACGGCACACCTCGAGAGCAGAGCGGCATTGACCTCGAAGTACGGGTTCTCCGTCGTCGCCCCGATCAGCGTCAACAAGCCGCTCTCGACTCCGGGCAGGAGCGCGTCCTGCTGTCCCTTGTTGAACCGGTGGATCTCGTCGAGAAACAGGATCGTGCGAATGCCGTTCGCGCCGAGCCGGTCGCGGGCGCGCTGGAGCACCCCGCGGACGTCGTCGACGCGTGCCGAGACCGCCGAGAGCTCCTCGAACTCGGCGCCCGTCGTCTCGGCGACGATTCGCGCGAGCGTCGTCTTTCCGACTCCTGGAGGCCCGTAGAGGATCATCGACGGGGGCCTGTCCCCTTCGATTGCGAGACGCAGGGCAGATCCGTCGGCGAGCACATGCCGCTGACCGACGAGCTCGTCGAGCGACCGGGGACGGATGCGCTGGGGGAGCGGTGCGGTCTGGCTCTGGCGGGCCGACGCGGCATCCGAGAAGAGGTCTGTCATGGCGTGAGTCTAGGCGCGGACGACTGGTTCATCGCGTTCGCAGGCAGGCTCCCAACGGCCTGCTGCCATCGTGGAGCATGGGCGCGGAGATGCTCCGCAGCCGAGCGCCAGGTGTCGTGGTGCCCCTCGGCGAGCAGCCGTGCGTACGGTTCCTCACCGGCCGCTCCCAGTCGGCTGATCCGCTCGGCCTCATGTTCGCAGCGTTCGAGGGCGACGCTCAGGATGTCGGCGGGAAACGCGTCGGCGCCGTAGCTCTTGCGAAAGACGGCGATGCGATACAACGTCTCGGCCTCGGTGAGCCCGTTGCCCGGCATCAACGGCACGAGGCTCAACAACGCCCAGGACACGTCCCACGAGCGTCGACCGGGCGCGGCGAGATCCCAGTCGATGAACGTCCATCCGCCGTCGTCGCGACGGATCAGATTCCAGGGCGCCAAGTCGTTGTGGCACATGATCTCCATCGGGCCACGTGGATCGCGCCCATGGTCCCACCAGACGAACTCGTCAGCCCGGCTGAAGTCGGCAACGGCGTCGTGGTAGCTCCGGATGGAGCCGACAACGTCCGAGAGCCCAGAATCGGACTGAACGAGCCCGAATCGGTCGGGCCACACGACGTGCCCAGGGATGTGCGTGAGGATCTCGCGGCCTCGGTCGTCGATACCGAGCACCCGGGGGGAAGACGCATAGTTGTGACGCTCGAGGTGGCGCAGAAGCGCGTGCACGCCGGGCGTCCAGGGCCCCGTGGGCCGACGCACGGTGTCGCCGATCCTCACGATTTCGGCATGGGTGTTCCCTCCGGGGAGGAGCTCCTCGTCCATCTGCCGAGCATAGGCGTCGCGGAGAGCGAGATGGCGTCTGGGGGCGCCGGTCGGTCACGGCGACCGCTCGTACTCGACCGACCCGAAAGGCCCGAGCGGGCCGTCACGCGATCCGGGCACGGAGGCTCTATGCTCTGTGGCATGTCACAGAAGACGTGCGAACCACCGCTGATCCAGCCCGTCCTTCCAGGCGAGGCGCGAACGGACGACGAGCGCTGCCTCTCGAGTGAGGAGCCGCAGAAGCCGCAGGCCGAAGGGTGAGCCTCCGCGACGAGGCGACCGTGCTCCTGCAGAATCTCCTGCGGTCGAACACGGTCAACCCGCCGGGCAACGAGACGATCGCGGCAGAGCTGCTGCGTGACTATCTCGCTGCGAGCAACATTCCGTGCGAGCTCGTCGGCCGCACCCCCGATCGTCTCAACCTCGTCGCCCGACTGAAGGGCGGAGACGGCCCGACTCTGGCGTTCCTCGCGCACACCGATACCGTTCGTGCCGATCCGGAGGAGTGGACGCGGGACCCCTGGTCGGGCGATCTCGTCGACGGCGAGATCTGGGGTCGTGGCGCGCTCGACATGAAAGACCAGGTGGCGGCAAGCGCGGTCGCGTTCGCCTCGCTCTGGCGGGAGGGCTTCAAGCCTGCGGGCGACGTTCTCCTCGTCCTCACCGCCGACGAGGAGGTCAACGAGGACTTCGGCCTCTCCTGGCTCGTGAAGGAGCACCCGGAGCTCGTCCGCGCCGATTATGCACTCAACGAGGGCGGCGGCGAGCGGTGCGTCTTCGGGGGTGACGTCTTCTATCTCTGCGCGACGGGCGAGAAGATGAGCGCCCCGTTCCGCGTTCGCGTGCACGGCCGCAGCGGCCACGCATCGGTTCCGTCGATCGCCGACAACGCGCTTCTCAAGGGAGCACCGATCATCGAGGCGCTCGGTCGTTACAACCCGCCGCAGGCGATCATCCCCGAGGTGGCAAGGTTCCTCGAGCTCGTCCTCGGAGAGCGGCCGCCGATCGAGGAGACACTCGATCGCGCTCGTCTTCTCCACCCGCTCGCGGCGGAGCTCGTCGAGCCGCTGCTCTCGTTCACGCTCGCCCCGACGATGATCGAGGCGTCAAGGCAGATCAACGTGATCCCGGCCGAGTGCGTTGTCACGGTGGACTGCCGTCTGCCGCCGGGCATGACTCCCGCCGACGTCGATCCCCTCATCCGAACGGCGATCGGCCCGGGCGACTACGACCTCGAGTGGCTCCAGAGTGACGGCGGAACGCGCTCGTCGATGGAGACGCCGCTCTGGTCTGCGCTCGAGAAGTGGGTGGCCGAAGAGGACCCCGGGGCCAGGCTTGCTCCGGTCGTGTGCGCCGGATTCACCGATTCGCACTGGATGCGCGACGCGTTCGGCACCGTCGCCTATGGATTCTTCCCGCAGAAGGCGATGGATCCAGAGCTTGCAGCCAGGCTCGTCCACTCCGCGGACGAGCGTATCCCTGTCGACGATCTCGAGCTCGGCGTCCACGCATTGCGTGCCGCCGCGCTCTCACTGGAGGGTTGATGGAAGATCTCGTGCGCGTCACCATTGTTCCGAACGAGCTGGAAGCCGACATGGTGTGCAGTTTCCTCCGGGCGGAAGGGATCAAGTGCGCCCACCGAGTCACGAATGTCGCGGCGGGTTCGTTGGACGGCGCCGCGGGCATGGGCGGTGCGCGCGAAGTCGTCGTCGCCGAGGCCGACATCGATGCGGCCCGGGAGATCCTCGCCGCCGCCGAAGGGGGCGACTTCGAGGAAGGCGAGGAAGGAACGCCGTCCTGACCGGGTTGCCGGGCCCCCGCTAGTGCGATGTCTCGCAACGTTGCGCCGGTTTGCCCGCCCCGGGCCGGTGATCGCCGTGTGCGCTCCCGGGAGAGGCTGCGCCATCTCCCCTACGGGTTACCGGTGAACCGTTTGGGGACGGCGCACTAGGAAGCCGCCTTCTCGTGGTGGCCGCCGAACTGGCGTCGCATTGCCGAGAGAACCTTGTTGGCGAAGAGCCCCTCGTCGCGGGACGAGAATCGTGAGTAGAGAGCAGCGGTCAGCACGTCGGCCGGGACGCCTTCCTCGATCGCTGCGATGGCCGTCCACCGGCCCTCACCCGAATCAGAGACGCGGCCCGCGAAACCGTCGAGATCCGGCGACTCGTGGAGCGCGGCGGCTGTGAGATCGAGAAGCCACGATTCGACGACGCTTCCCCGGCGCCAGACTTCGGCGATCGCGGGGATGTCGAGCTCGTACGCGTAGAACTCGGGATGATCGAGCGGGGCAGTCTCCGCGTCCTTGTCGCGCGACCGAAGCCCCGCGTCGGCCCCGTGCAGGATGTTGAGCCCCTCCGCCAGGGCGGCCATCATCCCGTATTCGATCCCGTTGTGAACCATCTTCACGAAGTGGCCCGAGCCCGAGGGGCCGCAGTGGAGATAGCCGCGCTCCTCGGGGTCCGGCTTCCCGGCACGTCCAGGCGTCCGCTCTGCGGCGCCGATGCCGGGCGCGAGCGTCGCGAAGATCGGCTCGACCTCGGCAAACGCGTCGTCCGGGCCGCCGACCATGAGGCAGAAGCCGCGGTCGAGTCCGAATACGCCGCCGCTCGTGCCGCAGTCCAGGTAGCGGATCCCCTTCTCTCCGAGTTCGCCGGCGCGCCGGATGTCGTCTCGGTAGTACGAGTTGCCCCCGTCGATGATCGTGTCGCCTGGCGCGAGACGCGAGGCGAGTGCCTTGACCGTCGACTCGGTGATCTCGCCGGCAGGCACCATGATCCAGGTTCGGCGCGGCACGTCGAGCTTTGCGACGAAGTCGTCGAGCGAGTCGGCGCCGACCGCACCTTCTGCAACGAGCGTCGCGACGGCTTCGGGGCTCACGTCGTAGACGATGCAGGCGTGGCCCTCGCGCATGAGCCGGCGGACGATGTTCGCACCCATCCGACCAAGACCGACCATCCCGAGTTGCATGCGTGGAGCCTATACGCTCGCTCTCATGGGCAACGTCGTCCTGATGAGGATCGAACGCCGAACGCGACTCATGGATGCTCGCGCAGCGGGGCTGAACGGGTAGTGGCGTCGCTCGAGATTCACGAGGCTCCCGACGCTCTGGAGGAGCTCGAGCGTTGGCTTCGGGCGCAGGGGTTCTTCGCTCCCGACGGCGAGCACCTCGTCGCAGACCTGTACCTCGGGTACGGACTGTCCTCGACGATCCGGCGGAATCATTCGCCGGCGCCTCCCGAGCCGTGCCCGCTTCCCCTCGTCGCGTGTGCTGTCCGGGACGCGGAGTATTTTGTCGAAAGTGACAACAAGACGAGCAGCGACCTCCAAATCGGCGCCTGGGTGCAGACCTGGAGCGCGGCCGACTACGCGGAGGCCGTTCGACGCGTGCGACGTGCGATCCAACGAGGTGACGTCTATCAGGTCAACCTCGTACAGCACCTCTCGGCGCCGTTCGCAGGCGATCCGGGCGCGCTCGCCGCCCGTCTTGCCGGGTTGACTCCACACAATTCAACGCCCTACCGCGGCGACGGCTGGACGATCGTCTCCGGCTCGCCCGAGCTCTTCCTCGCGCGACGCGGGAGTCGCGTCTGGACGTGCCCGATCAAGGGGACGCGCCCGTCCGGGGCGGCGAGCGAGCTTGCGGGCTCGGTGAAGGACGCGGCCGAGCACATCATGATCGTCGATCTCGAGCGCAACGACCTCGCGCGGGTTTGCGAGCCCGGCAGTGTGCGCTGGCCCGAGCTGATGGCAACGCGGGCGCTCGCGGGTGTCGAGCACATGGTCTCGACCGTCGAGGGAACCCTGCGCGAAGGCGTCGGTCTCGCGGAACTTCTCGGCGCGACCTTCCCGGGCGGCTCGATCACCGGAGCACCCAAGATCGCGGCCGTCGATCTGATCGCGGAGATCGAGCCCGTGGGTCGTGGTGCATCGATGGGTGCGCTCGGTCGGATCCACGGGAACGGTGACCTCGACCTCGCGTTGACGATCAGGACGTTCGCCGTCGCGGAAGGGTGCATCCACCTCTGGGTCGGTGGTGGCGTCGTCTGGGACTCCGACCCGCAGGCCGAGATCGACGAGTCGTGGATGAAGGCCGATCCGCTGCTGCGTGCGATCGGTGCCCCGCGCGTCCCGTCACCGGAGAGCGCCTCCATGTCCGTGGGGCGCGCCGAGGCGGCGGCCACATGAGTTCGCCCTCGCTGCGGGCGGTGGCCGTGTCCGGGCGCGGGCTCGTCGCTCCCGACGCCCCGGTGCTAACCGCCGACGACGAGGGGTTCACCCGCGGCCGGGCGGCGTTCGAGACGATGAGGGTGTACGGCGGGCGACCGTTTCGCCTGCAGCAGCATCTCGCTCGCCTCGTCACGTCGGCCGAGAGGATCGGCCTCGATGCGCCGGACACGAGCGAGGTAGCGCGCCTCGCGACCATGGCGCTCGAGCACGCTGGCCTGCCGGACGCCGTGCTTCGCCTCTACTGGACGCCGGGGTCGCCGGGCGGCGAGCACCGCGCGATCGCTCTCGTCAGCACGATCCCCGAGTGGATCGAGGAGGCACGAGGCAGGGGCCAGCGGCTCGTCTCGCTCGTCCACCAGCGCCGGTCGGCCTCTTGGCTCCTTCCGGCGACGAAGTCGACGAGCTACGCCGTCAGCATGGCGGCGGAGGCAGAGGCGAAGAAGCAGGGTGCCGACGACGCCGTGTTCGTCGATGCAGACGGGATCGTGCTCGAAGGTCCGGTGACGAACATCTGGTGGCGCGAGGGCGAGGCACTGCTGACGCCGTCGCTCGACGTCGGAATCCTGGCGGGCGAGACGCGCGCGGCGCTACTCGAGCTCACAGCGGCCGAGGGTCGCCACGTCGAACAGGGTGTCTATCCTCTCGCGCGGCTGCTCGAGGCGGATGAGGTCTTCACCTCTTCCTCGGTGAGAGAGCTGATGCCCGTTGTGCAGATCGATGGACAGGCATTCGAGATCGGCCCCGTCGCGGCGGCATTGCAGGAGTCGCTCCGCGGGGCCGCGCTCGGTTAGCGCCCCTGCTCGCAGTCTGTCGGGCCGTTGTCAACCACGAGCTGGGCGCAGCTGATCGGCTGATCGCGCTCCACGTACCGATCCTCGGAGGGCATCCATCTCTCCACCCACGCGGCCCGCGCCGACTCGCCGTCCCGCGCGACGGCTCTTGCGAGCCGCACGTCCGCTGGCGCGTCGACCCACACTCGCACCGCGTAGGCGTCGCGAAGCGTGCGATGGAGCGCACACACGCCCTCGATGATCACCACCCCGCTCGGCTCGACGATCCGCTGGCCACGAGGCGCGCGCTCTCTCCAGTCGAAGGAAGCGAAGCGGGCCGTCACTCCCTGACGGAGCGGCTCTACGACCTCGAGGGCAATCCGATCGATGTCGAAGCCGTCGCCGGTCCAGAATTCATCCGTTGCCACGCACTGAGCTCCGGGGATCATCCCCGCGAGCGTTGTCTTTCCTGCACAGCCGTGGCCTCCAACCCCGACCAGCACCAGGGGCTGATCCCGCCGAGCGGCTGCGATGAGGTCGAGCACGGGCCGAGCGTCCATGAGCGCACGGTACCCTCCGGAGTATGGAGAAGCTCCGCCTCGGTGGGATGGCACTGTCGAACGGCGTGCTCGTGCACGGCCCGACGTCCTGGGGTGCGGCGGTCCGAACGCGAGAGGGGGAGATTCGGAGCGCGTCTGGTACGAAGCGACGATTCGCCCCGAACGTGACGACACCGTTCATCCGAGGCCCACTCCGGATCGCCGAGTCTCTCGCGGTGCTCCCCGATGTGCGACGCGCACTGCCCGATGCACGGTTCCCCTTTGAGCGGCCACGCGTGGGGGCAACCGTGATCGTTGGCTCCGTCGCGGCGGCAATCGCTCGACGTTCCCGCCTCAGCCTCCCGGCTCGCGAGGCGATCGCGGCCATCGCGACCATTGCCCCTGCCGCGCTCGCGCTGAGGGGCGGAGAGCTTGCCTCATACCACGGGGCCGAGCACATCTCGATCGGCACGTACGAAACCGGTGAGCCGGCTACGAGGGAGCACGACCGCTGCGGCGGTCACCTCGTTGGGCCGCTGTTGCTCTCGAGCGCCGTCGCCAGCGCCCTTGCCGCCCGGGCTCCGGCCCGCACGCGACCCGCTGCTCGAATGGCCGGAGCGGTCGGCGCGGTCGGGGTCGCGGTCGAGGTGTTCGCCTGGATGGGGCGTCATCCCGACCACCCTGTCTCACGGGCGCTCGCGCGACCCGGGCACGAGTTGCAATCTCGCGTCTCGACCGCCGAGCCGTCGCCCGACCAGCTCGCCGTCGCCGAGACTGCCCTTGCCGCCTGTCTCGACGCAGAAGAGACGCCACACTAGCGATCGTCGATGGAGCCGCCCCCGCTCGTGACACGAGCACTCGAGCTCGCAGCCCACATCGGCTTCGAGAAGTCGTGCGAGGCGGAGGTCGGTGCCCTTCTCCACGTGCTCGCAGCGCGGCGTGGAATCCTGCGGGTCGCTGAGATAGGGGCGGGCGCCGGGGTTGGGTCGGCCTGGATCGTGTCGGCCCTTCCGCCAGCGACGCCCTTCTTTACGGCCGAGATCGATTCTGAACTGGCCACCGCAGTCGCGTCGTTGTTCGCCGACGACCCGAACGTGACCGTGCTCGCTGGGTCATGGCGCGAGACACTTCACGCCGAGGCTCCGTTCGATCTCGTGTTCGTGGATGCAAGCGACGCCAAAGACGACATCGACGCGACCATCGGCCTACTCGCTCCGGGCGGAACGGCGATCCTCGATTGCTTCTCGTCTCGATGTCCTCGCTCGCGATGCCCGACGCGACAGCTGGCTCCACCACCCCACCTTGTCGGCTGTCGAGGTGTGGGTCACACCGGTTCGGCGGGCGCTTGTCGCCGTTCGCCTGTAGTCCTACAGTCGCATTTCGCGCCTGCCGATAGACGCTTCATGGTCACGTGGCCCCACTCGGTCGACGACATCGGCCCGTTTCTCATTACCTGGCTCCCGATCATCTTCTTCGGGATCATCATCTGGCTGCTCCTGCGGACGATGTCTCTCGTGCCGAAGGTCAAGCCGGCCATGGTCGACCGGGACACGACCGACCCCGTCGGTTGGGGGGACGTCGCCGGTGCCGATGAGGCGAAGGAGGAGCTCCAGGAGGTCGTCGAGTTCCTTCGCGACCGAAAGAAGTTCGAAAAGCTCGGGGCCCGCGTCCCGAAGGGTGTTCTGTTGTACGGGCCTCCGGGAACCGGGAAGACACTGCTCGCGAAGGCCGCAGCAAACGAGTCGGGTGCCAACTTCTACTCGTCGAGTGCATCGGCCTTCGTCGAGATGTTTGCCGGGCTCGGCGCGGCCCGGATTCGAAAGCTCTTTGCCGAGGCGCGCAAGAACGCCCCGGCGATCATCTTCATCGACGAGCTCGACGCGATCGGCACGGCTCGTTCCGGAGGTGCCCACAACCGCGAGCACGACCAGACGCTCAACCAGCTCCTCGTCGAGATGGACGGCTTCGGCGGTGCGGACGAAGTCGTGATCATGGGCGCTTCCAATCGCCTCCAGGATCTCGACCCCGCGCTCCTCCGTCCCGGCCGGTTCGACCGCCAGGTAAACGTCGCCCCACCCGATCTCACGGGGCGAGACGAGATTCTTCGCGTCCACACGCGCTCGAAGCCGCTCGGCGCCGACGTCGATCATCGGAGTGCTCGCGCGGCGGACCGCCGGGCTCACCGGCGCCGATCTCGCAAACATCGCGAACGAGGCCGCGATCTTCGCCGCCCGCAACGATCAGCAGTACATCCGGCAGGTGGACTTCGAAGGCGCAATGGAGCGCGTGCTGACCGGACTCCAGAAGCGACGCGTCGTCACCGAGAAGGAGAAGCGGATTCTCGCCTACCACGAGGGCGGCCACGCGTTCTCGCCTATCTGATGGGGGACGTGATGCCCGTTCAGAAGGTGACGATCGTCGGGCGTGGCGACGCTCTGGGCCTCGCCTACTATCTTCCCGTCGAGGATCGCTACCTCCACACGAAGGAGGAGCTGCTCGACGTGATGAAGGTCGCCCTCGGCGGCCGGGCCGCCGAGGAGATCGTGTTCGGTCGGGTCACGAACGGCGCCGCCAGCGACCTCGAGAAGGTGACGCAGATCGCGCGATCAATGGTGTTCGAGTTCGGCATGTCGGACATTGCCCCGTCGCGGACGATGCGTGCCGACAACTACGCTCTCTCGGAGGAGACGAAGCGGATGCGCGACAGCGCTCAGGCGCAGCTCACCGACCACGCCTACAGCGAGGCCCTCCGCCTGCTCGGCAAGCATCGCGTCTCGCTCGACCGACTCGCCGGCGGACTCCTCGAGCGAGAGACCATCGATCGGGAAGAGTTTCTGGCGATGATGGGCGACTTGCCACGCGAGTCCCGCTCCGCCGAAACGGTCGGAACCGTACGCGCGCTCGAGCAGTAGGAGAGCCTGCGATGGAAGAGCGTATCGCAGGCTCTCCTACTGCATTGTTCTTGCACGCTTCGCGTGATCCTGAAGTTGGGAACCTACGGTTCCCCGGGGAACCCTCCCTCAAGGGCTAGGGACGAGCGGCCGCTGAGCCGCCGGGCTAGCGCGGCGCGATCGAGCGTAACGCCGCTCACGCAGCGGGATCCGGGCTCTCGTCCAGTCTCGAGGAGGCGCTTCAGCGCTCCGAGCCGCTCGTCCCAGACCGCACCGACCTCTTCGATCCAACCGACCGCGGCGGCAAGGGGCTCCGGCGTGAGCGCGTAGCGCGTCTCCCGGCCCGACCGAGTCGCCTCCACGAGTCCGGCCTCTCGGAGCGCCCCGAGGTGCTTCGTGACGGCCTGGCGCGTGACAGGGAGGCTCGCTGCAAGCTCGGTCGGCGTCGCCGTTCCCCTGGACGCGAGCGTTTCGATCACGAAGCGCCGACTGGGATCGGCGAGTGCTGAGAAGACGCTGTCTACCGGATCGCGCACAACGCCATCGCCCGGATCTCGAGCGCCGTCGACCACGAGGGTGCGGTCTCGCGAACCCGGACGACGCTGCCTCCCTCGGAAGGCAGGACGCGAAGGTCGACGAGGCCATCGTCGTCGAAGCGGAGCACGATCCGCTCGCCGTCCTCGACGGATTCGACCTCGGCCTCACGCGACTCGCCGTTGTCCCAGCGGAACACGCCGCGACCTCCGGGTCGGGGATCGAGCTCCACGTCGTTCGCGAACCATTCCTCCAGCCGGCGCGCGTCTGTCAGCGCGGCCCAGACGTCCTCGGGCTCCGCAGCGATCTCGATCTCCCGGACAACCTCCATGAGCAACCTCCAAGTTGCATATAGTGATGAGCAACCAATTAGTTGCATATTACCCGGGGAGGCCGACGTTGCCGCTGATACCAACCGTGATCGAGTCCGACGGGCGCGTGGAGCGCGCGTTCGACATCTACTCGCGTCTGCTCCGCGACCGGATCGTCTTCCTCGGCAGAGAGGTCGATGACGAGATCGCGAACCTGATCGTCGCCCAGTTCCTCCTGCTCGAGGCCGATGACCCCGAGCGGGACATCTCCCTCTACGTCAACTCACCGGGTGGCTCCGCGTACGCCGGGATGGCGATCTACGACGCGATGCAGCACGTCCAGCCCGATGTCTCGACAATCTGCTTCGGTATCGGGATGTCGGCTGCCGCGATGATCATGGCCGGCGGTGCCGCCGGCAAGCGCTTCGCCCTCCCGAACGCGAAGCTGATGATCCATCAGGGAAGCGCGGGCTTCCGCGGCGCGCCGTCCGACATCCAGATCGCAGCGCGCGAGGTCGCTGCGACGACGACGGCAGATGGCAGAGATCATCGGGCGTCACGCGGGCCGCGACATCGAGGCGGTGATGGAGGACATCGACCGCGACCGCTTCATGACACCAGCGGAGGCAGTCGAGTACGGACTGGTCGACGCGATCATGCCGCCGCGGCGCGCCCACCCCGGGAAGTAGCATCGGACGCATGCAGCCCACTCGGTGTCCACCATGTCGGTCTTGCCGTCGTCGACCTCGACGCAGCGATCGAGACGTACACCGCGCTGCTCGGCGGGAAACTCGAGCACCGCGAGATTCTCGCCGATCAGGGCGTCGAGGCTGCGTCTGTCGTGTTCGGCTCGAGCCGGATCGAGCTGCTCGCGCCGACTGGTGAGGACACGCCGGTAGGACGGTTTCTCCGAAGCGCGGCCCCGGCATGCACCACGTCGCGTACGAGGTCGACGACGTCGCCGGCGCGCTTGCCGATCTCGCGGCTGCTGGGACGGAGCTGATCGACGCGTTCCCCGTCGCGGCCTCTTCGGTCTGCAGGTTGCCTTTGTCCATCCCGACGCCGTTCACGGCGTCCTCACGGAGGTTGTTGCCGTTGCCCGAATCACCTGAATCCGTCCGTATCGAGGTCGCCTTCGCCGGCGGTCCGATCATCGCCGCCAACGTCTCGCCGGCCAGTGCCGACGCGCTCGAGCACGCTCTCGCGTCCGGCTCGCAGGGCACCCACCAGCTCGATACCGACGATGGCCGTGCCGCGATCGTCCTCGCCAGGGTCGCCTACCTGAAGCGGTTCGCGCGCGACTCCCGCGTGGGCTTCGGGCTGTAGGGGCGATGCGGAGCGGCGCCTGGGCGCCGTAGGCGTCGCCCGACGGCGACCTAAGCCCCTAGTCGGGGAGCCAGCCCTCGCGATACGGAGCCGGCTTCCGGGGCTGGAATCGCGCATACGCAACCGACGGCTCGATGGTCTCCTCCTCGACGCCTGCGCCGTGACGCAACGCGGCCTCGTCGACGCGTGTACCCACCCCAGTTCGGGCCGTCGACGGAGTCCTGTCGCGCACCGACTGCGAGCACGAGGCACCGCCCGGAGCCGGCCCCGAGGATGACGTGTTTCGCGTGCGCCGGGCAGTGGACGAAGTCCCATTGCGCGAGCGGTCGCTCCTCCCCTTCGATGATGAGCAGCGCCTCGCCCGAGAGCACCAGGAAGTCCTCCTGGTCGGCCTCCCAGTGGTACATCGCCATCGGCTCGCCGGGCTCGAGGGAGACGAGGTGGATTCCGAGTTGCGGGAAATCGAGCTCGCCTTCGAAGACGCAGTACGCCCCTCGCCCCTCCGAGGGTCGCCAGCGAGCATCGCGCGCGTTGAGGACGAACCAACCATCGCCCTTCGGGACACGTCCGGCCTCGGTCTGCTCGAGTGGCGCCTCGGGAACCATCGCCGCCATCGTGCCACACCGGAGCCCCATGCCCAAGCTCGACCGAGCCGAACGCTTGTGACGATGTGTCACAAACATCGACCGGCGTCGACCGCTCCGTCCGGGTGGAATGGCGATGCCGGGTACCCTTCGCCGCCGTGGCGCTCGAGGTCGGCATCGTAGGACTCCCCAACGCGGGCAAGACGACGCTGTTCAACGCGCTCACGAAGGCGGGCGCCGAGATCACGGCGTACGCCTCCCAGACGGACAAGTCCAACGTCGGCATGGCGACGATCGCCGACGAGCGGCTGGAACAGCTTGCCGCGCTCGTTGGTGCGAAGAAGGTCACGCCGGCAGCCGTGCGCATCCAGGACGTCCCGGGCACGGGACCGGCGCTGCTCGGCGGCCTCCGGCAGGTCGATGCCCTGCTCGCGGTCGCTGACGGGTTCTCCGGCACGGGCGACCCGGAGAGCGACATCGAGACCCTCAAGCTCGAGCTTCTCGTCGCAGACACCGATCACGTCGCAAAGCGCCTGGAGCGGGTCGAGAAGCTCGCGAAGTCGGGCGACGCCACCGTTCGGAAGGAAGCAGAAGTCCTCCGTGAGGTGCTCGCTCATCTCGAGGCGGGGCAGCCGCTGACGGACTGGGCGGGCGAGCTGCCGGGCGAGCTCGACCCTCTCACGACGAAGCCGCTGATCGCGATCGTGAACGGCCCCGAGGGGATCGACTGCAAGCTGGAGGCCGAGCTCGCCGAGATGTCTGACGAGGACGCCGCCGCTTTCCGTGAGGGCAGCATCGGCGCTCGACGAGGTCGTCGGCCGGCTCAAGGACGCACTCGGGCTGATCACGTTCTTCACCGCAGGCGAAAAGGAGACGCGGGCGTGGACGCTGCGTGACGGCCAGACCGCGCTCGAAGCGGGCGGCACGATCCACTCCGACATTGCGCGCGGCTTCATCCGCTGTGAGGTGATTCGCTGGAACGATCTGCTCGACGCCGGCTCGCACGCCGAGGCGTCGAAGCGCGGGACGCAGCGGCTCGAGGGCAAGACCTACGTCATCCAGGACGGTGACGTGCTGAACATCAGATTCAACGTGTGAACCGATCCGACGGTGACGTGAGCGAGACCCCCCGATACGAGCAGATCGGAGGCGGATACGCCCTTACCCGGAGAGAGGATCCCCACATTGCCGCTGCGATCCGGCGTGCGCTCGGTGGCGCCCGGTCTGTCGTGAACGTCGGCGCGGGAGCCGGCTCGTACGAGCCGGACGATCTTTACGTGATCGCCGTCGAGCCGAGCGACGTCATGGCCGTGCAGCGGCCGCCCTCGATACCGGCTGCCATCCGCGCAAGTGCGAGCTGCCTGCCGCTCCGCGACGGCAGCGTGGATGCGGCGATGGCGGTGCTGACGATTCACCATTGGGGCGACGAGCTGGAGCGCGGGCTCGAGGAGATGCGCCGCGTCGCCCGCGACACGGTCGTGATCCTCACGTACGACCCGCTCGTCAGCGGCGCGATGTGGCTCATGGCGGACTACCTACCAGAGGTCGCGGAACTCGACCGGCGCATCTTTCCGGCACCGGAGGCTCTCGTCGTCCTGTTCGGTGGGCGGGCGCAGATCGAAGTTGTGCCGATTCGGCGCGACACACCCGACTGGATGCTCGGCTCGTTCTGGGCCCATCCGGAACGGGTCCTCGACGAACGCGCGCGTTGCGCAACCTCCGGTTTCGCACGGACGGACGACGTGGTGGTACAGCGCGTCGTCCGAGACGTGCGCCGCGATCTCGAGAGCGGCGTGTGGGACGAGCGGTATGGGCATCTACGGCAGCTCGATGCCTTCGACGCGGGGCTCCGGCTCATCGTCGCCGAGATCGTCGGCGAGCGTTGATACCGTCAGAACGCTCTAGTCCTCGCCCACAGGTCGTGTTGCGGCCATCGCGTCGAGCTGATTCGCGTGATAGAGCACGAGTGCCTCCGCGGTGCGTGCCGCCTGCCTGTCGTGGTGCGTCGCAACGGCGTGGAGGAGCTCGGCGGAGACGTCCGTCGGCAGCGCCGCGGAGCGCGCCTCGATCAGGCGTAGGCCGAGGTGGACGTGGCCGAGGAGTCGTCCCTCCTCGGTCTGGCGGAACGCCGGGCCGCGGCCGAGCTCGAGCGTGCGCCCGACGTCGTGGAGCAGCGCTGCCGCGAGGAGGAGATCGTTGCGGAGGCGCGGATGGAGCTGGGCGGTCTCGCGACACAGAGTGGCCACGCCGACGGTGTGCTCGAGAAGGCCGCCCGCGTAGCCGTGGTGCCCGTCCGCTCCGGCGGCCGGTAGCGAGCGGAACGCCGACCGCACGGCGTCATCGGCAAAGACGCTCGAGACGAGATCCGGCAAGGCCAGGGTGGACGATCTCGCTCACGAGGAAATCGAGGAAGCCGTCGAGCTCGTCGGGATCACGGCGCATCGCGGGGGTGAGATCGACGGGATCCGCATCCGGCGCCACCTCGACGGCGCGCACCTGCACCTGGAGCTTGCCGCTGAACCGCTCCACTCGTCCCAGCACCCGGACTGCGTCGCCTTCGGAGAAGCGCCCGTCGAGAAGCTCGACGTCGTCCCAGACACGCGCCTCGATCCGGCCGCTCGCATCGACGAGCTCGAGGGCAAGGTACGGAGCGCCGTTCTTCGTCCGGCGACGCTCCTTCCGCCCGACGGCGTACACGCCCTCGACGGTGCGGTCCTCGGTGAGCTCGGCGATGCTGGTCACGCCTGCAGTCTAGGCTCGCCCGGAGGTACGCTCGGGCCATGGCTGATGTGGCCCCGTTTCGTGCGATCCGCTACGCGCAGCCCGGAGCGGCGGTTACGGCTCCTCCCTACGACGTCCTCACGCCCGAGGCACGCGACGCCTATCGGGCGGCGGACCCACACAACGTCGTCCATCTCACGCTCAACGACTCCGAGGACGAGGCGGGCCGCCTGTTCCGGACGTGGCTCGACAAGGGCGTGCTCGTGCGCGACGACGAACCTGCCGTCTGGGCGCTGAGCCAGGACTACGTCGGCCCGGACGGGATCGCGCGCCGCCGTGACGGCCTCGTCGCCTCGCTGCGCGTCGAGCCCTACGAGACGGGCTCCGTCTTGCCGCACGAGCGCACGCACGCCGGGCCGAAGGAGAGCCGCCTCCGGCTCCTTCGCGCGGCGCGCGCGCAGCTCGAGCCGATCTTCCTTCTCTACGACGGCGAGCCGGCCGTTTCCGTGCCAGAGCGGGAGCCCGATCTCGTCAGCGGAGGGAACGCGCCTCTGGCGTGTCCCCGGTGAGGGAGTCGCCGAGGCGTTCGCCGAACGGCAGCTCCTGATCGCCGACGGCCACCATCGCTACGAGACCGCCGTCGCCTACGCGGCGGAGCAGGGAACGCCGGAGAGCGGCCGCATGATGGTCGTGCTCGTCTCGACCTCCGATCCAGGGCTCGAGATCTTCCCCACCCACCGACTCTTCCGCGGCCACGACGACGCCCTACCTCCGATCAGCCTCGGCGACTCGGCCTCTCCCGCGGCTGCGGTCGAGCGCCTGTCCCGCCTGTCGTACGGCGAGGCGCACGCGGTCGGCTACCGCAGGGGTGTCACGTTCCCCGTCGTCGGACGCGCCGGCGAGCTCGACGTCGAGCTCGTCGACCGCCTCGTCGGTCACGAGGGGCTCGGCTACACGGCCGATCTCGACGAAGCAGTGGCGCGGGTCGACGCCGGGCGAGTACGACGGGGCGTTCCTCCTTCGCGCGACCCGCATCGAGGACGTCTTCGAGCGCGCGCGACGTGGCGAGGTGATGCCGCAGAAGACGACGTACTTCTTCCCCAAGCTCACGAGCGGACTGCTCTTCCATCCGGTATGAGCCCCGACTGGCTCCAGCTCTGTCGCGACTGCGTCGCCGACATCGACCTCGTGCTCGCGGAGCTGCCGACCCGCCTCGAGCGCGAGCCGGTGCTCCGGCAGGGCGAGGGCGGTGACGAGACCACTGCGATCGATGCGGCTGCAGAGGACGCTGTCGTGGCGCGGCTCGAGGCCCTCGATGCCGACTTCGTGCTTGATCTCGGAGGAGCTCGGCGAGCGGGTCTTCGGCGCGGGAGGGCCGAGCCGCGTCATCGTCGACCCGATCGACGGATCGGTCAACGCCAAGCGCGGGATCCCGTTCTTCTCCCTCTCGCTCGCCGTTGCGGAAGGCCCGACGATGGAGGACGTCACCTTCGGCTACGTCTACGACTTCGGCGCCCGCGAGGAGTGGGTCGCGGAGCGTGGCGCGGCGCGCGGCTCGATGATCAGCCCTCTCCAGAACCCGGCGCCGAAGGACCCGATCGAGATCCTCTCCTTCGAGGCGACGACAACCGCGTACATCGCGGACAAGGCCTCCTCGCTGCTCGGAGTCGCCGAGCGGCTGCGCGTGATGGGGTCTCTGGCGCTGTCCCTCTGTCACCTCGCCGCCGGTCGGGTCGACGCCGTGTGCTCGCTCAAGCCTGCGCGCTCGATAGACATTGCTGCGGCGCAGCTGCTCGTGCGGGAGCGGGGCTATGCGATCGAGCTGTTCGAGGACCCGCCCTTCGCGACGGCGCCGCTCGATCTCGAGGGACGCTCTCGCCTGGTCGCTGCGGCGACGCCGGCGCTGTGTGCCGAGCTCGCGGAGGCTCTCGGCGCACGTTGAAGGGGCGGCTTTCGCCGCCCCTTCTGGCTCCGGGAGGTCGGAGCGTCCTGTCGGACGTGCCCTGCAGCCTGCCTCCCGAGTGGCTGGAGGGAGCGGGCTCGCGGTTGCGAGCCCGTCGTCCCTTACCGACGTCGGCTCAGCTTGCCGCTGCCGGCTTGAGCGCTGTAGCCGGATCCTCCTTCTTGGCTCCCGCCCCGAGGACGATCAGCGCGAGGATGATGAAGCCGATCCCGCTGAGGAGCAGCGCGATCCCGACGATGAGCCCGAACAACGCGATCTGCTCGGCCATGTACGAGACGTTCAGCGCCGTCGAGAGTGCCGTCTCCGTCACCCAGGTGTTACGGGCGGCGTTCGAGACCGGCTTGCCGCTCTCGTCCTTCAGTGCAGCTTCCTCGTCAGACGTGCCGGCCGGGTCGGTGGGGTCGCTCGCGGCCAGGAACCTGCCCATCTGCGAGTAGGTGAGCCCGTTCGACGACTCGAGCGCGTGGATGCGCATGTACTGGGCAAAGCAGCGTGCGTCCGAGCCGTTCTCGACCGGCTGCTCGGCGATATCGCACGTGGGTACGGCGACGTTCTCGAGGCCGGCTTCCTTCATTGCAACTGCGATCGCGGTCGGGTTCATGTCCGCCGAGCCGACGATCTGCTCTGCCGCGACCTCGTCGCTCACGGTGTTACGCGCGTTGATGCTCATGATGAGCGCGCCGATGCCGAACGCGATCATGAGCGTGCCGGCGATGATTCCGCCGATCTCGAGAATCCTTCGACCTGTCATGTGCTCCTACCTCCCGATTGTTCTGCTCTCTCCCACTTCGAACGGTGGGACTGGTTGCAGTATCCCCCGCTCTCGACCCGCGAGCATCGGGGCAAACCACTGCCTCCGCGACGGCGGGAACCCGCCGTGCTTGCGCGGGCAACTACTGAGCCGCTGATACCCTCGGAGGGCGATGATTCCCGGCCGAGACGCGATTCTCACGGCGCTCGAGCAGGTCATCGACCCCGAGCTCCACAAGCCTGTCACCGAGCTCGAGATGGTTCGCGATGTCGTGATCCACGACGACGGCGCTGTCGAGGTGACGATCGCTCTCACGGTCGCCGGCTGCCCGATGCGCTCCTCGTTCGAGGATCAGGTGCAGCGGTTCGTCGGAGCCGTCGACGGAGTCACTGCCGTCCAGCTCCACTTCGACGTCATGAGCCCCGACGAGAAGGCCGCGCTCTCCTCGCGCCTTCGCGGCGGGCGGCCGGAGAAGACGATCTCGCTCGACCCGGTCACGCGCGTCCTCGCGATCGCGTCCGGCAAGGGCGGCGTCGGCAAGTCGACGCTGACCGCGAATCTCGCGGCTGCGCTCGCCGCCACGGGGCAGCGCGTCGGCGTGCTCGACGCCGACGTCTACGGGCACTCGATCCCGCACATGCTCGGCGTCCAGCAGCGTCCGATCGTCGTCGACACGATGATCGTGCCGCCCGTACGAGGGGATCTGAAGCTGATGTCCATCGGCTTCTTCCTCGACGACAACGCGCCGGTGATGTGGCGCGGCCCGATGCTGCATCGCGCGCTCGAGCAGTTCCTCTCCGACGTCTACTGGGGCGAGCTCGACACGCTCGTCGTCGATATGCCGCCGGGTACCGGCGATGTTGCGATCTCGCTCGGCCAGCTGCTCCCGCGCGCCGAAGTGCTGATCGTGACGACGCCGCAGCCCGCGGCGCAACAGGTTGCCGTGCGTGCCGCCGGAATGGCCGAGAAGGTCGGCATGCGCATCATCGGCGTCGCCGAGAACATGTCCTACCTCGTCGGCACGGGCCAGGAGATCTTCGGCTCGGGCGGTGGCCAGCGCCTCGCCGACGAGATCGGGGTGCCGCTACTCGGCAGCGTGCCTCTCGATCCCGCCCTCCGCGAGGCCGCCGATGCAGGAACGCCCGTGCTCGAGGCGGCGCCCGACTCCGAGGCGACGGCGGCGATCGTCGACCTCGCGGCGCGCATTCAGAAGACGCGCCGCGGCACGATCCGCAAGGCGCTCACCGTTCTCTAGTGCGGCGTCTCACGGCGTTTGGCCCGCAACAGCATTGTTGTGAGACGCCGCACGACCCCGCTCACCATCGAGTGGGTTGGCCCGCAATGATCATTCCGGGTCCAACGTTGCAGGACACCACGAGAGAACGCAGAGAGGGCGCCCGCGGGCGCCCTCTCGGTCGAACATTCTCGCGTTACTCCCGCGGGTCGGATAGTCCCGTCCCTACGAGTCCTTCTCGAGCTTGCGGAGCGTCCACACAGCAGGATCGCCGACCGCCTCGCACTTCATCTCGACGTCCTTCGTACCCACCGGGAAGCCGGCGGGGATCGCGTACTTCGCGTCGACGGCGCACGACTTCGGGCCGTACTTGCCGGTGACCGTGATCTTTGTCGAAGTACCGTCGGGGAGACCGGTGATCTCACCCTTGGCCTCGAAGACTTTCGCCCTGACGACGTCGCCCTTCTTGTGCTTCTCGTCCTTCGATTCCCTGCGCTTCTCGCTCTTCTCGTCCTTGGGCTTCTCCCCCTTGCAGGGGCGGCCCGCGACGACGGCAAGGACGGCGGTGCTGCTGCCCGAGCCGATCTGGCCGTTGGCGAAGTTCGTGGCACCACCGGCGAACTCGGCGCTCAGGTTGCCGAGCACCTTCGCATGATTGCCGCGTGACGTGCCCACGAGATAGCCGACGAGCTTGCCGTCCTTGATCGTGCCGGCGAACGCGCCTCTGACGCGACTGTCGTCGTCCTTGATCTTGAACGAGCCGTCGACGTAGCCGAGCTTGTCCGTCGTGTTGTACCTGGTCGTCGCGCTGGATCGTCAGCGAGCCTGCGAGGGCGGCGTTCGTCCGAAGCGACGGTGCCGGTGTAGTGCCCGTGCGTGATCTCCCACGTCTTGCCGTCGGTGGTGCACGAGCTCGTCTTCGACCTGTCGATCTTCGTGGTCGAGAACGTTGCCTTCGCGGCGCTGACGCCGACGACCGCCGGAACGACGGCGAAGGCGACGGCTGCTGTTGCGAGCGCTGCGGCGGTGCCGAGCGCGATGGTTAGGGTGCGGCGCATCTGGTGAGTCCTCCTGTTGGCTGTCTGTTCTGTCCGTATCTTCACCCGGTTTTCGACGGATTGCCCTCCCCGGGGAGTAAGGGTTTTGTGAGCATGCAGTCCTTCCGGGGGATACGCTCACCCGCATGAGCGACACCCCCTCTACCCCGCTCCGAGGCGCGGAGACGGCTCGGGCTCCTCGGCCTCGGTACCGCCGCGGAGGAGACGCTCTTCGCGCACTTCGACGATGCAGAGCGGAGGGGTAAGCGAGGACATGGGTATTCCCGCATCGCCTGGCTCGAGAGTCAGACGTTCGACGCCGGGGCCAGGCCCGAGAAGACCGAGTCGCTGCCTTGTCTCGACCGCTGGGATGGCGGCGGGCGCACTCGGGTATCTCACGCTGCAGGCGATCTGCGACGACCTCGTCGCCTCACCGCCCGCGTCGGCAAAGCTCGTTGTTGCAACCCGCTGCTTTCCCACGGGGGCGCTCGGCTACTGGGTCAGGCAGATTGCCGAGCGGGCCGGGCTGATCGCGCTCCTCTCCGCCACCTCCCCACCGCGACTTGCCCACCCCGACGGCTCCGAGCCCTTGACCGGAACGAATCCGCTTGCGATCGCCATCCCGTCGAGCGAAGGGCCGCCGATCGTCGTCGATGTCTCGATGGGAGCAGTGACCCACGGCGACGTGCTCGCCGGGCTCGCGTCTCCCGAGGAGCTCGTGCCGTTCGGCGGCAAGAGTGCCTACAAGGCGTTCGCGCTCGCGGTCGGCCTCGAGCTCCTCGTCGGAGCGCTCGCGGGCCCGGAGCATGGGGCGGTCCTGCTCGTGGCCCGACCCGGGTTCGACCCGGTGCCCGCCTTTCGCGAGCTCGCGGCGGGACTCCGGCTACCGGGCGAATCGTGAGGTTCTAGCCCTCGGCCGGCGGGAAGCGCGGGTCATCGCGAATCGCAGCGAGATCGGGGTCGCCCTGTGCGTTCCTGCGGAACCGCGGCTCGAGCTCTACCGCCTCCCCAAGGTGCTTCAACGCAGCCTCCAGCCGGCCGCCCCGACACTCTGCGCAGGCGAGGTTGTAGAGCACGTTCGCGTTCCCGGGATCCTCGGCGAGCTGGGTTGACAGGACGTCGATCGCACGATCCCACTCCCCCGTCGTCCAGAATCGCAGCGCTTCGGCTGATCGCTCCCAGGGTGAGACGGCGAAGGCACTCCCGGGCCGACCACCGATGACGAGGATCGTCGTCGTGGCCTCGTCTGCGACTGCGCTCCGCCTGGCTCCAGGGTCCCGGACGTAGACGAGCGATCCAGCAGGGGCGGCGATGCGCTCACCGTCGATCGTGAACGTTGCCCGTCCTCCGAGCACGAGGTACAGCTCCTCGTGGCCCCCGGCGCCCTGACCGAGCTCGTCGTGCTCGCCGATGATCTCCTGACCCGCCTCCGTCGCGCGCCACGCGTTGATTCCGAACGACTCGATCCCGAGCATCGTGCGAATCATGTGCCAGCGCGGCTTGCCCTCGTCCGCGTACCCGTCGACTTCGTCGAGTCGGAGAACGCGGAATCGCTCTGGCGCAGGCTTGGGCAGGTCGCTCGACATCTATCCGTATGTGTGATCGGCGAGATCGACTGTCAGGAGCGTCCTCGTCGGTGACGAGGACGCACGACACCTCGGGACGAGCGAGCGCAGCTGCAACCTCGGCAACCGACCTCGCCCGGACGA
Organism: uncultured Thermoleophilia bacterium; assembly: GCA_963741655.1. Classification (GTDB taxonomy): domain Bacteria; phylum Actinomycetota; class Thermoleophilia; order Gaiellales; family Gaiellaceae; genus Gaiella. Next base: position 712,153 of record CAVUIQ010000004.1, read on the forward strand.
CGACCGGCGTTCCTGCCGCGTGAGCAGCCTGCAGCGCGGAGACATCGGCGATGTCGCCGAGCTCGATCGCGCCCGACACGTCGACGGTCCCGTCCAGCGCCACGGCGGGGACTTTCCGGCCGGTCGAGCCGAACCAACGCTCGCGCACGATCACAGGGCGACCGCCTCTCCCGGGGCCGAGGGCGATGAGCTCGACGCCCGGCGGCAGGAGGTCGCGCATCGTCTCCGGTGTCCCGGTCAGCAGCGAGAAGGTGCCGTAGTGACTCGGGATCACCCGCGTCGCTCCGACGAGCTCGGCGGCGACCGCGGCCTCTCGCGGGCCCATCGTGAAATGATCCCCGATCGGCAACACCGCGATCTCGGGGGCATAGATGCGCCGGATCAGCGCCATGTCGCCGAAGACGTTCGTGTCGCCCGCGAAGTAGATCGTCGGGAGATCGGGTGCTTCGACGACGAAGCCACAGGACTCCCCGGTGTAGGTGCCCTCGTACGACGAGGAGTGGTTGGCATGCGTGAGCGTGACGCGCGACCCGAGCAGGTCGACGCCGCCCCCCTTGTTGACGGCCTGCGCCATGTCCGCGCCGATCTCCTCGCCGAGAAGCCCTCGGAGCTCGACCTGGGCGATCACGGGGCAGGCGAACGCGCGGGCCAGGCGGACGGTGTCGCCGACGTGGTCGGAATGCCCGTGTGTAAGGAGGATCGCGTCGAGGCGATCCGGCTCGAGCTCGGAGGCGGGGCAGGACGGGTTTCCTGTCAGGAACGGGTCGACATAGACCCTGGCCCCGGAGGGAAGGTCGAAGCGGAACGCCGCGTGTCCGAGCCAGGTGATCGATGGAGCCACCCCTGGCAGGTTATGCGAAGAGCGAGAGGACGGCCTTGCCGGCCAGGTCGATCAGCGGCTGGACGAAGAAGAACGAGCCGATCGTGACTGCGATCGCCGCGCCGATCGCGATATCGAGTCCGAGATCTGCTGGTGGCGAGCCTCCGGCGACAACGAGATCGGCACGCGCGGACGCCGGCCGCATGTACAGAGCGCGCACGACCGCGAGGTAGTAGTAGACGCTGACCGCCGTGGCGATGACGCCGATGACGATCAACCACCACCACCCCGCCTCGTAGGCAGCCGAGAAGACATAGAACTTGCCGATCATGCCGCCGGTGAGCGGGAAGCCCGCGAAGCCGAGCATGAACACCCACATGGCCGCGCCGTAGAACGGCCGCTCCCAGCCCCATCCCTCGAGCGTGGTGAGCGTCACCTCGCGTCCGAGCTCGCGCTCACGCGCCGCGACGACAGCGAACGCGCCGGCGGATGCGGCGCCGTAGGGAATGAGGTAGTAGAGAAGCGCCTTCCCACCAAGGTCGTTGTTCGCGGCGATCGCGATCAGCATGAAGCCGGCCTGCGAGACAGACGAGTACGCGAGCAGCCGCTTCACGCTCTTCTGCGCGAGCGCCGCCAGGTTTCCGACGACGAGCGATGCAACGGCGAGGACGGCGATCGCGACCGTCCAGATCTCGGCCTGCTCGGGGAACGCAGTGACGAGGATCCGCAGGGTGACGACGAGCGCGGCGGCCTTGGTCGCGGCGGACATGAAGGCGGTGACCGGCGTCGGGGCACCCTCGTAGACGTCGGGCGTCCACATGTGGAACGGCGCGGCCGACGCCTTGAAGGCAAGCCCCGCGATGATCATCGCCATTCCCGCGACGAACAGCGCGTCGTCGGCACCCGTTGCGTCCCGGATCGCGTTGAAGCCGAGCTCTCCCGTTGCTCCGTAGGTGAGCGCGCAACCGAAGAGAAGGAACGCCGAGCCGAAGCTACCGACGATCAGGTACTTGAGGCCGGCCTCGAGTGACTCCTTGCGATGGGTGTCGAGCGCTACCAGGATGTAGAGAGCGATCGAGAACCACTCGAGCCCGAGGAACATCGTCAGCAGGTTGCCGGCCGAGACGAAGAAGATCATCCCCCCGCCGGCGGCGGCGAGGAGCGCGTAGTACTCCCCGACGTGGTCGCGGCGACGGTCGCCCCACGAGATGAGCACCGCGAGAATGCCGAAACCGGCGATCAGGACCTGGGCAAACGCTGCCAGACGGTCGCGCGTCATCGACTCGGCGATCAGGAGCGTCTGCTCGGGCGAGCGGTCGAAGACGACCGCAGCAAGGACCCCGGCGACGATGAAGCCGACTCCGGCGATCGTGGCCGAGAACACCCGTCTGCCACGTGCCGGGACGAGCACGGCTCCGAGGAGGCAGACGGCGGCAGCAGCGAGCAGGGCAAGCGCCGGCGAGAGGGCGAGCCAGTCGACGGTGGGAGTCTCGATCGAGGCGCCGAGGATCACTGGCTTGCCTCCGAGACCGGTGGGGCGTTCGGGAACGAGTGCTCGGTGATCGCCGAAGGCCAGACGGAAAGCGCGAGGAGAATGAGCACGAGCGGTACCACGAGGGCGAGCTCCCCGAGGCGGAGATCGAGCGCCTCGTCACGGACGGCATCACCCTTGGCGCGATGCAGGATGCCGGAGATCAGCCTGAGCGTGTACATCGCTGCAAGGACGATCGCGGCCGCTCCGATCGCGGCGTACCCCCACCCTGCATTGAAAACGCCGGCGAGAATCGCAAACTCGCCGGCGAAGTTCGAGGAGCCGGGTACCGCGAGCGTGAGCATTCCGACCACCATCACGATCGTCGCGAGGATGGGGCGTCCCTTGGCCATACCGCCGAGGTCCGCAAAGCGATCGGTCCCGGTGCGCTCGATCAGCATCGCCGCGAGGAGGAACATCGCTGCCGAGACGAGGCCGTGGCTGACGGAGTGGAGGATTGCGCCGCTGACCCCGAGGTCGTTCACAGCGAAGATTCCGAGGACGATGAGGCTCATCTGACCCATCGAGGAGTACGCGATCACGCCGCGGACATCGGGTTGACGAAACGCGAGCAGCGATCCGTAGACGAGGCCGGCGGCTGCAAGCACGAGCACGACGGTGCGCCAGTCGTCGACCGGCCCCGGGAAATGGCGCAGCAGGATCCAGAGCATCCCGTAGACGACGGTCTTGGAGACCACCCCCGAAAGGAGCGCAGCGATCTCGGGCGGCGCCTCGACGTACGCGGTGCGCAGCCAGCCGTGGAAGGGCAGGAGGGGGGCCTTGACCGCGAAGGCGATGAGGAACCCGAGGAACACCCAGTCGTTCGAGCTCACACCCGAGTCGATCAGGCTGAACGTGCCCTGCGAGAGGCCGAAGACGACGATCGAGGCCAACATCAGCAACGAGCCGGCCATCGTGTAGATCACGAACGTGATCGTCGCGGAGACACGCTTCGGCCCGCCCCAGACACCGACGAGGATGTAGATGGGGATCAGCATCATCTCGAAGAAGACGTAGAACAGCAGGAGATCCTGCGCGGAGAAGACGCCGACCACGGCGCCGATCAGGAACAGCACGAGCCCGAAGTACGCCCTGGCGCGATCGCGGCCCACCCATGCGCCGTAGCCGATCGCGGCCGCCCCGACGACCACGGTCAGGCCGGCGAGCCAGAGCGAGAACCCGTAGAAGCCGACGTGATAGGTGACACCGAGGTCGCCGAACCACTCTCGCTGCGCGGCATCCTGGAGCACGGGCGAGGCGAAGTCGAACCCTGCGACCATGACGACCCACACGGCGACCTCCACGACCGCGATGAGAACGGCGAGCGCAGCGGTCGCCTCGCGCGGGAGCGGCGCGATCCAGATCACGAGCGCCCCGATCAGCGGCAGCAGGATGAGGAGGTTCGTCAGCACGAGTGCACCGTTCCGTAAGTCAATCGGGCCCTGGCGGCTGCAAAGCTGCGCCGTGCTGTGTCCTCAGTCGCCCCGGTATAGCCCCGATATCGGGGCTCCCTGCGTCCTTGCCCGGCTTGCTTTTCGCGCGCCAGGATCACCAAGTGACTTCCGAAACGGTGCACTAGCGGACCGCCATGAAGACGATCACGAGGATGACGACAGAGACCGCGATCACGAACGCGTACGAGCGCAGGAGGCCGGTCTGGAGCCGAGCGGTGCTACTGCCGGCCTCGCGAACGCCGTCACCGATCTCGCCGAGCGAGCCCTGGATCACCGGCTCCTCGATCTTCTCGCGGAGGAGGTTTGCGACGAGCTGAGACGGTCGGGAGAACAGCGCGTCGTAGAGCTCGTCGAAGTAGAGCTTGTGCTCGAGAATCGTGCGGAGGCGACCCTCCGGCACGAGATCGACACCGTCACGGAACGCGCTCCGCGCGAGCCAGATTCCCGTTCCGGCAAGGAGCACGGCGATCGCGCTCGTCGAGTAATCCTGGGCGACGGTCGCGACGACGAGCGGCTCGGCAACGCTGTCGATCCAGTGCAGGAACGGCTCCCATACCCCGGGGATGACGAGGAACCCGGCGATCGTCGAGAGGACGGCGAGGATACCGACGGGGATCAGCATCGAGAGTGGGCCTTCGCCGTGCGCGTGCTCGTCGTGCCCGGCTGCGCTCTCGGATCCGTGCGCGTGACCCGAGCCGTGGCCGCCCGCGTGCTCGAGCACGAGCTCGGACGGCTCGCCGTGGAAGACGAGGTAGTAGAGCCTGAAGGTGTAGGCGCCGGTGAGCAGAGCGCCGACGAGGCCGAGAGCGCCCAGCGTGTAGCCGAGAGCGCCGCCGTCGGCGAGAGCGGCCGAGATGATGCCGTCCTTCGACCAGAACCCCGAGAGCGGCGGGATCCCGGCGAGCGCCAACGCGCCGATCAGGAACACCGCGTGGGTGTACGGCATGACCTTCCTGAGGCCGCCCATCTGCCGGACGTCCTGCTCGCCTGCGAGGTGGTGGATGATCACGCCCGCGGCGAGGAAGAGCAGCGCCTTGAAGAACGCGTGCGTGAAGAGATGGAACATCGCGTAACCGTAGGAGCCGATGCCCGCCGCGAGGAACATGTACCCGATCTGCGACATCGTGGAATAGGCGATAACGCGCTTGATGTCCCACTGCACGAGGGCGATCACACCGGCGACGATGATCGTCACTCCGCCGATGATCGCTGCGAGATGCTGGACGTTCGGGGCAGCCTCGAACATCTCGTGGGTGCGGACGATCAGATAGACACCGGCCGTCACCATGGTCGCGGCGTGGATCAGGGCGGAGACCGGCGTGGGGCCTTCCATGGCATCCGGGAGCCAGGTGTGGAGCGGCAGCTGGGCCGACTTCGCGATCGCACCGACGAGGAGCCCGAGGACGATGAGATTCATCGTGCTCGTCGGAATCGTGCCGCTCGAAGCGAGCTCGAAGTTCTCGGAGTAGGAGAGCGTCCCGGTCTTCGAGATCAGCAGGAAGAAGCCGAGCGCCATCGCCGCGTCCCCGATCGCGTTCATGATGAACGCCTTCTTGGCGGCAGCGATCGCCTCGGGTCGGTCGTGGTAGAAGCCGATCAGCAGGTACGAGGCGAGACCGACGAGCCCCCAGCCGACGAGGAGGAGCAGCAGGTTGCCGCCCATCACGAGCATGAGCATCGAGAAGACGAAGAACGCCATGTAGGCGAAGTAGCGGCGCTCCTCCTCCTCGCCCTTCATGTAGCCGACCGAGTACCAGACGATCAGGCCGCCGACGCCGGTGATGATCATCATCATCACGAGCGAGACCGGATCGACGAGGATCTGCATGGGGACCTCGAACTGCCCGATCCCGAGCCACGTGTAAGCGGTCGAGAGGTGCGAGCGCTCCTCCGCACTCTCTCCGGCGACCTGGATGAACGCGACGACCGCGCCGCCGAACCCGACGAACACTGATCCCGTCGAGATCCATGCCGCCGTCGAGCGCGAGATGTGCGTCCCGGCGAGCGTGATCAGCAGCGCCCCAGCGAGGGGTGCGAGGAGGCAGATCCAGGAGCCGGCGATCATCCGCGCAACTCCGTGACCGCGTCGACGTCGAGCGGGATGTTCCGGCGCGTGAAGGCGACGATGAGGCCGAGGCCGACGACGACCTCTGCTGCTGCGACCGCCATCACGCAGATCGCAAAGATCTGCCCGTCGACCGTGCCGAAGTGGCGTGAGAAGCCGACGAGGGCCAGATTCGAGGCGTTGAGCATGATCTCCAGTGAGAGGAGCACGATCAGCGGACTCCGGCGCAGGATCACGCCCGTGACGCCGATCCCGAAGAGGATCGCGGCGACCGCGACGTACCAGTTGGTACCGGGACCCATCATGAGCCCTCGTCCTCCTCCGCGGTTCTCAGCGCCAGCACGACACCGCCGACGGCTCCGACGAGCAGCACGATCGAGGTGATCTCGAAGGCGAGAAGATGATCGGTGAGGAAGAGCCGACCGATCTCGGCCGGGCTCCCGAACGAGCGCTCGATGTCGGCACTATCGGACAGGCCGCCGCTGACCTTCGTGACGAGAGCGACGATCACCGCGATCATGATCGTCGCACCCGCGACGAATGATCCGAGCTGAAGCCAGTGCGGGCCTCCGGCCCAGGGCGCATCGGCCCGGCCTCCGAGGTACGCGATCACGAACAGGAACATCACCATCACGGCGCCGGCGTAAACGAGGATCTGCGCCGCCGCGACGAACTCGGCCGAGGCGAGCAGGAACAGCACGGCAAGCGAAGCGAGGTTGCCGATCAGCGCCAGCGCAGAGTAGAACGGGTTGGTGAAGCTGACCACCGCGATGCCGCTGCCGACGCAGGCAAGCGCGGCGACAACCCAGATCACCCAGACGAGGACATTTCCCATCAGGACGAGGTCTTGTAGGCGGGGATCGGAGTGTCGAACAGATCGGCGTCCTGCACGGGCACACGCTTGATCGGCTCGGTGAGGAGCATGTCCTTCGTGTAGATCAGGTCGTCGCGGGAGTACTCGGAGATCTCGAACTGATTCCCGAGCGTGATCGCGTCGAACGGGCACGCGAGCTCGCAGTAGCCGCAGAAGATGCAGCGGCTCATGTTGATCTCGTAGATGCGGGCGTAGCGCTCGCCGGCGGAGACGCGATTCTCGGCGGTGTTCTCGTCCGCGACGACCCGGATGCAGTCGGACGGGCACGCTGCGGCGCAGAGCGAGCACCCGACGCACTTCTCCAGGCCGTTCTCGTGCCGGTGCAGCATGTGGCGGCCGCGGAACCGCGGGTAGACGGCCCGCTTGAACTCCGGGTACTGCTGCGTGATCGGCTTCCGGAAGATCTGCCGGAAGGTGACGCCGAAGCCCTTGAGCGTGCCGAACGGTTGCGGGCTCATCGTCGGCCATCCCCGCACGTTTCGGCGACTCCCCCGTAGGGGAGCCGGCGTAGCCTCTCCCGGGAGCGAGCACGGCGTCCACCGGCCTCAGGGGCAAACAGGCGTAACGGTGTGAGGCACCGCATTAGATCGCCACCACCAGAATCGCCGTGATCACGGCGTTGAGGGTCGCGACCGGGAGCAGCACCTTCCAGCCGAAGCGCATCAGCTGGTCGTAGCGGAGCCGCGGCACCGTCGTCCGCACCCAGATGAAGAGGAAGAGCAGCACGAAGAGCTTGATCAGGAACCAGATCGGCCCCGGGAACCACGGCCCGTGCCAGCCACCGATGAAGAGCGTCACGCACAGAGCCGACAGCGTGATCAGGTTGATGTACTCGGACATCGAGAAGAGCCCGAACCGCATCCCGCCGTACTCCGTGTGGTAGCCCGCGACGAGCTCCTGCTCTGCCTCCGGCAGGTCGAACGGCGCGCGGGCAGTCTCCGCTGTGCCGGCCACGAGGAAGACGACGAAGCCGACGAACTGCGGCACGATGTACCAGGTGGCGTCGGCCTGAGCCTGGACGATGTCGACGAGCGAGAGAGAGCCCGACATCATCACGACGCCGAGCACGCTCAGCGCAAGCGCGACCTCGTAGGACACGAGCTGCGCGCACGTCCGCATCGAGCCGAGGAGTGCGTACTTGGAGTCGGACGCCCAACCGCCGAGGATGAATCCGTAGATCCCGAGCGAACCGATGGCGAAGATCAGGAGCAGCGCGATCGGCAGGTCGGCGACGTAGCCGTTGATCTGATAGCCGTTGATCTCCCAGCCCGGGCCGTACGGGATCACCGAGAACGTGCAGAGTGCCGTGAATGCGGCGAGGAACGGCGCGAAGATGTAAAGCACGTCGATCGCGGCCGCCGGGAAGAAGCTCTCCTTGCGGATCAGCTTGACCAGGTCGGCGATCGGCTGGAGGAGACCGTAGGGGCCGGCACGATTCGGGCCGTACCGGAGCTGCATCCGGCCCATGATCTTGCGCTCGGCGAGCGTCAGGTAGGCGAACGTGACGAGGACGAGGTTGATCACGATGAACGCCTTCACGACTGCGATCCACCACGGCTCACCGTTCGCTCCCGACGACAGGACGAGGTTCGGAATCACGCTCACGGCTTGACGACCTCGACATGCAGGTGCAGGTCGGCAGCGTGCTCGTCTGCGACGCGGGCCACGCCCTCGACGAGACCGCGGTTGATGCGCGCCCGCAGCTCGACGGACGTGCCGTTCGACTTGACGACGACGTTGTCTCCAGTCGTGATCGACCGCCGTTGCGCGTCCGCAGTGGACAGCTCGAGCTCTGCGGGTGGTCGCTGGAAGGCGAGCTCACCGACGCGCTCGACGAACGGGCCGGAGAAGAGGGGGCGATAGCGGAGCAGTCGGAGCTCACCGAGGTAGTGACCATCGGCGGGCCTCGCCGGCGTCGCCGGCTTCACCTCGGCGGCAGGGGCGGGAGCCTCATAGGGTGTCCGGGTCGGGAGAGGTGCAGTACCGTTCAGCTCGGAGCCGTCGACGCTGCCGAACGCGACCGCCGATAGCTGATCGAAGACGACGACCGCATGCGGCGACAGCTCGACGTCGAACCGGCCGGCAAGCTCCGACGATCCAGGCGAGCTCGTCGGGGACGGGAGCGATGACGGTGCGGCGGAGGCGCTGCAGGCGGCCCTCGAGGTTCAGGAGCGTCCCGTCGCTCTCGAGAGAGCTCGTCGCAGGAAGAACGAGGTCGGCCCAGCCGACGGCCAGGTCGTGGAACATCGTGATCGCGATCACGTGCTCGGCGCGCTCGGCGAGCGAGCGCACGGCAGGATCTGCGGCGGCGCCGTCGCCGGAGATGATCAGGAGCCCGATCGGCTCGGGATTCGCCTCGTCGTCGTCTGCGGCCGCAGCCCAGGCGATTGCCACTCCACGGCCGTTCGGTGTCGCGGGAAGATGGAAAGCGCCGCTGCCGGGCCTGCCTTCGAAGCCGAGAGCATGCGCCGCCTCGGCGAGACGTGCTCCACCACCTCCGCCCGAGCCGGACCAGACGAGGATCGCGCGATCGGAAGCCCGGAGCCTGTCGCCGAGAGCGTTGCCCCTGTCGGTGAGGGCGCGCAGGGCAGCGGCCGCGCCGCCCGGCCCCGTCGGCTCGGTTCCCGTCGGGCCGTAGCGCACGATCTCGGCGCCGTTGCGGCCGGCCGCTTTGAGCCAGAGATCGACGATCGGCGCGCGGTCGGCGACGTCGTCGTCACCAACGATGACGACGATCTCGGCAGCGGCGATCGCGGAAAGCGGAAGACGGAACGCGTCGAGCGCGTCCGAGGTCGACTCGGGCAGCACCGCCGTGTGCGCGCCGAGACCGCCGCGCAGGAGCCGCGCGAGCGCGTACGCCTGCTCGACGCTCTCCGTGCCGGACAGCGCCGTGACGGTCCGGCTTCCGGCCTCGCGCAGGAGCGTCTCAGCGCGGTCGAGAGCGGCGTCCCAGCTGACGGGCTCGAGGCCGAGATCGCCACGAACGAGCGGCTCGGTGATGCGATCCTCGGCGATGAGATGCGGATACGTGAAGCGGCCCTTGTCGCACAGCCAGCCGCCGTCGACCTCGGGATGGTTCCGCGAGAGGATCCGCTTGACCTTGCCCTCACGCACCGTCGCGTTGACGTTGCAGCCGACGGAGCAGAGCCCGCACACGGTTGGCACGTTCTGGATGTCCCACGGGCGTGCCTCGAAGCGGTACTGGGTGGACGTCAGCGCCCCGACGGGGCAGAGCTCGATCACGTTGCCGGAGAACGGCGCGCGATACGGGTCGCTCTCGAAGGTCGTGATCTCGGTGTGGGCGCCGCGGTTGCGTGCGACGAGTTGGTTGTCCTCGGCGACGTCCGACGAGAAGCGCGTGCACCGGTAACAGAGGATGCACCGCTCGCGGTCGAGCGCGATCAGCGGCGAGACGGGGATCGGCTTCTCGAGCGTGATCTTCGAGAACGACATCCGGGTGTTGCCCGGCCCGTAGCGGAACGTCAGGTCCTGGAGTGGGCACTCACCGCCCTTGTCACAGACGGGGCAGTCGAGGGGATGGTTGACGAGGATGAACTCGAGCGTCGCGTTCTGACCCTCGGCCGCCTTCTCGGACGAGGCAGCGGTCTTGACGACCATTCCGTCCTGCGCGGTCAGCGTGCAGCCGGCCTGGAGCTTCGGCAGCCCTTCGACCTCGACGAGGCACATACGGCAGGCACCGACGGGCGGGCCGAGGCGCGGCTCGTAACAGAAGACCGGGATCTCGATTCCCGCCGACGCGGCGGTCTCGACGAGGCCGGTGCCCTTCGGTACCTCCACCTCGCGATCGTCGATCGTGACCTTGACCATCTCGCTCATGCGTGCGCCACCGCTTCGTCGTGTACGTGCATCGCGACCGGGGCAAGGAGATGATCGAGGGACGACTCGCCGTGGAACGGACAGCCGGCTTCGTCGATGTGCGCCTGGAACTCGTCGCGGAACTTGTCGAAGTAGCTCATCACGGCGATCGCGTCCGAGTCGCCGAGCGGGCAGAGGCACTTGCCGTTGATGCGCTCCGCGACCGAGACGAGCAGGTCCATGTCGGCCTGCGTGCCGCGACCGTCCTCGATCTTCTGGAGGATGTTCGTGAGCCACTTCGTCCCGACGCGGCACGGTGTGCACTTCCCACACGACTCGTGCTCGTAGAACTGCGAGACGCGGACGGCGAGCTGGACCATGCAGCAGCGGTCGTCGAGCGCAATCACGGCTGCAGAGCCGATTGCCGTACCGGCGCCGACGAGCGAGTCGAAATCGAGGGTGACCTTGTCGGCCTCGTCGGCGGTGAGGATCACCGTGGAGGAGCCACCGGGGATCACTGCCTTCAACGCGCGGCCGTCGGCGATGCCGCCGCCCTGCCCGTTGATCAGGTCGCGAAGTGGGTACCCGTGCGGGAGCTCGTAGTTTCCCCCGTTGACGACGTTGCCCGAGAGCGAGAAGACGCGTGTGCCCGTCGAGTTTTCGACACCGAGCTTCGCGTACTCCGCGCCGCCGATCTCCATCACGGTCGTCGCCGACGTGATCGACTCGACGTTGTTGACGGCCGTCGGTGATGCGTACAGGCCCGCGATCGCCGGGAACGGTGGTTTCGTGCGCGGCTGGCCACGGCGGCCCTCGAGCGACTCGAGCAGCGCCGTCTCCTCACCGCAGATGTAGGCGCCTGCACCGCGATGGACGACGATCGTGACGTCGCCGAGAAGACCCTTCGGCCGCATCTGCTCGAGCGCTGCGACCAGCACCTCGAACTCTGCCTCGTATTCGCCGCGGATGTAGATGAAGACGTGCTTGGACTCGATTGCGTGCGCCGCGATGAGCGAGCCTTCGAGGAACCTGAACGGGACGCGGAGCATGATCTCGCGATCCTTGAAGGTGCCGGGCTCCGACTCGTCGGCGTTGATCACGAGGTAGTGCGGCTTGTCGATCTTGTCCGGCTTCGGGACGAAGCTCCACTTGCGACCCGTCGGGAAGAACGCGCCGCCACGACCGCGGAGGTTCGATGCGTTGAGCTCGGCGATCACCTCGTCGGGCGTCAGCGATCGCGACTTCGCGAGTGCCTGGAAGCCGCCCACGGCCTCGTAGTCGGCGATCTCGGTCAGCGCGCCACCGTTCGTACCGGCGAAGACGATCTCAGGCGTCGGGCTCATCCGGCTCCTCCCACTCGAGTCCGCGCAGCTCGGCCACGATCCTCGGGACGTCTCCGGCCTGGACGTGCAGCCGGTGGCGGTTGTTGACGGCGACGATCGTCGCCCAGCCGCACCCGCCGAGGCACTCGACGGTGCGGAGCGTGAACTCGTCGGTCGTCTCGCCCGCCTTCAGGCCGAGCTCGCTCTCGAACGCCTCGACCACCTGCTGGGCGCCCTTGAGACCGCAGGAGATGTTCGTGCAGACCTCGATCGTCGTCTCGCCGACCGGCTCGAGGCGGAACATGTCGTAGAACGACGCGATCGAGAGGCAGTAGGCGGGTGTGAGTTCGAGGGCGTCCGCGACGTCGCGGAACGCCTGCTCGGGGAGCCAGCCTCCGCTGCGCTCCTGGGCGAGCTGCAGCGCGGGCATCACCGCTGAGCGGCTCTCGGGATACAGCGCCCGGATCTCCTGGATCTCGTCGTACAGGCTCACTGTGCTCACCTGTCGACCTCGCCCATGACGCCGTCGAGCGAGCCGACGATCGCGATCATGTCGGCGATCGCCGCGTCGGTCATGCAGGTCGCCGTCGCCTGGAGCGCGACGAAGCTCGGCGCCCTGAACTTCACGCGCCACGGCTTTGGCCCGCCGTCGGAGACGACGTAGACGCCGAACTCACCCCGGGGGGACTCGACGCACTGGTAGACCTCGCCCTCGGGAACCATGTAGCCCTCGGTGACGATCTTGAAGTGGTGGATGAGCGACTCCATCGACGTGTGGAGCTCCTCGCGGGGCGGCAGCACGACCTTGCGGTCGTCGGCGATCCAGGGCTCTCCGCGCATCTCCTCGAGCCGGTCGAGGCACTGGGAGACGATGCGCACGGACTCGCGCATCTCCTCCATGTGGACGCGGTAGCGCGCGTACACATCGCCCTCCGGGAAGACCGGCACGTCGAACGAGACCTCGTCGTAGGCGAGGTACGGCATGTTCTTGCGGAGATCCCAGTTGACGCCCGAGGCGCGAAGGACGGGGCCGGACTGGCCGAGCGCGATCGCGTCGTCGGCCGAGAGGAGGCCGATGCCCTTCGTGCGCTTGAGCCAGATCGCGTTGCGGTCGAGGATCGCCTCGTACTCGTCGATCGCCTTCGGCATCTTCTTGCACCACTCCCGCGCCTGTGCGTAGAAGCCCTCCGGAATGTCCTCGGCGAGGCCGCCGGCCTGGAAGTAGCGCGTGTGCATCCGCGTGCCGCAGACCATCTCGAAGAGGTCGAGCGTCGCGTCGCGATCGTCGAACGTGTACCAGAACATCGAGATCGCGCCCAGCTCGAGAGCCGACGTCCCGAGCCAGACGAGGTGCGAATGGATCCGCGTCAGCTCGGAGAGACACATCCGCATCCAGGTCGCCTTCCGCGGCACCTCGATGCCGAGCAGCTTCTCGATCGCGAGCACGAAGGCAAGCTCGTTGACCTGGAAGGAGACGTAGTCGATCCGCTCGGGGTATGTGATGCACTTCCACCACGTCTTCTGCTCCATCGTCTTCTCGAAGCCGGTGTGCAGGTAGCCGATCACGGCCGAGATCCCGGCGACCATTTCGCCGTCGAGATCGACGACGAGGCGCAGCACGCCGTGCGTGGAGGGATGGTTCGGCCCGAAGTTGATCGTCAGGATGTCCTCGAGCGCGTGCTTCTCCGGATCGACGAGCACCGCTGTCGGGATCGGGCTCGGGATACGCGAGCCCTCGTAGATCTTCGGTCTGTTCTCGATCACGGACATCGCTACTCGGCACCCGAGAACCGGACGGGCTCTCCGCCGATCGGATAGTCCTTGCGCAACGGGTGGCCTTCCCAGTCGTCCTCCATCAGGATGCGAACGAGGTTCGGGTGGCCGCGGAAGCGGATGCCGAACATGTCCCATGCCTCGCGCTCGAACCAGTCGGCAGTTGGCCAGACGGGAACGACGCTGTCGATCTCCTCCCCGTCGTCGAGCCATGCCTGTACCCGAACGCGAACGGGATCGTCCGCGAGCCTGAGCGCGTGATAGTTGACGGCAAACCGCTTCGGCTTGGGCTCGGGCACGCGCGCGAGCCCTTGCGTTCCGGGGCCGTGGATGTCCCGGCCCGCGGGCGTGCCGATGTAGCCGGACACCCCGCGCGAGCCCCAGCCGAGGTAGTCCGTCGGCGTCACGTCGGAGAGGAAGTTGAAGCCGAGCTCGTCGCGTAGGTAGGTGCACGCCTCGACGATGCGCGCAGCATCGACGACGAGGGTCGTCTCGCCGTGGCCACCGGTGGTCTCGACGAGACCGGGAACGCCGTCGTAGCTCACTGCGCAACCCTCATCACTGGGCAACCTTCGTCATTGGGCAACACCGCGGATCTGGTAGGCGGGCGGTACGCCGGCCTTGATCTTCTCGTGCAGCCGGACGATGCCCTCCATCAGCGCCTCGGGGCGCGGTGGGCAGCCGGGCACGTGGATGTCGACGGGCACGATCTTGTCGACTCCCTGGAGCACGGTGTAGTTGTTGAACATCCCGCCAGAGCTCGCGCAGGCGCCCATCGCGATGACCCACTTCGGCTCGAGCATCTGGTCGTAGACCTGGCGCAGCGGCGCAGCCATCTTGTGCGTCACCCGACCGGAGACGATGAGGAGATCTGCCTGCCGGGGCGACGAGCTGAAGCGCTCCATCCCGAAGCGGGAGATGTCGTAGCGGGACGAGACGATCGACATCATCTCGATCGCGCAGCACGCGAGTCCGAAGGTGTCCGGCCACATCGAGTTGGCCTGCGCCCACGCGACGGCCTTCTCCACCGTCGTGATCCCGAGCGCATCCTCGATCCCGTCGATCTCCTCCTCGAAGACACCCGGTCCCTTGTTCGGCATCAGTGTGCGCTCGGAGTTGAGCCCGGCCTTCGCCAGAGGACGGTCGCTGATCAGCGGGAGCTTGCGGGCTAGTGCCATTCGAGCGCACCCTTTCGCCAGATGTAGATGTAGGCGACGAGCAGGATCCCGATGAACGTGAGGAACTCGATCAACCCGAACCAGCCGAGCGCGTTCAGCTGGATTGCAAGCGGGTAGAGAAAGACGATCTCGATGTCGAAGAGGATGAAGAGCATCGCCGTGACGTAGAAGCTGACCGTAAAGCGGCGGTCCTGGGCAGGTGGACCCTCGGAGACTCCGGACTCGAACGGCATCATCCGCTGTTTCGTGCGCGAGGTCGGACGCGTCGCGAACAGGAACGAGCCCATGATCATCGTGGCGGGAATCACCGCCGCGAAGAATGCGTAGATCAGAAACGGAAGCCAGTCCGAAAGCATGCGGGTCCCTCCCCGGCAGGGAGCAGTTGCGCGAAACCTACCACCTGGGCGACTTCGGCACGAGATGAGGTGCCAGCCCTCTACCCATCGGGAAACCGCTGTTACAAACTCGGGTCGCCCCGGGCACGCGACACCCTTCGGGTAGAATTCCCGCCATGGAGATCCAGGAGCGACCCACGGAGACACTGCTGACGATCACGCCGACCGCAGCGGCAAAGATTCGCGAGTTGATGGCGGAGGAGCCGGACGGCGACACGATGGTGCTCCGCGTTGCGATCCAGGGCGGCGGCTGCTCGGGCTTCCAGTACGGCCTCGGCTTCGACACGGAGCCGGCCGAGGGTGACCTCGAGCTGACGCTCGAGGGCGTGAACGTGGTCGTCGACCCGTTCAGCGTCCCCTACCTCCAGGGAGCGACGGTCGACTTCCTCACCGGGCTCCAGGAGTCGGGCTTCAAGATCGACAACCCGAACGCCGCCTCCTCGTGTGGCTGTGGCCACTCGTTCCAGGTGGAAGAGGGCGCAGAGGGCGACCCGGCCCCCGACGCCGCTGTCGGCGGTTGCGGCTCCGGCTGCTCGCACTAGTACGGTGCCTCGGCTCGTTGAGCCTGCTTGCCCCTGAGGCCTGTGGTTGCTGTGACCCGTCCCGGGAGAGGCTGCGCCGTCTCCCCAACGGGTTCCCGGCTCAGCCGATTATCCTGACTTCGTGACCACCGGGCATTCCCTCCGTGTTGCCGTGGTCGGCTCGGGGCCTGCGGGCTTCTACGCCGCAGGCGCGCTGCTCGGGCACGACCCGCCAGTCGAGGTCGACCTCTTCGACCGTCTGCCCACGCCTTGGGGGCTCGTCCGCCTCGGCGTCGCCCCGGACCATCCCAAGATCAAGTCCGTCTCGCGAGCGTTCGAGAAGATCGCGCAGCGGCCCGGATTCCGGTTCTTCGGCAACGTCGATGTCGGCCGGGACATCTCCCACGAGGAGCTTGCCGAGCACTACGACGCCGTCGTCTATGCCTATGGCGCACAGGCCGACCGGCGCCTGGGTATTCCCGGCGAGGATCTGCCCGGCTCGTGGGCTGCAACGGAGTTCGTCGCCTGGTACAACGGCCACCCGGACTTCCAGGACATCCCGTTCGACCTCTCGTCGGAGCGCGCCGTCGTGATCGGCAACGGGAACGTCGCGGTCGACGTCGCGAGGATGCTTGCCCTCGTCCCCGAGGAGATCTCGCCCACCGACACGACCGACGAGGCGATCGCCGCCATCCTTGGCTCGGGGATCAGGGAAATCGTCGTCCTCGGCCGCCGCGGCCCCGTCCAGGCGGCGTTCACGACGCCCGAGTTGCAGGAGTTGCGCGAGCTCGCGGGTGCGGATCTCGTCGTCGACCCGGCCGACCTCGAGCTCGACCCGGTCAGCGCGGCGGCGCTCGAAGTGGACACGGCGCTTGCCCGCCGCAACGTCGAGGTTCTGCGAGAGGTTGCCGCAGCGCCGACGACCGGCAAGGAGAGACGAGTCGTGCTGCGCTTCTGCGTCTCGCCGGTCGCGATCGTCGGCGACGAGCGCGTCGAGGCTGTCGAGGTCGTCCGCAACGACCTCGTCGCGGACGAGCGCGGGCAGATTCGCGCCGTCCCCACCGAGGAGCGCGAGGTTATTCCCTGCGGAATCGTTCTCCGGAGCGTCGGCTATCGCGGCACGGAGATCTCCGGTGTCCCCTTCGACGAGCGACGTGCCACGATCAGGAACGACCAGGGTCGCGTCGTCGACGAGGACGGTGCGCCGATCCCCGGGCTCTACTGCGCCGGCTGGATCAAGCGCGGGCCGAGCGGCGTGATCGGCACGAACAAGAAGGACGCGACCGAGACGGTCGAGCTGCTGCTCGAGGACGCCGAGGCGGGCCTGCTCCCGGCACGGGGAGAGGGCGACATCGCCGAAGCCTTGTCCGCAAGGGGCGTCGAGCCTGTCAGCTATGCGGGCTGGGAGGCGATCGACGCCGACGAGCGCGCCCGCGGCGAGGAGCAGGGACGACCCCGCGTCAAGCTCTGTCACTGGGATGAGCTGCTCGCGGCCGCCCGAAGCGCGTAGTCGCGCCAGTAAAAGGTCTAGGCCTCTAAGCGCAGCGAGTGCCTGCGCGACATCGGCGTCGGAGTTGTAGACATGCCACGACGTCCGCACCCGCCCGTTTCGCACGGCAGCCCTGATCCCGGCCCGTTCGAGCCGCTCCTCGGCTCTCGGAGCGTCGATGAAGACGATCGCCGAATCTCCGGCCTCGAGCCCGAGCCCAGCGCGAAAGCTGTTCGCAAGGGCGAGATCGTGAGCGTGAATCGCCTCCACGCCGATCTCCTCGATCACGGCCATCGCCGCGGCAGCGCCGATCCAGCTGTGCCACGCCGGTGAGGTATCGAGCCTGCGTGCGTCCGCTGCGAGCCGCAGCGGCGGTCCGAAGTAGGAGGCGTGGACGTCTTCGCCCCCGTACCAGCTCGCTGTCACCGGGACGATGTCGTCGAGTCGATCGCGAGACACTGACATGAACGCGGTACCTCGGGGCGAGAGGAGCCACTTGTAGCCGGCGGCGACGACGACGTCGAAGCGCGAGCCGTCGAGGGGCAGCCAACCGCACGCCTGTGTCGCATCGACGAGCGTCATTGCGCCATGGGACGCCGCCGCGGCCGCGACCGCTGCGAGGTCTGCGACCTCCCCCGTCGCCATCTGCACGGCGCTGAAGGCGACGACGTCGATCGAGTCGTCGATCGCGTCGGCCAGCTCGGACGCCGCGACCATGCGAACCGTGACACCGCGGCGCGCCTGGGCGAGAAACGGAAAGAGCGTCGACGCGAACTCCACATCCGGGGCGAGAACGCGGGAGCCGTCCGGGATCGAGGCGGCGACGAGACCGACGAGACCCGAGACCGTTGCGCCTACCGTGACGGTCGAGGGATCGACCGAGATCAGGCGAGCGAAGGACGCTCGCGCCTGCTCAGTCGAATCACCCCATCGCTCCCAGCTCGTCCGGCCGGTGCGCCAGTCGTCGAGCGCCGCCTGGAGCGCGTCCCAGGCAGGTCGCGGGGGAAGCCCGTAGCTCGCGGTGTTGAGATAGGTGCCCGCAGGCTCCCAGTACGCCTGCGCCGAAGCGAAAGAGAGCGCCATTCGCACAGTGTCCCAGTTTCAGGGTCCCGCCCGGCTGCGAGACGACGACGAGTCAGCTGCCCGCGTCGGCCTCCATGACTGCGAGCCGTGTGTAGTAGTCGGGGAGCTCCTTCAGATGGGCCCAGGCGATCCTGCCGGTGGCCAGATCGTCGTCGTCCGTGACGTTCGTCTCGGGATCGTGCGCGCCGTGCTCGAGCTCGACCTCGAGGCCGAGCAGGTACTGGCCGACGCCGAACGGCGACGTCGTCCCAGTCGATCCCGACAGCCGCTCCGATGCGGCGGGCATCCTCGATCGTGAACTGCTTCGTCTGCGTCATGACGTCCTCCGGTGTGTTGTGGGTGCTTCTCCTCATCGTCGCGCGTACCGGCATCGCGCGCAGCCGGTCAGACCCTGCTTTCGCTGCGGGGTTTCTACCGATCGAACCGGCGCCTTGGGCTTCAGCCGACGAACAGACCCGTGACGTACATCGCGAGGATGCCGGCGAGATAGCCGCCGATCACCCAGCCCGAGCGAAGTCCGCCGGGCGCGCGGCGAGCGACGAAACGCCCGACCTCGACAACGACCTGGAGGGCAGCGCCGGCCGCGGCGCCGAAGAAGAGCACACCGAGGACGTCGTTGGATGCGTAGCCCCCGATCCACGTACCGAGAATCGCCGGGGCGCCTGCGATCACCGCGAGGGCGAGCAGCTGAAGGAAGCTGACGCGACGCGCCTCGGTCGCCGGGGCAGCGATCCCGAGGCCCTCGGTGACGTTGTGGATCATGAACCCGACGATCAGGAAGGTCCCGAGCTGAAGCTCGCCGAAGGCGAAGGACGTCCCGATCGCGAGCCCCTCACCGAGGTTGTGGACGCCGATGCCTATCGCGACGAGCAGTGCCAGTGAGAGCCCGGCCGTTCCCGCCCGTCCGCGCGACAGCCGGCTCGAGAGGAAGGTCATTCCGAGGGCGCTCAGCGCGACGCCGAGGAGCACGAGGCCCGAGCCGCCGAGTGAGCCGGGGAGCTGCGCCTGGAGCGTGAATGCCTCCGAGAGCGACTCGACCGCGAGGAATGAGAGCAGGCCGCCCGTGAGCGCCATGAACGCGGCGAGCCACTTCGGATCGGCCCGGCGCAGAGACGGCAGCCAGAGCAGTCCGAGCGCGATTGGCACCACCCCGACGAGAAAGCCGATCACGGCGTAGCCGAAGAAGCCGCGTGCCGACGCAGACGGTGTCTCGACAGCCGCGGGCACCTCGGAGACCGTCTCGATGCCCGTCGAGCTCGTGACGCCGACGACCATCGGGTCGCCGTCGACCCAGTTGTATGCGACCACGATCGTGCTCGAGCGGAGTCGCTTCAGCGTCGTCGGCCCGTCGAGCGTGAAGGGAACGATGGCATCGTCGACGGTGACCAAGGCGATCGTCAGCTCCTCGGGCTGGGGGTTGCGCACCTTGATTCGGATCTCGTTGGGTTGGAACTCGACCCGCTGGATGTCGAAGTTGTCCGGCGGCGGCGGGTTCTGCCCGATCAGGTCGACGATGGACGAGCCACCCGAGACGAACGCGCCGACGACGAGCGTCAGGAGCAGGATCGGAGCGAGCGGCAGGAGGCGCCAGCCAAACCCGGATCTCGGAGTCGCGCCCCGCCTCCATCAGTCCACGACTTCGAAGAAGCCCATCCAGCCGAGCTCCGTGAACTCGGACTGGTGCGCGTGGAACATGAACGTGCCGGTCTGGGCGAACTCGATCTCGAGGATCCCGCGCTGACCCTGACATTGCATGATCGTGTCCGTGTACTCGAACTGGTCGCTCGACCCGGTCGGGTAGTAGCGGAAGAAGTCTGCGTGCAGGTGGAACGAGTTGATCAGGTCGAACTCGGTCAGGTTGGCGAGGTAGACCCGCACGAGCTCGGAGCGCCTGACCCGAATCGGGTAGCGGGCGTAGTAGAACGTGCGCCCGTTGACGGTGTAGAAGTTGTTCGTCCCGTCGCCGTCCGTGTCGTAGCCGTTCATCACCATCACGAGCTCCTGCGCAGGCGCCCGCGGCTCCTTCGGGTCGATGATCAGCGCGCCGTACAGGCCCTTGTGGATGTGCTTCTTGAGCGGCGTTGCGTGGCAGTGGTAGAGCTGGAGGCCGTAGGGCCTCGCCTCGAACTCGTAGACGAACCGGCCACCGGGCGGCACGATCTCGAAGACCCCGTCCATGTTCGTCGGGTGGATGCCGTGGAAGTGGATCGTGTGTGGATGCGAGCCGGCGTTGACGAAGTTGACGCGGAGGGTGTCACCCTCGGTCGCCCGGAGCACGGGGCCGGGGACGGTGCCGTTGTACGTCCACGCGGGGAAGAAGACGCCGGGGGCGACCTCGATCTCCTTGTCGACGGCGGTGAGCGTGTACTCGCGGACGCGACCCGGCTCGAAGGGCAGAGCCTCGGGAGGGTAGAGGAGCCCGTCGAGGTCGTTCGGGCCACCGACTGCGGGTGCCCCTACGCCGATCATCGCTGCGTGGCCCATTGCGGCATGCTCGGCCGGCGTGTGGCCCGAGTGATCGCCGTCGGCCGCCTGGGCCGGCGTATCGAGCGCGTAGCGCGCGACAAGGGGAGCCGCCGCGAGCGGGGCGGCCGCAGCGAGCAGGCGCCGACGTGTGAGATGATGTTTAGCCATTACTAATTTCCGATCGAAGTGTACGCTATCTCCCGAAGATGGTCGAGCCTGATAAGGAGCTCACGAGCGCGGTCGAGGACTACCTCAAGGCCGTCTATGCGCTCGAGGTCGAGGGCCGCCAGGCGACGACGTCCGCGATCGCCGAGCGGATGGGCGTCAGTGCCCCGTCGGCGACGGCGATGATGAAACGTCTCGACGAGCTCGGCCTCGTCGAACGAGCGCCCTACCATGGCGTCACGCTGACCGAGAAGGGCCGCCTCTGCGCTCTCGAGGTTCTTCGGCACCACCGGCTGCTCGAGCTCTACCTCGCGGATTCGCTCGGCATGTCGCTCGACGAGGTTCACGCGGAGGCCGATCGGCTCGAGCACGTGCTCTCCGAGAACCTCGAGGCGCAGGATCGACGCGGCGCTCGGCTATCCGACACATGATCCCCACGGCGACCCGATCCCGGACAGCTCGCTGCGGATCCCCGCGAGCACCTCTCGCTCGCTCGTCGACCTCGATCTCGGAGACACGGGCTACGGTCGCGCGCGTTCCCGACGGCGATGCGGCGTTGCTCCGCTACCTCACCGAGATCTCGATCGTCCCCGGACAGGACATTCTGCTGATCAAGTCGGCGCCGTTCGGCGGCCCACTGACGGTCCGCACCGGCACGGGTGAGCATGCGATCGCCCGCGAGCTCGCCGCAGCCGTCGGCATCGCGTAGCGCGTGCGGTTGCGCGGTGAAATGCTCGTGCCTGTCACCCGGGCTCGCCTGTCTCCCGTGTCAGCCTGCCTCGCAGAGTCCGCAACCGACCTCGCGTTTTCTACTGACGTTCCGGCCCACACATTTCTCTAGGCTCTAGCGCATGACATCTCAACAGCTCTGGGGCGGCGAGACAGACAAGGCCGTCGCCAACTTCCCCGTTTCCGGTGAGCCGATTCCAGCGTCTGTGGCGCACTGGCTAGGACGCATCAAGGGCGCCGCGGCGCGCGCAAACGCCGATCTCGGCCTCCTCGACTCGGAGATGGCGGGGCGCATCGCGGCGGCCGCCGACCGCGTCGCGGCAGGCGAGTTCGACGACCAGTTCCCGATCGACGTCTTCCAGACCGGCTCGGGTACGAGCTCGAACATGAATGCGAACGAGGTGATCACGTCTCTTGCCGGTGAGGGTGTTCACCCGAACGATCACGTCAACATGGGCCAGTCGTCGAACGACGTGTTTCCGTCTGCTGTGCACCTCGCTGCGCTCGATCGGGTCGTGAACGACCTGCTGCCTTCGATGGAGTCGTTGGCCCGATCGCTCGAGGCGAAGGCCGCGGAGTTCGACGATGTGATCAAGTCGGGGCGCACCCACTGGATGGACGCGGTGCCCGTCACGCTCGGCCAGGAGTTTGCAGGGTATGCGGCGCAGGTGCGCCAGGGAATCGCGCGGGCGCAGGATACGCTCGCGCGGCTAGGCCAGATTCCGCTTGGCGGCACCGCGGTCGGCACCGGGATGAACACGCACCCTGAATTTGCCGAGAAGGTTCGCGCGCTCCTTCACGCCGAGACCAACCTTCCTATCTCCGCCCCGGCCGACCCGTTCGAGTCGCAGGCGGCCCGCGACGGTCTAGTGGAGATCTCCGGCGCTCTCAAGGTGGTCGCCGTGAGCTACACGAAGATCGCAAACGACCTCCGCTTCCTCGGCTCAGGCCCTCGGGCCGGGCTGGCCGAGATCTTCCTGCCGGAGCTGCAGAAGGGCTCCTCGATCATGCCCGGGAAGGTCAACCCCGTGATCCCCGAGGTCGTGACGCAGGTGTCCGCCCAGGTGATCGGCAACGACGCGGCGATAACGATCGGCGGCATGAACGGCCACTTCGAGCTCAACGTCTACATCCCGTTGATGGCGCGCAACCTGCTGCAGTCGATCACGCTGCTCGCGAGCGCCTCGCGCCTGCTGGCCGAGAAGTGCGTCGACGGGATCGAGGCGAACCGGGAGCAGTGCGCGGCGTACGCCGAGCTGACGCTGTCGGCGGCAACGGCGCTGAACCCGTACATCGGGTACGACAAGGCTTCGGAGATCGTGAAGACGGCTGCCGCGAGCGGCCGTTCACTGCGGGATGTCGCCCGCGAGGCCGGTGTGGAGGAGAGCGTGTTGGACGAGGCGCTCGACTACCACGCGATGGCCAAGCCGCACGGCTAGCGTCGACACGTCGCTTCGGCTCCGAGTTCTACCCCCTATTCGATTCCCCCGAACTGGGTGTTTCGATTCGCCCGAACTGGGTGTTGAGTTCCCGTCGAATGAGGGGTAGACCTTACTAAGGAGCCGCAAACGTGCGGCTGGGTCTGTCATCCAAGGGGAGGGTACAACGTGAGAGGAATCAAGAGGTTCGCCCCGACAGGCGTCCTTCTGGTGGTGCTGGGACTCCTGGTAGGAGTGATCAGCGGAACCGCCAGCGGTGCCGCAACGGCGAGCAAGGCGACCGACCCCGCACTCGTCGTGAAGCTCGAGAAGAGCGCGCGCGGCTCGGTGAAGATCAAGACGAAGAAGAGCACGAGCTCCGCCAGCTTCGTCAGGGTAGGACTCAACGGGGACCTCTTGCCCTCGAAGAAGGGCTCGACGCAGTCGAAGGCGCATGACTTCATCGCCGAGTACGGCGCTCTCCTCGGTGTCGTCGATCAGGATCAGCAGCTGATCCCGACGTCGCTCCGCAAGGACGCGCAGGGTGGCGAGCACATCTCGTACCGCCAGGTGCAAGAGGGCGTGCCCGTCTTCGGTGCCGTGCTCAGGGCGCACACCGACAAGGCCGGCAACCTGACCACGGTCAACGGCACGATCGTGCCCGACGCGAACATCGACACGACGCCGAAGCTCAGCGCCGAGCAGGCGGCGGCTCGAGCGATCGCGATCGTCAAGGCGAGCCCGCCGACGAACGAGGTCACCGGGAAGGATGCCGACACCAATGGCCTGAAGGCTTCTGCGAAGCTGTTCGTCTACCGCCAGGGCCTGATTCGTGGTGCCGACGGCGCGAGCCAGCTCGTCTACGAGGTCCAGGTCACGAACGGCACCTCGATCCGCGAGATCGTGTTCGTCCATGCCCATGTGGGCAAGGTCATCAACCGCTACTCGGCCGTGACCGACGCGCTGCATCGTGAGTTGTACGAGGAGGACCCGTTCTCCGCGCCGATCTGGGAGGAGGGCGATCCGTTCCCGGGCGGGCTCGACGCTGACCAACAGAACCTGGTCACGTTCAGCGGTCAGACGTACAACCTGTTCGCGAACGCGTTCGGCCGTGACTCGTTCGACGGGCTCGGATCGACGATGAAGACCGTCAACAACGATCCCGACGATCAACTGCCCGAACGCGAACTGGAACGGGATCACGACGAACTACTGCAGCGGTGTCACGGGTGACGATACGGTCGCCCACGAGTGGGGCCACGCGTACACGGAGTACACGCACGGCCTGATCTACCAGTGGCAGCCCGGTGCTCTGAACGAGTCCTACTCGGACATCTGGGGCGAGGTCGTCGACCTCATCAACGGTGTGGGGACCGACGCGCCAGGGCCGACCCGCGACGTGGGCTCGTGCTCGAGCTTCATTCGGCTCCCGTCGATCCTCGTCATCAACAGCCCGGCCGGGATCGCCGGCACGTGCGAGTCTCAGGTTGCCTCGTTCGGGCCGCTGCTCTCGGCGGGCGGGACGTCAGGGGACGTCGCCCTCGCCAACGATGGCGTCGGCGCCACTGCTGAACGCATGTACCGCTCTTCCCGCGGCATCGCTGGCGGGCAAGATCGGTCTCGTCGACCGCGGGACGTGCGCATTCACGATCAAGGTCAAGAACGCCCAGGACGCCGGCGCCATCGGCGTCGTCGTTGCCAACAACGTCGTTTCCGGACTTCCGGGGATGGGTGGTGCGGATGCCACGATCACGATTCCGTCGGTCGGGATCTCGCAGGCGAACGGGGATCTGATCAAGGGTCAGCTTGCTTCAGCGGTGACGGTCAACGTGACGATGAAGCCGGACCCGGGCGCGAACGCGCAGGACTCCTACAGGTGGCTGTCCGGCGAGGATGACCCCGCGTTCGGGCAGGCGATCCGCGACATGTGGGATCCGACGTGTCTCTCCGATCCGGGCAAGGTCTCCGACGCCGAGTACTTCTGCGGCACAGGCGACCAGGGTGGCGTCCACTTCAACTCGGGCGTTCCGAACCACGGGTTCGCACTGCTCGTGGATGGGGGCACGTACAACGGCCGCACAGTGTCGGCGCTCGGCCTGACGAAGGCGGCGCATCTCTACTGGCGGGCGCAGTCGGTCTATCAGACTCCGACGACCGACTTCGCCGACCACGCCGACGCGCTCGAGGCATCATGCCTCGATCTCGTCGGTGCTCCGTTGAACGGGCTCAGCACAGGAGCGCCCGTTGCATCGAGCGACGTCTTCTCGTCTGCGGACTGCAGCGAGGTGAGCGACATGGTCGCGGCAGTCGAGCTGCGGACGGATCCGACCCAGTGCGGGTTCACGACGCTGCTCGACCCCAATGCTCCGGATCTCTGCGCCAAGGCCAAGAAGGTCAAGGCCCACGAGACCGAGTTCAAGAAGGGGCTGAAGGACTGGGACCTCACAAACCAGGGTGTGTTCACCGGCTGGCAGGGCACGAACTGGGCCGAGGCGAAGAAGGACGCGATCCCCGGTGACCGCAAGGGCTCCGCGGCATACGCATCCGACGTCGTTCCGGGCAACTGCGACGGCGGCGACGGCGACATCTCGGGCGTCATGAGCATGACGAGCAAGAAGATCAAGCTGCCGAAGCAGGGCTACAAGAGCCCGCGCCTCACGTTTGAGCACTACGTGGCGACGGAGTTCGGCTGGGATGGCGGGAACGTGAAGATCAGCGTCAACGGCGGACCGTTCGTGCTCGTACCGGCGTCGGCCTTCATCTTCAACGGCTACAACACGGTGCTCAACGACGCCGATGCGGGCAACACGAACCCGCTCGGCGGCCAGGAGGCGTTCAGCGGCACCGACGGTGGCCAGGTCAACGGCACGTGGGGTGAGTCGCAGATCGACCTGACGAAGGTAGGCGTCGCCCCAGGCGACTCGATCCAGGTTCGGTTCGACTTCGGTACCGACGGGTGTGGTGGCGTCGACGGCTGGTACATCCAGAAGCTGGTCGTCGTCGTGTGTGACCTCCGCAAGGAGCCGACCTCGACTGTGGTGTCACTTGCGGTGACGTCGAAGCAGGACTGAGTCTCACGGCTCGCGAGTGTAGAGCGAAGGGCGCCGGCACAGCCGGCGCCCTTCGCGTCGTTCCAAGCGGCCCGTACAGACGTCTTACGACCGGGGGATACGATGATTCCGTGAAGCGCCTGCTCCTCGTTCTCGTGTTGGCACTGCTCGCTTCGAACGCGTCTGCGTTCGCCGGGAGTGCGAGCAGCCCCGGCGTCCTAACGGGCCGCGTGATGCGTGATGCCAAGACGATCCAGTGCGTCAGCGCTCCGTGCCTCGAGCCTGCTCCCGGCGTGAGGATCACGTTCGCCCGACCCGGTGCACGGCGAGTCGTCACGACAGATCGATACGGCCGCTACCACGCGACACTTGCGCCCGGCGTGTACCGCGTGACCGGTCACGGCCTCGTCCGGCAGGGCCTCGACGCGGTGCGGGTTCGCTCCGGAAAGCGCGTCGTTCTCAACCTGCGCATCGGCTCGGCGGACGACGGGACGACCGAGAAACCGAGCTCCTAGTACGCGACCGCCCCGACGCCGCTGTCGGCGGCGTGCTTCTGCTCGTCGGCGCGGTAGCTCGAGCGCACGAGCGGGCCTGCGAACACCGAGCCGAAGCCGAGGGCCTCGCCCTGCTCGCGCAGCCAGCGAAACTCGTCGGGGTGCACCCAGCGGTCGATCGCCACGTGCTTGCTGGACGGCTGCAGGTACTGGCCGATCGTGACGACGTCGACGCCGTTGGCGCGGAGCTCGCCCATCGTCTCGACGATCTCTTCGTTCGTCTCGCCGAGGCCGGCGATGAGCCCGGTCTTCGTCATGACGGGGTAGTCGGCGACCACCTTGGCGCGGCGCAGCAGGTGGAGAGCCCCGTCGTAGCTCGCCTTCGCTCCGCGCATGCGCCGATGCAGCCGGCGGACGGTCTCGATGTTGTGGCTGAAGACCTCCGGTCGCGCGCCGAGCACGGTCGCGAGCGCTCGCTCCTCGTCGCCGAGGAAGTCCGGGGTCAGGAGCTCCACCGTGCAGTCCGGCAGCTTCGCCTTCAGGGCCCGGGTCACGGCCGCGAAATGGCCGGCACCCCGGTCCTCGACGTCGTCGCGGTCGACCGAGGTGACGACGACGTGCTTGAGGCCCATCTGCGCCGCCGCCTGGGCGAGCCGGAGCGGCTCGAGCGGGTCGGGCGCGTGCTCCGGCTTGCCGGAGTGGACGTAGCAGTAGCGGCAGGCGCGCGTGCACGTGTCGCCGAGGATCTGGAACGTCGCCGTGCCCTTGCCCCAGCACTCGGCGATGTTCGGGCAGCGCGCTTCCTCGCAGACGGTGTTCAGGCTCGCGCCGTGGATCAGCTTCTTGACGTCGAAGTAGCGGCCGTCGGCGCTCGGTGCGCGCACCTTCATCCAATCGGGGCGGCGGGGGCGATCAGCGACGGGGAGCGAGGTCTCCACGGCTCTCAGTGTACGGGGGCGCGAGCCGGCAGGTTCAAGGGACGAGCGTGAAGGCGTCGACGTGGAGCGGACGGACGACCGAGAAGTGCCGGTGGTCGAGCGTCGCGATCGTCCCCTCGCCAAGGCGCTCGGCTACGGCGACGACGGAGGCGTCGACCATGCCGAGCCCGAGGTCCCGATACTGGCGGCAGAGATCGCGTATGCGCGCGTAGTCGGCCGGCGAGAGGTCGATGACTTCGATCGAGCCGCTCTCCACCGACGTGAGTGCCGCATCGAGCACGGGCAGGCCCCTGGCGTCGCCGATCCAGTCGAGCTCGACGAGCACGGGCGAGGGGACGACCAAAGCATCGCCCGTTCGCTCGAGCAACTCGACACACGACGCATGACTCGGGTCGTTCCTGTCCATCGCCGCGTACACAACGCCCGTATCAGTGATCATCGTCCCGCCAGCTGCGCGGGGCATACGGTGCGTCCGCGCTCCAGCGGGCGGTGTCGTGCTCGGGCGCTCCGCTCGCGAAGGCCCCGATGAACGTGAGGGGAGGCCGGTCGCGCTTGGCCCGGAGTTCGAGCCCTTCGCGGATCACGGCGCCGAGCGACTTCTGTTCGGCCGCGGCGATCGCACGCAGGCGGTCGAGGAGCTCATCATCTGCAACGATTGTCGTTCGAGTCATCGCCATAATTATGACCCTCATTATGTCACAGCTCTGTGTCGTGTGTGCTCCGGAAGCGCGACGCCGAGGACACCATTCCGGCGCGCGGCTGAAGGAAGGCAGGGGCTACCGCGACGTTCGGTTCTAGCCGGCTGTGAGCGGCGCGGGCACTGCGCCTGCGAGGAGGCCGGCGACGTCAGCCAGTGCCAGCGCCTCGAACTCGAGCCCGAAGACCTCGCCCATCGCGATGATCGCCGCCGGCTTGACTTCGTCGACCGAGACCGAGCGGCCGAGCTCGCGGCTCATCGTCGTGAACTGTGCGTCCTCGAGTCCGCACGCGGTGATCCACGACGTGAACGGCGCAGGGTCGAGATCGACATTGAGCGCGAAGCCGTGGGTCGTCACCCAGCGCGAGACATGGATCCCGATCGATGCCAGCTTGCGCGGCGGACCGTCGAGCCAGACGCCGGTCAGCCCCTCGATCGTCACCGCCGGAAGGCCAAACGGGGCAACGGTCTCGATGATCACCCGCTCGAGGTCGCGGACGTAGCGCTTCAGATCCTTGCCGTGGCGATTGAGGTCGAGGATCGGATAGCAGACGAGTTGCCCCGGGCCGTGGAAGGTCGACTTCCCACCGCGGTTCGTCTCGATCACCTCGACGGCGGCGTCGTCTGGCAGGTGCACCTCGCTCTCGCCGGTGCGGCGTCCGGTGGTCACGACCGGCGGGTGCTCGACCAGCATCACCGCCTCTTTACCCGTGCCTTCGATGACGGCGGCCGCGAGCGACCGCTGCAGCTCGAGAGCCTCCTGGTACGGGACGAGTCCGGCATCGACGAGATACGCTTCGGCGCTCACGAGAGGAGGGTAGTTGACTGTGATCCGGATCGCGCAGGCGCGCACGCGAGATGAGCTGGGATCGTTCCTCTCGATCGGAAGGATCGTCCATCCGGGGCCGATGCCGAGCGTCGATGGCCTGTTGCACGAGCTCGCGACCTCGCCCGAGACGGTGTTCCTGCTCGCCTCCCTCGACGACGCTGGCCGTGGGTACGGGGGTCGGCAAGACGTCGAGCGTCGGGGACGCCTACTACTCGATGGCTCGTGTCCTTCCCGCCCACCGTGGCGCCGGCGTCGGCACGGCCATCCTCTCGGCCCTGTCCGACCATGCCCGCCGTGCCGGCCGTAGGTCGTTGATCGGTCGGCTCAGGGAGGACGATGAGGACGCTCTCCGGTTTGTCGAACACAGGGGATTCAATGTGCTCTCGCGCGAGTGCCCGGTCTCGCTCGACCTCTCGGCTTACGAGGACACGGCTCGGGAGATCCCGGTCGGCGTCGAGATCGTGAGCCTGTCCGAGCGCCCCGATCTGGTCGAAGCCGCGTACGAGGTTCACTCGATCGCTCTGCGCGACGTGCCCGTCGGCACCGAGCCACCGACGGCCAGCCCGTTGGCCGAATGGGTTGCGGAAACGATCGACGGCCCCGAGGCCTTGCCCGACCTATGCCTCGTAGCGCTCGTTGACGGCGCAGCTGTCGGCTGGACCGGGTTGACCGCGCTTGCCGGTGACGAGGGAGAAGCGGTGAACCTCCTCACCGGGGTCCTACCCGAGGCGCGTGGTCGCGGGATCGCGACGGCGCTGAAGCACGAGCAGGCTCGCCGGGCGAAACACGTGGGTTTCCGGCGGATCGAGACGGTGAACGACGAGGCGAACGCGCCCATGCGGGCCGTCAACGCGCGGCTCGGCTACGAGGCCGAGCCGGTCTGGCTGCTCGTGCGCGGGTCGCTCGTCTGAGCTACGAGTCACTCTCCCAGCCCTCGAGTCGCGCCCGCAGGTCGCGTAGGAAGCCGCCGCTGTAGGCGCCGTCGACCAGCCGATGGTCATACGTGAGCGTGATGTTCATCAGCGGCCGGATCGCGATCACGTCCTGGCCGAGCTCGTCCTGCACGACCCAGGGCCGCTTGACGAGCGCGTAGGTGCCGAGGATCCCGACCTGGGGCTGGCTGATGATCGGCGTGCCGTGGAACGTGCCGAAGCCGCCCGGGTTCGTGATCGTGAACGTGCCGCCCTGGACGTCGTCCGGGAGGAGCTTCTTCGTGCGGGCCCGCGCCGCGAGGTCGGTGATCGCGCGGGCGATCCCGAGCAGGTTCAGGTCCTGCGCGTTCTTGATCACCGGCACGATCAGGCCCTTGCCGTCCTCGAGTGAGACCGCGATTCCGAGGTTGACCCAGGGGCGCGTGATCACCTTGTCGCCACGGATCTCGGCGTTCACCCACTTGTAGTCCTGGAGCGTCTCGACGGTCGCCTTGGCGATGAAGGCGAGGTAGGTCGGATTGACGCCGTACGACGCCTGGTACTCCTTCTTCAGCTGCTCGCGCGCGGCGACGATGCGGGACATGTCGACCTCGATCGCGCTCGAGACGTGCGCCGAGGTGTCGAGTGAGCGGCGCATGTGCTCCATCACGCCGCGGCGCATCGCGCTCATCGGCTCCTCGACCTCGCCCGTCTGCAGCGGGGCGGCAGCTGGTGCGGCGGGAGGCGGGGCAGCAGGCGTAGCGGCGACCGGAGCGGGGGCGGCGGGCGCCGGAGCCGCGGGAGTCGGTGGTGCCGCGAGAGGGGGCGGAGCAGGGGCAGCCGGGGCTTCAGCGCCGGACTCGATGTGGGCCAGGATGTCCTTCTTGGTCACGCGCCCCCCGGTCCCCGTGCCGGCGACCGTATTCGGGTCGACGCCATGCTCGGCGGCGATGCGTGCGACGACCGGGGAGACGAACGTGCGGCCGTTCCCCGACGCAGCGTCGGCGACGGCCGGTGCGGGTGCAGTCTGCTCGCCGGAGGGTTCGGGTGCGGGCGCAACGGGCTCTGCGACCGGCGCCACGGCTTCCGCGACGGGCTCCGGAGCCGGCGGCGCTTCCAGCACAACGGCGCCGGCCGGAAGGATCGTCGCAAGCAGCGTGCCGACCTCGACCGTGTCGCCCTCGGCGACGAGGAGCTCACCGACGATGCCGTCGCCGGGGCTCGGGATCTCCGTGTCGACCTTGTCGGTCGAGATCTCGAGCAGCGCCTCGTCCCGGGCGATCGTGTCACCCGGCTGCTTGAGCCACTTCGTGACCGTGCCCTCGGACACGGACACTCCCATCTGGGGCATCACGACCTCGATCTGCGTTCCGGTGGCCAAGACTGATCCTTTCTCGTAGGGGCGAGGTGCAGCCTCGCCCTTCAATAGGCAGCGAGCTCGCGGAGCCCGGCGACGACGTCGTCGATCTGGGGGAGGTACGCCGCCTCGAGCGGCGGAGAGAACGGAACGGGGCTGTCGGGCGCGGCGATCCGCTTCACGGGGCCGTCGAGGTACTCGAATGCCTCCTCGGCGACGGTGGCCACGATCTCTGCGCCAAAGCCACCTGTGCGGGTGTCCTCGTGCAGCACGAGCACCTTCGACGTGCGACGTGCGCTCTCGAGCACCGCCTCGCGATCCCATGGAATCAGCGTGCGGAGATCGAGTACCTCGACCGAGATGCCGTCCCCGGCGACGATCTCGGCGGCATCCGCAGCGGTATAGACCATTGCCCCCCAGGTCACGACGACGATGTCGTCACCCGCGCGGTGGACGCGGGCCTTGCCGAACGGCGTCGAGTACCGCTCGTCCGGCACGTCGCCCTTGATCCGCCGATAGAGATGCTTGTGCTCGAAGAAGAGCACCGGGTTCGCGTCCTCGATCGCGCTCACGAGGAGGCCTTTGGCGTCCTCGGGCGTCGCCGGGCAGACGACCTTCAATCCCGGGATGTGCGCAAACAGGCTTTCCGGGTTCTGGGAGTGGAACGGCCCTCCCGAGAAACCGCCACCAGAGGGGAGCCGCAGGACAATCGGGATCGGGGTGCCGGCGCGGTAGTGCTGCTTGGCGGCAACCGTGACCAGGTGATCCCACGCGCACGAGACGAAGTCGGCGAACTGCATCTCCGCGACCGGGCGCATGCCCATCAGGGCGGCGCCGGTTGCGCCGGCGACGATGGCCGTCTCCGAGAGTGGCATGTCGAGCACGCGCCAGGGGCCGAACTCGGCCTGGAACCCGTCCGTCACCTTGAACGCGCCACCGTAGACGCCGACGTCTTCACCCATCACGAAGACACGTGGATCACGACGCATCTCCTGCCGGAGCCCGTCGCTGATCGCCTGAAGGTAGGTCTTCTCGGCCATTACTTGTGGTGAGGGGTCTCGAGCTCCGCTTGCGTCGCGAAGACGCCGTCGAGCAGCGTGGCCGGATCGGGCTGTGGCGACTCCTCGGCCCGCTGGAGCGACTCGTTCAGGAGCTTCTTGACACCTGCCGTGATCGCGTCCTCTTCGGCATCAGTCATCGCAGCCGTGTCGCGGAGCCACGTGCGGTAACGGTCGACCGGGTCGCGCTTCGCCCACTCCTCGAACATCTCGCGCGGCACGTAGGACGCGTCGTCGTGGACGGCGTGCCCTTCCATGCGTAGCGTGACGGATTCGATCAACGTCGGGCCGCCGCCCTCGCGCGCCTTCTCGATCGCGCGCTTCGCCTCGCGGTAGACCGCGAGCACATCGGTGCCGTCGACGACCACGCCCTCGAAGCCGTAGGCGGCGGCCCGGTCCGCCAGATGGTCGACGGCATGTCCGAGGTGGGCGGGCGTCGAGTAGGCCCACTGGTTGTTGTCGATCACGAACACGACCGGGAGCCGCCGGACCCCGGCGAGATTCATGCCCTCGTGTGCGTCGCCGCGGGCTGCCGCCCCCTCGCCGCACCACGCAACGGCGACGCGACGTTCCTCGCGGATCCGGAAGGCGAGGCCCATGCCGACGGCAACCGGGAGCATCGCGGGCAGGTGGCTCACCATCGCGTGCAGTCCCAGGCGCGCATCGCCGATGTGGACGTTGCCATCGCGGCCCTTCGTCGGTCCGTCTGCGCGACCCATGTACTGGGCGAAGATGCGCCATGGCTCGACGCCGCGTGCGATGTGCACGCCCATGTCGCGCTGCAGGGGGCAGCCGACGTCGTCCGCGCCCATCGCTGTCGCCACTCCTACGGCCGAGGCCTCATTGCCGCGACCCGTGTAGAACGAGCCGGGAATCTTCCCCTGCTTGTAGAGGATGTGCCCGCGTTCCTCGATCCCCCGCGCCGTCAGCATGTTGCGATAGATGCCGAACAGGTCCTCGCGATCGAGACCGACGTCGTGCACTTCCTGAAGCGAGCCGACGGGCTCCGCTTCCCGAACTGCCATGCAGGTTCCCCTCGGGCCGTTGACGATCGTCACTCTACCGCCCAGACCGGAGGCCGGAGGGTGATGTCCACTAGGCTCCCGCGCATGGCAGCGCGCAAGAAGCCCCGGCGGAACTGGATCCAGGAAGAGCGTCGCAAGACGCTCGGCGACTGGGTGGCGTTCTGCGTCGATTGTGGCTTCACACTGCGGTACTTCGTCGAGTCCGAGTCCGAGATTCCGGCCTCGTGCCCGGGATGCAAGGGCGAGATGAGGCACCTCTGTCCGGCGTGTGGCGCGCGGTTTCCCTCGGCCTTCCTCGTCGAGTGCGAGGAGTGCGGTGCGGCGGTGCGGCCGAACGAGCTCTTCGGCGGCCCGATCCGCAAACCCGGCCGCTGAATCAGCTGTCGCTCTAGACTAGACCGAATGGAGAGCGCCCATCTGCAAGCCTTCGACACCTGGATCCGCGGGCGCTTCCGGGAGCTGAACACCGAGCTCGAGAATCACTACTTCGAGCTCGAGAACCCGATCGCCGTCGACGGCGAGGCACCGGAGCTGAAGGCCGCCCTTGTCGAGGAGGGGAGTGCCCACGTCGCCGAGATCGCTGCCCTGCCGCTCCTGCACCTCGATTCCGTCACCGGGTACGACCTGCTCGGGAGCGTCGGTCTCTACATGGCCGCCCTGCGCCGTCACGAGCTGACGAATCCGGAGCGTGAGGCGACGTCGCCCTTCCCGGAGGCGAGTGCCCTCGCCCAACGACTCGCGGCGGGTCTCGGCGTCGCGCCGCGTTTTGCGACCGCGCACGTCAACCTCAGCAATCTCGCCCGCCGCGGCGAGTACAAGAGCTTCACGTCACTCCCCGACGAGCTGCTCTTCATCGACTTCAACTGCTATGCGATTCTCGCCTACGTCCGTGCCGCGGACGTGCTCCGGCGGATCCCGCCGCTTGGAGCCACGCATCCCGTCTCCCGGACGCTGTTCCACGATGCCGAGGGCGCTCTCGAGGACGTCGCTCGCTACAACGCCGAGCTCAACGAGCGCCTGGACGTGCGGCGCTTCTTCTACAACGTGCGTCCGTACTTCAAGCCGTACCGGGTCGGGCGCCACGAGTACCGCGGTGCAAACGCCGGTGACTTCGCGGCGATCAACGAGATCGACCTGATGCTCGGCCTCTGCCGTGTCGGCGACCCGACCTACGCGGGGATCGTGTTGGAGAAGATGTCGTTCATGACCGTCGAGGATCAGGCGCTCCTGCAGGCGTGCATTCGCCGGGCCAGCATCATGGACGAGCTGCTCGAGGTCGTGACGGAGGGTGGCACCCTGCCGGTCGGCGTGGTCGAGAACGTCAGCGCCTTCGTCGCCGTCTGCGACGCCCACGCCCGCACCGCGGAGCAACACCACAATCTGTTCGTGCGTCGCTTCATCGAGCAGCCGGCAGAGAACCTCGACGAGTCGTTTCTCCGGCAGATCACCGCGAGCGGCCCGCCGCTGCCCGTGCTCCTCCACGCACTCGAGGCTCTGCGGGACAAGCGGATGGCGGCGCCGCGCACCGACATCGAGACACGGTTCGCCGATCTGCAGCGGCTTCGCGCCGCCTGCGTGGCTGGCGCGGACGACCTTCCAGGTCGCTGACGCGACCTTCAGGTCGCCCCTACGGGGACCGGCGCCACTCGAGCGTCCCCGACGGGTGCGTTCTCAGATCAGGGCCGGCGGGCCGGCCTCTTCAGGGATCCTGCGTGCGATCAATAGGCCCGCGCTAGCGGGCCTGAGATCTTGCCGGCTAGAACATGGTCCCGATGATCTGCGAGAAGCGGATCACGGTGACCGTGTCGGTCTCGAGGACCTCACGGTTGTAGAGCTGGCTCATCCAGTGGGCGAGCTCGTCGACTCGGCGGATTGCCGGGTTGTCGTGCTCGATCTCGCGCGGTGACAGCTCGCCGAGGGGCTTCACCTCGACCCGGTCGATCACGGCGTCGAAGATCTTCTCGCGCGGGCCGTAGCGGGTGCCGACGAGAACGGTCACGATCATGCCCTTCTTGTACTTCGGCGACTTGTCGCCGAGCCGGATCGTGGCGGTCTTCCGGCCCGTTCGCAGCTGGTCGGCCACGATCGGGGAGTAGAAGTTGAGCGCGAACATCGGCATCGCGACGCAACTATAGAGATCTGGCGAGGTCGGGTTGGCAGCAGGCAGCGCCTGTGCTACGTTTGGTGTGTTGGCACTCTCATTCGAAGAGTGCCGACCGGGTCGTGACTCTCACAACCCGGTATCGGTAATCGAACTACGCATCGCAGGGAGGCACGTGCATGAATCTGCAGCCCCTAGGTGACCGCCTGATCGTGGAGGTCCTCGAAGAGGAGTCCACCACGGCAAGCGGCATCGTGCTGCCCGACACCGCCCAGGAGAAGCCGCAGCGCGGCAAGGTCCTGGCCGTCGGCCCCGGCCCTCGTGACGAGGACGGAAAGCGCATCAAGATGGATGTGGCGAAGGGTGACGAGGTCATCTTCTCCAAGTACGGCGGCACCGAGATCAAGGTCGGCGCCGACGAGGTCCTGATCCTGCGCGAGTCGGACGTTCTCGCGAAGGTCGTCTAAAAACCAGCTCGACGGAAGGATTGACAAACAGATGGCTCACAAGGAGCTCAAGTTCAACGAGGATGCACGGCGCGCGCTCGAGCGCGGCGTGAACATCCTTGCCGACGCGGTCAAGGTGACGCTCGGCCCGAAGGGTCGCTACGTCGTGCTGGACAAGAAGTTCGGCGCGCCGACGATCACGAACGACGGTGTCACGATCGCTCGTGAGATCGACGTCGAGGACCCGTTCGAGAATCAGGGTGCTCAGCTCGTCCGCGAGGTTGCGACCGCCACGAACGACGTTGCCGGTGACGGCACGACGACGGCGACCGTTCTCGCGCAGGCCATCGTCCGCGAGGGCCTCAAGAACGTCGCGGCCGGCGCGAACCCGATGGGTCTCAAGCGCGGCATCGAGACGGCCGTCGGCATCATCGTCGAGGACCTGAAGAAGCAGTCGGTCGAGATCTCGGGCAAGGAAGACATCGCCCGCGTCGCCACCATCTCGTCGCGCGAGCGGGAGATCGGTGACGTCATCGCCGACGCAATCGAGAAGGTCGGCAAGGACGGCGTCGTCAACGTCGAGGAGGGCCAGACCTTCGGCCTCGACCTCGAGTTCACGGAGGGCATGCAGTTCGACAAGGGCTACCTGTCCCCGTACATGATCACGGACGCCGATCGCATGGAGGCCGTGCTCGACGACCCGTACATCCTGATCGCGAACCAGAAGATCAGCGCGGTCAAGGACATGCTGCCGGTGCTCGAGCAGGTCATCCAGGCCGGCAAGCCGCTCGTCATCGTCGCCGAGGACCTCGAGGGTGAGGCGCTCGCGACGATCGTGGTCAACAAGCTCCGTGGCGTCTTCACCGCTGTCGCGGTCAAGGCTCCGGGCTTCGGCGACCGCCGCAAGCGGATGCTCGAGGACATCGCGGTCCTGACGGGCGGCGAGGTCATCACCGAGGAGCTCGGCCTCAAGCTCGAGAACACGAAGCTGACGCAGCTCGGTCATGCCCGCAAGGTCGTCGTCGACAAGGACTCGACCACGATCATCGATGGTGCCGGTGACGGTGAGGCGATCAAGGCCCGGATCAAGCAGATCAAGGGCGAGATCGAGAACACCGACTCGGACTTCGACCGCGAGAAGCTGCAGGAGCGGCTGGCGAAGCTCGCCGGCGGCGTCGCAGTGGTCAAGGTCGGCGCAGCCACCGAGACGGAGATGAAGGAGAAGAAGCATCGGGTCGAGGACGCGCTTCAGGCAACGCGCGCGGCACTCGAGGAGGGCATCGTCCCCGGCGGCGGCGTCGCGCTGCTGAATGCGGCCGACTCGTCGAAGAAGGCGCTTGCCGACCTCGACGGCGACGAGAAGACCGGTGCCAACATCATCATCCGCGCGCTGGAGGAGCCGCTTCGGCAGCTCGCCTACAACGCGGGTCTCGAGGGCTCGGTCGTCGTCAGCCAGGTTCGTGCGGCCAAGAAGGGCCAGGGCCTGAACGTCGACACCGGTGAGCTCGAGGATCTCGTCAAGAACGGGATCATCGATCCGACCATGGTGACGCGCTCCGCGCTGCAGAACGCAGCCTCGATCGCGAAGAACATCCTCACGACCGAGGTCATCGTCGTGGACGCCCCGGAGAAGAACGGCGGCGGCGGTGGCATGCCCGACATGGGCGGCATGGGCGGGATGATGTAAGCAAATTCGCCTAGGCGAATTTCGATAGATAGTGCGTTGGGGGGTCGGCGGGAGCCGGCCCCCTTTCGTGTTGGCCACGATTCTGGAAGGGTGGGTTGATGGCGGATCTTGGCGGTGGGGTGTACGTGTCACGGGTCGACACCGACGAGTTCGACGCCGACGAGGAGGTCGGTGGGTTCACGCACACGTTGTTCGAGGACGGTGAGGCAGCGACGGCAGGGCTGTGGAAGCCGGGCTCCGATGTCGGCGACTGGCCGAAGACCGGGGAGCTTCCGGCACGCGAGACGATCGTCGTCCTGTCCGGGTCCGTGCGGATCGAGATCGAGGGCGGCCCGAAGCTCGACCTCCGAGTCGGCGACATGGCGTCAATGCCCAAGGGAGCGGTGACGACGTGGCACCCGTCCGCGGACTTCGAGGAGATCTGGTT
Organism: uncultured Thermoleophilia bacterium; assembly: GCA_963741655.1. GTDB lineage: Bacteria > Actinomycetota > Thermoleophilia > Gaiellales > Gaiellaceae > Gaiella. The sequence goes on from CAVUIQ010000004.1 coordinate 750,272, forward strand.
CTACTCGTAGGCCCGGGTCACGACTGCAAGGTGTGGATCGTGGCAACCTCGACGAAGCCGAGGCGTCGCAGGATCGGTGCGGAGGACTTGAGCTGGGCCTGAACCGCGAGGCCCGGGAGACCGAGCCGGACTGCCTCGTCCCAGCGCGCGCGCACGAGGGCTCGATAGCAACCCCGGCCACGGCCCTCCGGGAGCGTCGCACCTCCGCCGAGGAACAATCCGGCAGCTGCTCGATCGGCGGTGGCCCAGGCGACAGGCATCCCGTCGAGATAGGCGAGCCACTGCATGCCACCGCGCATCACGCGTCGCTCGTAGGACTCCTCCGCTCGCGCGCGCTCATCCGCGATCGCCTCGGCCGACCAGGTGTCCGCTGCGAGCATGATCTCGAGCCCGATCAGGTGATCGTCGAGGGTCGCAACTGGCCGCACCTCGATTCCGTCCGTGGGCGGTGGCTCGCGCGTCAGCACCATCGCGACTGCCACCGCATCGAGCGGCGGGTCGGGAGGCCGAAGGCCGAGCGCGAGGAGCCGGTCGGGGAGGTCGGACGGGCGTGCCGACGATCCGACGTTCCAGACGACCGAGGAGATGCCCCGCACGTGCTCGAGGATCTCGTCGACGACGCGACCGAGCGCGATTTCCTCGTCCGGGAGCCGGAGTCGACAGATCCCGGCCCACCGTCGCTCCGAGCCGATGTGGAGGCAATAACGCTCGTCGCCGAGCCGTTCGCCCCCCACCGGAGGTGCGAGGTAGGCGTCGGGGTCCTCGGCGAGATCCTGCAGCTCGACATGCACGCGCCTATCCTTACGCGCGCGGGAAGGAGCTCGTCGCGACCTTCCCGGCACAGGCGTTCGCGGGCGTTCTAGCGCTTCGGGGCGGTCACTCGCCCGGCGACCGATGACTTGGAGACGGTGGCGGGGCGGCCGAGTTGGCCACCGCCGTTGGAGCCCCAGCACCAGCGAACCCCACCGGCGGCGATCGCGCAGCTGTGGCTCTTGCCAACCGCGATCGAGGTCACCCCCTTGGGGCCCTTCACCTCGACCGGCACAGGTGCCGCGGGGGCACCGACTCCCGGGACGAGCTTGGCACCGTTGCCGATCTGACCGCTCGAGTTGATGCCCCAGCACCAGGCGACGCCTGCTTTGATCGCGCAGGCGTGCTGCCAGTTCCCGGCGATCGCCGTGACGCCCGACTCGAGCCCCGGCACGATACGCGGTGTCTTGCTGCTCGCGGCAACGGCGCTGCGACCCCAGCAGCTCACCGCTCCGCCGACGACGGCACACGTGTAGTCCAGCCCCGCCGCGATGCTCGTCACCCCTGCCAACCCCGGGACGGGCTCGGCGCCTTTCCCGACCCAGCACGAGACGGTGCCGGCGACGAGCGCGCAGGCGTGGCGCCAGCCGACCGCGACGGCAGTCGCGCCGCCCGCGGCGAGCCCCATCACCTGGACGGGCACCGGGCTCGTCTTCGCGGCGCCGCCGAGATAGCCGCTCCCCCAGCACCAGACGTTGCCGGATTGGACAGCGCAGGCGTGCGTCGCGTTGAGCGAGATGCTCGTGACGCCGCTCGTCAGTCCCGTCACCTGGACGGGAACCGCGCTCGACGTCTTTCGCCCGTCCCCGAGGGTGCCGTATCCGCCGGTACCCCAGCATTTGACGCTTCCGGCGACAATCGCGCAAGCGTACTGCGACCCGCCATTCCCGGTGGTCGTCCCCGCTACGTCGGTTGCCTTGCTCCGGATCCCGACGACCGGGACTGGGACATAGCTCGAACCCTTGATCTGGCCGTCACCGAGAGACCCGGTTGACCGCTGCCCCCAGCAGCTGACCGCGCCTGCCGCCGAGATGGCGCAACTCTGTAGCTCGCCGCCGGCGATCCTGGCGGCGAGGGCCTCGGCCGCGAAGAGGAATCCGACGGAGAACAGGCCGAGCAGCGATGCGACGAGCAGATTGGACGCGAACCGCATACGGTGACTCCTTAGGGTGGACGGGGCCGACGTTTCCCGAACGTATCGCAGGTGGCTATTGGTGACAACTCCCCGAAACGGTAGGCTACCGACCGCCCGGAGATCTAGCGGTCGTGCCTGGCACGCATCGAAGAACGGCCACCAGCAGACGGAAGCCATGCGCCCGGCACGATTCGAACGTGCGGACGAATACTCCGAAGGGCTGCTCAGGCCACCTCGGGAACCGGTGGAGGAGTCGGCTCGGCTGCCGGATGTCGGGCGAGGCTGGCGCCGAACGCGACCCAGCCGAGGCCGAAGAGCACGTTCGAGAGGATGCCGTACAACCGGTACCACTCGAACTTATCGAGCGTCTCTTGCGGAACCAGGTTCATCAGGAACGCAGCACTCAGGAGAAGTCCCGTCACGAGCAGCGCGACTCGACATGTGGTCGGCAGAGCCGGGTCGTGCCGATGGGCTGCTGCGAGAAGGACGAGCCCGACCGCCGCGAGAGGCATGAGTAACGGCGGCACGGCGGCTCGAAAGACGATGTCCGCCACCGCGGGAACGCCAAGCCCGATCAGGGCGAGCCAGAATCCAACCCGCGCTCTGCGACCTCCCGCCTCGAGCAGTGCGCGGTGCCCGTAGATCCCGATCACGATCAGCAAGCTGGCGAAGCCCATCATGCCGCCCCAGAAGATGGCGCTCTGCCCGAGCCAGTGACCGTCTTCGTTGAAGGATGTCGGCCCGTGCAGGGTCGTGAACCGCACCCACATGGGAGTCATGAGCAGGCCGCCGACGATGAGCGCTAGGTTCGGCCAGGATCGAGGCCGTTCGTCGGGCCGATGGCTCACGTCGAGGAGTATCCCTCATCGGCCACGCCGCAGCCAGCGTGTGTCATGCGCCCGGCACGATTCGAACGTGCGACCTCTGCCTCCGCAGGGCAGCGCTCTATCCCCTGAGCTACGGGCGCGGGGAGGAAGAGTGTAGCTGTGTCGCGAGGTCGGAGCCGTGGAGGAGCACCGCGTCGTCCGGGACCTCGCGTCGCACATAGGCGAGCGCGAGCACGCGGTCGCCGTCGGCGACCGCGCTCGTGATCCGCCCCACGACCTTGCCGTCGAGCGTCAGCTCCGCGTCGTAGGCCGGAAGGTCGGTTCCCTCGAGCTCGAGGACGCGCAGTCCTCGATTCGGGTGGCCACGGTAGTGAAGTCGGGCGATGGGCTCCTGGCCGGGATAGCACCCCTTCGTGAAGCTGATCGCGCGTTCCTCGAGACCGGCCTCGGCAGGGAGCACCCGGTCGTCGAGCTCGCGGCCCCAGACCGGAGTGCGGGCGAGGATACGCAGCCGCTCGAGTTCCTCGGCGAGCATCGCGTTGCCAGAAGTCGGGTCGGCGTCGAGCAGTTCGTAGGCCGGAATGCCGTAGTCCGGCGTCGGGATCGAGCCCTCGGGGGGTCCTCGAACACGATCGTCGACGAGTGAGCCTCGCGTTCGACCGCGCACTTCGCCGCGAAGCGGAACCGAACGAGCTCGTGGACGACACGATCCCCGAGCGTGGGCTCGGTCAGCAGGAGGAAATCGTCGGTTCCGCGTCGCAGCACCGTCAGTGGCGCGATCAGACGGGCCTTCGCCGTCAGGAGGAGCGCCTGGCAGGCCTCGTCCGGGCCGAGCGCCTCGACGTCGTTCGAGACCATCCGCTGCAGGTAGGACGCCGCGTCAGGGCCGGTGACGCCGACGTACTCCCGCGGGCGAGCAGCAATCTGTAACGCTTGAGTGCTCACGCTGTCTAGTGTAGGAGCATGTTCAGGAGCAAGGCAGAGAAGAAGGCACGCGAGGCCGGATACGACCCGGCGCGGTTGCCCGAGGGCCAGTACCTCACGGAGAAGTGGCCCGTCCTCCATGCCGGCTCGGTCGCCAAGTATCCGAAGGACCTCGCGGGCTGGGACTTCAAGGTCTCCGGCGAGGTCGACAGCCCGGTGACGCTGGACTGGGCGCAGCTGAACGAGCTTGCGCGCGTCGAGGTGACCCAGGACATCCACTGCGTGACCCGGTGGAGTCGCTTCGACACGACCTTCAGTGGCATCCCCTGGTCGGCCGTGCAGGAGCTCGTCGGCCGGCGCCCGACGGCGCGGTTCGCAATCGCGCACGCGGAAGCCGGCTTCACGGCAAATGTCCCGGTCGAGTTCCTCGAGCGCGAGGGTGCCATGCTCGCGACACACGCCGACGGCGAGCCGTTGACGGCCGAGCATGGCTTCCCGCTGCGGCTGATCGTGCCCGGAAAGTACTTCTGGAAGAGCGCCAAGTGGCTCCGCGGCATCGAGCTCCGCGCTGACGATCAACCCGGCTTCTGGGAGCGGCTCGGCTACCACAACGACGCCGACCCCTTCCAGGAGCAGCGCTTCCAGTTCTAAAGGTGTCGCCCCGGCAGCCGCTCGAGTAGGGGAGAGGCGGAGCCTCTCCCGCGGAGTACGAGAGGATCACTCGTTCGAGGGATCGGCGAGCACGCCGTGGCGCCGATGAATGGGTTATCCCAAACCCCTCCCCTCGCTTCACCCGAAACGGCCCTCCCCCAGGGCCGTTTCTCTTTTGCAGCGGCCCGTCGAACCCAGGTGACAGGCCGGGCCCGTCACCCGAAGCAGCTAGCCGGCCTTCGACGCTTCTGTCGCCTCGGTCATGTCCCCGCCGATCGCGTGCATGATCTCGGGGCGGTCCATGAGGCGGGCACGTTGTTCCGGAGACTGAAGCCGGTTCGTGACGTACTTGTCCTCGAGGATGTCGTTCAGGGCGCGGCCGCGGTCATGTTCGCGGATGACGTACTGCGCAACGCGCTCCTCTTTCGACGAGCCCTGGCCGAGAAACGAGAACAGATCCTTGAATCCCATGGCGTCAGTCTAGCCCACGCGCTCTCCATGCCGGTTCATCCCGTTGCACCCACGAGCAGGGTGCTACCGTCGGCTGCCAGTGGACATTCGAGTCGGCCATAGCCCCGATCCCGACGACGCCTTCATGTACTGGGCGCTCACGACAGACCTCGTCGACCGGCGGGGCTTCACCTTCGAACAGGTGCTCGCGGACATCCAGACGCTGAATCAGTGGGCGCGCGCAGCGCGCCTCGAGGTCACGGCGATCTCGCTTGCGGCGTACCCGTTCGTCCAGGAGGACTACGCCCTCCTGCCGCACGGAGCCAGCATCGGTACCGGGTACGGCCCGATCGTCGTTGCGCGAGAGCCAGCGTCGATCGACGACCTACGGGAGAAGGAGATCGTCGTCCCCGGCGCCATGACGACGGCGTTCCTGACCCTCAAGCTCGCGATCGGCGACTGCGCCTTCCGCGAGCTTCCCTTCGAGCAGATTCCGGACGAGGTCGCATCGGGTCGCGCGGACTACGGCCTCCTCATCCACGAGGGCCAGCTCACGTTCGCCGACATCGGCCTCCACAAGGTGCTCGACCTCGGCGAGTGGTGGCTGCTCGAGACAGGGCTGCCCCTCCCGCTCGGAGTCAACGTCGCCCGGCGCGACATAGAGCGGCTCGGTGATCTCTCCGAGGTGCTCGCCGAGGGGATCCGCTGCGGGCTCGAACACCGCGACGAGGCGCTCGAGTACGCACTCCAGTTCGGACGCGGCATCGACGAGGCGGTTGCAGACCGGTTCATCGAGATGTACGTGAACGAGCTGACCGAGGACTACGGTGACGAAGGGCGCTCGGCCGTCGCGGAGCTGCTGCGTCGGGGTGAGGCAATCGGCGCGTTCCCGAACCCCGTGCAACTCGACTTCGTGTAGGGCAACGCACGCACCTGCGCGGGTGCGTCGACCGCAGCACGGGCGAGGTTTGCCTCGCCGGTGGCTCGGCGCACCTAGCCCCTACGGGGTTTGCGTAGCGCCCTGTGCGACCCAGGCGAGGAGCGCCGCCCGCTCGCCGTCGGTCATCCCGGTGACGTTGCCGAGCGGCATCGACTTCGAGGACACGACCCGCTCGATGTCGTCGGCGCGGGCAGCGATCGCCGCCGGCGTGTCGAGCACGACGCCGGCAGGAGCCGTCGAGAATCCCGGCTGGGTCGGCGCCATCGAGTGGCACGTCGCGCATCGCTCCTCCACGATCGGCGCGACCTCCGAGAACGAGACCGTCGCGACGTCGGTACCGGCCGGCGTCGTGTCTGGCCGGATGACGAATCCGAGCGCGACGAGCACGGCGACGCAGGCAGCCGGGATCGCCCAGATCGTCCGCCCCTGGTGACGCAGGTTGAAGAACAGGCGCGACAGGATCCCGACGAACATGATCACGAGCAGCACGAGCCATGCGCGCTCGACGCCGTAGGTGAAGGCGAAGTGCCCGGCGATCATCGTGAACAGCACCGGCAGCGTGAAGTAGTTGTTGTGCACCGATCGTTGCTTCGCGACGACGCCCGGGAACGGGTCGGGATCGCGGCCCGCCTTCTTCGCGTTGATCAGCTCCCAGTGCGCCGGAATGATGTTGAAGAAGACGTTCCCCGCCATGATCGTCCCGATCATCGCCCCCACCTGGAGGAACGCCGCACGGGGCTGGAAGAGCTGCGCGCAGCCCCAGGCGGCGAGCGCCGTGAAGACGACGATCAACACCCAGAGCAGAACGCCGTGCCGGACGAGCACGCGGCAGAGGACGTCGTAGACGATCCACGCAGCCGCGAGAAGACCGACGCTGATCGCGACCGCCTGCCACGGCGTCAGGTCGGCGACCTCTGGGTCGATCAGGTACGCCCGGGCGTTCAAGTAGTAGAGGACGACCATCAGCCCGAAGCCCGAGAGCCACGTCGTGTACGCCTCCCACTTGAACCAGGCGAGATGGCTGGGCAGCACGGGCGGTGCCACCTTGTACTTCTTGACGTGGTAGAAGCCGCCCCCATGGACCTCCCACAGCTCGCCGCCCACGCCGTCCCGGAGATCCTCCACCTTCGTCGGCGCCTCGAGCGACTGGTCGAGCAGGACGAAGTAGAACGACGCGCCGATCCAGGCGATCGCGGCAATCACGTGGAGCCAGCGAATCAGGAGGTTGAGCCAGTCCGTGAGGTACGGATCGAGGATCGCTGCGACCGCGGTCACTGGTGCGCCGTCCGGGGAATAGGGTGCTGTTCGGGCGAGCGAAAACCGAGCAGCGCGAGGACGCAGGGAGCCTTGATACCGGGTTGTACCGGGGCGACCGAGGACGAAGCGATGCGAAGCGTTTGCAGCCGGCCGAGCGGTGCTCTATTCCCTGGGCGGCGCACTAGCGTTCCCAGCGATCGATCGCGATCGCGACGAGCTCCGTGACGGCGGTCTCGAGCTCCTCGTCGGTCGGGTTGTCGATGCGCACGCGCAGGATCTCGAGGATCACGGCCTTCGGGCGCCTGTTCACGAAGACGACGAAGCGGAAGCCGTGACGCGCCTCGTACTCGGCGTTGAGGCGGGCGAGCTCTGCGAGCACCGCCGGGTCGTCGTCGCTCCCCTGCTCGGCAGCGGAGCGCGCGGACATCCCATTCTTCTGACCGATCGCGGGGTGCGCGTCGAGCACCTCGCGCTTCTCCGCATCGGTCAGCTCGTCGATCACGGCGGCTGCGTTTCCGAGTGGGTCCTCGCGCTGCGCGAGGAGCTCGACGAATCGCGTCCTGCCCTCGAAGAGCTCGGCGAGCTCCTCGACGCTCAGCTGCCGCGGTAGCTCGCGCACGAGAACGGGGAGATGAGCAGTGGCACGTGGTAGTGGCCGTTCTCGAGCACGATTTCGAGCTCGACGCGTGTGAAGAACGGAGAGGGTGGGTGGAAGACGAGCCGGTACGTGCCGGGGTCGAGCGACTCGGCGAGCCGGGCGCGGCCGTCGCCGTCCGTCGCTGCGCTCGCGACGGGCTCGCCGTCTCGCAGGAGCTCCACGGTGACGCCGGCCGCCGGCTGGCCGGCGGCGGTGTCGAGCACGTGGGTCGAGAGCGAGACGGTCATCCGCTGAACTTTCGTGCTGCGACGCGATGTGCCTTTGCGATCTCCGCCTCGTCGGCGTTCGCGAGATGGCCGTCGCGGACGACGGTCTTGCCTCCGACGACGAGCCGGTCGGGTCGGAACGGGCCGGCGAAGACGATCCCCGCCACCAGGTCGTCCGCGCCGCCGAGCTCGAGGCCGTCGGTGCGCCAGACGGCGAAGTCGGCGCACTTGCCCGGCTCGAGCGAGCCGATGTCGTCGCGGCGCAGCACTGCGGCGCCGCCGCGCGTGCCGAGGCGGATCGCCTCGCGCGCTGTCATCGCAGCGCCACCGTCTCGCCCACGCGAGACGAGCAGTGCCTGCTTGACCTCGAAGAAGAGGTCGCTGCGCTCGTTCGAGGCGGAGCCGTCGACGCCGAGGCCGACGCGGACTCCCGCAGCGACCATGTCGCGCACCGGCGCGACGCCTGCGCCGAGTCGTAGATTCGACGTCGGGCAGTGGGCGACGCCGGTTCCGGTCGTCGCGAATCGCGCGATGTCGCTCTCCGAGAGATGGACGCAGTGCGCGCACCACACGTCGTCGGCCAGCCAGCCAAGTCGGTCGAGGTACTCGACCGGGCGGCAGTTGTGGAGCTCGAGGCAGTAGGCCTCCTCCTCCACCGTCTCCGCAAGGTGCGTGTGCAGCGGCAGGCCGAGGCGGCGTGCGAGCGCGGCCGACTCCTCCATCAGCCGCCCGGTGACCGAGAACGGCGAGCAGGGCGCGACGGCGAGCTGGACGCGTGCGCCGGGCCCCGGCTCGTGGAGGAGCGCGGCGAGACGCTCGGTCTCGGCGAGCACGGCGTCGAGCTCCTCGACGAGCTCGTCGGGTGGGAGGCCGCCGTCGGAGACACCGAGATCCATGGAGCCGCGCGAGGCGACGATCCGTAGGCCGATCTCGCGCGCCGCCTGCACCTCCGCCTCGATCAGGCCCTTCCCGACCCTTCGGGAAGACGTAGTGGTGGTCGAACACGGTCGTGCAGCCGGAGAGCGCGAGCTCCGCGAGGCCTGTGCGGGCAGCAGCGTACTCGGCCTCGGCGTCGATCCGCGACCAGACCGGGTACAGCTCCTGGAGCCAGGTGAAGAGGTCGGCCTGCTGGGCTCGCGCGCGGGTGAGGGTCTGGTAGAGGTGATGGTGCGTGTTGACGAGGCCCGGCGTCACGACGAAGCCGTGCAGGTCGACTCGCTCTGCCGCCTCCGGCTCGGGGCCTGACCCGACGGCGGCGATCATCGAACCGTCGACGAGGATCCAGCCGCTCTCGTGTTCGGCGCGAGCGTCGTCCATCGTGACGACCCAGCCGTTTCGGTAGAGGGTGCTCATGACGACCCCGGGTGCGACTCGCGCTCGCCGGCCTCGGTCTGACGGACGAAACTCGCCTTCTCCCAGAACTCGCCGATCGTTGTTGCGTCGACGTAGCTCATGCCGCTTCGCAGACCCCCGTGGAGCTCCTCGATCACGCCGGCGACCGAGCCGCGCAGGGGGAACTCCATCTCCTCGCCCTCGGCGACGTACTGGTCGAGCGCATCGCCGCGACCCTCGATCGCGAGGCGAGCGGCCGCCGCGGAGCGAGACGCCATGCCGCGGTAGACCTTGAAGAGCTGCCCCTTCTTGCGGACGACGTCACCCGGGCTCTCCTCGCGGCCGGCGAGGAGGCTGCCGACCATGACGGTGCTCGCGCCGGCCCCCATCGCCGTCGCGACGTGCCCTGCGCGACGGATCCCGCCGTCGGCGATCAGGGGCACGCCGATGCTCCGCGCGGCACCGGCGCACTCGAGCACGGCCGAGAGTTGTGGCACGCCGACTCCCGCGACCAACCGGGTCGTGCAGGCAAAGCCGGGGCCGATCCCGACCTTGACCGCATCCGCGCCGGCGGCGGCAAGATCGGTGACGCCGTCTCCGGTCGCGACGTTGCCCGCGACGACCTCGACGTCGGGCCAGGCGCTCTTCAGCTCCTGCACGGCCTCGATCGCGGCGTCCGCGTGGCCGTGCGCGATATCGAGGACGAGCGCGTCGACCTCCGCTGCGATGAGCTCCCGCGCTCGGTCGAGGTAGTCGCCGCGAATACCGATCGCCGCAGCGACGCGAAGGCGACCGAGCGCGTCGCGCGTCGCCCGGGGGTAGCGATCTGCGACGGCGAGATCCTTGAGCGTGACGAGGCCGGCGACGGTGCCGTCCTCCTGGACGAGTGGCAGCTTCTCGATCCGGCTCGCCGTCAGGAGCCTCCGCGCCTCGTCGAGAGCGACGCCGGGCGGCGCCGTGACGAGCCGCTCACGCGGGGTCATCAGCGCCTCGACGAGGTCGCCGTCCGCCCCGGCGAGAAGGTCGCGAGCGGTGAGGAGGCCGAGGAGCCGACCGGCAGGATCGACGACGACGAACCCGGTGACGGCGAGCCGTGCTGCGTCTGCGCGCGCCTCGGCGATCGTGCGCAACGGCTCGATCGTGTACGGCTCGGCGATCACGTGCGTGAGGTACCGCTTCACGCGGCGCACCTCGGCCGCCTCCTCGTTGACCGGGAGGAACCGGTGCAGGACGCCGAGCCCACCGAGCTGGGCCATTGCGACGGCCATCGGTGCTGTCGTGACCGTGTCCATGTTGGCCGAGACGATCGGCACCTCGAGCTCGATCGCCGGCGTGAAGCGGGAGCGGGTCGAGACGTCCTGGCGTGAGCGCACGCGGGAGCGGCGCGGCACGAGCAGGACGTCGTCGTAGGTCAGGCCGGTCTGGATCTCCTTCATCCCGTCACCTCCAGGGGAACGATCTCGAAGCGGTCGACGTCGACGAGCCCGCGGTCGGTGATCTTGAGCGAGGGGATCACCGAGAGCGCAAGAAACGCGAGCGTCAGGAACGGTGTCGCCCCCGACCAGCCGAGGGCCGCAGCCGCCTCGTTGGCCGCGAGGCTCTGCGCGACCACCTCGGCGAGCGGTGCGTCGGAGAGGAGCCCGGCGACGGGGAGCGGGCATTCGGCGGCAATGCTGCCACCGTCGACCGCGACGATGCCGCCCCCGATCTCAGCGAGGCGCGTGACGGCGACCACCATGTCCTCGTCGCTCATCCCGACGACGACGAGGTTGTGCGCGTCGTGGGCGACCGACGAGGCGAGCGCGCCACGTTGCAAGCCGGAGCCCGAGACGAAGCCGAGGCCGATCCGTCCTGTCGCGAGGTGCCGCTCGACGACGGCGATCTTCGCGAGACCGGCGCTTGCGTCGGCGACGGCGTGGCCGCTCGCGACGACGGGGTCGCACTCGAGCGACCGGGTCACGACCTGGTCGTCGATCAGCCCGATCGTTCTGATTCGGCCACCCTGCGAGGGAATCGCGAGGTCGGCGGCCGTGACGGGCTTGATCCGAACCGTCTGCCGAACCCAGTCGGGGATCGGCGGCGAGTCGTGATCCCTGATCGGCTCGCCGCGCTTGAGGACCGTATCCGGCGCGAACGAGACGAGGTCGGGGAGCAGCAGCAGGTCGGCCTGGTAGCCGGGTGCGACCGCGCCGAGCCGGTCGAGCTTGTGCCACTGCGCGGCGTGGAGGGAGGCCATCACGAGCGCGTCCTCGGGCGCTACGCCCGCTGCCACCGCGTCGCGCACCATCCCGTTGACGTGGCCGTTGTCGGCGATGTCTTCCGGGTCGCGGTCGTCGGTGCAGAACGCCATTCGGCCCGGTCCGAACTCGTGCACGAGGGGTAGCAGCGCGTGCAGGTTGCGCGCCATCGAGGCCTCGCGGATCAGGAGCCACATGCCGGCGCGGAGCCGCTCGCGGCCCTCTTCCACGGTCAGCGCCTCGTGGTCAGAGCGGATCCCCGCCGCCACGTATGCCTGCAACTCTTTGCCCAGGAGCCCGGGTGCGTGGCCGTCGACGTGCGCGGCGCCTTGCAGGGCGAGCTTCGCGAGCTCGTCGGGTGAGCCGTTGACGACGTCGGGGAAGTTCATCATCTCGGCGAGGCCGAGGACACGGCGGCGGCGCATCAGCGACTCGAGGTCGCCGAGGCCGAGCGGCCGCCGCGGTGATTCGAACGGCGAGGCCGGCACGCAGGAGGGCGCCATGAAGAAGACGTCGAGCTGCAGGCCCGACGAGGCGTCGAGCAGCCAGTGGACGCCGTCGACGCCGAGCACGTTCGCGATTTCATGCGGGTCGGCGACGATTGTCGTCGTCCCGAGCGGGAGGATGAGGCGTGCCAGCTCGTCGACAAGGAGCTTGACCGACTCGATGTGCATGTGCGCGTCGATGAAGCCGGGGACGACGTAGCGGCCGCTCGCGTCGATCGTCTCGCGCCCCTCGTACGACCCGAGCCCGGCGATCATCCCGTCGACGATCGCGACGTCGCACTCGAGCCACTCGCGGGTGAACACGGAGAGCACCCGTCCACCGCGGACGACGGTGTCGGCGGGCTCGTCGCCGCGGGCGACGGCGATTGTTCGTTCGAGGCGGGACATCGCGGCTGACGATAACGTCTGATCCGACAATGGGCGACTTCGATGTTCTCGTGCGCGGCGGTCTTGTCGTTGGGCCGGCATGCACGGTGAACGCGGATCTTGCGATCTCGGACGGGCTCATCGCCGAGGTCGGTGCCGAGATAGAGGGCAGCGCTGATGTCGAGATCGACGCGACCGGGCGGCATCTCTTTCCCGGCTGCGTCGACCCGCACGTGCACCTGAACGACCCCGGCACCGACTGGGAAGGGTTCTCCTCAGGCACGGAGGCGTTCGCCGTCGGCGGCGGCACCTGCCTCTTCGACATGCCGCTGAACGCGTCGCCGGCGACCGTCGACGGCTCCTCGTTCGACCTCAAGCTCGAGGCTGCACGCGGGCGCGCGCACACCGACTTCTGCCTCTGGGGCGGACTCGTCCCCGGCGACGTCGACCGCCTCGACGAGCTCGCCGAGCGAGGGGTCATCGGCTTCAAGGCGTTCATGTGTGACACAGGGATGGAGGAGTTCCCGGCCGCGGACGATCTGACGCTTTTCGAGGGGATGGCCCGTGCCGCCCGGCTCGGGCTCCCGGTCGCCGTGCACGCCGAGAGCGACGCGATCACCGCGGGCCTGACTGCGCGGGCGCGGGCGGAGGGCCGCACGTCGATGCGCGACTACCTCGCGTCCCGTCCGCCGATCGTCGAGGTCGAGGCGGTTGCGCGCGCGATCCTCCTCGCCGAGGAGACCGGCTGCTCGCTCCACGTCGTTCATGTCAGCACCGCTGCGGCAGCCGTCCTGATCGCCGAGGCCGGTGCCCGTGGCGTCGACGTGAGCTGCGAGACCTGTCCGCAGTACCTCCTTCTCACGGACGAGGACGCCGAGCGGATCGGCGCGCTCGCCAAGTGCTCGCCCTCGATCCGCCCTTGCGCCGCGGTGGAGGAGCTGTGGGCGCAGATGCAGGCAGGTCGCATCCCGATCCTTGCGTGCGACCACTCGCCGGCGCCGCCGGAGCTGAAGCAGGGCGACGACGCGTTCGCCTGGTGGGGCGGGATCTCGGGGCTGCAGACGCTGCGCGGAACGCTGCTCGCGGTCGCAGAGAAGCGTGGTCTCTCGCCGTCCCGGGTGGCAGGCCTCACTGCGGGAGCGGCCGCTGATCGGTTCTCGCTTCCGCGCAAGGGACGGCTCGAGGTCGGTTGCGACGCCGACATCGTTCTCGTCGACCTCGGCCATGAAGGAACGGTCGAGCGGACCGACCTCCGCTACCGCCACCCGCAGAGTCCCTTCGTCGGCATGCCCACCAGAGGACGCGTCGTGCGGACGCTTCTCCGCGGAAACACCGTGATCGAGGAGGGCCGCCTCGTGGCCGACGCAACTTTCGGCCGCATCGTGCGTCCGGAAATGTGATCGAGCGGACGGTCCGCGGTTGCCAAGTGGTGTCCGGCGCGAGAGGATGATGCGCGGTAAGCCAGGCGGCGCGCTCCGGCGGACGGATCGCTCCCGACAACAAGGAGACCAGATGAGGAAGCTAGGGGTAGGGCTCGGAGTCGCCCTTGTGACGATGGCGCTCGCCGCGCTCGCCGTCGCGACGACGGGCTCAGCGGCACCCGCGTCGAAGAAGGCGCCGATCAAGGCAGCCTGGATCTACGTCGGCCCGCACAACGACGGTGGCTGGTCGCAGGCGCACGACAAGGGCCGTCTGTACGTCCAGAAGGCGATGGGCGCGAACGTGATCACGACCTACAAGGAGAACGTCCCCGAGGGCCCGCAGGCTGCCCAGGTGATCGACAGCCTCGTGCGTGACGGGAACAAGATCATCTTCGCGACGTCGTTCGGCTATATGGACGCGATGGCCGCTGCGGCGAAGAAATATCCGGAGGTCTACTTCGAGCACGCGACCGGCTACAAGTCCGCCAAGAACTTCGCGAACTACTTCGGCGCAGGCGAAGACGCGATCTACCTCTCCGGGATCGCCGCGGGCGCGGCAACGAAGAACGGGACCGTCGGCTACATCGTGCCGTTCCCGATCCCCGAGATCATCCGCCACGCCAACGCGTTCGCGCTCGGCGTGCAGCTCGTGAAGCCGAACGCGAAGATCAAGCTCGTCTGGACGAAGTCGTGGTTCGACCCGGCGAAGGAGAAGAAGGCCGCCGAGAGTCTCGTCGCCGCGGGTGCCGACGTGATCGGGCAGAACGTGGACAGCCCGGCCGCCGGCAAGTACGCCCAGTCGAAGGGCCTCCCGTGGGTCGGCTACAACAGCGACTCGCGGAAGTTCGCACCGACGTCGTGGCAGGTTGCGGCCGTCTACGACTGGGGTAAGCCGTACTACCTGAAGCGCGTCAAGGCAGCCGCCAACGGCACCTGGAAGACCGGGAGCTACTGGGGCTCGATGGCCGACGGCTTCGCTCTCCTCTCGCCCTACGGGCCGAAGGTGTCGGCGAAGACGAAGTCGCTCATCGCCGCCAAGCAGAAGGCGATCATCTCCGGGAAGTTCTACGAGTTCCAGGGGCCCCTCTACGACCAGGCCGGGAAGCTCCGCGTCCCCAAGGGGAAGCGGATGACCCTGCCGGAGATCCTCTCCGTCAACTGGCTCGTCAAGGGAATCGAAGGTAGCCCGAAGGGCTAATGAGTGCCGTAGGGTGTGCGCGCCGGCTCGGGTCGGCGCGCACACCCCATGGAAACCGAACCGCGCCGATGAGCTCCTCCGAGCCGACTGCATCCGCTTCTCCTTCCTCCGTGAGGCCGGTCGCGGTCGCGATGCGCGGGATCACCAAGCGGTTCCCCGGTGTCCTCGCGAACGACGACGTCTCCTTCGAGGTCGCAGCGGGTGAGGTGCACGCGCTGCTCGGCGAGAACGGGGCCGGCAAGACGACGTTGATGAACATCCTCACCGGCCTCTACCGGCCGGACGAGGGCGAGATCGAGGTCGGCGGCAAGATCGTCGAGCTCCACAGTCCCCGTGATGCGATCTCGGCGGGCATCGGGATGGTGCACCAGCACTTCCGGCTCGTCGACACGCTCAGCGTGTCCGAGAACGTCGTCCTCGGATCGCGCACCGAGCCGTTCCTGCTCAACCGGGCGAGCCGCACGCGCGAGGTGGAGCTGATCTCGGAGGTGCTGCACATGCCGGTCGATCCCGACGCGAAGATCTGGCAGCTTTCGGTCGGCGAGCAGCAGCGCGTGGAGATCATGAAGGCGGTGCGCAGCGGCTCGCAGGTGCTGATCCTCGACGAGCCGACCGCCGTGCTGACCCCGCAGGAGGCCCACGCGCTCTTCCGCACGATCCGCGTCATGGCAGCCGAGGGGCACTCCGTGATCGTGATCACGCACAAGCTCCACGAGGTGCTCGAGGTCTCCGATCGCGTCACCGTCCTGCGCGGCGGGCGGTCGATCGCCACCGTGGAGACGGCGGGCGCTACCCCAGAGTCGCTCGCCGCGCTCATGGTCGGACGGGACATCGACACCGCCCGGCGGCGTGAGACCGAGTCGACGATCGGCGAGGTCGTCCTCGACGTCGCGGGGATCACGGCCGCAGGTGATCGCGGTGGCGATGCACTCAAGAGCGTCTCGCTCTCGGTCCGCGCGGGCGAGGTGCTCGGGATCGCCGGTGTTGCAGGGAATGGTCAGCGTGAGCTCGCAGAGGCCGTGACCGGCATGCGAGATGTGACGGCGGGCACGGTCTCCGTCGGCGGCACGCCGTTGCAGACGGGCGACCCACGGGCAGCGATCTCGGCCGGAATCGCCCACGTCCCCGAGGATCGGATGCATACGGGCGTCGCGCCGAGCCTCAGCATCGCCTCGAATATCGCGCTCAAGTCGTATCGCACCGAGGCGGTCGGGCCGTTCCTTCGGCTCGGGCTGATCAGGACGCGGGCGCAGGAGATGATCGAGCGCTACGACGTGAAGACGCCAGGCCCGGAGACGGCGGCACGCAGCCTCTCGGGCGGAAACCTGCAGAAGGTCGTCCTGGCGCGCGAGTTCTCGGGTGAGCCTCGCGTTCTCGTCGCGGCGGCCCCGACCAGGGGCCTCGACGTCGGCGCGATCGAGACGGTGCACGGCTACCTCCGGCAGGCGGCGGACGACCAGGTCGCCGTCCTCCTGATCAGCGAGGACCTCGACGAGGTGATGATGCTCTCCGATCGGATCGTCGTCATGTTCGAGGGTGCCGTCGCCGGCGAAGTCGACCCGCGCGTCGCGACGGTCGAGGAGATCGGGCTGCTCATGGCCGGCGGTACGCCCGACGTCGCAAGGCGTGAGGCGTGAGCCTGCCGCAGGTCAGGATCGAGAAGCGCCTCGAGCAACGACGCTGGCTGATGGTCGCCGTTCCCCTCGGCTCGCTCGTCGTCGCGCACATCGCGATCTCGATCCTGCTCGTCGCCACGGGGCATCCACCCGTGGCCACGTTCCGGCGACTCTTCGACGCGGCCTACATCGCGGACGGTGCACTCACGAACTCCCTGATCGCGGCAACGCCGCTCGCGTTCACGGGCCTCGCGGCAGCCGTCGCGTTCCGCATGAAGCTGTTCAACATCGGCGCAGAGGGGCAGTTGTACTTCGGCGCGATCGGAGCGAGCGGGATCGCGATCCTGCTCGCCGGGCAGTCGACGCCCGTCCTGATCGTCGCGATGATCGTCGGTGGGGCCGTGCTCGGAGCGGCGTGGGGTGCCATTCCGGGGCTCCTGCGGGCGTTCCTCCGGACGAACGAGATCATCACCTCGCTGATGCTCAACTACGTCGCAGCGCTCGTTCTCAACTACCTCATCTTCGACTCGCTCTCATACTGGCGGGACACGTCGGCCACCGGCCTCGTCTTCCCCCAGGGGAAGGCGCTCGCCGATGCGGCGACCTGGCCCGTGACGACGATCGGATCCGTGGCGATCCCGTTCGGCTTCGTCGTTGCCGTGGCCGTCGCATTCGTCGTCTGGGTTCTCTACACGCGCACGCGCTTCGGCTTCGAGGCGCAGGTGATCGGTGACTCCCCGCGCGCCGCGCGCTACGCGGGCATGCGAACGAGGCGCAAGATCGTCGCGATCATGTGCCTCTCCGGCGCGATCGCGGGGATCGGCGGAGCGAGTCAGATGGGCGACTTCCGCCACGTGCTCGATGCGAGGGGGTTGCAGCAGGCGAACTACGGCTACACCGGCATCGTCGTCGCAGCGCTCGCCCGCTACAACCCGTTCGCCGTCGTGTTCGCCGCGTTCCTCCTCGGTGGGCTGCAGAACGCGGGATACACGCTCCAGAGCGCGGAGTTCCCATCAGGCCTCGTCGGCGTCATGCAGGGGATGATCCTCTTCGCGATGCTCGGCGGGGAGCTGCTCGTGCAGTACCGCATCTCGATCGCCCGCCCGGTTCGCCACTCGCGTCCACAGACGGAGTCGGCGTCGTGAACTCGAGCATCGTCGTCGTCGTGCTCGCGTCGGCCGTCGCCTACGGCACGCCGCTCCTCTACGCGGCGCTCGGCGAGCTGCTGGCCGAGCGGTCCGGCGTCTTGAACCTCGGCGTCGAGGGGATGATGCTCGTCGGTGCCGTGATGGGTTTTCTTGCGGTGCAGAAGATCGACGGCGTCAAAGGGGTCGTCCTGCCGCTCGCGGTTGCCGTCGCTGCACTCGCTGGGGCGGTGGCTGCGCTCGTCCTCGCCTTCCTCGTGGTCACCTTGCGCGCGAACCAGATCGTGGCAGGGCTCGCGCTGACGATTCTCTGCGGTGCGGCGGGGCTCTCGTCGTACATCGCGAACGACTTCGAGCTCGCGGCCGATCCGGCGCGCTACTCGTTCGAGGAGGTCAACGCGTTCGGTCTCCAGGATCTCCCGGTCATCGGGCCGGTGCTCTTCGGGCAGACGTGGCTCGTCTACGCCTCGTGGGTCTGCGTCGTGCTCGTCGGCCTCTACCTGTCGAAGACTCGGCCGGGGCTCAACGTGCGCGCGATCGGAGAGGCGCCCGCGGCGGCCGACGCGATGGGGATCAGCGTCACGAAGTACCGCTACCTCCACACCATCGCCGGGGGCGCGTTCGCGGGCGTCGGGGGCGCGTGCTTCAGCCTGGCTCTGACGCCGCTGTGGGTGGATGGGCTGACCGGGGGGACGGGCTGGATCGCCATTGCGCTCGTCATCTTCGCGTTCTGGCGCGCCGACCTCTGCCTCGTCGGCGCCTACGTTTTCGGCGCGTTCTCGGCGCTCCCGCTGATTCTGCAGGCGAAGGGGTACACCGTCACCCCGCAGCTCTTCCAGGCGCTCCCCTACGTGATGACTATCGTCGTGCTCGTGATCGTCTCCTCAGGCATCGGTCGTCGCCGCCTCGGCGCCCCGGCAAGCCTCGGTGTCCCGTACGTGCGCGAGGAGCGCTAGGAGCGCCGCACTGATGGACGTCTTCACACCCACCTCGCTCGGCGACGCGCTCGCGCTCAAGGCAGAGCTCCCCGACGCGCGATTCGTACAGGGCGGCACCGACGTCCTCGTCGAGCTGAACTTCGACCGCACGCGGCCACCCGCGCTGATCAACCTCAACGAGCTCGCCGAGCTGCGCGGCTTCGACCGCGACGGTGAGGTGCTCGTGCTCGGGGCCGGTCTCACCTATGCCGAGGCGATGGCCGACCCTCTTGCGCTGGAACTCCCGGCGCTCGCGGAGGCGTCGCGAACGGTCGGCTCGCCCCAGATTCGCAACCGCGGCACGATCGGTGGGAACCTCGGCACGTCGTCGCCCGCAGGCGACGCGCTGCCGCCACTCGTCATCGCCGACGCGGAGGTGTGCGTTGCGAGCGTGCGCGGTGAGCGGCGCATGCCGATCGGAGACTTCATCCTCGGCGTCAAGAAGAACGCCCTTGCCTCCGACGAGATCGTCGTCTCGGTGCGGCTGAAGCCGACGGGCGCGCGGCAGACGTTCATGAAGGTCGGGCCCCGCAACGCGATGGTCATCTCCGTCTGCTCGCTCGCGCTCGAGGTCGATCGCGAGCGTGGTGAGCTCCGTGCTGCTTTCGGCTCGTCCGCACCGACCGTCCGGCTCGTCACCGCGCCGATCGACGAGGCGGAGGCGTTCCCGGCTCTCGTTGCCGACGCTGCGAGCCCGATCGACGACGTGCGTGGCACCGCGGCGTATCGCCGCCACGCCCTTCGCGTCCTCACCGGCCGCGCGCTCGAGAGGTGCTTCGCATGAAGATCTCGCTCACCGTCAACGGCGAGCTTCGCGAGACGGAGGCATGGGGCGGCGAGAGCCTCCTCTATGTCCTCCGCGAGCGTCTCGACCTGCCCGGCTCGAAGAACGCGTGCGAGCAGGGAGAGTGCGGCTCCTGTTCCGTCCTCCTCGACGGCACGCTCGTCTGCGCCTGCCTCGTCCTCGGTGCACAGGCCGATGGTCATGAGGTGACGACCGTGGAGGGCCTCGCCGACGGCGGGCGCCTGCACCGGGTGCAGGAGGCCTATGTTCAGGCGGGAGCCGTCCAGTGTGGGTTCTGCACGCCGGGGCTCGTCGTTGCAACCGTCGATCTCCTCGAGTCGAACCCGTCACCGAGCGACGACGAGATCCGCGAGGCCCTCTCCGGGAACCTCTGCCGCTGCACCGGCTACGCGAAGATCTTCGACGCGGTGCGACAGGCGGCCGCGTCGTGAGCACGGTCGCGGCGACGCCGACCGTGGGACGCGTCGGAGACAGCGTCCTCCGGCTCGACGGGCCGCCCAAGGTCAAGGGTGAGTTCGCCTACTCGAGCGACCTCCAGGCCGCCGGGATGCTCTGGGGCCACACGCTCCGCAGCCCGCACCCGCACGCCCGGATCGTCGAGATCGACATCTCGCAGGCGCTGACGATGCCAGGCGTGCACGCCGTGCTGACCCACGAAGACGTGCCAGGCGCGAAGACGTACGGCCTCGAGTTCCGCCGATCAGCCCGTGCTCGCCTCCGACCGCGTGCGCTACTACGGCGAGCCCGTCGCGCTCGTCGCGGCCGAGCATCCCGAGCAGGCGCGCCGCGCGGCCGCCGCGATCCGGGTCGTCTACGAGGAGCTTCCGATCGTCGCCGACATGGAGCGCGCCACCGAGATGGAGCCCCTCCACGAGGGAAGGCCGACCGCCGGCCACGGCTACCGCGACGACCCGCGGCCGAACGTCGTTCGCCACATGGTGATCCGCCACGGTGACCCGGAGACCGAGGGCGACGTCACGGTGACGGGCGTCTACGACGTCGGGATTCAGGATCAGGCATTCCTCGGGCCGGAGTCGGGGCTCGCCGTTCCGGACGGCGAGGGCGGCGTCGACATCTACGTCGCAACCCAGTGGCTGCACGTCGACCGCGATCAGGTGGCGCCGTGCCTCGGTCTTGCCCCCGAGCAGGTGCGGATCCATCTCGCCGGTGTCGGCGGCGCGTTCGGCGGCCGTGAGGACCTCTCGATGCAACTCCACGGCGCGTTGCTCGCGCTCCACACGAGCCGCCCGGTGAAGATCGTCTACAACCGCGAGGAGTCGTTCGTCGGGCACATTCACCGGCATCCGGCCCGGATCTGGTGCGAGCATCGCGCGACACGCGACGGCCGGCTCGTGAACGTGAAGATGCGGATCCTGCTCGACGGCGGTGCGTATGCGTCGAGCTCGACCGCCGTCGCCTCGAATGCCGCCTCGTTCGCCGTCGGCCCCTACCGCGTCGACAACGCCCTGATCGAGGCCACAGCGGTCTATACCAATAATCCGCCCTGTGGGGCGATGCGCGGCTTCGGAGCCGTGCAGACATGCTTTGCCGCGGAGGCGCAGATGGATCTGCTCGCAGCGGAGCTCGACATCGACCCGATCGAGCTGCGCCTCCTGAACGCGCTCGCCCCCGGCGACGTCCTTCCCACGGGTCAGGTGATCGAGGGCTCCTGCCCGGTGGCCGAGACGATCCGCGCAGCCGCGGCGATTCCGGTCCCGGCGGCCGAGGCGCTTCCGCGCGACCCGATCCGGCTGCCCGGCGGCGCGGGCAACACGACCCGCGGCGAAGGCGTGCAGCGCGGGGTCGGCTTCGCGGTCGGCTTCAAGAACATCTGTTACTCCGAGGGCTTCGACGACTCCTGTGCCGCCCGCGTCGTGCTCCATGCAGACGGCAGCGCCGAGGTGCACTGCGCCGCGGCCGAGGTCGGCCAGGGCGTTGTCGGCGTGATCCTGCAGGTCGCGCGAACCGAGCTCGGCACCGACGACGTGACGCTTGCACCACATACGACGGCGACGGTCGGCTCGGCGGGATCCGCGTCCGCGTCGCGGATGACCTGGATGGCCGCCGGCGCCGTGCAGGACGCGTGCCGTGCTGCGATCGAGGAGCGCGGGCGCACGGGCGCGTCCGAGGTGGACGTGGAGCGCGTGCATCGACACCCACGGACGACGCCGCTCGACCCCGAGACGGGTCAGATCACGGGGGAGCGCGCGCACGTGGCGCTCGCGTGCTCGGCGATGCGCGTCGTCGCCGAGGTGGACGTCGAGCTCGGGCTCACCCGTGTCGTCTGGATCGGGACGGCGCAGGACGTCGGCCGGGCCGTCAACCCGCTCGCGCTCGAGGGTCAGATCGAGGGCGGCACCGCGCAGGGTCTTGGCCTCGCCGTGATGGAGGAGATCCAGACCCGCGACGGCCGGATCACGAACGCGAGCTTCACGGACTACCTCATTCCGACGACCCTCGACATGCCCCCCGTCGAGTCGGTCCTGATCGAGGTGCCGGAGCCTTCTGCTCCCTACGGCGCCAAGGGCGTGGGCGAGCCGCCGACCGTCGTTGCTGCCGCCGCCGTCGTCTCTGCAATGCGCGCCGCGACCGGCAGGCCGTTGACGCGGATCCCGGTGCGGCCCGACGAGATCGTCGGCCTGTAGGGGCGAGGCGCATGCGAGCCGTGCGAGCGTAAGCCTCGCCCGCTCGAGGCGCATGCCTCGCCTCTACGTCTCGATCAGCGGTGGCTTCTCGTCGGGCCGCCGGGACATCTCGTTGCGGATCACGACGGCGACCGCGGTCAGGATCACGGCGGCTCCGGCGATTATCTGCCACGTCAATACCTCGTTCAGGATGACGACCCCAAGCGTGATCGCGACGAGTGGATTGACGTAGGCGTAGGTCGCGACGGTTCCGAGCGGCACGTTCGTGACGAGCCAGACATAGGCCGTGTACCCGATGATCGAGCCGAACACGATCAGGTAGAGCAACCCGAGCAGCGATCGCGTCGACCAGTCTGCCGGGTCGAACGACTCGCCGTCTGCGAACAGCAGCCCGATCGGGATCAGCAGCAGTCCTCCCGCGAGCCCCTGGATGCCGGCCGTCGTCACTGCGTCGCGCGGCATCGGGAGCTTCGAGGAGAGGAACGTGCCAAAAGCCCACATCAGAGCCGAGCAGACGACCATGAGCACTCCGGTCACGGTGACGTCCCCGCCCGGTCGGAGCAGCACCGCAACGCCGATGAATCCGAACGCTGTCCCGGCGAGTGACACACGCGCGGGACGATCGCCCGTGAACGAGCGGAACACGACGAGCCAGAGCGGGACCGAGGCGAAGATCAGTGCCGCAAGGCCGATCGGGACGCGACGTTCTGCGACGAACAGGAGAGCGTTCGCGCCGATCAGCAGCAGCCCGCAGAGAACGACGGAGCCCGCGGTCGGCCAGCCGAGCCGGAACGGCGCGAGACCATGCCTAACCAGCATCCAGAGCGTGAGCACCACGCCGACCGTGGTGAACCGCATCCCGGCGGAGAGAAGCGGCGGAATCGTCTCGCCCGCGAGCTCGATCCCGAGGTACGTCGAGCCCCAGAGGATGTACACCGTCCAGAGCGCCAGCCAGGCGCGAGCGCTCATCGCTTCAGCGTCAGCGCGGCGCCCGCTGCGAGGAGCGCGAGCCCGAGGATGCGAGGCCACGCGAGCGCGACGGGCTCGATGCCGAACCAGCCGAGGCGATCGATCATCGCCGCGAGCGCGAACTGACCCACGATGAGGAAGGCCGACGTCGCAACGATCCCGATCCGCGGCCCGGCGATCGTGATCGCGCCCACGATCACGATCGTCATCAGGCCGCCGACGAGCATCCACTTCGGAGCGGCAAACCCGTCACGCATTCCGTCGAGGCTGCGACGCGCGACGAGCAACAGCGTGACGGCCGTGACGGCCGCGATGACAACCGCGCACGTCAATGCCTCGAGCGTGCCGACCCGCTCGCCGAGGCGTCCCTGCACGGCGACCTGGACCGCCCCGGCGAGGCCGGCGACGAATGCGAGCGACGCGGCGACGGAGGTCGAGCTCATCCGGGGGACGCTACCTGGCGAAGCGGCCGTCGCCCGACGAAGTAGGGTTCGGACATGAACGAAGTCCTGACAGCGCGCGACGGCGCCGTTCTCACGATCACGCTGAACCGGCCGGAGGTCTTCAACGCCTTCACCCGCGCGCTCCATGCGGCACTACGCACCGCGCTCGAGGAGGCCGCGGACCCCGAGATCCGGTGCGTCGTGATCACGGGAGCCGGTCGCGGCTTCTGCGCCGGTCAGGATCTGCACGAGTTCTCGGAGATCGACACGACGCTCGAGGAGGCGCTCGAGGCGACGTACCACCCGAACATCAGGCTGATCCGCGGACTCGGGAAGCCGGTCATCGCCGCCGTCAACGGGCCTGTCGCGGGCGCCGGGCTCTCGCTTGCAACCGCGTGCGACATCCGCGTCGCCTCGACCGCCGCAGCGTTCGTCCCCGGGTTCGTCGGTATCGGCCTCGTGCCCGACTCCGGCGGCACGTGGTTTCTGCATCGTCTGCTCGGCTTCACCCGCGCATTCGAGTGGATGAGCTCGAACCGAAAGCTCGGCCCCGACGAGGCGCTCGCGTGGGGCCTCGTCTCCGAGGTGATCCCGGCCGAGGAGTTCGACCGGCGCGTTGCCGAGCTCGCCGCAACCTGGGCCGCGCTGCCCACCGTCGCGGTCGCAATGACCAAGCAGCTCTTCGAGCATGCCCATGCGGCCTCGCTCGAGGAGCAGCTCGCCCTGGAGGCCGAGCTGCAGCAGCGGGCGATCGGTACTGCCGACTTCGCCGAAGGAGTCGCTGCGTTCCTGGAGAAGCGGCCCCCGAGGTACACGGGCGCATAGCGCTTCCCGCCCGAGCCCGAGCCACGACGCAAGGAGCCCCATGTCCGAGCAACTCGCCATCCCCGGGGGAGACGCCCCGTCCAGGCATCCGATCCACCTGGTCGTGACCGATGACCTGCAGCGAAGCAGGCTGACCGTCTTCTTCCGGCTGCTCCTCGTCATTCCGCACTTCATCTGGCTCGCGCTCTGGGGGATTGTCGTCTGGTTCGCGGTGCTCGCCGCCTGGTTCGTCGGGATCTTCACCGGGCGCGTCCCGGACGGTCTCCACGGCTTCATCGCCGGCTATCTGCAGTATCTGACCCATGTGTATGCCTACTTCTCGATCGCGGCAGATCCGTATCCGTCGTTCTCGGGCGATCCGGGATACCCGATCGACGTCGTGATTGCGCCACCGGGGCCGCAGAGCCGCCTGACGATCCTCTTCCGGCTCCTCCTCTACATCCCGGCAGCCATCGTCCTCTACCTGCTCGGCTACGTCGCGCAGATCATCTCGGTCGCCGCCTGGTTCTACGCCCTCTTCACGGGACGGCTGCATCCCGGAATCAGGGACATCCTCGTGTACTGGCTCCGCTACAACGCCCAGGCGTTCGGCTACGTCTGCCTCCTGACGCAGCGGTATCCGAGCTTCTCGGAGGAGTAGCCCTCTGACCGGGATCCGCACGATCGACTACCACACCGGCGGCGAGCCGTTCCGGATCGTCGTCGGTGGTGCCGAGGTCCCGGAGGGGGCGTCGATTCTCGATCGGCGCCGCGATGCGCTCGAGCGGCTCGACCACGTGCGCCGGCTGCTCGTCAACGAGCCGCGCGGGCACGCCGACATGTACGGGTGCCATGTTGTGCCGCCGAACGATGACGGTGCCGACCTCGGAGTCGTCTTCTTCCACAACGCCGGTTACTCGACGGCGTGCGGGCACGGCACGATCGCCCTGGTCACGTGGGCGCTCGACGAGGGGATCGTCGAGCGCCACGAGGGAGAGAACAGCGTCGTCGTCGACGTTCCGTCCGGCCGCCTCGAGACCGTCGCCCAGGTCAGCGACGGGCGCGTGCGCTCCGTTCGGTTCCGCAACGTCCCGGCGTTCGTGTGGGCGACGGGTGTCGAGGTTGCGGGCCGCAGCGTCGACGTTGCCTACGGCGGCGCGTTCTACGCCTCGGTGCCCGAGCGCGTCGAGCCGGCCGAGCTTCCCCGGCTGATCGAGCTCGGACGCGAGATCAAGCGAGAGCTCGAGGCCTGGCAGGAGATCGTGCACCCCCTCGAGCCCGAGCTCCGGGACGTCTACGGCGTCATCTTCTGGCAGGAGGAGGGGGACAACCCGCTCACGCAACGCAACGTGACGGTCTTCGCCGACGGCGAGGTCGATCGCTCACCCTGCGGCTCGGGCACCTCGGCGAGGCTCGCGCTGCTCGACGCGGCCTGGCGGCTCCCGCGGGGCGCCGAGCTCCGACATCTCTCGATCGTCGGCTCGTCGTTCTCCGGTCGCGTCGTCGACGAGATCGACGTCGCGGGACGGCCGGCAGTGATCACCGAGGTCTCGGGAACGGCCTATCGCACCGGCGAGTCGTCGTTCACGCTCGACCCGGACGATCCGCTCGGCGAGGGATTCCTGCTGCGCTGACCCCGTCGGCCACGCGGGTTCCGTACGCTGCCCGGGTGGAGACCGAAGACGATCAGCTCGTGATGTACCTCGTCGTGCGACGGAGAACGACCCGCCCGTTCGTCGAGCTCGCGACGGCTGCGGCACTCGCGACGCGGCGCTGCGCCTTCCGGTTCCGTGACGACGACCGCTGGCGGGACGGCTTCGAGGACTGGTGGCGCCACTCGTTCCGGAAGGTGTGCCTTCGGGCCGAGCCCCGGGAGTGGGAGGAGCTGCGTGAGCTCGACCACGAGCGCGTCGGGGACGTTGCCTGCCTGCCTCCGCTCCGGCGCTCGGCGCGCGACCGAGTGCTCGTGCGGATGCAGACCCTGAGCGACGAGGCGGGTGAGCTGCCGCCCTTCGACGGCGACGATCGCGGGGAGCTCACGTTCGTGGTCGCGTCCGAACTGGGGATGAGCGCGGGGAAGACGCTCGCGCAGATCGGGCACGCGGCCCTGATGGCCGACCTCGACACCGCAGGCGATAGGGGCCTCGACCTGCGCGTCGTCGGCCAGGGCGCAGACGGCTGGAGCGCACTCGCGCAGTCGGCCGAGGCGGTCGTCCGGGACGGGGGCCTGACCGAGATCGCCCCCGGCTCGGAGACCGTTCTCGTTCTTCGTGCTCAGGGGGAGCAGGTCGAGTGAGTCACGCGGCGCGCGTCCTCATCGTCAATCCCTTCGCGAGCGGCGTCAACGAGCGCCGCCTCGCGGGCGTCCAGGCCGCCTTGCCGGCCGGGACCGAGACGGTTCTCACACAGGCACAGGGCGACGCGATCGAGATTGCGCGGGAGTGGTCGGCACGGGCCGAGGCGATCTACGTCTTCTCGGGCGACGGCACCTACAACGAGGTGATCAACGGCGTCAGTGGTGATGTTGCCGTTGGTTTCGTCCCCGGTGGCGGCACCAGCGTGCTCCCCCGCGCGCTCGGCCTCCCGCGCGATCCGGTCAGGTCGGCGGAGCTGATCGCATCCGGCCGCCCGCGGCGCATCTCGCTCGGCGTGATCAACGGCCGGCGTTTCGCCTTCAACGCAGGCGTCGGCTTCGACGCCGAGCTCGTCCGCAGGGTCGACGGTCTCGGACGTCGGGCGGACGGCAAGCGCCCCGGTGACATCCGGTTCGCTCTCACCGTCGTGAAGACGCTCGCGGAGCATCGGCTTCGCTACGACCCGGTGCTCGACATCGACGGTCTCGGCAGAGCGGCGTTCGTTCTCGTCGCCAACTGCTCGCCGTACACCTACGCGGGCCGTCTCGGACTTCGCATCGCGCCCGATGCCTCGTTCGAGGGCGGTCTCGACGTCGTCGCACCGCGCGAGGTACGGATGAGGGCGATCCCGCGACTCGCGACGCAGGCGGTTCGCGGCGGTCACGGGTCGCGTGACGTGATCACCGGCCACGATCTCGACCGGATCGAGCTCCGCTGTGATCGGCCGATGCCGGTGCAGGTCGACGGCGAGGACATCGGCGACATCGTCGAGGCCGAGATCCTCGCGCAGCGTGATGCGCTGACCGTTCTCTGCTAGAGCGATCTCTCTAGGATGCCTGCTTGCCCCCGAGCTCCAGATCGTCGGACTCGGTTCCGGGAGAGGCTGCGCCGTCTCCCCTACAGGCTTCCCGGTGAACGTCTTTCGGGAGGTCGCACGCGTGCGCGGTCTGGCCCTACCTCCCGTTCCCCACTACGCTGACCAGTCATGGCGCACACGTTCACGCTGCCCGACCTCGGCGAGGGTCTCGAAGAGGGGGAGATCACGCGCTGGCTCGTCGCCGAGGGAGAGTCTGTCGACGAGCACCAGCCAATTGTCGAGATCCAGACCGAGAAGGCGACCGTCGAGGTGGGGGCCCCGGTGGCCGGTGTCGTGTTGCGCATCATCGCCCGGGAGGGCGAGCTCGCTGCAGTCGGAGCGACCCTCGCCATGATCGGGGAGAGAGGCGAGCAACTCCTCCACTCGGTGACGTCGCCGCCCGCCGACGAGCCGGTCGCGGAGCCGATCATCGCGGTCGTCGGCGCCGAGCCACTGGAGGCACTCGCGCTTCATCGGCTCGCACGTGAGCTCGGCGTCGAGTTCTCGATGGTCAGCGGCACCGGCC
Source organism: uncultured Thermoleophilia bacterium (assembly GCA_963741655.1). Lineage (GTDB taxonomy): Bacteria > Actinomycetota > Thermoleophilia > Gaiellales > Gaiellaceae > Gaiella. Next base: position 778,330 of record CAVUIQ010000004.1, read on the forward strand.
CGGGCGGGCAAGTGACCGAGGCGGACGTCCGCGCGGCCGTCGTCCCTGGCGAGGGTCGGCGCATCCCCGTGCGGGGAATCCGTCGCGCCATCGTCGAGCAGGTCGAGCGCACGCACCGAGAGATTCCCGCCGTGACGTTCGTCGAGGAGTGCGACTTCACCGGGGTCGCGCTGGACACGCTCGTCGCCACGACCGTCGCCGCGGTCGCCGCGTCGCTCGTCGAGTACCCCGAGCTGAACGCACGCATCGAGGGTGACGACATCGTCCTGCTCGACCGCTACGACATCGGAGTTGCCGTCGACACCGAGGCGGGGCTCGTCGTTCCCGTCGTGCGCGGCTGCGACCGGTTGTCGGTCGCGCAGATCGAAGCCGAGATCACGAGACTCGCCGACCGGGCGCGGGCAGGCTCGCTCCAGCCCGACGACGTGCGAGACTCGACCTTCACCGTCACGAGCGCCGGCAAGTTCGGGGGCCTCCTCGTGACGCCCCTGATCAACCACCCCGAGGTCGCGATCCTGGGGCTCCATCGCATCGGGCCACGCCCCGTTGTCCGCGACGGTGACGTCGTCATTCGCGAGATGGGGAACGTGTCGGTCACGTTCGACCACCGCGTCGTCGACGGCGTCCGTGCCGGGGCGTTCTGCCTCGACGTGATCGGCCGCCTCGAGCGGCAGTCCGTACACTAGTGCGGTGTCTCGCACTCCAGGCTCGTTTGCCCCTGAGGACCGTGTTCGCAGTCACCTGTCCCGAGAGAGGTTGCACCGTCCCCCCTACGGGTTGCCGGTAGAACGCGATGAGGCTGTGCGCTAGATGGGCGACTGGTACGAGATAGGAGTCACCGTCGGGATCGGCGTCGCCGCGGGAATTGCGTTCGCGGGCGCTCTCGGCGGGCTCCGATTCGGTTTCGCCACGACGCTGCTCGGCGCGCTCGTCGTCGGCGTTGTCGCGGGAATGCTCGTCAACGGCTGGATCGGTGTGGGCGGCGGTGTCGTTGGTGCAGTGATCGGCTCCGTCTCTGCCGCCGCGATCGTCCGTGGTGCGAACCGCCGCGGCGCAACTGCAGGCGGCACGGCCTTGCTGCTCATCGGCGCGGCGATCGTTGTCGCACTCCTCGCGCTGATCCCCGTCGTCGGGTATCTCGAGGCGCTTCTCCTGCCGGTGATCGCAGCGCGCAGGGCGCGGCACGGCCCGGACAAGTACGCCGGGCTTCGTTCGCTCGCCAAGTGACGCCGCGGCCGGTGATTCTCGTCGTCATCGATGGGCTCACCCCGTCGATGCTCGAGGGAACGATAACGTCAGGCGAGACACCTATGCTCGCGGCGCTCGCCGAACGCGGCTCCTACCGCCGTGCGACGTCGGTCTTTCCGTCGCTGACGCCGGTGTGTCTCTCGTCGATCGCCACAGGAGCCCATGGTGACGTTCACGAGATTCCGCATCTCGTGTGGTACGACCGGGCCGGGGATCGCATCGTCGAGTACGGCAGCTCCTTCGGCGCGGTCCGTGCGGCCGGCATCGGCCAGACGTTGCAGGACACGCTCGTGAACATGAACGGGCAGCATCTCGGTTCGAACGCACGGACGATGTTCGAGGCTCTCGCCGACGCAGGCCTCCGGACAGCTGCAACGAACTTCACCGCGTACCGCGGCCGTACGCGTCACCGCTCCCTCCTGCCGCTCCTTCCGGACGTGATGGGCCCAGAGCGGTTCTTCTTCTACAATCTCTACAGCTCCGATCGCACGGGGGCGCCGCTTTCCTGGCGCAACCGGGCTGCGGGTTCGATCGACGCCTACGCGACCGCGGTGGGCCGCTGGCTCGTCACGCGCGACGCGTTCGACTTCTTCCTGTTCTACCTCTCGGACTACGACTACGCCTCCCATGAGCATGGGCCTGACTCGGCGCTGTCGACGTTGCAGGGCTGCGACGCGGCGCTCGCCTCCCTCGTCGAGGCAGGCGGCGGCATCGACCCGTTCCTCGAGCGCTACGCCCTTGTCGTGATGGCTGATCACGGCCAGACGGGCGTTCACGAGTCAGTCTCGCTGGCGACCGAGGTGGCCGGCCTCGAGGGCGTTCTTGCGCTCGCATCGAATCGAGCGGCCCACTTCTACCTTTCTGCTGACTGCCGGCTCGACCCGCGCGACGTCGCAGCCCGCCTCGACGGTCTCGCCGCCGTCGAGGTGACGCTCTTCCGCGAGGGCCCGTATGCGGTCGCGCGGCGCGAAGGAGAGGAGCTGGCGTTCGCTCCGGCTCGTACCTTCGGCTTCGACTGCTCTGGCGATCCGTCCATCCTCGGGCATCCGGACGCTCTTGCCCGTTGCTGGTCCGCTCTCGCAAACCCCAATGCCGGCGAGGTGCTCGTGTCGGCGACCGAGGGCTTCGAGTTTTCCGACCTCGGAGGAGGCGATCACGTCGGCGGCGGCTCACATGGTTCGCTCGTTGCCGGCGACAGCGAGGTGCCGCTTCTCACAGTGGGGATCTCAGCGCCCGGGCCTGCAGCGAACGTCAGCATCGTCGATGTAGCACCGCTCGTCCTCGCCCATTTCGGCGTCGAGATTCCGGGGTACGCACTCGGCCGAGCGGCGTGACGAGGTACCCTCGCCCGAGCATGACGGGCCCTCTCGCACCTCCCCCCAGCCGGGGCGCCGCTCAGCGCGTGGGTGGCGCCCTCGGAAAGCGAAGCAACTGGGAGCAGCTCGCGAAGTTCTGCATCGTCGGCGCAAGCGGGTACGTCGTGAACCTCGCGGTCTTCGCGAGCCTGCTGAAGTGGGCCGGCGTGCACTACATCCCTGCGGCAGTCGGATCGTTCCTCGTCGCCGTTGCGAACAACTACACCTGGAATCGACTCTGGACGTTCCGCGGCCAACGTGGGGGTGTCGCCTACCAGGGTCTGAGGTTCCTCGTGGTCTCCTCGGTCGCGCTCGGCGCGAACCTCGTCGTCCTCTCCGCGCTCGTCGCCGCAGGTATGGGCGAGCTCCCGGCGCAGGCCGTGGCGATTGTGATCGTCACGCCGCTCAACTTCATCGGGAACAAGCTCTGGTCGTTCCGTCGGCGATGAAGCGTGTGGCGATTGCGGGCGCGCTCGCCATTGCGCTCGCCGCCCTGGCTTCGCCCCCGGCGCTCGCCGCGGAGCCGGCGACTGCGACGACTGCGACAACGGAAACGAACCCTCTAGAGCAGCCGTTCGCGCCGGAGGACGGCCCGGGAAAGAGTGAGCAAGAAGTCGTCGCGGCGTTCCTCGCGCACCCCGAGGTAGCGCGTTGGCTCGAGCGCTACCCGGATCGCCCGACGACCGACGCCGCGTTCGACGATGCGACGCGTCGCTGGACGGTCAAGGTCTGGTCCGGGCGAGCAGGTCAGATAGCGCTGGGCAAGGTCGAGGACGGCGACGCGCGCGTGTCGGAGGCCTGGACGGGTCCGCAGGTCGCCTGGGGGATGGCGCGCGGCCGTGTCGGCTCCTTCGGCGGCAAGGTCCTCAACGCGTGGTGGATGTGGATTCCTCTCAGCGTCGTCTTCTTCGTCGGCCTTGCCGATTGGCGGCGCCTGCTGAGCTGGCACTCACTGGACCTGCTCGTACTGATCTCGTTCGGTCTCTCCCTGTGGTTCTTCAACAGGGGTGAGGTGTTTCAGAGTGCGTCGCTTGCGGCCCCACCGCTCGCGTACCTCCTCGTCCGCATGTGTTTCATCGGGTTCCGTGGGCGTGCGGTAGCGCCGACGCTGTTCTGGCCGATCTGGCTGCTCGCTGCCGTCGCCGTTTTTCTGGGTGGCCTCCGCGTCGGCCTCAACCTCGAGACTCCGCGAGGCGTGATCGACGTCGGTTACGCCGGTGTGATCGGCGGCGACCGGATCCTGGACGGACGTGCCCCGTACGGGAACATGCCCGTGCAGGCGACGAAGCGTGCCTGCGGGAAGGCGGATGCAGACGGCTCGATCCGCGACTGGATTCAGGACAACGGGCGCTGCGAGTCGTCTCTTCCCCGTGGGGACACGTACGGACCGGTTGCCTACCTGGCGTACGTCCCGGCGGCTCTCGTCTTCCCATGGTCAGGGAAGTGGGACTCACTTCCAGCAGCGCACGCGACTGCGATCGCGTTCGATCTCCTCGTCGTGCTCGGTCTCTTCTTCGTCGGCCGTCGCTTCGGCGGCCCTCCCCTCGCCGCCGGGCTCGTCTTCGGCTGGATGGCGTTTCCCTTCACCGCGTATGCATTGAACTCGAACACGAACGACGCGATCATGCCCGCGATCCTGGTCTGGGGCTTCTGGCTCTCGACGTCTCCCGTCGCCCGCGGCGCGGCCATCGCGCTCTCGGGGTGGACGAAGTTCGCGACGCTTCTCCTCGCCCCTCTCTGGCTGACATACCCGAACGGATTGTCGCGACGAGGGGTAGCCCGCTTCGCTTCGGCCTTCCTCGGTGCCACGGTTCTCGCGTTCTCGATCCTCCTTCTGGAGCCAAGTCTCATCGACACGATGCGAACCTTCGGAGAGCACACGATCCGCTACCAACTCGATCGCGGCTCGCCGTTCTCGCCCTGGGACTGGGGTCAGTACCGCGCCAGAGGTATTCCCGATCTGGGTGCTGTGCAATTGATCCTCCAGGTTTGCGTGCTCGCCCTCGCCGGGGTTGTCGCTGTGATCCCGCAGCGCAAGGGACCGCTCGAGCTGGCGGCGCTGAGTGCCGCGGTGCTGATCGGCTTCGAGCTCACGCTCACGCACTGGTCGTACCTCTACATCCCGTGGTTTCTCCCGTTCGTGCTGATCGCGCTCCTGCTCGCGCCGACCCGCACTCCACGGCAGCAGGCAGCTCCTTGAGCCGCCGCGCGCTGCTGCTCACCGTCGCCGTCGTCGTCGCAATCGACGCTGGAGCCCTGCTGATGACGGGAAGGCTCGGCGGCCCTGGGATCTCGGACACGCCCGTGTACGCGGGCTATGGCGAGCGGGTAGCGTCAGGCGAGCTCCCGTATCGAGACTTCGCCGTCGAGTATCCACCGGGGGCACTGGTCCCGTTCGTCGTGCCGGCGCTGATCTCGTCGACAGACGATGGGTTCGGACGGGCATTCGCGGCGCTCATGACCCTCGGAATGGGGACGATCTGCGCTCTGATCGTCCTCTCGCAGCGGGCGCTGCGGGCCTCACCGAGGCGCACCGTGTTGTCCGTCGGTGCGTTCCTTCTCGGAGCAGTGCTCCTCGGGTCGTTCATCCTGACCCGGTTCGACCTCTACGCCGCCGCGTTCACGCTTGCCGCTGTGTGCGCGATCCTTCACCGGCGTCTGATTCTCGGGCCGATCCTGCTGGGACTCGCGATCGCAACGAAGATCTATCCCGCAGTGCTCCTGCCCCTCCTCGTGGCGCGGGCCTGGAAGCGGGGGGGTTCGAGGGCGGCGTTCCGGGACACGGCCGTGACGGTCGGGGCTGCGGCCGCCGTCTACCTCCCCTTCCTGCTCGTCGCACCCGAGGGAGTGGCGCGGAGCGTCTGGAGGCAACTCGGTCGACCGCTGCAGATCGAGAGCCTCGGCTCGGGCGTGCTGCTTGCTCTCCATCACGCTGCCGGGATGCCGCTCGCGTGGGCGTCAGGATCTGGATCGCAGAATCTCACGGGAACGGTCGCCGGCGTCGCCTCGGGGATCACGACGATCGTCGGCGCCGCGGCACTCGTGCTCGTGTGGGTGCGCTATGCGCGAGGCGACACGGAATCGCAGGCGCGGTTCGCGCAGTATGCAGCCGCGGCTGTGGTTGCCTTCGTCGCCTTCGGCAAGGTCGTGTCACCGCAGTTCCTCGTCTGGCTGCTCGCGATCGTCGTGATCGTTCCCGGCCTGCGCGGGTCGATCGCGTCCGTTCTCCTCGTTGTCGCGTGTGGGCTGACGAGGCTGTGGTTCCCGCGCACGTACTGGGACCTCGTGAAGGAGTTCGATCCGACGTCGTCCTGGCTCGTCCTTGGCCGCGACCTCGTGCTCGTCGCGGTCTTCGTCGTCCTCGTCGTTCGGCTCAGGGCGTTCAGGGCCAGGGAACGCGCACCGGCCTGATTGCCGTCGCGCGCCCGGTCGTCGCGTTGCACTCGATCAGCACACCCTCGATCCGAACGCCGCCCGTCGCCACCTCGAAGCGCACGGGCATTCCTGTACGCATGCGGTGCGTCGCAAGCTCCGCCTTGACGCCGATCACCGAATCGTGTGGGCCTGTCATGCCGGCATCCGTGATCGCAGCGGTCCCGCCCGGCTGGACGCGCGCATCCGATGTCTGCACGTGCGTGTGCGTTCCGACGACGGCGGTGACCCGGCCGTCGAGCCACCGTGCGAGCGCGACCTTCTCGCTTGTCGCTTCGGCATGGACGTCGACGAGAACGACCGGTGTCGTCGACGTCGCCTCCTCCACGAGTCCGTCGACCAGCTCCCACATGCTCCGGGCGGGATCGAGCGACAGTGACCCCATCACGTTGATCACGGCCACCGCTGATCCGTCGGTCGCGGTCACGAGCGTGATGCCCTTGCCGGGCGCATCGGCAGAGAGGTTCGCGGGGCGGATGACCCGGTCGGACGTGGCGAGATAGGGCGCGATCTCCTGGCGGCGCCACGTGTGGTTTCCGAGCGTGATCGCGTCGGCGCCGGCGGCAAGGAGGCGATCGGCAAGTTTCGGTGTGATGCCGACGCCGTCCGCGATGTTCTCGCCGTTGACGATGCAGATCGCTGCGTCGAGCTCGACGCGGAGTGCGGCGAGGCGATCCTCGATCGCCTCCTTGCCGGGTCGGCCGACGACGTCACCAATGAAGAGGATGTTCACGGGAGCGACCCTGCGGCAGGCTTGACCTCGATCGCCACGTTGTTGCCACGGGCACCCGCGTGTTTGGCGAGCGATTGCCGTTCGACAGCGGCAACGTCCACGACCGTTCCAAGCTTCGACGAGGAGGCGAGAACAGGGCTTCCGACGGCGAGCGATGGGTCGGGCTCGACGTGGGTCAGCGAGACGATCAGCGACGGGGCCGCACTCGGTCGGACGTCGATCCGCGCCCCGAATCGCTTGCCGTCGATCACGTAGTCGGCGATCGAGACGACGGTTCCCGAGACGGGGGCGTAGACATCGGTCCCCGGCATCGCTCCGACATCGATCACATCAGTCGCCGTGCCCCCGTCGAGCTGAACCCAGACGGGGCCGTCCTGCCTCGAGCCTGCGATCCGTCGCCACAGTCGAGCGAGGATCCCTTCGTTGAGTTGCCGACCGACCGGGCTGAGCTCCACGGCTCCCGGGCCTGCTCCGTGGAATCCGACCGCCGTCACGGCGTCGCCTGCGACCGGAAGCTTGATCTGGAGGTTGCCGACGGTCGCGAGCACGTCGGGCTCGGGTGGCACGTCGGTGACCGCCACGGGCGTGGTCGCCGTCGCGACCGGAGCAGGAGTGCTCGAACCGAAGGCAGTCAGGATCAACGTGACGAGAGCGAGAGCGGCGACGATCCCGATCACGGTCAGGCGACGGGCACGGTGCTGTGCGCGCCGCCGTCGCTCACGGTGACGGGCCGCTCGCCGGGAGCGCGGCGTGGCCATCACGCCCACGGTAGCGGCTGTTCGAACGTGATGGGACCGCGACAAGGCTACGATTCCGGGATGACAACGCCTCCGGGCCCCACGATGCCGACGATCAGGGTGCCACGGTGGATCCAGCTCGTCGGCCTTCCGGTTGGGCTGCTCATCGTCTGGATGCTCGCCGGCATCCTCGGGCACGTTCTGTTCCTCTTCCTGACGGCTGGTGTGATCGCGTTTCTCCTGAACCCTCTCGTCCGTGACCTGCAGCGCACGCGCCTGCCGCGGGGGCTCGCCGTGGCACTCGTGTTTCTGCTCTTCGCGGGCGCAGTGGCGTTCATCGTGCTCGCGCTCGGCGGCATCGTCGTCGACCAGAGTCGCTCGGCGACAGATCGCATCGACGACTACCTCACGCTCGAGGGCTCGACGGGGAGCACCGGCGCGGAGCTCGACATCGATCGCCTCCAGCGGTGGCTCGACGCGCATGGGCTCGACAGGATCCAGATCGAGGAGCAGGCGACGGACTGGGTCGACAACCTCGGGGCAGGTGAGATCTCCGGGTACACGCAGGATGCGATCTCCTTCGCCCAGGGCGCGGCCTTCTCGGTCGTCGTGGCCCTCTTCCACCTCGTCCTCATCGTCGTCATCGCCATCTACATGCTGCTCGACATGGAAAGGCTCGAGGGCGCGATCGACCGTCGCTTCCCTCCGGGAGGCGGGTTGCGGCTGACCCAGCGCATCGAGAAAGCGCTTGCGGGTTACGTGCGCGGGCAGTTGATCCTCTCGACCGTGATGGGCCTGAGCGCGGGCGTCGGCATGTGGATCCTCGGCACGACGGGGCTCGTGCCCGGGGCCGAGAAGTACGCGCTGCTGTTCGGCGTCTGGACCGGCGTGATCGAGGTGATTCCGTACATCGGGCCCTGGCTGTCGGCGATCCCGCCGATGATCTACGCGCTCGTCGTCGACCCCATTTCGGCTCTCTGGGTCCTCGCCTTGTTCGTCTTCATCTACCAGGTCGAGGGTCACATCGTGGTGCCCAATGTGATGGCAAACGCCCTCCGCCTGCACCCGCTGCTCGTCATCTTCGGGCTCCTCGCAGGAGGTGAGCTCTACGGCATCGCCGGCGTGCTGATGGCACTCCCGACGATGGCTGCAGCCCGGGCGATCTGGGAGTTCTTCTCCGAGCGGCTGCGGTTCGACAGCTGGGACGATGGTTCCCCGACCATCGGTGTGGACGTGGAGGGACCGCCGGATCGCGGCTCTGACGTACCCTTGCCTGGATGAGCTCGTTCCCCGTCACGCGGCTCCGCCGTCTTCGCCGTACGGAAACGCTTCGTGCCCTCGTGCGCGAGTCACAGCTGACCCTCGACGACGTCGTGATGCCCCTCTTCGCGTGTCCCGGTGAGGGCGTCGTTCGACCCGTGCCCGGTCTCGACGGCATCGCGCAGCGCTCGATCGACGAGATCGTGCGTGAGGGGGCGGAGCTGTCGAAGCTCGGCGTTCGCGCAGTGCTCCTCTTCGGGATTCCCGAGGAGAAGGACGAGCAGGGGTCGGGCGCCTGGGGTGACGACGGGATCGTTCAGCGAGCACTCCGCGCCCTCCGGGCCGAGGTGCCCGGGTTGACGCTGATGACCGATGTGTGTCTCTGCGAGTACCGGAGCGACGGACATTGCGGCGTGCTCGAGGAGGGGGAGGTCGCAAACGACGCGACGCTCGAGCTGCTCGTGCGCACTGCAGTGAGCCACGTGGAGGCGGGGGCCGACGTCGTCGCGCCGAGCGACATGATGGACGGCCGCGTCGGCGCGATCCGCAACGCACTTCCGCACACCCCGATCATCGCTTACGCGGCGAAGTACGCCTCGGCGTTCTACGGGCCGTTCCGTGAGGTCGCCGAGTCGGCACCCTCGACGGGAGATCGCCGTGGCTACCAGATGGATCCCGCGAACGTCCGCGAGGCGCTCCGTGAATGCGAGCTCGATCTCGGGGAGGGGGCCGACGTCTTGATGGTGAAGCCGGCGCTTGCCTATCTCGACGTGATCAGAGCGGTGCGCGAGCGGTTCAGCTGCCCCGTCGCTGCCTACAACGTCTCCGGCGAGTACGCGATGGTCAAGGCCGCCGCCGCCGCAGGTCATCTCGACGAGAAGGCAGCCGCCCTCGAGTCGCTCGTTGCGATCAAGCGCGCCGGCGCAGACTTCATGTTCACCTACTGGGCGAAGGATGTGGGTCAGTGGCTCTGACGAGGTCCGATCTCTACGACCGGGCGCAGCGCCTGACCCCCGGTGGGGTCAACTCACCGGTTCGGGCAATGCGATCCGTCGGGCTCGACGAGCCGCTGTTCATGCGCAGCGGGTCAGGCGCGCTGATCGAGGACGTGAACGGCAACCGCTACATCGACTGGGTGCTCTCATGGGGCCCGCTCCTCTTCGGTCACGCCGATCCCGAGACGCTCGCCGCCGTTTCCGATGCGCTCGCCCGCGGAACGACGTTCGGCGCCCCGACCGAGGGTGAGGTAGACCTGGCCGCCGAGATCGTCGACGCCGTGCCGTCGGTCGAGATGGTGCGTCTCGTCTCCTCCGGTACCGAGGCCGCGATGAGCACCGTGCGGTTGGCGCGCGCCGCGACGCGTCGCGACCGCCTGATCAAGTTCTCCGGCAACTATCACGGTCACGTCGACGCGCTGCTCGCGAGCGCCGGCTCGGGGCTGATGACCCTCGGGATTCCGTCGACCCCGGGCGTTCCGTCAGGCGTTGCGGGCGACACGATCGTGCTTCCCTACAACGACATCGACGCCGTCGCGGCAGCCGTTGCGCAGTACGGCGAAGGGCTCGCGGCGATACTCGTCGAGCCCGTTGCGGGCAACATGGGGGTCGTTCCGCCCGCGCCGGGGTTCCTGGAGGCGTTGCGGATGCTCTGCGACGCGTGCGGCGCCCTGCTCGTCTTCGACGAGGTGATCACCGGCTTCCGCGTCGCGCGGGGAGGGGCCCAGGAGCGCTACGGCGTCACGCCCGACCTGACGATCCTCGGCAAGATCGTCGGCGGCGGCCTGCCGGCAGCCGCGTTTGGTGGCAGGGCCGACCTGATGGAGCGCCTGGCGCCGGTCGGCGACGTCTACCAGGCCGGCACGCTCTCCGGGAATCCCCTTGCCACGGCGGCGGGGACGTCAGTGCTACGTCGCCTCCGCGATCCGGCCGTGTACGACGCACTCGAAGAACGCGGTGCCCGACTCGAGGCGGGTCTCTCGCGGTTCGGCACCGTCCAGCGCGTGGGGGCGATGCTGACGCTGTTCTGTCAGGACGAGCCCGTACGCAGCTACGACGACGCGGTTCGCTCCGACACCGAGCGTTACGGCGCGCTCTTCCGGCACGTTCTCGACCGCGGCGTCTACCTGGCTCCGTCGCAGTTCGAGTGCATGTTCGTCTCGCTCGCCCACACGAGCGAGGAGATCGACAGGACGATCGAGGCCGTTGGCGATTTCTTCGACCACTGAGGCGGACGTCTGGGAGACGCTCGTTGCCGAGGCAGCCGCAGAGAGCCCGCTGTGGGGTGACTCGCTTCTCCCTCGTGACGCGCAGGACCGAACGGCCGTCTTCTCGCGGCTCTGCGGCCCCTCGTTCGCCCTCGGCGTCGAGACGATCTATGAGGGCTATCTCCTCCACTACGGGAGCTCCCGGCTCTTCGGGCCAGCCGACCCCGACACGGCGCTTCTCCTCGGCGACTACCTCTACGCACACGGCCTCGTCCGGGTTGCGGCGACCGGAAACATCGAGGCGGTGCACGATCTCGCCGAGTTGATCTCGCTGTGCTCGCAGGCCCGGGCAAATCATCGTGGCGGCGAGGCCGAGGCCTGGGCCGCGACCTCGGCGCTCCTCGGTCAGGCAGCACTCACGGAGGCACGGGCAGATCTGCGAGACCGGGGCGATGCCTCTGCACTCGCCGAGGCCGCCCGGAGCGCGGCCGGTGCCGATGCTGTCGACGCCGCATGTCGCGCGCACGACCGGCTGGTGGGGTAAAGTCCCGAGCACGATGCTCGCTTCGCTCCTGATCCTGGCGGATGCCGCAGAAGAAGGCCGCAAGGTCGTTCTCGCGATGCTCGTGGTCGGGCTGATCTTCATCCTCGTGATCGCGCTCGGCGAGCTGACGCACTACCTCGCCGTGAAGCGCAAGGCCCGCACTCCGTCCAGAACGCTGTAGCTTCTCGCGCTCTCCGCGACGAACGCTGGACAGACTGACCCTCCACTCGCGCGCCTAGACTGACACCGCATGGCGAGTCCGGCCTCCGACCTCCGCGAATGGATCGCTCTCCTCGAGAAGGAGGGTGAGCTCGTTCGGATCTCGGCCGAGGTCGATCCCGACCTCGAGATCACCGAGATCGTCGACCGCGTCGTCAAGTCCGGCGGGCCGGCGCTCCTCTTCGAGAACCCGAAGGGCGCGAAGCACCAGCTCCTGATCAACCAGTTCGGGACCGAGAAGCGGATGTGCATGGCGTTCGGCGTCGAGAAGCTCGACGACCTCGCGGACAAGCTCGGTGAGATCCTCGAGCTGCAACCGCCGCAGGGGCTCGTCGACAAGGTGCGTTCGCTCGGAAAGCTCAAGTCGATCGCCGACTCGATGCCCAAGAACGTCTCGAGGGCCGTCTGCCAGGAGGTCGTGCTGACGGGCGACGACGTGAACCTCGACCTGTTCCCGATCCAGCGCTGCTGGCCCCTCGACCCGGCCCCCTTCATCACGCTTCCGGCGGTGATCACGAAGGATCAGGCGACGGGCGTTCGGAACGTCGGCATGTACCGGATGCAGAAGATCGACCAGCGCTCGACGTTCATGCACTGGCAGATCCACAAGGACGGCCGCGCCGACCTGCGCGCGGCGCCGGACGGCAGGATCCCCGTTGCCGTCGTGCTCGGACTCGACCCCGTCACCGCGTACTCGGCGAGCGCGCCCCTCCCGAAGCACATCGGCGAGCTGATGGTCGCCGGCTTCCTCAGGGGCGCCGCGGTGCAGCTCGTCAAGTGCAAGACCGTCGACCTCGAGGTTCCGGCCAACGCCGAGATCGTGCTCGAGGGCTGGGTCGACCGCGCCGACGTCGGGATCGAAGGCCCGTTCGGTGATCACACGGGTTTCTACACCCCGCCCGAGGAGTTCCCCATCTTCCGGATCTCGGCGATCACGATGCGCCGCGACGCGATCTACCCCTCGATCGTCGTCGGCAAGCCGCCGGCCGAGGACGAGTGGCTCGCGAAGGCGACCGAGCGCATCTTCCTGCCGGCGATCCGGATGAGCGTGCCCGAGATCGTCGACTACGACCTCCCGACCGCCGGCACCTTCCACAACTGCGTGATCGTCTCGATCAGGAAGCGCTTTCCCGGCCACGCACGCAAGGTGATGCACGCAATGTGGGGGCTCGGGCTGATGAGCCTGACCAAATCGGTCGTCGTCGTCGACGAGCACGTCGACGTGCACGACTACGCGCAGGTCTTCTTCTACGTCTGCGCGAACGTCGACCCGGCCCGCGACGTCCTGCTCAGCGAGGGGCCGATCGACCAGCTCGACCATGCGACCACGATCCAGGCCTACGGCGGCAAGATCGGCTTCGACGCGACCTCGAAGGGGCCGGACGAGGGCCGTCGCGAGTGGCCGCCGGAGATCGAGATGAGCCGCCGAGATTCGCGCGCGCGTCGACGCGCGCTGGGCCGAGCTCGGCCTTCCTGACGCACCCTCCGGCGGAGATGTGCAGAATGGATCGCGCGAGGGGACGTTGAATCGATTGTTACGGCGTTGACACGCGAGCATGCTGCAGGGTTGAATCACCAAGTGGAGAGCAACGAGTGAGCGACGGAACCGACAACCACGATCAGGCACCCGGCTCGAGCCTCTGGCCGATCGGCTTCGCGATCGGGATCGCCTGCATCCTCGTCGGGCTCGTGATCAGCTGGCCGGCCGCAGTTCTCGGCGCCGCGATCACGATCGTCTTCGGCGTTCTCTGGATTCGTGACGGTGCCCGGTCGCGTGCGCCGGTCGACTCCGCTCCCGCCCATGCCCTCGTCGACGGAACACCGTCGGAGGCGCAACTCGCCGCCGAGGAGCAGCACCTCGAGACCTACGGCCGCGCGGGCTTTCTCACACTCGCGACGATCGGTCTGGGCGGCGTCATCGGCGCCGGCGTCGTTCTGCCGTCGCTCGGCTTCGCCGTTCTCCCCTCGTTCACGGGTGAAGGAATCGAGACGAACCCCGTCGACCTCGGCCCGATCTCGAACTTTCCGGAAGGGACGTTCGTGATCACGTCGTTCACCGGCAGCAAGCGCCAGGGCGACGTCTCGAGGCGTACGGCATACATCCGCAACAACGGTCTGACGGACAAGAAGGAACCGAGCTTCACGATCATCTACAGCCGCTGCGTCCACCTCGGCTGCCCGGTTCAGCCGAACGGGCCGAAGTTCGAGGACGAGGCGAAGACCTACAAGGACGTCACGCTGACGCCGGTGAAGCCGGCCGGCTTCGGCTGTCCGTGTCACGGTGGCGCCTACGACAACGAGGGCAATCGCACAGCAGGGCCGCCCGTGCGCTCGCTCGACCGCTACGCATTCTCGATCGTCGACGGCAACCTCATTCTCGGCGATCACTTCAGCGTCGGCACGGTCGACGGCACCGCGGGCGACGCTGTGATGTCGCGCTACCCGGTTGCCTACCCGGGCGTTCACGTCGACGGTATCGAGCGGTTCCTGTATCCGCTGCCGGTGCCGGGAGCGGGATCCTGATGGCCAAGTCCGCACGCCAGGCGCAGATCGAAAAGGCAGCCCTCTACCCGCTCGACTGGGTGGAGGAGCGCTCGGGCCTCATCGGCTACACGAAGTGGTTCCTCTTCCGCAACGTGCCGCGCGACGTCAACTGGATGCAGACGCTCGGCGCAGCGACGTTGACTGCGTTCCTCGTCCAGGCGACGACGGGCGTCTTCCTCGCGATGTACTACAAGCCGGATCCCGACAGTGCGTACGCGTCGATCCAGAACATCACCAACGAGGTCACGCTCGGGTGGCTCGTTCGCGGCATGCACAAGTGGGGAGCGAGCCTCTTCATCATTCTCATGTTCCTCCACATGGCCCGCACGTTCCTGTTCGGTGCCTACAAGTATCCACGTGAGCTGAACTGGATCACGGGCGTGATTCTCCTCGTCATGGGCATGGCAGAGGGCTTCACCGGCTACCTGTTGCCGTGGGATCAGACTGCCTACTGGGCGACCGTGGTGGGAATCAACATCAACGCCACGGCACCGATCGCGGGGCCGTTCATCGCGCAGTTCCTCCAGGGCGGGGCGCAGATCGGGCCCGAGACGCTCGCCAAGTTCTACTCGCTCCACATGCTCGTGATTCCCGGGGGAATCATGGCGCTGATCGGGCTCCACATGTACCTCGTCGTCCGCCTCGGTGTCACGTCGCCGCCGTGGTCTCCGACTGCAGCGGGTCGGCCGCGCGGCGAGGGCGAGGAGCCGACGGGCTACGGCGACTACCGCGAGGGGCTCATCCGTGAGCACAAGGAGGACAAGGAGCAAGCGGCAGAGGACGAGGCGAGCTGATCATGGCCAGCAAGAAGGTTCAGGCGGATCGCGACGAGTTCAAGCGCTACAAGGAAGACGTCAAGAAGGAAGGGAAGCCGTTCTTCCCGTATGCGATCTTCCACGACACGATCATGTCGCTCGTCGTCGTGGCGCTGAGCATCGGCCTCGCCGTGGTCTGGAAGTTCACCGTCGACGACGGTGAGCCGGGCGTGCTCGGCCCGCTCTACGAGGAAGAGGCCGACCCCGCGACGACGAACTTCATCCCGCGGCCGGACTGGTTCTTCTACTTCCTGTTCTACCTCCTCCGGATCTTCAAGTGGCCGGAGACGGTCGTGCTCGGAACCGTCGGGATCCCGACGCTCCTGCTCGTGCTCCTGATCATGCTTCCGTTCTACGACCGGCGTCCGGAGCGACTGATCCTGCGCCGCCCCGTCGCGTTCGTCGCCGCGATCCTCGTTGTCATCTCGATGGGCGTGCTGACGTGGAAGGGGGCTACCGCCAAGGAGGGTTCCGAGGCTGTCGCCGAGGTTCCGAACTGGGCCAAGGAGCAGGGATTCGCCGACAACCCCGTTGCCGTCGAGGGCGCCACGCTCTTCGCCGAATCTGGCTGTCTCAACTGTCATGTCTACCTCGGTGCGGGTGGTCAGAACCTGGGCGCGCCCGAGTTGACCGAGGAAGGGCTGAAGGGTCGCGGCATCGAGTGGCAGGTCGCGCATCTCACGAACCCGAGCAGCAAGGTCCCGGGCTCCCCGATGCCGGCGTTCGGCGATCTCGGCGAGGAGAACCTGACGAAGATCGCGACCTTCCTCGAGGCCTCGAAGGGCCCGCAGAAGTAACAACGACAGGCTCGGTGGGGTGACCCGAAGCGTCGCCCGCGTGCGAAGCGTCGCCCGTCCCGTCTCCCGCGGTACGTCGTTCGGACGCCCGGCTGAGCCTGACGTCTACGCTCTAGCCTGATGCGCGTCTTCCTCGGAGTCACCGGCGCCTCGGGCGCCCCCTACGCGGCCCGGCTGCTGCAATCGCTCGCCGCCGCCGACTGCGAGATCGGGCTCGTCGCCTCGGCGGCTGGGATCGAGGTCATCGCGACCGAGCTCTACGGCGATGCCACGCTGCCCCGCGACGAGGTACTCGAGCGCTTCATCGGGGATGCCGGCGAGCAGGTGACGGTGTACGGGATCAACGATTACAAGAGCCCCTACGCGAGCGGCTCGGCGAAGGTCGACGCGTACGTCGTCTGTCCCTGCTCGATGAGCACCGTCGGCACGCTGGCCGCGGGGGCGATGGCCAACCTCATCCACCGTGCGGCCTCGGTTGCGCTCAAGGAGCGCCGCAAGCTCGTGCTCGTGCCCCGCGAGACCCCGCTGTCGTCGATCCACCTCCGGGGCCTCGCCACGTTGCACGAGGCGGGAGCGGTGATCCTGCTCGCGGCGCCCGGCTTCTATCACGGAGCGAAGACGATCGACGATCTCGTCGACTTCGTCGTCGCCCGGGCGCTCGACCAGATCGGACTGGACAACACCCTCATGCCGCGGTGGGGCCAGGCATGACGCACGAGAGCGGGACGCTGCAGCCGGACGGCGTGCGCACGATGTTCGACCGGATCGCTCCCGTCTACGACGTGATGAATCGCGTCATGACCGTGGGCCTCGACCGCCGCTGGCGCGACATCACCGCGCGCGCGGTCGTGCAGCCCGGCTCACGTGTTCTCGATGCGTGCTGTGGCACGGGCGACCTCGCCGTTGCGTGCGAGCGCGAGGGCGGCATCGTCACGGGCCTCGACTTCTCGGGCGAGATGCTCGCCCGGGCGCGACCGAAGTCCGACTCGATCGAGTGGATCGAAGGCGACATGCTGGCCCTCCCGTTCGCGGACGGCAGCTTCGACGTCGTCACGGTCGGCTTCGGTGTCCGCAACGTCGACGACCTCCGCGCCGGGTTGATCGAGCTTCGCCGGGTGCTGCGCCCGGGTGGCCGGATCGCGATTCTCGAGATCACGCAGCCGCGCGGGGCCTTGAAGCCGTTCTTCTCCCTCTGGTTCGATCGCATCGTGCCGTTGCTCGGGAAGGTGCTCCCCGGTGGGAAGGCGTACACCTACCTCCCGGCGAGCGTCCGGCGCTTCCCCGGGGCCGAGGACCTCGCCGCACTCATCGACGAAGTCGGGTTCGACGACGCGGCGTTCCGACTCTTCGGTGGCTCGATCGTCGCGCTCCACACGGCGACCGCCCGGTGAGCACGACACTCGAAGCGGTGCGAGCCGCCCCCGGGCTCTCCGACTACCTCGCGGACGTCGAAGAGCTTCTCGACCGATCGGTCGCCGGGCACCCGGGACTCGTTGCCGACGTCGGTGCGGAAGCGCTGACCGCAGGCGGCAAGCGGCTACGACCGATGCTCACGTTCCTCTCAGCACCCCCCGGGCGCGTGCCGTCGGTCGCGGCGGGCGCGGCCGTGGAGCTCGTTCACATGGCGACGCTCGTGCACGACGACCTGATCGACGGAGCCAGCGTGCGCCGCGGCAAGGCGGCTGCGTGGTCGGCTTTCGGTGCCGACGCGGCCCGGGCGACCGGCGACTATCTCTTCGCCCGGGCGTTCTCCGAGCTCACGGCCGGCGGTGACCTCGAAGGTGTCGCCGTGCTCGCGGAGGCGTCGCTCGGTCTGGCTCGCGGCGAGGCGATGCAGCGACGTCAGCAGCGCGATCCCGACACGACGGTCGACGAGTACCTGGAGCGGTGTGCGCTCAAGACCGGCAAGCTCTTCGAGGCCGCCTGCCTTCTCGGCGGTGGCAGCGGCGACTACGGGCGGCTGCTCGGCATCTCGTTCCAGATCGTCGACGACATCCTCGATTGCGCGGGCGACTCGGTGGAGACCGGCAAGATCCCGGGCACGGATCTCAGGGATGGCACTCCGACCTTGCCGCTTCTTCTCGCTGCGCAGGAAGACCCTGTCGTACGGGCTGCGATCGCGGGCGGGCCGCTCGAGGGCGTTCTCGTTCGTGTGGCCGCGACCGGCGCGCTCGGCCGCTCGAACGACGTTGCGCTCGACTTCGCGCGGCGCGCGATCGAGAGCGTGGGCGACGTTCCGCGTCGCGCCGAGCTCGAGGCGCTCGCACTCGCCGTCGTCGACCGGACCGGCTAGCCGACGCTGAACGCAGCAGGGCGTTCGGCCCGGCGGTACTCGACCGTGTAACCGAGCCGCCGGGGCACCTCGAGCAGGGCCGTAAGATCGAGGTCGATTGTGGCGCCCGCCTTCTGTGTCACCTCGTCCTCGATCGGGAGATCGAAATCGTCCGCGCCGAAGTCGAGCGCGCGGAACGCGTCCTCGTTCAGGGTCAGGACAGACGTCCGGATGTGCTTGACGTTGTCGAGGAAGATGCGTGAGAGCGCGATGTGACGCCAGTACTCGCGGGGCTCGATCTCCCGACCTCCCAATGCTGTGCCATACGGCTTGTACGTCCACGAAAGGAGCGAGAAGAGGCCGGGGAGGCCGTCGCGCAGGCACTCGTCCTGGAAGTCGCGCGTTCGCTGCAGGTGCTCGAGACGCTCCTCGAGCGTCTCGTCGAACCCGATCACCATTGTTGCTGTCGTCCGGAGACCGTTCTCGACGATCGCACGCTGCGCGTCGAAGTACTGCGCCACGGTGTACTTGAACTTGGCGTGGCGCTTGCGGAAATCTTCCGTGAGAATCTCGCTGCCGCCGCCCGTGACCCAGTAGACGCCGGCGTCGCGAAGGCGCACGGCAGTCTCGGCGTACGAGAGGTCTGCGCGATCCGCGAGGTACATGAACTCGGCCACGGTGAGCGCGTAGAACTCGACCCGGTCCTCGTAGCGCTCCCGCACCGCGGCGAACAGCTCGCAGTAGTAGTCGAGCGGGAGCTTCGGGTTGAAGCCGCCGTTGAACCCGACGAGATCGCCGCCGGCCTCGAGGAGCCCGTCGATCTTCGCAAACACGTCCTCGCGGTCGAGGACGTAGCCACCGTCCTGCCCGGGGAGGACGTAGAACGCGCAGTAGTCGCACTGGGCGACGCAGACGTTCGTGTAGTTGATGATCCGCATCACCATGTAGGTCGCGTGACCCGGCTCGTGCCACGTCGCCCGGGCGGCTCCGGCAAGCTCGCGCAGCTCGTCGTCGCTCGCCTCCTTCCAGAGTCGTGCCGCCTCTTCGACGGAGATCCTGCTCACGCCGGCACCGCCTCTTCGACGGTGACTTCGTCCGGGTCGAGCGTGTCCATGAACGAGCTGACCGAGAAGACCGCGTTTCCGGCGCCGGCGACGCCGTATCCGGGCGGCGGCTTGAGGTCGTGGCGCGAGAGTGCTGCGCGATAGGCCTGGAGCAGCCGCACGTGGTACTCGAGCGGCGCGCCATCCGGATTGTCTCGTCCGAGCGGTGTCGTGGGCTCGGGACACCACGTCGTGAACCGCGGCGTGATTCCGCGACCCATGAAGTAGTCGAGGCCCTCCGTCGTGCTCGCGATCGCCTCGTCGACCGTCTCGAATCCGAACGGCCTCGCCATCTCGACTCCGGCGACGAAGTTCGGAATCACGTAGCGCGGGCCGAACACATCGGCCGCGTCGATGATCCGGCGGTGCCACTCCTCGCGGCCAACGTAGCGCTGCTTGCCCGGCGAGATGATCTCGAAGAGTCGCTTGTCCCACACCTCGTAGTTCGGGTGGTAAATCGAGATGCCGTAGTCCTTGAATCGTTGCGCGTCCGCCTTCGGCAGTGCCTGCGCGACGACCTTGCCCAGCCACCTGCCGGGGAAGCGCTCCTCGATCGCCTGGGCGTAGCGGCCGTAGAATTCGGCTTCGCCGAGGCCGTCGACCGAGCTCGTGACCGAGCCGCCGGTGAGCGTGTACGCCTTGCTCGTCCCGGCCGTGTCGTAACGGTCGATGATCGCCAGAGCTTCGAGCACGTCCTCGATCGGCTTGATCCCGGTGTACGGGCGTCCTTCGCGCTTGTGCTGGCGCCAGTTGTGGTTGATGTCGCAGAAGCCGCACTCCTCCTTGGCGCCGAAGTACTGGCAGAGCCGCAGCACGGTGAGATAGATCAGGTATCCCCACTGAATCGTGGGTGCGGTCTCCATCACCGTCTTGCCGTTTCCGAGCAGGTGCCGGTAGTACTCCGGCATCGGCGGCAGGTGGACGTCGGCGAGCGGCTGCCCGTCGACAGAGAGTCCGAGCGTGCCCTCGTCGGTCAGCCCGACGCGGTACGGCGAGGTCGGATTGACGCGCACCGAGACGATCGTGCGTCTGAGGCCGAACGGGCCTCCGGTCAACGCCAGCTCTTCCGGGGGCCGCCGCAGCGCCGCCTCGCCGAGGTCGGCGAGCGGCTTCTGGTCGAACGAGAAGATGAAGTACGACTTGGGCTTGATCTCGCCCTCGAGGTTGTCGCTGAGGGCGGAGCCGTCGAACGCAATGCCGGTGCGAAGCAGGTCTTCCTTCAGCACGGCCTCGGGCGGAACGTCCGGGAAGCGCTCGACCAGGGACTCGAGGAGTGTCGTGCGGGAGCCGGAGACCACGTCGCTCACCCCCGCACGGTATCGGGTGGGCGCCCCCTCGGGGCGACGCAACCGCGCATCCCGATACGCTGAGCGATGGATGATCAAGCTCGGTCGCATCTCGTACGTCAACATGGCCCCCGTCTTCCACAGGCTCGAGTACGAGGTGGAGGAGGTCGTGGGCGTGCCCACCGAGCTCAACAGGATGCTCATCGACGGCGATCTCGATGTCGCGCCGATCTCTTCCATCGAGTATGCGCGCCATGCCGACACGCTGCGACTCCTGCCACGCCTCTGCGTCTCGTCGGAGGGCGCGGTCGACTCGATCCAGCTCGTCACGCGTATGTCGCTCGCCCGCGTGCGCTCCGTTGCCGTCACGCCCGAGAGCGCAACCTCCGTCGTCCTGACCCGGATCCTGCTCCCTGGCGCCGAGATCCGCTCGTTCGAGGAGGAAGCCGACGCGAAGCTCCTGATCGGCGATGCGGCCCTCCGCAGCGCCTTCGAGGATCCGACCCCCCACTACGACCTCGGCCGTCTCTGGCTCGAGAAGACAGGGCTCCCGATGGTGTTCGCCGTCTGGGCGGCCCCGGAGCCGGTCGTCGAGGGGCTCTCCGACCTCGAGCATGCGCTTGTCGCATCGGTTCGGCTCGCCCGCTCCGAGCCCGAGAAGCTCGCGTACGAGGCCAGCGAGCGTTACGGCTACCCGGCGGGCTTTCTCGCGCGCTACTTCGAGAAGCTCCGCTACAGCTTCGGCCCGCGTGAGCGCGCCGGTTTCTACACGTTCCTCGAGATGGCCCGGGACGTCGGCGAGCTCCATCACGTACCGGAATTGCGGTTCGCCCGCGATGCCGAGTTGCCGCTCTAGCGCGGCGGATCCACTCGTAAGCAGGGCGTTAGGAGTGGCGGGCCGGGGCGATCTGGTCGGTACTCTCGAACTGGTCGATGGGACGCCGCCTCCTCCTCACCGTGCTCGCCGCTCTGCTCCTCGCCGCTCCCGCGGCGGCGCAGCCACGCGAGCTCTGGCCGGGCGTCACGTTCGACACGGCCGTCCAGTTCACCTCGAACGGCCCGGTGGCGCTCAACGTCCTGACCGGGCCGCGCCCTGGCGGAACGACGACTCTCGCCCCCGCCCTGTCGAACGAGACGCTGACGGGACTCGAGACACTGACCGCGATCCAGCGACGCGTCGCCCCATCAGCGACCACGGCAGGTGTGAACGGCGACTACTTCAACTTCGACTCGGGGGCTCCGAGTGGCATCTTGATGCGCGAGGGGCAGGTGGCGAGCCCGCCGTTCGGTGAGCGCTCGAGTGCCGGCATCACGACGGACGGCACGCTCGACGTCAGGCGCATCTCGTTCTTCGGCACGTGGCAGGGAGCGGGTGCGAAGCGGACGCTCAACGCCTTCAACGAGGCTCCACCCGCGAACGGAACGGCGCTGTACACCCAGGCATGGGGCCCGATGACGCCCACGCTTCCGGGCGCGACCGCACTGATCCTCTTCCCGCTTCCGGCGCCCGTTCCGAACGCCGACCTCGTCGCCCCGGTCGTCGAAGTGCGATCAGGAGGTGGGCCGGTGCCGATCCCGCTCGGAGGTGCGGTCATTGTCGGCGTCGGTTCCGCTGCGGTCGTACTCGCGTCCGAGGGGCCGGTCGGTCAGGCCATCACCTCCCGCCTGATCTTCAAGCCGGAGTGGCCCAACGTCGTCTCCGCGATCGGTGGGGGGCCGCAGATCGTGCGCAACGGCGCCGCGGTCTTCCGCGCAGGCGAGACGTTCACGCCGATTCAGCTCGGTGCTCGCGCTCCGCGCACCGGCCTCGGTCAGCTCGCGGACGGACGCATGATCCTCGTTGCTGTCGACGGACGCCAAGCCGGGTACTCGGTCGGGATGACGAACTTCGAGCTCGCCCAGGCCATGGTGCGTCTCGGTGCGGTTACCGCGATGGCCTTTGACGGTGGTGGCTCCACGACGATGGCGTTCAACGGAACGCTCCTCAGCAAGCCGTCCGGGCCCGAGCGCGCGATCTCGACGGCATTGCTCTTCGAGTACACGGGCGTCTTCGTGCAGCCGACCGTCGCGGTCGTCTCACCGGACGGCGACGGCATCGCCGATCGGCAGAGTCTCCGCTACAAGCTGGTTCGCCCCGCCCTCACGACGGTGACGGTAACCGCGCCCGACGGTGTCGTCGCGTTCACCGAGACACGGGAGCGCCAGCCGGGCAGCTTCGCAATCCCGTTCCCGCCGGTGGCGCCGCCGCCTGTCGCGCTCGGCGTCGCTGCGACCCCACCCGCGAACGGCCGTTGGACGCTGAAGGTCGCCGCGGTCGACGACCTCGGGCAGCCGTCCGAGATGACGCAGGCGTTCACCGTCAACACGACCCTCGGCTTCCTCGCGACCGCGCCCCGCAAGCTCTTCTTGCCGCCGGGCGGACGCGACCTCGGCATCACGTGGAAGCAGTCTCGCCCGGCACGCGTCGTCGTCACGGTCGAGACGCCTGCCGGTGAGGTCGTTCGAACGCTCGCCCGACGTACCTACCAGGTTGGCGCGCCTGCTCTCGTCTGGAACGGCCTCGATCGAACGAAGAAGGCAGTCAAGGGCGGAGCGTACGTCGTCCGTGTCACTGCGAAGAACGCGCTCGGGACGATCGAGCTCTCGAAGCCGGTCCGCGTGCAGCGCATCGTCGGGCCTCGCTAGACGTTCCACTTGGACCCGTAGGGGAGATGGCGTAGCCTCTCCCGGGACCGGCCACGGAGACCACCGGCCCTCAGCGCCACACGGACGTAACGTTGTGATGCCCGGCGCTAGAGTCCTCACCTGATGCTCTTCTCCATCCTCAGCACGCTGACCGATGCGATCACGACGGCGATCGGGAACTACGGCCTGTACGCCGTCTTTCTCCTGATGCTGATCGATGCCGTGCTCCCGGCCGCGAGCGAGGTCGTGATGGTCTATGGCGGCGCAATTGCCTCGGGTGCGATCGCGGGCACGTCGGTGGAGCTGTTCGGCTACACGTTCGAGCCGGGACTCGACGCCTACCTCGCGATCGCGACGGCGGGTACGGTCGGCTATCTCATCGGTGCCGTCATCGGTTGGGAGATCGGCCGCCGCGGCGGAAGGCCGTACCTCGAGAAACACGGGCGCTGGCTCCATCTCGACCACGAGAAGCTCGAGCGTGCCGAGGCCTGGTTTCTCCGCTGGGACGACTGGGCGGTGTTCCTGGGACGGCTGACGCCGGTCGTCCGGTCGTTTGTCTCGGTCCCGGCAGGCATGTTCGAGGCGCCGTTCAGGCGGTACACCGTCCTCACGTTGCTCGGATCGGCCATCTGGTGCTTCGTTTTCGCCGGGATCGGCTGGGCCGCCGGCGCGAACTGGGAGAGCTTCCACCACGCGTTCCGGTACGCCGACATTGCCGTTGCGGTCGTCATCGTGGGCGCTGCCGGCTGGCTGGGCCTGCGCTACTGGCGGAAGCGTCGGGCCGCGATGCCCGTCGACCCGTCGTGAACACGACGGTGAAGCGCACGCTCCGGAATCGCATTTCCCCTGCATGCGCCGGTCATGTGGCACCCTCAGGCGGTACACTCGACCCGTCATGATCCCTCTCGTCGACGTGAAAGCGCAGTACGCACCGCTTATCCCGGAGCTCAAGGCGCGCTTCGCCGAGGTCCTCGAGTCGGGACGCTTCATCTTCGGCCCCGAGGTCGAGGCGTTCGAGCGCGAGTCGGCCGCCTACCTCGGCGTGCCGCACGCGATCGGAGTTGCCAACGGCACCGACGCGCTCGTGCTCTCGCTGGAGGCGATGGGGATCGGGGCTGGTGACGAGGTGATCTGCCCCTCGTTCACGTTCTACGCGACGGCCGAGGCGATCGCCCGGGCGGGCGCGACTCCCGTCTTCGCCGACATCGATCCCATCACCCTCAACCTCGATCCGGAGGACGTCGCCGCCCGGATCACGCCGAAGACGAAGGCGATCATGCCGGTGCATCTCTTCGGCCGCCCGGCGCCGCTCGCGGAGCTCGCTGCGCTCGGGCTCCCGCTGATCGAGGACTCGGCGCAGGCCTTTGGTGCCGCCGGCGTTGCGAGCGAGGGCGTGTGCTCCACCTTCAGCTTCTTTCCGACGAAGAACCTCTTCTCTCTCGGTGACGGCGGCCTCATCGCCTGTCGTGACGATGCGGTGGCGGAGCGCGTCAAGATGCTGCGCTTCCACGGATCGCGCGACAAGCAGACCTTCGAGCTCATCGGCACCAACTCGCGTCTCGATGCGATCCAGGCTGCGGCACTGCGTGTCTTCCTTCCCCACCTCGCCGGGCTGGAACGAGGGGCGCCGGGTTGGAGCGGCGCGCTATGCCGATCTCGGTCTCGGCAGCGTCGTCGACCTGCCGCCGGACGTACCGGGCCACGTGTACCACATGTACGTCGTGCGCACGCCAGAGCGTGCCCGGATCAGCGCGGCGCTGAAGGAGGCGGGTATCGCGTCGGCGTCCTACTACGTGACGCCCCTGCACCTGCAGCCCGCGATGCGGTACCTCGGCTACGGGCCCGGCTCTCTTCCCGAGACGGAGCGTGCGGCCGCCGACAATCTCGCGCTTCCGCTGTGGGGTTGCATCGGTGCCGATGTGCAGGAGCAGGTCGTCTCGACCGTGCTCGCTGCGATGCCCGTTACGGCTGCGTGAACGGGCGCCTCGTGCAGGCCCGCGGCGTTGCTCCCCGAACTGATCTGACGTGAGATCCCCGTTCAACCGGCACGCCGTCTGGCAGCTCGCCGCCGACGCGGTGATCATCGCGGCCGCGTGGACGCTCGCGTGGTTTCTGCGCTTCGACCAGGGGCGCCCGATCTACTACGACCACTACCTCGACTGGCAGATCATCCTGGTCGTCGTCGGGATCCAGCTGACGGTCTTCGCGCTCGCCGGCTTCTACAACCGCTGGTGGCGTTACGTCTCGACCCGTGACATGTGGGCGGCGCTCCGCGGTGTCGCCTTCGCCTCGCTCGCAACCTTCATCGTCTTCACCCTGTTCGAGTTCCACCCGGCGCGGGTGCCGAAGGGCGTCTGGTTCATCGACTTCCTCCTCTGCCTCGGCTTCGTCGCCGGCTCACGCCTCGCCGCGCGCACGCTGATCGAGCGGCCGCTGCCCGGTCAGGTCGTCGCGCGTGGGAAGGAGGCGATCGTCGTGGGAGCGGGCGACGCCGCCCAGCTCGTGATCAAGGAGATGCTGCGCAACCCGGCGCTCGGGTACACGCCGATCGGGATCGTCGACGACGATCCGCGCAAGCGCAACCTGCGGCTGCACGGGATCCGCGTCCTCGGGACAACGGCCGACCTGCCGCAGGTGATCCGCGATCGCCGGCCGGACGAGGTGCTGATCGCAATGCCGTCCGCCTCGGGCGAGGTGCGCGGCCGCATCGTCGAGGCGGCGCGCGCCGGAGGCCTTCCCGTCAAGACGCTGCCGGGGCTGAGCGAGCTCGTCAGCGGCGACTCCGGGCTCGCGACGCAGTTGCGCCCGGTCGAGGTCGAGGACGTGCTCGGGCGGGAGCCTGTCGAGGTCGACCTCGAGGCAATCGCCGGCTACGTCTCGAACGAGATCGTGATGGTCACGGGAGCGGGTGGCTCGATCGGATCCGAGCTCTGCCGTCAGCTCTCCCGTCTGGGCCCGTCACGGCTCGTGCTCGTCGATCACTCCGAGCCTGCGCTGTTCGAGATCGACCGCGAGCTTGCCCGTGAGCGCGGCTTCCTGGGCGGTGTTGCCGTCGTCGCCGACGTCAAGGACGGCGTCAGGATGCGACAGGTCTTCGCGTCCGAGCGGCCGACCGTGATCTTCCACGCCGCCGCCTACAAGCACGTCGCGATGATGGAGACGAACCCGCTCGAGGCGGTGCGCAACAACACGCTCGGCACGCGCACCGTGGCCGATGCGGCAGTCGAGTTTGGGGCCAAGCGGTTCGTTCTCGTCTCGACCGACAAGGCGGCGAACCCGCAGACGATCATGGGGCAGTCGAAGGCGCTCTGCGAGTGGATCGTCGAGACGTGGGGCCACCGCGCCGATGTCGCGACGCGGTTCGTCGCGGTGCGCTTCGGCAACGTGCTCGGCTCGTCCGGCTCGGTGATCCCGATCTTTCGGCGCCAGATCGCGCGGGGCGGGCCGCTGACGGTGACGCATCCCGAGATGACGCGGTTCTTCATGACGATTCCCGAGGCCGTCCAGCTCGTCGTCCAGGCCGGTGCGATCGCCGAGCGCGGGCAGGTCTACGTCCTCGACATGGGCGAGCCGGTGCGGATCATGGACCTGGCGGAGAACATGATCCGCCTCTCCGGCAAGGAGCCGGGAACCGAGATCGCGATCCAGATCATCGGCCCTGCACCGGGCGAGAAGCTGCACGAGGTGCTCGTCGGCGAGGGCGAGGTCGTCTCCCCGAGCCCGCATCCGAAGATCCAGCGGATAGCCCGGCCTCCGGTCGAGGGGACGTGGCTCGATGAGGAGCTCGCCGTGCTCGAGCGGCTCGTCGGCTCGGGAGACGCGGCAGCGCTCGTGGCAGAGCTGCGACGGATCGTCGCCGAGCCGCGCCGGGTTGCCGCTGCGCCGACTTCGGGCTTGGGGGATACATCACCTGTCGCACTCGCCGACGCGGGGCGGACTCTCGGGCCTTGAGGAGCGGCGGGAGCCGGCCTCAGAGAGCGGAGAGCAGCAGGTCGAGCATCAGCTCCGGGTCGCGCTGCTCGACTGCACGCGCAGCCACCTTCTTCGTGAGCACGAGCGCGGCCGCGTCGGTCAGCTCCGCCAGCCGGCCCTCTGCGATCAGCCGCTCGTCGACCGCGCCGAGCGTGCCTGCGAAGGTCGTCCACACCGGAGTCCCGAGCGCGACCGCCTCCCGGTTCATCGTGCCGCCCGCCGAGACGACGAGGTCCGAGAGTGCGATCAGGCTCTGCGCGTCGATCGCGTGCTCGGGGACGACGAGCGAGGGGAGCGTCGCCTCTCGGATCGAATCGCGCTGAGCCGGCGTGCGTGGGAGGACGACCGCCTGGACGGCGGGGTCGTTCCCGAGTCGCTCGAGCACGTCGGCGAAGAGCGGGTTGCCGTGCCGGTGGTAGAGCGAGACCTCGGGTGGCGTGCGGATGACCGCGAGAACGCGGGCAGAGTCGAGGCCGAGGCGTGTCGAGCACGCCCGCATCGGGCCTGAACCCGGAGAGGTAGTACTCCTCCTTCAGGCCCGGGTAGCGGCGGACCTTGCCGGCCTTCGCGCCGAGACGGTCGAGCCGATCCTGCGGGATCGTGGCGGGAACGATGACGCGCGTCGCTGCTCGAGAGCCGAGCGTGTGCTGTGAGCGCGCGAACTCGTAGTCGTACGCGTACGACGAGGGCACACCCAGGGAGCGAGCCGCGAGCGGCAGCTCGTGGGAGGCGTGGGAGAGAGCAAGGTCGAAGCGCTGCGGTTCGGCCCATGCGCGCAGTGCGCGCAAGCGGGAGCCCATGGCACGGATCTTCCCTGCGCGTCCGGCCCCCCCGTGGGGCGGCCCGACGACCTCGTGCACGATCCCTGCGGTGTCGAGGAGCTCCAGCGTCTGTGCAAAGTCCCGCGCCGAGACCCGCACCTCGTTGCCCCGCTCCTCGAGCAGCCGGATCAGCGGCCGGAAGAACGGCACATGCGGCGAGTTCGTCATGTCGATCCAGATCTTCATCTCCCGACCGTATCGTGTCCTACGGCGCTGCCCGCGCGCGACGGGTCGGGAGTCGCCTCTCCGCGCGTCTTCACTTGGCGATCCTGGGATAAGATTTGCTTATGGATACACGCCAGCTCGCAGCATTCTGCGCCGTCGTCGAGCTGCGGAGCTTCTCGCAGGCAGCCGAGCGGCTCGGCGTGACGCAGCCGGCCGTCTCGCTCCAGGTGCGGTCGCTCGAGAAGCGACTCGGGACGCAACTCGCTCGACCGATCCGGGCGCCGGGTCGAGCCGACCGAGGCCGGGCTCAGGCTCTTCCGGAGCGCCCAGCGACTCCTCCAGCTCGAGGAGCAGATGCTCGACGAGGTCTCGGCCGAGAGCGCCGGCGCGCTCACCGGTGAGCTCTCGATCGGGGCATCCACCGGACCGGCCGCGGTTGCCGTTCCGATCCTTCTCTGCGAGTTCCAGCAGCAGCATCCCGATCTACGCGTCGCGCTCGAGGTGCACGACACGCAGACCGTCGTCGACCTCGTCGCCAACCGCGAGCTCGAGCTCGGCATCGTCGGTGCAGCGCGACGTCACCGGGCGGTCCGCTTCGAGCCGATCCTCGAGGACGAGGTGATCCTGATCTGCCTTCCCGGTCACTCGTTCGCCGGCCGAACGGTCGAGCTGGACGAGCTGCGCGAGGAGACGCTGATCGTGATGCAGGAAGGCGCCGGGGTGCGTCAGGTCGTCGAGGACGAGCTTCGTGCGATGGGCGTGCGGTTGCGCGAGCTCTCGACGTCGCTCGAGCTCGGGCTGCAGGAGTCGGTGCGGAGCGCCGTGCAGGCCGGATACGGGGTCACGTTCATCTCGCGGACGGCGGTCGAGTCCGATCTCGCGGCGGGCACGCTCGCCGAGGCCAGGCTCGCGGGGATGAACGCGAAGCGCGAGATCTCGCTCGTGCGCGCCTCGGGGCGTGTGGCGACGCGGGCTGCCGACGAGTTCGTGGCGTTCGTCAACGCGCGGCGCTAGAGCTCGAAGCTTCAGCCGGGCGCCGGAGTGCGCCGCCCCTCAGGCAGGCGTCTGCGCAGCGCTGACGACGCGCCGCAGGCTGACGATCCCGACGACGCGGCCGTCGTCGTCGAGCACCGGTAGGTGCCGGAAGCCTTGTCGATCATGATCCGCGCCGCCTCCTCGACATCGGTGTCGAGCCGTGACCGTGACCGGATCGGGCGTCATCCACTGTCGCACCCGCGCCTCGCTCGAGTGAACCCGCGCTGCCATCGCCTTGAGGAGGTCGCGCTCGGTCAGGATCCCGATCAGCCGGCCGCTGTCCTTGACCGCGACCGCGCCGACGTTCACGGCCGTCATCCGCTCCGCGACCTCGCCGAGCGTGTCCTCGGGCGCGACCTCGATGAAGTCCGGGCGCATGACATCGGCGATCTGCGACATGCGGCGATCCTATCGCAGGAGGATTACCGCGACGCCGGAGATAAGAGACTGTAATGCAACGAATAACAAATCGTGGTACGCTTGCGCGCATGGAGCCCTCGGCGCGATTCGACGTGCTCGTGATCGGCAGCGGCGCCTCCGGGCTCGCGGCCGCGGTCTCCGCCGAGCGCGCAGGCGCGAGGGTCGCCCTCGCGACGAAGGGCTCGATCCAGGCGAACAACTCGTCGAAGGCACAGGGTGGGATTCAGGCCGCCTTCGGCGCAGACGACTCGCCGGAGCTCCACGCCGAGGACGTGATGCGCTCGTCCCACGACACGGCCGATCCGCGACTCGTCGAGATCCTCACCGGAGACGCGCAATCGGCGATCCACTGGCTCGAGGAGCTCGGCTGCGCGTTCACGCGCGAGAACGGGGGCTATCGCCTTGCCCGCTGCGGCGGCGCCTCGCGGCAGCGGCTCCTCCAGGTGGGCGACCGCACCGGGCACGCGATCACGAAGGCGCTCCGGGATGCCCACGAGGCCGGCGGCGCACTCAGCTTTCCGAACCATGCGCTCGCCGCGCTCGAACCGACCGCCTCGGGTTGGCGCGCGTCGTTCGACGTCAAGGACGGTGAGCCGGTAACCCTCGAGGCCGGCACGGTCGTCCTCGCGGCGGGTGGGCGCTGCTACGCCGAGGCCGAGCGCCGGCACGAGCTCTCGACCAACCACCCGAACGCGACCGGCGAGGTGACGCAGATCGCCCTCGACCTCGGCGCGGAGGCGCGCGACCTCGACGCGCTGCAGTACCACCCGAACGGCGGCGCCTGGCCCGTGACGATGCAGGGCTACTCGATCCCCGAGACGACGCGCGCCTACGGCGCAGTGCTGCTGAATGCGAACGGCGAGGAGTTCACCGACTCGCTCGGGCCCCGCGACGTCGTCTCCCAGGCGATCTTCGACGAGGTCGCAGCGGGCCGCGGCGTCGAGACGGAGGACGGGCGCCCGGCGGTCTACCTCGACACGACGCGGATCCCGGAGGCCGACGCGGACATCTCGCTGCCGTACATGCTGCGGCGCTACCGCGGTGCCGGCATCGACCCGCTGACAGGAGCCACTCCTCACCTACCCCGTCCTCCACTACCAGAACGGCGGTCTCGTGATCGACGAGACGGCCGAGACCACGCTCGAGGGCCTCTACGCCTGCGGTGAGATCGCAGGCGGCACCCACGGGCGCAACCGCATGATGGGCAACTCGCTGCTCGAGTGCGTCGTCTTCGGACGGCGCGCCGGACGGGCAGCCTCGGAGAAAGCGAGCGTATGAGCACGACAACCACCACCGATCTCGACGGAGCAGTCGAGGATGCCGCGGCGCACCTGTACGTCTGGGCGCTGAAGGACATCCCGCAGGATCTCCGTGACGCACTCGCGGACGCACGCGACCGCGAGACCTCGAAGACCGGGATCCGGATCCTCGAGACGATCCACCGCAACGTCTCGATCGCGGACGAGCAGAAGAACCTCGTCTGCCAGGACACCGGCATCGCCGTCTACACGTGCCGCGTCGGCGAGCACTTCCCGCTCCACCCGACGCGCATCTACGCGGCCCTCAAGGCGGGCACCGCACGCGCGACGGTCGAGCACCCGCTGCGCTCGAACGCAGTGCACGTGCTCACGCGCGAGAACACGGGCCCGAACATCGGCTACCGGCTGCCGATCGTCCACTGGGACTTCATCCCCGACTGGGACGGCCTCGACGTCAAGTGCGTGCCGAAGGGCTCGGGCTCCGAGAACATGAGCTTCCTCAAGATGTGCGTTCCCGCCGACGGCGTCGTCGGGATCAAGAAGTTCGTGCTCGAGTCGATCGTCGACGCCGGAGGCAAGCCGTGCCCGCCCGGCATCGTCGGCGTCGGGATCGGCGGCTCCGCCGACTACGCGATGTACATGGCCAAGGAGGCGATCGCACGCCCGGTCGGTACGCGCAACCCCGATCCGCTCGTCGCACAGCTCGAGGACGAGCTCTACGGCCTGCTCAACGAGACGGGCATCGGCCCGATGGGCCTCGGCGGCGACGTCACCGTCCTGCAGTGCCACATCGAGCACGCCGACACGCACATGACGCTCAACCCCGTCGCGGTCAACTACCAGTGCTGGGCCGCCCGCCGCGCCTCGGCGCACATCGCCGCGGACGGCTCCATCGACTTCGACAGGGAGTTCTGATGCACCTCGACACCACCCGTCCGACCGCAGCGCCCGTTGCATGTGACGCAGCGTCACAAGCCTCTCGGAACGGGGAACGAGCTGATGGCCCACCACGAAGTCACGTTCCCGATCACGGATCCGGCCGAGATCCTGAAGCTCCGCGCCGGCGACGAGGTCACGGTGCAGGGCCACATCATCGGCATCCGCGACCGCACCCAGATTCGCATCTTCGACCAGGGCGTCGAGCCGCCGATGGACCTCGGCGGCGCGTTCCTGCTCCACACGGCGCCGAACGTGCGCAAGGTGTCGGAGGACGCCGAGGGCAGAGGCACGTACGAGAAGATCTGCATCGGCACGACGACGAGCGCCCGCATGGTGCGCTTCACCGAGGGGCTCGGCGAGCAGTACGGCGTCCGCGCGATCTGCGGCAAGGGCGGCTTCCCCGACGTCGCGATCGAGCCGATGCAGCGCCTCGGAATGGTCTACTTCGCGATCGTCGGCGGCGCCGCGGCGCTCGAGACGACGCAGATCGAGGAGATCGAGGAGGTGCTGTGGGAGGAGCTCATGCCCGAGTGCCTGTGGAAGTTCCGCGTCAAGGACTTCGGCCCGCTGATCGTCGGCATCGACGCCCACGGCAACTCGCTCTACCACGACGTTCAGGCCCGTGCCCACGACAAGCTGAAGGAGCTCTATGCCCGCCTTTAACGATGGTTGGCTGGGCGTCCCGGCCCGTCCGGGCAAGCCCCGTCAGAACGGCCTCACCCATGTGATGGACAAGGGTCTCAACATCCGCGACATCGAGGGGATGTTCGACACCGCCGGCGACTTCGTCGACATCGTCAAGCTCGGCTGGGGCACGAGCTACGTCACGAACAACCTCGAGAAGAAGATCGCGCTCTACCGGAGCTTCGGCACCCCGGTCGTCTGCGGTGGCACGCTGTTCGAGGCGGTCTATGCCAAGGGCAAGCTCGACGAGTTCAAGGCGTGGCTGACCGAGCACCGCTTTGCCCACGTCGAGATCTCCGACGGCACGATCGACATCCCGCGGGACGAGAAGCTCGAGCTGATCCGTGACTTCGCCCGCGACTTCGTCGTGCTCTCCGAGGTCGGCTCGAAGGACTCCGACGTCGTCTACGCGCCCTACCAGTGGGTCGAGTGGATCAAGGAGGAGCTCGAGGCCGGCTCCTGGAAGGTGATCACCGAGGCCCGCGAGGGCGGCACGGCCGGCATCTTCCGCAAGGACGGCGACATGCGCACCGGTCTGATCGACGAGATCGTGCACGGCGTACCCGTCGACGACCTCATCTTCGAGGCCCCGACGAAGTCGTCGCAGGCGTGGTTCGTGAAGCAGCTCGGGCCGAACGTGAACCTCGGCAACATCCCGCCCGACGAGGTGATCCCGCTCGAGACGCTCCGCCTCGGACTCCGTGGCGACACGCTGAAGGAGATCCTGCTCGGGGCACCGGAGACAACGGTCTAGACCATACTATGGACTGGAAGCTCTCACTCGCCGGTCTCCTGATCGGACTGCTCGTCGGCACCACGGGAATGGGCGGGGGCTCCCTGATGACGCCGCTGCTCGTGCTCGTCTTCGGCTTCAAGCCGTCGGTCGCGATCGGCACGGACATCGTCCACGGCGCGATCTTCAAGTCGTTCGGGGCGGTCCAGCATCGGCGGCTCGGCCACGTCCACCTGCGGTTGACGGCGTGGATGCTCCTCGGCTCGATCCCGTTCTCGTTCCTCGGCGTCGGGCTCGCGTGGTGGCTGACGGAGCGCTACGGCGACGGGTACGAGGACACGGCGAAGATCATCCTCGGCGTGGCCCTCGTCTTCTGCGGGCTCGGGTTTCTCGTCAAGGCGTACCTTCACACGGACTCCGACGATCGGCCGTTCATCCTCGGGCCGCGCGACAAGGTGATCGCCGTCCTCACCGGTGTCGTCGGCGGCTTCGTCGTCGGCCTGACCTCGGTGGGGAGCGGCACCGTCTTCGGGCTCGTGATGCTGATCGCCTTCCCGCTCACCGCCGCGAAGATCGTCGGCACCGACATCTTCCACGCGGCGATTCTGCTCGCCGCCGCAGGTGCCGGGCATCTCGTCGCCGGCAGCGTCGACCTCAGGGCGACCGGCTGGCTGCTGATCGGCTCGATCCCCGGAGTCCTCATCGGCGGCCGGTTCACCGTGAAGCTCCCCGACCGCTCGCTGCGCATCGTGCTCGCGGCAACGCTCACGCTCGCGGGGGTCAAGCTCGTCGATCCGCCCGGCGCCAACGCGATCCTCATCGCCGGAGCCGTGGTCGCGGTGATCGCATCGCTCGTCGCGTTCGCGCGCTGGTTCGCCGGGCGGGGCGCACCCCAGGTCGCCGAGGCCGACACCGGGTGAGCTGGCCCGCCGGACTCCCGGTGATCCGGGTCAGAATCGCGCGCCCGACGGACCGGCTCGACGAGGTCGTCGAGTTCTATCGGGACGGCGTCGGGCTCGTCGAGCTCGGACGGTTCGAGGGACACTCCGGCTACGACGGCGTCATGCTCGGGCTACCCGGGAGCGACTACCACCTCGAGTTCACGTCGCACGAGGACGGCAGTCCCTGTCCTGCGCCGAGCGTCGACAACCTGCTCGTGCTCTACGTCGAGTCGGAGCAGGCGGCGGAGATCGTTGCCGGGCGCCTCTCGGATCTCGGGTATCCCGACGTCGAGCCCGAGAACCCGTACTGGGACGGCCGCAGCATCACGATCGCGGATCCCGACGGCTGGCGTGTCGTGCTCGACTGGGGCCTCGCCGAATCGTAGGGGCGATGCGTAGGGGCGATGCGCAGCCGAGCCTCGGCGAGGCGGAGCGTCGCCCGTCGCCCGTCCTCCCGCCGGCGTGACGGCCGCTTCGCGCCGATCCGACGTAGAATCTGTCGGCCTTGGCCAGATTTGCGCCAGCCGCGCTCGTCGCGGCGCTGCTCGCTGCCACGGCGCTGGCCTTCGTCTACACCGAGTCGCTGAAGCTGACACCGAGCCCGATCCTCGGGACACGCGTTCTCCCGAAGGTGATCTCGCCCGTCTGCGACTGCCCGACCGACTCGGCGGTGATCTCGTTCCGGCTCCGCGAGGCGGACGTCCTCGACATCGAGATGATCGACGAGGGCGGGAACGTCGTCCGTCGTCTCGTGCGCCGGGAGAAGCAACCGCGCGGGCGGGTGTCGTTCGTCTGGAACGGTGAGAGCGACGCTCGCGTCGCCCGTTCCCGAGGGCGTCGTACCGGCCGCGCGTGAAGCTGCGGCGACAGCACCGCACGATCGTTCTTCCCAATCCGATCCGCGTCGACACGACCCCTCCGGTGATTGCGATGACGCGGCTCGCTCCCCGGGTCTTCTCCCCGGACGGCGACGCACGGAGCGACCGGGTCGTCGTCGGCTATCGCGTCGACGAGCCCGCCCGCGTCTCGCTCTACGTGAACGAGGAGCGCGCCGTCCTCAAGAAGGGGACGGAGAACCGAGGGCACGATCGACTGGTTCGGCCGCAGCGGCGGGCGAGCCGTTGCCCCAGGGGCCGTACTCGCTGCGGCTCGGCGCCGTCGACGTCGCGGGCAACGAGGGACGGCCGACCCGTTCGAAGGTCGTCGTGATCCGGTACATCGCGCTTGGCCGCTCCAGCATCGTGACGACCCCCGGTGGGCGCTTCGCCGTGCTCGTGCTCACCGACGCCGCCCGCGTGACGTGGAAGCTCGGTGCCCGCACGGGTGTCGCGCGACCGGGAACGCTCCGGCTGCGGGCACCGCTCCAGCCTGGACGGTTCACGCTGACGGTGACGGCCAACGGCCGCAGTGCCCGGGCCGCTGTGTTCGTCCGGAGCCCGGCACCGTGAGCGCTATCGGGCAGCTCGGAAGCGTGCTCGGGTGCGCCGGTCTGGCGCTGCTCTTCGTCGCGCAGCGCCGCGATCTCCGCATCGTCGGTCTGGTGGGCTGGGCACTCGGGCTCGCGTTTCTCGCCGCCTACCTCGCGCCGGATCTGAGCCCTGTCAAGCTCGGTGCCGCCGGAGTTGCCGGCGTCGTGGTCGCTGCCGCGGGCGGGTTCGCCCTGTTGCGCTACCCCTATCTCCTCGCGTTCGGGACACTCGCGTGCGTGCCGGCACGGATCCCGGTGCAACTCGGCGACGAGGACGCGAACCTGCTCCTGCCTCTCTACGTCGTCGTCGGCTCGCTCGCTGTCGCGCTCGGGTGGCAGCTCGTCGTCCGTCGAGACAGTCGCGACTCGTGAGCTCGGGCCCGTCGCGATCCCCCTTGCCGCGTTCGTTGCCTGGACGGGCCTGACGCTCGTCTGGAGCGTCGATCTCCGCGAAGGCGCGATCTTCGTCGGTGCGTTCGTCCTGCCCTTCGGGCTGCTCGCTCTCGGGTTCGCGCGGCTGCCCTGGCGCGGCCGTTGGCTGACCTGGCTGTGGGTCGCTCTCGTCGGTACCGCGCTCGCCTACGCGTCGATAGGCGTCTACCAGTGGGCGACCCGTGACGTCTTCTGGAATCCCAAGGTGATCGTCGGGAATGCGTATGCACCGTTCTTCCGCGTCAACTCGATCTTCTGGGATCCGTCGATCTACGGGCGCTACCTGACGATCGGCATTCTCACAGCGCTCGCGGGCGTGCTGCTCGGCGGCGTCCGCGGCTGGAAGCTCGGCGGCCTCTACGCCGTCATCGTCGCCATGTGGATCGGGCTCTTCTTCTCGTTCTCGCAATCGAGCTTCGTGGCGCTTGCGGCCGGCGTCCTCGTCGCGGCGCTCGTCGTCTGGGGCCGTGTCGCAGTGATCGTTGCCGCAGCGCTCGCCGTCGTCCTCGTCCTCGGAGCGCTCGCCGTACCGCAGACGCGCAACCGGGTCGAGGCGAAGTCGCGCTCGGGCGTCGACTCGATCACGAGTGACCGTGCGACGCTCGTCGGGCAGGGGCTGCGGATCGCGGCGACACACCCGATCGGCGGAGTCGGGGTCGGCGGATTCAGGCGAGCCTACGCCGACCGGACCGGCCTTGCCGGCAAGCGGCCGAAGAAGGCGGCGTCGCACACGACACCGGTGACGGTCGCGGCGGAGGAGGGCCTGCCCGGCCTCGTCCTCTTCGGCTGGGTGTGCGTGGCGGCGCTCCTTGCGGCTCTTCGTGGGCTCGGTCGAGGATTCACGTCGCGCGTGTCGTTCGCCGTGGGCCTTACGCTAGTGGCGATCATCGTGCACAGCTTCTTCTACAGCGCGCTCTTCGAGGACCCGATGACCTGGGCGATGCTCGGGCTCGTCGGCCTTGCCGTGAGCGTTCCGCGAAAGGGAGGGAAGACGTGATCGAAGGCTGCCGACGGGCGCTCGTTCTTGCCCCACACACCGACGACGGCGAGTTCGGCTGCGGTGGCACAACGGCCCGGCTCGTCGAGGCGGGCTGCGAGGTGCGCTACGTCGCGTTCTCGATCGCGACCCGCTCACTTCCGCCCGGCTTCCCTCCCGACACGCTCGCGCGCGAGGTGCGCGAGGCGACGGCCGAGCTCGGGATTCCCGAGTCGCACCTGACGGTGCACGACTTCGACGTGCGCACGTTCCCCGAGCGGCGGCAGGACATCCTCGAGCTGCTCGTCGCGCTGTGGGAGGAGTGGAAGCCCGAAATCGTCTTTCAGCCGTCCCATCACGACGTGCACCAGGATCACCAGACGATCGCGCAGGAGGGCCTTCGCGCCTTCAAGCGGACGACGGTGCTCGGCTACGAGATCCCGTGGAACAACTTCGACTTCTCCTACGGTGCGTACGTCGGCCTCGAGCAGCGCCATATCGAGCGCAAGATCGCGGCGGTCGAGAAGTACGCTTCCCAGCAGCATCGCCGCTACGCGAACGCCGAGTACATCTGGAACCTCGCGAAGGTGCACGGCACGAACGTGAACCGGGAGTTCGCCGAGGTCTTCCAGGTCTACCGCATCGTCGCGTAGGGGCTATGCGAAGCGTCGCCGTCCTCGTCGCGAGTCGATCGCAGCCGAGTCCTACGACGACGAGCGGGCGCGCATCCCGGCCTCGATCCGCTCGAGCCGGTCGATGATGTCCGCAAGTTGATCGGCGGAGATGTTGGCGGGCTGTCCCTCGTTCTCCTTCTGACGAGAGCGGGCGACGAACGCTCCCGTGATCGAGGCCGTGATCACCGTGACGAATCCGATCCCGAGCAGCATCACGACGGCGGCCACGAGCTGGCCGCCGACGGTTGTCGGAACGTGGTCCCCGTAGCCGACCGTCGTTACCGTCTGCACGGCCCACCACATGCCGGAGCCGAGCGTCGGGAAGTTGTCGCGATCGATGACGGTCATGATGGCGCCCGCCAGGATCGTGATCGAGGTCGTCACGCTCGCGATCACGATCGCGGCGCCGCGCGGCGTCGAGGCGCGCGCGAGGTTCCTGTCGAGCCGTCGCTCGATCCTCGTTTCCTTGGCCATCACGATCGAGTTCTCGTCGACCGCGAGCACTCCTGCCGGGTCACGATTGAAATCGTCGGCCCGATGGTCTAGCGTGGCCCCTATGTGCTGCCTCGCCCTCTCCGCCGGCTTCATCGGCCCGCGCTTCGCGCTCCTGATGTGGTGGATCTTCGGCGACAAGGTCGACGCGGCGTTCTCGAGCTTCTTCTGGCCGCTGCTCGGACTTCTCTTCCTGCCGTGGACGACGATCGCCTACGTCCTCGCCTGGGGTCCCGTGTACGGGGTCTCGGGCTTCTGGGGCTGGCTGCTCGTGGCGATCGGTCTCTTCGCCGACCTCGCGACGTACTCGTCGAAGGCCGCGCAAGCGCGCTACGCTTCGTAGGCTCGACGCGACCGCCCTCCGAGGCTCCGGCTGACGCAGCGGAAGCCGATGTGACTCATCCCTGTGTCGACCATCTGTGGGCGCCGTGCCGCCGGCCGATAGCGCATGCAGTAGCTGTCCGCGCAGAGGAAGGAGCCGCCCTTGATCACCTTGCGCGGGATGCTGAATTGCGGCTGGGCCGGGTCGAGGCTCGATTCCTCGCTCCCGCCGCGTGGGTTCGTCGGCACGCAGCACGGCTTGCTCGAGTCCTCGGTGTGCCGCGACGAGTACCAGTCGCTCGTCCACTCCCAGACGTTGCCCGCCATGTCGAAGAGGCCGTACGCGTTCGCCGGATAGCAGGCCACCGGGGCAGTCGATCCATAGCCCGGATCCGCGCGCCAGGGGAAGTCGCCGTGCCAGTAGTTCGCAAGGCGCTCGTTCGGTGACTCGGGCTCGTCGCCCCACACGAACGTTGCCCCCTCGATCCCTCCGCGTGCTGCGAGCTCCCACTCGGCCTCGGTCGGAAGCGAAAGGCCGGCCCAGGTTGCGTACGCATCGGCGTCCTCGTACGCGACGTGGACGACCGGGTGCTCGTCGAGTCCGTCGAGCGTCGACCGCGGTCCCGCAGGGTGCCGCCACGAGGCCCCGGGCGTCCACGTCCACCACTGGTTCAGGTGGTGGAGGTCAACCGGGCCGGGCGTCATCGTGAAGACGAGCGAGCCCGGCTGGAGGTTCTCGGCCGGAGCGCCCGGGAACTCCACCGGATCGAGCGGCCGCTCGGCCACCGTCACGTACCCCGTCTCCTCGACGAAGGCGGCGAACCGCGCGTTCGTGACGGCGAAGCGGTCGATCGCGAACGCGTCGACCCGCACCCGATGCGCCGGAGCCTCCTCCGGGTAGTGCTCGTCCGAGCCCATCCGCAACTCGCCCCCGGGGATGAGGGCCATTTCCTCGACGTGACTCACGCTCTGCGTCTCCCCCGGGTCGAGAGGACCGTCCCGGGGGAGACGGAGCGCATGGCGCTCAGTGGCCCGCCGAGATTGCGGCCTCGATTCGCGCCTTCACCTGGTCGACCGTGAAGCTCGCCGGTTCCATTCGGGGCGGGTACTCGAGGAACGTGCTCAGGAACCCTCCGACGATGTCGGCCATCGGGTAGAGCATGAATGCGCGATCGATCATCCAGTCCCAGTAGGTGTTCGACGTGATGTCGGCCCGCTCGAACGGATCGGTGCGGAGGTTGAAGATCTTCGGGACGCGCAGCGCGACGAACGGCTCGGCCCACACCTGGAGCGTCCCGACGCATCGCTGCTCCATGAACACCATCTTCCAGTTGTCGTAGCGCAGTGCGACGAGGTCGCCGTCGTCGGAGAAGTAGAAGAAGTCCTTGCGTGGGCTCGTCTCGACCTCTCCCGTGAGATACGGCACGAGGTCGTAGCCGTCGAGGTGCACACGGAACGTCTTGTCACCGACCTCGTGCCCCTCGAGCAGCTTCTCCTTCACCTCCGGGTCTCCCGCGGCCGAGACGAACGTCGGGAGCCAGTCGAGGTGACTGACGATCTCGTTCGAGACCGCTCCGGCGGGAACCTTTCCGGGCCAGCGCACGATCGCCGGCACCCGGAACGCACCTTCCCAGTTCGTGTTCTTCTCGCTGCGGAACGGTGTCGTCCCGGCGTCGGGCCACGAGTTCGCATGCGGCCCGTTGTCCGTCGAGTACATGACGATCGTGTTGTCGGCGATCCCGAGAGAGTCGAGGTGGTCGAGCACCTTCCCCACGCACTTGTCGTGGTCGACCATCGTGTCGTGGTAGGGCGACTGCCATCGCCCCGCCTGGCCGAGACTCCGCTTCTTCGCATGCGTGCGGAAATGCATGTGCGTGGTGTTGATCCAGATGAAGAACGGCTTGCGGGAGTTGTGCTTCCGCTTGATGAAGTCGAGCGCCCCGTCGATGATCTCGTCGTCGATCGTCTCCATTCGCTTCTTCGTGAGCGGGCCGGTGTCCTCGATCGTGTGCTTGCCGCTCTTCGTGACGCGACACTTGAGCACGCCGCGAGGGCCGTACCGATCCCGGAAGTTGGGAAAGTCCTTCGGGTTCGGGTAGTCCGGCAACTCCGGCTCCTCGTCGGCGTTGAGGTGGTAGAGGTTGCCGAAGAACTCGTCGAAGCCGTGGTGCGTCGGTAGGTGCTCGTCGCGGTCGCCGAAGTGGTTCTTGCCGAACTGCCCAGTTGCGTAGCCGAGGGGCTTGAGGAGCTCCGCGATCGTTGGGTCGTCGCCCGAGATCCCGATCGGCGAGTTCGGCATCCCGACCTTGCTCAGACCTGTCCGGTAGACGCTCTGGCCGGTGATGAACGCCGACCGGCCGGCCGTGCAGCTCTGCTCGCCGTAGGAGTCGGTGAACCGCATCCCCTCGTCGGCCAGCCTGTCGATGTTCGGGGTCCGGTACCCCATCATCCCGTCGCTGTAGCAGCTCAGGTTGGAGATGCCGATGTCGTCGCCCCAGAAGACGACGATGTTCGGCCGATCCGATTCCGCCACGATGTGCTCCTTCCGCTTGCTTACGGCTGCAAGTGACGTGCCGGCACCCGTCGCAGCGAGGCGCGGGACGCCGTCCATGATCCCGTTGACCCGGAAGCTACACCAGGTCACCGGGAATGCGGGCGAGGATGACCGCATCGACGCGCTCCGTCGATCTCCCAGTACGACGCGAGGACACCCTCGCGCTGGAAGCCGGCGCTCTGCGCGAGTCGGAGCGCCGCCACGTTCTCGGGCGCGACGAACACCTGCACGCGGCCGAGGC
>CAVUIQ010000005.1:0-9962 GCA_963741655.1 uncultured Thermoleophilia bacterium
GCCGTCAGGATCGGGCTCCTCCTCGGTGCCGCCGCGTTCGCCTGCTGGCTCCCATTCCAGCTCTCCACGTTCGATCTCGGCCTCTACGACCGCATGGGGCTGTACACGCTCGTCACGATCGGGCTGACGCTTC
This sequence comes from uncultured Thermoleophilia bacterium, assembly GCA_963741655.1. Classification (GTDB taxonomy): domain Bacteria; phylum Actinomycetota; class Thermoleophilia; order Gaiellales; family Gaiellaceae; genus Gaiella. The sequence goes on from CAVUIQ010000005.1 coordinate 134, forward strand.
TCACGGGCTTCGCCGGGCAGATCTCGCTCGGGCAGGGGGCGTTCTTCCTGATCGGGGCGTACACGTCGGCGGTGCTGACGGTCGGAATCGACCCGGCCAAGCGATTCGTCGATCCCGGCGCCGGCATCGACCCGCTGCTCGCCGTCCTCGCTGCACCCGTCCTCACCGGGATCGTCGCTGCCGCCATCGGCGTGCCGCTCCTTCGACTACGAGGCCACTACCTGGCCTTCGCGACCCTTGCCCTCAGCCTGATCGCGTACGGCCTGCTCTACGCGCAGGATCGGTTCACCGGCGGTCAGTACGGGATCGCAGTGACGAAGCCCCTGGAGATCGCCGGGCGCGAAATTCGCGGGCCATGGCACGCGGCGGTCGTCTGGGGGCTCGTCGCAGTCGCGCTGCTCCTGTCCATCAACCTCGTTCGCTCCCGGTCCGGTCGCGCGCTCCAGGCGATCGCGGCCGACGAGGCATCCGCTTCGGCGTCGGGAGTCGCAGTCGCCTCGGTCAAGCTGCGCCTCTTCGTCTACTCCGCCGCGCTCGCGGGGCTCGCCGGTGGCCTGTTCACGTTCTCCTTTCAGTTCGTCTCACCGGACTCGTTCCCCGTCATCCTCAGCATCCAGTTCGTGGTGATGATCGCCGTCGGTGGCCTCGGCAACGTCTACGGGGCGGTGGTCGGCACGGTCGGGATGCTGTACCTCGAGCACGAGCTCCGGCAGGTCGGGGCACAGGAGACGCTCTTCGGCTGGGCGCTGCCGTCCGCCGCGCCGACGGTCTTCTCACTCGGCGTGTTCGGCGCGATCCTCTGCCTCGTGATGCTGTTCTTCCCGCGAGGGCTCGTGCCCGCGGCAATGGACGCGATGGACGCGCTCGTGCGGCGCGCCCGGCGGCCTCCGTCAGGGACGCCGACGGACCCGGACCGCCAGCCGGCGTGAGGTCGAGATGAGGGGAGCAGTGCGCGACCGCGTCACGGAGCGAGCAGGGTCGTCACGTCGATCGCGCGCTTGAGAATCTTCCCCGTCGGCCCCTTCGGCAGCTCGGCGACGACGACGACCCGACGCGGGTACTTGTACGCCGCGACCCGCTCCTTGGTCCAGTCGCGGAGGCTCTCGGGCGTCGACGACGAGCCTTCGCGCTGAACGACGACCGCCACGACCTCCTCGCCGAGCCGGTCGTCGGGGATGCCGATCACGACCGCCTCGATCACGTCGGGGTGCCCATAGAGCACGTCCTCGACCTCGCGTGGATAGACCTTGTACCCGGCACGGTTGATCATCTCCTTCTTGCGGTCGACGAGGAACAGGTAGCCCTCGTCGTCGACGTATCCCATGTCACCGGTCGCGAGCCAGCCGTCGGACGAGATGGCCTCGGCCGTAGCCTCCGGGTCGTTCCAGTAGCCGGGGATCACCGACCGTCCGCGGAAGCGCACCTCCCCCACGCCGCGCTCATCGGCTTCGTCGATGCGGAGCTCGGTGCCGCCGAGCGGAAACCCGACCGAGCCGAGCTTACGCAGCTGTCCCGCGCTGTAGGTCGTCGCGATCCCGGACAGCTCCGTCATCCCGTAGCCCTCGTAGATGTCGGCCCCGAAGAGCTGCTCGAACGTCGCGGCGACTTCCGCCGGGACCGCCGCGCCGCCGACATGCGCAATCCGGAGGGGAGGCAGCCGGTCAGCAAGGGGTGCAACCTCGGACAACGCGATACACATCGTCGGCACCCCGAGCAGGACGGTCACGCCGACCTCGGTCATCAGGTCGAGCGTCTGGCGAGCGTCGAAGCGGCGCTCGATCGCGATCGCGCCGCCCGAGGAGAGCGTCGAGACGATACCCGTCGCCAGCCCGAGCACGTGCGAGAACGGAGCCGCGCCGAGGACGACGTCGTGCGAGTCGAGCTGGAGCGCGGCCGCGACGTTCGTCGATGCAGCGCGGACGCTGCCGTGGGTGAGCGTCGCACCCTTCGGCTTCCCCGACGTCCCCGACGTGAACAGGATCGCCGCCGGGGCGTCCGGGTCGCAGGCGAGCACGTCTCGTACCGGTTCACCCGACTCGAGCTCCTCACCGTCACGGATCAGCAGCTTCGTCGAGGCGACGAGCACGCGAGCATCCACCTCGGGCTCGGCCAGCAGGGGATTGAGGGGTACGACGACCGCGCCGAGCCTCCAGATGCCGTAGAGCAACGCGACGAACTCCGGCCCGTTCGGCAGGATCACACCCACCCGATCGCCGACCGAGACACCGCGCGCCCGGAGCATCCCCGCGCACCGGGCCGAGCGCTCGGCGAGTCCTGCGTACGACACGGCGGTTCCGTCGGCCATGAGCGCCGGAGCGTCTGCCCGCTGCTCGGCCTGCTCGAGTAGGACGGAGGCGAGGTTCATGGCGCTGGAGTATCAGGTTAGCTGACATCATGGTGCACGTGACCGTCAGCCGCATCTGGGACGATGACCTCGTTCCCGACTCCGACCGAACCAATGAGCCGAGGCTCAGCTACATCGTCGCCCGGCTCGAGCGAGCGATGCGGCGCGCCATCAACGAGCGGGTCCAGCAGTACGACCTGACCACGCTCCAGTACACGACGATGAGCGTCCTCGGTCGTCGCGGGTCGCTGTCGAACGCCCAGCTCGCCCGCCGCTCGTACATGTCGCCACAGGCCATGAGCGAGGTGATCGACGCGCTCGAGAAGCGCGGGCTGATCGAGCGGAGTCGCCATCCGCATCACCGTCGGGTCTTCCCGGTGGGTCTGACAGCCAAGGGCCGCAAGGTGCTCGCAGCGTGCGAGGACGCCGTCGACGAGCTCGAGGCCGAGATCTTCGGGGACCTCGACGAGGCAGGCAGGCAGTGCCTCCGCGATGGCCTCGTGTCCGCTGTCCGACAGATGCACGCGGGCCTGCCCGAGCGTTGAATACCAGGTAACCTGGCACATCGGTGTATCCGAAGGAGGGACGTATGGCTGTGCTCGAAGGCAAGGCTGCGATCGTGACGGGGTCAGCGCGTGGAATCGGCCGTGCCGCCGCCGAGCTCCTGGCCGAGCACGGCGCGCGCGTCCTGATCAGCGACGTCGACACCGATCTCGCCAAACAGGTCGCCGCGGAGATTCCCGGAGAGACGGCCGTGTACGGTGGCGACCTCACCCGAGACGGCGCGGCGGAAGCTCTCGTGAAGGCGGCAGGCGACGCGTTCGGCCAGATCGACATCGTCGTCAACAACGCCGGTTACACCTGGGACGGAATGGCGCACAAGATGAGCGATGAGCAGTTCCGCGCGATGCTCGAGATCCACACCGTCGTCCCGTTCAAGGTGCTTCGTGCCGCAGCGCCCTACCTTCGAGACGCGGGCAAGGCCGATCGGGACGCCGGCCGCGAGGTGTTCCGCAAGGTCGTCAACGTCACGTCGATCTCGGGAACGCAGGGAAACCTCGGCCAGGTCAACTACTCGACCGCGAAAGCCGGTCTCGTCGGGTTGACGAAGACGCTGGCCCGGGAGTGGGGACCGTTCAAGGTCAACGTGAACGCGGTCGCCTTCGGGTTCGTCGAGACACGCCTGACCGCTCCGGCCGACAACGGCGAGACGATCGAGCGCGGCGACAACGAGATCAAGCTCGGGATTCCCCAGGCGATGCGAGATCTCGTGACCACGATCATCCCGCTCGGTCGCGCGGCGACACCGCAGGACGCGGCGGGCCCGATCTTCTTCCTCTGCTCGCCGTGGTCGAACTTCGTGCACGGACAGGTCGTCACGGCAAGCGGAGGACAGATGACGGGGATGACGACATGAGCAGCGAAGGGTCGAGCGACCAGGCCATCGCTGCCCCGGAGCACGCCGACGTCGATGTGCCCGCATTCGATCCGAGATCGATCGGCGTCCGAGGCGCCGCACGGCCCTATCACGTCACCGAAGCCGCCCTGCGCGCATACGCTGCGGCGACCGACGACGCCGTCGGCGGGCCGGTCTTCGCGATCGTCCCCGCGTGGGAGACGATCGGGCCTGCGTCGCGATCGGTCGCCTCGGACGAGTCACGCAAGCGCGTCGTCCACTACGAGCACGACATCGTCGTCCATCGGCCGCTCGAGCCGGGGATCACCGTGGTGTCCTTCGCCACACCGGTCGCGCTGCTGCCACGGCCGAACGGGACGTCGCTCGTCATCCGCGTCGAGACGCAAACGGAGGACGGGACGCCCGTGAACGAGCAGTACGTCACCGAGTTCTTCCGAGGCATCGAGGCCGACGAGAGCGTGGGCGATCGCGCTCCGGAGCATCGGCTGGAACAGGATGGGGTCGCTCCGCTCGCCGAGGTCCAGTATCGGGTCAGCGAGGATCAACCGGATCGCTATGCGGCAGCGTCGGGAGACGATTTCGCGATTCACCTCGACGATGATTTTGCACGGGCGGTTGGGCTGCCCGGGCGAATCGTCCACGGCCTCTGCACGATGGCATTCGCTGCTCGCGCCGTTCTCGAGGCGGCAGAGGTCGACGACCCGCGTCGGGTGCGCAGGGTCGCGGTGCGCTTCTCGGCGCCGCTCTTTCCCGGCGACACCGTCACCACGCAGGTCTGGCGTACCGATGGCGGTTACGGCTTCGTATCGCTCAACGGTGACGGAGCGCCCGTTCTCAAGGACGGCCTGCTCGAGCTCGCATGATCGCCCTCGACAAAGTCGTCGCGATCGATGTGCATGCGCACGTCGAGGTAGGGCGTCATGGCGAGGACGGCCTTCGCCCCGAGTGGCGTGAGGCCGCCGCACGGTACTTCGGCGAAGCGCCGACCCCGACGGTCGACGAGGTTGCCGCCTACTACAGGGAACGCAACATGGCAGCCGTCGTGTTCAGCGTCGACGCCGAGACGGTCACGGGCAGAGCGGCGGCACCGAACGAGGAGATCGCGGAGGGCGCTGCCGCCAACGCCGACGTCCTGATCCCGTTCGCATCTGTCGATCCGCACCGTCCGGACGCGGTGGAGCGGGTGCGGCGACTGACCCGGGACTACGGGGTTCGCGGCTTCAAGTTCCACCCCAACATCCAGGCGTTCTTCCCGAACGACGAGGCGTTCTACCCTGTCTACGAGGCGATCCAGGAGGCTGGAGTACCGGCGTTGTTCCACACCGGCCACTCGGGAATCGGCACGGGCCTCCCGGGAGGCGGCGGGATCCGCCTGAAGTACTCGAACCCGATGTTCGTCGACGACGTGGCGGCCGATTTTCCGGAACTGGCGATCGTCCTTGCACATCCGTCCTTCCCGTGGCAGGACGAAGCGATCTCGGTCGCGCTCCACAAGCGGCAGGTGTACATCGACCTCTCCGGCTGGTCGCCGAAGTACTTCCCGCCGCAACTCGTCCGCTACGCGAACGGTCAGCTCCGGGACCGCGTCCTGTTCGGTTCGGACTACCCGCTGATCACGCCCGATCGTTGGCTCGCCGACTTCGAGGGGGCCGGGTTCAAGGACGAGGTCAAGCCGCTGATCCTCAAGGAGAACGCAGCGCGCCTGCTCGGCCTACGCTGACACGCGCCGGCATGTCAGCCGGCCGCCGCCCTCGTCCGCCATCCATCGGCGTACTGGCTGCGGGCCACCTCGGAGTAGGGGCACGGGCTGACGATCGCGCGGATCTCGACCTGCCGGTGGCGTTCGACGACGGGCTTGGCCGAGCCGCGGTCCTCCTCGCCCCAGACGAGCACGACCTCGTTGCCCAGCTCCACGTCATCATCGACGATCGCAAGTGACAGGAACGACCGCTCGTTGAAGCTGTAGCCGGAGAACGTCGAGACGCCGACCGTCTCGTCTCCGACGCAGACGCGGTCGTTCGGCCAGGTCGAGTAGTTGGAGAGCGGCAGGTCGATGTACTTGGCCGGGTCGCCCTTCTCGAAGAGCGTGGCCATCGCGTGTGCAACATCATCCCCGTTCCAGGAAAGCGTCACCTTCCGGCGAGTCGGCTCACCCATCTCCTGCAGCGCGGCGCGACCGATGAAGTCATGATCGAGATTGACGAACCCGCCGTACCCGAGATCCCACGGGGTCGAGTAGTAGTCCGCGATGTCGTCGTGGTAGAGGCTGCCGCCGAGAGAGCCGGTCGCCTCGTAGCCGTTCGCGGGGAGCCACTCGCGGTACCCCTTCAGCTCGTCGCCGGTGAACACGGCGGGGAGAGGGCAGGGTATCCATCCCGACTCGAGCGTGTTGGTGGCGTAGACGCGCGAGCCGACCTGCCGCAGGCCGAGCTCGCTTCCGGCCTCGACAATGGCTGCCTTTACCTCATCCCGCTCGTCCCACGGCCCGAAGAGCTCCATCCCGGGCGCGCCGGACATTCCGTGGTGGAGCGCTCGAACCGTGTGGCCGGCAATCGTGAGCTCGCCCATGTTGAAGAACGCGATCTCGGGAAGCGGGCCTCCGGTAGCGCGGCGCAGCACGTCGAGCGCGTTCGGGCCTTGTACCTGATAGCGATACAGCTTCCGGCGGCCGGTCGGGTTGACCGCGGTACGCTCGTCGCGCTCGACCTCCACGTCGTAGTCGCCGGTCTCAGCGTGGTACTGCACCCAGTTGTGAACCGACGGTCGTCCGACGAGCGAAAGCCGGTTCTCTGCGAGGTAGAAGAGGATCGCATCGCCGATCACGTAGCCGTCGTGGTTGCAGGCGACGAACTGCTTCGCCTTGTCGGGACGAAGCGCGTGAACGTGTTGACGCCGAGGTCGGAGAGCAGCCGGATCGCGTCCGGGCCGCTCGATCAGAAGGTCGGTCATGTGGTGTGTCTGATCGAACAGCGCGCACGTCTCGCGCCATGAGATCTGCTCGTCACGCCAGTTCGAGAACTCGGCGGGGACGGCAGGATAGACGTACGGGCCAAGCTGCGAGTGGCGCGCCAGGGCGACGGGGCTGCCCGCGTCGCTGAATGGCATCCTCGAGGCTCCGGTCACTCATGCTCCGACCTCCTTGACGTGACTGCGGGGATGATCAAACCGCTCGCAACAGCAGCGACGCGCCGGGGATCCGGTCGAGCGCCTGCTGATCGGCGAGAACGAGATCGAGGTTGAGCTGTGCCAGCCGCGCATGCTCGCGCGCGATACCTTCGGCCCGGGCGCCGTGGCGCGCGCGGATCGCCTCGACCAGCAGGCGGTGCTGGTGTTGGGCGACGAGCAGCGTCTCGCGGGCGCGCGGCAGCCATTCGTGCGAGGCGAGGAGCGCATTCGGGGACGCGAACGGCAGGGTGACGACATTCGCGATGCGCGCTCGAGCACCGGGCTCTTGGCGAGCCGAACGAGGCCTGAGTGGAACGCCTGGTTCAGCGGCACGTAGCGCACGACGAGGTCGGGAGACCTGTCCGAGACGACGACATCCAGTGCGGCGCTCGCCGCGACGAGCGGCTCGAGCTCGTCGTCGGAGACCAGTCGCTCGGCGGCAAAGCGGGCCGCGGTTCCCTCGAGGACGCTGCGCAGCTCGATGGCGTCGACGACCTCGGCGTACGTGAAAGCGCGAACGATGAACCCCCCGCCGTCGAGCGGGTCGAGGAGCCCCTCGTGCGCGAGGGCCGATAGCGCGATCCGCATCGGGGTTCTCGACACACCGAGCCGCGCGGCAAGCGCGACCTCGGCGACCCGCTCCCCGGGCTTGATCTCGCCGTCGAAGATCAGCTCGCGGAGACCGAGCGTCGCCTTGGTCGTCTGCGAGCTGGAGGGGTTCCCGCGCGGCACACAGGACCATCATAATGCATGCATTAACGCCGATTCAACCATTCCTCTGGCCCGATTATCGTTGAAAATGAATGCATTGCCCGAAGTCTATGACCTCCCTAGACGCCGCCCCAGACCTCCTCGGCGACCTCGACGACCAGCCGCGAGCTTCGCGACCTGCTCGTCGTAGGTGAGCGCGTTGCCCTCGACGGTCGAGGAGAAGCCGCACTGGGGCGAGAGGCAGAGCTGGTCGAGCGGCACGTACCGGCTGGCCTCCTCGATCCGCCGCTTGAGGTCGTCCTTGCGTCTCGAGCTCGCCGCGCTTGGTCGTCACGAGCCCGAGCACGACCTGCTTGCCCTGCGGCACGAAGCGCAGCGGCTCGAAGCCGCCCGAGCGCTCGTCGTCGCACTCCATGAAGAAGCCGTCGACCTCGAGCTCGTTGAAGAGCGCCTCGGCGACGAAGTCGTAGCCGCCCTCGGCCACCCACGAGGAGCGGAAGTTGCCGCGGCACATGTGCGTGGTGACCGCCATCCCCTCGGGCGGCCCGGCGAGCGCCTCGTTGATGTGCCGGATGTACTCGACGTGCTGGTGCTCGGGGTCGCCGCCGATCGAGCGCGACGTAGCGCGCGCTGGCCGGGTCGTTGAGGTAGGCGAGGCTCGTGTCGTCGAGCTGGAGGTACGTGCAGCCGAGCTCGCCGAGGCGGCGCACCTCCTCGCGGTAGGCGGCGGTGAGGTCGGCCCAGAAGCGCGTCGAGGTCGGGGTAGACGTCCTCGTCGATCGCCGCTCGGCCGCCGCGGTAGTGGACCATGCTCGGCGACGGGATCGTCAGCTTCGGCACGGCCGTCGTGACGGTGTCGCGCAGGAACGTGAAGGCGTCGCCGAAGATCGTCTCCGAGAGGCCGATCCGTGCCGTCGACGTGCAGCGCCGGCGGCCGTGAACTCGATGTCGCCCTCCTCGTTGTGGAACTGCACGCGTGACGCTTGTCGTCGCCCGGGTCGATGCCGCCGAGCTGGTAGATGAAGTCCATGTGCCAGGACGTGCGGCGGAACTCGCCGTCGGTCGCCGCCTGCAGGCCGACGTCCTCCTGCATGCGGACGACCTCGCGGATCGCGTCGTCCTCGACCGCGCGCAGCTCGGCCGCGTCGATGCTGCCCGGCGGTCGCGCTCCTCGCGCGCGCGCAGCAGCGCCGGCGGGCGGAGCAGGCTGCCGACGTGGTCGGCGCGGAACGGGGGACTGTCCCGCAACACAGGTTTCGACATTATCCCTCGCGCCTTGGTGCGGGGAAGGCGAACGCGCTGACGAGGCGCCAATGAGACGCGGAGGTCGTTCGTCTGGTCCACAGCGTTTCCCCACAGCGCGTCGCAGATGCCCCGGCAACTCCGTGTCCATCGGTCGGTATCGTTGCTCGGATCGAACCATTCATTCGCGCCGGACGTTCGATCTCGGGCGGCCGCTAGACCTCTCTCGAGCCACAACGCCGATTGAGTGCTCCCTCGTGCGAAGCCGCGAGACTCCAGCGGGATCACGGATTTCTCGCGTCGTCATCGTGCTGCGGGTCTTTGGTGAAGAACCACCGAAGCTGGTTCATACGTCAGGACCTTCGACCCGTCCGTCCGCGTTCTGACGAATACTCGCCGTCGCCGGCGACTCGCCGGGTACCAGCGCATCCCCTCAAACGGCTGGGTGGCGTCGCAGTACTTCGTTCACGTGTGGCGTCCCTTGCCATCCAACGACGATCCAACTTGTGCGCGCACGACGTTTCGTCTCGACAGAGAAGGTCGTTTCAGGGAAGTGATCCGTCAACGCATCCTTCACAAGCTCAGCCGTCGTGTCGAGGGGAACGACGGTCGCTGGAGGGGAACCGGTCACGTGGCGCAGTCTAGTTCCCATCGGCAAAGGGCCACCCCCGGGAAACAAGCCCCGGCGCCGTTACGACTTCGAGGGGGAGGGGCAGGGTGGCGACCGCCGAGCCAGGACAGTCGGCGATCGTGGCAGACGCCTGAGAAATAGCGGGATTGAAAGAGCGGGTCAGGACCGCGGTCAGGTCTGCCGTGGTCGTCACACCACCGCGGCGAGAGGCCTCGGTCACGGCGCCTCATCCCCGGAATGAACCCCAACCAAACCTGATCAGAACGGCCATTTCGGACGTTGTCCCGGCGCACGACACGCTAAAAACGGCTTGGAATGG
>CAVUIQ010000006.1:0-493143 GCA_963741655.1 uncultured Thermoleophilia bacterium
GGGTCGACGTCGAACTCCGCCAGCATCGTCGCCTCGATCTGATCCCGGTCGCCGCCGGCGGCGAACAGCTCCCAGAAGCGGGCGCCGGTGGAGTTGAGCGCGAAGATCTGGTTGGTCTTCAGGTGGACGAGCACGACCTCGTCGTCGACGCGCTGGAAGGCGACGTCGGGGTTGGCATGCGGGGAGCCCATTGCCTCATTGAAGTGCCTCGGGGCCGTCGCGCGCAAGCGCGAGGTGGCCGCGAGAGCGAGATCGCACCGACAACAACCTGGGCCACACCAATCGGGCGACGCTCACCTCGCCAGAGGCTCGGCAACGCGATCGCCCCTACGGAATCACATCGCCCGTACGGATTCAGAACCGCAACGCTAGTACTCGGCGAGGTTGCCTTTGCGCTTGGCGTGTCGCAGGGCGGCCGCGAAGACCCACGTTGCGAGTGGGAGGCCGACGAGCCCCATGGCGAAGAGGACGAGCGCGCTCGTCTCCCAGCCGCCGCCCGTGAACAACGCGTCGCGGAGACCGTCGAAGGCGAACCGCGTGGGCATCACCTCGCCGATCTTCTGAGCCCACGACGGCAGCACCGAGATCGGGAAGAGGGCGCCCGAGACGAACACCATCGCGAAGATCGATCACGTCGACGACGGCCTCGCCCTGCTTGAAAACAACCGTGGCCGCCGCGGCGAGGATCCCGAGCGAGAGGAACGCGAACGCCGACACGACGAGCATCACGACGACGCCGACCCAGTCGGCCGACCCTGTCTCGAGGTTCATCAGGAATGCCGCGATGAGGAAGTACATCGCCACCCTGACCATCGAGTAGGTGATCGGGTAGGCGGCGTAGCCGGCGGCGAGCTGGCCCGTGCGGAGCGGTTGCGCGCAGAGGAGCTCGAGGGTGCCGGTGAGCTGCTCGTTGCGGATGCGGCCCGAGATCTCGCCGGTGGCAGTCTCGATCACGAGTGCGACGAGCACGCCGACGAGCGCGAATGCGAAGTAGCTGGGGGCGCCGGCGAGGTCGGCGGCGGGGACGTCGCCGACGACCTTCGAGATGAAGAAGTAGACGACGAGGTCGATCACGCCCCAGGTGAGGTCGGCGATGAACGGCAGCCGGTACGAGCGCGCGAGCAGGAAGTCGCGGCGCGCCATGGCGAGGAGGGCGGTCACGCCGGTTCCCCTTCGGGGATGATCGCGACGACGCGGGTGGCGCGGTCGACGTCGTCGGCGAGATGCGAGGCGACGACGACGGCGGCGTCGGCCCTGCGGGCGAGCGCGGCCCACATGCGCTCGCGAGCCTCCTCGTCGAGCGAGCGGGTGGGCTCGTCGAGCAGGATCACGCGAGGGTCACCGACGAGGGCGCGGGCAAACGCGAGCTGCTGCAGCTGGCCGGTAGAGCAGCGGTCGGTGCGGCGCACTGCGATCTTCTCGAGCTCGAGCTCGCCGATGAGCTCCTGCGCGCGGATCGCGGCGGCCTTCTTGCCGAGACCGCGGAGCCGGGCGAAGAAAATCAGGTTCTCGAAGCCGGTGAGGCGCAGGTAGAACGAGCGCTCCTGCGAGAGCGACGCGCCAACGAGTCGGCGCGCGGCGACCGTGCCGGCGAGGTGGCCGGCGACGGTAACCGTGCCCGCGCTCGGCAGCAGCGTGCCGAGGATGCAGCGCAGCAGCGTCGTCTTGCCGGCGCCGTTCGGCCCGCGGAGCGCCACGCGCTCACCCGGCTCGATCCGGAGCGAGACGTCGCGCAGGACGACGTGGTCGCCGAAGCTGCGGGTGAGGCCGTCGATCTCGATCACACGCAGAGATTCTGCAACAGCGGCCGGATTCCCGCGGCGGGTGAGTCAGCGAGCACCCGCCGCAGGTTGCAGACTCTAGATCGTTCTGCCTACGGGCAGGAGGTGGGACGGGGTGATGTCAGTACCCAAGATCGTTGAGATGACTCGAGTGGTTGGAAATGTTGCTCGACCACTTGGCGTAGTTCAGCCCGACCACCTTCCAGCTCGGGACGATCGTGTTCTTCTGATGGCAGATGTACACCTTGTAGACGTTTGCCGTCAGCGGATTGTTGTTCGTGTCCCTCCACGGCCAGTTGCTCGAGTTCCCGCCGTAGACATCCACCGTGACCTGGGCGAGATAGCGCTTCTTGGAGCGGGCGGCCGCGGCAGCCTTGCTCTTCTTCGCGGCGAGCTTGCTCTGCTTCGGCTTGGCCTTCGGCTTGGAGACGATTTTCGACACCGAGGTCTTCGTCGACGAGGCTGCGCTCTTGACGGCTCCCGACGCGGCGGCGAAGCCACCGAATGCGGCCATCGGTAGCAACAGGGCGGCAGTGAGCGCAACGGCGATGCCGATCTGGGGTGCAAACGAGCGTCGCCGCCGTGATGCTGGCAGCTCACCGGCATCCTCGACGCGGCGCGTCATCTTCGAGGTGAACTCGTCGTTCGGCTGCGACCGCGCTGCTCGTAGCTCCCGCTCGATGCTCTCGAACTCCGATCGCCGTCTGAAGATGCTCATGTGTCTCCCGTCGTTCCGCGTCTGAAGGAATGCCTCTACTCACTACTACCGGAGTTGAGGCGGATTCCTTACAGCCTTCGCATCGATCGGATTTAGCTGCTCCAGCGTCGCGATGGCTTCAGCACGCTCCGCACCGGTGAGGAGAGGCGCGAGTGCCTGCCAGAGGAACCAGTTGTTCGGATCACGCTCGAGCGCGCGGCGGTAGGCAACCCGGGCGCGTGCCTTGTCGCCGAGCTGGGCGTACGCGTCACCCGTGGCTGCATCTGGCTCCGCCGACCATCGCGCCCAGTATGCGGCCCTGCGAGACTCGACGAGCGCGCGCGTCGGATTCTCGTTCTCGCGTGCCGTCTGTGCGGACGCGAGGCGGATATCGCCCATGAGCACGATGAACGCCGCCGCAGCGAGCACGATGAGCCCGGTTGCGATCGGCAGCCGCACGCGGCGGCCCGGCCGGAGCCGGCCGCCATCCTCGCCTTCCGGGCGGGCCGCGATCACGATTCCGGCAGCGATCAGCAAGCCGGCTGCCGTGACTCCGGCGAGCTCCCAGTCGGGATCGACGGCAGCGTGGGTGAGAAAGGCTGCGAACGCAGCCAGCGCAGGAGGAACCAGGCCGAGCTTGCGCGCACGAACGGCTGCGACGAATGGCACCGAGAGCGCTGCGATGAGCAGCAGGATTCCCGGTGCGCCGAGCTCGGCCATCGTCTCGAGGTAGAGGTTGTGGCCTTGCTTCGTGTAGCCGGGCGAGGTTCGGTCGGCCGCGTACATCTGCCAGTAGGTTCCTGCGCCCTCGCCCAGAACAGGCCGTTGCTCGAACCGATGCCAGGAGACGCGCCAGTACGCCAGGCGTCCGTTGGACGAGAGGTCGAAGAGACGGTCGGTGAGGTCATCCGCACTCGTCGGCGGCGAGTTGAACGAGTTCCATCCATCTCTGGCCAGTCGCTCGGGCGAGCCTCCGACGATCCAGAGCGAGGTGAGACCGCCGAGTGCCACGACGACGATGATCCCGGCCGCGACCAATCGGAAGGAGGCGGGAACGACGACCCGGCGCTCGAGAACGGCGAACAGCACTGCAGCCGCTGCCGATACCGCGCTGAGCCCCAGCACGGCCCAGACGAACGTCCGGCCATCTCGCGCCGCGATGTCCAGCGTTGTGTCGACCGACACGAGACCGTCCTGGCGTGACGCTGCCAGCACCGCGAACACCGACCAGGGCACAACGAGGAGGGCAGCGGCCACGAGCTGAAGTCGACGGGCGTCGACGGCGGCCAGCACGAGGAGCCCGGCGGCCAGCGCCAGCCAGGCGCTGCGCGAGAAGGTGAAGTACATCGTCAGGGCGAGCGTCGGCAGGCAGGCCGCTGCAAGCGCCCTCGCCACAGGATGTCCTCCGCGGGCAGCGAAGCCGAACGCGAGGAGGAAGCCGATCGCGGCGAAGCTCGCAAGCGCATTCCACGACGTGATCGGCCCCGCGAGGCGGTAGCCGGAATCCAGCGTTGTCTCGAAATCTCCGTATCGCTCGGGGAACAGACGGGTCGCGAGGGCATAGGCGGAGAGCGCAGTGATCCCCGAGAGCACGCCGCCGAGGAGGTACGAGACGGTGACCCGCCTGACGAGCAGGAGTGTGGCCGCAACCAGGCCGACGTACGCAAGATCGTGCTGAATCTCGTGCACGGTGCTCGTGATCGAGGACGTCCATAGCAACGATAGGGCCACCCACGCCGTGAACGCTCCGAGCCCACCCAGGAAGGCGAGATCGAGCCGGCCGAACTCGAGTCGGTCGCGCAGAACGAGGGCCACGGCCGCCACCCAGAGCATGACGACAGCCATCCAACCGGAGGCGGTCGGACGCACCCCTCCGGCGAACCCGGCCGACAAAGCGACGGTGAGCAGCCCGAACGCAAACACGCCAGCCCGCTCGAGCTGCTCGTTCGAGCGGAGAGTGGGCGCGTGGCTGTCGAGCCTGGGGAATGAAACCTCCATATCTCACCGCCAGAGTAACCCGATTGGTCGGGGTTGTTGGTTCTGGGGCTCGTCATGCTTGGCGCTGTCCGCGATGCCGCGGTGCTCGTCGGACTCGTGGGACGAGGCTCAGCGTCGTCTCAGCGGAGGGGAGTCGCCCACACCCTTCCGCGGCCGAAACACGACGGGCGACGCTCACCTCGCCACAGGCTCGGCACCGCGATCGCCCCTACGCGGACGGCTCTGTCGTCTCGTGGAGGCGGGATTCGAGGTCGGCCATGAGGTTCTCGTGCGGTTCGCCGTCCTCGACGTCGAGCGACGCGAGCGTGCCCGCCAGGAGCTCCCGGACACGGTGGCGCTGATCCTCGATCAGTCTGACGAGTTGGTCGGCTTCGGCGCGCGCCTTCGCGACGATCTCGGCGGCCTCGCTCTCGGCCGCTGCGCGGCGCTCGGCCACGATCTCCGCCGCGCGAGCTGTCGGCGGCGGCAACGGCCCGGGTCAGGATCTCCTGCGTCTCGCCTTCGACTTCGGCGCGGCGCGTCTGTGCTTCGGCGAGTGCCTCGCGTTCGCGCTCGGTCTCGGTGTGGACGAGCGCTGCGAGATCGCGTGCCTTGACGAGAGTGCGGAGGGCACGGGCGCGTGATGCGTCGCGCACGTCGTCGGCGGCGCGCGTCGCGGCGATGAGGAGGCGCTGCAGCGTCCTCGTCGGAGGGCGATTCGCTCGTCGGCTCCTGCGCCCGGAGCTCCTGGAGTTGCCGGCCCAGGTCGGCTGCGCGGTCGGATTGCGCGCGCAGCTCTGCGAGGGCAGTCTCCCGCTCGCTCTCGGCAAGTGCGAGGCGAGCCTGGAGGTCGTCCCGTTCGGCGGCGGTTCGCGCCAGCTCGACCTCGATCGCTGCCAGGTGCAGACGGAGCTGTGTGGCATCCTGCGTGGCGGGTTCAGGCGCTTCCGCGGGCGGAGCTGCGTCTTCGTCAGGTGTCGTGGGTTGCTGGTGCTCGACCTCGGCGCGCAGGTGATCCACGGTCTCGTCGAGGTAGGCGCGGCGTTTCGCGGCGGCGGCGGCGAGCATCGCTTCGACCTCGCGGTCGATGCGCTCGCTGACAGCCTTGTGGTCGGCGCGGATGGTCTCGCGGTCGAGCTGCTGCGCGTCCGGTTCCATGACCGGAGTATGGACGAGTTAGGACTAACTCGAAAGGGGTATGGGCGATCAGGTTGAGTGGCGGACGAGCGCCCCGAACCGGGCGCGATCGTCGAGGGAGACCGGGAGGTGCGCGCCCCGAAAACCTAGCCTCGTACCTGCCGTCCGTGGCTGATATAAACCCTTCGCAGGCTGCGGTGAGCCGCGGACGCCTCGAGGGGAGCTCAGGTGCGACGACGAACGCTATGGTTGGCAGTCTTCGCGGCGCTGGCTGCCGTCTTCCTCGCGGGTGCCATCGCGTCGCCTGCAACCGCGGCCGACCGCGAGCAGTCCACGATCCTCGTCAAGTTCTCCACGCCCTCGCGGGCGAGCGGAATCGTGCAGGCCCTCGGCGACCGGCTCGGCGCGCAACTCGGCGGGGGCGTTCTCATGGTGAGGCTTCCCGCCGGCACGTCCGTCAACACGGCCGTCGCCCGGTACGCGGGCCTGTTTGGCGTCGAGTATGCCGAACCGAACTACATCGCGACCACAGCAGCGCTCTCGACCCCGAACGACCCGTCGTTCTCGAGCCAGTGGAGCCTCGCGAAGATTTCGGCCCTCGACGGCTGGTCGACGATGTTCGCGAGCTACCCGACGACCACGGCCGGCGCCACCATCGCGGTCGTCGACACCGGCGTTCAGTCGACTCACCCCGACCTGGTTGGCAAGGTGCTGGCGGGCGCGAACTGCCTCACGGGCTCCTGCACGGCCGGCGGCTCCGAAGACGACAACTCGCACGGCACCCACGTCTCCGGCATCGCCGCAGCACGGACGAATGACGGTATCGGCATCGCCGGCCTCGCACTCACGTCGCCCGTGCTCCCGGTCAAGGTGCTCAACTCCGACCGGTTCGGGCTCGTACGCCAGCATTGCTGCCGGGCATCAGCTGGGCCGTCAGCCACGGCGCCAGCGTCATCAACCTGAGCCTCTCGGGCTCCTCGTACTCGTCGACGCTGTGCACGGCCGTCTCGAACGCGGTCGCCGCCGGCGTCGTCGTCGTGGCGGCGGCAGGTAACAGCTCGTACTCGAAGGCCGCCTACCCGGCAGCGTGTCCCGGCTCGATCGGCGTCGCCGCCACCGACTCGAACGATGCTGCCGCGAGCTACTCCAACTACGGGTCGCCGAACGTGTTCCTGGCGGCGCCCGGCTCGTCGATCTACTCGACGGTCGCCGGCAGCAGCTATGGGACGTACAACGGCACGTCCATGGCGGCGCCCCACGTTGCCGGCCTGGTGGCACTCCTGCGGACGCGGTCCCCCGGGATCTCCGTCTCGGCCGTGAAGACGATCCTCGCTACGACGTCCGACAAGATCGGCGGCGGGTACGGAGCCGACCCGTATAGCACGTGTACGGGGTGCACCTGGACGTCGGCGTTCGGCTACGGCCGCATCAACGTGAGCCGCGCGCTCAACGGTGGCGCACCGCCGCCACCACCACCAGCCCCGCCAACCGCTCGCCCTGCCGTCGTCACCGCAGCTGCCAGCGGGGTCGGCCAGACGCAGGCAACCGTCGGCGGCACCGTCAACCCCAACGGCAGCGCCACCACCTGGTGGGTGGAGTACGGCACCGGTGGATCGACCAGCCAGACATCCCCGCAGGCGGCCGGCTCGGGAACGGCAAATCAGACGGTGTCGACGCTGCTCACCGGCCTCGGCCCGAACCTGACGTATTCGTACCGCGTCGTGGCCAACAACGTCAATGGCACGACGTACGGGGACTACACCACGTTCGTCACCACACCCGTTCCGCCGCCTCCCCCATCCGGTTCGCTCACCATCACCTTCCCGATCGGCCTGACCATCGTCAGCGGCTCCACCCCGACCGGCAACACAGCGAGCCTTGGCAGTATCGACGGGAACTACTACGCACTGCGATCGTCGTTCCTCACTACCCCGAGCTGGTACGGCACGTTCAGTGTCGACCCGAATGCGTCGAACCTGCGGGTGACCTACAACGGGCGGTCGACCCGGTCGTGCACCCTGTCGCTCGCCGTCTACCGGTGGACGACCGGCAGCTGGGTGTCAGCGGGATCGTCGGTCGCCGTTGGCACCTCCTCCCCGGTCACGGTCACCAACGCCGCCACGTCGGCATCGATTCCCGCCGCGGAGCTCCAGAGCTCCGGTCAGGTGCGCGTCCGCGCCTCGTGCTCGAGCAGCGTGTTCTCGTTCTCCAATTTCACGTTCAGCAGCGACCTGCTGCAGCTCTCCTACAGCTCGTAACGTCGCGCAGGCGCGGTTGCGCCACGTCCTGCCCGGGCGAGTGCTGCGAAGCGCTCGCGGTCGGCCAGGTCGACGGGGAACAACGGAGAGAAGAGCAGCACCGACACGTCGCCACCGGCGGAGGTCGCTGCCACTCCGGTTGCCGCGGCTGCCAGCTCGAACGCCTCATCGAGCGTGGCGGTCGTGCGTAGCGGCACGCCTCTGGCCGAGAGCGCGCCCTCGAGACGCGCCGCGGCCGGCCCGAACACGACCGCGAGGTGCACGGCGCGCGCGATCTCGTCGCACGCCTGTTCGAACAGTGGCTGCTCCTCGGGGGCGGCGTGGACGGCACCTGCTTCGAGGCTGTCCACGCCGCCGGCAATCAGCACGACGCTCTGCCGCGGATAGCCCGCGAGCATCGCCGACGCCTTCGCGGGGGTGGCGGCGAGGCCGTCGTCGACGACCGGGACGCCGCCGATCGTCGCGACCTCGACAGCGCGGTAGGGCAGGGGGCGGGCCGCGCGCAGGCCGTCGGCGAGCGTCGAGGGCGGTGCTCCCGCTGCGAGCGCGACCGTGACGGCGGCGAGAACGCTTGTCAGGTGTGCCTGCGGGAGCTCGAGGTCTGCGAGCCTCGCAACCTCGGTCTCGGCGTCGTCCCAGCGAACCGTGAGCACGCCGGAGCGCACGAACGCGCCTCGCTCGACCGTGTCCGTTGCGGAGAACGCGACGACCTCGCCGGGGGCGATCGCCGCGAAGGAGGCGACGGCCCCGTCGCTCGGGTCGAGAACCAGCCTGTCGGTGGGGCCTTGATACCGCACGATTGTCTCCTTCGCTTCGCGGTAGGGGGCGAGGGAGCCGTGGAGCTCGAGGTGGTCGGGCCAGAAGCAGATGACGGCGGCGATCGTGGGGCTCGCGGCCATGAACGCGAGGTGCGAGCTCGTCAGCTCGAGCAGCAGAACGCGATCGGTCGCCTCTGCCGTCATCGACGAGCACGTCGAGAAGCTCTCCGGTCGGCCAGAGATTGCCGGCCCGGGCACCGACACTGACGGCGACATCGATCCCGGCGGTACGAAGGATCGACGCGACGAGGGACGTCGCCGTCGTCTTCCCGGCGGTGCCCGTGATCCCGATCGTCGGCCCGGACCACCGCTCGAGCAGCAGGTCGCCGAGGCACGAGATGCGCGTGCCCTGCGCGCGGAGGCGCTGCACCCGGGGCGCGATCTCGGGCG
The DNA here is from genome assembly GCA_963741655.1 of uncultured Thermoleophilia bacterium. Taxonomy (GTDB): domain Bacteria; phylum Actinomycetota; class Thermoleophilia; order Gaiellales; family Gaiellaceae; genus Gaiella. Next base: position 9,059 of record CAVUIQ010000006.1, read on the forward strand.
TCCAGACGTCGAGGTAGGCAATGTCGGCGGGGCCGGGATCGCTGTCGAGATCACGCCCACGCTCGACGAGGATGCCGAGCCGCTCGAGCGCGGCAGCATCATCCGGCTCCTCTCCGCGGCCGGCGAGCCGAACGGTGTTGCCCTCTCGCGCGAGAAACCGTGCGAGGCCGATTGCATCGCGGTCGAACCCCTCGACGAGGACGGTCACGCGGTCAGACCGACACGCCGGGTGTCTCGCGCACGTAGGCGCGCAGAACGGCGGGATGGTCAGTGGCGGACGTCAGTTCCATCATCTGCTCGAACGGCTTGCACGTGAGGTGCGGGCGTGGCGGAGGATCGAGATGCGCAACGGTGCGGAAGCTGCTCCACTCCCAGTCCTCGGCGCGATCGACGAATCCGTGCCTGGTGGCGTTGCGAAGGACGTAGCCGCAGGCGCGGTGCAGGTGTTCCGTGGTAAGGATGGGACGCGAGTCGTACGGGCGCTTGAACAGGTGACCGCTTGTGTGGTGGCGGCGGTGGAATCGCATCGCGTAGAGGCTCTTGAGGCGTTGCATGCCGCGGTACAGCTGTTCTGGTTCGGCTCGCACGACGAGGTGGAGGTGGTTCCCGAGGAGGCACCAGGCGAAGAGCTCCCACTCGTATCTCTCGACGACGTGATCGAAAAGGTCAAGGAACAGGTCACGGTCGGCGACGTCGAGAAACAGCCTGCAACCGCCATTCCCGGTGGTCGTGACGAGGTGCAGGTTGCTCGAAGGCCAGATGCGAGGCGCGTGAGGCATTGCCGACACGGTACCCAGCGGTCGAGGGATGGATTGCCAGTGTGGACAACTTGTTGCGGAGTCGACACCCAAGCTGTCTCCCGGAGGGAGACAGCTCACGGGAGTCACCCGGAGGGAGACAGCCGTCGATGGGTGCTCCTAGCGCGTCTGCGGGAACCCGAGGTCGACCTTGCTCGTCGCAGGGTCGGGCCAGCGGCTCGTGACGACCTTGCCGCGGGTGTAGAAGTGGATGCCCTCCGGCCCGTAGATGTGGCTGTCGCCGAACAACGACGCGTTCCAGCCGCCGAAGGAGTAGTAGGCGACGGGGACGGGGATCGGGACGTTGATCCCGACCATGCCCGCCTCGACGTCGAACTGGAACTGGCGGGCGACGCCACCGTCGCGCGTGAAGATCGCCGTGCCGTTCCCGTAGGGGTTGTCGTTGATCAGCTTCAGCGCCTCGTCGTAGGTGTCGACGCGCATGACGCCGAGTACCGGCCCGAAGATCTCGTCGCGGTAGGCGTCCATCTCGGTCGTGACGTTGTCGAGGAGCGAGACGCCGAGGAAGAAGCCGTCGCCCTCGGGGGCCGTCTCGCGACCGTCGGCGAGCACGCTCGCGCCCTGCTGCGCGCCCGAGTCGAGGTACGAGGCGACCTTGTCGCGGTGGGCCTGCGTGACGAGCGGCCCCATCTCGGATGCGGGATCCATCCCGTCACCGACCGTGATCTTCGGGAGCCGCTCCTTGATCGCGGCCACGAGCGAGTCGCCCGCGTCGCCGACAGCGACGACGACCGAGACGGCCATGCAGCGCTCGCCGGCCGAGCCGTAGGCCGCGCTGACGGCAGCGTCGGCAGCCATCTCGATGTCGGCGTCGGGCAGCACGATCATGTGGTTCTTCGCCCCGCCGAGCGCCTGCACGCGCTTGCCGTGCCTCGTGCCCGTCTCGTAGATGTAGCGGGCGATCGGCGTCGAGCCGACGAAGCTCAGGGCGGCGATGTCGGGATGCTCGAGCAGCGCGTCGACCGCGACCTTGTCGCCGTGGACGACGTTGAAGACGCCGTCCGGCAGACCGGCCTCCTTGAGCAGCTCGGCCGTGAACACGGACGCCGACGGATCCTTCTCCGACGGCTTCAGCACGAACGTGTTGCCGCACGCGATCGCGGGAGCCCACATCCACATCGGAACCATCGCCGGGAAGTTGAACGGCGTGATGCCGGCGACGACGCCGACCGGCTGACGGATCGAGTACACATCGACACCCGTCGAGGCCTGCTCCGAGAACTCGCCCTTCAGCAGCGTCGGGATCCCGCAGGCGAACTCGATCACCTCGAGGCCGCGCGTCACCTCGCCCATCGCATCCGAGAGGACCTTGCCGTGCTCGGCGACGAGCAGCTTCGCGATGTCCTGCTTGTGCGTGTGGACGAGCTCGCGGATGTTGAACATCAGCTCCGCGCGCTTGGCGAGCGAGACGCCGCGCCACGACACGAACGCCTCCCGCGCGACGGCGACGGCCGCGACCGACCTCGTCGACCGATGCGAGGTCGACGGCACCGCTCTGCCGTCCGGTCGCCGGATTGAAGACAGGACTCGTCCGACCCGAGGTTCCCTCGACGCTCTGACCTCCGATCCAGTGGTGGATAGGCGAGATTGCAGTGTCAGTGGTTTCCGGCGCGCGCTCTCCGGACGCCGATGCGAGCTCAGTCATGTGTGCCTCCTGAAGGTGTGGACGGAGGGTATCTCGTCCGCGCCGCGCCTCGTGATCTCAGCCGTACCGCCTTCTTGAGGGCGATGATCCGCACGTAGCTTCGACGCAAGCCGGCGACCGGGATCTTTCCGCGCTCGGCGGCGCGTACGACGCTCTCGTAGGCACCGTCGCTCGACTGCCTCGCTGCCCGTGAGGAGTAGGAGGTCGATCCCCGCCTGCGCAGCGAGACTGGCGACGCCCGTCGATCGTGCGACCCCGGCTCGCCGCCGCGCCGTCGAGCGCAGTCGGTGATCGTGACGCCCTTGAACCCGAGCGTCGCTCCGCAGCAGCGCCTGGATTCGCGGCGACCACGGCGCAGGCTTGGCGTCGAGCGCCGGGTACGAGGCGTTCGAGATCATCACCATCGGGACTCCAGCCGCGATCGCTCGACGGAACGGGAGCAGGTCGGTGCGGGTGAGCTCGGCAAGAGTGGCGGGGAGGACGACGGCGGTGCGATCGGTGTTGCGTGTCGCTCGCCCGATCCCGGGAAAGTGCTTCACGTGCCGCAGCGACCCGGGCGGAGTCGAGGCCCTGCGCAAACGCCGTAGCGGCAGCGGCAACGCGGCTCGGCGTCCGCGGCGAACGTGCGACGCTCGAGCGCCATGAACGATCCCGGCAGCCGGAACGTCCGCGACGGGAGCGAGGTCGACGTTGATCCCCGCTGCGCGGAGCTGCAGTCCCGTCGTGCGCGCTTCCTCGCGGATGCGTGCTGTGCCCAGACGGCCGAGCTCGGACGTCGCGAGAGCCGGCCCCGCCCAGGGCAGTACGCCGGATCTCTCCTCCTTCCTGGTCGGTCGCAATCAGGAGCGGTGGGCGCCCCGACATGCGAGCGGCCCGCTGCATCGTCGCGACGGACCGGGCGAGCTGCGCGCGACTCTCGACGTTGGCGCCGAAGAGGATGACTCCTCCCACCTCCCCGCGGCGGATCCGGGCGAGGAGCGCGGGCGAGGGCGAGGTTCCCTTCATCGCGACGACGAACCTCTGGCCGACGAGCTCGCGGATGGTCGGGCTCCGGCGGCGGACGGTGCTCGCGCGCACCACGACGCGATTCGGCGGCCGCCTGCGCACCACCGGCTGCCTGCTCCAGCCCGGCCGCGCCGGCGGCGATGACGAGGCCGAGCACGGAGAACGAGGCGACGACGAGCGTCCGGGTCGGCCGGCACGTGCGAGCGCTCAGACCGCGCAGCCACCGCAGAGCGCTCATGACCGCCAACCTCCGCCAGCCCTCCGCACGGAAGGGCCCCCGGGGGAGCGGACTCCCTGATTGAACGGTAGCGGCGCGCACGTGCAGGCACTGTGCCGGAAGTGCGCCGGAAGTGGGTCGGAGAGCGGGCATGTTCAGGCGCACCCGGCCGACGGACGCGTCGATCGCGGGGCTCGCCGGCGGTGCGCTAGAGCAGCCCGGCTTCGGCGAGCGGCCGCCGCGCCCAGGCAAAGGTCTTCGTGTACCAGCCCTCGAGCGGCTGCAGCGTGACGCCGGCACTCGAGGAGTGCACGAACCAGCCGTTCCCGACGTAGATGCCGGAGTGCCCGACCTCGGCCGGCGACGACTCGCGGGCCCTTGCTGCCGAAGAAGATGACGTCGCCCGGGCTGCGAGCTCGCTCGATCGCGATGCGAGCCGCCTTCTTCACTTCGCCGCTCATCGAGTACGTCGTCCTCCCTTGAGCATGTCGCCGAGGAGGGGTGCACCGGGATACGGCTTCGTCTTGTACACCCGCCAGACGAAGCCCGAGCAGTCGAAGCCACCCGGGAGCGTGACTCGTCCCTCCGGGAGCGGTGGCGCTCCAGAGCTTCTGCGTCGACTCGGACGTTCCGGCCCAGACGTACGGATACCCGACGAAGCGCAGTGCCCGCGTCAGCACCGATCCGCTGCCACTCGCCGATCTCCGGCACGGAGAACGTCTGGCTGAGCGTGTCGAGCAAGGCGACCTGTCCGGCGGACAGCTTCAGGGCACGCGCGAACGAATACGCGGCCTCCGCCCGCGTCGCCGGCTGGTTCGGGAGCAGCTCCAGCTGATCCTGCCCCTGCGGATGGTTGAGCCGAAGCCCGAGGAGCCGCGCAACGGTCTCGGTTCCGAGCATGCCCGTCGGGGCAAGCCCCGCAACCTGCGCCGCGCTGCGGATCCGCTTCGCGGCCTCCGACAGCCCGAGTGCACCGACGAGCTGCGCGTCGAGCTCGCGCATCGTCACGAGGCGAGTCGGGATCGGCAGGTGTCGTCGCACGCTTTCCCCACGCCGCGAGCGCCGCAGCCAGCTCCCCGCGCGTGAGCGGGTCGGTCGGGCCTGAAGGTCGGAGGATCGGTACCGAGAATCCCGGCCGACGTGACGACCTTGATCTGCGCGTCGGCCCACGATCGGCCACCCGGCGCGGACGGGCCGGCGACCGCGATCGACGGCGGCACGGCGGGCAGCGACGCCGTGGACGTGCCCGCAGCGCCGAGCGAGAGGAGGATGGTGGTCGTAAGCGCGAGAATGCGCCGCATTCCCTCTGTATCGGCGCTTTCCAGGGGCTGTCTTGAGCGCGTACGACCCCGACGAGTGACTCCCGACTGCGCAGTCCTTACAAGATTCGAAACGACCGGGTAGCAGGAGACCCGAATCGGTACCGTGCGACCGATGATACGGCGACTCGCCCTCGTGCTCCTCGCTCTGCCTCGCCCTCGTCGTCGTCGCGACGGCCGCCGCCGCGACACGCCAGCCCGCACCGCCCGACCGCAGGCCCAACGCGTCACGGGTGGGAAGGCGTCGCTCGCAGCGCTCCGCGGCAAGCCCGTGTTCCTCAACGTCTGGTCGTCCTGGTGAAGCACCTGTCAGGGCGAGGCAGTTGCCTACGCACGTTGGGTCAAGCAGCAGGGCAAGGCCTACCACTTCCTCGGCCTCAACGCCGGTGACACGAACGCCGACGCGCGCGTCGCTTCTGAAGAAGTACGGCTGGACGTGGCCGTCGATCGCCGATCCTCAGCAGAACGCTCGCGCGCCGCTTCGGAGCGAGCTACCAGCCCGCCGTCGATTCTCGTCGACGCGAAGGGCCGCTTCGTCGGCGGCTTCGAGGGCCGAGGGACGCCGGCGCTCTGGAACAACCTGAAGCGCAAGCTCCGCTCGCCGTAGCTCCCCGCTCGGGCGCACGCACCCGGCGTAGTCGTATCGTGCTCCGCGTGACAACGCCTACCCGCCGATGACCTGATCGCGCTCGACCGCGCGCTCCGAGGCCGCGGAAGCGGCCACCGGCGAGTGACGCTCGGCTCACTCCTCTGCTTGCTCGCCGGCCGCGACGTCGTGCTCGACGAGCACGAGGTGGCCGCCGCCCTCCGGCGCTCCGAGCTCCTGCTCGCCGCCGGGGGCGATCCTCGCCGCCCTCTCGAGCTCCACGGCCGGGCCGTGACCGCGCTCGCCGATGACCTGGACGAGCCCGAACGACGAGCGCAACTCGCCGCCGGGCTCGCAGCGCTCGTTCCCGCCGCAACCGGCCTCGCGGACGTCTGCCGCGGCGCTCGAGCAGCTCATCGCGCGACGCCGACCTCGCCTGGCAGTGCTATGCGATGGCTCGTCTCGCCGAGCACCTCGCAGACGACGAGTAGACGTCAGGCGCGTGCGACGGCCGCCCGCACGATCTGCACGTCACCGCTCACCGTTCGGATCGAGAGCTCCCTGACCGGACCGTCCGAGCCGGCCGACGGGGCATCCTCGAGCTCGAGTTCCGAGCTCATGTCGCCGCTCAACGAGCTCGCGTCGATGTAGAGCTGTCTCGCCCGGCTTGATCGCGAGGTGAACGTCGCCCGAGACGGAACCGACCTGCATCGGACCGCCGCCGGCGGCCTGGATCTCGCACATCGCCCGACACGGTGCCGACCTGGAATCCCGCGGCGGCCTCGACGACCGACGAGGTCGCCCGAGACGAGGTTGATCGACAGCATTCCGCGGCAGCGACCGACGGTGACGTCACCCGAGAGCGTCCGAATGCTGAGCGCGTCGTTCGGCATCCCGGACGCGCACGTCTCCGCTCGCCGTCGAATGTCCGCCGAGACGACGTCCTCGAGCGACACCTCGCCCGACGCGGTCTTTGCCTCGACCGCGCCGAGCAGCTCCGTGGACCTCGAGGTCGGCGGAGCTCGAACGGACGCGCGAGATCGGATCCGCGTGGGCAGCGCACGCGCACGCCGACTCTTCGGCCCTCTGCCGATCGTGAAACCGTTGCCCTTCCCGAGATTCACGACGACCTCGTTCGCTCCCGCCGACCTCGACCATCTCGACGCGCGCGTCCGCGATCGCCTTCCGCGTGACGTTCGTTGTCGCGCAGCGGCACGAGCTCGACCTCGACGCCGGGCAGCTCACTCGCGTCCACGGAGACCTCTCCTCCCGCGAGCGTCACCTTCACGGCAACCGGGCCGGTGGGCTCGAAGGTGCGTCATGACCGGGCTCCACGGTGCGGCGCAGGGCGCCGGACGACGCGAACGCCGTCGGGCCGGTGGCGCGGCGGGCGGGCGTCGTCCATGTCCGGAAGATCGACGCTGCCGAACAGCGATGGGAAGATGGTCGTCATCGTGGTTCCTCTCCTAGCTGTGAGTGAAGCCCTGTAGGCGGTTGCCGGTGCGGGTCATTCCCGGACGCGTGGCTCGAGGGAGCGCGAGAGCGCCCGGACGATCCACGCATTGGCCGAGACGCCCTCGTTGCTCGCGAGAGCCTCGATCTGCGTCTTCAGCGCCTCGGGAAGACGCAATGTGATGCGCGCACTGAGATCGTCACCGGGAGACGGCGGTGCGTCGACGCGCCTCCACTCGATCCTCCACGAGCACGAGCTCGGGATCACGACCGGCGAGGCGAACCTCGACGTGCCCGCTCGAGAGCTGCGCGTTGAGGTCGAGCGTCGCCTCCGTGAGCACGTCGAGGAGCCGCAACTGCAGCGACGACGCAACGGCCGCCGCAAGCCGCTCACCGGCGAGCGCTGCTGCCTCGTCGCCGAGCGCGGCCGCCGAGGCGAGGTCTGCCTGGATTGCCTGTACATGTCGTTCGATGTCCATGTGACCAGTATATGACATCATTTTGATGTCTGTCAAGGCCAATATGTTGTCTAGGCGATGTCGCGGCCGACCAGCCTGATACAGTGCGCCGTCCGACCGCCTCGGAGCCCCGCTCCGGGCGGTGTGTCGCTCGTCCGCTCGATCGAAGCGACAGCTCGTGTGTCCGACCGATCGCGCGCCGACCCGGCGCGCAGCTAGGAGCCCCACCCGCGCGTGCAAGACGTCGACCCCCCCGATCTGACTCTCTGGCCGACCCTGCGCCACCTCTACCCGCTCTGGCGGGAGCAGTGGCGGCTCGTCGTCGTCGGCCTCGTCTGCGCGCTCGCCTTCACGGGCCTGTCGCTTGCGATCCCGATCCTGATCCAGCGCACGATCGACGACGCGATCGACGGCGGCGACACGGCGCTCCTCCTCCCCTACCTCGGCGCTGATCCTCGTGATCGCGGCGCTGCGCTTCGCGTTCAACTTCACCGCCGCTACGCGACTGCGCGCATCGGGATCGCGGTCGAGGCGCGCCTGCGCGGGATGATGTACGACGCCTACCTGCGGTTCCCGCGTGCCTTCTACGACCGGCATGCAACCGGCGAGGTGATCTCGCGCGCCACGAACGACATCTACCCCGTGCGGTACTTCATCGGCTGGGGCGTCGTCCAGGCGATCCAGAGCGTGATGATGCTCGTCGGGGCGGCGATCGTCCTCCTCTCCGTGAACGCCCGGCTGACGCTGATCGCGGCGCTCGCGATGCCGCCGATCGCCGTCCTCACCTACGTCTTCGCGCACAAGGTCTTCCCCATCTCACGCGTCGTCCAGGCGAAGAAGGGCAACCTGACCGAGGCGACCGACGAGGCCGTGATCGGGATCGAGATGGTGCAGGCGTTCGGTCGCGAGGACGACGTGCGCGACCGGTTCGGCGATCGAGCCGAGGCCGTGCGCGCGGAGACGATGCGCCAGGCGGGAGTCGAGGCGCGGTTTCTTCCCGGTCTGATCTTCCTCCCGTCACTCGCGATCGCCGCCGTTCTCTACTTCGGCGGCAAGGACGCGATCGCCGGCACGCTCACGATCGGCCAGTTCACGCTGTTCATCACGCTGCTGCTGCAGCTCGTCTGGCCGCTCGAGGCGCTCGGCTGGATCATCAACCTCGGCCAGCGCGCCACGGCCGCCGCTTCGCGCTCCTTCGCCTGGCTCGGCTCGATCAAGGCGCTTGCCGAGCCGGACGATCCTGCGCACCTGCCGGACGGCCCGCTGACGATCCGGTTGGAGAACGTCCACTTCAGCTACGGCGTCGGGAGCGAGGTCCTCTCCGGCGTCGATCTCGAGGTCGCGCCCGGCGAGATCGTCGCGGTGTGCGGGGCAACCGGCGCCGGCAAGACGTCGCTGCTCAACCTCCTGCCACGGTTCTACGACCCGACCGACGGGCGCGTGCTCGTCGGCGGCGTCGACAGCCGCGATCTCGCGCTCGCCGAGCTCCGAGGCTCCGTCGCCCTCGTCACGCAGAAGCCCGTTCTCTTCTCCGTCCCGCTCCGCGACAACCTGCTCTCGGGGCGGCCGGACGCCGACTGGGCCGACGTGCTCGCCGCCTGCGAGGCAGCGGGCGTCGCGGCCTTCGTCGACGGGCTGCCGAACGGCTACGACACGCTGATCGGCGAGCGCGGGCGTCAACCTCTCCGGAGGCCAGCGTCAGCGCGTCGCACTCGCCCGAGCGCTCGTCGCCCGCTCGCGCGTGATCGTGCTCGACGACCCGATGTCGGCCGTCGATACCGAGACCGAGCGCCACCTCGTCGCGACGCTGCGGCCCGCCGTCGCCGGACGGACGGTGCTGATCTCCGGCCAGCGCCTCTCGACGATTCTCGTCGCCGACCGGGCCGTCGTCCTGAAGGACGGCCGCATCGTCGAGAGCGGGCTGCCGCAGGATCTGATCCGCCTCGGCGGAGCATTCACCGAGCTCTTCGGAGACGAGGCACTTGCCGCATAACACCCGCACCGGACTGTCGCGCCTCGGGCGCTACACCGTTGGCCGCCGCAAGCGGCTGACCGGCGTGATGCTGCTCGCAGCCGTCTCGGCGGCCGCGCCGGTCGCCGGCTGGGCGATCGTCGGCGACGCGATCGACAACGGCATCAAGGCCGACAACCTGACGCGACTCACGGCGGACGTCGTCCTCTACATCGCGATCGGGCCACCGCGTGGATCCTCGGAACGACGACGTGGCTGATGCTCGCCGGGATCGGCCAGCAGATCGTGCTCGACCTCCGTCGCGACCTCTTCGAGCACCTCACCTCCCTCTCGCTGCGGTACTTCTCGCAGCAGAAGGCCGGCTGGATCATCGCGCGACTGACGAGCGACGTCGACGCGCTCTCCGACGTGCTCAACCAGGGCCTGACGACCCTCGTCGTCAACTCGATGACGCTCGTGGCCGCGATCGTCGGGCTGTTCGTCCTCGACTGGCGACTCGGCGTCGTCGCGCTGATCATCCTGCCGCCCGGCATCGTCGTCACGCGGTGGTTCCAGACGACCTCCCACGTCGCGTTCGCGGACGTGCGAACACGGATTGCCGCCGTCACGGCCCAGCTCGCCGAGTCCGTCTCCGGCATGGCGGTCGTTCAGGCCTTCAGCCGCGAGCGAGCGTTTCAGTCCGAGTTCGCCGAACTGAACGAGGCCAACCGCGTCTCGAACGTCTACGCGCAGAAGCTCTCGTCCTTCTTCTTCCCGGCGATCGAGTTCCTCGGGGCGATCGCGACCGTCGGCGTGCTCTTCGCCGGAGCGAAGATGATCGATTCGGGGTCGCTCGAGATCGGAACGCTGATCGCCGCGATGGGCATGCTCCAGCTGATCTTCCAGCCCTTGCAGGAGCTCTCCGAGCTGTACGGCCAGGTTCAGGCGGCGAGCGCGGCGATGACGAAGATCTCCACGGTGCTGGACGCTGAGCAGGACATCACCGACCGCGAGGGTGCACCCGAGATCGGGCGTATCGCCGGCCATCTCAAGCTCGACAACGTCGTCTTCGCCTACGGCGACGAACCGGTGATCCACGGCATCTCGATCGACGTGCCCGAAGGCGGGTGCGTCGCACTCGTCGGCGAGTCGGGCGGCGGCAAGTCGACGACCGCGAAGCTGATCGCCCGCTTCTACGATCCCCTCGAAGGCTCCGTGACGATCGACGGCATCGACCTCCGGGACATCCAGTTGCGCTCGCTGCGACGCCAGCTCGGCGTCGTCCTCCAGGATCCGTTCCTCTTCAGCGGAACGATCGCCGACAACATCCGCTTCGGGCGCCCGGAGGCGACCGACGAGGAGGTCGCTGCGGCGGCGCACGCCATCGGGGTCGACCGGGTCACGGCCCGCTTCGAGGGCGGCCTCGACCACGTCGTGCGCGAGGGCGGATCCGGCCTCTCGGCGGGCGAGCGGCAGCTGATCTCGATCGCGCGCGCACTCCTCGCCGACCCGCGGATCCTGATCCTCGACGAGGCGACCTCGAACATCGATCGCCCGAGCGAGATCCTGATCGAGAAGGCATTCGACACGCTGCTCCGCGGCCGAACGTCGGTGATCATCGCCCACCGCCTCGCAACCGTGCGACGGGCCGACGAGATCCTCGTGATCGAGAAGGGCTACGTCACGCAGCGGGGCAACGAGGCTGCGCTCCTCGCCGAGGACGGGCCGTTCCGTCGGCTGGCGGAGACGATGCACGGCTTGCCTGCCCGCGACGTCGCGTAGACCGCCCGACGATCAGAGCACGAAGGCGTCGTCGCGCATGATCGGCGTCGCATGGCCGTCCCGATCGAGGCCGTCGACGTCGACCTCGGGGCCGCCGATCATGAAGTCCGTGTGCATCCGCGAGACGTTCACGCCCATCGCGAGGAGCTCATCTCTCGAGAGGCCATCCGTGCCCTCGACGGCCATCGGCAGACCCGAGCCGTATGCGATGTGGCAGGTTGCGTTCTCGTCGAAGAGCGTGTCGAAGAAGACGAGACCGGTCTTCTTGACGGCCGAGGATCCATCGACGAGCGCGATCTCACCGAGGAACGGCGCCTGCTCGTCCGCCTCGAGCTGGCCGCGCACGATGTCGGCCCCCTCGGAGGCTTGAACGTCGACGACACGTCCACCCTGGAAGCGAATCTCGAGATCGCGGACGATGGCGCCGCCGACTGCAAGCGGGTAGGTCGACCGCACCGTTCCCTCGGTACGCCGCAGATCGGGTGACGTGAACACCTCCTCTGTCGGAAGGTTCGGGATGTGCTCGATTCCGTCCTGCGTCGTGAAAGCCGCGCACATCCAGCGAGAAGCGGTCATGAGCCCGATCGTGAGGTCCGTTCCAGGCCCCCTGAAGCGGACGGCGTCGAAACCGTGGGCATTGAGCGCCGCCGCACGCTGCTTGAGCATCGCGTCGTGCTCGCGCCAGGCCTCGACCGGGTCGGCTGCGTCGAGGCGGGTCGCGGTGGCGACCGCGCGCCACAGCGCTTCGACGTCGGGCTCTCCGAACACGGTGTTCGCCCAGCCAGCGATTGGGTGCCGAGACGATGACCCAGTTCGAGAGACGATCCGTAACGACCGGGAGGTAGACGGCCCGAAGATCCGAGGGCTCCGACTTCGCGACGAGCTTCGGGTCGAGGTCGCTGAGGAGCTGCGGGTTCGCGTCGCCGGAGAGCTGGATGATCGCCGGCCGGTCGGTGTGCCAGGCAAGCGTCGCGTCGAGAAGAAACTGTGGCGTCTTCCCGAGCATCTCCTCGGGACCGAGCTCGATCGCGGCCCGCCGGAAGTGCTGATCCGAGTAGCGAGGCGTCACGCGCGTCGCGCCGGCGCGATAGGCCTCGCGTGCAACCGCACGGGCGATCTCGGCGTGCTCGATCTGACAGACGATGACCGCCTCCTGGCCCGGCTGGACGTTCGCGCCGACCCTGACGACGAGCTCGGCGTAGCGGCGGAGCCGCTCGCCGGCGTCAACCAGGGGATCAACCTCGGTGGTCATCGAGGGGAGCCTAGAGGACCGCGGCCGAGTCGTTCAACAGAGGCGTCGCCCCAGGGCTGCGGGCGAGCGACGTCACTCGCCCCAGTCGAAGTCGCGCGAGCGGCCCCAGAGATCTCCGTCGAGCGCAGGTGCGTCGGGAGCCACGGCGTTCTCGGCGGTGTCCTCGCCGGGCCAGGGCAGCGCGAGCGAGTGCAGCTCGACCGCGGGCTCACCGTCGAGGGTCTCCTCGATCCGGGCCTGCTCCTCGGACTTGAACAGCGGATGGTTCTCGAACGGATCCTCGATCTGATAGCGATCGAGCGGCATGTCGTCGTCGAGCTCGGCGTTCTGCTTCTTCAGCTCCAGGTGATCCTGGATCACGCTTGCAAACGGTGATGCAAGGGGCTGCGTTTCGGTTTCAACGGGCATAGAACCTCCCGATCGGGGACAGGACTGGCGGCGTCATCGTTCCGGCGCCTCATGGAATCGTAGCCGACCGACGCGCGTCGGGAAAGCCTTCGAACGTGGCGTGAGTCGCGCCCGGGGTCGGGTCGTGTGGCACGATAGGCCGTGCCGCCGCTGATCCCCAGGAATCCCGTGGCTGCGAGTCTTCTCGCCTACAGCCTGTGGCGGAAGCTTCCGCCCGCCCAGCGCCGTCTTCTGCTCGATGCTGCGCGCACGCACGGCCCACGCGTCGCGGCGGCGGCCGCAGCGGCCGCAAAGGCACGCAAACGCCCCTGATCGGGCGCACGACGCACGTTTGTCGCGGCGGCAGGCGACCGCCTCGAGGCTCTAGCCGGCCGGAACGCCGAGCGCCACTCTGACGATCCGGTCCTGTTCCTGCTGGTGTGCCGTCGGATAGCCCTCGCTCGGCGAGGCCTTCCACGAGCGCCCGGCGTAGGTGACGCCGCTGACGGACGAGCTCGAGCGCGCAGCGTCGTCGAGGCGATGCCTGATCGAGCGCCAGGCACCCATGTTCTGGGGCTCCTCCTGGGCCCAGACGATCTCCTCGAGCTGCGGCAGGCCGCGGATCAGCTCGGCGACGGCCTCGACCGGGAACGGGTAGAGCTGCTCGAGACGGGCCACCGCGACGTGCGGTGCACTCGCCCGCTCGTCGTGGCCGACGATGTCGAAGTACACCTTGCCGCTGCAGATGACGAGCCTCCGAGTGTCGCTGCCGGCTACCGGATCGGGGATGACCGGTCTGAACGAGCCGGTGGAGAAGTCGTCCAGCGTCGACGATGCCTGCTTCAGGCGCAGGAGACCCTTGGGTGCCATCACGATCAGGGGCCGGGCCGTCGCATCGAGCGCCTGACGCCGCAGCAGGTGGAAGAACTGCGCTGACGTCGTGCAGTTGGCGATCCGGATGTTGTCCTGGGCGCCCTGCTGCAGGAAGCGTTCGAGCCGGGCGCTCGAGTGCTCCGGACCGTTGCCCTCGTAGCCATGGGGAAGGAGCAAGCGTGAGTCGTGATGTCTGCCCCCACTTCGACCGTCCGGCGACGAGGAACTGGTCGATCACGATCTGCGCTCCGTTGACGAAGTCGCCGTACTGCGCCTCCCAGAGCACGAGCGCGTCCGGCGCAGCGACGGAGTAGCCGTACTCGAAGCCGAGAGCCGCGTACTCGGACAGCGGCGAGTTGTACACCTCGAAGGATGCGGCAGCTGTCGGCAGATGCTGGATCGGCGCATACGTCTCGCCCGTGTAAGGATCGTGGAAGACCAGGTGTCGGTGGGCAAAGGTGCCGCGCTCGGTGTCCTGCCCCGAGAGGCGAACGGGAATCCCGTCTTCGAGCAGGGAGGCGTACGCGAGTGCCTCACCCTGACCCCAGTCGATCCCGCCCTCGTCGATCCTCCCGCGCCGACGATCGAGTTGCTTCGCGAGCTTGGCGTTGATCGTGAACCCGTCCGGCACGGCGAACAACTGCTCGTTGAGGGCGCGCAACCGATCTGCGGCGACAGCCGTGACCACCGCATCCCCCGTCGTCGCCTCGGGCGGGGTCTCGACGATGGTCGAGGGTGGCACGCTCGTGGCGATGGCGTTCTGGAGTTGCTCGTGCGCCCGACGGAGAATCGTGGTCACGTCCGCGACGTACGCGTCTGCCTCCGCTCGGTGACGACGCCGTCCTTTACGAGTCGGGCCGCGTAGAGCGCGCGTACGGTCGGTTGGCGCTGAATCCGCTCCACCATCATGCGGCTGTGTATAGGAGGCATCGTCCTGCTCGTTGTGCCCGAAGCGCCGGTACCCGACGAGGTCGATGACGAAGTCGTGGCCGAACTCGGCGCGATACGCGAGCCCAAGTCGTACCGCCGAAAGGGCCGCCTCGGGATCGTCCGCGTTGACGTGGACGATCGGCACGTCGAATCCCTTCGCGAGGTCGCTCGAGTATCGCGTCGACCGGCTCTCAGTCGGGTCCGTCGTGTAGCCGACCTGGTTGTTGGTGATCACATGCAGCGTCCCGCCTGTCGCGTACCCCTCGAGCGACTGGAGATTGAGCGTCTCGGCGACGACGCCCTGCCCCGGGAACGCCGCGTCTCCATGGATGAGCACCGGCAAGCGCAACGGATGGGTCGTGGATACCGGCTCCGGATGAGCGATCCGTCTGCTCGGCTCGCGCCCGGCCCTCGACGACAGGATCGGCAGCCTCGAGGTGGCTCGGATTGGGAACGATGACGACGTCGATCTCACCCGAGTCGGTGAGGCGCGTCCCGGACGCAGGGAGGTGGTACTTGACGTCACCCGAGCCGCCCTCGGGATCGACGACGAGCGCATCAGCTGATCGCTCGCCCTCGAACTCGCGCAGGATCTCGTGGTACGACCGGCCGACGGTGTGAACGAGCGCGTTGAGGCGTCCGCGATGCGCCATGCCGATGACGACCTCGTGCGCGCCGCCGGCGGCCGCGAGAGAGACGGTCTCGTCGAGCATCGGCACGAGCGACTCGAGACCCTCGAGAGAGAACTGCTTCTGCCCGAGGAACGACCGACGCAGATACTGCTCGAAGCCCTCAGCCTCGGAAAGCCGACGCAGAAGCGCGCGGCGCTCCTCCGGGTCCGAGGGCTGTCGGAAGCGACCCGACTCGATTGCCTGGCGGAGCCAGACACGCTCGGCGTGATCGGAGATGTACTCGATCTCGTACGCCATCGAGCCGGTGTAGACCTCCCTCAGGAGGGGAAGCGCCTCGAGCAACGTCTCACCCTCGACGTACAGGCGAAGAAGCGACGCCGGCAGGCGGGCTTGAAGCGCCGGCGTCAGCGCGGGCACGAGGCGCGATTCATCGAGAGCGGGATCGCCGATCGGCTCCGAGCCCAGCGGGTCGAGCTGTGCCGCGAGGTGGCCGTGCATGCGGTACGCCTTGACGAGCGCCATCGCCGCCGCCACACCGCCGAGAAGTGTCTCGTCGACCGGGGTCGACTCGTCCCGCTCAGGGCGCCGGACGTTCTCGACAGGTTTCGGACGTGCGGCCTCCGTGATTGCCCCGACGGTCGGCGACGGCCCTGCGGCCGCTGCGCCGTTCGGAGCACCGCGGCTCGATGGGATGCTCACGCCTGGCGCGACGCTCTCAGCGGCCACCGGCGGTACGTCCGGAATCGCTGCGGCAGGAGCGGCGCCATCCACGTCCTGTCGCAGAAAGCCGGCAAGCCCTGGCAGCGCACCGGCGACAGCGCCGGGATCGTTCTCGAAGAGCTCGCGCCACTCGGCCGGCACGCTGCCCGGAGCGTCCAGGTACGACTCGAGCATCTCGGCGACGTACCCCGCGTTCAGGCTGCTCAAGTCAGCGCGACTCATGCGATGTGTTGTACCGGTCCCTTCGGACTCGGCAACACTCAGATCAGGGGGTTTTCGGTGAGCACGGCAATCGTCATGCCAACAACCCACGCGAACATCGCGAACAGGGTCGCCTTGAGGGCGAGCGACTGGTGCTTCTCGCTCAGCCGGGCCGCAACGAGCGCCAGGACGATCGCGGCGAACGCCGTTCTGCCGGGCCGCGCGTCGAGCTCGAGGAGCAGGCCGAATCCCATCGCGATCGCGGACAGGATGATGGATGCGAAGCGAGCAACCCCGCGATGACGTCAGCCGACGAGTGGCGCTTCTGCGATTCGAGCGTGCTCATGACCGAACCGTACCCCTTTGCGCGGCTGGCGTGGCGGCACTACCGTGCCCCGGCGTGTGCGGTCGGCCAGGTCGGCGGCCCCTCGGTTTCCGGCCACGGGGAGGCGTGCCCGGTGCCGGCGTGTCGGATACGGCTGTGACACCGGCGAGATCGCCGGGCTCCGGCTCGGCCTTGATCGCCCACCAGATGACGACGGCGATATACACGATGGGGATCTTCAGGATCACCAGCATGAAGATGATCTCCCAGGCCATAAACGATCATTCTACGGCATCGCGACGACCTCCCGCCCTCCGCCGGACGAGCCGTGCTGCGGCGAGATTCACGCATCCGCCAAGAGTCGCGACCACGAGGAGTCCCGGGCCGAAGGTCGTGACGGCGTTCGACGCCTCACGCTCGACGGAGACGAGGACGAGCGGGCCGAAGCCGACGACCAACGATCGGCCGGCGGCCTGCGCCCCGACCGCGAGCGCAGCCGCTCCGGCGTATGCCAGTACGGCCAACGCAATCGCGCCGAGCGCGAATGCCCTCAGACTCCGCATGCCGCTCTCCCATCGCCACCGATCATCGTGAGGGAAAGCGCATGCGCTGTAAGTGGTAAGCCGGAGATCACGAGCGAGGGCTCAGACTCCATGCCCCCGACCCAAACGAGCGCAAGCCCCGCAGCAACAGCGACGGCGGGGCCGGCTACGGCCACGAACGCCCGACGAACCGGCCCAAGTGGGGCATGCAGCACGAACGTGCGCCGGCCACGAGCAACGAGGGCGCTCGGCACCCCGCGGAGCGACGCCACGTGACCGGCCTCGTGCAGCCCCACGCCCATCCCCGTTGCGACTCCGAGGGTCACGGCAAGAGGCCCGAGCCGACCGGGCGTGCCCACGATCGCCGCAAGGGGAAGGAGAGCTACGGTCGAAACGGCCGAGATCGCGATCACACGAGACATGCACGCCCTGAGGCTGCTGGCGGCGCCGCGAAGCGCGCTGCCCGTGTCGAGCGGGCGCCGCCGTGTGATCGGTGCAGGAAGAGCACCGGCCGGGGCCAGACGAAGAGCGAGGCCGAGCCAATCTGCCACCTGACGGAAGCGCGATCCGCTCTGTGTGACGTTGACGAGAGCCAGTGCATTGAGCGTCCAGACGAACTGGAGGGCGTCGAACCTCGCGACATCGAGCGGAAGATCGAAAGCCTCTGCGAACTCGGGCACGACGGCGTCGAGCCGGCGCCCCACGCGGTCGAGGATGAAGACTCCGCTGGTGTTCAGCGGCCAGCTGCACCCGCGGACGACATCCGCGAGATGCGTAGGCGCTCGTGGGGTGCCCCGCGACGTCAGACCCGAACTGGTCGTTGCGGGACATCCCACTTCATGGTGATCGGGGTGGTGCGGCGTCTCACGACAATGCTGTTTCTCGTCATCCGTTGTGAGACGCCGCACGACAGAGACACCCGACGCGAGATCGATGCGATCCGACGCGGCGATCATCGATCTCCACCTCGAAGACGTCGGGCGAGGATCACGTTTGCCCCGAGGGCGAAGACCCCGCAGAGCACGATGGCGACTCCGGCGTCTGGCAGTCCGAGCGTCGTGAGCCGTGGGGCGACGAGACCAATCGCAAACGAGGTCGCGAGGGCAACGGCCATGAAGGCAGCGACGGCGCTCAGCTGATCGCCGACGCCGTCTCCCCGCCAGGGCACAAGTGATCCGGTAATCGTTGCGACCGCCGTTCCCATCAGGACGAGAACCGCGACGGCCCCCGCGGTGGAAGCGTCAGCGCCCGAGGCAATTGCGGTGCAAACGCCGACAGAGCCCACCGGGATCGCGGCCGCCACGAGACCGACGAGCCACGCCCTGACCGCCAGAGGGCCGAGACCCCGCGGTGCGGCGAGCCAGATCCAGGAACCCGACAGGAGGATGCCGAAGAGGGCGAGAGCTGCCACGAGCGATCCCAGCAAGGTCGTGGTCGTGGCGAGCAGGAACGGGCCAGGCGATGCCGAGCCGGCGACGACCGCCACCAGCGCTCCGGTCAGCCCGAAGCCGAGTGCGGCGAAACTCGCGCGTCGGACATCCGTCCGTCGGGTAACGAGAGAGGACACCGAGGCCGCGATGGGAAAGCGCCAGGCAGCGTCGAGATGCCGTCGACGAGTCGCCCGGGGCCGGCGCTCCGCGCGTCTACTCACGAGAATCAGCCAAGCATGGCCGAGGCCAACCGCGACGGCACAGGCGGTTGCGAGTGCCGCCCACGGCGAGACCACACCCCGCAGGGCGGAGCCGACGGGCGCGAGAGGCCCGAGAGCCGTCGCTCCCATCGCCCTTCCCAGGGCCATCCAGGCGCCGGCGCCGACCCCGAACGCGAGGAGTCCTCGCGTTCTACCGCGTGCCGCGATCTGGGCTCCCTCGGTGGCAACGGCGCCTACCCAGACGGCCGCGAGGACCGCGGCGCTCAGCGCGAGTCCCGCACCATGCCCTCCCGGAAGCGGGCCCGCGAGGGAGACCGTGAGAGCCACGAGAGACGGCAGTACGAACACGGTCGCGAGGAGAGCCGGGAGCAAGAGCGGCGCGACGATCGCGGAACGATCGCCGCACGGGCCGGCTGCGATCTGCTGCCCGAGTCCTGCTCTCGTCGGAGAGCGAGATCGCAATCACGGCGCCTGCCGCTGCCGCTGCAAGACAGGGCCCGAGCACGAGAGCCGTCGCGACGCCGGACGTCGCGGACGCCGGTGCTAGCTCATCGCCGAGGGACGCTCCGACTCGAGCGAGAGCTAAGGGTGCGACGACGATGAGCGACGCCACGATCGCCGCGGGCAGCGGCGCGGATCGGATCGACTCGAGCAGCCGCCGCCACTGGCATCGCGCGACAGCCCTACAGAGCTCGAAACGCATCTCTCACCCTCGATCGCAACGACGCGTCGCCGAGCGCCGCGAGAAAGACATCCTCGATCGACTCGGCACGCGTGACGGGCGCGGAGTCCGGCAGGGGAGCCTCGATCGATGATCACGCCGCGGTGCAGCAGGACGATCTCGTCACACACAGCTCCGGCGAAGTGGAGATCCTGCGTTGCAAGGACGACGCCGGCACCTCGCGCAGAGAGCGCACGCAGCGCCTCGCCGAGCACGACCACCGCCTCGGGGTCGAGCGTGGCCGTTGCCTCGTCGACGAGCACGAGCTTGCGTTCCGAGCGAGAGAGCCGCGACCGCGCTCACCTGGCGCCGCAGACCGCGTGAGAGCGTGCCGACCCCCTGCTCGAGCCGCTCCTCGAGCCCGAAGGCATGCGCAAGAGCTCGCGAGCGCGCGACTGCCTGCTCATCGGCCCTCCAGAGCGCATGGGCGAGGGCGACGAACTCGGCGCCGCTCAACTCGTCGAACCCGGTGGGCTCATCCGGCACGAGAGCGGACGACGCACGGGCCGGCTCCGAGCCCGCCGGAGCACCGGCAATCACGATCGAGCCCGAGTCGCTCGAAAGGAGCCCGGCCACCGAGCCGCAGAAGCGTCGTCTTCCCCGAGCCGTTCGGTCCGACGAGGCCGACGATCGAACCGGTGCCGACGAGCAGGTCGACGTCGTCGAGCGCGACGGACGCACCGAATCGCTTCGAGACGCCCCGGACGACGAGTGGCGCCGGTCGCGAAGACCCGCTGGGAGGACGGCTGGAAGCCGCCCTCCCATCTGCGGAGCGCGTTCTCAGCGGCTACGACAGACAACCTTGAATCCTGTCCAGCCGAACGAGATCTCGGCGCTGCCACCGCCGTGGCGGCACCACGTCGCCCAGGCGAGGGCCACTGCGTAGGCAAAACCCACGACGACGACCCACCAGACGACGTCGTCCTGCTGGGCGGGATCCCCGGTGAACGCGAGCGCAGGTGCTGCGTAGGCGCCGACGAGTGCAGGTGCTGTGTCCATGTTGCCTCCTTCGAGTGCGTTTGTGGATGACGTCTACGCTAGGGAGGCAACACACGCAGGTGTGTGCCGGTTGTGTGTCGAAACCGTGACGGCGAGCGGCGTTCTTACAGATGCCTCACAGCCCCTCGCTAGGTTCTCTGCCAGACCCCGAACTCAAGGAGGAAGCCCGTGCGCCACATCCCACTCATCGCTGCCGTGCTCGCCGCAGCCGTTCTCGCGCCGATCGCGGCATCCGCTGACCGGATGTGGGTCGGCTTCCACGACGACCCGATCCTGCGCTACGACGCCGATCGCCAGGCCGCGATGCAAACCGCGACGGCCACCAACAACGCGTCGATCGTCCGATCTCTCGTCACCTGGGCCGACGTTGCTCCGACGAAGCCCGCGAACGCCGCGAACCCGTTCGACCCTGCCTATCGCTTCGATGACCTGGACGACTTCGTCCGTACGGCGCAGGCGAACAACGCCGAGGTCCTGCTCGACGCTGTGGGGCACGCCGAAGTGGGCAAACGGCAACAAGGGCCGCAACTACCTGCCGACATCGATGGCCGAGTTCCAGAACTTCGCACGAGGCCGTTGCCACCCGGTACTCCGGACGCACCGCCGGCTACCCGTTCGTCAAGTTCTTCGGGATCTGGAACGAGTCGAATCTCGGGCTCTTCCTCAGCCCCCAGTTCAACTCCAAGGGTGCGATCGTCAGCCCTGCCGCGTACGCGAAGCTCGCGGCAGCGGGCTACGCCGGAGTCAAGGCCGGGAACGCGAAGGCGCTCGTTGCGATCGGTGAGACGTCGTCGAGCGGTCGCGACAAGCCGAAGGCGGGCGCCAGCGACGCAGTGGCGCCGGGGACATTCGCCCAGATGGTCGCGAAGGCGAACAAGAAGCTCAAGTTCGACGCGTGGGCACATCATCCCTATCCGGTACCCGTGAACCAGAAGCCGACCCAGAAGGTGAAGTGGCCGAACGTGGCGCTCACGTCGCTGCCGCAGTTCGAGAAGTCACTCGACAGCTGGTTCGGGCGCAAGAACATCCCGATCTGGATCAGCGAATACGGGAACGAGACGAAGCCCGGCGAGCCGAAAGGCGTAACGGAGGCGCAGCAGGCGGCGTACATCCCGCAGGCAATCGCCATCGCGAAGAAAGACGCCCGCGTCCCGATGTTCATCTGGTTCGTGATGCAGGACTCGAAGGGAAGCCCCTGGCAGAGCGGCATCTACCGGAGCAACGGGAGCACGAAGCCGGGACAGCCGAAGTGGGCCGCCGCAGCGAAGCCACTGAGCCCCGTAAACGGCAAGGTCAGCATCAAGGGCGGGACGAGGAACCCGTCCCTCACGATCTACCTCCGCTCGTTCTGCGCCACGAACCCGATCGGTGAGACGATCGGTATCGCACAGCGCGCGACCCTCGGTGGCAAGCTCGTCGCCTTCTCCCAGTCCGAGGCGGCGCTCGCCATCGACTGCACGGTCGCATCCCGTGTCACCGGCCTGACGGTGCTCAAGGGGAAGACGTACACGGTGACGATCGATGCAAACACGCGAACCGGCGCGGACGCCAAGCGGACGATCACCATCGTCGGGGTCTGAAACCCCGGTCAGAACGATCATTGATTCCCGGGGGCGCGAATCAGCTTCGCGCCCCCGGGGAGGCACAACCCATTCCATGGTGATCGGGAGTGCGGCGTCACAGAGCGGTGCTGCTTCCTGTGCAGTGCTGTTTCGTGTCAAACGTCGTGCGACGCCGCGCTAGCCGAGCTGTTCGATCCGCACCGTCCAGTGGACGCTCCCACGCGGTCGCACCTGCAACGTGTACGTCCCCGCACCGCTCAACGGCGCGACCTCGTCAGAACCGACGCGATCGAGAGCGATCTGCCCCGAACCGGTTCCCTCCCACGAGACGATCGCCGAGCCCGAGCCGAAGATCAGATAGCGCGGATCGAGCTCGACGACGATCCGCCAATCGCCCTCGGGCACGGTCACCTCGACCGGTTGGGAGTCGAAGTCGCCGGCGCCGCTCTCCGACCACGTGGTGCCCCATTCCGGCGCGCGGGCGACGGTGAGTGTCACCGTCGAACCGAGGACGGCTCGTTCTCCCGGCGCTGGTTCCTGGCGCAGGACGGTCCCCGCGGGCACCGTGGTCGATCCCTCGGTCACGACATCGGTGTCAAAGCTGCCGTCGAGGCGCGCGGCCGCATCATCGACATCGACCCCGCGAATGTCGGGGACGGGCGCCCTTGGCGGCCCGCTCGAGACGACGATTCCGATCGGGCCCGGGCGCCGTGCCTCGTCACCCGCATCCACGTCGCTCGAGATGACGCGCCCTTCGGGGATTTCCCACGACTCCTCGGTGCGAACGCGGACCGCGAATCCGATCGTGCGGAGAGTCGCGGTTGCAGCCTGCTGCTCCGCCCCCTCGATGTCCGGCACCTCGGCAAACGCCGTGCCGCGACTCACGCGGACGACGAGCTCGAACGACGCTCGGTCGACGCGCTCCGCCGCCCCGGGCACCTGCGAGACGATCCGGCCGTCGGGAACGGACTCGGAGTACGGCCGCCCTCCGACGACGAGAGGCGCCTCCGCGACATCGACGTGAGCAGCAGCGGCAGTGGCGATTCGGGCCTGAGACGCCGTCATTCCCGTCACGCGGGGTACGTCCACGACGCGATCGGCGTTCGCGATCGTCGCGCCGACGAAGGCCAGCGCGCCCGCCGCGGCGATCGCGACGACAACGGCGACCATCCGCCTACCCCGCCGCCGCTTCTTCGAGACGTGCTGCGTCGGGGCCTCGAGCACTGCGGTCACGGGTGCTGCACCGAACACGGCCGTCTGGCGATTCGTCGCATCGATCACAACGGCGGCGGCGTCTGCGATAGATGGCCGCGCGACACCGAGGAGGTCGAGCACCTCGACTGCCGTCGGCCGCTCGGACGGTTCGACGGCGAGCAGCGCATCGACGATCTCGACGGCGGTCTCTGGAGCGTCCGGAGCGAGGATCGCGAGAGACGGCGCTGCCTCGTGGGCGCGCCGTAGGCCGACGGCGAGGCGATCATCTCCCTCGAAGGGCGTCCGACCCGCGAGGAGCCAGAAGAGAAGGCAGCCCAGGGCGTACAGGTCGGTCGCGGTTTCGCTTTCGAGCCCACGCGCCTGCTCGGGCGACCAGTACTCCGGCGTTCCGAGCAGCATTCCCTGCGTCATCACGCTGGTCGACGACCGGGCGATGCGCGCCAGCCCGAAGTCCGAGACGACGACGCGGCCCGTGGCCCTCTCGATCAGAATGTTGCCCGGGGTCAGATCGCGATGGACGATGCCGCGCGCGTGCGCGTACGCGAGCGCCGAGGCGATCGGTCGCGCGAGCTCGGAGACCTCGCTCCATGTCCACTCGCGGCCGCGGGCCACATCCCCGAGACTCGCTCCATCGACGTACTCCATGACGAGAAACGGCGTCTCGCCGTCCTCGCCGTAGTCGTAGAGCCGGACGATGTGCTCGTGCTCGAGCGGAGCGAGAACCTGGGCTTCGCGGGCGAACCGGCGGCGCAGTTCGGCGTCCTCGGCGATCCACGGGTGCAGCAGCTTGACGGCAACATCGCGCTTCAGGTGCCCGTCATACGCACGCCAGACGGTCCCCATGCCGCCCTTGGCGATGCGGGCACGAAGCTCGTAGCGGCCGGCGAGAAGGTCGGTCATACGCGTGAAATCGCGCGTTTCTGGGGAAAACAGGCGCGCAACGACGATGAACTGTAGCTGCCGACCCCCGGGGCCAAGTTGTAAAGTAAAGGAAAAGTCCCACTTTGAGGGAATTACAACGGCCGGGAAACGTTATACACTGTGACGACATCGTTCCCCGCGGGAACGCGTTTGACGGGGCCGCGCGCTGCGGGCACCGAAGTGAACGATGTCAACGGGACTTACCGAATGAGACAAGCGCTCCATGCACGCGCGCGCACGACGACTACAGAGCGAAAGGATTCACCCTGACCACCACGATCGATATCCCTGTGATTGATGCCTTCCTGACCGACGCGCAGGAGCGCGGTCGCGTCGAGACCTCCGAGCTCGAGGCGCTTGCGCTCGAGCTGGATCTCAGCGAGACCGCGGTCGAGGAGGTCCGCGCTGCCCTCGCGGATCGCGCGATCCCTTTCGACACGGCCGATGACGCCGACGAGACCGACGCAGTTGCCGCTGCGGAGGAGGCCTCCTGGACCGCCGATACCTCCCAGGTGCTGACCGACTCGCTGCAGCTCTTCCTCCAGGACGTCGGCAAGCACAAGCTGCTGACGGCCGCCGAGGAGGTCGCGCTCGCGAAGCGCGTCGAGCGCGGCGACAAGACCGCCAAGGAGCGCATGATCAATGCGAACCTTCGTCTCGTCGTCTCGATCGCGAAGAAGTACCGCGGGCACGGTGTCCCGTTCCTGGATCTGATCCAGGACGGCGTCATCGGACTCAACCGAGCTGTCGAGAAGTTCGACTGGCGCAAGGGCTACAAGTTCTCCACGTACGCGACGTGGTGGATTCGTCAGGCGTGCCAGCGGGCGATCTCGAACCAGGGCGCCACGATCCGCGTGCCGGTGCACGTGCAGGAGCGGCAGCAGAAGCTCGCCCGGGCGCGTCAGCGCCTCGAGGTGAAGCTCGAGCGCGAGCCGACGATCGAGGAGCTTGCCAAGGAGACGGGCCTGAAGGAGTCGCACATCGAGGAGGCACTCTCGACGGCGGATGCTTCGGTGTCCCTGAACCAGTCGGTCGGCTCTGACGGCGACGGCGAGCTCGGTGACCTGTTCGCCGACCGCAGCGCCGTCGACCCGGCAGACGAGGCAGACGAGACCCTGCAGCGGCTCGAGGTGCGCCGCGCAGTCGAGGCTCTGCAGGAGCCCGACCGCCGCGTGCTCGAGCTCCGGTTCGGCTTCACGGGCGAGCAGTGGACGCTCGAGGCGATCGGCAAGGAGCTCGGCCTCACGCGCGAGCGCGTACGCCAGATCGAGTCCCGCGCGCTGACGCGCCTCCAGCACCAGCTGAAGGACGTCGTGCGGGCCGAGGGCGGCGACGTCGTGCTCGCGGCGTAGCGCTCAACAGCACCCGATTGAAAGGAAGGGCCCGCAAGCGGGCCCTTCTCGTTCCCTTTCTATCCTGGCTGCGGGCACGCGACGCGGGTCGGCGATGGGACGGCGCTTCGCGACGGGCGACTCTATGGCGCACGCAGCGCTGTGCTCATCTGGCACGTGAGGCAGCGAAGCGCGCCCGCCGTGGAACGCGCCGGCCCTGTCCGTCGTCGTCAAAGTCACACCGCGTGAACTACCCCGTGTTGCGCAGCGCCGCAGCGATCCCGGCGATCGACCGCAGCAGGGGGCGTCTGGCTGCCTCGTCACCGCCACGCCACGCGCGGAGCAGTTCGACCTGGATCGCATTCATCGGATCGACGTACGGGTTCCGCAGACGGATCGTGCGCTGCACGACCGGGTGACGGTCGAGCAACTCCCTTGCCTCGACGATCGCGAGAACCGCTTCCACCGTTCGCCGATGCTCGGCTGACAGCGCCGCCCAGAACCGATCGCGATCGACTCCCGGCGGCACGAGCGAGACGTACGACTCGGCGATCTCGAAGCTGGACTTGGCGAGCGTCATCTCGAGGTTCTCGACGAGCGCACGGAAGAACGGCCACTCGGCATAGAGCCGTCGCAGCCAGGCGAGCCGCTCACCCTCGAGCCCGTACGCGTGGAACGCCGAGCCACAGCCGTACCACGCAGGCAGGAGGCAACGGTTCTGCGTCCACGCGAAGACCCAGGGGATCGCGCGGAGCGCCTCCAGCTCGCCCGCGGCGGCGGCTTCGGGGCGTGACGCGGGCCGGGAGCCGATCTCGAGCAGGGCCAGCTCGTCAACGGGCGTGAAGGACCGGAAGAAGGCGGGGAACGCCGGATCGTCCCAGACGAGGCCCCGATACGTGGCGAGCGCAACGCCGGCAAGCTCATCCATGGTGTCGCGCGCTCCGACGTTCGGCGGCTCGAGCCCCACAACGTCGGGGAACATCGTCAGGAGCGTCCCCGAGACTGCCGCTTCGAGGTTTCTCTCGGCGAGGCCGGCGAGACCGTACTTGAACGCGATCGTCTCACCCTGCTCGGTGAGCTTGAGCCGGCCGTCGACAGCTCCGCGCGGCTGGGCGAGGATGCCCGCGTGGGTCGGGCCTCCGCCCCGCCCCGCCGACCCGCCGCGGCCGTGGAAGATCGTCAGCTCGACGCCCCGAGCCTCGGCGATTCGCGCAAGTTCCTCCTGCGCGCGATAGATCTCCCACTGCGCCGTCAGGTAGCCGCCGTCCTTGCCGGAGTCGGAGTAGCCCACCATCACCTCGAGCTTCGGCCGAGGGCTTCGGTCGAGGATCTCCTCGACGAGCGAGCCGGCGGCGCGAAGGTCGGCGATCGTCTCGAGGAGCGGAACGCCCTGAAGCGCCGCCCCCGCTTCCAGGGCGAGAGCCTCCGCATCGAGCACGTCATCGGCCGTCCGCGTCATCGAGACGATCAACCGGTCGACGGCCCCCCGACCGTGACGTACCTGAGCACGCGCAGCAGCGCCGAGCGTTGCGCGGAGGCGATCGTCGGGTGCGTGGATGGCAGAGGCATGCACGCGCACATCGAGCTTTGCGAGATGCAGCCCGAAGGTCCGGGCACGTGCGCGAAGGTCGGCCAGCCTCCCGTCTGCAACCCGTTCCCCCCGATGGGCGCGCAGCAACGTGTCGAGGTCATCCAGGTCGGCGACGAGCTGGGCGCCATCGGCATACCCGTCGGCGCCGAGCCGCTCCCAGATCTCGACGAGAATCGCACGAAACGGCTCATCGCTGTCGGCTCGTTCCGCGACCGGGCCGATCACCGTCGTCGACATCCCCCACGCTGCGCCGAGTGCTCTCAGCTCCTCGCGGTAGAGGTCGCGCGCGAGGCGACGAGCGCGCTCGAGAGCGTCTTCGATCGTCTCCGCACCGACGTTCGGGTTACCGTCGAGATCGCCGCCGATCCAGCTGCCGAAGCGGAGCGCCCCGCCCGCGCCTTCCAACCGAGCGCCGAGCGCACGCTCGACGTCGGGCGCCGCGTTCCAGAAGCTCTGCTCGAAGAACCACAGACCCTGCCGAATCTCATCGACGACCCGCGGTCGCTTGGAGCGGATCTCGTCCGTCTGCCAGAGCAGGGTGATCTCCTCCGCGAGTGCGTCCTCGACACGCTGCCGCTCCGACGCAGGCGTGCCGTCGTCGTCGAGGCGCGCAAGGTGCGCCGCGACGCGCCGGTGAGCCTCGAGCACCGTGCGGCGTGTCGCCTCTGTCGGGTGTGCCGTGAGGACGAGCTCGACGCGGAGGTGCCCTCCTGCCTCCTGGAGCGCGCCGTCGTCGACGCCGCCGGCGTCCAGTTGGGCGAATGCCTCGGCGAGCGACTCCCGCGGGATCCGCCCTTCGGCCTCGTACTCCCGACGGCGGCGGATGCGATGGTGCTGCTCGGCGATGTTCACGAGCTGGAAGAAGAGCGCGAACGCCCGCAGGACTGCGGCCTGCCGGTCGTGATCGAGCGCAGCGACCGCCTCGCGCGAGCCGATCGCTCGAGCCTCCGGCGCGAGCATCGCGGGCGAGCGCCCTGATCCGCTCCTCGTCGTCGAGCATCTCCTGGCCCTCCTGCTCGACGAGCACGCGTCCGAGCAGATCGCCGAGGAGGCGGACGTTGGCGCGGAGAGCGGTGTCGGCGGACATGGTCCCACCCTAGAGAAACGCCGCGCAGCCGACCCGCAGGTTCGACGGGCGTTGTGGGGATTGACATGAAATGGCGTTTACGCCATACTTAGGGCGTTTTCGCCATACTTGAGAGAGGACTCCTCCATGCGCACGCGTGTCTCCCTGGTTGTCGCCGTCGCTCTCGCTTTCTCCGCGCTCGCCGTCGCGGGCGCCGTTCATGCGAGACCGCCTGTCGTCCGCACCGTCTCGTTCCCCGGCGAGGCGGTCGTCTCGACCCCGTGGAGCGTGACGATCTCGGTCACACCGTCGGGGCGCGGGACGCTGCGGGCAACAGGACCGGGAACGCTCACTGCACCGCTCGTCGCGACGAAGCGGAAGGCAACCTTCCGGGCAACCCTACGGTTCCCCCGGGCCGGCGTGTGGATCGTGTCCTCGCGCGTGGGTCCACGCACGACGCGGCTCGGGAGCGTGGTTGTCGACGTCTCCCGCGACCCTCTGCTCGCGGCGCCCGTCACGATCGCCGCGGAACCTGCCGGGACGCTGGCCGTTGGTCAGCGATCAGGAGCGTCGCTCGTGCGTCTGACGGACGGACGTGCATCGGCGATTGCCTCAGGCCCGGGCCTCGAGCACGTGACGTCCGCGAACGGATCGCTCTACGGCATCGGATCCGACGGCGTCGTCTACCGTGCAGACGGCTCGTCACTGACGCCCGTCTCACCCGCGCTGGACGCGAGTTCGGCCGCCGTTGACGCCGCGGGGAACATCTACGTCACCGTGTATGCCGGTTGGATCAAGCGAATCACGCCGGGCGGCGCCGTGACCACGATCGCAGGCAACGGAACGGAGGGCTCCTCGGGCGACGGAGGGCCGGCGTCTGCCGCACTCCTCTTCCATCCTCATGCCATCGTGCTTTCGGAAAACGCGCTCTACGTCTCCGACACGGAGAACCGGCGGCTGCGCAGGATCGACCTCGTCTCCGGGATCATCACGACGTTCGGCGGCAATGTGGGCGTTACGGTCGCACTCGCGACCGGCCCCGACGGGAGCCTCTATTCCGCCGACGTGATCCGCGACGGAGGCGGCGGTGGGATCACGCGGACGACGCCCGACGGCGTGACGACGAGGCTCCTGAACGGTGTCGACGTGAACGGCATCGCGGTAACCCCGAATGGAGCGATCTTCGCGAACCTCTGGAACGAGAAGCGGATCCAGCGCTTCAACCCGACGACGAATAGGCTGGATCCGGTCGCTCGCGGATAATGCGCCAATGGCCGAACGCCACGTTCGCGGCGCGATCATCAACGAGCTCGGCGTCGCCGCGCGCTACGCGCGGGAGGTCGCCGAGCGCGAGCTCGACTCCGCGGGCGTCGACCCGGACGAGTACTGGTTTCTCTCCTTCATCGGTCAGCTGCAGCCGGTCACGCGCACGCGGTTGACGCAGGCGATCGGGCTCCGCCGCACGACGGTCCGTGACACCGTCAAGCGTCTCCTCGAGCAGGGCCACGTCCACGAGCGTGCGAACCCCCGCGACCGTCGCTCGACGCTGCTCGAGCTCTCGCCCGAGGGTACGGCGATCTACACGGCTGGCTTGCCCGCCATCCATCGTGCTCTCGCCGCGATTGACGCGGCCCTTGGCGGCACGCTGCACGAGCACGAGGAGATCGTCTGGCGCATCCGCGTTGCGCTCCAGCAACTGGCGGACGAGCAGGAGCCAGGTCTCGAAAGTCAGCCGTAATGGTCGTCGCGATGCGCGTCACGCATTCGGATCGGCCGACGCTCGCCACGCGTTCCTCGCACGTTCAGAACTGCGAAACCCGCCTCGCCGGGCGGGTTTCGGATGGAGCCGAGGGGGCTCGAACCCCTGGCCTTCTGGCTGCCAGTCAGACGCTCTCCCAGCTGAGCTACGGCCCCAGACGGCCGGATTGTAGCCCCTCGAAGGCGAAGTCGTCAGCCCAGTTGACGCCGAGGTGTTGGTTGTTGCGCGCGGCCCTGAGCCGAAGTTGGATCGTCGCGCGTCCATCGAGCCAGTCGATCGGAAAGTAGAAGCAACGGTCGAGATCGCTGCAGTACGCAGCAAGTGCATCGACCTCGCTCGATGAGTAGCCCCGCTTCTTCTGCCCATCGCGCGTCCGACGGCACGAGTAGCAGCGGATCCTGACCACGTCATCCGCGGAGGGAGGCCCACTTGCACTGGACGCGAACGAGATCAGACTTCAAGTCGAAGATAGGTCGTAGCGATCACCGTCTGTCAGTGGTCTGGAAACGCTGATCCCGAGTTTGATCGCGGCGTGCGCTATAGCTGACTCCGCAATTGACCCCTTCTGATCCGTCGACCAGTCCATGTTCTCATAATAGAGAACGCTGCGGACAACATCGTCGCCCGCACAGACAACACGATCAGGCGCTTGCGGCAGCCTCGAGCTTCGGCACGTCGTTCCAGAGATCCTCGAGTCGGTAGAACTCGCGCGTCTCCTCGGTGAAGACATGGAGGACGGTGTCGTAGTAGTCGGCGATGATCCAGGTGCCTTCGCGCTCCCCGGCGACCGCGCGCGGCAGGAGCTCGTGATCGCGCTTCAGCACGAAGTGCACCTCGTCGCTGATCGCCTTCGTCTGGCGCGTGTTCCCGCCCGTCGCGATGACGAAGAAATCGGTGTAGTCGCACACCGTGCGCATGTCGAGGATGGTGATGTCCGTCGCGAGCTTCTCCTCACAGAGGGCGGCGATGCGGCGAGCTTGCTCGAGCGATGTCAGGTCGGTCAGCTTCCTCGGTCGAAACGGGAACGGGACGTCAGGCGTTCGACCCAGTGTACCGGCGGTTTCGCGCGATTACGGGGCGCGATAGAGGCCGCGGCGGTCGATCTCGGCAGCGACGGCCGCGGGGACGAGAGCATCGATCGGGAGACCGAGGCCGACACGCTCCCGAATGCCCGACGACGAGATGGCGTGCGGCGTGATCGTGAAGAGCTCCACGCGGTCGGGCAGCGCCAGCGTGCGGATGACGCGGTCGAGATCCGCGAGATCACTCCCTGGACGGGTCGCCGCGCCGATGCGTGCCAGCTCGAGCACGCGCTCCGGGCGCGTCCACGTCGGGAATGCCGCGAGCTCGTCCGCCCCGATCAGGAACACGGGATCGTGGAGACCGAGCGCCTCGAGCGAGTCGACGGTGCGGCCGAACGGGTCGAGGGACACCTCGGCCTCGTCGATGCGCCGCGAACGCGAGCTCGTGCGAGCGCCAGCCGTACCTCCGGTGCCGTCTCGACATCCTTGTGGCCCGGATCGGCCACGACGCGGACGAGGAGTCGTGAGAGACGGAAATGGTCGATCGCCTCACGAGCGAGCGCGAGGTGCCCGTTGTGCGGCGGATCGAAGGCGCCGCCGAAGATCCCGACGCTCTCGCTCACTTCTCCCACACGACGACCTCGTCGCCGATCTCGACCTCCGAGCCCGGCCGCACACCTGCGTCACGCAACGCCGCCTCGAGCTCCTCCCCCTCGGGCGCCACACCGACGATCCGGAACCCCTGGCCCGTGCGGAGAACGCGGAACTGCCGCCGCTCGGGAGGACGCGGCCGATACTCGAGGAACGCGGGAACCTCCTCGACAACGGGAGCCGGCTCGGGAACATCCTGCTCGCAAAGGGTGAAGAGCAGCGACTTCAGCTCGTCGATCCCGGCACCCGTCGCGCACGAGATGCGGTGGACGGCGACGATGCGCTCGTCCTCGACGGTCGAACGGTGCAGGGTCGGGATCGAGATCCGACTTGTTGAGGACGACGAGCTGCGGGCGCTCGCCGAGCCCCGCGCCATAGGCCGAGAGCTCGCGGTCGATCACGCTGAAGCGCTCGTCGGCATCTCCCTCGGAGGCGTCGATCACGTGGAGCAGCAGCCGCGCGCGCTCGAGGTGGGCGAGGAACTCGTGCCCGAGCCCGATGCCCTCACTCGCGCCCTCGATCAGCCCCGGCACGTCCGCAACGGTCAGCTGCCGGCCGTCGCGGCCGTCGACCGTCCCGAGCATCGGCGCCAGCGTCGTAAACGGATAGTCCGCGACCTTGGGCTTCGCATTCGAGATGCGGGCAAGAAGCGAGGACTTGCCGGCGTTCGGCAGCCCTGCGCACGCGGCGTCGGCCATCAGCTTGAGATGAAGTTCGAGCTCGAACGCCTGCCCCGGCATCCCCGTCTCGGCGTAGCGCGGCGTCTGGCGCGTCGGCGTCGCGAAGTTCGAATTTCCGCGTCCTCCCCCACCCCCGCGCGCGAGCACGACACGCACCTCGTCCTCGCGGAGATCGGCCACGACCGTTCCGTCCTCGACGTTCGTGATCTGCGTTCCCACGGGAACGGTGAGCACGACGTCTGCACCGTCCGCCCCGTGCTTCCGGGTGCCGCTGCCGTTGCCTCCACGCCTCGCGTCGAACACGGACTTGGCCCGGAAGGACGAGAGATCGCGGAGGTCCTTGTCGGCGACGATGATCACGTCACCGCCCCGTCCACCGTCGCCACCGTCCGGCCCACCCTTGGGCACGAACTTCTCACGGCGAAAGCTCAGACCACCGTCGCCGCCGCGGCCCGCCTTGATGCGGATCCGTGCGCGATCGTGGAACATGCTCATCCGCTCACCTCTGCCGGAGCAGAACGCCCGGCTCGACACGCGCCCCGGGGGCGCAGCCGCCTAGCTCGAGAGCTCGTTGACTGAGATGAAGCGCTTGTCGCCCGAGCGACGAAACTCGACGACGCCCTCGCGCTTCGCGAAGATCGTGTGGTCGCGCCCGAGGCCGACGCCGTCGCCGGGGCGAAAGCGGGTGCCGCGCTGGCGGACGATGATCATCCCGGCCTTCACTTCCTGGCCGGCGAAGATCTTCACGCCGAGACGCTTGCTTTCGGAGTCGCGACCGTTCCTCGAGGAGCCGAGCCCCTTCTTGTGTGCCATCTAGCTCTCCTCCTCCGTTGCGGGCTGCCGGTCTCGGCTGCAGCGTCAGGCTCCGTGGCGGGCGCTGCCTTCGGCTTCGCAGCTGCCTTCGGCTTCGGCGCTGCCTTCGGCTTGGCCGCCGCCTTCGGCTTGGCCGCCGCCTTCGGCTTCGCCTCGACCACGGCCTCTGTCTCGACTGCAGCCACCTCGACGACCGTTGCCTCCGCCTTGGGCTCTGCTGCAGGTTCGGGCTTTGCTGCAGCGGGCTTTGCTGCAGCCTCGGGCTTCGGCTTGGCAGCAGCCTTCTTCTTGCCGCCGATCGACTCGATCTCGATCTGCGTCAGGGCCGAGCGGAATCCCGTATGGCGCTTGTAGCCGGTGCGCTTCTTGTACTTGCCGATCCGGATCTTCGGGCCACGCTGCTGGCCGAGCACCTTGACCGTGACGGTGACGTCCTTCGGTGAGAGCGCGGGCGCTCCGTCGCCACCGACGAGCAGGACGTCCGGCGTGAACGTCTTGCCGTCCTCCGTCGGGAGCCGGTCGACGAGCAGGCGCTGCCCTTCGCTGACGCGGTACTGCTTGCCACCGAGGGAAATGATTGCGTAGCTCATGCGAGATGGGTCTCCGACGCGGAAAACGCGGGCAGGTGCCCGCGAGCCGACGGAGTGTAGCGAACGCAGCCCATCATCTGCGGTCGAAGT
Organism: uncultured Thermoleophilia bacterium; assembly: GCA_963741655.1. Taxonomy (GTDB): domain Bacteria; phylum Actinomycetota; class Thermoleophilia; order Gaiellales; family Gaiellaceae; genus Gaiella. Next base: position 42,816 of record CAVUIQ010000006.1, read on the forward strand.
CGTCGAGCCACTCCGACATGGGCACGTACCCCGCGTCGCCCTGCTCGGGCGCTGCGGCAGGCGCCGCCGGCACCTCGACCACGGGCTCTGTCGGAGAGACGTCGGCCACCGGCGACTCGACGGAAGCGGCCTCTACGGATGCGGCCTCTGCAGCCGCAACAGCAACGGGGTCGTCACCCCGGCCGGATGTCGGAATCCCGCCGTCAAGGCTCACGGCCCCGTTCGGCTCGCCCTCTCCGATCGCGATCGCGTCTCCCGTCGCTGCAGGCTTCTTGCGGTGGTTCTTGCCGCCTCGCGTCCCTCGACGGGTCTTGCGCTTGGCAACGGGAGGCGCGTCACTGTCGGTCGCTGTGCCTTCGGCAGCCGCCACGTCGGATGCGTCCGTCTCTGTGCTCGTCGCGGGATCGTCGCCGTTCAACGCGGTCGAATCGTCGACGTCGCTCGAGACGAGAGCCTCGACGAGCTCGGGCGCCGGCGCCTTCTGCGCCGGATCGCCGGGAACGTGGATGCGTGGCGCCCGGCGCCGGCTCGACGTTCCCGCTCGGCCGGGCCCGCGTCACGGAATCGTCGGTCGACTCTTCGGTCGACGACTCCGGAAGGTCGTTCTCCGGCGAGTCTCCGAGCTCATGGTCCTCACCGAGCTCGGTTTCCCCCTCAGCGCCTGTTGCTGCGCCGGTCGGCTTGCGACGGCGGCGGCCCCCGCGTGAACCACGACGTGTTCGCTTCTTGACAGGAGCGACTCCATCGGCGCCCGCGCCAATCTCGGCAGCGTCGCCGTCAATGGCCTCACGGGAGGCGTCAGCGGCCTCCGTCTCGCTCTCGGCGTCCCCGACGACGGCGCTCGCGAGGCATCGTCGGACGGCTCTACGACGTCATCCTCCGCGATGCCATGATCCTCCGTGCCATCCGCGGCAGCGGTCGTCCTGCGCTTGGCCGGGGCCCGCGTGGGCTTCTCGGCCTCGCTCTCGAACGTGATCGGACCCGCGCCTGCGTCGTCCGTGACGAGCGTGGCAAACGCCTGGCCGTCGAGAACACGCCCGATCGTCACGGTCGCCTTCTTGCCGACGAGCTTGGCGGCGTCGGCCACGAGAACATCGAGCCCGTCGAGCTTGCCCGCTCCGGCAGTCGCGTCGTAGCGCCCCAGTTCGCCGAGCTTGATCTCGACGGTCGACCCCTCTGCCACGTTCACGGCGGGCTGCGAGGTCGACGAGCTTGCCTTCGGCGAGCACGGAGAAGTGATCGGTGTGGACGTGCCCCTCGGCGGCGACGAGGAAGAATCGACGGCGCGTTGCCTCCTCGATCGCGGCGAGTCGCGATCCGCCCGGGCCGACGACGAGCTCGAGCACGCGCGGGTGAAGCGCCACCCGATACGCCTGAACGCGGCTGCCCGGCGCGGCGAGCGCGCGAAGCTTGCGTTCCACCTGCATGGCGACCGTGTGATCGGAGACCACGATGCCGTCGCCTGCGCACGTCGGGCACTTGCGGGTCAGGATCTCGCGAGGCCCGTCGGTGACGTTCTGACGGGTCATCTCGACAAGGCCGAGCGGCGAGATCTCGACGACATACGTCTTCGTGCGATCCCGCTCCAGCTCGTCTCGCAGCGCATCCTCGACCGAGGCGCGATTCTTCGGGTTGGCCATGTCGATGAAGTCGATCACGATGATCCCGCCGATATCGCGCAGCCGGAGCTGGCGCACCACTTCCTTCACGGCCTCGAGGTTGTTCTTCGTGATCGTGTCCTCGAGCCGCTGGTTCGAGTTCTTCGAGCGGGAGCCGACGAAGCGACCGGTGTTCACGTCGATCACGGTGAACGCCTCGGCGTAGTCGAACACGAGGTACCCACCCGACGGAAGATCGACGCGGCGGTCGAGGGTCGAGGCGATCTCCTTCTCGACCCCGGAGCTCTCGAACAGCGACTCCTTCTCCTTGTACCGATGGACGCGCTCGATCATGTGCGGCGACGTCTTCTTCAGGTAGCTGACGATGCGCTTGTGCGTACGCTCGTTGTCGACCTGCGCCGAGACGAAGTCACCGGCGAAGAGATCACGCACGATCCGCAGGGGCAGCTCGGCCTCCTGGTAGACGAGGCTGGGTGCAGCCGCACCGTTCGCGCGCGCCTGAATCGTCTTCCACAGCCGCTGCAGGAAGACGAGGTCGCGCTCGACGTCCTCCGCCGATGCTCCCTCGGCGGCAGTGCGGACGATGACGCCGCCCTCCTTGACCTCGAGTCCCTTGATGATGTCCTTGAGCCGGGCCCGCTCGGCGTCCTCGAGCCTGCGGGAGACGCCGAGGCCCTCGCCGTTCGGCACGTAGACGAGGAACCGGCCGGGCAGTGAGATCTCCGTCGTCAGCCGGGCGCCCTTGGTCTTCATCGGATCCTTGACCGCCTGCACGAGCAGCTGCTCGCCACGGCTGATCAGGTCCTGAATCTTCTTGCCGTGCCGCTTGCCCTTCGAGCTCGGGCACGACGATCTCGTCGACGTAGAGGAAGCCGTTCTTCTCGAGGCCGATCTCGACGAATGCGGCCTCCATGCCGGGCAGCACGTTGTCGACGGTGCCGAGGTAGATGTTCCCGGCGATCGACCTGCGCTCCGGACGCTCGAGGTACACCTCGGCGACGCGATCGTCCTCGATGATCGCGACGCGCTGCTCGCCGATGTCGATCGAGATCAGCAGCTCGCGCTTCGCCGCAGGAAGCGGTGCCCGCCGCGGCGGCTGGCGCCGCCTCTGCGTCGAGCCACCCTGGCCGCCGGTGCGCCGACGGTCGGCGTTGCGCTCGGCCCGCTGACTGCGCTCCGGCTTCTCCCGAGCCGGATCCTTCGCCTTGTTGCCCGCCGCCGGTGCGGCATCGGAGGCCGACGCGGTCTCATCCGCACCTCCTTCACCGGAGGGCCGCTTCCGGCCACGACCGCCACGGCTACCGCGACGGCGCTTGCTCCTCAGTGCCTCCGCTTCGGACTCTGCGCCCGGTGCTGCGGCGACCGCGCCGGTGCTTACGCGAGCGACCTGCGGCTCAGGCGGCGCTTCCTGAACCTCTGTTGTGGCGCCCTCGGGCGCGGCCTGCTCGTTCTTCTTGTTCTTCCATCGAAACCAGGGCAAGGGTTGCCTCTCTCTGTTGTAGCGCGCGCGGGCGCACAGAACCCCACCGGGGTGCCGGCCTCGCGCAGCGGATGTCAAAAACCGTGGCCATCATCAATAGGGCCTCATGGCTCAGGGTACCAGTGCACGGCGTCGGTGGCCGCACCGCCGTCGGCGGCGGCTCAGGCTGCAGCCGGGCGAAGACGCGTGCGACGGGCGCGAACGGCGCGGAGGCGCTGATTCAGGCGCGCCCAGGCCCAGGGCTCCACCTCGGCGTACCGCTTCTCCGACTGGGCGCGCGTTGCTTCCAGGTACTCGAACCACGCATCGGCCTCTTCGATCTGGAGCAACTCTTCGGCGAGCTCAATGTCGGGCACCGGCACTCCCTTCGGATCTCGATTGCATCCTCATGTGGATGCGATCCTAGGACCCGGTCCGGACGACATCCCTCGTCAGATGCGCCGAAGAGCCGTCCCGAGTGCTCGAGTGCCGCCGTAGGCGATCGCCGCCCGGACGATCGGCCCACCAACCGGTAGGCGTCGAACAACCGCGCGGGCGCCGACACCCGTGCCGAGCGCGGCAACGAGATACGGGCCGGCTGCCCGGAGAAGCCCCTGCGGGTCTCGGGGGAGGACATCGCCCCGGGCGGCTCCGAGCAGCAGGAGCATCCGAGCCTGCGCGAGCGTGAGCAGGGGGAGCTGGGGAACGACGCGCGAGGAAGCGGCGAGTGCAGCATTCGCAAACGCCGTGTGCGCAACCAGCCGCGCAGCCACCGGGGCACGCAGGACCGGTAGCCGCGCAGCGAGCCCCGGGCCGTCCGCACCGGCAGCCCGGGCGATCGCTGCCGCAACCCCGGCGAATGCCCTCCACTTCGAGGTCGACGACGTCGTCGGCGAGAACATGCGGAATCCGCGCGGATCCGCCTCGCCGAACAACGACCACCGGCGTCGGCCCCTTCATGAGTTGACGCAGCGCGCGCCGTTCTCGCTCATCCGGGTCGCCGTCGACGAGCCGAACCGCGATCGCTGCCGCTGCGGGATCGCCGTCGACGACAACGGCGCTTCGATCGCCGTCCACCGCGAGCGCGGCCGCGAGATCCTCGGGATCGGGCCCCGAGATCACCACGCGCGGCGCAGAGCCTTCGACGCCCCGCACCTCACGGACGAGTCCGACGATCTGACCGACCCCGATCCCGCGGCATCAGCGGAACCTCGCAGCGGCGCCACGGGCATGGATCGACTGGAGCACACCGATGGCCACGAGGTTAGCCACCATCGAGGAGCCTCCCACGGTGACAAACGGCAGCGGGATACCGGTAACGGGGGCGATCCCCATCGTCATCCCCACGTTGACGAAGATCTGGAAGAGGAACGCGGAGACGATTCCCCCGGCGACGACCGCACCGTAGAGATCCCCGGAGACGGTGATCACGCGAAGCGCCCGCCACACGACGAGCAGGTAGAGAAGAAGCAGGATCGACGTACCGACGAATCCGCGTTGCTCTGCAAACGACGCAAAGACGAAGTCCGTCGCGTGCTCGGGGAGGTAGTCGAGGCGGGTCTGGCTCGCCCCCTCGACCCCGCGTCCCGTCAGCCCTCCTGCACCGACCGCGGTCCGCGACTGCGTGACGTTGTAGGTCAGATCACCCGGATCGCTGTCCGGATTCGTGAATCCGATCAGGCGTTCGGTCTGGTACGGCTTGAGCACCTGGATCCCGGCGGCAGGGAGAAACCAGAGAACACTCGCGACGACGAAGAGCCCGACCAGGCCGAGCAGCACGAGGTGGAGCCAACGCACGCCGGACAGGAATAGCACTCCTGCGAGCGCGCCCACGTAGACGAGCGCGCTTCCCGAGATCGGGTTGGAGGAAGACGAGGATCATGGGAGCCACCCCGAGGCCCACGGCCGTCAACACCGTCGAGAGCTCACCGACGCGCCGGCCTCGTTCGACCATGAAGCCGGCGAGGGCCAGCACGAAGAACAGCTTTCCGAACTCCGACGGCTGGAACTGGAACGGCCCGATCTCGATCCATCGCTTCGACCCTCGGATCGCCTCGGCGTAGACGAACACGAACGCCATGAGGGCGATCGTCCCGCCGTACAGGAATCGCCAGTGTCGTTGGTAAAGGGAGGGCGGAGTCGCGATCGCGACGATCATCCCGATCACGCCGAGCGCCGCGGCAGTCGCCTGCCGCATGACGAAGTAGTCAGGGTTGCCGGGGACGTCGAATCGCGTGATCCCGCCGATCGCCCAGAGGCCGTAGCCAACGAGTGCGGCCGCCGCGAACAGCAGCACCCAGTCGAGGCGGCGCAGGATCGACCCGACGTCGAGCGCACGTAGCGACGGAGCCCGGACAGACGAGGGTGATCGCGTGTCGACGATCAATCGACGTTCACCACCCGCAGCGGCGGAGCCTTCTTGCCGAAGTACTTCTCGAAGACTCGCAACGCTGCCGGAGCAGCAGCAGCCGAGCCGTGACCCCCGTTCTCGATCACGGCGCAGACGACGAGCTCCGCATCATCGGACGGGCCGTACCCGCACCACCACGACTGATCCTCGAGATGCCCGACCGGATAGCCGGGCAGGTTGACGACCTTCTCGGCGGTGCCCGTCTTGCCGGCGATGGAGATCCCATAGCGGGCGAAGACGCCCGATGACGTGCCGTTCGTCGAGTGCGTCGCCGCCCAGAGGCCCTCGCGAACGGCCTGCAGCGCTGCAGGGTCGACGCCGGCGTCGCGGGGCGGCGTGGGCGGGAACTGCTGCAGGGTCAGCGCCTGTTGTCCCGTGGTTCCCTGCTGCTCCGCGCCCGAGACGACGTACGGGGTCACGAGCTTGCCGCCGTTCGCGATCATCGCGTAGAAGCGCGCCATCTGCAGTGGCGTCACCGTGACGTCCTTCTGGCCGATCGCGAGCTGGATCGAGTCGCCCGGGTTCCAGGCCTTGTCCCAGTCGCTCTTGAACGTCCGCTTGCGCCAGGCGGGCGTGGGAACGACCGTCTGCCACGACGGAGCCTCGTTGCCGATGTCGAGCCCGGTCGGCGCCCCGAATCCGAACTTGCGGGCCCATTGCTGCATCCGGCTGCGTTCCGTCGATCCACCTTCGTAGAAGCGATTCCCGACGGTGTAGAAGTACGTGTCGCACGATGTCGCAAGCGCCTCGGGCAGGTTCATCGGCCGGTTCACGTACGGATCCCAGTTCTTGAACTTCTGCTTGTCGCGACCGTACTCCGCCGTCGGCGTGCACTGGATCGACGAGTACGGCGAGAGGATGTGCTCCTGCATCGCCGCAAGAGCCGTGACGGGCTTCCAGACCGAGCCGGGCGGGTAGGCGACCTGCGTGACACGATTGAGCCCGGGGAAATCAGCCGCCTTCGCAGCAGCGTCGTTGACGAGCGGCGCGAGCTTGTCCGGGTCGATCCGTCCCACGTAGACGGACGGCTTGTAGGTCGGGTACGACGCCATCGCGCGCACGGCGCCGTCACGTGGATCGATCGCGATGATCGCACCGCCGGCGACGTTGAACTGCTTGTTTGCCCTTGCAAGTGCGACGCCCTCCCTGATCGCGCGCTCGGCCGCGCGCTGGACGTCGATATCGATCGTGAGCCGCACCGCCGTGCCGGGCACAGCATCACGACGAAGCTCGAGGGGGCTCTGCTGGCGCCCACGCGAGTCGACGCGGATCTGAGCGGCACCCGCCGTCCCGTTCAGGTACTCGTCGAACGTTGCCTCGACACCGGACTTGCCGATCTTGTCCCCACCGCGATAGTCCTTCCGCGCAGCCCGCTTGCGCTTCAGCTCCTCGGGCGAGACCTCACCGATGTAGCCGAGGACCTGGGCGGCAAGAGACTGATACGGGTAGTCACGCAGGTAGGTCTGCTGGATCTGCACGCCGGGGAAGTCGGCGGCATGCTCCTGGAGGTAGAAGACCTGGTCGTTGTGCACGGCGGTCTTGACCGTGATCGGCGTCAGGGGGTCTCCGCCTCGCGCATCGACCTCGCGAGCGAGGCGCTGAGCGGGTACATCGAGCACCGCGGCCAGCTGCTTGATCATGCGGTAGCGCCCCTCCTTCTTGGGCATGTCACCGACCCAGAGCTTCACGGCCGTCCCCGGAACGTTCCCGACGATCACGCGACCCCTTGCGATCGAGAATCGGCCCGCGGGGCGCCTCGACGCGAATCGTCCGAAGCTGGTTGTTCTGGGCCGCGTCGAGGTACTCGGCCCCCGAGAGCACCTGGAGCGACCAGAGCCTGAAGAAGAGCAGGGCGAAGACCGCGAGCGCGATGACACCGAGGACGCCGACCCGCACGGCGAGGCCCGGCGTCAGTCGATACGGCGCACTGACGGATGGGTCGGGTGGCAGGAACCGGGACGACGTGTTGCGTCGCTCACCGTACGGGGCGTCAGACAAGGAGCTCGACCTCCCTTGCCCGCTCGACGCGCTCCGGCGCGCCCACGATCCGACGGACGTAAGCCCGAAGGCCGGATAGATGAGAAGCGCGTTCCAGATCAGGGCCGCGGGGAGGGCAAGCGAGGACGGCGCGCGCGGAAATCGGACTCACCGAGCATCGACTGGACGGCGTAGCCCCCGAGCCCGACGAACACCGTCGCGGCGAGCGTCGCGAGGATCGGGGCGTGCCGGCGAGCTCGCCCCGTCGTCTCTCCGTAGCGCCCGGCCCAGTACCCGGCGAGCGTGAGGAGCAGCGCGGTCAGGCCGAGCGTGCCGAGCGTGGCCACGTCGACGATGAGCCCGGCGAAGAAGCCGGCCACCGCGCCGGTGACGGCTCCACGAAGGAGCGCAACCGAGACCAGCGTCACGAGGAGGACATCGGGCCCGCCCCGCCGATCGTCACCGACGAGAAGGCCGAGACCTGCAGGATCGCGACGACGAAGATGATCAGTGCGACGCGAACGCCGACAGCCGGGCTCACTTCTGACCGTCCTTGAGGACGAGAACGAGCACCGCATCGACACGCTCGAAGTCGGCAAACGGCTCGACCTGGATCTGCTTCCAGAGATCGGTATCCGCCTGACCGACGCTCGTCACGCGGCCGATCGGGATCCCCTTCGGATAGAGCGACGCAAGCTTGCTGGAGCGCCACCCGGCCGTGACGATCGTATCGCCGACGGAGACCTTCACCTTCTTCGGGACGCGATCGAAGATCAGCGTCGACGCCGACCCTCGCCCGTGCTTGACGATGCCGGCCGCACCCGACTTGACGTCGATGGCCGACACCGCGAGTTGCTCGTCGCTGAGCAGCGTGACACGGGACGAGCGCGAGTACACGCGCGTGACGCGGCCCAGGAAGCCGTCGGCCGTCACGACGGGCGCATCGAGGGCGACACCGTCGTTCGAGCCTGCCGCGACGACGACCTCCTGCGCGAATGTCCCGCTCGGGCGCGCGATCACCGCCGCCGCAAGACCCGTGTAGTCGCCGGGAAAGCGTGGACCGTCTCGGAACGCAAGGAGCGCCTTCAGCTTCGCGTTCTCGTTCGCGGCGAACTGGTTCTGGATCACCTGCTGGCGAAGCGCCTCCGTCTCGGCCTTGAGGCGCTTTGCATCGGAGCGTGCGGTGAGCAGGGAGTCGGCCCACCCGTAGACGTCTCGGAACGGCTGCGCCACGCGTTCACCGGCGATCGTGAACGGACGGAGGGCGGTCGCAGCGGCGCTCTCGACAGAGGCGACAGGGCCCGAATCGGGCTTCCGGAACGAGAACGTGATCAGGACGAGCGCGAGCACGACGAGGATCCCCACCACGATCCGCCGCCTGAAGGCGGAGGTCGATCGTGAGGGTGGCTTACCGGTGGCGGGACGCCGGACGGGAACGCCCAGCACCGCCGTGCGTGCGGTGCGATGACGGGGCACAGATGCCGATTGTACCGTCCCGCGGCGAGCGGCGTGCGGTCCGACTCGTGCCGCGAGGCGCAGTCTTAGCGGGATCCGACGCGACGCATCGACGAGTGCGCAGCGTGCGATGGCCTCGGGGCGCGATCCGCAGCGTCAGCGGACGCTCAGCGTGCTCTAGCGGCGGTAGCCGTTGCGCCGCTTGCGCGAGCGCTCCGAGCGAACGATCGTGTCGAACTCCTCGAGACTGCGCCCGGATCCGACTGCAACACACGTCAAGGGGCTCTCCGCGAGGTGGACGGGCATCTGCGTCTCGTGCCGGAGCCGCTCGTCGAGACCCTGCAGCAGGGCACCTCCGCCTGCGAGCACGATGCCCCGGTCCATGATGTCCGCTGCGAGCTCGGGAGGCGTCTTGTCGAGCGTGGACTTGATCGCGTCGATGATCTGGGAGACGGGCTCGTCGAGTGCCCGACGCACCTCTTCGGACGAGATGACAACGGTCTTCGGCAGTCCCGTCAGCATGTCGCGGCCGCGCACCTCCGCCTGCACCTCCTCGGCGAGCCGGTAGCCCGACCCGACCTCGAGCTTGATCTCCTCGGCCGTCTGCTGGCCGACGAGCAGCTTGTACTCCTTCTTGATGTGCGTGACGATCGCGTCGTCCATCTCGTCGCCGCCGACCCGGAGCGACTGCGAGACGACGATGCCGCCGAGCGAGATCACGGCGACCTCCGTCGTGCCGCCGCCGATGTCGACGATCATGTTTCCGGTCGGCTCCCCGACCGGCAGGCCGGCGCCGATCGCGGCGGCCATCGGCTCCTCGATCAGGTAGGCCTGGCGCGCGCCGGCGGCGAGGGTCGCGTCCTCGACTGCGCGCTTCTCGACGCCCGTCACTCCCGACGGGACGCAGACGATCACGCGCGGATGGGCAAAGCGATGCTGGTGCACCTTCTGGATGAAGTGCCGCAGCATCTGCTCGGTGACGTCGAAGTCGGCGATGACGCCGTCCTTCAGGGGCCGGATCGCCGAGATCGTGCCGGGCGTGCGCCCGAGCATCCGCTTCGCCTCGACGCCGACGGCGTGCACGTCGCCCGTGCGCTGGTCGATCGCGACGACGGACGGCTCCGAGAGCACGATGCCGCGACCCCGGACGTAGACGAGGGTGTTGGCGGTGCCGAGATCGACCGCCATGTCGCGGCCGCCGAATCCGGTGAGAGCGTTGAACCAGCTCATGGACGGAGCAGTCTAGCCTGGAACGGCATCTGGCCGGATTTGCAGCACTTCGGCGCTCGAGCGGCAAGCACGTCGACGAGCAGCGCTGCGGGCAGGCCGACGACGTTGAGGTAGTCGCCGTCGATACCGGCGACGAGACGGCCGCCGATGCCCTGGATCGCATAGCCGCCGGCGCGGCCGCGCCACTCGCCGGTCGCCACGTACGCCTCGATCTCGAGCACGGAGAGCTCACGGAACGTGACGCGCGTGACGGCGTGCTCGACGACCGAGAATCCCGGCCCGAGAAGACAGAGGCCCGAGACGACGAGGTGCGTTGCGCCGGCGAGCTCGCCGACGCATGGCGCGCGCATCGTTCTCGTCCGCCGGCTTCCCGTACAGGCGTCCGTCGAGATGGACGGTCGTGTCCACGCCGAGCGTGATCGCCCCCTCCTCGTGCACCGAGATGGCCTTTCCCTCGGCGTGAGCCCGGACGAGCTCGACCGGGTCGGCATCGGGCGGATCGTGCTCCTCGTACACGGGCGCGACGACGTCGAACGGGATCCGGAGCTGCTCGAGAATCGCCCGTCGTTGCGGCGACGTCGAGGCGAGGACGAGCCTCATCACCGGCTTCTTCGCGACCCAGATCTCCTCGCCGGCCACTTCTTCGACCACTCGGCGGAGAACGCGTCGTAGTACCGATGGTCGACGGCGCCGTCGGGCGCGATAGAGCTCGACGAGGTCGACGACGTCGAAGCCCGTACGCCGGAGGAGCCGGAAGAGCTCACCGTGCGGCAGCTGCCATTCGACGCCGATCTCACCCGGCCACTCGAGTCGCCCGAGCCCACGCTGCGGGCGCAGCAGCGCTTCCGTCGGCGGCCCTTCATCGGGTGCGCAGAGGATCGAGAGCGTGCTGTTGCGGAGGAACCACAGGCGTCCACCCGGACGGAGCAGGCGGTACGCCTCCGGAAGCCAGAGGTGCGGATCGCACCAGATGCTCGCGCCGTACTCGGAAACGGCGAGGTCGAAGCTCTCGGAAGGAAGAGGCACGTCCTCGGCGCTCGCCTCGACGAGCGGGAACTCGATGCCGAACTCGGCCTGACAGCGACGAGCCGTCGTCGAGCTGCGCCGGCGTCACGTCGACGCCGACCGGGCGCGCGCCTCGCTCGGGCGAGCCACGCGGAGACGTAGGCCGTGCCGCAGCCGAGCTCGACGACGTCGAGGCCGTCGACGTCCCCGAGCGTGTCGAGCGTGGCCTCGGGCACCCCGAAGACGCCCCAGGTGATCTCCTGGGCCAGCCCAGGTCGCGCTCGCTGTGGCGTCGGTGTAGCTCGGCGTTCGCCTGCGTCCAGTCCTCGCGGTTCCGCTTTGCGTCGTCGGAGATGTCGGTCATGGCGAGATGGTAGTGCTCCCCGGGGCGACGCCCGAGGACAGCTCAGAGCAGGCCGTCCGGGAAGAACAGCTTCAACTCGCGCTTGGCGCTCGCCTTCGAGTCGGAGCCATGGACGATGTTCTCGGACAGCAGCGTGGCGAAGTCGCCACGGATCGTGCCCGGCGCCGAGTCTGCCGGATTCGTTGCTCCCATCATCCCTCGCACGCCGAGAATGGCGTTCTCGCCGCGGACGGCGAGCGCAAGGACGGGGCCTGACGTGATGAACGTGACGAGCTCACCGAAGAACGGCCGCTCCCTGTGCTCCGCGTAGTGCTGCTGAGCGAGGGCGCGGGGGATCTTCAACAGACGGGCGCCGCGCAGCTCGTAGCCGCGACGCTCGAAGCGGGAGACGATCTCGCCGCAGAGTGCGCGACGGACGCCGTCCGGCTTGACGAGGACGAGTGTGGTTTCAGTAGCCATAGGCGCGGAAGCCTAGTCGCTCCTGCTCGGTCGCGGCCGGAAGACCGGGAGATCAGCTCGTACGACGCGTGCGCAGCGGCTGGAGCGGCTCCTCGCCGAGCGCCGCCGAGGGTGGGACGGGCTCCGCGCAGTACGGGCACGCCTGCCAGATCGCCTCGAGGGGAGCGCCGCACGACGAGCACGCCTGCTTCAGACGCGTCGTGCACACGGGACAGACGAGGAACGACGAATCGACCTGACCGCGGCAGACCGGACAGCGCAGATCACGCTCGGCGAGACGCTCCTCGAGCGCACGGTTGTCGAGCTCCCGATCACGCCGCTCCTCGATCGAATCCGGCGGCCGGAGGAAGAGGTAGACGATCGGCCCGATGAACGGCGGAACGAGTCCGAGCACGGCGGCCATGCCGACGAGCCACGGATCGTCGATGCGGCGGCGCGCATCCTTGTAGACCCAGAACGCCGTCGTCAGCCAGAAGACCGCGACGAGGAACCCGACAGGTTGCGGGTGAGAATCCACGTGTTCGAATCGAAGAAGGCTTCGGCAATCATCAGGGCGCGTTCCGCAGTCAGAGAAGAACCTTGCCGAGGATATACCCGAAGGCGAACGCCGCACCGACGATGGCCGTCACGACGATGAGCGCAAAGGCGAGGGCGGTCAGTCGCTCTCTCATCCGCGAGCGTCGCCTCATCGCCGAGCAGCCGCCTCGAGATCGGCGAGGAGGTAGAGCGATCCGGTCACGAGGACGGGCTCCCCCAGGGCGTGAGCGCGATCGACGGCAGCTGTTGGGTCCGGGACGATCTCGACCTCGGTGAAGTGCGCCCGCGCGCGCTCGGCGAGATCGGATGCTGCCAGCGCGCGCGGGTTCGAGGATCCTGTTGCGACGAAACGGGTGCCGATCGTGGCGAGACGGCGCGAGCATGAGATCGACATCCTTGTCGGCCGAGGATGGAGGCGCAGACCGTGTAGTCGGCCACCGGGAGGCGCTCGAGCAGCCAGGAGACCCCGTCCGGGTTGTGCGCGCCGTCCCGGATCTCGCCCGGCCTCGCCTCGAGCCGACCGGGGAGGGACACGCGCGGCGGGAGCGCGACGGGGTGACCGACGAAAGCGGCAGCCGCCTCCTGCGCACCACCGAGCTCGATCTTTCCGGCGCGGGACGAATCGGCCGGAACGTGTCGTCCGGAAGAATCACTATTGTGTCGTCAGTATGGACAACAGCGAGCTTCTCCGCCGCGATCTCCTCGACCGTTTCGCCGAGTACATCGGTGTGGTCGAGACCGACGTTCGTGAGCAGAACCACCCTGGAGCGCAAGACGTTGGTGGCGTCGAAGCGGCCTCCGAGCCCGGCTTCGACCACGGCGACATCGACCTGCGCATCGGCGAAGGCCCACAGCGCCGCGGCGGTCATCGACTCGAACTGGGTTGCCCCGATCCGTTCCGCTTCCTGCCGGATGGCGCGCAGAGCGGTCACGAGGTCCCCGGGGCGCCCATCGATCCGCAGCCGCTCGCTCCAGTCACGGATGTGCGGCGAGATCGTCGAGCCCACGGAGAGACCGTCCGAGAGCAGCATCTGCTCGATCGTCAGCGTCGCGGTGGATTTGCCGTTCGTTCCAACCACGTGGACGGCGGGATACGCGTCCTGCGGGATCGCCGAGCGCGGCGAGAAGGGCCTTCATCCGGTCGAGCCCGAACCCGTCTTCCGGCCAGGGGCTGAGGCTCGCGAGCCAGGCGATCTCGCCGCTCACGCCGGTCTCGCCCGTGGTCGAGGGGCCGGGCGGCGAAGGGGCGGTCGGATGCCCACCGCTGCGCGGCGCGTCGCCGGCCTCCTTGTCGCGATTGGTCGGCCGCGCACGCCTCGCCTCTCAGTCCTCGGTGCCGGAGAGCGCCTCGAGCTCGCGCCTGAATCGCTCGAGCTTCCCGCGCTCCCCGTCGACGACCGCGGGAGGTGCGCTCGCGACGAACTTCTCGTTGGCGAGCATCGCCTCGGCTCGCGCGATCTCCTTCTGCAGCCGCGCTATCTCGGGGCCTGCGTCGGCCGAGACCTTCTGCCGCTCGGGGCGAACGACCGCCGCGAAGATCCGCTGCTCGTCATCGGAGTCGAGCACGACCTGGACGCCGCTGCGCCGAAACGTGACGGCCGCAGCCTGGATTCGCTCGAGCGCCCCGGCATCCGCACGAAAGCGATCGTCGGGCTCGAGCCAGGGCGAGACGATCAGCCTCGCTCGCGCGCCCGGCAGGTGCGACCAGATCTCCTCCGTAACGTGCGGGAGCATCGGGTGGAGGAGCACGAGGAGACGCTCGAGCGCAGCAACCGCCGTCGCCAGCCACGCTCGGCTCGTGCTCGTAGAGACGGGGCTTGATCGCCTCGGCGTACCAGTCGCAGAAGTCGTCGAACGTGAGGTGATAGAGCGCATTCGTGGCGGTCGCGAAGTCGAACGCCGCCCACGCCTCCTCCACCTGCTCGCGGGCGGCGTCGATACGCGCAAGAATCCAACGCTCCTCGAGCGCCGTCGGCTCGACGCGCGGCTCGATATCTCCGGCGTTCTGCAGGATCAGGCGGGAGACGTTCCAGAGCTTGTTCGCAAGCTTGCGTCCCTCCTCGATCGCGCCGGGCGAGAAGCGCACGTCCTGCGTGGACGAGATCTTGAGCAACCCGTAGCGCGTTGCGTCCGCGCCATGCGCATCGATCATCTCGATCGGGTCGACTCCCGTGCCGAGGCTCTTCGACATCCGGCGCCCGTCGGTGGCAAGAACGGTCGAGTGGATGATCACGTCGGTGAACGGCACCTCGCCCATCACCTCGAGCCCCGCCCAGATCATGCGGTTCTCCCAGAGGCGGATGATCTCGCGCGCCGTCGAGTTGACGTTCCCGGGGTAGTAGGCGGCGAGCTCGGGCGTCTCGTCCGGCCAGCCCAGCGTTGCGAACGGCCAGAGGGCCGACGAGAACCACGTGTCGAGCACGTCGGGGTCACGCGTGAGTGCAACGCCGGCTCCCGCACGCTCCTGCGCCTCCTCCTCCGTCAGGGCGCAGATCACCTCGCCGTCGGACGTCGTCCAGATGGGGAGCTGATGCCCCCACCAGAGCTGCCGCGAGACGCACCAGTCCGGCGTCTCCTCGAGCGAGGCAATCGCGAACCGATGCTGCGACTCCGGGTGGTAGCGCACCGTCCGCTCGCGCAGCGCCTCGATCGCAGGACGGGCAGGCTCCTCCATCCTGCACCACCACTGCAAGCGAGATCAGGGGCTCGATCCGCGTGTGGCAGCGCTCGCAGGTGCCGACGGCGTGGCGGTAGTTGTCTCGCTTCACGAGTCGGCCGCGCTCCTTGAGCCACGCGATCACGGCCGCGTCCGCCTCTGCCTGCGTCAGCCCTTCCAGGTCGCCTGCGTGCTCGTTCATCCTCCCGTCGAGCCCGATCACCATGGGCTCGGGCAGGTCGTGGTCGCGCCCGATCACGAAGTCGGTCGGATCGTGCCCGGGGGTGATCTTGAGCGCGCCCGTGCCGAACGCGGGGTCGACGCGCGCGTCGGCGATCACGGGGACGTGGCGCTCGACGTACGGCACGACCACGTGGCGACCGATCGCAGTCGCGTAGCGCGCGTCGTCGGGATGCACCGCGACGGCGACGTCGCCGAGGATCGTCGCCGGACGCACCGTCGCGATCACGATGCCGTCCTCACCATCGCCGTCGGCAAACGGGTAGCGGACGTAGGTGAGCACGTCGTCCATCTCCTCGTGCACGACCTCGAGATCCGAGATCGCGGTCTGGTGGTGGGGACACCAGTTGACGATCCGGTTCGCCCGGTAGATCCAGCCCCGATCCCAGAGGCGGACGAAGAACGTCGTCACCGCCCGCGAGTACCCCTCGTCGAGCGTGAACCGTTCGCGTCCGTAGTCGAGCGATGCCCCGAGGCGACGGTACTGCCGCATGATCGTGCGGCCCGTCAGCTCGAGCCACTCCCAGGTCCGGGCGACGAACGCCTCACGGCCGAGATCGTGGCGCGTCAGCCCTTCGGTCGCGAGCTGCTTCTCGACCACGTTCTGGGTCGAGATGCCGGCGTGGTCATACCCCGGCTGCCACAGCGTCCGGTACCCGCGCATGCGGTGCCAGCGAACGAGCACGTCCTGGATCGAGCCGTTCAGCGCATGCCCGAGATGGAGATCACCGGTGACGTTCGGCGGCGGCACGCAGATGACGTAGCTCTCCTCGCGCGTCGCCCCTGCCCCGGCCGCATAGTGCCCCTCGGCCTCCCACGCCGCCTGCCAGCGCGCCTCGACGCCGTCAGGCTTGTAGAGCGGCTCCATGGTCACGTCGGTCTCCATCGGCAGTCAAGTGTACGGCGCAACGCGTCGATCTGGCCCCGAAGCCGAGGTGCCGGCATCGGCCGGGCGTGACGGTCAGGCATCGCGACCGAGGGGCTCTCCCCCGTGTCGCGCATCATCGACGGCGGCGAACCCGTTTCCTGCGGCACGACGCGCGGACGAGCGGACTACGACGCGGCGTTGCCCGCGGCGGCGCCGAACTCTTCGCCCGACTCACTCGCGTCCGCCGCCCCGCTCGTCACGAGCGTCGGGCTGAGGCCCTTCGAGATCGTCTCCTTCGTGATCACGCACTTGGAGACGTCCTTGCGGGACGGAAGCTCGAACATCACGTCGAGGAGCGCACCTTCGATGATCGAACGAAGGCCGCGAGCGCCGGTCTCGCGCTTGAGCGCCTTCTCGGCGATCTCGAGCAGCGCGTCGTCCGTGAACACGAGCTCGATCGTGTCGTAGCCGAAGAAGCGCTGGTACTGGCGCGTCAGCGCGTTCTTCGGCTCGGTCAGGATCTGGACGAGATCGTCCCGCCGAAGCTGATGCACTGCCGAGACGACGGGCAGGCGGCCGATGAACTCCGGAATGAGGCCGAAGTTGACGAGGTCCTCCGGCATCACGGCCGACAGCAGCTCGGCGCCTTCACCCGAATGCTTCGACCGCACATTGGCGCCGAAGCCGACCGAGTTCGCGCCGATCCGTCGCTCGACGATCTTGTCCAGACCGGCGAATGCTCCGCCGCAGATGAAGAGGATGTTCGTCGTGTCGATCGAGAGGAACTCCTGGTGGGGGTGCTTGCGCCCACCCTGCGGTGGAACCGAGGCGACCGTCCCCTCGAGGATCTTCAGAAGCGCCTGCTGCACGCCCTCGCCCGAGACGTCCCGCGTGATCGACGGGTTGTCGGCCTTGCGCGCGATCTTGTCGACCTCGTCGATGTAGATGATCCCCGTCTCGGCCTTCTTGATGTCGAAGTCGGCGGCCTGGATCAGCTTGAGGAGGATGTTCTCGACGTCCTCACCGACGTAGCCGGCTTCGGTCAGCGCAGTCGCATCGGCGATTGCGAACGGCACGTTGAGGATGCGTGCGAGCGTCTGCGCAAGCAGCGTCTTGCCGCACCCGGTCGGGCCGAGGAGAAGGATGTTCGACTTCTGGAGCTCGACGTCGCCCTCTTCGACCTGTCCCATGCGGACGCGCTTGTAATGGTTATAGACGGCGACCGACAGCGTCCGCTTCGCCTCTTCCTGCGAGACGACGTAGTCGTTGAGAACGGCGTAGATGTCCTTCGGGCGAGGCAGATTGTCGAGATCGAGCGAGACGGGAGCGGTCAGCTCCTCGTCGATGATCTCGTTGCAGAGATCGATGCACTCGTCGCAGATGTACACGCCGGGACCGGCGATCAACTTCTTCACCTGCCGCTGACTCTTGCCGCAGAAGCTGCAGAGCAGCTGCTCGTTTCCGTCGCTCGCTCGGGCCACGTCTCTCCTTTTACTCCGAAATCGCCTGTTTGGCTATCCCGTCGGGTCTAGCGGTGCGCGATCACGCGATCGATGAGGCCGTACTCGACCGCCTCGGCCGAGGTCATGAAGTAGTCGCGATCCATGTCATGCTTGACCTTCTCGACATCCTGGCCGGTGTGCTCGGCCATGATCTCCTCCAGCTTGCGCTTCAGCGCAATCGTCTCCCTCGCGTGAATCTCGATGTCGGACGCCTGCCCCTGATAGCCGCCCCAGACCTGATGGATCAGAATCCTTGAGTTCGGCAGCGCCATCCGCTTCCCTTTCGCGCCACCGGTAAGAAGGAGGGCACCCATGCTCATCGCGATGCCGACGCAGATCGTCGAGACGTCGGGCTTGATGAACTGCATGGTGTCGTAGATCGAGAGCCCGTCGTAGACCGAGCCACCCGGCGAGTTGATGTAGAGCGAGATGTCCTTGTCGGGATCCTCCGACTCGAGGTGGAGCAACTGCGCATTGATCAGGTTTGCGATCTGCGAGTCGACCTGCGTGCCGAGGAAGATGATCCGCTCGTTCAGCAGTCGCGAGTAGATGTCGAACGAGCGCTCGCCGCGCGAGGTCTGCTCGATCACCATGGGAATCAACGGGCTCATTCGGGCTCCTTGCTGCCGGGTGTCCACAACTTCTTCTCCGGCTCGGTGTTTTCCTTGTCGGGTGTCCACATCTTGTCGCGTGCCTCGGCAAGGTCGGGCGAAATCGGCTTGACCTCGGCAACGAGGCGATCGAGAGCGGCGCGCATGCGAAGGTCCTCGCGCAGCGACTCCTGATGGCCGTGCGCCCAGATACCTTCGATCACCTCATCGGGATCGTCGCCGGACAACTCGGCCTGCTCGCGGATCAATGCCTTCACCTCGTCGTCGGAGACCTCGATCCCTACCTTGTCGGCGACGGCTTCGAGGGCGAGCTCGCGTGCGACGGACTGTGCCGCCTCCGCGTGCATCTGCGAGATCAAGACCTCGGGCGTCTGGCCCGTTACCTGGAAGTACGTCTCGGGAGCGATCCCGCGACGGTCGAGGGACCGGACGAAACCGTCGAGTAGCTCGCGGGCACGCGTCTCGACGAGCGGGCCGGCGCCCTTGACGTTCGACGCAGCAACAAGCGCATCGACAGCCGCCGTCCTGAACGACGAATCGATCTCTGCCTCGACCGCACTGAGAATCCGACCCTCGATCTCCGCACGAAGCTCGGCCAGCGTGTCGAACTCGCTCGCGGAGCGGGCAAGCTCGTCGTCGATCTCCGGAAGCACCTTCTCGTTGATGTGCTTGACCGTGATCGAGACGCTCGTCTCCGACTCGTCTGCGAGCTCGTACGTG
Organism: uncultured Thermoleophilia bacterium; assembly: GCA_963741655.1. Lineage (GTDB taxonomy): Bacteria > Actinomycetota > Thermoleophilia > Gaiellales > Gaiellaceae > Gaiella. The sequence goes on from CAVUIQ010000006.1 coordinate 61,928, forward strand.
ATCTCCTTGGTCTCCCCGACGTTTGCGCCGATCAAGGCTGCCTCGATCTCCTCCACGAGGCGCCCCGACCCGAGCTCGACGACGGTGTCCGACTGCACCTCGCCTTCCTCGCCGACCAGGTCGATGACCACCGTGTCACCTTCCGAAGCGGCGCGGTCGTCGGCGGGGACGAGCTCAGCGACGGTCTGCCGTAGCGCCTCGAGCTCCTGATCGACGAGCTCCTGCGGAACCGCGGCCTCGACGCGCGGCACCTCGAGCGTCGTCCAGTCGACGACCTCCGGCGTCGGCTGAACCTCGATCGTGGCCGAGAACGACCAGGGCTCCTTCTCGGTCGTCGGCAGCGTGAAGTCGTACTCGGGCGCCGCGATCGGGCGCAGGCGCGTGCGTGCCGCCGCCGCCCAGAACCAGCCGCTGATGTGTGACTCGACCGCCTCGACCCAGATCCGATCCTTCCCGATCTTCGAAATGAGCACCGGCGTCGGCACCTTGCCCTTGCGGAACCCCGGGATCTTGACCGACTCCGCGAGATCGTTCGTCGCGTGCTCGACCGCGTGCTCGAGCTCGTGCACCGACACATCCACCGTCAGGCGGACGCGATCATCGCCGAGCTCTTCCACCTGCGAGGACATCAGAGGGCCATTCAAGCAGAGACGGGATGGCTCCCCGACCGGGTGGCGGCCGGTCCGGACGGTCCAGTCCGTCCGATGCCGGTCCTACCCTCGCCACATGGTGATCGGAATCATCGTCTTCGGCTCCGTCTTCCTCGTCGGGCTCGCGCTCGGAACAGTGACACGCCGACCGCTCGCGACCGCGTCGCTCGTCGTCGCAGCATTCGTAGCGCTTCTTGTCGTGCAGACGCACGAGCCGCTCGCCGGCGCGGCCGCGTTCGCGCTCATCACGCTGGCCGGGCTCGTGCTCGACTCGATGCGCGAGACCGTCGGCCTGCTGCTCGGCCGCTAGACCACCGCCGCCGTGACCGTCGCGCTAGATTTCGCGCACCACGCGGGCGTGGCGGAACTGGTAGACGCGGCGGGTTTAGGTCCCGTTGGGCTTCGGCTCTTGGAGGTTCAAGTCCTCTCGCCCGCATCGGCACACGGTCGATGCGCGGGGAACGATCAACGTTCTTTCACACGCCTGGCTGAAGCCAGGCGTGGACCGGTAGGGGCCATTTGGTCAGGCCCTCGCATGCGGGCGTCGCCCGCATGCGAGGGCCTGACCACATGGCCCCGGGAGGAATCGAACCTCCGCGCGTGGATTCGAAGTCCACCGCTCTATCCACTGAGCTACGGGGCCGTGCTCGGATGCACGGTATCCTGTGCGGCGCACGTGGTGGCGGTAGCTCAGTTGGTAGAGCCCCGGGTTGTGATCCCGGTGGTCGCGGGTTCAAGTCCCGTCCGCCACCTGATTCTCGCCAGCTATCGAGGGGTGAGGATCGCGATGGAAGAGCGTATCGCGAATCCTCACCCCTCGACACTGCGCGCTTCGCGCGATCCTGAAGTAGTTGGCCCGCAGGCCTCGCGCTTCGGAGAGCCTGAGCTGTTGAATTGTCCTCGGCGAGCGCCGCGGCCGTAGGATCTGCGCATGCGGCACACGCGCTACGGGTACTGGCTCGAGGAGGCTGGTCAGGTCGAGCCCACGGCGCCTCTCGCTGGTGATACGACGACCGACGTCGTCATCGTCGGCGGCGGCTACCTCGGGCTCTGGACCGCCTGGCAGCTGAAGCAACTCGAGCCCGAGATCGACATCGTCGTGCTCGAGGCCGGGCTTGCCGGGCACGGGCCGAGCGGCCGTAACGGGGGCTTCGTCTCCACGCTCTGGGACGACCTCCCGATTCTCCGCGACGCGGTCGGCGACACGCGCGCGGTCGAGGTCTGCCGCGCGTCAGAGCGTGCCGTGCGCGGGATCGGGGAGTGGTGCGAGACGCAGGGCGTCGACGCCTGGTACCGCTACGGCGGGACGCTCCAGGTCGCAACGAGCGAAGCCCAGCTCGACGACTGGGACGAGGTGGTCGAGGCCTGTGCGGCGGTGGGAGCACCCGAAGAGGCCGTGGCGCTGTCGAGCGCCGAGGTGGCCGCTCGATGTGTCTCCCCTGCGTTCCTCGGCGGCATGTTCCTCCCCACGGCGGCGAACGTCCAGCCGGCGCGGCTTTCGCTCGGCCTGAGAGCGAAGGTGATCGCGTCCGGCGTCCGGCTCCACGAGCGAACGCCCGTCTCCTCGCTCACCCGCGAGGCCGTGGCGGTCACCCCGTTTGGGACGGTGACGGCCGGAGCAGCCGTTCTGGCAGTCAACTCCGCGACGCCCGGGTTCAGCGGATATCGCCTTGCACTCGGTGTCGCCTCGAGTCACATGGTCATCTCGGAGCCCGTCCCCGACGTGATCGAGGAGATCGGCTGGGGTGGTGGCGAGAACATCCACGACTGCCGCACCCTCCTCCACTACTTCCGCACGACGAACGACGGACGGATCGCACTCGGTTGGGGCGGGGGCCGGATGGGCATCGGCGGAAGGCACTCGAGCCGCCTGGACATCGACGCCGACGCCGCGAAGCACGCAGCAGCGGGGCTGCGGCGGTTCTTCCCGCAGCTCGAGACCCGGGAGCTGACGCACGCCTGGGGCGGCCCGATCGACGTCTCCCCCACCCACCTGCCGATCTTCGGCTCGAAGGGGCAGATCCACCACGGCTTCGGGTTCACCGGCAACGGCGTCGGCCCGACCTACCTCGGAGGCGAGATCCTCGCGCGCCTCGCGCTCGACCGCCGCGATGCGGTCACCGGGCTTGCGATCGTCGAACCCGACCGCAAGCTGATGCCGCCCGAGCCGTTCAGGTGGCTCGGCGGCAGCGTGATCCGGGGGGCGCTCGTCCGGCGGGATGCTGCGAACGACGCCGGCACGGAGCCGGATCCGGTGACAGGCTTCATCGCGTCGTTGCCGCGGCGGCTCGGGCTCCGACTGCCGCGCTAGCCCAACTCGGTCTCCCACCGCCCGAACGCGGTTGCACACGCCGGAATCGCGAGGCGCATCCGTGCATCGGGCCATCGCGCAAGCGGGCCTCCTGGCGGTGAAAACTTCTGGCAAGCGCGACTTGCCATCAGGCTGTCGAGGCAGCTATCGTGCACTTCTGCTGGGCTCATCGAGTCACACTACTTCTGGGGGATGCGGCGATGTCGAAACACCGTGCACGACTGTTCTTGCTGGTTCTTGGTGTGACGGCCGTGGCGGCCATGACGGGGGCGTTCGTCACGAACGCGCCGGCCAGCGCCGGCTCGGTGAGCGGGACCGCGACACCTGATCGCCCGCACCCGATGCCCTCACGTGCGATGGCACTGTCAACGTGAGCGTGACGCTCACCGGCACCGCAGGTGTCGAGGGAGTCCCGACGGACGTCATGCTCGTGCTCGACCGCTCCGGCAGCATGGCTGACAACTTCGGAAATGGACCGGCGACAACCGAGCTCGTGGATGCAGCGAGGGCCTTCATCGCCGAGCTCGACGCCGCCGATGGCGCCACCGACGACACGTTCGGGAACAACAACAAAGTCGGGATCGTGACGTACGCCGGAGGCACGGACGGGATCAAGGTCTTGCAGGGGCTGACGACGAGCGCCAACGATGTCTCCGATGCGGTCGACGACGTCCGTTGCTAGCGGATCCAGCCCTCACAGTGGCGGGATCAACGAGGCTGTGGGCGCGCTATCGGCCAGCGTCAACAAGGCGCATGATCGTGATCAGCGACGGCATCGGCGCGACTGGCTTCGGAAGCCAACGCGGCGAAGAATCCGGGCGGCATCCAGGTCGCCTCGATCGGTGTCGGTACCGGAAAGAACGTCACGGCACTCACAGCCTGGGCATCCACCCGGCCCCTACCAGAACGGATCCGTCGGGATCGACGCCGAGGCTCTCATCGACGGGATCGGCGCCGCGGTCGCCGTGCCCGCGCCGTTCACGCTCACCGAGACGCCGGGGCGAAGTTCACCCTCAGCGGCCCGAGCACGGGAACGATCCTCGACGGGAAGCTGCACGTGGAGCGGATCGCTCGCCAACGGTGCACAAGAGACGCTCGAATACACGGCGACGCGCAACGAACCTCCCCTCGACCTGTTCTCCGTCACCGAAGAGACCGTCAGTTCGAGCGAGCTGACGGTTGGCGGTGGCACGGTCGCGCCGGCGTACGAGGACGATCGACGTCCTGCCCTGTGACGCGGGCGCGCTCCTGGCCAGGCGACCTGTACCGCCGGCGCATCCTGCGCGGCAGGCGGGACTGTGCCAAACGGCGTTCAGTTCTCGCTCAACGCCGGTTCTCCAGGAGCCGGAACCGGAGATCTTCGTCGCAGGCCTCACCAGCAAGCCGCCGGCAGGTGCCTGCGCCGGCTTCGACACGAACACGAACGGCGTCCAGATCGACATCCGTCCACTCACCACCCCTGGGAACTTCGAGATCAAGATCCCGAAGGCTGCTCTCGGGAACAAGAAGTGGTGGCAGACGGACGTATGCGTCGGGACGAACCTGCGGTTCATCACGAAGATCGGGTCGCTGGCGAATCTCCGGCCGGGGGCTTCATGTGGGCTACTTTCACCAACGCTCACGTGCACCAATGACCGCTGGTGGGGACTGCTCCCGAGCATCCCCCGCTACGCGAACTTCCCCGGTCGCGGCCTGGTCAAGGGGCCGTACATCACCTTCCGCGGGCCAGGCACAGGGACGAACCTGGGCGGTGCGGTGATTCGCTTCACGGTTCCCTACGTTGCCGGCTCGGCAGGTCTCACAACGAACGGGACGGCCGGCTACGACCCCAGGTCATACTGCTGCTAGTCCGGAACCGCTGAGATGTGAGGGGAGCTGAGATGTGGGGGAGGGGCCGCGATCCCTCCCCCCATTGACTTCTACCCCGACTGATTCCTACTCCGGCCGGGCCAGGATGCCGAGCTGCTCGAAGAGCCCGTCGCGGCGGGCGCGTGCTCCACGGGAGGCTCCCTCCTCCTCTTCCAGATCGGCGAGCCCGGCGAGCGCAAGCGCCTCTTCGTACCGATGCCCAACGCGCTCGGCCTCGGCGAGGGCGGACTCGAAGGCGGTGCGGGCAGCGTCGCTCCGGCCCTCGCTGAGAAGCACCCGTGCCGACGACCCGATGAAGCGTAGGGAGTACCAGTGCCCCGCCCTCGACGGTTGCCGCACGCTCCAGGGCTCCGGTGGCGAGCGCCGCCGCGGCGTCATACCGGGCTCCGAGGAGCATGACCTCCGACGCACGCGCGTCGACGAGGAGTGCCGACGACGAATCATCGGACAGTTCAAACACCCGCTTCGCCTCCTCGAGCGTCTCCAACGCCTGCGTCGTGTTGCCGCGACGCGCCTCGAGTAGTGCCGTCTCCATGCTGCATTCGGCCACGTCCGTCGGGCTTCCCCCGGCTCGGCTTGCGCGCTCTGCATCACGCAGCAGCGGCTCTGCTTCGTCGAGCCGGCCCTGCGCAGCGAGGATCTCGCCGATATTGAATGCCGCCATCGACACGCTCCGTGTGTCACCGGCACGATCCCAGTCCGCGAGAGCCTGCCGGTAGAGATCCACGGCCTCATCCCATCGTCCGGCGTAGTAGGCAGCGTTGCCGAGGTTGTTGAGGACGCCGCCCTTGGCGACGAGGTTGCCGAGCTCGTCATGGAGCTCCAACGCGCGGTGCGCGTGGATCGCTCCCCCGGGCTCCCCCATGGCGCTGTACGCGAGGTTGAGCGCAACGAGAGCCTCTGCAAGCACCTGCTTCGCGCCGACGGCCTCACCATCGGCAATCGCAAGTTCCAGCCACGTGACTGCGTCCCGCGCGCGACCGCGGAAGTGCGCGTTAGCCCCGAGCCACACTTCGATTCGCGCTCGCTCTGCCGCCGCCGGGACGCTGGTCACGCCGTTGAGCAGTCGCAGGGCGCGCGACAGGATCCGCTGGGCTTCTGGGTACGAGCCGAGCCTGTACGCGACCTGCGCCTCCTTACGCAGAAGCCGCGCCTGCTCGACGACGTCGCCGCGAACGCGTCGCTTGGAGATGTGGATCACTGACCGTGCTTTCTCCAGCTCACCGAGTGAGAGCAGCACGTCGCAGAGGGCCTCGGCCGCGAGCGCAACCGCTTCGCTCCGTGCGCCTCGCCATCTCGTCCCGGCAGACACAGCACGCTCGAGCAGCGCGCTCGCATCGACGTTCGCATACACGTCTTGCGCGCGCCGACCCGCGACAACGCCGTACCGAAGCGCCTTCTCCCACACCCCTGCCTCGTAGAAGTGACGCGTCAGCTCATCGGCGACGGCCGCAGCCCGCACGCCGGCGTCGCGCTCCAGCGCCTCGCCCACTCGCCGATGGAGCTCGCGTCGCCGGCGAAAGGGAAGGCCCTGGTAGGCCGCGTCGCGGAGCAGGCCGTGGCGGAAGCGAAGACCGCCTTCGCCGTCGGCCACGAGGAACCGGTCGAGTCGAGCGATCACGGCCTCCGCGTCGGACTCGTCGAGCTCGAGTGCTGTGACGAGATTGGCCCGCGTGAAACGGGCACCGAGCACCGCGGCGCGGCGCAGTACGGCGCGGTCGGCGCTGCGTAGCTCGTCGATCTGGACGGCCATCAGCGCCTCGACCGACTGCGGAAGCGCGTCAAGGTCGGCGCCGCCCTGCAACGCGACGACCATCTCCGTGACGAACAGCGGGCTTCCGGCCGAGCGGGCGGCGATCCCTTCGGCGACGTGCCCGGGGAACGGGGCGTCCTCGGTCAGCTGCTCGACGAGGAGGAGGGCTGCGGCCGGCGGCAGAGGCGTGAGGGGCACCTCGAGCGCCTCGACGCCGTCCGGCATCCTGAATCCGCCCTCGTAGGCGCGTCGCGCCATGACGACGAGCCAGCGGCGCTTGCCGATGCCCCTCGCGATGCGCCCGATCAGCTCGACGGAGGCCGCGTCCATGAAGTGCACGTCGTCGATCACGACGAGTGCAGCATCGGGGGCGAGCCCGTCGAGCAGCGTCTCGACGGTCGTCGCGATCCTTTCCGGTACGAAGCGCTCGTCGAGGGCGGCCGTCTCGGGGGTCGGCGGCAGGTCGAGCCCGAGGACGACGCCGAGCAGCGGCAGCCACGGCTCGAGGCGGGGCGCGACGGAGGTGACCGCATCGCGCAGCCGCCGTTCGACCTCACCACCGGGGGCGTGTGGCCCGAGCTGCAGCGCCCGCAGGATGACCTTCCCGACGGTCACGTACGGCTGGTTTGCGTGAACCTGAGTGCACTGAACCCATACCGCGCGCCCGCCCGACACGTGAGCACGCAACTCGCCGAGCAGACGGGTCTTGCCGAGCCCCGGGTCACCCGTGACGACAGCGAGCGCCCCTCGTCCTTCGCGCGCGCCCGAGAGCGCCTCGAGCAGCCGATCCAGCTCGACCTCGCGTCCAACGAACGGCCCGATCGCCTCCAGCTCGCGCTCGCCGCTTGCCGGGCCAACGTCGGAGGCGCGAACGAGCTCGGCTTTCCCCTTCGCCGCAAACGGCTCGACCGGAGTCAGCTCGTAGGTCGTACGCGCGCGTTCGAGCACGTCCTCCCGGACGAGGAGATGCCCATCGGCGGCGCGCACCATGATCCGCGCAGCCGTGTTGATCGCGTCCCCGTAGAAGGTGTACGTGCGTCTCGTCGGAGGGCCGACGATCCCGGCGAACACTCTTCCCGAGTTGACGCCGACGCGCACAGGGAGCGTTCCGGGCCGCTCCACGATTGCTCGGGCTGCCCGGAGCATGAGCTCTTCCTCGTCACCGCCCGCGCTCCGTGGAGCGCCGGCGAGCAGGATCGCCTTGACGGCCTGCTTGCTGACGTCCGTCTGCGCGAACGTGACATCGAAGCTCAGGCAGCTCTCCTGGATCGCGCTGATCCGCTCGTCGAGCGCGAGGGCGAGCGCCTCCGGCCCCTCGCGCTCGAGAAGCTCGTCCGTGCCGCGGATCTCGACGAAGGCGACGGCAACGTGGCGATGCTCCGGATCGGATGGCTCGCCACGCAGCTCGCGGGTGTACGCCGATGGAAGGAGCTGAGCGAGGTCGATACCGGAGGGATCGAAGAACGGCGGCATGATCCGGGCCGCCTCCGGGTTGCCGGTCAGCCGAACCACGCCTCCCGACTCCACACCGAGAAGCGCGGGGTCGAACTGCGCCGCAGTAGCCCGACTCATCATCACCTCCCCGGCGCTCGCGATCGCCTCCGTCTCGATACATGAGGAGGCGTCGGCGCCGGTGACCACGAGCTCTCGGTGGACGCTGCCGACGAGGAAGAAGTGGAACGTTCCTGCGTGCATCCCGACCGACATCTCGAGCCGGACCGGCCCGGCCGAGGTCGAGAGACGACGCATGGTCGCGAGGGCGTCCTGCATCCCGAGAGCTGCCGTGGCCGCTCGATGGGCGTGGTTCTCGCCCCGGAAGAGGAGAAGCACCGCGTCGCCGCCGAACTTGAGTAGGTCAGCATGGTGCGCATACGCGGCCTCGATCAGCTCGGCGAATGCGCCGTCGAGCACGCCGGCAATCTCCTCCGCACCTTCACGGCCACGTTTCGCGAGCTTCTCGGTCAGCTCGGTGAAACCCGAGACGTCCGCGAAGACGAGCGTGCCCTCGAACGTCCGCGCGAGCGACTCAGGCGCCTCGCGGAGCCAGTCGGCCGCGAGACGGGGAACGAAGGGTCGAAGCGGGTCGTTCGCGGAGCCGCTCCGCGCTCTCGCAGGTGCGCTCGCCATGCGGTGAGCCTACCGGCGCTCCTGCGCCGACAGCGGTTGCGGGCGCGGTCGACGCGCGGGGTCACGGCCTGCGTGCACCGGCGCTGCCGACTCGGTCACGTGCTCAAGCACCCGGCCGAGAGTGCGGAGAGCCGGATTCGGTCATCTGGTCGAGGCTTGCGAGGACGTCCTCCAGCCTTGCGTTGGCGTCGGCGTCCTCCGGCGCGCGTGTGGCAGCCGGAGACCGACTCAGCTCCACGAACACCTTCGACAGCGCCGCAAAGAGCTCCGGCGGCAGACCGGCCGCCTCCTGGCTCATCGAGATCTCTTCCATCTCGGCCACGTAGCGACCCGACTTCGCCGCGATGCTCTGGAGCAGCCGCGGCGCGTCGTCGACGAGGTCGGGGTAGTGGCGGCCGAGGTCGTCCAGCACGAACTCGAGGACCCCGTTCGTCCGCGCGGCGCGGAGTGCCTGGGCAAGGATCGCCGTCTGGCCCTTGTAGAACGAGGCCGTGGACATCTTGATCGCCGACGCAGTACCGATCGCGTCACCGACGAGCCGAAGGTCGAGGCCGGGTGCGTCGAGGCTCGCTACCTGCGCCGCCCTCGGGCCTGAAAGGTAGATCACGGTCGACCCGGCAACCCGCGGTGGCGGCCCCGAGATCGAGCCGTCGACGAGATGGAGCCCCGCTGCGGACAGCGTTGTGGCGATAGCGGCTGTGGTTGTCGGCGAGATCGCGTTCAGATCGGCGACGAGCGGCCGGGCGCCGGTGCGGTCGGCGGCAGCGGCGAGGTCTGCTGCGACCTTCGTCGCGGCGCCGGGCGGCACGACGGAGAGCACGATCGCCGCTTCGCCGACGACATCGTCGAGCGACGGCAGCAGCGTGAGGCCGTCGGCAAGCCGCTGCGTCCGCTCGCTCCGGCCCGCGACCGTCGTGACGACCCGAGCGCCGCCGCCGGTAAGCACGCGACCGATAGCTGCACCCATGGCGCCGGGACTGACGATGCCGACCGTGATCACCTCCGGAGCCTACTCCCCCACCGTCACTAGAATCGCCGCCGTGGCGGGCGAGGATCCCTGGTCGATCTACGAGTCGATGGCCGGCGCGTACGAGAGGCACGCGGCCGACGGGGCGTACAACGCCCACTACGACCGCCCCGCCGTCCTCGACCTCGTCGGCGAGGTCCGCGGCCTGCACGTGCTCGACGCGGCGTGCGGTCCGGGGTTCTACATCGAGGAGCTCCTCCAGCGCGGCGCCGTCGTGACGGCCTTCGACGCGAGCGAGGAGATGATCGCGCATGCGCGTCGCCGGGTGCCCGGACGAGAGCACCCGCATCGTTCGCGCGGTGCTCGGCGAGCCGCTCCCGTTCTCGGATGCGGAGTTCGACCTCGTCGTCTGCGCGCTGGCGATTCACTACGCCCGCGACCGTGCAGAGGCCTTCCGGGAGCTCTTCCGCGTTCTCCGGCCGGGTGGCGCACTGGTCGTCTCGACGCAACACCCGACGACGGACTGGCTACGCAAGGGTGGGTCGTACTTCGATGTTCGGCAGGAGAAAGACCACTGGTTTCGTGACGGCGTCACCTACCCCGTCACCTTCTGGCGCGAGCCGCTGACCTCGCTCTGTGCTGCGATCACGGACGCCGGATTCCTGATCGAGCGCCTCGTCGAGCCACTCCCGGCGGAGTCGATGCGCGACCTCGATCCCGAGGAGTGGGAGGTGCTCCACGGCCGTCCCGGTTTCCTCATGCTGCGGCTCGTCAAACCCGGGGGACAACCTGACTGCCCCGCCCATTACCCTACGAGCATGCGCCCGTAGCTCAGGGGACAGAGCAGCGGACTTCTAATCCGCGGGTCGGAGGTTCGAATCCTCCCGGGCGCATCACAGCACAAGCCAAAAAGAGCGCTGTCTGCACGGACCGACACCCGAGGCCCGTGACCGTCGATGTCCAGGGCGGCACGGTCTGCATACGCAGCGAAGACATCGTCATGGGGTCGTACCACGGGGAAGAGCGCGGCGATATCGCTCGCTTCCGCAAGGATGTACAGCTCCATCTCCTTGCGCCGACGCACGCGCCGGGCAAGGTCATGGCAGTCCCCGGCGCTACGGCCGGAGCCGCACCAGCAGACACAAGGGAGGTCGTCGGTCTCTCGAGCATCATTGCATTGCGGTGCAGCACCGATAGCGACCGCTAGTAGCCGTACGAGGGTGGATCCGACGGACTGGGTGTCGTCGGCGTGGGTGTCGTCGGGTCGCCCGACCCGCTGGGTGGCGGCACCGTCTTCACGAGCGCACCGGAGGGCCGTACTGCGAACCAGTTCCCGCCCGCGCCCTGTCCCGCGACAGTGCCCGCGCGCTTGTCCTGCGCGTAGCGGTAGAGCGGATGGCCGTAGTAGGTGAGCTGCAGCCGTCCGTCGGCCCGGGAGACGGTGCCGAGACGGGCCGCGACGATCCCCTTGCCCGCGACCGGCTTCGTTCCACGAGGCACGATCACCGGCGGCCAGGCCGTTGCGCACCCACCCGTGCACCTGACCGTCTTCCCCTGCTCGACCGTGAAGCGGTAGAGCGTGCGGCCCGCTCCATCAACGACGATCTTCGTCGCGAGCGCATCGCTCGACGCTGCCTTCACCGTCGGCCCCGTGGCTGCCGAGGTCGTCGCCGACCCGAGCAGCAGGATGAGTAGTGCAGCACCGATCCACGCTCGCACAGCAATCCTCCTTGTCGTCGCCTCACGCGCCATCGCGCAGCAGTTACCTCCTCTACGTAAAGGAGTGGGCGATTGGATCTCGCGCGGGCGCTTCCTGGCGCGTGTCGGCTTTCGCGCGATACTGAAGCTCATGGTGGAGGGAATCGTTCAGGGGCCGAACGAAGGTGAGGCGCTCTTCGGCGGCAGGATCGTGCTCCGGTCGGCGCTCGACGATCTGACGATCACGGAGACGCGGCACGCAAAGGCACAGCCGGGTGCGTCGCCTCACGTGCACCGTGAGCACACCGATTCGTTCTATGTCCTCGAGGGCGAGCTGGCGTTCCTCGTCGACGACGAGGAGCATCTGCTCGGCCCGGGTGCATTCGTCTCGGCGCCTCCCGGCGTCGTGCATGGCTTCAGGAGCCTTTCGGCCGCCCGGTTTCTCAACTTCCACACGCCGGACGGTCGCTTTGCGGAGAACCTGAGGGCGCGTGACCGCGGCGAAGCGGGTGGCTTCGACAGTTTCGACGCCGAGCCGGGAAGCGGGCTGCCGGCGGCGGACGCGACGCTCCTTCGGGCCGGAGAGGGCGAGGAGCTCCGCAAGAGCCACCGTGTCGCGACGATCAAGGTCGGTCGCAAGGAGCTGGCGCTGATCGAATTCGAGCTCGAGTCGACCTTCGGTGGGTCCGACCTTCACAGCCACGATGATCACACGGAGGCCTTCTACGTCCTCGGCGGCACTGTCGAGCTCCAGGTCGGTGGGCAGACGATCACGGCCGGCCCGGGCTCATTCGCGGCGGCTCCACGCGGCGTCCCACACACGTTCACGAGCGGCCCGGACGGCGGGCGACTCCTCAATGTCCACGCGCCGAGCACCGACTTCCGCGAGCTCCTCGGCGCGATGCGCTGAACGATCACTCCCTCGGCGCGTACCGATGATGAAGATCCAGCACGTTCCCGTCCGGATCGCGGAAGAGCGCCTGGTGGCAGACGCCGCTGTCGATCGTCTCGCCCATGAAGGTGACGCCGCGTGACTCGAGCTCGGAGCGGGCGCTAGCGACATCGTCGACGTGGAGCGCGATCGGCACGTGATGCGGGCTGAACTCGATCCCGAACGACTCGCAGTGGATGATCGCGAGCGTGACGGCGCCGGTCTCGAACTCGACGCCCATCGCGGGCTGGCCGGGCCGCTGCCAGCGTGGGCCGGGCTCCAGCCCGACGACGTTCTCGTAGAACTCGGCCGCGCGGTCGAGATCCTCGGTCGGGACCGAGACGAAGTCGACGCCGGTGACGAATGAGGCAGGGGTCATGTGCGGGCTCCCTTTGGTGGAGGACGAGGATGACGCAGTATCCCTCTGGCGGCGGCAGTCCACGTGACGCACGGGGCCTGTGTGGCGTATACCAGGCAGATGGTTCTCCGCTCTCACCTGCTCGCCCTTGGGATCGTCGTGCTCGCAGCCGTCGGCGCCGGAGGCGCAGCTGCCGCCCCGCCAAGGCCGGAAGTCCTCGTCAGCGTGAGCGCGACCGGTGGCCTCTGTCCGGCCCGCGCATGTCGCTGGAGCGCGCGGATCACGACGACGACGATCAGCGCCGAGGGCCGTCAACCGCGGCGCCTCACACTCCTGGAGCGTCGAGCACTGTCGACGGCGATCGCCCAGCTCCGTCCGTCCGCGCTACCCCCGTTCGTCGGGACCTGCCCGATCGCGTACGACGGCCAGGAGCTCACCTATCGGTTCCGCGGAAAGCGCGCGCTTCGGTCCTGCACGTACGACCTGCGGGGTCTCCGCGCGGTGCGGCTCGTGGATCGGCTGCTTGCGAACTTGCCTGCGCGCTAGGGGATCTTTCGAGCGCGAGGAAGTCGATCGTGTGGGTGAGCGAGCGCGCCAAGCCTCGAGCGGAGCGACGCAGTGGCTGGTCGGCGAGCTCCGCGTTCGCGCGCCGACGACGTGATCGCGGGCGGGAACGAGGCCGGCGAGCACCGGTCGAAGTCGGCGCGACGAACGTGACGCTGGGAGAGCGAGATGGCGTTGATCTCCCCCGGGTAATCGGCTCCGGCCTCGAGCTCGACGGCGAACGGATCCAGCTCAGCGCCTTCACGAGCGACGGCGGCGCGGATCGTTCGTTCGGGCGGATCGCCCAACCTAGCCGAAGGCGCTGACGAGGCGAGCGACCCGTCTGGCGGTGCGATTCCCTCGACCTGGTCACTTGTCGGCGGCCACGGTCGCCGATACGGAACTCACCACTCCAGCGAACCAGGGGGTTCAGATGCAGATGACTCACAAGGGAGGGCGTGCGAAGCTCGCTCTCGCCACGGTCTTCGCTCTCGTCGTCGGCCTCGTCGGCACGACGAGCGCAACGGCAGCCCCGCCCGACAGGGTGACGAACGCACGCAAGTGCCTGTGGGGAGGCTGGCAGAAGGTGCAGCCGAGCGAGACCGTCAAGTTCACCAGTCTTGTCGGCTGCCTGATCTTCGCGCTCAGAGGAAACCAGTTCTACGTCGTCCCAACCGAGCCCCCGGCCGTTCCCGGCCAGTAGCACCCGCAGCACGCACGGGCTGCCCGAACTGAGAAGGGCAAGCGGAGGCCCCGGCGTCAGGAGAGGTTCCCTGGCGCCGGGCGCTTCCGCCCGCAGCATTCACGAACGCCTCGACGATGCTGCTCTTCCCCGCGTTCCGAGGTCGCAGACCGCTCGACGATCGCGCCGGACGCGAGCGGCTGGACGTAGCCTCCGGTCATGCGACGTCTCGTGTTTCCACCCTTGCAGCCGTGGGCCATGGCAGTGATCGACGGCTCGGCGATCCTTGCCTTCACGATCATCGGTGTCGTCTCGCACCGCGGAGCACTTCCACCCTCTGCGCTTGCCGAGGACGCCTTGCCCCTCCTCGGCGGCTGGTTTGCAGCCTCGGTCGTCTTCCGGCTCTACAGCCGCTGCACGTGGAAGGCGCTCCTCACGACCTGGGCCGTGGGCATTCCGCTCGGCGTTCTCGTGCGTGCCGCCGTGCTCGGCCGGCTCGACGAGCCGAGGCAGCTCGCATTCCTCCTCACGACGCTCATCCTCTCGCTCGTGTTCGTGCTGGGCGCGCGGGCGCTCGTCGCCCTCGTGCGCCGGGGCGGCTCAGCTCAGTAGACCGGGGTCTCGCGCCACACGCCCCACACCTCGCGCAGGACGTCACACATCTCGCCCATCGTCACATCGGCCTGCGCGGCGCGAAGGATCACCGGCATCAGGTTCGTCGTCCCCGCGGCGGCCTCCCGCAGTTCGGCGAGGCAGCGTGCCGCGGCGTCTGCGTCGCGCCTCGCACGCAGCGCCTGCACGCGCTCGATCTGCTGCGGCTCGAGCCCGGGATCGATCTTGTGCAGCGGGATCGGCGGCTCCTCGCCGACCGTGTGCACGTTGACACCCACGATCAGCCGCTGCTTCGCCTCGACCTCCGACTGGTAGCGGAACGACGCCTCGGCGATCTCGGCCTGGGGGAAGTTCTGCCTGATCGCCGCGACCATCCCGCCGCGCTCCTCGATCTGCTCGAAGTAGGCGTACGCCTGCGCCTCGAGCTCGTCGGTCAGCTGCTCGAGGTGGTAGGAGCCGCCGAGCGGATCGATCGCGTTGACGACACCGATCTCGTGGGCGATCACCTGCTGGGTGCGCAGCGCGATCCGCACCGCGTCCTCGGTGGGGAGCGCGAGCGCCTCGTCGAACGAGTTCGTGTGCAGCGACTGCGTCCCGCCGAGCACGGCCGCGAGCGCCTCGATCGCCGTCCGCACGATGTTCAACTCCGGCTGCTGCGCCGTCAGCGACACGCCGGCCGTCTGGGCGTGGAAGCGCATCAGGAGCGAGCGCTCGTCCTTCGCGCCGTAGCGATCCCGCAGCACCGTCGCCCAGATCCGCCGAGCCGCACGATACTTCGCGATCTCCTCGAAGAAGTCGAGATGCGCGTTGAAGAAGAACGACAGCCGCGGTGCGAAGTCGTCGATCGCGAGCCCCCGCTCGAGCGCCCACTCGATATAGGTGAACCCGTCCTGCAAGCGTGAACGCGAGCTCCTGCGCCGCCGTCGAGCCGGCCTCGCGAATGTGGTAGCCGGAGATCGAGATCGGATGCCAGAGCGGCATCTCGTTCGCGCAGAACTCGACCATGTCCGTGACGAGCCGCATGCTCGGCTCGGGCGGGAAGATGTACTCCTTCTGCGCGATGTACTCCTTCAGGATGTCCGTCTGGATCGTGCCGCGGAGCGCTTCCCGCGGCACGCCCTGCTCCTCGGCGACACAGACGTAGAACGCGAGCAGCATCGCGGCAGGCGAGTTGATCGTCATCGAGGTCGACACCTCACCGAGCGGGATGCCCTCGAACAGCAGACGCATGTCCTCGACCGAGTCGACGGCGACGCCCTCCCTCCCCACCTCACCGAGAGAGCGGGCGTGGTCGGAGTCGAGCCCCATCAGCGTCGGCATGTCGAAGGCCGTCGAGAGGCCCGTTTGGCCGTGGTCGAGCAGGAAGCGGAACCGCTCGTTGGTCTCGCCTGCCGAGCCGAAGCCCGCGAACTGCCGCATCGTCCAGAGGCGACCCCGGTACATCGACGGGTAGACCCCGCGCGTGTACGGAAACGCGCCCGGGTAGCCGAGATCGCTGTCGTAGTCGACCGTGACGGTCTCGGGCGTCGAGAGCGGTTCCACGTCGACCCCGGAGAGCGTCGAGAAGAGCTCGCCCGAGCGATCGGGGGTGCGGGCACAACGCTCGCGCCAGCGGTCGAGGCCCTGGGATCCTCCGGCTGCCATCGCCACGATCCTACTCCGGCGCGGCAGCACGAATGAGCGGCGGCGCGAGCGTTCCTCGACGGATCGTCACGACGACTGCCCCGGCGGCGACAAGAGCGACACCGAGCACGACCCCGGCACGCCAGTCGTACGTGTCGATCAGCCAGCCTCCCGCCACGCTCCCACCTGCGATCCCGATCGAGATCGACGTGCCGAACCACGAGAACGCCTCGGCGACCGAGCCGGCGGCCGCAACGCGCCCGATCTGCCCGTACATCGCCGCGACGACCGGCGCGACGGGGAACCCGGCCACGAAGAAGAAGGCCGTCATGGCCGCCATCGAGCTCGAGAGAAGCGGCAGCGCGAGAAGAGCCGCGAGGACGAACGTGCCGACGATGATCCGACGGCGCTCATCGCGCGACGGGCGGAGCGCGGCGACGAGGCCGCCGAGGAGCGATCCGAAGGAAAAGCCGGCGAGCGCCACCCCGGCGAGCGCGCGATTGCCCTGCGCCTCGGCGAACGCCGGGATCGCAATCTCGGCCGATCCGAACCCGATGCCCATGCAGAGCGAGAGCAGCGCCAACGTGCGCACGCCCGACCGACGACAGCGCCCCGAGGCGGGACGAGTGACGATCCTCCGCCGGCTCGGATGCGCGCACGGGCGGCAGCCGCATGAACGCGAACGTCCCGATCGCAGCGATCACTGCCGCGCCGGCGACAGCCGCGGCCGGATCGAACGTGGCAAGAATCGCGACGAGGAGGGGCCCACCGACGAAGATGATCTCCTGCAGCGCCGCGTCGAGCGCATACGCCGTCTTCGCGCCGTCCTCGCCGGCGACCGTCGGCCAGATCGACCGCAGCACCGAGGAGACCGGGGCGAGCGTCAACCCGGCTGCGGCCGCGAAGAGCGCGATCACCGGAACCGGCGCATCGGTGGCGCCGAGGACCGCGGTGACACCGAAGAACGACGAGTAGAGAACGAGACGTCGCCGTCAGGATCCGCGTGGCGCCGCGGCGATCGACCTGACGGCCGCCGTAGGGTGCCCCGACCGCGACCGCCACCGCGTACGCGGCGGCGACGAGGCCCGCCTCCCCGTAGCCCGCCCCGGTCGCGCGCACGAGCAGCACGAGGGAGAGGGCACCCATCCCGTTCGGGATCCGCGCCACGATGCTCCAGGCGAGGAGCGACGCGGCGTAGCGGTTGCCGAAGAGCTCGCGATAGCGTGCGACTCCTCGCGTCTCGTGATCGACCGACACGTCTAGCCAGGCGCGTCAGTGACTGCGGCTATCGACCCGGGTGGGTCGTCGACCCTCTGCTTCCGGTGTGCGAGCCAGTCGACCACGATCACCTGGATCGAGCCGGCGACCGGGATCGCGCCGAGCGCGCCGATCACGCCCGCGAGCTCAGCGCCCATCAGAACGGAGACGAGCACGATCAACGGAGACAGTCGTACCGTGCGGCCGTAGACGAGCGGTTGGAGCACGTGGTTCTCGAGCTGCTGGTAGAGGACGAAGAAGATCACGAGGACGATGCCCGCCGTCGTCGAGTGCAGGAATCCGACGGCGCTGACGATGATCGCCGCCAGGGTCGCGCCCGCGAGCGGGATCAGGTCGAGGAGCGCAACGATGAGACCGAGTGCGACCGCATAGGGCACACCGAGGATCAAGAGCACGCCCGTGGAGACGACGCCCGCGATGAGGCTGATCGCGAGGTTGCCCGTGACGTAGCCGCCGACCGTGCGGTAGATGTCGCCGCCGACCTTGCGCCACCGCGGCTGCGCCGGCTCGGAGATCAGGCTGTAGATCCGCTCGACCCAGACGGGGCCTTCGAGCAGCATGAACAGCGTCAGGAAGGCGATCGTCAGCGTCGCGATCACCGCGTTGAGAATGCTCTTCGTCACGCTCAACGCCGTGTTCGAGAGGCCGAGAACGCCGCCGACGCCGCTCTTCTCGATCGCCTCGCGCGCCCGCTCGACGATCTGGTAGTCGCGCTCCAGGAACCCGAGCCGGCCGCGTCCGCTCGTGAGATCGTCGATGTACCCGGGGACGGCATCAGCGAGGTCGTTGACCTCGCGGATGAGCGTCGGGACGAACGTCGCGGCGATCCCGACGATGACGAGGATCGCGCCGACGAAGACGATGCCGACTGCCGGCCCGCGGCGCATGCCCCGCCGCACGAGCACCTCGACAGCGGGATTCAGCGCCATCGCGAGGAACAGCGCGATCAGTACCCAGATGATCACCGAGCGCGTGACCCAGAGCACCTGGATCACGATCGCGGCAGCGAGCACGACGCCGATCACGGTGAGGATCGCGCGCGGACGGAAACGGACGACGCGTTCGTCGAGCATCATCCGAGGATACGGGTAGGGCTGGACGGCTCCTGCGCGTCGGGCTCAGCGGGCAGTGATGACGAGCGGAGCGCAGACGGCGCCGGTCTTCTCCCGCACGGGCGCGCCGGTCGACGTCTTCGGTGTCACGGTGAGCTTCGAGCCGGTGACGACGACCTGGCTGTAGCTGAACACATCGGTCGCGGCGCACGCCATGCCGATGCCTGCAGGCGGAGCGGGCTCGAGGAACAGGGACGTGATGAAGTCGCCCGTGCCCTTCGCGCCGATCACGGCGTCGATCTCCTTCGCGTACGTGTTCGTCGCCACAGGGCCGGTCACCGCCTCCCAGATCCCGGTCCCGATCGGTGGCCCTTCGAGCGTCTGCAGCCGTACCTCGCCGAACATGTTCGCGTGCGTGTCCGTGGTCAGAAAGACGACGTTCTCGACGCCGGCAAGGCCCTTGAGAAGACGAGTGCGAGCGGCGGCGTAGCCCTCCCAGCGGTCGTAGGGCAGCTGGTAGAACTGCTGGATCGGCACCTCGTTGACGATGACCTTGAAGGTCGCGTTCGAGGCCCTGATCGCGGCGAGGAACCGCTGCTCCTGGGCCGGGCCGAGCATCGTGCGGGACGGATCGTTGATCGCGGCGATGCACCCTGGCAGGACAGGGTTGGCGAGCGACGGCACGAGGGTCGAGAAGGCCTGACGCACGGCCGCCGGGCCGGTCGGCGCGAGGTCGTTGCCGCACTGCTTCGCGACCTTCGCGCTGCGGAACGAGCGCTCGTCGAGCACGAACAGCTCGAGGTTCTTCCCCCAGCGGAAGGTGCGGTAGAACCCGCTCGCGGGCTTCCACGAGACCGGCGCGTAGTCGGTGAACGCCTTCACGCCCGCGCGATAGAGCGGCTTGCCGAACTCCGGCACCGAGAAGTCGTTGATGTACTCGTGGTCGTCGGGTTGGCTGTAGAGGCTCGCGCCCGCCCGGAGTCGCTGCAGGGCCGGCAGTGCCAGGCCGAGCTTGTACTTCCCCCACTTCGCCGGGACGGTCAGCGCCGGCTTGGCTCCGGCGATTTCGCTGTCCGAATAGATCGTGTCCCCGAGGTTGATGTTGAAGTCGTTGCGCTCGGCGGCCATCTGGCCGTACGTCTCGAAGTTGTTGAAGCCCGGTCGCCCGTTCGGCCCGGGTGTCGCGTCGGCGTCGCCGGAGATGGCGAACCGCACCTTCGCGTTCGCGTTCGCCTTCGGCGCGGTGCGGAACAGCCCGGGAGCGCTCGCGCCGCCGGAGCCCTGCTGCGCAAAGGTGTAGCGGTACTCGGTGGAGGGCGCGAGTCCGGTGACGACTCGCTGCACGGTCAGATCGTTGGCGGCAACCGCTCGCAGCGCGAAGGTCCGCACGGTGGGCTTCCTCGTCGCCTCGACGACGGTCAGCGTGACCGTCCCGGCAGATGGCGCACGCGTCCAGAGCTTCGCCGAGGTCGGGGTCACCTCGCCGGACGCGACGCCGTACGCGAACCCTGCGCTGTCCTTCGCGGCGACGGCAACCGCAACACCGACCACCGCCGAGACGGCGAGGGTCAGTCCGACAAGTGAAGCTACGAGGCGCACGGGCCGAGAGTACGTTCGCGGCGAGCGAAACGCAATCGGCGACGCAGGATCCTCACATTTCGCGGCGATGCGCCCCGGCGCGGCAGGCCTTGTTCGTGAGCAGGCCGTCGCGACAGAGCTCCGGCACCGGGGCATGCACCGCGAACGCGCTGCGCAGATCCTTCGTGAACCAGAGATGGAGCATCTCGCTCCCCTGCGCCTTCCTCGCGCCCGCCGGACACGAGCCGTCGGGTCGAGGCGTGAGCCCTCGCTTGATGCCCTTCACGCAGACGATGTGCGAGTGCCAGCGCGTGAGAGGGCCGCCGGGTGTCGGGCCGAGCACGCCCCGGGCGACGCTGAACATGACGCCGACGAGTCGTGGCTTCCGTCCGGGCTCGGTCGCGTAGATGAGCGACTCGGGGCGGGTCGGGTCGAGATCGTGGCTGTCCGCGCTGTTGCGGCGATGCTCGGCGTGGAGGTATCCGACCGCATCATCGCCGGGGGCGCGCTCAGCGAGGTGGGTGTCGAAGCCACGGGTTGCCGCGAGATCGAGGTTCGGCCAGCGCGCAGACGCCTCGCGTGCGCGGCGCAGGAGATCGACGGCGGCGCGGTGTTGCTTCGGCGTCGCGAGCGCGACGTCCGGGTACTGGCGCAGGTGGTGCGCGAGGCCGTGCTTCGTTCCCGGGGGAAGTGTCGTCTCGCCCGGCTTCAAGGTGCAGAGCACCGGGCTGGGCGCTCCCGGCATGGCAGAGGGAACGCCGACAAGACCGACCACAGCGGCAGCGGCGATCGATGTGAGAGCAAGGCGGGTCCGTGGCATCAGAGGCACCGGATGGAACGTGCTGCGCCGTCCGTCGTGCCGGACCGCTTCAATATGGGCACGCGGGTGTAGCTCAATGGTAGAGCCCCAGCCTTCCAAGCTGATTACGAGGGTTCGATTCCCTCCACCCGCTCTTCGCCGACGGCCGTCCTGCACCTGCCGTGCAGTTCTCAGCGGCCCGAGGCAGAGAAGTGCTGGTAGTCCTTCACGCCCGACCACCGGCCGCCCCAGCCCCAGCCAATCGCGTCGAAGGCCCGGACGAGCGCGTGTCCTTCTGCGGCCATGCCTGGGCGGAACGGCGTCCGGCGAACGTACGAGCGGCTCGCTGAATGTGACGTTGTCCCCGAGCGCGTGACGTACGGGTTCTCGATCGGGTTGACGTCGAGCGCGCGTCCGTAGGCGTGCTCGGAGTAGCGCGACGTCCCGTCGACGAAGCGGCAGTTGAAGGCCGAGGTGTTGTCCGCCTCGATCGAGCGGAAGTCGCTGCCGCCGTAGGCGTCGATCGGCACCATGCGCCGGATCGGGAAGCCGTCGGCGTGGAGGCGCCGGAGCACGCTGAGCGTCTTCGTCGCGACATCGCGGTGGACGATCAGTCGGCCCATGCGGTCGCGCCCGTCGAAGCCGTGGTGGGTCGCCGTGATGACTCGAAGGTCGCGGAGAGGAACGGGGCAGCCGGGCCGCCAGGAGACGCCCGTCATCTGGCGCGCGAGCGTCGGCGAGATGGGGGCGATGCTGCCGCGGAACGCTCCGTGCTCGGCCCCGTTCGCAACGGGCGCGCCCAGGGAGGCCGTGAAGGGGAGTGCGATGACCGCCGCGCAGAACGAGACCCGTCGAAGTGTCCTCATGGACGAGATCATGCCGACGCGCTCGCGGTGCCGACTTCGCGCTCTCTTCTTCAGAGGTGTCAAGGGCCTGTCGCTGCGCCCTTCACGAGCGAGCCGTCGAGCTCGAGCCGCTCGGCAAGCCACGCGAGCAAGTCGGTGAACGCCGCCTTGGACGGCGCGTGCGCCTGATCGTACGTCCGCACGGTGGCGGCCGGCCCCGCCGCCTTCGCGAGTGCCTGGAGTGCCGCCGTCGGGACGACCTCGTCCTTGCGACCGTTCAGGAGGAGCACCGACCCGGGCCGGGCGAGTGCGATCCACCGGAGGGGGTCGACCGCCCCGAGCTCGCGTCGAATCGCAGGCCTCAGCTCCTCGGGTGCCTGCGCCGCGTATTCGGCCACAGGCGTCGAGCCTCCGGAGAGCAGGCCGAAGGACCCGATGCGGGGCTCGACGCCTGCGAGGATTGCCCCGATTCGCGCTCCCGCGCTCCAACCGACGAGGGCGATTCTCTCGCTGTCGACCTTCGGCATCTCCTCGAGGAGGTCGACCGCGCGACGGATCGCGACAACCGTCTCCGTCACAGCCTCCCGCTCCGCGACGAGTCGCTCCTCGGCGGAGCCCGAGCCCGACTCGGCCGCGGGCATCGTGAGCGTGAGCACGATCACTCCGCGCGCCGCGAGCCAGGTCGCCGGCACAAGCAGCTGGGTTCGGTCTCCGCCCGACCCGTGGAGATAGATCGCTGCCGGGAAAGGGCCGTTCCCGGGTGGGACCGCGAGCATCCCGTCGATCTCGGCTGCCGCCCGGCACCGCGAACGAGACGTCATGCACGGCGATCGGATACCGCTTGTTGACCACGCCCCGGTCGCTGTAGCGGAGCGGCAGCCGTCGTGTCGTAGGCGAACGGATCGTCCGCCGCCTTGTCGCTCGAGCCCCCACACCCGAGGGTGGTCGCGATCGCGACCACGAGGATGGCGACGAAGGCTCTCATCACGAAGTCGGGACGGCGAGATTCGAACTCGCGACTTCTCGCTCCCAAAGCGAGCGCGCTACCAGGCTGCGCCACGTCCCGTCTCGGACAGTGTAGATGCGCTCCGATCCCACGCCAGCCAGACAACATACGCGCACGTCAGACCTGACTGGGAGAGTCCGTCCGGCGTCAGGCTGAAGCCTGACGCCCTTCTTCGGCGTGAGCCTCACCCTGCCTGCGCTCGTATGTTCGAACAGAGTGGCAGTTTGCGCAGACAAGCTCACACTTCGTGATTTCGTGCAAGGCGGCGCGCGTTGCGCCTTGGTGCACGAGCGTGCTTACTTCGCGTCGTTTGGGATGACCCGGGAGGTGATCAAAATGCATGGCAGCGTGATGGAAGTTGCCGCCACAGTCCGCACATGGAGTCGTCTCCTTGAGGCGACGGTGCCAGGATTCGAGTTCGGCCTGGCGCAGCTTTCGGAGCCGAACTCGTGCGTCGCGCGTCTTCTGCCAGTAGGAGGCGTCGTACTCCCTCCTGCACCTTTTGCACCAAGCTTGCCGTCCCCGTGCCGAGGAGTGGTGAAAGGAGGAGATGGGTTGACGTTCGCCGCATCGGCGGCAGGCGAGGAACTCTTCCATGTTGCCATTATAGACATCAGATCGGACGGACTCAGATCGCGACAACCACAACCAGCCGCCGTGGCCCGTGCACGCCCTCGACGCGGGTCAGCTCGATGTCGCTCGTCGCCGACGGCCCCGAGACGAGGACGATCGGGCGGCCTTCGCGTGCACTCGGCTCGAGGGCCGCGACCAGTTCGGGCACCGTCTCGACGATCGCCTCGGCACGAACGACGCAGATGTGCAGGTCGGGGACGAGGCTCAGCGCACGACGACCCTGGCCCGGGCCACCGTCGAGAGCGATCGTTCCCGTTTCGGCGCAGGCGGCCCGGCACGTCGTCACGGCGCCGTCGAGCGCGTCGAGATCACGCGCAGACAGATTCTCGTCTTCGGTGAGCCAAACGCCCGACGCCCGGAGATCGGACTCGAGATCCACCGGAATCCCGACGCGGTGCGCGCCGGCCGCAGCGAGCGCTTCGGCCACTGCGGTGCCCGGGTCATCGGTCACGACAACGGTCGCCTCGTAGTCCCGCACCCGCTCGACGAAGAGCTCGATCACCGCCGCGGCATCGCGTTCTCCGCGCAAGCGGTAGGCACGCGAAGGAGCCACGGGCGCCGGGCCGTCGACGAGCGAGGCGCGAACCCGCGCCAGGATCGCCTCACGCGCGCTCGTCACGGCTCTCCCACCACTCGCGGAACGTCTGGGCCGGTAGCGCGGGCAGATCGCGCGAGCGCCCCCACGCACCGAGCGGCCCCGGCGGGAAGTGCGTGATCCAGCCGTCCCGCGCGACCGGTCGCTGCAAGGAACGGCCGAGCCGCTGCGCCCGCTCGTACCCGGCCCTCGTCGCGAACGCCTTGCCGAGCATCTTCAGAGATCTCCCCTCGACCCCGGAGCGCTCGCGCGCGACCGCCTTCCCGCGCTCGTGCACGAGGATCGACGGAATGTCGATCAGCACGGGGCAGACGTCGTAACACGCGCCACAGAGCGACGACGCGAACGGCAGCGACGCGACAGCGCCCGTCTCGCCCACGAGCTGCGGAGCGAGGATCGCGCCGATCGGGCCGGCGTACGGCGAGTGATAGGCGTGACCACCGGTCTGGCGGTAGACCGGGCACACGTTGATGCAAGCGGAGCAGCGGATGCAGCGAAGCGCGGGTCGACCTGCCGGATCGGCGAGCACGCGCGTTCGACCCGCATCGAGCAGGACGAGGTGAAACGCGCGCGGACCGTCGCCCTCGCGCACACCCGTCCAGAGCGATGTGTACGGATTCATCCGCTCACCCGTGGACGACCGCGGGAGGAGCTGGAGGAAGACCTCGAGATCGCGGAAGCGCGGAATCGCCTTCTCGATCCCCATCACCGTGATCAGCACTTCGGGCAGCGTCGTGCACATGCGGCCGTTGCCCTCCGACTCGACGACGCAGATCGTGCCCGTATCGGCCGCGGCGAAGTTCGCGCCCGAGACCGCTACTCGCGCCCGCAGAAATGCCTCGCGGAGGTGTAGCCGGGCGGCCTCGGCCAGCTCGGCGGGCTCGTCCGTGAGGGCTGGCAGGGCGAAGCGATCACGGAAGAGATCACGGATCTCACGCCGATTCTTGTGGATCGCAGGAACGAGCAGATGCGACGGCCGTTCACCGGAAAGCTGCACGATCAGCTCGGCGAGGTCGGTCTCGATCGGCCGGATCCCGGCCGCCTCGAGCGCCTCGTTGAGTCGGATCTCGTCCGTCGCGAGCGACTTGACCTTGACGATCTCGTCGGCTCCCTCGGCTCGCACGAGCCCGACGACGATCTCGTTCGCCTCCGCAGCATCCCGCGCCCAGTGCACTGTGCCCCCGGCAGCCTGGACGGAGGCCTCGAGCTCGACGAGCACCGAATCGAGTGATGCGAGCGCCTCGTCCTTGATCGCCGAGCCGGCGGCGCGAAGCAACTCCCAGTCGGGCACCTCCGCAACGACGCCCGCTCGCTTGCGTCGAATCGTGGTCGTGGCGTGGCGGATGTTCGCGCGCACCTGCTGATTCGCGAGCGCTGCGCCTGCCGCGTGCGGGAAGCTCTCGGGCCGCGCGTCACGCGCTGCCGCGGGGTCGAGGCTCGGGTGGGTCATGACGCGAGGATCTCCGCCAGATGAACGGGGCGCACGGGCACCCCACGACGCCGCAGCCCACCGCCGATGTGCATCAGGCAGGAGCTGTCGCAGGCGCAGACGCTGTCGGCTCCGGACGCGGTGATCGCCGCGATCTTCTCGTCGAGCATCGCCGTCGAGACAGCGGCGTTCTTGACCGCGAACGTGCCGCCGAAGCCGCAGCACTCCTCGGCGTCCGGGAGCTCTCGCAGCTCGACGCCGGGAACCGCCCGCAGGAGCCGGAGGGGCGCGTCTCCGACGCGTAGGAGCCGCAGCGAGTGACACGTCGGGTGGTAGGCGACCGTCCCCTCGAACGTCGAGCCGACCTCCTCGAGGCCGAGAACGCCGGTCAGGAACTGTGAGAGCTCCCAGGTCCGTGCAGGCACTCCGCGATCCTCACCGCCGAGGAGACCGCCGAAATGCTCGCGCACCTGCGCCGCACACGAGCCGGACGGGGTCACGACCGCGTCGAATTCGTCGAACACCTCCACGAAGCGCCGCGCGAGGGCCGTCGCCTGATCGGGGTAGCCGGAGTTGCCGTGCATCTGGCCGCAGCACGTCTGCTCGAGGGGGAACACGACCTCGATCCCGAGCCTTTCGAGCACGGTTACCGTCGCCTTGCCGACGTCGGGAAAGAGCGTGTCGGCAAGGCAGGTGACGAAGAGGGCGACGCGATCGATCATCGTGACCGAGCCTACAAGGGCGGTATCTCGCGACGACGCGCCTGCGTACCCCGAGGAGAGCCGCAGCCGCCCGCGCTCCCGGGAGAGGCTCCGCCATCTCCCCTACGGGTGCGGCATCTGCGGATACCCTGTCTGCGTGGTCGAACGCGTTCTTCTCGCTTCTCCTCGCGGCTACTGCGCAGGGGTCGAACGCGCCGTCGACACGGTCGAGAAGGCGCTCGAGCACTACGGCGCACCGGTGTACGTGCGCAAGCAGATCGTCCACAACATCCACGTCGTCCGCGACCTCGAGGCCCGGGGTGCGATCTTCGTCGACGAGGAGACGGAGGTGCCGGAGGGCGCGACCGTGGTGTACTCGGCCCACGGTGTGGCGCCGACGGTCCATGCGAACTCGGCGACCTTGCAGCACAACGTGATCGATGCGACCTGTCCGCTGGTGACGAAGGTGCACGTCCAGGCGCGACGCTATGCAGCGGACGGCTACACGGTCGTCCTGATCGGCCACGAAGGTCACGAGGAAGTGGTCGGAACGATGGGCGAGGCGCCCGACGCGACGGTGCTCGTGCAGGACGTCGCCGAGGCGGAGGCGCTGTCGCTCCCCGCCGATGTGCGCCTCGCGTACATCACGCAGACGACGCTGTCGGTCGACGAGACGTCAGAGATCATCGGCGTTCTCCGCCGGCGCTTTCCCCAGATCTACGCGCCCCGCAAGGAGGACATCTGTTACGCGACCTCCAACCGGCAGTGGGCCGTGAAGGAGATGCTGGCCGAGATCGACCTGCTCCTCGTGCTCGGTTCGAAGAACTCCTCGAACTCGAACCGCCTGGTCGACGTTGCGCGCGCCTCGGGAGTTGCGGGGCACCTCATCGACGACGAGACCGAGATCGACGAGCGCTGGCTCGACGGCGTTCGTACCGTCGGGATCTCGTCGGGCGCCTCTGCGCCCGAGCGTCTCGTCACGCGGCTGTGTGACTGGTTCCGCGAACGCGGCGTCGAGCGGATCGAGCCGTTCCAGCTCGTCGTCGAGGACGTGACGTTCAAGCTGCCGGTCGAGCTCCGTCGCGAGCTGATCCTCGCCGAGACCCAGCGCTAGAGCGCCGGCACTCTCACCCGAACAGGCGTCGCCCGGCCGAACCCGCTCAGCTCGGCATCACACCTTCTGGATGGTGGGCGCCTCGGTCTGCCCGACGACGACCGAGTCGAGCGAGCGTCTCGCGCGAGATCCAGTCGGCATGCTCGAGCAGCTCGCCGTCCGCCGACGGGATCGTCAGGCCGATGCGATCGGTCAGCTCGAGCCCTGCGTCCTTCCGCATCGTGTTGACGCGGTGGATCAGCTCGTAGACGCGGCCCTCGAGCGCCAGCTCCTCGTCGACGGCCGTGTCGATCGCGACGGTCACGCCCGCGTCACCGGCGACGGCCCACCCGTCCTTCCCGGCCCGTTCGACGAGAACCTCCTCCGGCGCCAGCTCGTGGCCGGCAACCCGGAATCGGCCGCCCTCGAGCTCCTCGAAGTCGCCCGCCTGAAGCGCAGCGCGCACGGCACCGAGCTCCTTCCCGAGCTTCGGCCCGAGCGCCGGCAGGTGCGGCTTCACCCGCAGCTCCGCATCGACGTGGCCGAACTCGACCTCCTTCACACGGAGCTCCTCCGCGATCTCGTCGGCGTGTGCTGCAGCGAGCGGGGCACCCTCGACGACGATCCGGCGGAGCGGCTGCCGCAGCTTGAGTCCTGACGCCGATCGTGCCTGGTGACCGAGCGCGACGACGCGCCGCAACTCATCGACCTCGGCGAGCAGCGCGAGATCCGGCGTGCGTGCCTCGGGCCAACCGGCGAGGAACACCGAATCGGGCGCACCCTCGACGACGTCGGTGACGAGCGCCTGCCAGAGATGCTCGGCGAGGAACGGCATCACGGGCGAGATCACGCGAAGCGCCTGGACGAGCCCGAACCAGAGCGTGCGGAGCGCGGCCTGCTCACCGTCCCAGAAGCGCCGTCGGGAGCGGCGGATGTACCAGTTCGAGAGATCGTCGACGTAGGCCTCGAACGCCCGCGTCACATCGACCGTGAGCCAGCGCTCGTAGCCGGCCTCGGCCTCCGCGACGAGCTGCGCGGTCCGCTCGACGAGCCAGAGGTCGAGCGGCTGCAGATCGGCATCGGGCCCGCCGTGTGCGAGGTCGGCATACACCGGCTGGAACGACTCGATCGCGCCGTAGTCGGCGAGAAACTTCGTGGAGTTCCAGAGCGTCAGCAGCCGCCGCTTGATCTCCTGAGCCGGGCCGAAACCGAAGAGGAGGTTGCGGTCGGGCGGCTGGGAGCAGTACTGCAGGCGCATCACGTCGGCGCCCATGCGCTCGAAGGCGTCGGTTGCGCTGATCATGTTGCCCCAGGAGCCGTGCATCTCCTTGCCGTGCTCGTCGAGCATCTTCTCGTAGCCGAGCACCTTCCGGAACGGCGCGCGGCCGGTGAGGGCGACCGACATGAACAGCTGCGAGTAGAACCAGAGCCGGATCTGCTCGCGCATCTCGGAGACCCAGTCGGCGGGAAACCACTCCTCCCAGGTCTCGTGGGTCGGCAGATCGGCGGTCGTCAGACCCTTCGCAGCGCCGGTTCCGTATCCCTCCGGAACGAACTCCGCGTTCTCCCAGCCGAGCGTCGAGAACGGGACGATCCCCGCGTCGAGCCAGACGTCACCGACCTCCTCGATCCGGGTCACCGCCTCGCCGCAGGCCTCACAGCGGATCGGCACCGCGTCGATCCACGGGCCGGCGCAGCTCCTCGAGCTGGTCGAGCCCCTCGACGGCGCGCTCCTCGAGCTCGGCGCGCGAGCCGATCACGTTCAGGTGCCCGCACGAGCACGGGTAGAACGGCAGCGGCAGGCCGTAGTAGCGGCGGCGGGAGATGTTCCAGTCGCCCATGTTGCGCAGCCAGTCGTCCATCCGCTTGCCCATGTACTCCGGCGTCCACTCGACCGTCGCGTTTGCGTCGAGCAGCGGCTGTCGCACCTCCTCGACCCCGATGAACCAGTCGTCCGAGAGGCGGAAGATGAGCGGCGTGTGGCAGCGCCAGCACTCCGGGTAGCGATGCTCGTGCTGCTTTGCCTCGACGAGCAGCCCGCGGTCGTCGAGGTCGCCGATGATCTGCTCTGCGGCGTCACCGGTGGAGAGGCCGTGGAGCCAGCCGAAGGCAGGGTAGAAGTGGCCCGCCTCGTCGACCGGTGCGATCACGTCGAGGCCGAGCGCCTTCGAGAGCTCGAAGTCCTCGGCGCCACAGCCAGGGGCGATGTGGACGACACCGGTTCCGTCCTCCATCGAGACGTCGTCCCACGGGATCACCCGATGCTCGACCTCGCCGCCCGGGCCGAGCGCGTCGAACGGCCCCTCGTAGCGCCAGCCGACGAGCTCCGCGCCAGGAAGCTGCTCGACGAACGTCTCGTCGGGATAGCGAGCGACGGCGACCCAGTCCCCGTTCGCGAGGCGGCCGTAGGTCGAACCGGGATTGACGGCAGCAGCGACGTTGGCGGGCAGCGTCCAGGGCGTCGTCGTCCAGACCACGACGGCCTCACCCGGACGGTCGAGGAGCCTGAAGCGCACGAAGAGCGACGGATCGACACGGTCGACGTAGCTGCCGTGGAGCTCGTGGGCGGAGATCGACGTGCCGCAGCGCGGGCACCACTCGGTCGCACGATGGCCCTTGAAGAGCCACCCCTTCTCGTGGACGATCGAGAGGAACTTCCAGATGTACTCGATGTTCGTGTCGGAGAACGTGAAGTAGTCGCGACCCCAGTCCATCCACTGGCCGAGCCTGATCGAGCCTTCGGTGATCTCGTCGGCCGACTTGACGACGACCTCGCGGCAGCGACGCGAGAACTCCGCGAGGCCGAACTCCTCGATCTCGCGCTTCGAGTTGAGCCCGAGCTCACGCTCGACGCCGACCTCGATCCAGAGCCCCTGGCAGTCGAAGCCGTTCTGGTAGCGCTGGTGGTAGCCGCGGAGCGCCTTGTAGCGCTGGAAGACGTCCTTCAGCGTCCGCCCCCACGACGTGTGCACGGCGAGCGACTTGTTGGCGGTCACCGGCCCGTCGAAGAAGCTGAAGCGCGGCCCGTCCGCGTTCAGCTCCCTCAGGCGGGCGAACGTCGCCTTGCTCTCCCAGAGCGCGAGGATCTCCCGCTCGAGCGCATCGTGGTCGGGTTTGTCCGGAAGGGGTGCGAACATCACTCGATTCTAGGGAAGAGGCAGCGGCGCCTCTTCGTTGTAAAGAGGTGAACACCAAACCTCAGTAACGATTCGCGGTAGCTCCGACACAGATCAGCTCCACGAAGAACCCGAAAGGAACACATGGCAACTGCAGTCAAGAACGACACCTTCGAGCAGGAAGTACTCCAGAGCGACGTCCCCGTGCTCGTCGACTTCTGGGCCGAGTGGTGTGGCCCGTGCCACGCCGTCGCCCCCGTCCTCGACCGCATCGTCGAGGAGCAGGCCGGCGGACTCAAGCTCGTGAAGGTGAACATCGACGAGGAGCGCGAGCTCGCCGAGCGCTTCGGGATCGCCTCGATCCCCACGATGATCCTCTTCCGCGACGGCGAGCCGTCCGTCTCGGTGATCGGCGCGCAGCCCAAGGGCGCGATCGAGCGCACGCTCGGCCTCACCGCCGCGTAGAACCGAACTCCTCCCCCCGCACGCGAGCCGGCTTTCGAGTCGGCTCGCTGTGGTTTCGGGGCCGAGCCGGCCGTCGCTACCGTACGCCCATGAGTCCCCGTCACGTCCCCGCGTCGGTCACCGAGCTGCAACGAATCGGCCTGTTCGGATCGCTTCCCGGTGAGACGATCGCCAAGCTCGCAGAGCGGATGGTGCGCGAGGAGTTTGCGGGCGGCAAGAGGATCGTGACCGAGGGCGAGAGCACCGACCGCTTCTACGTGCTGCTCTCCGGCATGGCCGGCGTCACGCAGGAGAGCCTCGGCGCGCGCGGGATCATGCGGCCGGGCGAGACCTTCGGCGAGGTGGCGCCCCTCCTCGGCGTCGAGCGTACGGCCACGGTGACCGCGATGACGACGTGCGTCGTTGCGAGCTGCGACCAGGAGACATTCAACGAGCTCCTGCGGCCGCTCTACGCCGACGACGAACCGACCTCGTAGGGGCGGAGGCGGCTGGATCAGGAGCCGAGCTCGCGGATGACTGCATCCGAGAGGGCGGGCCAGGCGGACTTCGCCCACTCACCGAACTCCCGCGTCGTCAGAGCGGCGCAAGCGACTCGCCTCGTCGGATCGACCCAGAGGAACGTGCCGCTCCCTCCGAAGTGCCCGAACGTCGCGGACGACGTACGCGTCCCCGACCAGTGACCCTGCTTGTCACCCTTGAGCTCGACACCGAGGCCCCAGTCCATCGGGCTGAATCGCCCGAAGTCGGGGAGTACGCCATCGAGCCCGGGGAACTGGACGGCGGTCATCTCGGCATGCGTCTCGGGAGCCACGAGCGTCGCCTCGAGGAGCTCACGCCCGAGCGCGAGGACGTCATCGAGGCACGCGTGCATACCTGCCCCGGGATGTCCCGTCGGGTCGAGGGCGAGTCGGAGTGGGTCGCAGACAGCAGCGCTCACGTAGTCCGCGAACGGCATCTCCGCCCGGGCTGCGACATGTGCGCCGAGGACGCCGAACCCCTCGTTCGAGTAGATCCGGCGGCGGCCGGGTGGTGCGATCGGCAGCGTCCCGTGAAACGGCAACCCGGATGCGTGCGCGAGGAGATGGCGCACCGTCGAGCCCGGAGGCCCGGCGGGCTCGTCGAGGTCGATCACTCCCTCCTCCGCAGCAACGAGGGTCGCGAGGGCGCTGACGGGCTTCGAGACCGACGCGAGGCGCACCGCGTGCCGTGTGTCGCCGCGGGTTGCGAGCGTTGCCGTCGCACTGGTCACTCCCGCAGCGGCGAACGGGACGTCCCAGGAGTCGATCTGGCTCAGAGCGCGTTTCAGAATGACGGTTCGTCGACGGGGCGTGATGGGCGAGTGCGATGCGAGGACGCAGGGAGCCTGCCGATACGGGACGTATCGGGGCGACCGAGGACGAAGCAGCGTGCCGCCCAGGATGGCCCGTCGGCACAAGGCTTCATTCTGAAACGTGCTCTAAAAGCGTCCACGTTCGATCAGCGATACTACCGGGGCGATGGAGCGCCGCCTGATCTCGGGACACTCGCCGTTCGAGCCGGTCGCCGGCTATTCACGCGCCGTGGTCGTCGGTTCGACGGTTCATGTCGCCGGCACCGCACCGATCGCGCCGGACGGCTCTCCGACTCCGGACGACGCCTACGGACAGGCGCGTCTCTGCCTCTCGATCATCGCCGGGGCCCTCGCGGAGGCCGGCGCGAGCGTCGAGGACGTCGTCCGGACACGGCTCTTCATCACCGACGTGGCCGACTTCGAAGACGTCGCACGTGCCCACGGCGAGGTCTTCTGCCGAGATCCGACCCGCAACGACGTGCGTCGTGACGGGACTGCTCGACCCCACGTGGAAGGTCGAGATCGAGGCCGAGGCCGTCGTCGGATGAGCAAGCAGCTGATTCCAGAGGACATCACCGGCAAGGGCTCGAGCGGGACGGGGGCCGCTGCGAGCGTGCTCGACCACCGCTTCGGGAAGAGCGACCCCTACACCCTCGGCGTCGAGGAGGAGTACCAGCTCCTCGACGGCGTCTCGTTCGACCTCGTCCAGCACATCGAGACGGTGCTCGCCGCGATCGAGGGCCACGAGCTCGAGCCACAGATCAATCCCGAGCTGATGCAGTCGGTGCTCGAGATCGCGACGCCGGTCTGTCATACGCCCGCCGACGTGCTGGGCGAGCTCGTGAAGCTCCGCGCCTACGTCTGCGGCGTCGCCCGCGAGAAGAACATGCGCGTCGGCTCCGCCGGGACGCACCCGTTCAGCCTCTTCGAGCGCCAGCGCATCACGGCGAAGGACCGCTACCGCCAGCTCGTCGACCAGCTGCAGTACATCGCGCGCCGCGAGCTGATCTTCGGGATGCACATCCACGTCGCGATCGACAACCCCGACAAGGCGATCAAGATCATGAACGGGCTTCTGCCCCAGCTCGCGCCGCTGCTCGCGTTGTCGGCGAGCTCACCCTTCTGGCGCGGCGAGCCGACGGGGCTGATGTCGAGCCGGCAGATGGTCTTCGCCTCGTTCCCCCGCTCCGGGCCCCCGCCGCGATTCCGCGACTACGCCGACTACGCCGAGGTCGTCGGCCAGCTCGAGCGCACCGGCTGCATCGCGGACTACACGCACATCTGGTGGGACATCCGACCGCATCCGCGGCTCGGCACGCTCGAGATCCGCATCTGCGACGCGGTGACGCGGGTCGAGGACGCCGTTGCGATCACGGCGTACTGCCAGGCACTCGTCAAGCAGCTCTGCGAGCGCTTCGACGCCGGGGAGGAGATCCCGAGCTACCACCGCATCCTCACGACCGAGAACAAGTGGCTCGCCGCGCGCTACGGGCTCGAGGCGCCGGTGATGGATCTCGCGACCGGTCGCCGCAACCGGATCCCGGTCGCGCAGCTCGTGCGGCGAACGGTGAGGGAGATCGAGCCGCACGCCCGCGAGCTCGGCTCCGAGCGGGAGCTCGAGGGGATCGCGGAGCTCCTCGCCCGCGGCAACAGCGCCGACCGGCAGCTCCGCATCTTCAACGCGAATCGCGACATCCGCGAGGTCGTCGAGGAGATCGCGATCGCGACCGAGACGCTGCCCACCGCCGCCACGTGATGCTCGCGAGCGGCGACCCGTTCCCGTCGCAGCCCGCGTCTGGCCGGTGCCGCGCGAGGGGTCGATCTCGCTGGCTGAGGCCCTCGGCGGCGAGGTATGCGTGCTGCTCTGCTTCTACCCCTTCGACTGGTCGACGACGTGCACGAACGAGCTCTTCCTCCTCCGCGATCGGCTTGCCGATCTCGACGCTGCAGGCATTCGTCCGGTCGGGATCTCGCGCGATTCACCGTGGTCGCACGCTGCCTGGCTGAACATGCTCGGGATCGAGGGCGTGCCGCTGCTCTCCGACTGGAACGGCGAGGCCACGCGCGGATTCGGGGTGGCGCGCGAGGTCGACGGGATGGCCGACGTCCCTGCCCGCTGCGCGTTCCTCATCGAGGGCGATACGGTCAGGGCCTCATGGCATCTGGGCAGCGAGCTACCGGACATCGACGCCGTGATCGCGGCGGCTTCGTCGCTCTCGCGCTAGCGCTCTACGCGGCTAGCGCGATCTGGGCGACGTGGCCCGCCGTACAGCACGTCGACGATCGCTATCTGGCGCGGCCGGCGGCCGGCTACGGCGAGGCCGCAGCCGGAGATCACCTCCAGCTCGGCTGGGCGTTCTGGCTCCCCGGCCACCAGCTCGAGAACGGCCGGGCGCCGTGGATCGACCCCTACTCGTTCCGCCCCGTGGCGGAGGCGGCGCCGAATCTGCAGGGATGGCTGCTGGGAACGCCGTTCTGGCCCCTCCGCCACCTGCTCGGGAACATCTGGGCGTACAACCTGATCGTCCTGCTCTCCTTCGTCGCTGCGGGCGGAGTCGCCTGCTGGTGGCTCCGCTCGCTCGGCCTCGTCCGGTCGGCGGCGCTCGTCGGCGGTCTCGTGTTCGCGCTCGCTCCCTACCGCGTCGGTCAATCCACGGGCCATCTCCTCGGGCTGATCGCGTTCCTCCTCCCGGCCGTGCTCCTCGCGCTCGAGCGGCGGAGGTTCGTGTGGGCCGGGCTCGCGCTCGCTGCGATCCCGCTCTCGGGGCAGATCCACCTCGCGATGGGCGCCGTGATCCTCGCGCTCGGGTACGCGTGGGCTCGCGTGCCGCGCTCCGAGTGGTGGAAGGCAGGCGTCGGAGTTGCGGCGGCGACGGCCGCGGCAATCGCCGTGCAGCAGCTCGTCGTCGCGGGATCCGTCGTCGGGCGGGGGCGAAAGTTCACCGAGGTCGAACGATACTCGGCCGAGATCTCGGATCTCTTCACCCGTGGCGTCGGTGCCGGCATCGAGGAGTTCGTCTTCCTCGGGTGGCTGACGCCGATCCTCGCTCTCGTCGGGCTGTGGGCGATCCGGGGCAGGAGGGGCCTTGCCGTGTTTCTTGCGCTCGCCGCCGTGGTGCCGACCGTGCTCGCTCTTGGAGCGAACGTGCCCCTGTACGAGCCTCTGTGGCGGGCGTTTCCCCCACTTCGGTTCGCCCGCGTTCCCGAACGCCTGATGCCCATCGCCTGCCTCGCGATCGCGGCGCTCGTCGGGTTTGCCGTCGCGTTTCTGTTGGATCGACTCACGCGCCGCAGCCGCTCGGAGCCGTTCGCTGGCCGCAGTCGGGGTGTCGGTGCTGCTCGTCGTCCTCGCGCTCGACCTGCGCGTGCCCGTGTTCGGCGCCGTCGCGCCCGATCGAGACAACGCCGCATATGCAGCAATCCGGGGAGACGGGCGACTGTTCGAACTGCCCGTGTTCAACCCGGGGATCCACTTCGGGAGCGTCTACCTCGCCTACGCCCGGCAGTCCCCGCGCGAGCGGCCGCAGGGGTACTCGACGACCGCGACAATGGCGTCGGAGCTCCTCACCCGCAGGCTCCGTGGGCTCTCGTGCGGAGTACGGCTCGCTTCCGCCCGAGCTCGGAGTACGGTTCGTCACCGTGCACCGAGGGCTCTACGAGCAGAGCGGGTGGTTCGCCGCCGACTGTCCCGACCGCGCAGAGGCAGCCCTGCGCCGCCAGGGCTGGACGCTCCTCGCCCGCGACGGAGCGATCTCGAGCTGGGAGGCTCCGCGGTGACCGGTGCGCCGGCTGACGTACGATGAGCGGCCGATGACCCGCGCCACACCCGAGATCGACTACCTGGAGGCAGTCCTCAACGCGAACGTCTACGACGTCGCAGTCGAGACGCCGCTCCAGGAGGCGCCGCTCCTCTCGGAGCGACTCGGCAACCGGCTGCTGCTGAAGCGCGAGGATCTCCAGTCCGTCTTCTCGTTCAAGCTTCGCGGCGCCTACAACAAGATGTCGCGACTGCCGCCCGCAACCCTGCGCAAGGGCGTCGTCGCCGCCTCGGCCGGGAACCACGCGCAGGGCGTCGCTCTCGCCGCTCAACGGCTCGGTGCCAGCGCGACGATCGTGATGCCGGTGACGACGCCCGAGATCAAGGTCGACTCCGTCGCCGCGCTCGGCGCGACGGTCGTGCTCGAGGGCGACTCCTACGACGATGCGTTCGCCGAGGCGATGCGCATCGTGCGCCGCCGAAAGCTGACGTTCATCCACCCCTATGACGACCCCGACGTGATCGCGGGGCAGGGGACGATTGCGATGGAGATCCTGCGCCAGCTCCGCGAGCCGATCGACACGATCTTCGTCGCCGTCGGCGGCGGCGGGCTGATCGGCGGAATCGCCGCCTACGTCAAGCGCCTGCGACCCGAGATCCGCATCGTCGGCGTCGAGCCGGAGGACGCGAACGCGATGGATCGCTCGCTCAGAGCAGGCCGACGGATCACACTCCCCCACGTCGGCCTCTTCGCAGACGGCGTTGCGGTGAAGCAGGTCGGCGTCGAGCCGTTCCGGCTCGCGCGCAAGTACGTCGACGAGATGATCCTCGTCGACACCGACGAGCTGTGCGCCGCGATGAAGGACGTCTTCGAGGACACCCGCGCGATCGTCGAGCCGTCTGCCGCGCTCGGCGTCGCCGGAGCGAAGAAGTGGGTCGAGCGCGAGAGGGCGACCGGCCGGAATCTCGTCACCGTGCTCTGCGGCGCGAACATGAACTTCGACCGGCTGCGCTTCGTCGCCGAGCGCGCCGATCTCGGCGAGGCGCGCGAGGCGGTCTTCGCGGCGACGATCCCGGAGCGGCCCGGCAGCTTCAAGACGTTCTGCAGCCTGCTCGGGCGCAGCAACATCACCGAGTTCAACTACCGCTACAGCGACCCGACCGAGGCGCACGTCTTCGTCGGGATGAGCGTCCGCGACAACACGGAGAAGGACAGGCTCCTGCGCAGCCGTGGAACGCAAGGGAATCAAGACCCTCGACCTGACCGACAACGAGCTCGCGAAGACCCACGTGCGCCACCTCGTCGGCGGCCCGGCAAACGCGCCGAACGAGGTGCTCTACCGCTTCGAGTTCCCCGAGCGGCCGGGTGCCTTGATGCGGTTCCTCGAGGCGATGAGCCAGGGCTGGAACATCAGCCTCTTTCACTACCGAAACCACGGTGCCGACTACGGCCGCGTGCTTGCCGGGATCCAGGTGCCGCCCGGCGAGCGGCGCGCGTTCAGGGAGTCGTTGAAGGCGCTCGGATATCCCTACACCGAGGAGACGGGGAACCCGGCGGCGAGGCTCTTTCTCGGCGCCTGAGGCCCGCTCAGCGCGAGAACAACGCCGCCTGGCCCTGCCCCACGCCCACGCACAGCGTCGCGAGACCCAGGTGGCCGTCGCGCCGGCGAAGCTCGTGCAGGAGCGAGACGACGAGACGGGCGCCGCTCATCCCGAGCGGATGGCCGAGCGCGATCGCGCCGCCGTTCACGTTCACACGCTCCTCGTCGAGACCGAGCTCGCGGCAGACCGCGAGCGACTGCGAGGCGAACGCCTCGTTGAGCTCGACCAGGTCGATGTCTGCGATGGAGAGGCCGGTGCG
The DNA here is from genome assembly GCA_963741655.1 of uncultured Thermoleophilia bacterium. GTDB lineage: Bacteria > Actinomycetota > Thermoleophilia > Gaiellales > Gaiellaceae > Gaiella. The sequence goes on from CAVUIQ010000006.1 coordinate 99,590, forward strand.
GGAGAGGAGCTTGCGCACCGCGGGCACCGGGCCGATGCCCATCACGGCCGGGTCGACCCCGGCAACGGCCGACCCGCCGAAGAACCCGAGCGGCTCGATCCCGAGCGAGCGCGCCTTCTCCTCGCTCGCGATCACGAGTGCTGCAGCGCCGTCGTTGATGCCGCTCGCGTTGCCGGCCGTGACCGTCCCGCCTTCGCGGAACGCCGGCTTCAGCGAGCCCAGCTTCTCGATCGTCGTGTCGGGGCGAGGGTGCTCGTCGCGGACGAGACCGCCCGCGGGAACGAGCTCGTCGTCGAACCGGCCGGCCTCCGCCGCTGCCGCCCAGCGCATGTGCGAGCGAAGCGCGAAGGCGTCCTGGTCGGCGCGGCGTGACACCCCATCGCTCGGCGACGTTCTCACCCGTCTCACCCATCCGCTCCGTCGAATACCGCTCCTCGTAGCGCGGGTTGACGAAACGCCAGCCGAGGGTCGTGTCGTAGGTGGGACGCTCGGCGTCCGGGTCGGCCGGGTCCGGCTTCGCCGTCACGAGCGGCGCCCGCGACATCGACTCGACCCCGCCCGCCACGAAGAGGTCGCCGTCGCCCGCGATCACGGCATGGCAGGCACCGACGACGGCCGCAAGGCCAGAGGCGCAGAGCCGGTTGACGGTAACGCCACCGACCGAGTCGGGCAGCCCCGCGAGGAGCGCCGCGAAGCGCGCCACGTTGCGGTTGTCCTCCCCGGCCTGGTTCGCGCAGCCGAGCCAGACGTCCTCGATCTCGGCAGCGTCGACACCTGCGCGCTCGACCGCGGCCGCGACCGCGAGCGCCGCGAGGTCGTCCGGGCGCACGGCCGCGAGCCCGCCGCCGTAGCGGCCGATCGGCGTCCGCACCGCGGAGAGGATGACCGCTCGCGTCACATCGCTCGTTGTAGCAGCCAGCGGTCGACCTGTCTCGGCGCACTGGCGGCCCTCGTTGATCGCCCAGACGATCAGCGACTGCCCACGCCGCGCGTCACCGGCCGCGAAGACGCCGTCCACCGACGTCGCGTAGCCCGGCGCGTCGACGTTGCCGCGGCCGTCGCGCTCGACGCCGAGCTGCTCGAGCAGCGACTGCTCGGGATGAAGGAAGCCCATCGCGAGCAGCACGAGCTCCGCCGGGCGCGACTCCTCCGTGCCGGGGATCGCGGCGAACGGCGGCGCGCCGTCGTTCTGCGCCCAGTGGATCTGCTCGACCTTGCCGCTCGAGCCGGAGAGACGCGTCGTCGAGATCGCGAAGTCCCGCTCGCCGCCCTCCTTCAGGGCATACGAGGTGCGAAGCTTCATCGGCCAGCGCGGCCACGGCGTCAGATCGTCGGGCCGCTTCTCGGGCGGCTCGCCGAGCACCTCGATCTGGGTCACGCTGGCCGCCTGCTCACGAGCGCGTTCGCAACGCAGTCGGCTCCGGTGTCGCCGCCGCCGATCACGACACGTGCTTCCCGGCGGCGGTGATCGGGTGCTCCGGGGGAGGCGGCGCGAGCTCACCCTCCGTGCCGACCTCGGCCGCGATCGCCCGCGCGCGCTCGTAGAGGTACTCCATCGCGTAGTGGACACCGCCGAGCTCGCGCCCCTCGACCGGGAGATCGCGCGGGACACGCGAGCCGGTGGCAACGACGACGGCGTCGTGCGTCGCGCGGAGCTCGGCAGCCGAGACGTCGACGCCCGACCTCGACGCCGTACCGGAGCCGCACGCCCTCGGCCTCGAGCTGTGCCAGGCGTCGCTCGATCAGGCGCTTCTCGATCTTGAACTCGGGCACACCGAAGCGGACGAGCCCGCCGGCGGCCTCGTCGCGCTCGAAGACCGTGACGGCATGTCCGGCGCGCGCGAGCTGCTGCGCGCAGGCGAGACCGGCCGGGCCGGAGCCGATCACCGCGACCGTTCGTCCGCTGCGATGCGCGGGTGGGCGTGGAACGACCCAGCCCTCCTCCCACGCGCGATCGACGATCGAGACCTCGATCTGCTTGATCGAAACGGCGTCACCCTCACGGATCTCGAGCACGCAGGCGGCCTCGCAGGGTGCCGGGCAGAGGCGGCCCGTGAACTCGGGGAAGTTGTTCGTGCGGTGCAGCTCGACGATCGCCTCGTCCCAGCGGTCGCGGTAGACGAGGTCGTTCCAGTCGGGGATCAGGTTCCCGAGCGGGCAGCCGGAGTGGCAGAACGGCACGCCGCACTCCATGCAACGAGCCCCCTGCTTGCGCAGCTCGAGGAGCGGCAGCGGCCGCACGAACTCGCGCACGTCGTGGACGCGCTCGGCCGGGTCGCGCTCGAGCGGCTCCGCGCGGTCGAGCTTGAGGAAGGCGCCGAGCTCGCCCATTACCGCGCGGCCTCCGTCTCGGTCGTGAAGAAGCCGCCGCCGCCCGCCGAGACCGGGTGATCGTCACGGTCGATCGCGAGGTCGGCGAGCGCGCGCTTGTAGTCGTGCGGCATCACCTTCACGAAGAGGTCCGGAATCGCGTCGGCATCCTCGAGCACGCGTGCCGCGACGGTCGATCCCGTTCGCTCTGCATGCTCGGAGACGAGCGCGACGACCGTTGCGACGTCCGACTCCTCCATCGGATCGAAGCCGACGAGCTCCATGTTGCAGCGGGAGGCGAAGGTGCCGTCGCGATCGAGCACGTAGGCGATTCCCCCGCTCATCCCGGCGGCGAAGTTGCGGCCGGTCGGCCCGAGCACGACCGCGATGCCTCCCGTCATGTACTCGCAGCCGTGGTCGCCGACGCCCTCGACCACCGCCGTTGCGCCGGAGTTCCGCACCGCGAAGCGCTCGCCCGCGAGGCCGCGGAAGAACGCCTTACCCGACGTCGCACCGTAGAGCACCGTGTTGCCGATGACGACGTTCTCCTCGGCGGGGAAGCCCGCGTCGTCGGGCGGGCGCACCGAGATCGTTCCGCCCGAGAGCCCCTTGCCGACGTAGTCGTTGGCATCGCCGACGAGCGAGAGCTCGATCCCGGGAGCGAGCCAGGCGCCGAAGGACTGCCCGGCCGACCCGGTGAGCGCAACGCGGATCGAGCCGTCCGGCAGGCCGACGCTGCCGTGCGCCTTCGTCACGTGGTGCGAGAGAAGCCCTCCGACCGTCCTGTTGCGATTGCGGATCGGCGACGACAGCTCGACGGGCTCGCCCTTCTCGATGGCCGGCGCCGCCGCCTCGATCAGCTCCCAGTCGAGCGCGCCGTCGAGCGGGGAGTCCTGCGCTCGCGTTCTCCGCACGGGAGTGTCCGCCGAGAGAGCCGTGGGCGAGAGAAGGCGCGACAGGTCGATGCCGCGCTCCTGCCAGTGCGCGATCGCCTCGTCGGCCTCGAGAAGCTCGACCCGGCCGACGAGATCCTCGTAGCGCGCGGATCCCGAGGCGGGCCATGATCTGGCGGGCCTCCTCGGCGACGTAGAAGAAGAAGTTGACGACGTGCTCGGGCTGGCCGGCGAACCGCGCCCGCAGCACGGGATCCTGGGTCGCGATCCCGACGGGGCACGTGTTGAGATGGCAGGCGCGCATCATCACGCAGCCGCTCGCGACGAGCGGCGCGGTCGCGAACCCGATCTCGTCGGCGCCGAGCAGCGCCGCCACGACGACGTCGCGGCCGGTCTTGATCTGCCCGTCCGTCTGCACCCAGATGCGCGAGCGAAGATCGTTGCGCACGAGCGTCTGCTGCGTCTCGGCGAGGCCGATCTCCCAGGGGATGCCCGCGAAGAGGATCGACGACAGCGGCGAAGCGCCCGTGCCGCCGTCGTGACCCGAGATGAGGACGTGGTCGGCGTTCGCCTTCGCAACACCTGCCGCCACCGTGCCGACGCCGACCTCGGCGACGAGCTTCACCGAGATTCGCGCTGTCGGGTTCGCGCAGCGGAGGTCGTAGATCAGCTGCTTCAGATCCTCGATCGAGTAGATGTCGTGATGCGGCGGCGGCGAGATGAGACCGACGCCCGGCGTCGTGAGGCGCACGCTCGCGATGTAGCGGTCGACCTTGTGACCGGGCAGCTGGCCGCCCTCACCGGGCTTCGCGCCCTGGGCCATCTTGATCTGGATCTCGTCGGCGTTCGTGAGGTAGTCGATCGTCACACCGAAGCGGCCGGACGCGACCTGCTTGATCGCCGAGCGGCGCAGATCGCCGTTCGCGTCGGGCGTGAAGCGCACCGGGTCCTCTCCCCCCTCGCCCGTGTTCGACTTGCCGCCGATGCGGTTCATCGCGATCGCGAGGTTCTCGTGCGCCTCGCGCGAGATCGAGCCGAGCGACATCGCGCCCGTGACGAACCGCTTCACGATCTCGCTCGCGGGCTCGACGTCCTCGAGCGGGATTCCGCCGTCGTCGGCCTCGCGGAAGCGCAGCAGGCCGCGGAGCGTCAGCCGCCGCACGGCGTCGTCGTTCACCGCACGCGCGTACGCCTCGTAGGTCTCGAAGCTCTCGTTGCGCACGGCATCCTGGAGGAGCGCAATCGTCTCCGGATTCCACTGGTGGTGCTCACCGTCGCGACGCCAGGCGTAGAGCCCGATCACGGGAAGGAGCGTGTCCGTTCCGCCCGGATAGGCGCGCGCGTGCCGGGCCAGCATCTCCCGCGCGAGCTGCTCCGTGCCGATCCCGCCGATGCGCGAGGCGGTGCCGGTGAAGTGACGGTCGACGAGCTCCGGCGCCAGGCCGACCGCCTCGAAGATCTGCGCGCCGCAGTAGGACGGGACGGTCGAGATGCCCATCTTGGAGAGCGTCTTCAGGATCCCCTTGCCGATCCCCTTCACGGCTCGCTGCTGCGCCACCTCGGCCGTCATCCCGTCGGGGAGCAGGCCCTGGTCGACGAGCTCGCCGAGCGTCTCGAGCATCAGGTACGGGTTGACCGCCGCGGCGCCGTAGCCGATCAGCGTCGCGATGCTGTGGACGCTCCGCGCCTCGCCGGTCTCGACGACGAGGCCCGCCTGGAGGCGCGTTCCCTCGCGGACGAGATGATGATGAACCGCCGCGACCGCGAGGAGTGCCGGTACCGGGGCGCGGTCCGGGCCGACAGCGCGGTCGGACAGGATGAGGATGTTCACCCCGACGGCGAGCACGGCGTCGGCCTCACGACAGAGGCGCTCGAGGGCAGCGTCGAGCCCCGCCGTTCCCTCGGAGACCGGCCACGTCGTATCCAGCGTGTGCGCCTTGAAGATCGTGGAGTGCACCTGGCGCAGCTGCTCGAGCTCGGCGTCGAGCAGGATCGGCGAGGGGAGCGCCAGCTGGCGCGCATGCTCCGGCGTCTCCGCGAGGAGGTTCTTCTCCGACCCGATGCTCGCCGAGAGGCTCATCACGATCGCCTCGCGAATCGAGTCGATCGGCGGATTCGTGACCTGGGCGAAGAGCTGCTTGAAGTACGAGTAGAGGATCCGGTTGCCGCTCGAGAGCACGGCGAGGGGCGTGTCGTTGCCCATCGAGCTGACGGCCTCCTCGGCATTGCGCGCGAGCGGCGCGAGGGTGACCTTCATGTCCTCCTGCGTGTAGCCGAAGGCGATCTGGCGCTGGCGCAGCGTCTCGGTCGGCGCAGTCTGCGGCTCGCGGGCGGGCAGATCGGCGAGCTCCACGACCTCGCTGCTCGAACCATTCCGCATACGGCTGCTGCGTCGCGATGGCGAGCTTCGCCTCGTCGTTCGGCACGATCCGACCCTGCTCGAGGTCGACGAGGAAGAGCTTCCCGGGCTGCAGTCGGCCCTTGCGGAGAATGTCCGCAGCAGGGATGTCGAGCACACCGGCTTCGGAGGCGAGCACGACCCACCCGTCGCGGGTCTCGAGCCACCGCCCCGGTCGCAGGCCGTTGCGATCGAGCGTCGCCCCGATCACGCGGCCGTCGGTGAACGAGACGGCGGCCGGCCCGTCCCACGCTTCCATCAGGCACTGGTGGTAGGCGTAGAAGCCGAGCAGCTCCGGCGGCAGATCAGTGCGCCCGGCGGTCGCCTCGGGGATCATCATCATGATCGCGTGCGGCAGCGAGCGGCCGCCGAGCACGAGGAGCTCGAGCACGTTGTCGAACGTCGCCGAGTCGGAGCCGCCGGCCTGCACGACCGGAAGCACCTTGCGAAGATCGTCGCCGAACAGCTCCGACGCGAGCTGCGACTCGCGCGCCCGCATCCAGTTGATGTTGCCGCGGACCGTGTTGATCTCGCCGTTGTGGGCGATCATCCGGTACGGGTGCGCGAGCTCCCAGCTCGGGAACGTGTTCGTCGAGAAGCGGGAGTGGACGAGCGCCAGGGCCGACTCGGTGCGCTCGTCCCGGAGGTCGGGGAAGTAGCCGCGGAGCTGCGGCGCGGTGAGCATCCCCTTGTAGACGATGGTGCGGGACGAGAAGCTCGGGACGATCGCATCGGCAGCCGCCCTCGAGCTCGAAGCGGCGGCGAATCACGTAGAGCTTGCGCTCGAAGGCGTCCTGGTCGCCGGCGATCGCGTCGCCGGCCGCGACGAAGAGCTGGCGGATCACCGGTGCGGCAGCACCCGCGGTTGCGCCGACGAAGGCCGGGTCGACCGGCACGTCGCGCCAGCTGACGAATCGCTGGCCCTCCTCCTCGACGAGGCGGACGAGATGCTGCTTCGAGCTCGCCGCGCCGTCCGGCGTCGACCGGGAGGAAGCACATCGCGACGCCGTAGCGCCGGGCTCGGGCAGAGGCTCGTCGAGAACGGCGCGGAAGAACGCGTCGGGCAGCTGGAGCAGGATGCCGGCGCCGTCTCCCGTGTCCGCATCGGCACCCGTTGCGCCCCGGTGCTCCAGGTTCTCGAGCGCCTGCAGCGCGCGCTCGACCGTCTCGTGCTGCGGAATCGCGTCGAGCCGCGCGACGAACGCGACCCCGCACGCATCGTGCTCGTAGTCGGCGGAGTAGAGGCCAGGCTCCGCCGCGCGAGTCGCGCTCATCGTGCCGTTCCCTTCGCGGGGATGGCTCATCGCCGGCCTCGTTGTCCGTGGGTTCGCGCGCACGTCATCTCCCCGGCCTAGCGGTGTCGAGTGCGGGCGCGAACGTCAAGCATGCTTCAAAGAATAAAGCAACGGCGCGGCAGGGCGACGCACACGCCGGCGACAACGGCGTTCGGGCCGGCAAATCGCGCCTGAACGCGGCGGCCTCGACGGTACGATGGCCCGATGGGCGCATCGATCCTGGCTGACCCCGCAGGAGGGCGATCGCTCACGATTCGCGGCACCGCGTACCCGATCCTCCTGCCGAAGATCCGCGACCCGCGCCTGCGGCTCGCGGCCGTGATCACGTCGCTGCAGGTGCTCGGGCAGACCGCGTTCGGCTTCCAGCTCTCGATCGCGCAGATCCTCGTCGCGCTCCTGACCTGCGCGATCCTCGAGTTCGGCATCACGCTCCGACAGCACCGCGTGCTCATGTGGCCGGCGAGCGCCCTCCTGACGGGCAACGGGATCGCCTTCGTGCTCCGCGTGCCCGGGACGGAGCACGGTGACTGGTGGAGCATGAACGGCTGGTGGATCTACGCCGGCACCGCAGCCGTGGCGATTCTCTCGAAGCACCTGATCCGCTTCCGCGGCCACCACTTCCTCAACCCGTCGAACTTCGCGCTCGTTCTCTGCTTCCTCGTCCTCGGCTCGGATCGCGCCGATCCGCTCGCCCTCTGGTGGGGGCCGATGTCCGCCTGGATGGTGCTCGCTCTCGGGATCATCGTCGTCGGCGTCTTCACGATCCTGCTGCGACTCCACCTCCTCGAGATCGCGGTGACGTTCTGGGTCACGTTCGCGATCGGTATCGGAGTGATCGCAGCAGCGGGCCACGAGATGACCGCGCGCTGGCACCTCGGGCCGATCACCGGCTTCGACTTCTGGCGGGTGCTCGTCTTCTCACCCGAGGTTCTCATCTTCCTCTTCTTCATGATCACCGACCCGAAGACGTCGCCGCAGGGAAATCGCCAGCGTCGCGTCTACGCGCTCTCGATCGGGCTCCTCGCCGTCCTCCTGATCGCGCCGACGACGGAGGAGTTCTGGACGAAGGTCGCCCTCCTCGCCGCGCTCACGATCGTCTGTGCCTCACGTCCGGTGATCGCTCTGCTCGCTCCGCGGTTCGGGCCGCGGTTCTCGGCTCCGCGCCGGCCCGCCCTCGGCGCCCTGGCTGTCGGTGGAGCGGTCGCCTTCGCCGGACTGCTCGTGCTCGCGGGACTTCCGGCCCGGCCGAGCGCCGCGATCGCAAGCCCGGCGGCCACGGGGGTGCTCCCAACGGCGACGATCCTCCCCTCCAAGGGTGTGGCAACGAAGCTGGACGCAGAGACTGCGCGCCAGGTCACCGCGGACATCGTGGCCGACTTCAGGCTCGAAGCGCAGGCGCTTCGGACGCGCGACAGGACCGTGGCCGCGAGAGCCGCCGGCGGCGAGCGGCTGCAGGGGCTCTGGCAGCAGATCGGGCTCGCGAGCAATCGCGCGCTGATCGTTCCGGAGCGCCGGGTCGAATCAGTGCAGCTCGGCCTCGAGGCCGCCGTGGATCAGGCGCCGCCGCTCGTGATCGCGACGGTGACGGGAACCGAGCGACTGCTCACCGTGGAGGGAGACCCGCCGACCGTCGCGTTCACCGGCAACAGGACACCGTTTACCCGCACGCTCGAGCTCCAGCTCGATCGCGGCCGCTACGTGATCGTGGCCCAGCGGTCGGGAACGCCGGAGGCCGCCGCCACCGGAGCGTCGGCGCAGCTCGTCTCGTCGGGCCTCGGAGGGATCGAGCTCGAGAACGTCGCACCTCAGGTCGGGATCGACTTCCAGCAGGGGGCGTTCCGCGCTCCCGCCACTGCGGGCACGGCCTCGATGGCCGCGGACACGACGTCGATGATGGGCGGGGGCGTCTGCTGGGTCGACATCGACAACGACGGCTGGCTCGACCTCTTCGCCGTCAACTCGTACTCCTTCGCCGACTTCGGCTACTGGGACGCGAACGGCGGGTGGCCGCGGAGCGCCCTCTTCCACAACCGCCGCGGGACGTTCACGAACGTCAGCCGGACGTCGGGAGCAGGGATCGAGATCCGCGGCAACGGTTGCGCCGCGGGCGACTTCAACGGCGACGGCTTCAGCGACATCTACGTCACGGCGGCCGGGAACGACGCGCTCCTCTGGAACGACGGCAAGGGGCATTTCCAGGAAGGCGCTCGCGCGGCCGGGATCACCGCCTGGGGCTGGCATTCCGGAGCGGCGATCGGAGACGTGAACGGCGACGGCCGGCCCGATCTGTTCGTCGCCGGCTACACGGACGTGAACGCCGTGATCCCGGGATCCGAATCGGGGTTCCCGAACGATCACCTCGGTGTTCGCGACCTGCTCTACCTCAACCTCGGCAACGATCGGAACGGCCGCGCTCGATTCCGCGAGGTCGGCGAGAAGGCAGGCATCGACACGCGTGTCGAGCACGGGCTCGGGGCGGTGTTCACGGACATCAACAACGACGGCCGGCTCGACCTCTACGTCGCGAACGACGCGAACCCGAACCGCCTGTACGTGAGCGTCCCGGGCCGTCGCAACGGCCTCGACTTCCGGCTCGAGGAGCGCGGTGCGCGCTTTGGCCTTGCCGACCCGAACGCGGGCATGGGGATCGCGGCGGCCGACTACAGCGGCGACGGTCGCACCGATCTGCTCGTGACCAACTCCCACAAGCAGCTGCACGCCGTCTTCCGGAGCAACGCTGCGAAGGCCACCCGGCCTCCGTTCGACGACGCCCGCTCGGACATCGCCGGAGCGTTCGACACGACGCTTGCCGGTTGGGGCGCGTCGTGGGTCGATCTCGACCTCGACGGCAACCTCGATCTCGCGCTCGCGAACGGATCGATCCCCGTGGAGAGCCTGAAGAAGAGCGCCGAGCCCGTCCAGGTCTTCGAGAACCTGACGGCCCACGACCGGCCGGGCGAGTTCGCCGAGGCGACCCGGGTCGTCGGGCTCGCCGACGCGCCGCGCGTGATCGGCCGTGGACTCGCCGCCGCCGACTACGACAACGACGGCAGCATGGACATCGCCGTCGGCTCGGTCGGCGGCAAGCTGATGCTGCTGCGAAATACCGGCGCGAAGGGCAACTGGCTGATCGTGAAGCCGGCGCGGTTTGCGCCGGGGACGATCGTGACTGCGGTCCTGCCGAACGGACGCCGGCTCGTGCAGGAGCTGAAGGCGGGCAGCAGCTACCTCTCCTCCGAGGATCCGCGCGCGCACTTCGGGCTCGGGCGCGAGAAGAAGGTGAGCGAGCTGATCGTGCGGTCACCGGGAGGACGAGAGCGGCGGCTGACCGACGTGCAGGCGAATCAGGTGCTCGACCTCTCGCGCTGAGCTCCGGGACGGCGAGGCTGCCGATCAGGCTCCTGGCTGAAGCCAGGCGCCGGGCGCGCAAGGCGCCGAGCTACATCCCCATCGCGTGGTAGCCCGAGTCGACGTAGAGCATCGTCCCGGTCACGTTCACCGCGTCGTCGGAGAGCAGGTAGGCGGCAGCGCCACCGACATCGTCGGCTGCGATGTGGCGATGGAGCGGGGCTCGCTGCTCGAACATCTCCTCCATCGTCGTGAACCCGGCGATCGAGCGTGCGGCGAGCGTCCGCACCGGGCCGGCCGAGACGGCGTTGATCCGAATTCCGCTCTGACCGAGATCCCAGGCGAGGTAGCGCATGCTCGCGTCGAGCGTCGCCTTGGCGACGCCCATCACGTTGTAGTGCGGGACGGCCCGAACTCCGCCGAGATAGGTCATCGTCACCATCGAGCCGCCGCCGCGCGCCTGCATCAGCGGCTCTGCAGCCTTCGCGCACGAGACGAGCGAGTAGGCCGAGATGTCGACGGCCATCCAGAAGCGATCGCGCGGCGTGTCGATGAACCTGCCTTCGAGATCCTCTGCGGCAGCGTAGGCGACCGAGTGCACGAGCAGATCGAGCCCGCCGCCGAACGCCTCGCCGGTCTCGGCGAAGACGCGCGCGACATCCTCTTCGGAGCGCACGTCGCACTCGGTCACGAGCTTCGCATCGACGGACTCCGCGAGCTCGCGGACGCCCTTCTCGATCCGCTCGCCCTGGAACGTGAATGCGAGCTCGGCGCCCTCCTCGTGCAGGCGCTTGGCGATCGCCCAGGCGATCGAGCGCTTGTTGGCGACGCCCAGGATGAGCGCCTGCTTGCCCTCGAATCGCCCGGCCATGCGACGATCCTAACGTGACGCTTCCACCCGCGCTGCAGAACGGCATCGAGGAGCTCGTCCGCGGGATCAACCCGAGGGAGCTCGAGCGATCCGCGCGCGCTCTCTCCGACGCGTATCGCGCGGGAGGGGCGTCTGCCTCGCGAGCCGCACGGACGCGGGGCGACGTTGCGGCCTATCTCGCGACCCGCGCGCCTGCGACGTACGCCGCCGCCGAAGACGTGTTCGGGCGAATCCGCGACCTCCGTCCCGACTGGAGCCCCACGTCGATGCTCGATCTCGGCGCGGGGCCGGGGATCGCAAGCTGGGCTGTCGCAGAAGCGTGGCCCCGCACCTCGGCGGCCACGCTCGTCGAGGCGGAGGCGGAGATGGCACGCGCGGGACGAAAGCTCGCCGAGACCGGGCCCGACGTGCTGCGGGGAGCGAACTGGGTCGTCGGGGACGTCGGCTCGCCGGCGCCCAGCGCGGATCTCGTCGTCGCCTCGTATCTGATCGGAGAGCTGACGCCGGCTGCGCTCGAAGGGCTGGTGCGCGAGGCATGGGAGCGAACCACCGACACGCTCGTGATCATCGAGCCCGGCACGACGACGGGCTACCGAAGAACCCTCGCCGCGCGCGACACCGTGATCGCCGCCGGTGGCTCGACCCTCGCGCCGTGCCCTCACGACGGGGCGTGCCCACTCCCCGACGACGACTGGTGCCACTTCTCGGTGCGCCTGTCCCGCAGCCGAACGCACCGAGCCGCGAAGGACGCCGAGAGAGGCTTCGAGGACGAGAAGTTCTCGTACGTCGTGCTCTGCCGCGAGCCACATCCCCGCGCGGCGGCACGCGTGCTCCGGCGTCCCGACCCTCGCCCGGGGCACGTCGTCCTCGATCTGTGCACGCCGTCGGGGCTCGAGCGGCGGACGGTCTCCAAGAAGGACGGGTCGGCCTACAAGGTCGCCAGGAAGACCGTCTGGGGAGACGCACTCCCGAACGACTGAGCCCTCTCCGCGGACGACATCTGCGTTACGTTGGGACCGTGCAGCGCGTCGCCGTCGTCACTGGTGCCTCCTCGGGGATCGGCGAGGCGACCGCGCGCGCACTCGCGAAGCGCGGCTGGCTCTGCGTGCTCGTCGCGCGGCGCGCTGACCGGCTTCGAGCCATCGCTGCCGACATCGGCGGCGAGGCGGAGCCGTGTGACATCGGCGACCGCTCCGCCGTGGAGGGGTTTGCGGCACGTGTGCTCGAACGGCATCCAACGGTCCAGGTGCTCGTCAACAACGCTGGCTTCCCCGCCCGGAGGGCGTTTCCCGAAGTCGAGCTCGACCTCATCGAAGAGGTCGCTCGCGTGAACTACCTCGGCGGCGTCTGGATGACTCGGGCGCTGCTCCCCGGCCTCCTGCCGGCCCCCGGGGGAACTCGCTCACACATCGTGAACGTGGTCTCTGTCGCCGGAACCGTCGCCTTCGCGCCGTCCGGGGCCTACACGGCGGCTAAGCACGCCCAGCTCGCGTTCTCGCGCTCGCTGCAGGTGTCGTTACGTGGACGTGGCGTCGCCGTTCACTCGATCCTGCCCGGATATGTCGAGACCGAAGGGTTCCCTCAGACATCGCTCCTCGAGCATCCACTGTTACGACACATCGTCGTGCAGCCGGATCAGGTAGCCCGAACGATTGTGCGAGCCATAGAACGTGGTGGCCGCGAGATCGTGGTGCCGTGGTTTCCCTACCGCCCCGCCGGGTTGCTGTACGGGCTCGCCCCGGGAATTGCGTCGTGGCTCGGCGAGCGGAGCCTCTCGAAGAGCCAGGCTTTCAGGGGGAAGGCGTGACGGGCGCGCTGGAGACCGGCAAGGTGGCCGTCGTCACGGGCGCCTCGTCCGGGATCGGCGAGGCCACCGCGCGGCTGCTCGCTCGCAGCGGGTGGCAATGCGTGCTGATCGCTCGCCGGGAGGACGCACTCCGGCAGCTCGCGACGGAGATCGGTGGTGAGATCGTTGTCTGCGACGTGAGCGACCGGGACGCGGTAGCAGCGACGACCGCCGGGATCCTCGGCCGGCACCCCTCGATCGACCTCCTCGTCTCGAGTGCAGGCATCCTCGTTCGGGGCTCCTTCGTCGAGGCTCCTCTCGACGAGATCGAACGGGCGCTCACCGTCAACTACCTCGGCGGGGTCTGGATGACGCGAGGTCTCCTGCCGGGTCTACGGGAAGCGGCGCGAGCGAGCGGCGAGGCGCACGTGGCGACAATCGCGTCGATCGGAGGTTCCATCGTCTTCACTCCGGCGGCACCCTACTCCGCGTCGAAGCACGCCCAGGTGGCGTTCTCCCGGTCGCTCCGCGCAGCACTCGCGGGCACCGGGATCGAGGTGCACACGATCCTGCCCGGGTTCGTTACGACACCCGGCTTCCCCCACCCACGCATCTTCTCGACGCCGCTCGGCCGCCCGTTCGTCGTCGGCCCCGAACGTGTCGCGAACGAGGTGCTCTCGGCGATCGAGAACGGGAAGGCCGAGGTCGTTGTGCCGTGGTTTCCGTATCGCCTCGGGGCGATCGCCCAGGCAATCGCCCCGACGTTGACAGCGCGCGTCCTCGGGCATGCGGATTACCCGGACGACGGGTAACACCGCCGCCCGAGCGATGGTCGAGACTGTGCCTCGCCCCTATGGAACGAGGCCGCCGCGCTTGCGCGCCACGTACCAGCCGATCTCGACTTCGTAGACCGCGCCCGGGGCCATGCCACTCACGCGGCGACGTTCGTCGCCCTCGAGACCGACGAGATCGAGGTAGCGCTCGAGGTTCCGTTGTTCCTTCGCGATCTCGTTCGTCAGCACCTCGAGGTCGTTGGCGTCCAGATAGCCTCTGATGTCCTGATCGGGCAAGAGACGGGTGTGCGAGGGATCGCGTGCCTGTTCGAAGCGGTCGGTCTCGGCCGACACGACCGGGTCGACGTACCCGAGCTGATCGACGAGGAGGATGCGACCACCGGGGCGCGTCACGCGCGCGAGCTCGGAGACGATGAGCTCGGGTCGGCGCGCGTGGTGGAGAACCCGCATGCAGCCCACGATGTCGAATGAGCCGTACTCGAACGGCAACGCTGTGGCATCGCCGACGACCAACTCGCAGTTCTGCGGGGCGAGCTCCCGCCCCGCCGCAATGAGATCCTCCGACAGATCGACGCCCACGACGCTCCCGACGAACGGAGCGAGCGCGAACGCGAGCGCTCCCGCTCCACAGCCGCTGTCGAGCGCTCGCTCACTTCCGTCGAGCGGCGCAAGGAGCTGCTGCACGCGATCGCGCAGGGCCGCAGATCGCTCTTCCTGCATGGCCACGCGATATCCAACGACATCACTCATCGACGATCACACGCTCCGATCGGGTTGCCCGCGAGACGATCCCGCAGGCGATCTCATAGGGGATGGTGCCAGACACGCGCGCGTGCTCCTCCATGATCACTCCCTCGCCGACGAGCGTGACCCGATCGCCGAGAGCCGCGGCAGCCGGGAGCGCGATCGCGATCGCATCCATGGAGACGGTTCCGATCACGACGGCCCGTGCTCCCGCGACGACCACCTCCGTACCGGACATGTTCCGGCGGAACCCGTCCGCGTAGCCGACCGGAACGATGCCGATCCGGGTAGGCCGGGACGCGACGAAGCGTCTGCCGTAGCCGGTCGACTCGCCCGGTCCGAGCGTCTTCACGAGCGCAACCGACGACTCCCAGCGGAGCGCGGGCCGCAAGCCGTCGAGCGCGGCGTCGGTGCCGAAGGGTGAGATGCCATAGAGCGCGATCCCACAGCGGACGGCGTCGAGGTGGGCTTCGGGGTACCTCAGCGCGCCGGCACTGTTGGCGATGTGGCGCTGCACGTGCGGAGAACGGCTCCGTCGCCTCGAGGAAGCGGGCGAGCTGCACCGCCGTGAAGGCGGGGTCGGTGTCGGCGGAGGCGAAGTGGCTCATCACGCCGACGACGCCGGAGCCGGGAGCTGCGATCTCGGAGAGTCCCCATCTCCCCATCCCCGTGTCCAGCTTGAGGTGGACAGCCACGCCCTCGGGGACGTCGGCGCTCGACACGCCCAGCTCGAGGCGGGCCCCGCGCACAACGGCGAGGTCGGCCGAGCCGGTGTCTCCGAGCACGACGATTCTGGCCTCGGGCAGCACGGATCGCAGCTCGAGTGCTTCTGCCACTGTCGCAACGCAGAGCGCGGCGGCACCCTCCTCGAGGGCGACTCGGCCCACATCGGTCGCGCCGTGCCCGTAGCCGTCTGCCTTCACGACGGCCCAGAACTCGGCGCCGCCGAGAAGCCCTCGCAACGCGCGCACGTTGTGGCGGATCGCCGCGAGGTCGATCGTGATCAACGAGCGGTGCATGACTCCGTCCTCGCGCTCATACGTCGACCGTCATCCCATCCCAGGCGAACGTCACGTTGCGCCCCTCGCTGCGCAGGCGCTCCCCGACCTGCAGGAGCTCGCCGTACGAGATGCAGTCCATCTCCTCGACGTGGCTCAGCACCACTCGCCCGGCGTCGAGCGCGTCGACGATGCCGAGCGTCTCCGCAAACGTCGCCTCGAAGACGAGCACGGGATGCTCCTCATGGATCAGCCGCTCGCCCGTGAAGAGGTCGAACTCGCAGATCCCCATCGGGAGAACCGCAACGTCGCAGCCCTTGATCTCCTCGGCTGGAACCCAGCCGTTGAGCTCGTCCATCGCGACGAGCAGTCGCCGGTTGCCGTCCGCCAGCTCGAAGGCGTAGACGTAGTCCTCCGCGAGTCGGAAGGGACGCACGGTGACGCCGCCGATGTCCACGGTGTCCCCGTCGGTGAGCTCGTGGATCCGGACCCAGCCGCGCTCCTGCATGAACTCGAGGTGCTCCATGCTGCCGAGCCAGCGGCGGAAGTCGACGGCGACCTGTTGCGGCAGGTAGACGTCGGTGACGCGCTGCTGCTTCGCCTCACGCGGCCACGTGCGGAAGTCGCCGTTCCGGGTCTCCCAGACGCGCCTTCCCATCGTGTGATCCGGGTGCCAGTGCGAGTAGAAGCACGCAGCGATCTCGCCGATCCCCGCCCGCTCGAGCTGTAACTTCGATTCCTCAGGCGTGTCGAAGACGATGTTCGGCCCGTGCACGAACGTCGACGGCCCCGTGCGCACCGAGCGCCCGCCGATCTCCCGCGCCTCGGCGCACACGCGGCAACGACAGCCGGGGCGAGGGATCGTCGCCGCACCACCGGAGCCCAGGATCTCGACCCTCACGCTGTCGAGGCTACCAACCGGTCGTCGCAGGGCCGGTCAGCTGAGCACCGACGGAAGCTTCGCGACAACGTCGCTCGCGACGAGACCGGCCTGATGCGGCACCGCTGCCGCTGCGAGCCCGTGCGCCGTGGCGGCCGCAGCCGACGCGGTGACCGGATCGAGCCCCTTGGCCAGAAACGCGGCGATGACGCCCGTGAGCACATCGCCCGTGCCCGCAGTCGCGAGCGAGGGCGGGCCCGACTCGCAGACGATCGGAGCACCATCGGGAGGCTGCACGATCGTGTCGGCTCCCTTCAGCACGACGACCGCGCCATAGAGCTCGGAAGCCGATCTCGCAGCCTCGAGGCGGTGGGCATCGACCCAGGCGGAGTCCTTGCCGAGAAGCCGTGCGAGCTCACCGGTGTGCGGAGTCAGAACGGTCGGGTGAGACCGAGTCACCGGTCGCAGCCCGAAGAGCGCATCGGCGTCGACGACGACGGGAAGCTCGAGGGTCTCGAGGAGCCGGCCGACGAGCGCGCTCGCCTCGGCGCTTCGGCCGAGTCCCGGCCCGATCGCAACGGCATCAGCCCGCCCGGCTTCGGCCAGGATCGCCGCCGGAGCATCGGCCCAGTCGAAGCCACGCTTCACCGGCTCGAGCGCGAGCGCCTCGACGGCCGGGAGGCACTCGCGTGGCACCGCGAGCGTGACGTAGCCGGCATCCGCGCGAAGTGCAGCCATGGCTGCCAGCGCCGGCGCTCCCGTCGTCCCGGGCGAGCCACCGACGACGAGCACCGACCCCGACGTGAACTTCGAGTCTCGCGCGGCCCGCAGCGGCACGCAGCGAAGCAGGGCCGGCGTCGCTCGACGCACCGTGGTCGCCGCGGGCGCGAGACCGATATCAGCGATCACGATCTCCCCGGCGTGGAACCTGCCGGGCGCAACGTGGAGCCCCACCTTGCTCCCGTGAAACGTGACGGTCACCGCCGCGCGAACGGCGACGCCGGCGACCTCGCCGGTCGAGGAGTCGATACCCGAGGGCAGGTCGACGGACAGGACCGGGTGCCCGCACGCGTTGATGCGCTCGATCAGCTGCGCGGCATCGGGGCGCGGCTCTCCGCGGAAGCCCGTTCCGAAGAGCGCGTCGATGACGACGTCGCAGCCCTCGACAGCATCCGTCTCGACGGCCTCGAGTCCCGCCTCGCGCAGAAGCCGCGCCGCTATCCGTCCGTCTCCCCCGTTCGAGCCGCCGCCACAGACGACGGCGAAGCGCCGGGCGTGAGGAAACGCACGTCGGGCCTCGTGCGCCACCGCCGCACCGGCCCGCTCCATCAGCTCGGGTGCCGTGCCGGGGAAGCCCGGGTAGGCCTCCTCCGCGGCGCGCATCTCGGCCGCGGTGTAGAGCCACTCGAAGCCGGACTCGACCACCTCTACGCTCCGAGCTGCACGACGCAGGACGCGCCCGCCATCGTGTGCGAGTGGGTCAGCGAGACGTCGATCTGGCGCATCCCGACCCGCTCTGCGTATCCGGCGGTCCGCCCGGTCAGGGTCACGCCCGGCTTCGGCGGGCCGACGATCTCGATGTCCTTCCAGGTGAACCGGACGCCGCACCCGAGCGCCTTGCCGACCGCCTCCTTGCCGCAGAACCGGGCCGCATAGCTCTCGGCCGGGTTGCGCCTCGTCTCGCAGTACGCCTGCTCGGCCTTCGTGAAGCAACGGTCGCGGAAGCCAGGCCGCTCGAGCGCCCGCACGATGCGCTCGATCTCGATCAGGTCGGTGCCGATCTTGACGGTCATCGCGCTTCGAGCCTCAAGGCCTAGAGCGACCGCTCGAGCCACTCGGGGAAATGTGCGATCGAGCTGAGCACGATCTCGGGCACGAGGCCCGAGGACTCGAGCGTCTCGGGACGGAACTTGCCGGTACGGACGAGCGCCGTTCGCATCCCGAAGCTCTGCGCTCCACGAACGTCGGCCTCGAGATCGTCGGTCACCATCCACGTCAGCTCCGGCTGCGCACCGAGCGCGTCGAGCGCGGCGGCGAAGTAGGCAGGGCTCGGCTTGCCGAGAATCGTCGCGTCAACACCCGTCGCGTACTCGAGACCCGCGACGAACGCGCCCGCGTCGAGGAGCGGGCCACGGCTCGTCTGCCACCACTTGTTCTTATGCAGGCAGTAGAGCTCGGCTCCCATCTGCAGCTCCGCGAAGGCGCGCCCGAGGTTCATCCACGAGAACACCTGGTTCGGCTCGGTGGTCTCGTCACACCCGCCGAGGAGCACCGCGTCGGCGCGGTCGCCGACGAGCTCGATGCCCTCCAGATCGGGCAGGATCGCCCCCATCGTGAGCGCCAGAACGCGCTTGCCGGCAAGCTCTCTGGCAGCTGCTCTCGGCGTCGTCTGGAGCTCCTCGTCCTCGAGGTCGAAGCCGAGCTGCCGCAGCTCCTCGGCGAGCAACGCGCGAGGCCGCGTCGAGTTGTTCGTGACGAATCGGAGCGAGTGACCCTGCTCTCGAAGGCGAGCAACGGCATCGACAGCTCCGGGGATGGGCTCACCGGAGACATGGAGGACGCCGTCGATATCGAGCAGAATGCATGCCACGGCCGCCATTCTCCCAGAAGAGGCGGCGGGGCGTCTCGCAACGGTAGACCGAGAATGATCGTTGCGGGCCGCCCCGCTCCATGTTGATCGGAGAGCGCGCGACAGGGCGTCGGCGTCCCATCGCGCTACCGTCTGCGCATGGCGCACGATCATCACCACGGCCACGCCCACGCGAGCAGCTCGCTGCGCTCGCTGACGATCGCGCTCGTCCTCAACGCCGCCTACACGCTCGTCGAGGTGATCGCCGCGATCCTTGCGGGCAGCCTCTCGCTGCTTGCCGATGCGGGCCACAACCTCTCGGACGTGGTTGCGCTGGCCGTGGCGGCGGGGGCGGTCATGCTCGCTCGGCGGCCCGTCACCCCGAACCGGAGCTTCGGGTTCAAGCGGGCGGAGATCCTGGCGGCGCTCTTCAACGCCGTGTCGTTGATCGTGATCGCGCTGATCGTGTTCGTCGGCGCCGCACGTCGGTTCGCGGATCCGGCGTCGGTGCCCGGCGGCTGGCTCATCGTGATTGCGAGCATCGGCCTGCTCGTCAACGCGATCGGAGCGGCGGCCGTCTTCCGCCGCGGCGGCGAGGACATCAACCTTCGCGCGGCCTACATCCACCTCGTCGGCGATGCCCTCGGCTCGATCGCGGTCATCGTCACGGGCATCGTGATCGTCACGACCGGATGGCAATACGCCGATCCGATCATGGGCGTCCTGATCGGGATCTACCTGATCGTCAGCTCCTTCGGCGTGCTGAAGGAGTCGGTGCTCGTACTCCTCGAGTCGACGCCGCGTGGGCTCGACGCCGAGGAGATCGGGAGAGCGCTCGTCTCTCAGCCGGGCGTCGTCGAGGTCCACGACCTCCACGTGTGGCAGATCACGAGCGGCTTCCCGTGCCTCTCCGCGCACGTCCTCGTACGAGAGGGCGACGACTGCCACGGAATTCGGCGTGCCGAGCGAGCACATGCTGAGGGAGCGGTTCGGCATCACGCACACGACGCTCCAGGTCGACCACGACCACATCGACGCGCTGCTCACGATCACCCCACCGGTGCGGTCGTGACCGGCGACGAGCGGACGAGCCGCCGCGTCACGCGCTCCGTTCTTCTCCCGCTCTCGGAGGTCGAGCTTCGCGTCTCCCGGTCGAGCGGCCCGGGCGGCCAGCACGCGAACAAGACGGAATCACGGGTCGAGGCCGTCTTCGACGTCGCGGCGTCGGCGGCTCTCAGTGACGTGCAGAAGCGACGCGTGATCGCAAAGACCGGGCCGATCATCCGGGCCGTCGCGCAGGACGAACGTAGCCAGCTCCGCAATCGCGAGCTCGCGATCGACCGGCTCGTGGCGCGTCTCGCCGAGGCGCTGCATGTCGAGCGCAAGCGTGTTCCGACCAAGCCGTCGCGTGCGGCGCAGGCGAGGCGTGTCGAGGCGAAGAAGCGCCGTGGCGAGACGAAGAAGCTTCGCCGGGTCGACGATCGTGAGTGATCTCGAGCCGGAGGCCGTGCAGCCGCTCCTCCGCGGGGCATTCGGCGTTCCGTATCTCTACGCGACGGAGATCACCTCGACGCAGGACGCGCTCGCGGGGAGCGACCACCCCCACGGCGCGGTCGCCGTTGCCGAGCACCAGACCGCCGGCCGCGGACGCTCGGGTCGGCGCTGGGACGATGCCCGGTCGACGGCGCTCCTGTTCTCGGTCCTCCTGCGAGCGCCGGCGAGGGCCGAGCTGCCACAGCTCTCGCTCGTCGCCGGGTTGGCCGTCGCCGCCGCCGTGGAGGGCGAGTGCTCGGTTCCGGCCATGGTCAAGTGGCCGAACGACGTGCTCGTGGAGGGGCACAAGGTCGCCGGGATCCTGCTCGAGGCGTCCGACTCGGTCGTCGTGTGCGGGATCGGGATCAACGTCAACCAGGCTGAGGGAGAGCTGCCGCCCGACACGCGCCTGCCGGCGACGTCGCTGCGGATCGCAGCGGGTCGCTCGTTCGACCGGGGAGCTCTGCTGGCGACGGTTCTCGCCGAGCTCGAGCGACGCTACGTCGCCTGGGTCGACGGCGGCCTTGCGGTTCTGCGCGACGAGTTGGAGCAGCGGAACGCGCTTCGCGGCCTCAGAGTTCGTGTCGGCGACCGCGCCGGGACGGCGGGCGCGATCGCTCAGGACGGAAGGTTGACGCTCGTGCTCGACCGCGGCGACGTCGTGCTGGTGGACAGCGGGGAGATCGAGGTCGGGCCGGGCGAAACCCGGCACCCTCGTAGCCCCCTTGCGTCGGGCTTCAGCCCGACGCGGGAACGGCAACCACGAACCGACCGGTCGCCGTTCCGGCGCCTGGATGAATCCAGGCGCCACCATGCGTCGGGCTTCAGCCCGACGCGGGAACGGCAACCACGAACCGACCGGGTCGCCGTTCCGGCACCTGGCTGAATCCAGGCGCCACCGCGCTAGCTACTGGCCAGGAGCGAAGCCCACTCCTCCGGCGTGTTCGCGTTCGCCGCGGCGTTCAGCCGCGGGTCGGCTTCATCGAGCTCGGGATCGGAGATCAGCTCCCACTCGCCCACCTGACGCACTGCGCAGGTTCGCGGGATGTCCTTGAGGCCGCCGGCACCGTCGTCGAGCAGTGCCCGTACCCGCGGTGCGATCTTGACGCGATAGGCGGCCAGAAGCGGCTGCGAGCGACCGCCGATCGTCGGCACAACGGCATCGTCGCCCTTGTGGAGCGTCCGGACGACAGCGCGCACGAAGGCCGGGGAGAGCAGCGGCGTGTCGACGCCGCACGCAAATGCAATGTCAGCCGTTCCCTCGAGGGCCACGAGGCCCGTGTAGAGCGCGGCGAGCGGGCCGTCGTAGGCGACCGGGTCGTCGACGACGATCGCATCGAGCGCCGGTAGCTCCTGCGCCGGAGCCCGAACGACGCAGACCGGCCCGCCTCCGACACCGTCTCGCACAATCGAGACCGCGTGCTCGATGGCCGTCCGGCCATGCCAGTCGAGCAACGCCTTCGGCTGACCCATCCTGCTCGACCGGCCGCCCGCGAGGACGACGGCTCCCACGGTCATCTCAGGGCTCAGTCCCGCTTGCCGGCCTGCACGTGCTGGAAGCCGAAACGTCCCTTGATGCAGAGGTTGCCGCGCGTGACGTCGTGGTCGTCCGGGCTCGTCACCTTGACGATCGTGTTGTCCTGCACGTGCAGCTCGAGGTTGCAGCCGACGCCGCAGTAGGGACAGACCGTCGTCGTCACCGTCTGATCGTCCTGCCGCCAGTCGCCCTCCTCGCGCAGCTCGTGCTCCGAGCGGAACATCAGCGCGCCCGTCGGGCAGACCGCGATGCAGTTGCCACAGTAGACGCACGCCGAATCGGGGAGCTCCGCGACGTACTCGGTGGAGATGCGCGCATCGAAGCCGCGGCCCGCCACGTGGATCGCGAAGGTGTTCTGGAACTGCTCGCCGCAGGCGTCGACGCACTTGTAACAGAGGATGCACTTCGAGTAGTCGCGGACGTACAGGTCGTTGTCGATCTTGATCGGCGCGTACACCGTCGCTGCGGTCTGGCCGTCGGGCTCGACGTGATGGCCCGTTCGCTTGCGGTCGCGCTCGGCGTCCGGCGGCGCAGGCGGCCCGAACCGCTCGGGCTCCGCGTCGTACCGCTCGAGGTACCCCGGGATCACGTCTGTGGTCGAAAGGTCGACCGACGAGGCAAGCAGCTCCAGCACCATCTTGCGCGAGTGACGCACGCGCTCGGAGTCGGTCTGCACCTTCATGCCGGCCTCGGCCTTGCGCGAGCAGGCGGGCGCGAGCACGCGCGCGCCCTCGACCTCGACGACGCAGACGCGACAGGCATTGGCAGGCTCGAGCGTATCGCCGTAACACAGCGTCGGCGTGTCGATCCCGAGCCGCCGGCAGGCACCGAGGATCGTCTCTCCCTCGAAGACGCGCACGGACTGGCCGTCGATCTCGAGCTCGATCATCCGCTTCGGTGCGAGCAGCTCGCTCACGAGAAGACCCCCAGACGTCCGATCGCGGATTCGATTGCGCTCGACGCAGTCTGGCCGAGGCCGCAGATCGACGCGTCGCGCATGCACTGCCCCACCTCCGCGATCACCGCGAGCTCGGTCTTGACGCCACCGCGAGTATTGCCGGAGACGAGGCGCGCAAGCGCCTCCTGCTGGCGGACGGTGCCGACACGGCAGGGAACGCACTGGCCGCACGACTCGTTGCGGAAGAATGCGGCAAGCCGCATGAGGAGTCGCGGCATGTCGACGGTCTCATCGAGCACGAGTACGACACCGGAGCCGAGTGTCGTCTTCGCCTCGCGCACCGCCTCGAACGTGAGTGGCAGATCGAGCTCGTCGGGTCGCAGGAAGCCACCGGCCGCGCCGCCCATCAGGATCGTCTGCAGCTCCTTGCCGCCCACGACCCCGCCCGCGAGGTCGTACAGCTCCCGGAGCGTGGTGCCGAACGGAACCTCATAGACCCCGGGGCGCTCGACGTGTCCGCAGACGCAGAACAGCTTCGTGCCGGTCGAGACCTCGGTGCCGGTCTCCGCGTAGACGGGCCCGGAGCGAGACACGATGTCGAGCACGTTGACGAGCGTCTCGACGTTGTTCACCACGGTCGGCTTGCCGAAGAGGCCCTCGACGACCGGGAACGGCGGCTTGTTGCGCGGCTCACCGCGGTTTCCCTCTATCGACTCGAAGATCGCCGTCTCCTCGCCGCAGATGTAGGCGCCCGCCCCCTTGCGGATCTCGATCTCGAAGGAGAAGCTCTCGCCGAGGACGTCGTCGCCCAGGTAGCCGCGCATCCGCGCCTCGGCGAGCGCCGCCTCGAGTGCGTGCTGCGGCTCGGGATACTCGCCGCGGATGTAGATGAAACCACGCTCACAGCCGGTCGCAAACGCAGCGATCGTCATCGCCTCGATCAGCGCGAACGGGTCACGCTCCATGATGACGCGATCCTTGAACGTGCCGGGCTCCGACTCGTCCGCGTTGCAGACGAGGTAGTGCGGCCGTGCGGGTTGGCGGGCGACCGCGTCCCACTTGATCCCGGTGGGGAACGCCGCGCCGCCGCGACCTTGCAACTTCGAGTCCTTCACCTCGCGGATCACGTCCTCCGGACCGAGCTCGATCGCGCGCCGGAGCGCGGCGTAGCCACCCTGAGCGCGGTACTCGTCGAGGCTCACCGATCGCTCCGAGGCAGCACGGCGGAGCAGCCGTAGGGACGGGTCGCCGGCCTGTGGCAGCACGGTCACCGGAGCCGGGCCGGGGTCTCCGCCCGCGAGGGCGTCGAGCACCGCCGCCGCGGTGGTCAGCGCGAGCGTGCGTTCGTGCGGCTCGTCCCCCGCATCGCTGACGAGTGCTGCCGGGGCGCGGTCGCACTGACCGAGGCAGGGGCTGCGGTACCAGGTTGCGGAGCCGTCGTCGGACAGCTCGCCCTCGGCTCCGAAGCGCTCCTCGATCTGCGCGATCAGGTCGTCGGAGCCGATGCACTTGCAGGCGATGTCCTCACAGACGTGCACGACGCGAGCGGGCCGCGGCTCGACGGCGAGCATCGCGTAGAACGTGGCGACGCCGTAGACATCGGCGGGCGGCAGCGTCAGACGACGGCAGAGCTCGTTCATCCCCCCGGGGCTGATCCAGCCGATGTGCTCCTGCAGCGCCCACAGGGCGGGCAGCAGCAGGTGGCGGCGACCGCGGGCCGCGTGGCCGGTGCTCGCGGTGTTGCCCGCGGAACCGTCGAGCCGCTCGCCGCCGTCCCAGCCGTCGACCGACGGCCCGAGCACGGAGTCGAGCGCGGCGCTCTCGGCGGATGTCGGCTCGGCGCCCGGTACGAGGTGCAGGTCCATCTACGACCTCGCCTCGACGAGTATCGCCTGCCTGCCCCCTGGGCAGGTGAACGTTGCGGCCGCTCCCGGGACAGGCTGCGCCAGTCCCCTACGGGGCTTCGGATGGACAATTCCGGTGCTGTTCTTCACGGCTGCCCTCCGACGGTCGCCGGCTCGGCGATCCCGGCTCGCTCCTCGGCCTCGGCCGGCTCGATCTTCTCGACCCGGATCGCTGCGGCCTTGAACTCGGCCGTGCCCGACTTCGGGTCGGTGGCGTCGATCGTGAGCTGGTTCGTGTCGACCTGATCGGGGAAGTGGAAGGTCATGAAGGCGAGGCCAGGACGAAGCGCCGTGTCGATCCGGACGGGAGCCTCGACCGATCCGCGCCGCGACGAGACGCGGGCGATCTCACCGTCCGCGAGCTCGAGCCGCTCGGCATCTTCCGGCGAGAGGTCGAGCGACTCCCCACGGTGAAGGGGCGAGGAGTAGAGGTTCGTCTGAGCGCCGGTGTTGTACGACTCGAGGCGACGCCCCGTGGTGAGCCGGATCGGGTAGTCGTCGTCGAGCTCCTCGAAAGGGCCGCGCGCCTCGACGACCGTGAACGGCGCGGGAGGCCCGACGAGTGGATCGGCCCAGAGTCGCTCGTGCAACATAGGCGAGCCGGGATGCGTCTCGTCGGGGCACGGCCACTGCAGGCCGCCATGCTCCTCGAGCCGCT
The DNA here is from genome assembly GCA_963741655.1 of uncultured Thermoleophilia bacterium. GTDB lineage: Bacteria > Actinomycetota > Thermoleophilia > Gaiellales > Gaiellaceae > Gaiella. Next base: position 125,006 of record CAVUIQ010000006.1, read on the forward strand.
CGTAGCTCATGCCGCCGTGCATCGGCGAGAGCGAGCGGAGCTCGTCCCAGACATCCTCGGCGACGGGGTCTGGCCAGTCGTGGCCGAGCCGGCGGGCGATCTCGGTGATGATCCACATGTCGTCGCGCGCCTCGCCCGGCGGGTCGAGCGCCTTGCGCACGCGCTGAACGCGCCGCTCGCTGTTCGTCACGGTGCCGTCGGTCTCACACCACGACGCGGCGGAGGGGAAGACGACGTCGGCCATCTCGGCGGTCTTCGTGAGGACGATGTCCTGGACGACGAGGAAGTCGAGCTCGGAGAGGAGCTTGCGCGTGCGGTTGATATCCGCCTCGGACTGAGCGGGGTTCTCGCCGATCACGTAGAGCGTCTTCAGCTCGCCCCGTTCCATCCCGTGGAACATCTGGGTGAGGTGCCAGCCGTAGGTCGGGCGGATCGTCACACCCCACGCCTGCTCGAACCGGGCACGTGCCTCGTGATCGCGCTCGATGTCCTGGAAGCCAGAGAGCTTGTTGGGGATCGCGCCCATGTCGCCGCCGCCCTGGACGTTGTTCTGGCCGCGCAGCGGGTTGAGCCCCGAGCCGAAGCGGCCGACGTGGCCGCAGAGGAGCGCGAGGTTGATCAGCGAGAGGACGTTGTCGACGGCGGTGTGGTGCTCGGTGATCCCGAGCGTCCAGCAGATCATGGCCCGATCCGCGCGCGCGAAGGCGTGCGCGGTCTCCCGGATCACCTCGGCGGGTACGCCTGTGAGGCGCTCGCCCTCCTCGAGGGTGAACGGCTCGACCGACTCGGCGTACGCCTCGTAGCCCTCGGTGGCGTGGTCGATGAAGGCGCGGTTCGCGAGGCCGGCGTGGATGATCTCCCGCGCGATCGTGTTCGAGAGCGCGATGTCGGAGCCGACCTCGAGTCCGAGCCAGCGATCTGCCCACGCCGCGGAGGTGGTGCGCCGCGGATCCATGACGAAGAGCCGCGCGCCGTTGTGCACGCCCTTGAGCAGGTGGTGGAAGAAGATCGGGTGCGTCTCCCGCGCGTTCGAGCCCCAGAGGAGGATCACGTCGGTCTCCTCGATCTCTGCGTAGGACGACGTGCCGCCGCCCGCTCCGAACACCGTCGCCAGACCGACGACGCTAGGGGCGTGTCAGGTTCTGTTACAGGAGTCGATGTTGTTCGTGCCCATCACCTGACGCGCGAACTTGCCGGCGATGAAGTTCATCTCGTTCGATGCCTTCGAGCAGGAGAAGATGCCGAACGACGTCGAGGTGTCGGCCTCGCGCGCGCGGGCAAAGCCGGCAGCGGCGCGGTCGAGCGCCTCGTCCCAGGTCGCGGGGCGCAGGACGCCGTCGTCGCGAACGAGCGGTGTCGTCAGGCGGCCTTTCGTCTTGCGCATGCGATCCTCCCGGGCAGGGCGCCTGGCTGCAGCCAGGCGCCGGAACGTGTGCTCGGCGCTCGCACAGGATGGCTGCCACAGACGCCGTCCCGTCAAAGTGACGTCATCGACCGCGCGATAGATCTCATCTATCATCAACGCATGGATCTACGCCATCTCGAATACCTCGTCGCGGTCGTCCGCGAGGAGCATTTCGGCCGGGCTGCGCGCTCCTGTGGCGTCTCGCAGCCGACGCTCTCATCGGGCATCCGCCGCCTCGAGAGCGACGTCGGCTTCCCTGTCGTCCGACGCTCGCAGCGCTACGAGGGGCTGACGCCCGAGGGCGAGAAGGTGCTCGAGTGGGCCAGGCGGATCCTCGCGGACGTCGGCGGCCTCGACGCCGAGCTCGACGCACTTGCGCGGCGGGCTGTCAGGCCAGCTTGCGAATCGGAGCGATCCCGACCTCGCTCCCCTGCGTCTCCCTCCTGACGACACCGCTCTCGCAGAGCCACCCGGGCATCACGCGTCACCGTGCAGTCGCTCAACTCACGGCAGATCGAGCGCGGCCTGCACGACTTCGAGCTCGAGCTGGGCGTCACGTACCTCTACTCCGAGCCGCTCACGGGCGTCCGCACGCTCGTCCTCTACGAGGAGCACTACGTGCTGCTGACCGGCGCCGACGGGCCGCTCGCCGGACGCAACGAGGTGACCTGGGCCGAGGCCGCGCAGCTTCCCCTCTGCCTCCTCACCGGCGACATGCAGAACCGCCGGATCCTCGACAGCATCTTCCACGAGGCCGGGGCCGAGCCGCGGCCGACGGTCGAGACGAACTCGATCTCGACGATGTTCGCCCACGTCCGCGACGGGCACTGGTCGAGCGTGCTGGCCCACGCGTGGCTCCACGTGTTCGACGTGCCGGCGGGGATGCGCGTGGTTCCGCTCGTCGCGCCGACGACGACGAGCACGTCGGTCTCGTCTGGCCGGATCGCGATCCCGAGTCGATCCTGGCGCGGGCTCTGCTCGACGTCGCCGAGCGATATCGACGCTCGAGCGAGCGCCCTCAGACGCGTGATGCGCTCGGGCCGCGAGTAGACGTTGCAGCGGCCGTCGCGCACGAAGCCGCAGAGCGTGATGCCGCGGTCGGCAGCGAGCTCGACGGCGAGGGACGACGGAGCACCGACCGCGACGACGACGGGGCATCCGGCAACCGCGGCCTTCTGGACGAGCTCGAACGAGAGGCGCCCGCTGACGCAGAGGACGTGATCGGCAAGGGGCAGGAGCCCGTCGAGAAACGCGCGGCCGATCACCTTGTCCATCGCGTTGTGCCGGCCGACGTCCTCGCGCGCGCAGACGAGCTCGCCGGCGGCAGTGAAGAGGCCCGTCGCGTGGAGCCCGCCGGTCGAGTCGAACGCGGCCTGCGCCTCGCGGAGGCGATCGGGCAACGAGCCGACGAGCGCGCCGCTGATCGTGAGCGCGCTCTCGACCCGCTGCGACTCGACGGCGATCGCCTCGAGCGCTCCCTTCCCGCAGACCCCGCAGGACGACGTCGTGTAGAACGAGCGCGCGATCCGCTCGGGGTCGAAGCCGGGTGCCTCGAGCTCGATCGTGTTCGCCGCAAGGTCGTCGGGCACGCGGGCCGAGAGTGGCCGGAGCCCTTCGGAGAGCGCGAAGCCGAGCGCCAGCTCCTCGTCGTGGCCCGGGCGTCCGCATCGTGACGGCGACCGGCTGCCCGCCGATTCGCAGCTCGAGCGGCTCCTCGACGGCGACACGATCGTCGATCTCCTCCCCACCCGGCAGGCGCACCACGCGGACGGCGGCAGTGCTGTAGGCCGGTGGGGCCTCTCGATTCGGCTTCATCGTGCGCCAACGGTAGCCGGTTCGAGCCGCGACCCGTCCGGCGGCTCACGTAGTTTCTGGCTCTCTACCCCGTATGGGAGTAGCCTGACTGTCAACACCGAGTTCCGGGAGGCACCACTGTGGAAACGCCATCGATGAGCAACCGACTGCTGGCCGAGGTCGTCGGCACCTTTGGCTTCTTCTTCATCGGCTTCAGCGGCATCGCCGCGTCGGTGAACCTCCCTGGCTCGATCGCTTCCGCCGGCGTCGCGGCCGGCTTCGGTCTCGGTCTCGGCCTGATGATCGCCGCGTTCGGCCAGATCTCGGGGGGCCACTTCAACCCGGCGGTCACGTTCGGCCTCGCGGTCGGGCGCAAGTTCCCGATGTCGGCCGTGATCCCCTACTGGGTCGCTCAGCTGATCGGAGGCTTCATCGCGGTGCTCGTCGCGGCGCTCCTGTACACGAACGACATCAAGGACTCCCTCGTCACGAACCCGGGCGCGGGAGTCGAGGACTGGCGCGCAATGCTGATGGAACTGGTCGCCGTCTTCCTGTTCGTCTCGGTGATCATCACGGTCGCCACCGACGACTCGGCGCCGTGGAAGGGCGTGCTCGCGCCGGTTGCGATCGGCGGCTTCATCTTCACCGCCGCCGTGACGATCGGCCCGAGCTCGGGCGGCTCGTTCAACCCGGCCCGCTCGATCGACCCCGCCATCTGGGCCGTCGAGTTCGGGAACCTCTGGATCTACATCGTCGGCCCGCTCATCGGCGCAGCCCTCGCGGGCGCGCTGTCGATGGCACTGCGCGGCGACAAGGCGTAGAGAGCGCCCGCAAACCGACCGACCGTCGTACTACCGCAAACTGCCTCGCGGAGCAAGCCAGCGAATCGCTCTGGCGCCGACGCCTGCCTCTCGCTACGGCCACTTGGCTCCGGAGCGGCCCAGGTAGGACGGGCCGCGGGCGGCCCCCTTCAGGATCAGGCGAAGCCTGCAGAAACATCTGGAGTGAGGGAAATCGCGATATGCTCTTCCATCGCGATTCTCACTCCATCGCGCCTCACTCGACGGTGACGGTCTTCGCCAGGTTGCGCGGCTGGTCGACGTTCAGGCCGCGCAGCCGCGCGATCCGGTAGGCGAGCAGCTGCAACGGCACGACGGCGAGCACGGTCTGCAGGAACGCCGGCGAGCGCGGGATGTAGATCACGTCGTCGGCGTGATGCTGGATGTCCTCGTTGCCGTCGGTCGCGATCGCGATCACATGGGCGCCGCGGGCGCGGACCTCCTGGATGTTCGAGATCATCTTGTCGTAGACGTGGCTGCGCGTCGCGATCACGACGACCGGGGTCGACTCGTCGAGCAGCGCGATCGGGCCGTGCTTCATCTCGCCGGCCGAGTACGCCTCGGTCGGGATGTACGAGATCTCCTTCAGCTTCAGCGCGCCCTCGAGCGCGACCGGCAGGCCGATGTGGCGGCCGAGATAGAGGAAGAACGGCTTGTCGAAGTGGCGCTGCGCGATCTCGTCGATCGGGTGGTCGCCGTCGAGGAACGCCTGGATCTTCTCGGGCAGCAGGTACACCTCGTCGAGGATGAACCTCAGCTCGTCCGGAGGGAGCGTCTCGCGCACCTGGGCGAGCTTGAGCGCCACGAGGAAGAGCAGGCTGACCTGCGCGGTGAAGGTCTTCGAGGCAGCGACGCTGACCTCGAGACCGGCGCGGGTGTAGAGAACGGAGTCGACCTCGCGCGTGATCTGCGAGCCCATCATGTTCGTGATCCCGACCGTGCGCGCGCCCATCTCGCGGGCGAGCTTCATCCCGGCGATCGTGTCGCGCGTCTCACCCGACTGGGAGATGCCGATCACGAGGGTGCTCTTGTCGAGCACCGGGTTCCGGTAGATCCACTCCGATGCGATGTCGTGCTCGACCGGAACGCGCGCCCACTCCTCGATCGCGTAGCGACCCGCAACCGCGGCGTGGTACGACGTCCCTGCCGAGAGGATCACGATCCGTCGCAGCACGCTTCAGCTCGTCATCGTCCATGCCGAGCCCCTCGAGCTCGAGGCGCCCGTGGCGCACGCGGTCGCCGATCGTCTCCGCGACGGCCTCCGGCTGCTCGTAGATCTCCTTCAGCATGAAGGTCTCGAACCCGGCCTTCTCGGCGCTCTCGTCGTCCCAGTCGAGGACGATCAGCTCGCGGTCGATCGCGGAGCCGTCGTCGGCACGAAGGTGCCGGGCTCCCTCGGGCGTGATCACGACGAGGTCGCCGTCCTCGGGGAAGTGCACCTCGCGCGTCTCGCGCAGGAACGCCGCGGCGTTCGACGCGAGGAACGTCTCGCCCTTCCCGACGCCGACGACGAGCGGGCACTGGTGGCGGGCACCTACGAGGACGCCAGGGTGATCGCGGTGGATGACGACGAAGGCGAAGTGCCCTTCGAGCTCGTTGAAGGCAAGCCTGGTCGCCTCGACGATGTCGCCGTCGTAGTACTCCTCGATCAGGTGCGTGACCGTCTCTGCGTCGGTCTCCGACGTGAAGACGTGGCCGGCCTCGCCGAGGCGGGCGCGCAGCTCACGGTAGTTCTCGACGATGCCGTTGAGCACGATCGCGACCTCGTCCGGATCGTCCCCTGCGAGGGGATGCGCATTGGCCTCGGTGACGCCGCCGTGGGTCGCCCAGCGCGTGTGCCCGAGCCCTGTCGTCGCGGGCGAAGGTGCCTCGCCGGCAGCGATCTTCAGATTCTGGAGGTTCCCGACGGCGCGCGTGTAGCGCAGCCCATCGCTCTCGAGAAGAGCTATTCCGGCCGAGTCGTACCCGCGATACTCGAGTCGCTCGAGGCCGAAGAGGAGGAGGTGCTTGCACTCCCGTGGCCCGACGTATCCGATGATTCCACACATTGGCGTATCTCCTTCGTCGTCCCGGCCGGCGTTCGGCGTGGGGGTTGACTGCGCCGCATCCTCGGACGTTCCCGCCGAGGTCGTAGTCCGAGCTAGTCGCCGAGCTCCGACCGGACGAGAGTGGCGACTTTACCACAGAGGGTTGTCGCCTCCTCTTCGCTCTCGGCCTCGACAAGGACGCGTACAAGCGGCTCTGTACCGGACGGGCGCACGAGGATTCTGCCGCGTCCCGCGAGCTCTTCACCGAGCCGCGCAACCTCCGCAACAACGCCCTCGGAGAGCTCGGGCCGCGCCACGGTGACGTTCTGCTTCGCCTGCGGGAGGCGCTCCATCACCGAAGCGGCCGCGGCGAGAGAGCCGCCGTCGAGCGCGCGGCAGAGAAGGAGCGCCGCCGCCAGCCCGTCTCCGGTCACGTGGCCGTCGAGCGTGATCACGTGCCCTGACTGCTCGCCGCCGAGCAGCGCTCCCTCGGCGCGCATCGCAGCGAGCACGTGGCGGTCGCCCACGTCGGTCGTCAGCACGCGCACGCCGCGGTCTGCCATGAGCCGGTGGAAGCCGAGGTTCGTCATCGTCGTCACCGCGACGGCGTCGACGCCCTGCGCGAGGGCGAGGATGGCGAGGATCTGATCGCCGTCGAGCGGCGCTCCCGTCTCGTCGACGGCGAGCATCCGATCGCCGTCGCCGTCGAATGCGATCCCGAGATCGAAGTCGCCGGAGCGAACGACCTCCTGGAGGAGGTCGAGGTCCGTCGCGCCGCACCCGACGTTGATGTTCGACCCGTCAGGTGCCGCGGCGACGGTCGTCACCTGCGCCCCGAGCTGTTCGAAGACGGCGGGTGCGATCGCGGAGAAGGCGCCGTTCGCACAGTCGACCGCGATCCGCAGGCCGGTGAGGTCGGAGCCGAAGTGCTCGAGAATGTGCGCGACGTAGCCGGCGGCCGCGTCCTCGGCGATCTCGATCGAGCCACGTCCGTGCCCCGGGGCATCGAGGAGCGCTTCGATCGCCTCCTCCTGGAGATCCGAGAGCTTGTGGCCTTCGGAGGTGAAGAACTTGACGCCGTTGTACTCGGGTGGGTTGTGCGAGGCCGAGAGAACGATCCCGAGATCCTGCGCGAGAAGCGCGACCGCCGGTGTCGGGAGGACGCCGCCGCAGACCGCGATCCCACCCGCCGAGACGATGCCCTCGACGACGGCAGCTTCGAGCGACGGGCCGGAGCCGCGCGTGTCGCGACCGACGAAGACTCGCCCGCGACCGGCCCACGCCGTCGACGCTCTGCCGAGCCGTTCGACGAGGTCGAGGGTCAGCGTGTCGCCGACAATGCCGCGAACGCCATCGGTTCCGAAGTGTTGTCGAGACATGGGAATGACCGCCTCTGGGCGATGGGATGCACGCTGGAGGAAAGCGTGCGAACTAGCGCTTGGAGAACTGCGGCGCTTTGCGCGCCTTGTGCAGGCCGGCCTTCTTGCGCTCGACCTGACGTGCGTCTCGCGTGAGGTAGCCCTCGCGCTTCAGTGCCGTGCGAAGCTCGGGGTCGGCCTCGACGAGTGCGCGAGCGATGCCGTGACGTACCGCGCCGGCCTGGCCGCTGATACCGCCGCCGTGCACACGAACCCGAAGGTCATACGTTCCCTCGGCGCCTGCCGTCTTGAACGGGCCGAGAGCCGACGTGCGATGCGACGCGCGCGGGAAGTAGTCCTCCAGCGTACGGCCGTTGATCCAGGTCTTGCCGTCGCCCGGACGGAGGATGACGCGCGCGACCGAGGTCTTGCGCTTACCGGTACCGAGATACTGTGCGATGTCTGCCATTAGAGCTCCAGATCCTTGGGCGCCTGCGCGGCGTGCGGATGCTCGGGGCCTGCGTAGACCTTGAGCTTGGTCAGCTGCGCTGCGGCGAGCTTGTTCTTCGGAAGCATGCCCTTCACGGCCTTGCGGATGACCTCCGTCGGCCGACGGTCGAGCTGCTCGCGCATCGTCCGCGTCTTCAGCCCACCCGGGAACCCGGAGTGGCGATAGACCATCTTCTGGTCGAGCTTCTGGCCGGTGAGGTGAATCTTCTCCGCGTTGATCACGACGACGAAATCACCCGTGTCGACATGCGGGGTGTACTGCGGCTTGCGCTTGCCACGGAGCGTGTCGGCGATCTGGGTCGCGAGTCGGCCCAGGGTCTTCCCCTCGGCGTCGACGATGTACCAGTCGCGCTGAATCTCTCCGGGCTTGGCGGTGTAGGTCTTCATAACGTGAGAAAGGGCAGTCCTTGACCGCCGACGGGGGAGTGTAGCAGCGGACCGGAGACGTCGATTCACTCCTCGCCGGACGCGCCATTCCGACCTGAGCCACGACTGAGATAGGCTCGCCGCATGCAGACGTGCCAGTCGTGCGGCCAGGAGAGCCCTGACGGGTTCGCCTTCTGCGGCGCGTGTGGCACGGCGTTCGCGCCCGTCGCGGCGGCGCGTGAGGTGCGGAAGGTGGTGACCGTCGTCTTCTGTGACGTGAGTGGCTCGACGGCGCTCGGGGAGCGGCTCGATCCGGAGGCGATGCGGCGCACGATGGGCCGCTACTTCGAGGAGATCCGGCTGATCGTGGAGCGGCACGGCGGCACGGTCGAGAAGTTCATCGGCGACGCGGCGATGGCCGTGTTCGGGATCCCGGTGGCGCACGAGGACGATGCGCTGCGCGCGGTGCGCGCGGTGGCCGAGATCCGCGAGCGGCTGACCGCGCTCGGCGAGGAGCTGGCGGTCGCGCTCTCGTTCCGCACGGGCGTCAACACGGGCGAGGTGGTGGCCGGCGAGGGCGAGACGCTCGTCACGGGCGACGCCGTCAACGTCGCGGCGCGGCTCGAGCAGGCGGCGACGCCGGGAGAGATCCTGATCGGCGCCGACGACGCTCTCGCTCGTGCGCGACGCGGTGACGGTCGAGCCGGTCGAGCCGCTCGCGCTGAAGGGAAAGCGCGAGCCCGTGCCCGCGTTCCGGCTCGTCGCGGTCGATGCGACGGCCGACGCCTTCACCCGCCATCTCGACGCACCGCTCGTCGGGCGCGTCCGCGAGCAGCAGCGCCTGCGGGCGGCGTTCGAGGACGTCGTCTCGGAGCGGGTCTGCCAGCTGTTCACGCTGCTCGGGCCGGCCGGGGTGGGAAAGTCGCGGCTGACGGAGGAGTTCCTCGCCGTCGCGGGCGAGACCGCCGACGTCCTGCGGAGCCGCTGTCTCCACTACGGCGAGGACATCACCTACTGGCCGCTCGTCGAGATCCTGCTCGCGATCGGGGTCGAGCCGGCCGAGGTGATCGGCACCTCACCGGCCGACACGCAGCTCGCGTTCCGCAAGCTGATCGAGGCGCGGGCCGCCGAGCGACCACAGATCCTCGTGCTCGACGACATCCAGTGGGCCGAGCCTGTCTTCCTCGACCTGATCGAGCACATCGCCGACTGGTCGCGCGACGCGCCGATCCTCCTGCTCTGCATCGCGCGCCCCGAGCTGCTCGAGCTGCGGCCCGGCTGGGGCGGCGGCAAGCTCAACGCGACGACGATCCTGCTCGAGGCGCTCTCGCTCGAGGACTGCGAGCTGCTGATCTCGCGGCTCGCGGGCGGAGCGCAGCTGACGGCCGACGTGCGCGCGCAGGATCCTGCGGGCCGCCGACGGCAACCCGCTGTTCATCGAGGAGATGCTCGCGACCGTCAGCGAGGACGGCGGCCAGGGCGAGATCGTCGTGCCGCCGACGATCCAGGCGCTCCTCCAATCCCGGCTCGACCGGCTCGGGCCTGGCGAGCGGGACATGATCGGCCGGGGTGCGGTCGAGGGCCAGGTCTTCCACCGCGGCACGGTGCTGGAGCTCGCGCCGGCCGGGCGAGCGCGACTGCCGTCCCCAGCCACCTCCTCTCGCTCGTGCGCAAGGAGCTGATCCGGCCCGACCAGCCAACGTACCCCGACGAGGAGGCGTTCCGCTTCCGCCACCTCCTGATCCGCGACGCCGCCTACGACTCGCTTCCCAAGGAGACCCGGGCGGAGCTCCACGAGGCCTTCGCCGACTGGCTCGACCGGCACGCGACGCTCGTCGAGCAGGACGAGATCGTCGGCTACCACCTCGAACGCGCCTACCGCAACCGGGCCGAGCTCGACAGCGCCGATCCACGGCTCGACGAGCCTCGCACGGCGCGCCTCGGCGCGGCTCGACCGCCGCGGCGCCGCGGTGCGGAGGAGCGCGGCGACATCGGCGCTGTCTGTGGCCTGCTTCGGCGTGGAGCCGCAGCTCCTGCCCGACGGCGACCCCGAGCGGCTCGAGGCTCTGTTCGCGCTCAGCCTATCCACTCAATACGTCGGCCGCCAGGACGAGGCGACTCGCCGCGGCGAGCGGAGCTCGAGCGCTTCGACCGACCCGCGCTTGCGGGCGTTCGGGCTCCTGGCCACAGACGATTGCCGACTGTACTCGGGCGCGTTCAACGCCGAGCGGGCCGAGGAGAACATCGAGGCGGCCCGGTCGTGTTCGCCGAGCCTCGAGGACGATCTCGGTCTGGCCTGGACGGGATTCTCGGAGTTCTTCATCGAGCTGGATGAGCTGTCAGGTTATGGCGACGGCCGCAGCAGCGCTGCGAGCGGAGGCGCACGCGCGCGCCGCCGGAGATCGACGTGCTCGCCGCGTCCGTACGCGGGTGCGGGACAAGCGATCGTTGGCTTTCGGCCCGGCCCCGGTCGACGCAGGCGTTGCAGGCAGCGCAGGAGATGCTTGACGAGCGCCGACGGGCATCCTCGACCCGAGCCGAGGCGCACGCGATCGTCGGCAAGCTCTTGCGATGCGCGGCAGATCGAAGAGGCGCGGGACGCATGTACGGGCAGGCTACGAGACGTCACCCGCGAGGCAGGAAGCTCGTCGAGGCAGCAGCCACTTCACAGTCCGTCGCGTTCGTCGAGCTTCGCGCCGGTGCGCCCGACGCGGCCGAGGACGTGCTCCGGCACGGCATCGCCGAGCTCGACCGCCTCGGCAACCGCGAGCTACCGCGGGACGACGGCGCTGCTGCTCGCCGATCGCGCTGGCCACCCGAGGCGCGCACGAGGAGGCCGCCGCGCTGGTGCGCCGAGGTGCGCGGGACGCTCAACGAGGACGACCTGACCGACGTCATCGGGATCGACGCGGTCGAGGGCTTCCTCGCAGCCGTCGCCGGCGGCGCACGCCGAGGGCGAGCAGCTCTCTGACCGAGCCGTCGAGCTCGCTGCGACGATCGACATGTACGAGTCCAAGGCCCGGCCTACGAGTGGCACGCGCGCACGCTCGCGCTCGTCGGCAAGCCGGCCGAGGCGCGTGAAGCCGCCGCAACAGCGCTCGCGATCTACGAGGCCAAGGGTGATGCGCCGGCGAGCGCCTGGACACGAGAGTTGCTCGACTCGCTGTCCTCCTGACCCCCGGACGCGTCGTGAGAGCGGGGGCGCCCCGAAGGGCGCCCCCTATACCGCGCTACCGCCTAGTTGATCCCCGGGATCTTGATCAGCAGTAGCTGCCCGCCTTCTTTCTTCTCCGTGTAGTCGGGCGTGCCGAAGGGCGCGAACGCGTCGTTGTCCAGGTCTCTCGCCCTGTCGATCCAGAGCGTGTGCGCCTGGACGTTGATCAGGAACATGTCCTTGCCGAACGCCTTGGACGCATCGACGATCCCCGTCGTCTCCCACGCGCCCCAGGTTTCCGATGGACGCCGTTGTCGAGCCGGGAGCCGGGCCCTTATCGGTGGGGCCACCGTCGGCCGACTGGTCGATCTTGACGACGACTTGCGGCGTGCCCGCGAACGGGACGAACCAGAGCCGACCGGTCGTCGCGTTCGGATCGGAGGAGCCGACCGGGAACTGCTGGCTCGAGCCCGGGTCCTCGGTCAGCAGGATTCCCTTCTTGGTGGTCTCGATGTTGTCCGGTTGATGCACTCTGCCGATCTGCTTCACATCGACGCCCGATCCGACGGTGCCGTCACCCTCGACGAAGACCGTCAGCGACGTGACCTTCGTCGGATCCTTCTTGTCGAAGACCATCTTCCAGACTCGGCCGTTGCTGGACCGGAAGTTCGGCGTGTCCAACGATCGAGCTCGCCGCCCTGCCGCGACCGGAGTCGACGATGTACGCGACGGTCGTGCCTCGCCACTGGCGCTTGTCGTAGGCGATGTCCTCGACGCGCACGAACTGGAACACGTTGTTGATGTCGCTCCAGTACTCGAGCACCCACTGCGGGCCGTCGATACCCGTCCGACGGGGGTGCGCGCAGGTCGAGTCTGCCAGCTGCCGTTCGTTGGCGGCAGCGGGATATCCGAAGTCCGAGCTCGCCGCGAGCTCTCGCTGCGCCGTCAGCCTTGAGACCGGTGGCGATCGATCCTTGGGCACCTTGATGAAGTGGCCCGTGACCTCCGTTCCCGAGCCCGGGATCACGTCGTAGTAGTTCTTCACTCCAGGCGTGTCGGAGACGAACGCCCAGAGGTCTCCTTCGTCGTTCAGGAGCGCCTTCGTGTCCTTCGCGATGTACGAGTAGAGCTGCGGACTCGAGCCGGCACCGAGCCCATCCGGCCGCGGAACACTGCCCGTGAGCGGACCGCTCGTGAACGTGTCGTCTCCCGAGATCACGACGTTCTCCTTGAAGCCGGGGAGCGCGACCGCGTTCTCGTGGTTGTGACGGCCCATGCCGTAAAGCGGGTGGACTGTGCCCGTCTTCACGTCGAGCGCGACGACGAGGCCGACTTCTTTCTGCGCCGTCGGCGCGCCGACCGGTAGAGGTGGCCAGGAATCGGCCTGGCGGGCGACGTAATCGGGCGACTCCTCGCTGACGAAGAGGATGTCCCGGTCGAAGCCCTCCGCCTTGGTGGCCAGGAAGTTCGAGCAGAAGCGCTGGTAGCCGGCGCTGCCCAGGATCGCGAACTCGCCGCTCCGCACCCGGCCCGACTTGTCGTCGAGGACGAGGTGGCTCAGCTGCGCGTTGTCGAAGTCGTTCTCGTTGTTCGCCGGGCTCGTCAACGAGAACGGGAACGGCACCTTGCTCGTCTCGTGGTTGACCCAGACGTCGACGTCCTTGCCCTCGGGATCGAGCGCGATCCCGTCCGGGATCGCCTCGAACATGTAGCCGCCCGGAAGCTCGTCGCCCACTGTCAGGAGCGGCGTGACCTCGACCCCCGGCATGACACCCGTCAGCATCTTCGGCTGTGCGGTGATGAAGCCGTCGTCGTCGTGGCCGGCCACCGCCGCAGCGGCGCCTACAGCGACCACCACTGTCACGACGGCCGCAAGCATTACGCTTCTGCGTTTCGTCATCTTCTTCCTCCCCTTGGTTGCTAGCTGAGGGGTCCTGACCAGATTCGGTCGGCCCGGTCTACCGGTGCGCTGCCGCACGCGCGGCGGCGCCGTGCGTTACGATCGGCGAAAGCGATACGGGGAGCTCGGGCAACGACCGGGCTGAGAGGGTGGCTCGACGCGCCACCGACCCGCAGAACCTGATCTGGGTAATGCCAGCGGAGGTATGCGCGTGAAGCCCGAGACCATCGTCGTCGTTGCCGGAGGGCACTCCCCTCGGAGGCGCCGTGCCGTCGCTTCCCGCCGGCGCGATGGTGATCGCCGCCGACGGCGGCGTCGACCGGGCGCTCGCGCTCGGGCTGCACGTCGACCTCGCGATCGGCGACTTCGACTCGGTCTCCGCGTCAGGGCTCGCCGCCGCCGAGGCGGCCGGCGCACGGGTCGAGCGGCACCCGACGACCAAGGACGCGACCGACCTCGAGCTCGCCCTCGACGCGGCGGTCGCGCTCGGCGCCGGCGCGAATCGTCGTCGTCGGATCGGGCGGTGGCCGCCTCGACCACCTGCTCGGCTCGGTGCTCCTCCTCGCGGACGAGCGCTACGCAGCGGCCGAGGTCGATGCGTATCTCGGCGACGCGTGGGTCTCCATCGTCCGTGGCCACCGCACGATCGCAGGAACGCCTGGCGACCTTCTCACCCTGCTCCCGGTGCACGGCCCTGCCGAAGGCGTCACGACCGAAGGGCTCGAGTACCCGCTGCGTGACGAGACGTTGCCACCGGGAACGAGTCGCGGTGTGTCGAACGTCTTCTCGGCCCTACGAGCCCGTATCACAGTGGAGCGTGGCTGCCTGCTCGCCGTCCGCCCCGCCCCCGAGACGAAGGAATCCGCGTGACGACCTGCCGCAGGCTCGGGGTCGTGCTCGCAGTGGTCGCGGCCGTCCTCGCGGCCGGCTGCGGTGACTCCGGGGACAGCGGCGAGCGCAAGGAGGTCGTCCTCGTCACGCACGACTCGTTCGTGATCCCGAAGGAGGTGAAGGCCGCGTTCGAGGAGGAGAGCGGCCTGACGCTGAAGATCCTCCAGGGCGGCGACGCGGGCGAGGCCGTCAACCGCGCGCTTCTGACGAAGGGAAACCCGCAGGGAGACGTGCTCTTCGGGATCGACAACAACCTCCTCTCACGCGCCCTCGACGAGAAGCTCTTCGAGCCCTACGAGGCGAAGGGACTCGAGACGGTCGACGGCGCTTTCCTCCTCGATCCCACGCACCGCGTGACACCGATCGACCACGGCGACGTCTGCCTCAACGTCGACCGGAAGTGGTTCGCCTCGCGCGGGATCGCGCCGCCGACCTCGCTCGACGACCTCACCGCTCCCCGCTTCCGCAAGCTGCTCGTCGTCCAGAACCCCGCTACCTCGACGCCTGGACTCGCCTTCATGCTCGCGAGCATCGCCCGCTTCGGCGAGGACGGTTGGCAGGACTACTGGCGTCGTCTGCGCGCCAACGACGTGCTCGTCGTCGATGGCTGGGAGGAGGCGTACACGCAGCGGTTCTCGGGTGCCGGCGGGAGCAAGGGGACGCGGCCGATCGTCGTCTCCTACGCGACGAGCCCGGCGGCGGAGGTGCTCTTTGCCACGAAGCCTCCCACGACGGCCCCGACGGCGGTCGTCGCAGCAAGTTGCTTCGAGCAGGTCGAGTTCGCGGGTGTCCTCGATGGCGCGAAGAACGTGGACGGTGCCCACGCCCTGATCGACTTCATGCTCACGGAGCGCTTCCAGGCGGCGCTGCCCGAGAGCATGTTCGTGCTTCCGGTACGCAAGGGAACGCCCCTGCCGGGTGTGTTTCGACGCTATGCCGTCTCGCCGTCCGCACCCCTTGAAGTCTCGGCCGGCGAGATCGGCGAGAACCGCGACCGGTGGATCGACGAGTGGACGCAGACCGTTCTCCGGTGACGCGCGCCTGGCGAGCTTTCGCGGTCGCCGTGCCGGCTGCGTTCGTCCTACTCTTCTTCGCCTACCCACTCCTCTCCATCCTCGAGCGCGGGTTGACGGGAGACGATGGCCTCTCGCTCCCGACGGGCACTGGCTCACTACTGTGGTTCACGATCTGGCAAGCGGCAGCCTCGACGCTCCTGACGCTCGTCGCAGGTCTTCCGCTCGCGTGGGCGATCGGCCGCTTCCGGTTTCGAGGCCGCTCGACCGCACGCGCGCTCGTGCTCGTTCCCTTCGTCCTGCCGACCGTGGTCGTCGCGGCAGCGTTCCTCGAGGTGCTCCCGGACGACTACGAGGGCGGCATGTTGGCGATCCTCGCAGCACACGTCTTCTTCAACGTCGCCGTCGTTGTGCGCATCGTCGGGGGCGCGTGGGCGACCATTGACCCTTCCTCCGGTGAGGCGGCGACCGTCCTCGGCGCAGGACCGTGGCGGCGACTCCGGGAGGTGACCCTGCCGCAGCTGACGCCCTCCCTCTCCGCGTCCGCCGCACTGACGTTCCTCTTCTGCTTCACGTCGTTCGGCGTCATCCTGATTCTCGGTGGCCCCGGCCGAGCGACGCTCGAGACCGAGATCTACAACCGCGCTGCGCGACAGTTCGACCTGGAGGCCGCAGCCGTGCTCTCGCTGCTCCAGCTCGGAGCTGTCGCGATCGTGCTGGCGGTCGCGAGCATCCTCGAGGGACGGGCCGACGTCGGAGCCACGCTGATGAGCGAGCGCGACGTGCTGCGACGGCCGACGCCCCGAGAGCACGTCGCTCTCGTCTCGGTGCTCGGCCTCGCCGCAGTCGCGCTCGCTCTCCCGCTCGTCGTTCTCGTCGACCGGTCGCTCGGCAGCTGGGGCGCGCTCTTCCGGGAGACGCCCGTACTTCTCGTCGAGCCGTGGCGGACGGCCGGCTACTCGATCGTCTTCGCCGGCGTCGCGACCGCGCTCGCCCTCCTCGTCGGCGGGCTCGCGGCCCACGCGCTCGCACGGAGACCCCCCGGTGCTCTCGACGGCTTCGTCCTCTTGCCGCTCGGCGCCTCTGCGGTGATGCTCGGGTTCGGGTTCGTGATCGCGTTCGACTCGCCCCCACTCGACTTCCGCTCCTCGTGGTGGCTCGTTCCGGTTGCACAGGCTCTCGTTGCAACACCGTTCGTGATTCGAATCGTCACACCCGCGCTTCGGTCGATCGACCCTCGGCTGCGGGAGGTCGCAACAACGCTCGGCGCGCCGCCTTCGCGCGCATGGCGCGAGGTCGATCTGCCGCTCGTGAGTCGCGCGTTCGCCGCCGCCGCCGGGTTCGCCTTCGCGATCTCGCTCGGCGAGTTCGGAGCCACGGTGTTCGTCGCCCGGGCAGAGCAGCCGACGCTGCCCGTCGCGATCTTCCGCTTCCTCGGGAGACCGGGCGAGCAGAACCAGGGAATGGCGGCTGCACTCGCGGTCGTGCTGGCAGCGATCGCGGTCGGCGCAGCGCTCCTCGCCGAGCGGGCCGCCGACGGACGCGCCGAGGTCATTTAGTGGCCGCTCCGGGAAAGACGTACCGTCTTCGTGCGGCTGCAAACACTTCGCATGCCGTCGTCCTCGGTCGCCCCGGTACAACCCAGTATCGAGGCTCCCTGCGTCCTCGGCCTGCCCGGTTATCGCCGACGAACCCAGCACGTATTTCCCGGAGAGACCACTAGTGCTCACCGTCCGCGATGCATACGTCGACCTGGGCGGCCACCCGGCCCTCGCCGGCGTCGATCTCGGCGTCGCCCCCGGCACGGTCGTCGCGGTGCTCGGCCCGAGCGGCAGCGGGAAGTCGACGCTCCTTCGCGCGATCGCCGGTCTTCAGCCGCTCGACCGGGGAACGATCGAGCTCGACGGCTCCTCACTCGACAACGTGCCGCCACACCGGCGGGGCATCGGGCTCATGTTCCAGGACGACGCGCTGTTCCCACACCGGGATGTGGCTGCGAACGTCGGCTTCGGGCTGAGGATGCAGTCCGCGAGCAGAGAGGTCATCGCGGCTTCTGGTG
Organism: uncultured Thermoleophilia bacterium; assembly: GCA_963741655.1. Lineage (GTDB taxonomy): Bacteria > Actinomycetota > Thermoleophilia > Gaiellales > Gaiellaceae > Gaiella. Next base: position 142,322 of record CAVUIQ010000006.1, read on the forward strand.
ACGGAGATGCTCGCCCTCGTCGGCCTCGCCGGGAAGGAGCACCGGTCGATCGGATCGCTCTCGGGAGGGGAGCGCAAGCGTGTCGCCCTCGCACGGGCCATCGCACCCGCACCCAGAGTGCTCCTCCTCGATGAGCCGCTCGGCGCGCTCGATCGTCCGCTCCACGACAGGCTCGTCACCGAACTGGGCGACCTGTTCCGGACGATCGGCCAGACGACCGTCTACGTGACACACGATGTGGCCGAGGCGTTCGCGCTCGGCGACCGGGTTGCCGTGATGCGCGAAGGGCGCGTGATCCAGATCGCCGCCCCTGAGGAGCTCTGGGCGACGCCGTGCGATGCCTGGACTGCGCGATTCATCGGGCTCGCGAACGTCGAGGAGCGCGGTTCGACGGCCGTGGTCACACGGCCGGAGGGTGTCGCGTTTCGACGCGATCCCGCGGGCGAGGCGGTCGTCGTGTCGAGCCTCCGCGACGGGCCGCTCGTGACGCTGCGTGCGCGCTACGACAGCGGCTCAGAGATCGTCTCGGCACACGCAGGCTCCGAGAGACCAGCCCCCGGAGATCGAGTCCGGATCGACATCGATTCCTCTGCTGTGACCGTCATTCCGACGGAGTCACAAGGCCGCGATGGAGTGGCGACCGACCCCGCCTGAGCCTCACTCCTCGTCGTCCTCGAGACCGTTGTCCCACCCGTCCTCGTCGAGGTCATCGTCGTCGTCCTCCAGGTCGAGCTCGACAGCCACGTCGGCGTCGTCCCAGCTCTCACTCACGATCGTTCTCCTTTGTCGTTGGTGGGCCGCGCGCCACGGCCTCGACGGAAACGTATCGCGCCGGAGTGACTCAGCGCTCCGGTGCGCAGATGCGGTCGCCCGCCATGACCGTGTCGAAGATCGACGTCACCGTTGAGGCCTGTGCGCGATCGGCAGCCGTCAGGCCAGGCCCCTCCCACTGGATCACCGGCGTCACGCCCGCACCCATGACGGTGACGCGGTAGCGCTCACCCGGCGCCGGAGGGCGCATGGCCTTGCTCGGGTAGTCGGGGAACGGCTTCTGCGGGACGAAGCTGTGGCAGAACGTGCCCGTGTTCTTGTGGACGAGGATCCCGGACTCGCGCTTCCAGCCGGGGCCGTACGCCGAGTTCAGCGTGTCGATGTAGACGTTTCGCCCAAAGCGATCGAACGGGTTGCCCTGTGAGGTCGATCCGAAGCCGAAGATCGGCTGATCGCGATGGGTGAAGCGACCGAACAGCCCCTGCCACTGGCCGCCGTACGTCCAGTGGGTGTAGACGTCGAGCTTGGAGAGCTCGCCCGTCCAGTGGGAGATATGCAACTCGTACCACGTGTGCGAGGGCAACCACGGCTCGAAGCCGAGGAGCGGGAGCCCGCGCTGCCAGCGCTGAATCGCCCAGTAACTCCCGTCCGGTGCCTTGCACGCGTAGACGAAATAGACGAGAGGGGGTCCGTCGTAGGGCGTGCAGGCATTGCGGAACGTCTTCCAGTACGACGCCTTGCGGTACTTGCCCCACCCGCCTGCGTAGTCGTAGCTGAACCGCTCCTGCCGAACGCTCTGGTCGCTTGGGGGAACTGCGTTCAGGGCGCCCCACACGAGCACGTGACGGATCTTCCCGTCCCTCCGACGGACGTCGACGAGCGCCTCCCCTTTGGCATTGACCTTGAGCGAGAGGAACGTCGCGTCGAGATCGGACATCGGCTCGCTCGCGAGAGCGGGCGTCGCAATGAGCGCTGCGCCGATCGCGCCGCTGAGAACGAGGACTCCGAGAACATGCCGCACACAGTGGGTATCGGAGCGGGTCGCAGCTCCTTGCGACCCCTCGAACGAGGGAGAGCGGTTGCGTCGTTCTAGCGCTCGGGAACGCAGACGCGGTCGTCCGACCCGACGAGGCGGTCGAAGAGCGCGTTGAACTGCCTGTCCTTGCTCGGGTCGTACGAACCGAGCGCGGAACCCTCCCACTGCACGATCGGCGTCACGCCCGGGCCCATCACCGTGACCCGGTGCCGCTCGCCGGTTCCCGGCGGCCGCACGACGCGCGTGGGGTACCCGGGTGGCGTCACCTGGGGCACGAAGCTGTAACAGAAGGCGCCGTTGCGACTGTGCGCAGCCTTGCCGGCGTCATGCTTCCAGCCCGCCCCGAAGACGGAATTGAAGGTGTCGACGTAGAAGAACCGCGCGTTCGGATCACGCTTTGTCGGAGACGGCGTGCGGTAGCCGAACACGGGGTCTCCGCGGTACGTCAGCCGCCCGAAGAGTCCCTGCCATCTACCGCCGTACGTCCAGTTCTGGGAGATCTCCAACACCGGCAACCCACCGCTCCAGTGCGAGACGTGCAACTCGAACGCTGCCTGCTCGGGTCGGAACGGCTCGATCCCGCGCATCGGCAGCATCCGTTGCCAGCGCTGCAGCGCCCAGTACGAACCATCCGGAGCCTTGCATGCGGCCACAAGCCATACGAGTGGCGGCCCGTCGTAGGGTCGGCAGCGATCCTCGAACTCGCGCCGCGTCTGGCGACCGTGCTTCTTCGAGCCACCCGAGTAGTCGTAGCGAAATCGCTGCTGCGGCCTGCTCGGGTGGGTCCTGTTCGCGTTGATCGCACCCCAGACGTAGACGTGACGGAGCATGCCACGGGACGTGCGATACGTGACGATCGCTTCGCCGTGGTCGTTCACCCTGAGAGATTTGAACGAGACGTCGAGGTCTCCGAACTGCTGGCTTGCTCCGCCCGGACCCGCGAACGAGAGGAACACGACGGCGAGGGCCGCGAGGATCAGGACGACTCGAGCGCGCATGCGTCGCTACGCAGGGTACCGATGTGAGCCTAGATCTCTCCCCAGCGCTCCCAGCGGACGAGCTCGTCGAGTGGCCTGCGCGCCTGCGTCAGGCGGGAGACGAGACCGGTGTCGTCGGCCCGAGGCGGCTGCTTGCCGATCGTCACGACGCAGACGAACGCGATGTCCTCCGGCAGCCCGAGCAGCTCCTTCAACGGCCCGACCTGCTCGCCGGGCACACCGTAGACGCCCGTGCCGAGACCCTCGGCGAGTGCAGCAAGCTGAAGGAGCATGAACATCGAGCCGGCATCGACGTACCAGTAGGGCGCCGGCCAGGAGATCTCCTCGCCGTCGACCAGCTTGTCGTCCTTGCGATAGCGTTCGTGATAGCTCTCTTCGCGGGTACACACGACGATGTGGGCCGGCGCAGTCGAGATCCACGGCTTGTGCCCGAGCGCCACGTACTCGGCTTCGCCCGCGAGGTCGGCAAGCGCGCGACGCGTGCCAGCTTCCGTGACGACGACGAGCCGGTGACCCTGGCTATAGCCGCCGCTCGGCGCACGCCGCACGGTGCCGACGATCTTCTCGATCGTCTCCGCGTCGATCGGATCCGGAAGGTAATCGCGCACCATCCGGCGACGCCGAAGGAGCTCCCAGAACGACTCGTCGGACGCCACCACGGTCACTCCCACTCGATCGTGGCGGGCGGCTTCGAGGAGAGGTCGAGGGCGACGCGATTCACCCCGGGCACCTCGTTGATAATTCGGTTCGAGATCGCCTCGAGGACGTCGTATGGGATCCGGGCCCAGTCGGCGGTCATGGCGTCCTCCGAGGTGACCGCGCGAATCACGACCGGGTATGCGTAGGTGCGCTCGTCGCCCTGCACGCCGACGGACTTGATCGCCGGGAGAACGGCGAAGCTCTGCCAGAGATCGCGATAGAGGCCGGCCTTTCGGATCTCCTCCTGGAGCACGGAATCCGCGGCGCGCAGGATGTCGAGTCGCTCCTTCGTCACGTCCCCGATGATTCGGATCGAGAGGCCGGGCCCGGGAAACGGCTGGCGCCAGACCATCCGCTCGGGCATGCCCAGCTCCTCGCCGACCCGCCGCACCTCGTCCTTGAAGAGGAGCCGCAGGGGCTCGACGAGATCCATTTCCATATCGTCGGGGAGCCCGCCGACGTTGTGGTGCGATTTGATCTTGGCTGCGACACCGTCGTCGCCACCGGACTCGATCACGTCGGAGTAGAGCGTGCCCTGAACGAGGAAGCGGACGTCACCGAGCTTGTCGGCCTCCTCCTCGAAGACGCGGATGAACTCCTCCCCCACGATCTTGCGCTTCGTCTCGGGATCGGTGACGCCGGCAAGCTTCGTGAGAAATCTCTCCTCGGCCCGGACGTGCACGAGCGGCACGTGGAAGTGACCGCCGAACGTCTCGACGACCTGTTCTGCCTCGTTCTCGCGCATCAGCCCGTGGTCGACGAAGACGCAGGTGAGCTGGTCGCCCACGGCCTTGTAGACGAGGAGCGCGGCAACCGCGGAGTCGACACCACCCGAGAGGCCACAGATGACGCGCTCGGTTCCGACCTGGGCACGGATCCGCGCGACTTGCTCCTCGATCACGGCAGCCGGCGTCCAGCTCGGCGGAGCGCCCGCAACCTCGTAGAGGAAGTTCTTCAGGATCTCCTGACCATCACGGGTGTGAACGACCTCGGGATGGAATTGCACGGCGTAGAGGCCGCGGTCGACATCCTCGAAGGCCGCGATCGGCGTCGAGGGCGAAGCTGCGGTGACGAGGGCTCCTGGCGGCGCGGCAACCACGGAATCGCGATGGCTCATCCACACGACCTGCTCCGGCGGCAGATCGTGGAAGAGCGCGGACTCGCCGAGCTCCGCGTCCGCCTTGCCGTACTCGGCGACGTCGTTCGCTTCGACCGCTCCCCCGAGATCGCGAGCCATCAGCTGCATCCCGTAACAGATCCCGAGCGTCGGAATGCCGAGCTCCAGGATCTCCGTGTCGAGCTGCGGTGCGCCCTCGGCGTACACCGACGCCGGGCCACCCGAGAGAATGAGCGCGATCGGATCGTGTGCCCGGATCTCGGCCGCCGTGAGCCGGTGACTGACGAGCTCCGAGTACACCCGCGCCTCACGCACGCGCCGCGCGATCAGCTGGCTGTACTGCCCGCCGAAATCGAGCACGAGCACCGGTCGCTCTTCGGGCAGCGGCTCCGGGGCCGGAAACGGAAGGACGGAAGCCTCAGGCACGCCGGTAGTTCGGTGCGTCTTTGCTGATGGTCACGTCGTGCGGATGGCTCTCGCGCAGACCGGCCCCGGTGATACGGACGAACCGGCTCTCGGTCTTCAGCGCCTCGATCGTGGCGGCACCGCAGTAACCCATCGCCTGACGGAGGCCTCCGACGAGCTGGTAGACGATCGGCGCGATCGGCCCCTTGTAGAGCACGCGCCCCTCGATCCCCTCCGGGACGAGCTTGTCGACGTCCTCGACGTCGCCCTGGAAATAGCGATCCTTCGAGAACGACCTGGCCTTCATCGCGCCGAGCGATCCCATGCCGCGGTACTCCTTGAAGCGCTCGCCCTGGACGAGGATCACGTCGCCGGGAGCCTCGTCGGTACCGGCAAGCATCGAGCCGAGCATCACGGTGTCAGCGCCAGCCGCGATGGCCTTCGCGACGTCACCCGAGGAGGTGATGCCGCCGTCGGCGATCACCGGGACGCCATGCCGAATCGCGACCTCGGCGACGTCGAACACCGCCGTCACCTGGGGGACGCCGACACCGGCGACGACGCGCGTGGTGCAGATCGATCCGGGCCCAACTCCTGACTTTAGGCAATCAGCCCCGGCGTCGATCAGCGCCTCGGCGGCTTCACCGGTGGCGATATTGCCGGCAATGATCTCGATCTCGAACTCCAACTTGATCCGCCGCACCATCTCGATGACCGCGCGCGAATGCCCGTGCGCCGTGTCGACGACGAGCACGTCGACCTCGGCGGCCACGAGCGCTGCGGCGCGCTCGAGCGCATCGGTGCCGACCCCGACCGCGGCACCGACGCGCAGGCGTCCGCGCTCGTCCTTGGTCGCGAGCGGATAGAGCTCCCGCTTCTGGATGTCCTTGACGGTGATCAGTCCCTGCAGGCGTCCCTGCTCGTCGACGATCGGGAGCTTCTCGATCTTGTGCTGACCGAGGAGCGCCTCGGCCTCGGCGAGCGTCGTGCCGACACGCGCGGTAACGAGGTTCTGGCTCGTCATCAGCTCACCGGTGCGCTGGTCGGGGCGCGCCCCGAAGCGCAGGTCGCGGTTCGTGAGGATGCCGACGAGCAGGCCGTCCGGATTCGTGATCGGAACGCCCGAGACGCGATACCGCGCCATCAACTCGAGCGCGTCGGCAACGAGGTCGTCCGGTCCGAGCGTCACCGGCTCGACGATCATCCCGGCCTCACTCCGCTTGACCCGGTCGACTTCTGCCACCTGATGCTCGATCGCAAGGTTTCGGTGGATGATCCCGAGGCCACCCTGACGGGCCAGCGCAATCGCAAGCCGTGCTTCGGTGACCGTGTCCATCGCGGCCGAGACGATCGGGATCTCGAGTGCGATCGTCGGAGTCAACCGAGTAGCCGTAGCGACGTCGTTCGGGAGGACGGCCGACTCGGCGGGCACGAGCAGCACGTCGTCGAAGGTCAGCCCTTCCTTGCCGAACTTGCTATCTCGATCGAGCTCGAACTCCAAGAGTCAACCGACTCTACCAAGCGTGCGGGACGACGCTCGGCACTGACGGGCGAGGCTCACGCTCGCGAGGCTCGCGTGCGCCTCGCCCCTACGCGACGGGCTGGAGCTCGTTGACCTCGACGAGCGGGGCGAGGCGGGCCGCTTCCTTTGGATCGAACCGACCCGCCCCGACCTCGAGGACGGATGCAGACGCAGCCGCGACCGCGAGCCGAAGCGACTCCTCGGCCGACGCTCCCTCGGCCTCGGCCGCAAGCCAACGCGCGAGGAAGACATCGCCGGCGCCGAGCACGGAGACCGGCTCGAGCTGAGGCGCGCGTGCGTGGTAGCGGTGCACCTGTCGTTCCTCTCGAACGAGCGAGAAGCACCCTGTGTCCATGGTGATCTGGACGTTCCGCGCACCCATGTCTGCGATCGTGTCGAGCGCCATCGCGAAGTCGTCGTCGTCCTCGAGCTCCTGGCCGACGAGCTGCTCCGCCTCGTGCTGGTTCGGTGAGACGAGCCATGGCTCGGCCTCGATCCCGCGCCGCAGGGGCTCACCCTCCGCATCGAGGACGACCCTCGCTCCGAGGCGCGTCATCTCGCGCACCGCGTCGGCGTAGAAGCTTTCGTCCACCCCTCGGGGCAGTGACCCGGCGAACACGACGGTCGAGGCACCGCGGGACAGATAGCGCAGCTTGTCGAGCAGGATCGCGAGCTCGTCCTCGGAGACCTTCGGCCCCCACTCGTTGATCTCCGTGTACGTGCCTGCAGTCGGATCGACCACCGCTGTGGAGGTGCGCGACTCGTCGCGGATCCGGACGAAGTCGTTCAGGATCGCCTCCTCGGTGAGCTCCTCCACGATCCTCGTGCCGGTTCGTCCTCCGGCGAGACCGGTCGCGACGACAGGCACGTCGAGACGCTTGAGCGCCCGCGCCACGTTGATCCCCTTACCGCCGGCGAGCACGAGCACGTCACTCGACCGGTGTCGATGGCCGAGCTTGAAGATCGGAACGCTGAGAGAGCGGTCGAGCGCTGCGTTGAGGGTGACGGTGATGATCACTGCGGCCCCTTCCTGACGGACGACGGAGCTACGAGACGAGCCCGAATACGTGGTGGACGGTGCGGCGCGCATACCACTCGGCCTTGTCGACGACCCCGACTTCGGGGGACGACGCGGCGGCGACGAGAGGCGTGCGTGCGATCAGCCTACCGTCCGAGAACACCCGAACCTCTCCAACAGGTTGCCCTTTGGTTACAGGGAGGGAAAGAGCGGTGCTCGCGACGACCCGCTCGACGAGTGGGCGTCCGATCCGGACGCTGCGCACAACATCGCGGGCCGCGACAAGAGGAATGGGATCCCGCCCGTAGCCGACCTCTGCCATGCCGTAGACGTGGTTGCCGGCCGCGACAACCTGGCGATACTGGTCGAGGCCCCACGTGAGCAGCGATGCAAGCTCGGCGTTCCGCTGCGACTCGCTCGCCGCTCCGAGGAGCGAAGCGGTGATCCGCACGCCGTTCTTCTGCACCGCTGCTACCTGAGACCAGCCGGCGTCGTTCGTGTGCCCCGTCTTTGCACCGATGAGCGGCAGCTTGCCGATCAGGCCGTCCGTGGAGGTCAGCGTTCGTCCGCCCGCAATCGTTGCACTCGAGCGTGAAGACCACGTGCGGATGAACGAGTTACGGAGCGCCGCGGTGAGGAGGGTCGTGACGTCCCGCGCGCTCGAGACGTGGCCGCTCTGATCGAGCCCGTGTGGGTTCTCGAAGTGCGTCGAGGTGAGACCGAGCGCCTTCGCCTTCGCGTTCATCAGGGCTACGAATCTCGGGAGCGATCCCTTTCCAACATGGAGCGCGAGGGCGGTGGCAGCGTCGTTCGCGCTCGGAACGAGCGCCGCGATGGCGAGGTCGCCGACCGTCAGCTGCTCGCCGGCGATCAGCCCAACCGATGACTCGCCGACCGAAGCAGCAGCGGGTGGGATCGTGACGACCTCGTCGAGTCGCGCTTGCTCGAGCGCCACCAGGACGGTCATCAGCTTCGTGATGCTGGCAGGGGCCCGCTGCACGTCCGGAGCGCGGGCCCCGACGATCACCTGCTCAGGCCCACCTCGCACGACGTAGGCGGGTGCTGTGACGGGTGGCGGTGCCGCTGCCGCGGAGGCGGCGAGCAGCGCGAGCGCTGCCACGACGGCGGTGAACACGCGACGCATCGCGTGGGAATGTAGATGACGGCTACCAGCCCGCGGCGGCCCAGATTTCGGTCGAGAGGCGCGCCGCCTCAGCTCCCGCAGCTGCCCGCCAGTCGTCCTCGGTATCGCGGTAGGCGAAGATCACAGAGCGCGACGCGTTGACGAGCGCGCTCGCGGGGCCGCTCGTGAAGGCGCGAGCGACATCCGCCGGCGTCGCTCCCTGAGCGCCGACGCCCGGCAGAAGGATGATCTGCTGCGGCATCGCGCGCCGCGCATCGCCGATCAGCCGTGGCACCGTTGCGCCCACGACCGCGCCCACGCTCGACATGCCGCGTTCGCCGACGAGATCCGCACCCCACTCGGCCACGAGACCCGCAACGTGGCGCCAGACCGGGGCGCCGTCCGAGAGCACCGCGTCCTGGAGGTCACGGGCCCCGGCGTTCGACGTACGGACGAGGCAGAAGATGCCCGCGCCATGCCGTCGGCACGCGGCGAGATACGGATCGACGGAGTCGGTCCCGAGGTACGGGTTGACGGTGAGCGCGTCGGCCAGCGGGGGTTCCGGGCCTCGCGGCTCGAGGAACGCGGCCGCATACGCACGGGCGGTCGACCCGATGTCACCGCGCTTTGCATCGGCAATGACGAGGAGACCCGCATCGGAGGCGTAGCGGGACACGACATCGAGGGCATGCCACCCGTCACCGCCGAGCGCCTCGAAGAACGCGACCTGCGGCTTTACCGCCACGGCGTACGGCGCAACGGCATCGACGATCCCCTTGCAGAAGCGCTCCACGGCACCTGCTGCGGCGGCGCGTCCGTGACCCGCCTCCCCGCGGAGCTCGACCGGCAGCAGATCGACACGCGGGTCGAGACCGACCACGAGCTGCGTGCGCTTGCGTTCGACGGCCTCAGCGACCCGATCGGAGAACGGGGCTACCGTCGCCGTCCTCGCTCGCTCTGCGCCCACGCTCATGCGGCCAAGGCTACCCCGTTCGCTGCGGCGAGGATCGCATTCCGCTCGAGCGGCACGACCCGAATCTCGGGCGGCGGTCGCCGGATGAAGGACGCGATCAGGAGAAGCTCCTCGGCCGTCGTCGCCGCGAGCCCTGCATCGCGAGATCCCCGTACGTCGGCGAGACCTGCCTCGACCTCGAGTGCGCCACCTCCACCGCGCGGGATCGTCCTTCGTGAGACGATCCCGTGCGCCACGAAGACGGCACGCATCATTCCCGGCTCGAGCGCCGGTACGACGATGCACGTCTGCAGCGATCGAGCCTCGTTCATCTCGTCGCTGCGACGAGCGACCTGCTCGAGCGCGGCGATCCGATCCCTGAGGCGAGCGGCATCCTCGAACCGGAGATCGGCTGCAAGGCCGCGAAGGCGGAGGCGGAGCCCGGGGAGCGCCGCGAAGGGGTCGTCACTCTCATGACCAGCCAGGGCCAGGGCGGCACGCTTGGCGATACCGCGGCCGCTGATCGGGCCGTGTGGTGTCGGTTCACTGACGCACGACCACGTGCTTCCACGTCGCAGGAGATAGAGATGTCGATCCGGCCGGGTGCTCCGCGCGTTCGCCGGCGGTCGGAGCTCGCGAAGAAGCACGAGCTCGTCGAGCGCAGCCTCGAGCTCACTCCCACTGAGCTTCCAGTCGACACTCTCGAGCGCGGCGAGCGCCGCCTCGACGGCGGGCCGCTGGCGGCCGCCCGAGAAGTAGGAGCGCAGCCGGGCGCGAAGATCCCGGGCACGCCCGACGTAGAGCGCCTGCCCGCGTGCGTCACGGAAGATGTACGTCCCGGCCACGGTGGGTGCCAGGGCGACGAGCGAGCGCTTTCCCTGCAAGCGTCGGGCCCTCGGAGCCGACAGCGCGACGAGATCGGCAACCGTCTCGGCGCCGCGCTCCTGCGCGAGCCCGATCAGCGTGATCAGAATCTCTGCGGTCGCCTGGGCGTCGGCGAGCGCGCGATGACATGGCGTGACAGACGTGCCGAAGAAGTGCGAGAGAGGCTGCAAGCCGAACCGTGTCGTGCGCCCGCCGAGGAGTCGCCGCGCGAGCCACACCGTGTCGACGACCGGCGCGGCTACCCGTCGACCCGTGAGTCGCTCGACGGCACGATCGAGGAAGCCCATGTCGAACCGGGCGTTATGGGCGACGAGCACCGCATCCCCCGCGAAGCCGAGGAAGCGTCGCACCGCCAGATCGGCGCCCGGGGCCGCTCGTACGTCGTCTCGACCGATACCGGTCAACGCGGTGATCGCGACCGGAAGTGGCACCCCAGGATTCACGAGCGTCTCGAAGCTGTCGCCCCTGGCAAGCCGCTCGACCTTCTGGGCACCGATCTCGACGATGCGCGAGCTCGTCGGCGAGAGCCCCGTCGTCTCGAGATCGAAGACGACGAAGGTCGCCGACTCGAGCAGCATCTCCGCTCCCGGCGCATCAGCGAGACCGACGGAGGCGCCGCGCCAGGCGAGGCGTGCGTCTCCCGTGACGACCTCCTCGAGCAGCGACCGCGCGATCGCCGTCGGCGCCGAGGCGAGCGCGAACAGCGCCTGTGCCGCGTCCGACGCGGGGATCGGGCCCCGGCGCGCCTCGACGAGCTCGACCAGCCGATCCGCGGCATCGAATGACAGTTGCATGCCGCCAGAGTCTAAACGAACATACGTTCGTTTCCAAGGACAAAAGAGAGGGCCCGGGGGGAGCGGGCCCTCGTCTTTCGTCCTCGCGGAGGTCGCCTTAGTTGACGGCCTTCTTGAGCACCGAGCCGGCCGAGAACTTCGGCACGTTCGCGGCCTTGATCTGCACCTTCTCGCTCGGGTTCCGCGGGTTCACGCCCATGCGGGCCGCACGATGGGTCACGTGGAACTTCCCGAAACCGGTGAACGTCACGGCATCGCCCGCCTTGAGAGCATCCTCGACGGTGCTGAGGAACGCCTCGACTGCCTCGCCTGCATCACGCTTGGACGAGCCGGTCTTCGCGGCTACTGCATCAATGAACTCCTGCTTGGTCACTTGCCACTCCTCCTACTAGACGGACGTTGTTGGGACCGCCGGAGAACCGAATCCTCCGGCGACTTTGGCTCAACTATGCGGGTTTGCGACACGCCCTGCGTGCTCGACCCGCCGAGGCACGTGGTCTCCGAGAGGTGGTCAGGCCTGGATGCGCCCGGCGAGGAGATCGCTCGCGCGGTAGAGGCTCGAGAGTCGCACCCCCAACCGAGCGAGGGCATCCGCCCCACCCTCCTCGCGGTCCACGACGCACACAGCGTTGCGGACGACGAGCCCGGCGTCCCTGATTGCGGACACCGACTCGGCGAGAGCGCCACCGGACGTGACGACGTCCTCGAGGAGGCACACGACGTCCCCCTCGTCGAACGGGCCCTCGATCCGATTCGCTGTGCCGTATTCCTTCGTTTCATTGCGGACAATGATGAAGGGCAGTTCGGACGCCATAGACGCAGAAGCGGCCAGAGCGACGGCTCCGAGAGCCGGTCCGGCGAACCTCACCGCGCGCGGGGTCGGCCTCGACCGCCGTCTCGGCGAGTCGGACACCGAGCGCCCGAAGGAGGTCAGGGCGGGTCTCGAATCGATACTTGTCGAGGTACCAGGTCGACCGCTTGCCCGACCGGAGCAGGAAGTCGCCCTCGAGAAGCGCGTGCTGGACGAGCAGTCGGCCGAGGTCGTCGATCACGCTGCCGACGCCCCGAGCGGCGATCGACGTCAGTCGATCGCGCTCGGGCGATCCGGCATCGAGCGTCACGGACGATCCGTCGGCATAGCCGATCGTGACCCGAGCGGTGCTCGGCTTCGACCGGCGCCCGAGCAACCACCACACCGCCGCGCCGATCGCGGCGAGCGCGAGAAGCCTACGCATCCTCTGACTCCTTCTTCCTCTTCCGCGGTCGACGTGGTGGCCGGCTCCGCCTCGAGCCGCCCGAGCATCGTTCGCAGGTCGTAGACGATCAGCCCGGCGATCGCGTCCGGCGTGGCCGTCGCTATCGCCGTCCGGCCCACATCCCGGACAAGAAAGACGTTGGTGCCCTCGCCGCTGACCTCGATGCGCGACAGCTCGGCCCCTGGCCGAACGTCGGCGGCGGCCGCCGTGAGCTCGGCAGCAACGCGTGCGAGGTGCTCGCCGTGCTCGGGGGAGCCCGTGCTTGCAAGAACAAAGCCCGACTCGCCCAGAATCGCGACGTCACGCACCTGGGCGGAAAGAGTGAGAAGCTCGGCCAGTGCCTCGTTCGGCGTCATCGCCCGTCGAAGCTACCAGACGCACGGCACGCAGATGGTGGGAACGACTAGTGCGGTGTCTCGCAACGTTAGACCGAGAACATGATCGCTGCGAGACACCGCACTACCAATTCAACTCAGTAGTGCGGCCTCTCATAACGATGCTGTTTCCTGTCAAACGTCATGAGAGGCCGCACTACGCGACGGCCGACCGGACGTGCTGCAGTCCCTGCCGCCGCCGCACCGCTTCTGCGACGAGGAGCCGTACAGTCGACTCGGCCTCCTCGAGGGCGGAGGACGTCCCGTCCACGTAGACCTCGACGAGCCAGTTCCGTCCCTCTCCAGGCCCGGCTGCAGCAAGAACGGCAGCCATTCCGAAGGACGCGACAAGCTCGCGTTCGCCTGCATCACCGTCGGTGTCGGCCACCCTGACGACGAAGCTGCCTCCGTGCGAGAGGATCCTCGCGGTCTGTGGGTAGTCGTTCGCGTCGTAGTCGTCGCCGCTCTCACCGGGAGTCTTCGACCAGGTTCGCCCCGCACGGAGGTTGACCACCCACTGGGTCGTGATCAGGTCGGTACCCACCGGTTGGAACGAGATCGCAGCCCTTGCGGCATCGACGGAGTTGCAGATCTCGGGCACGATTGCCTGGAGACGCTCGCCCGGGCCGGCCGCGGCCATCTCGCCGTCGAGGATCTCGAGCGCTGTCTGCATGAGCGTTCGCTGGACGGGAGACCCGCCGGCCCGCACGCGTCGTCGCGCTCTCGCGCCGTCACCTCCCGCGAGCCCGTCCCAGACAGCGTCGTGATCGGTATCGGCGACGCAAACACGATTCCGGCCCGCACGCTTCGCAACGTAGAGCGCATGATCGGCTGCGCGGAGAAGATCTGACGGTCGTTTTGCCCCGAGTCCGAGCGAGGAGACGCCGAACGAGGCGGATACGGTAGGCACACGGAGCGCGAGATTCGCGATCGCACGCTCACCCGCCAGCCGTGCTTCCTCGGCTGTCCCCGTGCCGAGCAGCAGGCAGAACTCGTCGCCTCCGAGGCGATACACCGTCCGATCGTCACCGGCCCCTGCCGTCTCGGCAGTGAGAGCCTGCGCGACGGTGGCGAGAGCCTGGTCGCCGCGGGCGTGCCCGAGCGAGTCGTTGAGCTCCTTGAGCTTGTCGAGATCGGCGAGCAGCACCGCCACATCGCCGTCGTGGTCGTGCGCTTCGCGACAGCAGAGCTCGAGGCGCTCCTCGAGCGCCCGGCGGTTCCCGACTCCCGTCAGTGGATCCTTGAATGCGAGATCGGCCATTCGCGCGTAGAGCTCGGTGCGCCCCACGGCCGCGGCGATCTGGCCCGCGATCGTCTCGAGGAAGCGAACGTCGCGTGGCCCGAACTCCGTCATCCCGCTGCCCCGGGACGCCCAGAGCTCACCCCAGGGCGAGCCGCCGAGCATGATCGGCACGGCGACGCACGAGTGTTTCCCGATCTGACGCAGGAGTGCGAGCTCCGTTTCGAACGCCTCGGTGTCGTCGAGCGACGTCGTGTAGGACGTGCCCTCGAGGAGGAGGACGCGGAGCGCATCGTCCTCTTCGAGCGTGTACACCTCGTCGACCGGCCGCCGCACTTCCCATGGGGCGAGGTCGCCCGTGTTGACGATGACCCGCAGCACGCGCGCGTGCGCCTCCCACCGCGAGACCGACAATGTGTCGGCGCCGACGGCGATCCGTGCATCGTCCGCTGCGATCTCGACGAGATCGTCGAGGCTGTCCACGGTCGCGACCGCGGAGGCGATCGTCATCAGCGCGTGAAGCTCTCTCTCGAGGCGTCGGGCGTCGCCGTCGCTGTCAGGCGGTGCAAGGAGATCGGAGAGGTCGGGTTCGACCGCTGACGACCGCATGGCTCCGTTCGCGCGGAGGTGATCGAGGAGCGCGGCCACGACCGTGGGATCGAACTGGGATCCGGCGCATCGCTCGAGCTCACGCAGGGCCTCGGCGCGCGAGAGCCTGGCCCGGTAGGGGCGATCGGAGACGAGCGCGTTGTAGGCATCGCAGGCGAGAACGATCCTGGAGGTAAGCGGGATTTTTTCGCCGGCGAGGCCGTCGGGATAGCCGCCCCCGTCCCAGCGCTCGTGCTCGTGACGGACGGCGAGAGCGACGTCCGCGAGTCCGGGCAGCTGCCGCAGGATCCGCTCGCCGATCGCGGGGTGCTCGCGCATGAGATCCCACTCCTCGTCGTTCAGGGGGCCAGGCTTGTGCAGGATCGCATCCGGGATTCCGATCTTCCCGACGTCGTGGAGAAGCGCCCCGGCTTCCACTTCTGCGAGCGCTCTCCCCTCGAGCCCGAGTGCCGATCCGACGGCGACCGCCAGATCACGAACGATATTCGAGTGCTCACCCGTATAGCCATCACGCTCACTCAGAGCCGCTGCGAGCGACCGGACGACAGCCCCGTACGCCTCGGCCGCCCGACTACGTTCCTCGCTGATCCCCGCGAGCGCGGCGACGAGCGCCTGCTCACCCTCGAACAGGCCGCGCGCAGCATCGAGGGCCTCCCGGCGGAGGTCATCGAACAGAGGTCGATCGGACATCTGCATTTCATCGGCAAGACGGCGCAGCGGGGTTAGCGGCGACCTGGCCTATGCGGAGCGTTGCAGCGCGCCGGCAAGCGCGCGCGTTGCCCGCGCGCGGTGAGAGTTGGAGGCCTTCCACGCATCGCCGAGCTCCGCGACCGTCCGGGTCTCACCCCCGGGAACGAAGACCGGGTCATAACCGAACCCCTCGTCACCGCTGCGTTCGGTTGCAACGGCACCCTCGAGCGATCCCTCCACGACGACCTCCTGTCCCCCCGGGCCGATCGCCACGATCGTGCAGACGTAGCGCGCGCGCCGGTCGCCGACGCCTGCGAGCTCCTCGAGGAGTCGCGCAATCCCGTCGTCTGCCCACCGCGCAGACGCGAGGCCCGGCCTGCCGTCGAGAGCCATGGCCTCGATTCCCGAATCCTCACCGATCACCCATGCGTTGTCGGGTGAGACGGAGCGCCCGTGCTCGGCCTTGCCCCGTGCGTTCTCGACGTACGTCGTCCCGATTTCACGTGGGTACTCCGTTGCCTCGACGAGCTCGAGCTCCCAGCCGGGAAGCGCGCGACGGAACTCGTCGAGCTTGTGCCGGTTGCCCGTCGCGAGCAGCGCCCTCACGCGCGAGGAGCGTCACAAGCGGCCCGCTGCGCCTGCGCGAGCTGCTCGATACCGCCCGCGGCGAGGTCGAGCAACTCATCGAGCTCGTCCCGCGTGAACGGGTGACGCTCGGCTGTCGCCTGGACCTCGACGAGGCGCCCGTCGGCGGTCATCACGACGTTCATGTCCGTGTCGGCCTGGGAGTCCTCGGGATAGTCGAGATCGAGCACCGCCTGTCCGTCGACGACGCCGACCGACACGGCCGCAACGGACGACGGCAACGCCTTCGACAGTCCCATCCGATCGAGCGCGCGGTAGGCCGCCACGTACGCCCCGGTGATCGCCGCGCACCGCGTTCCGCCGTCCGCCTGCAGCACGTCACAGTCGAGCCAGAGCGTGCGCTCGCCGAGCGCCTCGAAGTCGCAGACGGCACGCAGCGCGCGGCCGATCAGCCGCTGGATCTCGACGGTGCGCCCATCGGGACGCCCACGCGAGACCCCGCGCTGCGTGCGATCGCCGGTCGACGCGGGAAGCAGCGAGTACTCCGCCGTCATCCACCCGCGACCCTTCCCGCGCAGCCAGCGCGGAATCTCCTCCTCGATCGTGGCCGTACAGAGCACGCGCGTCTTGCCCTGCGACCAGAGCACGCACCCGTGTGGCTGCTCGAGAAAGTCGGGCAGGACGTCGAGAGCGCGCAGCTCGTCCGATCGGCGACCGTCGTGTCTCATGCTGCCACCACCTCCAGGTCGGCGACGCGCACCTGCTCGACATCTGCGATCGGGAGCTGCAGGAACCGACTGCCCATCGCCTTGAACGCCGCCGTGTCGCCCGTGGTCAGGAACCGATACGTCCCTTCCCGGGCCGGGTCGTTCTCGATCGCCTTCCGCGCGAGCGTCTCCGACACCTCGTGCGCGGTCTCGTCGGCCGAGAAGATCAGCGTCACGCCGCGGCCGAAAACACGCTGCAGGATCGGCCGGATCAGCGGGTAGTGGGTACAGCCGAGAACGACCGTGTCGACATTGGCTTCCTTGAGGGGGCCTGCGACGGTTCGGACGGCCTCGACCGTTGCCTCGCCGAACGGATCGTCACCCTCGATCAGGGGCACGAGCGTCGGGCAGGCAACCGGGATCACCGTGACCCCGGCGTCGAGCGTCCTGATCAGTGCTTCGTAGCGGCCGCTCGCCACCGTCGCCTCGGTCGCGAGGAGCCCGACCCTCCGGTTACGGGTCGCCCGAACGGCTGCGTGCGCCTCTGGCTGGATCACGCCGATCACCGGCACCGAGAGGGACAGCTGGAGCTCGGGAAGCGCAGCAGCAGTTGCGGAGTTGCAGGCTGCGACGACGAGCTTGACGCCCTGGGACTCGAGGAAGCTCCCGATCTCGGCGGCGAAACGCCGGATCTCGGCGAGAGGCCGAGGGCCATACGGCAGCCGAGCGCCGTCGCCGAGGTAGACGAAGTCCTCGTGCGGCAACGTGACGAGGCACTCGTGCAGAACGGTGAGCCCACCGACACCGGAGTCGAACACACCGATCGGGCGGGCATCCACGCGCGCAAGTGTAGTTGTCGCCGGCGTCGGAGAGCCGGCCTTCTTCGGCTACCCTGATCCGTCGTGAAGAGCACAGTCATAGCGGCAGCAGCAGCCGCGCTCGTGTTCCTCGCGCTCTCCGGTCCCGCCTCGGCCTTTACGAAGCAGGATCCGGTCGTCACCTCGTTCGACGGGACGACGCTCGCAACCACTCTCTACGTGCCCGACGGCGCGGCTCCCGCGGGGGGTTGGCCGGCCATCGTGCTGTTCCATGGACTGGGCGGCAACCGCGCCTCGACCGACACGATCGCCGCCTCGATGGGGCTGATCGGCGAGCAGTACGTCGTCCTCACCGTCGACGCGCGCGGCCACGGCGCCTCGGGGGGCCTCTTCGAGGGTGACGGCCCGAACGAGGTTCGCGACGTCAAGACGCTCTACTCCTGGCTTGCCGCGCGACCGGACGTGGCGGATGCCCGGATCGGCGCCTGGGGCATCTCGCTCGGCGGCGGCGCGATCTACACCTCGCTCGCTGCAGGCGTCCCGTGGGCAGCGATCGAGGTCGCAGAGTCCTGGACGGATCTCCGGACGGCGTTCCTGCCGCAGGGCCTCTCGAAGTCCGGCGTGATCGCCGGCTTCATCGGCTCGCTGCCACCCGAGCGTGTCGCACCTTCCGTCTTCGCCGTTCGCGACGCAGCCTACGCCGGTGCGCTCGGGTCGGCGAACGCGTTCGCGGCCGAGCGCTCGACGATCGCCGCATTGAAGGGTGTCAAGACTCCGGCCTTCTTCATGCAGGGGCGGCGCGACTTCGCGTTCGGCATGGGCCAGGCGTTGCAGGCCTACAACGCCGTCGCCGGCCCGAAGCGCCTGTGGCTCGGCCTTCACGGACATGCGCCCTCGACGTTCCCCGGGCCCGACACCGGCGTGATGCTCGCCGAGGGAACGAAGTTCTTCGACCTTCATCTTCGCGGCTTGCCGGTCTCGCTCGACCCGCTCCCCGTCGCCGTCTCGCCCGAGAGCTGGAGCGGGAGCCCCGTCCGCTTTGCGGCGCCGCCGAAGCCCGCCTCCCAGACGCTCCGCTTCGCCGGCTCGACGACGATCGACCGTGCCGGCAAGGTGCAACGCACCTCGGCGAAGCTCGAGCGGCCACTCGAGGTCTTCGGCGCTCCCGTCGCAACCGTGTCGGCAGACGCAAACGCCGGCTGGACGCGGATCGTCGCAGTGCTGACGGCGAAGACGCCCACGGGCAAGGAGATCGTCGTCGCGGGCGGCGGCGTTCCGACGACGCCGGGCCCGAAGAGCTACCGGATCTACCTCTCGAACCAGGCCACCTTCATCCCTGGAGGATCGACGCTCACGCTGACGGTCGGCACCTCCTCGCTGGCCCAGAACCCCGGCAACCTGCTGTATCTCGACCTTCCGCTCGGCCTGAGCCCGAAGCTGACGGTCGGCGCGATCGGTCTCTCGCTCCCGACGTTGGCCAAGCCGATCTCGCAATGAGGCGCGGCGGTCATTGCAGGCCTGGTCGTCCTGCTCCTGGCAGCGACGGCGGGGGCGGCAACGAGCGCCGACCCCGGGATCACGCCGACGACGATCGTCCTCGGCGGCACCGTGCCGCTCTCCGGCGAGGCCGCTGCGTTCGGCTCGGTCGGCCCCGGCGCGAAGGCCTACTTCGCGTACGTCAACGCAAAGGGCGGCGTCAACGGGCGCAAGATCGACTACCGCTACCTCGACGACGGCTACGACCCGGCACAGACGGTGCAGCTGACGCGCCAGCTCGTCGAGCAGGACAACGTGTTCGCCGTCTTCAACTCGGTCGGGACGAACAACAACCTCGCGGTCAGGCCGTATCTGAGCGCGCAGAAGGTTCCGCAGCTCTTCGTCGGCGACGGCTCCGATGCACTCGCGCAGCCGCGGAAGTACCCGGGCACGATGGGTCTCCTCCCGAGCTACCGCGGGGAGGGCGCGGTCTATGGACGCACGCTCGCGAAAACGCGGCCGAAGGCGAAGATCGCGGTTCTCTTCGAGAACAACGATCTCGGCAAGGACATGACGCGGGGGCTCTCACGCGCGATCGCGGGCAAGGGACCGAAGATCGTCGCGTCCGAGCCGTACGAGTACACGGACGCCGACGTCTCGTCGCAGATCGCGAAGCTCAAGGCGTCCGGAGCCGACACGCTCGTCCTCTTCGCGACACCGAAGTTCATGATCCAGGGCGTCGTCGCCGCCCACAAGCTCGCGTGGAAGCCGGCAACCGTCGTGATCGCCTCCGTCTCGATCGAGCCCGGGATCATGGGGATCGCTCGCGTGAACGCTCCCGAGATCACGAAGGGCGCGCTCTCGATCGCCTTCCTGAAGAACCCGAACGACCCGGTCTGGGCGAGGGACCCGGCGCGCGTCCTCTATCTCCAGATCCTGAAGAAGTACGCGCCGGGAGCGAAGTCGACCGACGTCTACAACTGGTACGGGATGACCGCAGCCTGGACGATGGTCGAGGCCCTGAAGCGGTCGGGACGCAACCTGACCCGCGCTGGGCTCGTCAAGACTGCACAGAATCTCGATCTCAGGAAGAATCCCTTCCTGCTCCCGGGAATCACGATCCGGACGAGCCCGACCAACTACTTTCCCATCGCGAACATCTACCTCTACCGGTACGACAACAAGGAATGGGTTCGTGCGAGCCCGCTCCAGCCCGCACGCTAACAGCGAGGAGCAGGCACCGATGCACAACCGCAAGGACGATCAGACGTCTCAGATGAAGATAGCCCTATCTCAAGGAGGAAGCACATGACCCGGAGCATCCGTCTTACGGTGCTCGCGCTCGCCGCGATCGCCGTGCTCGCGCTCGCGAGCATCGCCTACGCGGCGTACACGACACCGTCACTGAAGGTGACACAGGTTGGCTCGACGACCGCAATCTCGGTCACGCAGGACCAGAACGACGACGCAACCGCGCGCGCCTCGATCTACGCACCCACCGGAACCGTCTCGACGCTGAACCAGGCGCCGGGCACGAAGATCGGCACCGTCACCGCGACGGTCGTCGCGCTCGCACTCGGTAACGCGCTGCTCCCGCTCACCGGTGAGATCATGATCGCTCCTCCGGGCGCGATCCCGGCGGCATCGCAGGCGGCCTGCATCCAGACGACGACGCCGACGGCCTCGTGGATGATGGTCCTGCAGGCTGCGGGCCAGACGCTCAACGTCCCGATGTACCTCATCACCACCTCCGGCACCGAGACGGCGTACGGTCCGGTGAAGATCGTCGTCTGCCTGCCTCCGCCGGATGTGCCCGCGGCAGCCGGTGGCGCGACGTTCGGTGCGAAGCTGTTCCAGGCGACGTTCACGGTGAACGGCATCTTCAGCGCCGTCCCGTCCGGCCAGTGGCTCTCGATCTGGTCGCCGTACACGCCGCTCGTCGGCAAGGTCAACGCTGCAGGATCGGTGGCCTCGCCGTCGGGTATTGCGCCCGGCAGCCTGTCGGTCAAGGTCGCGAAGGTCGGCCTCGTCAAGTCGAAGCTCACCGGCAAGCTCGCGCAGGGTGGCGCTGCAGTCGGTGGCGCGAACGTCCAGATCTGGGCGGGCCTGACCAAGGCAGGGCTCAAGAGGGTCGCCACCGTGAAGACGACGGCGAACGGCAGCTACGCGTTCACCTACGGCAAGGCAGCGAAGTTCTTCCGCACCCGGACGATCGTGGGCGCGAGCCCGGCTCCGGCGCTCTGCACCAAGCTGCAGCCGGCGCTTCCCGTGCCGTGCATCAACGCGACGAATAGCGCCTTCACAGGCGCTGAGCCCGATCACGAAGCGGTAACGAAGACACGTACAGCACGAACGAGAGAGGGCGCCCACGAGGCGCCCTCTCTCGTTCGAAGGAACGTCCGGGCGTGGTTCGTGTGCCATCATGCGTGTCCGATGAACGAGGCAATCCACGGCGACAAGGCGGCAGACGATGCGGCCGCCGTGGCTCGGGTTGCCGGCGGCGACGCGGTCGCGCTCCGCGAGCTCTACGACCGCTACGGCAAGGTCGTCTACTCCTTCGCGTACCGGCTGACGCACGATACGACGCTCTCCGAGGAGTGCGTCCAGGACGTCTTCGTCGCCCTCTGGCGACGCGCAGCGGACTTCGACCCGACGCGTGCCAAGCTGACCACCTGGCTCTTCGTCGTCGCGCGAAATCGCGCCATCGAGCTCGGCCGCCAGAAGACGCGAAGGCCCGAGCTGCGCGATGATCTCGAGCCCGTCGGAACCTCACCCGATCCCGGCGATCTGATCGCAACCGCCGACGAGTCCCAGCGCGTCGCCGAGGCGATGGCCGAGCTTCCCGAGGAGCAGCTCGAGGTGCTTCGACTCGCCTACTTCGACGGTCTCTCCCACTCCGAGATCGCAGAAGTGATCGGAATTCCGCTGGGAACCGTAAAAGGAAGAGCGAGGCTTGCGCTCGAACGACTGCGGAGCCTCTCCGAGACCTACGACCTGCGGGTGGAGCGATGAGCGACGAGCACGGACAGCGCAGGTTCGAAGAGGACCAGGCCACGATCGCCTTCGTGGCGCAGGCCCTCCCGCGCGTCACGCCGCCCGCCGACATGTTCGATCGGATCCTCGCGGAGATTCGCCCCGAGGCGACGGTCGTGCCGCTGCGACCGAAGGCGCATCGTCGCGTCATCGTTCCGGTCGCCGGAGCGCTCGCCGCCGTCGCGGCGGTCGTGCTGATCGCGGTCGTCGCCATGGGCGGCGACGACCTGGGCACCCCGGACGCACGGGCAGCGATCTCGGGGAAGAGCGATCCCGCGGTCGCCGGCGAGGCGAAGCTCTTCGGGACGAGCGAACCGGGCGGGACCGTCCGTCTCTCGCTCACCGACGTCCCGGAGGCGCCAAGCGGCCACCACTACGAGGTCTGGGTGCTTCGGGAGGAAGGTGGCGGCGAGATGGAGTCGGTCGGAGTCTTCACACCGACGTCGAGCGACGTCGAGCTCGAGTTGTCGCTTCCCGGCCCTGGCAACTATGCCGCGGTCGACGTCTCCGTCGAGGAGGACGGCGGCCCCCCGATCCACAGCGACACGAGCCTCGCGGGCGGCACCTTCAGCTAGTGGCCCTTGAGACAAGGTTCGGCCTGAAATGCTCCGGTCTGTGAAGGGCCACTTCAGGCAAGCACAGTAGTGGGGCTTGTTGGAACGATCATTTCGGGTCTTACGTTGCAACAAGCCCCACTAGAGACGTCACGCTCGGCCCACTATCGTCCGCGCATGGGCGCGACCGTCCGACTCGGAACGTGTAGCTGGGCCGACGAGGGGCTCCTCAAGGCGTGGTACCCACGCGGGGTCTCGGGCGCGGCGGCCCGGCTGCGCTACTACGCCGAACGGTTCGACGTGGTGGAGGTCGACTCTCCGTACTACGCCCTCCCCGATCCGGACGTGACGCGGCGCTGGGCCGAACGGACGCCCGACCACTTCACGTTCCACGTCAAGGCGAGCGCGGCGATGACGTTTCACGAGGGCGAGCCGACGGACGCTGCGTTCGCGGCATTCCGTGTCGCGCTCGAGCCGCTCGAGCTCTCGGGAAAGCTTCGCGGCGTGTTGCTCCAGTACCACCCTCGCTTCGTCAAGTCGAGGGAGGCGAAGGACGACCTCGCGCGCGCACGTGGCCGGCTCGAACCGCTCGTACCGCTCGTCGAGTTTCGCCACCGCTCCTGGATGGAACCGGACGAGCGCTCGGACACCCTGCGGTTCCTCGAGGAGCAGGGGCTCGCCTACGTCTCCGTCGATGCACCACTGACCCGCGCGACGAACGTCGCACCGCGCGTCGCCGCGGCGACGCACGCCGTCTCCGTGATCCGCTTCCACGGCCGCAACGCGCAGACGTGGAACATCCGCGGCGGGAGCGCCGCCGATCGCTTCGACTGGATGTACTCGGCCGAGGAGCTGGCCGAGTGGGTGTCACCGACGGCGCAGCTGGCAGGTCAGGCCGAAGAGGTCTATGCGCTGTTCAACAACAATCGAGATGATTTCGCTCCGAGGAGCGCGGTGATCTTCCGGGGACTGCTGGACGAAGCCGGGATTGCAGCCACGGGCGGCCTCGACTTGCCTCCTGCCGAGATGACGCTGTTCTGAGCGGGTAGGCTGCCGCGATGCGCGTCCTCTCCGTCGTCCACGAGCCGACCTCGACGGGTGGCGGCGGCCTGTTCGAGGACATCGTCGAACAGCGGGGCGATCGGCTCGAGCGGTTTGGCTTCAACCACGACTCGTCGGAGCTCGACGCAACCGACCGGTACGACGCGATCATGGTCTTCGGCGGCGCGATGCATCCGGACCAGGACGCCGAGCACCCGTGGCTCGCGGAGGAAGGAGCGTTCATCCGTGAGGCGATCGACCGCGAGGTTCCGCTCCTCGGTGTGTGCCTCGGGGCCCAGTTGATCGCGCGGTCGATGGGAGCGCACGTCGGGCCAATCGCCACGTCGGAGGTCGGTTGGTATCGAGTCACGGTCAACGACACGGGGCTCGCAGACCCGGTTCTCGGCGTCCTGCCCGCGCAGATCGACGCCTTCCAGTGGCATCACTACGGGTTCGCTCTTCCAGAGGGCGCCACGCTGCTCGCAGAAAGCGACGCCGCGCGCCAGGCCTTCCGGCTCGGCGAGCGCACGTGGGGCGTCCAGTTCCACCCGGAAGTGACACGGCACATGCTCGACTACTGGTTCGTCGAGGGCGCCCCCGAGATTCCGGATCTTGCAACGACGCGGACCGAGACCGATGCGTTCCTCGGCGCCTGGAACGAGCACGGCCGCGCCCTGTGCAACGCGTTCCTGGACTACGCGGCGGCGATGCGCTAGACGCGGGCGACGCTCGCGGTAGACGCGGGCGACGCTTCGCCCGGCTGACGCCGGGCTACGCATCGCCCCTACGACGCCGGGCTTCGCATCGTCCTACGCACCGCCCTAACGGAGCTCGATCGGGAGCGAGAGGTCGGCCGACCACTCATGCCAGGAACCGACGTAGTTGCGCGCCAGGTAACCCGCAGCCACCAGAAGGTCCGCAGCGACGGCGGAGCGGCCACCCGAGTGGCAGTAGGCGATGACCTCGGCGCCTTCCGGCAGTCCGAGGAGGGATTGAATCGCGGCGGAGTCGCCCGCAGCGAGAAGATCGTGGAGGTCCACATGCCGCGCTCCGCGGATGTGACCCTGACGCGCGTCGCATGGGTACCCCGCCGAGCCGTCGTACTCGGCGAGCGTTCGAACGTCGAGCAGCGTGAGCCCCTCTTCGCCGAGGCGCGCCGCTACCTCGTCCCGCGTGACGTCGGTCACAGCGCCGCGATGACCTCGAGCTCGGCCTGAATAGACGAGCGCTCGGACAGGCGAGCAACCCAATCGAGGAGCGACGGATACGACTCGAGCGAGACTCCGAGAAGGTCGCGAGCCCTGAGTACCCATGGGACATAGGCGATGTCGGCAAGGCCGAACTCCGTCCCGGTGAGATAGCGCATTCCGGCAAGAGTCGCGTCGAGGGCTTCGAGTTCGCTCGCGAACGCAACCTCCGCGCCGGCCTCCTTGCGCCGCAGCGCGTAGTAGGGATCCGTGAAGTCGTCGTGCCGGAAGATGAGCAGTCGCGCGTTCGCGCGTTGCGTCGCATCCGAGCGGGAGAAGCGCCGGATCCGGGAAGACCTCCTCGAGGTACTCGTTGATCACGGCCGACTCCGGCAGCACCCACCCGTCCCGCTCGAGCACGGGAACCTTGCCGACGGGGTTCAGCTCGTAGACCCAGGCAGGGCGATCGGCCAGGTCGATCACGACGGTCTCGTACGCGATGCCCTTCTCGGCGAGCGCGATGCGGACGCGGGCACAGTACGGGCACCGCGGCGCGTCGATCAGCCGGAGTGCCGCCATCAGCGCTCGATCCTGATCGCCTCGGCGTCCGCGGGCACGTCGGCCCAGCCGTACCCGGTGCCGTCGAGCCCGAGCACGCCGGCGAGGCCGGCGAGCAGCTCGCGCGCCGGGGGAAGATCGGACGGGACGCGGGCGACGGGAGCGGCAGCGCGGACGGCCGCCTGCGCCGCGCCCGTGTACCGCTCCACGACGACGGGATTCGCGTTCAGCGCCACGACCTCGCCGGGCGGGAGCGGGCCGTGGAACTCGGGCACCGACACGTACTCGTCGACGATGCCGCCGCGGTCGAGCAGGATCATCCTCACGAGCGCCTCCTGCTCGACACCGATGGCGATCACGACGAGCCCGGTCCGGGCCGAGATCTCCTTCGCTAGCCGCCGCAGCATCGCGGGATCGCGATCGCACGCGTCGTCGTAGACGGTGACGTACCCGCCCCGCGGCTGGGTGACGACCGAGCCTGTCGAGCGCCCGAGCAGCCGGGGGACGAACATCTCGACCGCCTTCAGGATCACGTCGACGTCGTCGGTCTGGATGTGGATGGAACCGAACGACGTCGTCGCCGCTTCGACGCCGAGGCGCTCGACGAGCGCGGCGACGGGCGCTGCGAGAACGAGCACCTCGTTGCGGAAGCCCCAGCGCGAGTAGACCGCGCGGGCCTCTGCGTTGGATGCCATCACTTCGAGGTCGATCGTGTCGACGCCGTCCTCGGCGAGCCGGGCCGCGACCGCGCGGAGAAGCGAGTCGGCGACACCGGCACGGCGCTCCGTCGGCACGACGTACAGGTCGGTGATGCGTCCGACCCGGGCACCACGACGGCGTGCGAGTGCGAACCCGATCGCAGCACCGTTCCGCTCCGCGACCCAGCCGAGGCCGGACTCGACGATCGCCCGGATCTCGGCGAGCTCGGTCGCATGATCGACGTCCTCGTGCGCAGGCGGGGGAACCTCCGCCTCGAAGGCCAGCCAGAGCTCCTCGATGGCCTCGAGATCGTCGAGCGTCGCGCTGCGAACGGTCATCCGAACACCCGCGCACCGGCCAGCAGCATGTGATTGGTGATGTTGCGCCACTTCCCGAACCGCTCTCCCACGTTCCGTACCTCCGTCTCGTCGAGATCTCTGCCTGCACCGTAGAAGAACGACACCGCCTTGCGCACGGCGAGGTCGCCGGCGGGCCAGGCGTCGGGCCTCCCGAGAGCCCGCGCCAGGAACCAGTCGGCGGTCCAGCGACCGAGCCCGCGCTCCGCCGTGATCGTCTCGACGACCTCGTCGTCGGAGAGCGCATCGAGGGCACCGAGATCGAGCTCGCTCTGGGCGAGACCGATCACGTACTCGGCCTTCCTCGTCGAGAAGCCGACCGCACGAATCTCGCTCTCCTCCGCCCGGGCCAGCCGCTCGCGCGTCGGGAACGCCCAGACGTCGCCCACGCGGACGCCGAACCGCTCGATCAGCCGGGAGCGAACGGCGAATGCCGAGTGCAGCGACACCTGCTGGGCCGTGATCGAGGTCACGAGCATCTCCCAGCGATCCGCGACGAGCGGGGGTCGGTAGCCCCGCAGCGGCTCCGCGAGCGCCGCGAGGACCGGATCGTCCTCGGCCCACGCCCAGAAGCCCTCCAGGTCGAGAGGCAGGCCGAGCAGCCAGGAGACCGCGTCGACGATCCCGGGGTCGGCCGGCGTGATCCGCACGCCGCCCGGCGCTGCTTCCACGCGAACGTCGTGGCCGGCGATGACCCGGTGCAGGCCACCGTCATGCCAGAGGTTCGCGAGATCGGTGCCGTGCGAGCGAAAGCGCTCGGTCGACGCCTCGAAGTCGTACGGCTGCGGAAGCGCGAGGAAGCCCACCTCGCCGATCGTACGGGTCATGCCGAGGGCCGAGCCGCGAGCGAGCGCCGGACATCGTGGAGGTCGCTGTACTTCTCGTAGTCGGCGCCACGGTCGTCGAGCCAGCGGGCGAGCCCGTCACGCGCGAAGACACGATCCGCCGCGAGCGAGACGCAGCGGTCGGAGACGCCGTCGCCGACGTAGGTGAACGGGTCGCCGCCGGCGAGCGCGACACGCTTGCACGGCTCGCCGCAGACGGGGCACGCCTCGCGTTCGAGGAACGTCGAGCGCCACCCGGTTGCGTTCGGTTCGAGGCTGTTCGCGATCACCTCCGCCGTCACCCCTTCCCGCTCGAGCACGGGCAGGATCAGCTCCCGAAAGCCGGCCGAGATGATGAGTGGGTCGTGCTCTGCGACGAGCTCCGCGAACCCGGGTCGGATCGTCACGGTCTCGAGGAGCCACTCGAGCACCTCCTCGAACGGAGCGCTGATCGTGCCCATCTCGACCTCGATCACCTCGTTCAGCGTCAGCTCACGTCCGATCTGCCGTTCGAGCGCGTGAAAGACCTCGAGGTCGCCGAACTTCTCGATCGCCATGTGGAGCGTGTCCCGTTCGGTGACGGTCCCGTCCCAGTCGAGCACGAGCCGCATCAGGCCTCTACAAGTGGGCAGTCGAGGACGCCGATGCCCTCGATCTCGAGCCGGACGTCCCCTCCCACGTCGGTGAGCGTGGCAACCGGTGGCCCGGCGATCACGTCGCCCGGCCTGAGGACCGTGCGGCGGGCGGCGAGCGCGATCGCATCGGCCCAGTCGAACTCCGTCGGAGACGCCGTCCTCGCGTCGGCCCTCCGCTTCCACACGGATCACGACCGAGCCGGGATCGATCTCGTCCGGCGTGACGACGACGGGTCCCAACACGAGACCGAAGTCGGACTGCTTCACGGTCGGCGACTCGGCTGGATCCTGCCACTCGAGGAGCGCCGAGAAACCGCCGATCTCGCCCTCGGCGCCGATCACCGCGGCGACCCGGGCGCACGCGGTGAGCGCGGTGCCGCTCACGGCGACGTTCGGGCCGACGAGTGCCGTCGCGTTCGCGAAGTGGAAGGCATCGGACGTGGAGAAGAGGCGCACCGTCGGCGCCTGCACCGGGACCAGAAGCGTCACGTCTGCGAGCGGATACTCGGCGTGCTCGCGGGCCCCGCTGCCGCCGAGGAAGAAGGACTGCAGCGTCTGCGCTGCGAGGTGGAGCATCCTGTCGCCGTCGATGCGGCCGACCCAGCCGCGCTCGAGGGGATTGTCGTTCGGGTGGAACATGCAGAGGCGCACGCGCCTATTCAACCTGTAGCGCGGCGGGTCAGGGCTCGGTGTGGACGATCACCTCGGCGACACCCGGTAGCTCGCCTCTGATCTCCTGTTCGACGCGGGACGCTGTCGCGTGCGCCGCCGCGAGGCTCGCCGCCGGGTCGAGCCCGAGCGTCAGGAACACGACGAGACCCTCGTCCGTGTGGAGAAACCGCACCGAGCGCGGTGGTGACCCGGTGGCGCCGAGCACGATGCGCTGCAGCTCGGCGGGATCGGCGTCGACCTCACGGCCGGTCGCAGGCTCCGCGAGCGGCTCGAGGTGGGTCTGTACGTCGATCACCTCGGCGACGCCGGTGACGATCGCGCGCTCGACCTGCTCGGCGAGCGCGTGCGCCTCGTCGAGGGGGAGCTCACCCGGCAGCTTGAGATGGAGCGAAACGTGAGCGCCGTCCGGGAGCTCGATCACGGAGAGGTTGTGGATCTCGCGCACGCGCGCCACGGACATCGCTGCCTCGCGCACGCGCTCGCGGATGAGGGCCTCCTGCCCGGCCGGCTCCACGTGCACGACGACGTCTCCACCGGGCAACGCCTCCTGCACCGCCGCTTCGACCCGGTCGGCGACGGCATGTCCCTGACCGACCGCTGCGCCGGGAGAGACTCCGATCACGACATCGGTGAACGTCCTCCCCGCAGCCTCACGAAGCCGCAGCCGCCGCACCTCGACGGGCGGATCGATCTCGGCGATCGCGGCGCGCGCGGCGCGCACGGCATCGTCGGGGGCTCTGTCCATGAGCACGTCCACGTTGCGACGGATCAGTCGGGCTGCCGCGGTGATCACGAGGAAGGCGACGAAGAGCGCCGCCAGCGAGTCGCCCGCCTGCCAGCCGGCCCGGACGGCGACGAGGCCCGCGAGAACGGCCAGCGTGCCCACCAGATCGCTCGCGAAGTGGAGCGCGTTCGAGGCGAGAGCCGGGCTCGAGTACTGGCGCGCCGCCCTGACGGAGGCGAGCGTCCGCGAGATGTCGATCGCGATCACGACCGCAACCGCCGCGAAGACCCACCACGCCGTCGTCGTCTCGATCTCGACCCAGCCCGCAAGCCGGGCCACTGCAAGTGCGCCGACGGCGACGCTGACGAGCAGGAGCACGAACGCCTCGGCGAGGGCGGCGAGGTGCTCTGCCTTCCCGTGGCCGTACGGATGCGAGCGGTCGGCCGGGCGGCCTGCCACTCCGATCGCGAAGAAGGTGAGCAGCGCTGCGACGAGATCCGTTCCGGAGTGGAGTGCCTCCGAGACGAGACCGAGGCTGCCGCTCGCAAGGCCCGTCGCGAGCTTGATCCCCATCAGCGCCAGCGCGGCGCCGACCGAGACGAGTGCGACACGTCGCTGCGGAGTCATCCGCGCAGGGTACTTCGTCCGTCGCCGTTCATTCGCCCGGAGAGACGGGCGAGCGTCGCCGCGCGGCGAGAATCCCGATCCCGATCAGCAGACCGCCCGCGACCTGGATCGCGTCGATCGTCTCGCCGAGCAGCACGACCGCGAAGAGCGCGGCGAGGAACGGCTGCAGGTTCGTCGCGAGCGTCGCACGCGACGCACCGATCCGGTCGAGGGACTTGAACCAGAGGATGTTCGTGACGACGAGCGGGCCGAGCGTCGCGAAGAGCACGAGCACCCACACCTCCCAGCCGAGCTGCCAGTCCTGGGATCGCGTCTGCGGGAGACCGATCAGAGCCATCCCGACCCACGAGAGCGGGAGCACGAGCGCACTGATCCGAACCGGTGAGTAGCGCTGCATGAGCGGCGTGATCAGGATCGAGTAGACGGCCCAGCTGGCAGCCGTCATGACCCCGAGGAGGATCCCGCCCGCATCGGCGCCGAACTGGCCCGAGGCGCCGAGCGCCACCAGTCCGACGCCGAGAAACGACAGGACGGCACCCAGCCAGAAGCGACGCGGGAGCACCTCCATCCCGAAGGCAAGGCCGATCATCGCGGCGAAGACGGGCGTCGCGGCGAGGATCAGCGCGATCACCGACGCCGATGTCGTCTTCAACGCGTACACGAACGCGATCTGGTTCAGGAACAGGACGAGCGCTGCGCTGCCCACGAGCAGGAAGTCGCCGCGCGCGATCCGGAGCGATCGCTCGGCGGCGAGCGCGATGACGATGAAGACGAGGGAGGCGAGGCCGTAGCGGACCGTCGAGTACGCGAACGGCTGCAGCCCGTTGGTCAGGATGTAGCGACTGACGGTGAGATTCAGCGCCCACAGCACGATCGCCGAGAGCAGCATCACCTCGACGGACGTAGGCCTGCGCACCCCACGACGATAGTGCACGACAGTCGTTAGGCTTCCAGCGCGATGCCCGACCCGACCATCGACGACCTCGAGGCCCTCGTCGGCCCGGCGACGCCCCACTTCGCCTTTCAGATCAGGGCGCGCGTTCGGGAGCTGATCGCCGACCTTCCCTCCGACGATCCCGTTCGTCGAGTTCGGCGAGGCGAAGATCGCGATGCTCGAAGACCTCGGTCATGCGTCCTCGAAGGCCGAGAACGATGCGCCCGAGGAGCCCCGGACCCGGATCGGCTGGGACGAGATTCCCTCCTCGGCGCCGGTCACGCGGCCGCTTCCCGCGCACGGGTTGAAGGGCAGACGAGTTGAGGGGCACAGCCTGATGGGACGGTCAGTCCTGATCACCGGCGGCTCGCGCGGCATCGGCAAGGAGATCGCGCTCCGGCTCGCGCGCGAAGGCGCGACGAAGGTTGCGATCGGCTACATGCGCTCCGACGCGGCGGCCGAGGAGACGGCGGCCGAGCTGCAGGCGCTCGGCGCCGAGCCCGTCCTCGTCCGCGGCAACGTCACCTCCGACAGGGTTCTCGAGCAGATCGCCGAGCTCGGGCCGCTCGACGTCTTCGTGCACAACGCCGCGACCGGCGTGATCCGGCCTGCACTCGAGACCGAGGACAAGCACTGGGACTGGACGCTGAACGCGAATGCCCGCGCGTTCCTCTCCCTCAGCCGCGTGATCGCGCCGTCGATGCCGGCCGGCTCGTCGATCGTCGCGATCTCGAGCCTCGGCTCGATCCGCGTGCTCGAGAACTACGCCCTCGTCGGGACATCGAAGGCGGCGCTCGAGTCGCTCGTTCGCTACCTGGCCGTGGAGCTCGGGCCGGCGGGCATCCGCGTCAACGCGGTGTCCGGCGGCGTCGTCGACACGGGCGCGCTCGACCACTTCCCGAACCGCGAGGAGATGCTCGAGATGGGATCGCGGAACGCCGCCGGACGGATGGTGCTGCCCGGCCGACATCGCGGGCGTCGTCGCGTTCCTCGCCTCGCCGGACTCCGACATGATCCGCGGCCAGACGCTGATCGTCGACGGCGGCTTCAGCCTCGTCGCCTAGCGGCGGCGGTGACAGGCGGTGACAGGCGGTGACAGGCTTCAGCCTGTCTCCCGGGTCTCCCGGTCCGCCCGTCGAACCACCTATCCGTCGCGCCCGACGGCGCGGCCGAGGGTCGCCTTCGCGATCACGCCGGCCATGCGCGGGTTCTCCTGCAGGCGCCGGAGCGAGTACTCGTACCACTGCCGCCCGAACGGGACGTAGACGCGCACCGGTGCCCGTCGCGACGAGCTCGGTGGCGCGGCTCTCGCGGACGCCGAGCAGCATCTGGAACTCGTAGGCGTCCGGCGGCAGCGCCCGTCGACGACGGGCGAGCGACTCGACCAGGAGCTGCTCGTCGTGGGTCGCAATCGCCGACACGGGAGCCGCCGTCGAGGAGCGCGTCGAGGCAGCCGACGTACGACCGTCGCACGACGTCGGCGTCGTGGAAGGCGATCGCGCGCGGCTCGACGTAGATCCCCTTGCAGAGCCGCACGCTCGGCCGCAGCTCGCGCGAGGTCCTCGATGTCGTCGAGCGTCCGCTTGAGGTACGCCTGAAGCACGATCGCCGACGTTGTCGTAGCCCTGCCCCGCGCAGCTCGCGGTAGAGCGCGAGCGTGTCGTCGACGCAGGTCGCGTCCTCCATGTCGATGCGGACGAAGCGCCCCGCCGGCCGGCATCCGCACGAGCTCCTCGACGAGCGACCGGCAGAGGCCGAAGTCGAGCTTCAGCCCGAGCCCGGTGAGCTTGACGCGAGATGTTCGCGTCGAGGCCGTCGTCGCTCGATCGCCGCGAGCACGTCGCCGTACGTCGAGGCGATCGCGCGCGCCTCGTCCTCGCGTGTGGATCTCTTCGCCGAGGACGTCGACGGTGGCGCCGCTTCCCTGCGGCATTCAGCGTCGCCACCGTCGCGGCGCGCATCGTCGAGCGTGGCACCCGCGATGTACGGCGCCGAGACCCGCCGGACGACCGAGCCGCGGGACGACGGGGAGCACGCGAGGCGACGGCGCGGTCGAAGAGGCTCACGGCGGCGGGACCGCTAGGACTCGCGCATGAATCCCTGGCGGGCGGCGCTGACGAGCGCCACTGCCTCGGGGAAGAGAACCCGCATCGCGTCGCGGAGCGCGACCGCCTGCTCGTCGGCGCAGCCGGTCGGCTGAACCTGCTTCAGCGCCGCCGCGGTGAGCTCGACGGCGGTGTTCAGGGTGAGCGTCGCGAACTGCTCGCGCTGCGCCTCCTTGACGCTCTCCGACTGCGTCTCGGCGAACTCGCGCAGACCCCGGAGGATCTCCTCCGGGTCACCGCCGAACGGGAAGAAGCCGCCACTTTCCATGCCGGGAGCGTAGCGGAGCTCGACCGCGACCCTCGTGACGAATCGTCACGAGCGAGCGGCACACGGTAGGCGCCGACGACCTCGTCGAGGAGCTCGTCGAGCGTTCCCTGGGCGCCCTTCAGCGCGGCCGTGAACGGGGACGGCGCGGCCGGGTCGAGGGCCAGCTCGAGTCGTCGCGTGGCCGCGCCGATCTCGTCGAGCCGCGCGGGCGACGCGAGCTGCGGGGGCACTCCGATCGTCTGCTGCAGCGCACGAACGGCCTCCTCGGCCTCGTCGATCCCCTCCGGGTTCTCCGTCAGGCGCAGCGCGACGAGCTGCGAGAGCAGCTCGTCGAGGTCGCCGCCGACCGCCGACTCCTCGGCGATCTCGCACAGCGCCGCGATCGAGACCGTGTCCTTGACGTCCCGGCGGTCGGCGACCGCGCGCTCCGTCGTCGTCGAGCACGAGCCACGAGCGCGCTCCGTCCGGCGTCTCGAAGGCGCAGAGGTACGAGCGCCGACCCGGCGTCGCCTCGGCGGGGAGAACGGCGCTCACCGCCCCGGCGGCCGGCGCGAACGTCTCGGCGAGCGTGGCGATGCGCTCGAGGTCGGCGAGCAGCGTCACCGCCCAAGGATAGAGATCCATGGCAGGGTAGGACCGTGTCCGAACGCCGCGACCACGCCCGAGCGCTCTTCGCTCCTCTCGGCCCGACCTACGACCGGGTCGGCGCGACGCTCTCCTTCGGGCAGGATCCGCGCTGGCGGCGGACGATGGTGCGACGGGTTCCGCGGGACGGCGGAACCGTGCTCGACGTCGCGACGGGAACCGGCCTCGTCGCCGAGCAACTCGTCGCCGCCGGCCACACGGTGACCGGCCTCGACCAGAGCGCCGACATGCTCGCCCTCGCGCGGCGAGCGGTTCGGCGACCGCGTCGATCTCGTCGCAGGCGTCGGCGACCGAGATCCCGTTTCCGGACGCGTCGTTCGACCACCTCACGTTCACGTACCTGCTCCGCTACGTCGACGACCCCGGTGCGACGCTGGCCGAGCTCGCGCGCGTCGTCCGGCCGGGTGGCACGATCGCGAACCTCGAGTTCTGCGTGCCCCGCGGGATCTGGCGGCCGCTCTGGGATCTCTACGTCGGCGTCGGCCTCCCGCCGCGGGTCGGCTCGTCTCCCGAGGCTGGTACGACGTCGGCCGGTTCCTCGGCCCCTCGATCCGCGGGTTCTACGAGCGCTGGCCGCTCGAGCGCCAGCTCGAGCTCTGGCGCGAGGCGGGCATCATCGACGTGCGGGCGCGGCGCATGAGCCTCGGAGGCGGGGTGGTGATCTGGGGGATCCGGAGCGTGAAGCCGGCGTTCTACGCACTCGAGCGGGGCGGCTGGCGCGACTACGTGACGCTGCTGCACGTTCCCTACACCGCCTGGCATCTCTCCTACGTCGTCGTCGGTGGCTGCCTCGCGGCCGAGCGTGTCCTGGGATCGGCTCGGGCTCACCGTGCTCGCGTTCTTCCTCGCCATGGGCATCGGCGCCCACGCGCTCGACGAGCTCGCCGGTCGGCCGCTTCGGACGGCCATTCCCTCGCCGGTCCTCATCGCCCTCGCGCGTCGTCTCGATCGCCGCGGCCTGCGCGATCGGCATCGCCGTCGCGATCGGCTTCAGCCTCTGGATCCTGCCCCTGATCGCGATCGGGGCGTTTCTCGTCCCCGCCTACAACCTCGAGCTGTTCGGCGGCCGCTTCCACTCCGACCTCTGGTTCGCCCTCGCGTGGGGGGCCTTCCCGGTCGTCACCGGCTCCGTCGCCTGCGCCGGGACGATCCGCGGCTCGCGGCCGTCATCGCAGCCGCCTGGGCGACCGTCCTCTCGCTCGCCCAGCGGCGGCTCTCGACTCCCGTGCGGCACGTCCGACGTGATGTCGTCGCGGTGACCGGCGAGCTCGAGCTCGCGGACGGCGACCGCGAACCGATCACGCGCGAGGTGCTCGTCGCCGCACCCGAGGGCGCGCTGCGACTGCTGGCGGTCGCGACCATCCTCATCGCCGCCGCGCTCGTCGCTCTCCGCCTATAGCGTTCCGGCGTGCTCGTCTGGATTCTCGTCGCCTGCCTCGTCGCCGCGCTCGCCGCTCGCGATCGGCCTCTGGCTCGCGCTTCGTCGCGCGCGCAGCCGGGCAACCGCGACCGACGCGCTCGTCGCCGAGGCCCGGGCGCAGGTCGCCCGGCCGTCGACGAGGAGACGGCGGCGCACACGGAGGAGATCCGCCGCACGCTCGCCCGCGAGCGGGCCGACACGATCTCCCAGCTCGCCGCGGAGGAGCGTCGCCTCGGAGAGGAGCGGCGTGCGACCTTCGCCGAACGCGAACGAAGGGCCGGAGAGGCGCTCGCGGACACGCTCGCGGATGTCGAGAGGCGACTCGACGAGCGACTGCAGGGCGTCGTCGACGACCTCGAGCGGGCCCAGCGCCACCTCGAGACGCAGCTCGCCCGACCTGATCCAGCGCCAGCAGCAGGCAGTCGCCGATGTCGAAGCGCGGATCGACCGAGAGGCGGCCGAGCTCGGATCGACGAGCGACGAGCAACGACAGGCCGTGATCAGGCTTCGCGAGGAGCTCGAGCGCGCAGCCGCGTCCGCGGTGACGGAGGCTCTCGACGAGCTCGAGGCGCAGACGATCGAGCGACGCCGCGCGATCGACGAGATCACCGAGCGGCTGCGGGCACGGGAGGAGGCGATCGCCGAAGGGCATCGAGCAGGCCGAGACCGACGCGCGGGCGCGGCTCGAGCTGACACTGATCGACTTCGAGCGCCGCCAGACCGAGCGGCTCGAGCGGGTCACCGAGCGTGAGATCGAGCGCCATGCTCAGATCGCCGCGACCGCATTCGACGAGCGGATGCGCGAGATCCGCGAGGAGGCGGCGACGAAGCTCGCCCGCGAGCTCGACCGTGCCGTCGAGCTGATGATGCGGGAGGAGCTCGCGCGCCGCCTCGACAGCATCGTAGGCCGCGAGCGCTCGCCCCGGTCATCGCGCCAACCAATCACGGAAGGGATCGTCTTAGCGATCACGAATCCCCGCGACGGCGACCACATGGCAGAGATCACCGAGACATACGTCGAGCGCGAGAACGAGCAGGCCAAGGTCGAGAGCTGGCGCCTGCACGTCCTGATCGAGGCCGGGTTCCCGCTGCCGCTCGCCGAACGGCTCGCCGCCAGCGAGGCCGATCTGCACACGTGCGTCGACCTGCTGCGGCAGGGCTGCACGCCTGCTACCGCGGCCGAGATCCTGCTCTAGAGCGTTTCGCGCTCCCCGCACAGGCGCGCATCCGCCGACCGCTCTGCGCCGTCTACCCTGCCGGGGTGAAGGTCGAGGCGACGTTCTACGGCGACCGCAAGGTCTTCAGCGTCTCCGCGTTCAACGAGGGGATCGGGATCTACCTCCGCAGGCTTCCCGGCTTGTGGGTCGAGGGAGAGGTCACCGAGCTGCGCCGGAACGACGCATGGGCGTTCGTCTTCTTCACCCTCAAGGACCCTGATGAGCGGAGCGTGCCTCAGCGCCACGATGCCGCGCCGACGGTTCGACGCCCTCGAGCTCGAGCTGGCCGAGGGCGAGCGCGTCCTCGTCGAGGGCAAGGCAGAGATCTACGCGGCCAAGGGCGAGCTCAGCTTCCGCGTCGTCACGATCGAGCGGATCGGGCTCGGCGACCACCTCGCGGCGATCGAGCGACTCAAGCGGCGTGCTCGCCGCCGAGGGACTGTTCGCGGCGGAGCGGAAGCGACCCCTGCCGCGCTTCCCGCGCGCGGTCGGAGTCGTCACCGGCGCAGACGCCGCCGCGCGGGGCGATGTCGTGACGGGCATCCGGACGCGCTACCCGGCGGCTCACATCGTGGTCGCCGAAACGCGCGTACAGGGGGCGGGCGCGGCCGGCCGCGATCGCCGCTGCGCTCGCGGCGTGTCGCAGCGCACCCCGCCGTCGACGTCGTCATCGTCGCCCGCGGCGGCGGCAGCTTCGACGATCTGCTCCCCTTCAGCGACGAGATCGTCGTGCGAGCGTTCGCGGCCTGCCCCGTGCCCGTCGTCTCGGCCGTCGGCCACGAGCAGGACACGCCGCTCTGCGACCTCGCCGCCGATGTCCGCGCCTCGACGCCGACGGCGGCAGCCCGCCTCGTCGTGCCCGATCTGCTCGAGTTGAAGACCGGGCTCGGGCGGCTGCGCGACGCTGCTCGACGACTCCGTCGGGCGGATCCTGGCCCGAGACCATGAGCGTCTCGACCGCAGCCACGACCGGCTCCGCGCTGCGCCCCTGCTCCTCCTCGAGCGCCGCCGCGTCGCCCTCGACCATGCTGCGGCACGCCTCCAGGCGCTCTCGCCGCGCGCGACACTCACGCGCGGCTACGCGATCGTCCGCGCCGGCGGCAGCCGCGCTCCGGACGCTGCGGCCGCCGCTCCGGGAGGAAGGCTCGAGATCGAGCTCGCGCTCGGGCGGCCTGACGGCCACGGTCGAGGAGGTGCTGCCATGAGCGAGCGACGGTGAGCAGACGTTCGAGAGCTGCGCGCGAGCTCGAGGAGATCGTCGGGAAGCTCGAGCGCGGGGACGTCGCAGTCGACGAGGCGATCCAACTCTGGCAACGTGGCGAGGAGCTCCATCGCCGGTGTGCGGCGTTGCTCGAGGCTGCCGAGGGGCGGATCGAGGAGCTGGCGGCGGGAACCGATGACAACGTTGCACCGGATCTGTAAGGTCCGCCCATGCCTCAGCCTTCAGCCGATCTCATCCGTGGTGTACCGCTCTTCTCCGAGCTCGACGACAAGACGGTCGGGCGACTCGCGAGCGAGTTCATCGAGCGCCGTTTCGCCGAGGGAGTCGCAATCGCGACCGAGGGCGTCGACGGGCTCAACTTCTTCATCGTCGAGAGCGGCGAGGCCGCCGTCACGGTAAAGGGGGAGGTTGTGGGGAACCTCGGGCCGGGCAGCTCGTTCGGTGAGGTCGCCCTCGTCGACAAGTCGGCGCGCTCGGCGACGGTGACGGCGACGACGCCGATCGTTGCCTACGCCCTCCCGATCTGGAGCTTTCGGCCCCTGATCGAGGAGCGGCCCGATCTGGCCTGGAAGCTCCTCCAGACGCTTGCCGAGATGCTCCGTGCCGCCCAGTCTCGCTAGTGCGCCGTCCCGACACGAGCGGACCGGGAGCGCCAATCGACACTGAGGTCACGAGAACACGGGAGGACGTCCTCGACCGATTCCTCGACGAGCTCGAGGCACCTGCACCCTCGCCATGCGGTGGCACGGCTGCGGCGGCGACGGCCTCGATGGCGGCAGCCCTCGTCACGATGGTCGCACGCGGGTCGACAGGCTGGGCGGACGGCTCGGACGTCGCCTCCCGGGCACGATCTCTCCGTTCACGCCTGACTGCGCTCGGCGATGCGGACGCTGCGGCGTTCGAGCGTGTCATCGTGACGATGCGAGATCGGTCGGGAATGAACGAACAGCGCGATTTCGCGATCTCCGAGGCGCTCGTGCAGGCCGCAGAGGTACCGCTCCAGATCGCCGAGGCAGCTGCCGAGGTCGCGGAGCTCGGAACACGTGCGGCGGCAGAAGGATCGCCGCAGCTCCGGCCCGACGCGAAGGCGGCCGCCACGCTTGCGGAGGCTGCAGTGCGAGCGGCGACACACCTCGTGGAGATCAACCTCGCAACCGTCGGCGGTGAGCATCACGCGAAGCGCACCGAGATGCTCACCGCCGCGGCGGCCGCCGCACGGACCCGGGCCTTGGGGCCTGTGTGAGCGCTCGTGCCTCGCGGCCGGGACAGGCCACGCCTGTCCCCTACGGGGTGTACGGCCGAACGTTTCGAGACGGCGCGCTACATGACTGATTCCGACGTGGTGCGCTCTCGCTCCGGAACCTTCACAGCCGCGGCGAGCAGGACGTTCTCCTCCGACTCCTGCTCCTCCTCCATCGTCTTCAGCGAGGCGAGCGAGATGCCCTCGCGCGCGAGGAAGATGAGCCCGACGCCGACGCCGACGGACATCTCGACGGCCTGGAGCACGAGCCCGTAGGCGAAGCCGGTCCCGTAGGGAACGCCGTACTGCACGAGCGGGAGCGCCACTGCCGCCTGGAGAAGGCCGATGTTGCCGGGCCAGAGCGGGAAGATCGTGGCGACGTTCATCAACACGAGGACGAGCCCGGCAGCCGGCAACGGCAGGTTGAGGTCGAACGCCTCCATCACGGCCCAGACGGCGAAGAGCTGCATCAGCCAGCCGAGGCACTGGAACAACGCGGCGCCGAGCGCCGGAATCGGAGCCCGCAGGACGGCGAGTCCTTGCCGCGCCATCGTCACGACCGCGGCGAGGCTGCCCATCCCGTCATGAACCCGTCCTCGCCCTGTACCGGCGGACACGAGAGCCGACCGTGAGGAGGACGAAGCCGACGACCCCGAAGATGACGATGCTCGTCACCGCCCAGTGCGGGATCTTGGCGGTCAGGAGCACCCACGTCACGAGGATCGCCACCGGAAAGAGGTCGAAGAGCCGGTGGGCGAATACCGTTCCGAGGAGCGTCGCGCTCGTGCCCTTGCCGTGGGGAAGATGCCGGCGCAGGACGGCGACGCGCGCGAGCTCTCCGGCCCGGGCGGGAAGCACGGCATTCCCGAGGAGGCCGATCCCGAACGCCGAGAAGACCTGACCGAACCGGCGGATGCGGTGGCGGCAGCGCCTGGTTGATCGTCAGCCGCCAGGAGAACGCACGGGCGAGAACCGAGAGCAGGTTGAGGAGGACGCCGATGATCACCCAGCGCCAGGAGACGAAATCGAAGGCGTGGTAGACGGTTGTCCACTCCGGGCCGCGCCACCAGACTGCGACGATCGCGGCGACGAGCGAGGCGAGGACGAAGAGACCACGGGCCCAGGGATTGCGGCCGAGTGCGATGAGCCGATTCACGCTGCGGAGACCCGTGCGTCGGCTATCGCACGCTCGTAGATCCCCTCCAGCCGCGCAGCGATGTCGCTCCATGCATAGCGTTGCAGCGCGACCTGCCGTGCGGCTGCTCCCATCGCGACGCGACGCGGTTCGTCGGCGAGGAGCGAGACGGTCGCCTCGATGAGCGCGGCAGGGTCGTCGGGCGGGATCGAAGCGGCCGCCTCGGGCGTGAGCACCTCGCGGTAGCCGGGAATGTCCGACGCGATGACGGGCAGGGCGCACGCGTAGGCGCGGGTCAGGACCATGCCGAAGCTCTCGCCTCCGAGGGACGGGGCGATGAGCGCCTTCGTGCGTGTCAGCAGGGCCGTCAGCTCGTCCTGTGACAGGAAGCCCAGAATGTCGATTCCGTCGTCGGGCACACGCAGTCGGGTGAGGAGGAGCCTGACGGCGAGTGGGTCCGCTCCGCAGACCTGGAGCCGCGCTCCGGTGCGCCGGTGGATCTCCGGCCAGGCGCGAAGGAGAACCTGCAGGCCCTTTCGCGTCTCCTGCCGACCCGCGAAGGTGACGGTGTTCTCGCGTCCCGCCGGCTCGGCGAGATCCGGAATCAACACGCCGTTCGGCACGATCTCGTAGTCGCCGGGCAACCAACGGGCCGCGGAGTCGCGTGCGCGCTCGGAGACCGCGAGTCGCTGGTCGATCCGGTTCGCGAGAAAGCCGTACACGGGCACGGCGCCGCGCATGTAGCCGAGATTGCCCGAGGCGTGATGGGTGGCGACGATCGGCGCTGTCGCCATCGCGAGCACCGAGATGCACGTCACGGGCGTCATCGGCTCGTGCAGGTGGAGGACGTCGAACTGCTCACGCTCGAGGACGCGCCGGATGCGGACGACAGCGCGCGGGCTGAGAATGATGTTGGGCAGGGAGCCGTTCGCCGGCACGATCACGGAGCGCCCGATCGGAATCACGTTGGCGGGTGGATCGCCGTGCCGACCGACCCTCGGGTGGAGGACACGCGTGAACTGACCCGGCGGGTCGTTCCCCATCACGAGCCGGACCTCGTGACCACGCGCCTCGAGCGCCTCGAGCCTGGAGCTCGCCGTGCTCGACGACCGCACCCCAGAACGACCACGAGAACGGCACTACGATGCCGATCTTCACGCGTGGAGCCTATCGGGGCGCATCACTCTGCGGTAGCGCCCGG
Source organism: uncultured Thermoleophilia bacterium (assembly GCA_963741655.1). Lineage (GTDB taxonomy): Bacteria > Actinomycetota > Thermoleophilia > Gaiellales > Gaiellaceae > Gaiella. Next base: position 183,694 of record CAVUIQ010000006.1, read on the forward strand.
GGAGATCCGCTCCCAGAACGCGCCGAGGATCTCCAGCTCGGCCCGCTGAACTGGGAAAGGAATCGGCTTCGTACGTCGGCAAGATGGGTGACACGCGCTTCCCCGTACCGGCGCCTGCCGACGTCGGTGAGCTCGGCGTTCTGGCCACGCCGGTCGCCTTCGCAACGGACCCGGGCGACCGAGCCGTCGCGGACGAGGCGGTCGACGAGGCGCGTCAGCCCGCTCTGGCTGAGCACCACGGCCGTCGCGAGCTCCGACATCCGCATCCGCCCATCCGGGGCGGCAGCGAGCGTCAGCAGGACCTCGTACTCGTGCAGGGAGAGATCGTGCCGGGCACGGAGCTCGGCGTCGAGGTCGCGGACGAGCGCCGCGTGGGATCGCAGCAGGCCTCGCCAGGCCGCGAGCTCCAAGGGGGTGAAGGAGGTGTTGACAGAAGATACTTGCATGTGCAATTATTTAGCTTGTCCCCGCAAGTATCCCTGAATCGGCGACGTCCGTCTACCCTCCGACGGCGACAAGGAGATCGAAATGCGTTTCGAAGGAATCCATCATGTGACGTGCATCACGGGCGACGCACCCGGCAACGTGGACTTCTACACGCGCGTCCTCGGACTGCGCATGGTCAAGAAGACCGTCAACCAGGACGACCCGACCGTCTACCACCTCTTCTACGCGGACGAGGAGGGCAGCCCCGGCGCGGATATCACGTTCTTCGAGTATCCGGGTGCCCGCCGTGGCCGGGCAGGCGCCGGCATGGTGCACACGATCACGTTCCGCGTCGCTTCCGACGAGGCGCTCGACTTCTGGGCGGCTCGACTCGCCGCGGAGGGCATCTCGACCCGGCGTGCCGAGGGACGGCTCGGGTTCGACGACCCGGAAGGGCTCGGACTCGAGCTCGCCGTCGTCTCCACAGCCGATGCTCCGCTCGTCGCGCACCATCCCGAGGTTCCGGTCGAAGTGGCTCTGCAGGGCTTCGACAGCGTGCGCGCCTTCGCCGCCGACCCGGAGGCGAGCCGACGTCTCCTCGAGGAGACGCTCGGGTTCGTCGCAACCGGGCCGAGCTCGTGGGAGGTCCGCGGCGCGGTCCGCGGCGGCCACTACGCCTACGACCCGCCGCCGGCTTCCGGCCCCGGGATCCCCGGCGCCGGCACCGTCCACCACGTCGCCTTCGGCTCGAACATGGACGAGCAGCAGGCCTGGCTCGACGCTGTCCGCGGCGCGGGCCAATCGGCGAGCGGCATCATCGACCGCTTCTGGTTCCGCTCGATCTACTTCCGCGAGCCAAGTGGTGTCCTCTTCGAGATCGCCACGATGGGGCCAGGGTTCGCCATCGATGAGGAGGTGGAGCACCTCGGCGAGGCGTTGATCCTGCCGCCGGCGTTCGAACACCTCCGCGAGAAGATCGAGCCGGTGCTGACGCCGCTCCCCGACCCGCGCGCCTCGTGGGTCGCATGACGGTCGAACCGCTTCGCTTCCTCGAGCGTCCCGCAGCAGGGGCGCCCGAGGGAGCGCTCGTCTTGCTTCATGGCCGCGGCGCGGACGAGCGCGATCTCTTCCCGCTGCTGGACGCGCTCGACCCCGAACGGCGGCTGCTCGGGATCACGCCACGCGGGCCGCTGTCGTTGCCGCCGGGAGGTGCCCACTGGTACCGACTCGGCGGCATCCCCACGCCCGACCCGGGCACCTTCTTCCCCACGTTCGAGGCAGCAGCGGCCTTCCTCGATGCACTTCCCGTACCGATCGACCGCGTCGTGCTCGGCGGCTTCTCGCAAGGCGCGGTGATGAGCTGGGCGCTCGGTCTCGGCTCGGGCCGGCCGCGGCCGGCGGCGATCATGGCGCTGTCGGGCTTCATGCCAGACGTGGAGGGCTTCGAGCTCGACCTGGCGGATCTCACCGGCTACCCGATCGCTGTCGCTCACGGCTCGCTCGACCCGATCATCCCGGTCGACTTCGGCCGTGCGGCCGCCGAGCGTGTCAGCGCTGCGGGCGCGGATCTCCTCTGGCGCGAGACCCAGGTGCCACACACGATCGACCCGCGCGTGCTGCCAGAGCTGCGGGCGTTCGTCTCCGTCGCTATCGCCTGACACACGAATCCCCGTTGTCAAGTTGACTTGACATCACCCTGATGTCAAGCTAACTTGACATCAATGAAGAACGACGTCAGAGAACGACGGCTCGAGCACGGCCTCTCGCAGGCGGAGCTCGCCCGTGCACTCGACGTCTCACGACAGACGATCAACTCGATCGAGACGGGGAAGTACACCCCGTCGCTGCCACTCGCGCTCGCGCTCGCGCGCACCTTCGAAACCACCGTAGAGGAGATGTTCGATGCAGATCACTAGGTCCAGATTCTTCGTGCCCCTCGTCGCCGTCGGTCTCGGCGTCGCCATGCTCGCGGCACAGTGGATCGCCGGTGATCCGAGGAACGGTCTCATCTCTCTGGCAATCATGGCCGGGTTCGGCGTACTCGTCCTTCTTGGTGGGAGAAGTGAGACCGTGCGAGGTCTACGAGGTGACGGGCGCGACGAGCGTTTCCACAGGATCGATACCAAGGCGACCGCGTTTGCGGGCTCGGTGTTGTTCGGCACCATCATCGTCGCCTCCATCGTCCAGATGGCACGGGGCGAGGACATCGGCCCATTCGGCTGGCTCGCCGCGATCGCAGCCATCTCGTATCTGGGTGCCGTGGCCGCCCTCCGCCTGCGCGGCTGAGGCAAGGCTCCACGCGGCCTCGTCTGTGCGATTCGGGGACATCCTCGCAACCGACGGCTCGGGGAGAGACGCGCCAGCGCAGGGGAATGTTCCCCGAGATCTCTCGGTCTCCCGCGAGCGTAGCCCAGGTCAGAGACCGAAGTCTCTGACCGCCACCGACGGCTCGGGGAGAGACTTCAGTCTCTCCCCCGGGTTGCTGACACTGACCTGCGCCAGCGCGCGGGGATGTCGCCAGGGCGCGGGGTACGATCACATCATGAGTCCGAACGCTGGGAAGTACGTCGTGCTCCAGAAGACCCAGACCGGAGACTGGCATGTCGTTGCCGAGGTGAACCGCCGGCCGGGACTACCCGCGCGGCGGTCGCGTCGCCAGGCGGTGCACGACGCTCTTGGCCGTGAGCCTCGGAGCGACGAAGCGTTCTCTGTGCTCCCGCGGAGCGAATGGCAGCTGAGTCTCGACTGTCAGGCCTAGACCGCCGTCGCCTGCGCCAGCGTTAGCCAATGTCCCTCGAACTGTTCGCGGAAGCCGAGCGACCAAGCACTTTGTGGCTCAGAGCCACAAAGTCCCGTGCGGCCGAGTCGAAGGACGACGACCTCGCCTGCGCCAGCGTGCCTACGCCTGGAGCGAACGATCGAGAACCCGTTCGACCGCGGGTGTGCGAGAATGGCGTCCGCGAAGCGGCGCCGGGTACGACCCTCCGAGCCGGCCGTCGTGACGATCATGGCCAGCGTCCAACTTCTCGACATCGTTTCCGACGCCGACCGTACCGCAGTCCTTGGCCTGCGACTGAACCCGGGCCAGGAGCGGTTTGTCGCGAGTGTGAAGGAATCGCTTCAAGAGGCTGCCGTCGAGACTCGCGCCTGTCCGCGGATGTGGTCGGTCCACGACGACGCACTCCTCGTCGGCTTCGTGATGATCAGCGACGGGATCCCGGCAGAGCGACTGGCCACCGACGACGATCTGATCGGCCCGTATTACCTGTGGCGGCTGCTGATAGACGCGCGCCACCAACACCGGGGCTACGGCACCGCCGTGCTCGACGGGCTCGTCGCGTACCTGCGCGGGCGCCCCGATGCCGACACCCTGTGGACGAGCGCCGCACCCGGTGAAGGGACACCGCAGCCGTTCTACGAGCGGTACGGGTTCGTGCCGACGGGAGACACGATGGACGCCGAGGTCGTGCTTCGGCTCGATCTTCGGCCAACCCCGGGACCGCGCAGGATGACACGATGATCCCCGCCGACGAGGGCCTCGCCGAGCTCCACACACATCTTGGTGGCTCCGTCGCCTCCGACATCCTCTGGAGCCTCGCGCACGAGCAAGGGATTGCGCTGCCCGTGAAGGACTACTGGGAGTTCGTCGAACTCGTCACCGTCTCCGACCCGCGAGGCGTCGAGAACCTCGACGCGCTCGACGCGATCTACCACTGGACCGAGCTGATCCAGTCCTCCCCACTCGCCGTCGAGCGCTCCGTGCACAGCGCGATCGGCGGCGCCTACCGCTCCCAGGGGATCACGACGCTCGAGCTCCGCTTCAATCCGATGAAGCGCAATCGCGGCGGCGAGCGCGACCTCGATCACATCATCCTCGCTGCGATCCGCGGGCTCGACCGGGCGCGACTCGAGTATCCGCAGGTGCGCGCCGGGCTGATCCTGATGATGGATCGCACCTTTGACGCGCGCCAGAACGCGATCGTCGTGGACAAGGCGATCGCCTGGGCCGACCGCGGCGTCGTGGGTGTCGACATCGCCGGCCCGCGCCCCGGTGGAACGCGGTACGACTACACATCGGTCAGGCCGATGGTCGAGACGGCGCGTGCCGCCGGGCTCGGCGTCACGATCCACGTCGGCGAGGAAGGAGCAACAGGCGCCGAGGAGATCGCCGAGGTCGTCGACAGCCTCCGGCCCGACCGGATCGGCCACGGCATCCTTGCCGCCGGCCGGCCCGATCTGATGGAGAAGCTGCGCGAGGCCCGGATCGTGCTCGAGATCTGCCCCACGTCGAATCTCCTGACGAGAGCGCTGCCCGACGAGGAGGCGATCCGCTCGACCTTCCGAGCATTCGTCGAGCACGGCGTCGCGTTCACGATCGCGACGGACGGCCCGGAGATGATGGGCACGCATCTGCGCGACGAGTTCGAGCTGCTGGAGCGAATCGGCGCCCTTAGCGCGACCGAGCTGAGCGAGGCAAACGCCCGCGGCCACGCGGCGAGCTTCGTCTGAGCGATCTCACGCTTCCGCCGTGCTGGTCGTTTGAGATGGAATGAGAGACGGGGAGCGTTAGGGAAAGCATGGCTCGTGGTTGGAAAATCTGGACGGCGCTCGGGATCGTCTACCTCGTCTGGGGCTCGACGTACTTCGCGATCAAGATCTCCGTGGAGACGATGCCGCCGCTCCTCTCGGCCGGGCTGCGATTCACCGTCGCCGGTGCGTTGCTGGGGACAATCCTCGCCCTTCGGCGGACGCCGCTGCGCGTGCCGTGGCGGGAAGCTCGCGCCGCCGTCGTTCTCGGTGTGATGCTGCTCGCGTGTGGCGTCGGGGCGGTGACCTTCGCAGAGACGCGCATCGAGTCGAGCGTGGCCGCGATGATCGCCGGCTCCGTGCCGCTCCAGGTGATCCTCTGGCGCACGCTCGCCCGCGAGCACGTCGCCACCGCGACGAAGGTCGCAGCGGTCGTCGGCATTGGTGGCCTCGCACTGATCATCGGCCCCTCCGGCATCTCGGGAGGCTCCGTCGCGATCGGGCTCGCGATCATGCTCTGCGCGTCGATTGCCTGGTCGACCGGGTCGTTCATCTCGCGCCGGATGCCGCTGCCGAAGGATCCGTTCGTCGCGACCGTGTACGAGATGATCGGCGGCGGCCTCGTCCTCGTGGTCGTGGCGCTCGCGGCCGGGGAAGGCGGCGACTTCTCGGCGGGGGCGATCTCGGCGGCCTCCTTCGCGGCATGGGCCTACCTCGCCGTCTTCGGCTCGCTCGTCGCATTCACCGCCTACGCGTGGCTCCTCCATCACGCACCGATCTCGCAGGTCGTCACCCACCAATACGTCAACCCGGTCGTGGCGATCATCCTCGGAAGCGTCTTCCTCGGCGAGTCGCACGATCTCGCGACAGTCGTCGGCGCGCTGATCGTGATCGGTGCCGTCTTCGCGACGATCCGAAGTGAGAGCCGCGGGGCACTCGTCCCCGCAGTGATCGAGGCGGATGCCGCAGCACCGCCGATCCGGGCGAGGTAGCTCGAGCTACCCCGGGTCGACCTGGGTGCGACGATGCACCAGGAACTCGAGCAGGTCGGAGCGCGTGAGGATTGCGGCAGGCTTTTCTGCGATGCGCGACGACGACGGCTGCGTTCGGGCCCGAGAGGTCGGCGAACACCTCGTCCAGCGAGGCGCGAACGTCAACGGCCGAGAGCGGCGGCTGCATGGCGACGGCGATGTCCTCGTTGAGTGCGTCAGGGTTCTTGAAGACGCGGTCGAGCAGGCTTCGCTCCTGGATCGAACCGACGATGTCGGCGAGTGAGTCGGCCGTACCGTGGCGGACGACGGGCAACTGGGAGATGCCGTAGCGCTGCATCAACTCGATCGCGATGCCGACCTTCTTCGTCGACTCGATCGTGACGAGATCCGGGAGATCCGACTCCTCGCCACGCTTGAAGCGCAACACCTCGTCGATCGAGGGCGGTGGCGTCGTCCGCTCGAGAAAGCCGTACTGGAGCATCCAGTTGTCGTCGTAGAACTTCGAGAGGTACGAGCGGCCCCCGTCGGGCAGCAGCATGAGCACGCGCGCGTCGGGGCCGAACCGCGCTGCAACCTGAAGCGCGACCCACGCGGTGGATCCACAGGAGCCGCCGACGAGGAGGCCCTCCTCGCGGGCGAGCCTGCGAGCAGTCAGGAACGAGTCGCGGTCGGAGACGCGAATCCACTCGTCCACGACGTCGGCGTTCATCGTCTGGGGCCACGTGTCCTTGCCGATTCCCTCGACGAGGTAGGGGCCGAGCGGATGGTCGGCATCCTCGGTGTAGACCGAGCCCTCGGGATCGGCGCCGATGATCTGCACCTCGGGCCGGTGCTCCTTGAAGTAGCGGCCGACGCCCGAGATCGTGCCACCCGTGCCGACGGAGATCACGATCGCGTCGATCTCCCCGCCGTCCGTCTGCTCCCAGATCTCGGGAGCGGTCGTCGCGTAGTGCGCCTCCGGATTGGCCATGTTCGAGTACTGGTCGGGCTTGAATCCGCCCGGGATCTCCTCGGCGAGGCGATCGGAGACCGAGTAGTACGACTCGGGTGAGTCGTGGTCGACGGCCGTCGGCGTGATCACGACCTCGGCGCCGTAGGCGCGCAGGGTGGAGATCTTCTCCTGGCTCATCTTGTCCGGCATCACGAAGATGCAGCGGTAGCCCTTCTGCGCTGCCGCGATCGCAAGCCCGACACCCGTGTTGCCCGACGTCGGCTCGACGATGGTGCCGCCCGGGCGGAGCTTGCCCTCGCGCTCGGCCGCCTCGATCATCGCGAGCCCGATGCGATCCTTGTTCGAGCCGCCCGGGTTCAGGAACTCGAGCTTCGCGAGAAGCGTCGGCGGGACAGCGGCGCCGAAGCGGTCGAGCCGCACGATCGGCGTGTCGCCGACGAGGTCGAGCAGCGTGGGGTACGTCCGACTCATGGGCCGAACACTACGCGTGCGGCGCACGGTCGAGCGGCGCATCCGTCACGAGCGGATGAGCCGGCGGGCCCCCTCGACGCTGCCGCTCCGCTCGGTCAGGCTCTGGACCTCGACACGCTCGCCCGTCTGTGGCGCGTGGATGATCTTGCCATGACCGACATAGAGTCCGACGTGACCGAGACCGTGGAAGAAGACGAGGTCGCCGGGCCGGAGCGCGCTGCGACTGACGGGACGACCGTAGGCGTACTGGGCCGCGGCGTTGTGCGGGAGGTCGACACCGAGCTTCCCGTAAACGTACGCAACGAGTCCCGAGCAATCGAAGCCGCTCGGCGACATCCCGGCGTATCGATACGGGGCTCCGAGCTGCTGCGCCGCGATGCGGACGGCGCGCACACCGAGTGCCGGCTTGTTCCGCGGGTGCGACGTGCGCACCACGAGCGGAATCGACCCGGAAATGCGCGCTGGATTCGCAACGGTGTCGATCGCCGGGGATGGAGAGGCCGCGAGGGCCGGAGCCGCGCCAAGGAGCAGAGCGCAGAACGACAGCAGACAGATGCGGGAGTGGAGAGCCATGAGGGGTGACCGGAAGGCGGATCGAGCCCGCAAGGGCCCGGCGCGTCGCAGTAACGAAAGGCACCGTAGCAGTGTCCTCCGTGCCTATCGGTGGCCCAAAACATCACCTTTACAACCCGTTCCCTCGTTCAGGGGAGCCCGCAGTGCGTCCTGTCAGCTGCTGAAAACCGGCGCGAAATGCTCGACCGTGGGGAACGGGTCGTAGAAGTGATGGAGCAGTCGCTTCCATTCCTGGTACTCGGCCGAGCCCCGAAACCCGACGGTGTGATCCTCGAGCGTGGCCCACTCGACGAGGAGGAGATACCGGTTCGGCCGCTCGATGCCACGAAGAAGGCGAAGCGCCTGGAACCCCTGCATCGAGGAGACGATCGCCCTCGCCTCCGCGAATGCCGCCTCGAAGGCGGCTTCCTGCCCCGCCTCCACCTCGAGCACTGCCTGTTCGGTGATCATGCCGCCCGTTCGCTCCGCTGCCTCGTCACGCACTGATCCACCGGTAGCCCGTAGGGGAGACGGCACAGCTTCCTTCGGGCGAGGGCACGACGACCACCGGCCCGAGGGGCAGACGGGCAGACGGGCTCAACGTTGCGAGACACCGCACTAGTGCCGGAAATGCCGGCGCCCGGCGAAGACCATCGTCGCGCCGGCATCCTGCACAGCCGTGATCACCTCGCCGTCGCGCTTCGAGCCACCCGGCTGGATGATCGCGCGGATGCCCGCGTCGAGTGCGAGAGCGGGGCCGTCTGCAAACGGGAAGAAGGCGTCGGAGGCGAGAACGGCCCCGTCGAGCGAGTGGCCGTGCTCCCGCGCTTTCTCGACTGCGATCCGCACTGCGTCAACGCGACTCATCTGCCCGGCTCCCACTCCCAGCGTCTGGCCGTCCCGGACGATAACGATCGCATTCGAGAGCGTGTGCTTGACGGTCGCCCAGGCGAAGAGAAGATCATCCCACGTCGCGGGAGCAGCCTCCCCGCAGACGACGTCCATCCCATCGAGCGGATCGGGGCCACTGTCGCGCTCCTGCACGAGCATCCCTCCGAGCACACGCTTCATGTCCCACTCGGATGGATCGGCGGATCGCCGTTCGCCGTCATCGAGAATGCGAACTCCGGGCTTCTGGACGAGCGCCTCGATCGCCACCACGTCGTAGCCGGGTGCGAAGAGCACCTCGACGAACTGCTCGGCGAGCCGCTCGCCCAGCGCTGCGCTGACCGGTCGCGTGAGCACGACGACGCCGCCGAACGCCGACACCGGGTCGCCGGCGAGCGCCTTCGCGTATGCCTCCTCGATCGTGTCCGCAACTCCTACACCGCACGGATTGGCGTGTTTGACGATCACACACGCGGGCCTGTCGAACTCGAGCGCAAGCAACCTGGCGGCAGAGAGGTCGTTGAGATTGTTGAACGAGAGCGGCTTGCCGTGAAGCTGCTCGACGCGCGCGAGCAGGTGCGTTCGGGCACCTCGCTCGGCGTAGTACACCGCCTTCTGGTGCGGGTTCTCGCCGTAGGAGAGGTCGAGCGCGTGGTCGAGCACCGGCACGAGCGTCTCGGGGAAGCCGAGCCCACGCGAGAGCCACCGGGTGACGGCACTGTCATAGGCGGCGGTCGTCGTGAAGACGCGAGCGGCGAGCTCCCGGCGTGTCTCCACGGAAACATCCCCGTCGCGCAGCTCCGCAAGAACGCGAGCGTAGTCCATCGGCCGACAAACGGGGATCACGTGAGCATGGTTCTTCGCCGCTGCGCGGAGGAGCGCGGGGCCGCCGATGTCGATCTTCTCGATCGCATCGTCCCACTCGACGTCGAGTCGCGAGACGGTCTCCTCGAAGGGATAGAGGTTGACGCAGACGAGATCGATTGGTGCGATTCCGTGCGTCTCGAGGTCCGCCACGTCCTCGGGAACATCGCGGCGAGCGAGGATGCCGCCGTGGACGGCCGGGTGCAGCGTAACGACGCGATGTCCGAGCATCTCGGCGAAGCCGGTCAGATCCTCGAGCGGAGTCACCGGGAGACCGTCATGCGCAAGCAGCTGAGCCGTGCCGCCGCTCGCAACGAGCTCGAAGTCGAGACGCAGCAGCTCCTCGGCGAAAGCGGCGATCCCGGTCTTGTCGTAGACGGAGAGGAGCGCTCGCTTCATGAGTGGTCACTCCGGGAAATCCTGTCGTGGTGCGCCGGCGAAAACCGAGCAGGGCGAGGACGCAGGGAGCGCCCATACCGGGTTGTACGGGTGCGACCGAGGACGAAGCCCTGCGACGTGTTTGCAGCCACGCGAAGCGTGGCAGGATTTCCCGGAGGGGCCACTAAACGAGGAACTCCTTCACGACCGCTGGAAGAAGGCGATGCTCAACGACGCGGATCCGCGCATGCAGCGTCTCGGCTGTGTCGCCCGGGAGGACAGGCACTTCTTCCTGCGCGAGCACGGGACCAGTGTCGACGCCCTCGTCCACGAGATGAACCGTGGCCCCCGTCTGGGCCGCGCCCGCCGCGAGGGCATCCTCGACGGCGTGGGCTCCGGGGAATGCAGGAAGCAGCGCAGGGTGCACGTTCACGACTCTACCCGGGAAGCAAGAGAGGAAGACCGGCCGAAGGAGGTGCATGTATCCCGCGCACACCACGAGCTCGACGTGGTGCGCCACGAGCCAGTCGGCCATGGCAGCATCACGACTGTCGCGACCCGGATAGGCGTCGAGAGCAAACACCGCAGTAGGCACTCCCGCGGAGGAGGCACGCTCGAGCGCAGCCGCCCCCGCAACGTTCGAGGCGACCGCGGCAACGGGTATCCCCGCGGCGATCAGGGCCTGCAGGTTGGAGCCGGATCCGCTGACGAGCACGCCGACTCCGCCCCCCTCAGTCATGTCCAAGCAACCCCGCCGCCGGCGACGACCTGCCCGATCACAAGGTCTTCATCTCGCACATCGGCGGCCGGGATGACTGCGCAGTACCCGATCCCGATGTTGAAGACGCGCCGTAGCTCATCCTCGGCGACGCCGTTGTCGGCAAGCCACTGAAAGACCTCCGGGCGCTCCCACGCCGACGGGTCGACGACCGCGCCGACGCCGTTCGGCAAGACGCGGCCGAGATTTCCGGCAATCCCACCACCCGTGACATGGGCGAGCCCACGCACGTCAGCCCGAGCGCGCAACGCGCGAACATCGTCGAGATAGAGCCGTGTCGGCGGCAAGAGGAGGTCGGCATCGAACGCTCCGTCTCCGACGATCTTGCGGACGAGCGAGAACCCATTCGCGTGAATTCCTGCGGAGGCGTAGCCGACGACGACGTCGCCTTTCTCGACGCGCGACCCATCCACCACCCGGTCGCGATCGACGACGCCGACGGCGGTGCCGCAGAAGTCGATCTCGTCCTCCCGGTAGATGCCCGGCAGTTCCGCCGTCTCACCGCCGAGGATTGCGCATCCGGCGACGCGGCAGACATCGGCTGCACCCTCGATCAGCTCGGCGACCTGCTCGATCTCGATCGTGTTCGCTGCGACGTAGTCGAGGAAGAAGAGCGGCTCCGCGCCGGTCGTGAGCACGTCGTTGATGCAGTGCGCAGCAAGGTCGGCGCCGCACCAGCGGAGCCTGTCGCCCCGGCGACCGAGCACGAGCTTCGATCCGACTGAGTCCGTCGAGGCGGCGAGTAGGCGCCTCTCGTCGATCGCGAAGAGGCCTGCGAAGGCGCCGAAGGCCCCGGCGACAGCGGGAGTCGCGGTCGAGGCGACGGCCGCTCGGAGCCGGTCGACGATCGCGTCGGCCGTGGCGAGCGACACGCCCGCGCCCGCGTACGTCTGCTCCGAGGAGGTCATGGATCGAGCCTACCGACGTCTCGGTCGGGAGCGTCGTCGAGGCCCCTGAAGCCCCGGACGGCGAACGAGGCCACCGCAACGACGACGAGGCCGCCGGCGAGAAGAAGGAACGTCCCGCGGAGGCCGACCTTCTCGATCAACGGCCCGACGAGGAGGTACCCCGCGGGACCTGCCGCGTAGGCGATCGAGGTGGAGAGCCCCAGCACTCTTCCCCGGAGGCGATCCGGCGTCCGCTCCTGCAACGCCACGTTCCCGATCGGGTTGATCGGTCCATACGTGACACCGGCGGCGAACCCGAAGGCGAGAAGTGCGGGCAGCGGCGGCAGGAATGCCATTCCGAGAACCGCGAGGGCAGCTCCCAGGAGCGATGCATTGAGCGCGCGCCGCCGCGGGAATCGCGCACCAACCGCCGCGTACGCAAGCGCGCCGATGACGGCGCCGGCGCTGATCGCCATCAGCACGGCGCCGAGGTGGCCGGGTTGCTGCCGCGCCTCGAAGTAGACGGGCAGCAGGACACCCTCGATCGGGAGCCAGAAGCCCACGACGAGCGCCGTCATGACGGCGACGCTCCTGAGGACGGGCTCCCGCCAGAGGAAGACGAGACCCTCCTTCGTCGCCGGCCAGAACTCCAGCAACCGCCCGTGCATCGCCGGTCGTCCGGCGCCCGGAACTCTGACAACGAACATGAGCCCGGCAGAGACGGCGAAGAGCGCCGCGGTCGCCCAGAACGCGTTCGTGGCACCGACGACGGCGATCAACAGGCCGCCGACGCCAGGGCCGACGAGATACGCAACGCCCCAGATCGCCTCGTGCATCCCGTTCGCGCGCTCGAGCTGTAGCCCGGCAGCCCGGGCCGCCTCGGGGAGCATGGACTCGCGAGCCGTGATCCCGGCAGGATCGAAGAAGGCCCCGATCACGGCCAGAACGGCCAGGAGTCCGAAGCTCAGCCCGACGAGACGCGCTGAGGATCGGGATCGCGGCGACGCTGACGAGCGAGAGAACGTCGCTCACGACCGAGACGCGGCGCCGGCCGAGGATGTCGACGAGCGTCCCCGACACGAGAGACGTGAGCAGCAGCGGAACGAGCGTGATCGCGCCGATCGCCGCTGCGTAGGACGCGCTGCCTGTCAGCTCGAGCACGAGCCACGGGAACGCCACCATCGAGACGCCGTTCGCCGCCCCGCTCAGAGCCGTCGCCGCCTCGAGCGCGACGAACGGCGTCAGGTGCCGGCCGCTCGTGTTCATCGGGATACGGTCATGAGGTCAGCGGCGTTGCGGTTACCCTTGGCCGGCGGGCCAGCCCTTCAGGATCGACCGGAATATGCTCTCCATCCCGGGACCGCTAGTGCCACTGCAGCCGCGACTCCTTCGAACCGCATTTGCTCGACGCCGATCGGAACCGCGGTCGGGTACTCGCGCGTGAAGCAGGCGCGACACACCTCATCCTCCGGCAGGCGTGTCGCCTCCTGCATCCCCTCGAGCGAGAGGTAGTGAAGAGACGTCGCCCCGATCCGCACGCGCATCTCCTCGACCGAACGATGTGCCGCGGCGAGCTCGTCCGTGTCGGCCATGTCGATGCCATAGAAGCACGGTGCGACGACGGGAGGCGAGGAGATTCGCACATGCACCTCGGCGGCGCCGGCGTCGAAGAGCATCGCGACGAGCTGTTGCATCGTGTTGCCGCGCACGATCGAGTCGTCGACGATCACGACCCTCTGCCCCGCAACCTCGTCGAGCGGGTTGAACTTGAGCTTGATGCCCTGCCGGCGCAGCTCCTGGTCGGGCTGGATGAACGTCCTCCCGACGTAGCGATTCTTGATCAGGCCCTCCTCGAAGGGGATGCCCGAGGCCTTGGCGAAGCCGATCGCGGCCGGCGTTCCCGAGTCGGGAATCGGCATCACCAGATCGGCGACGGCCGGTGCCTCAGCGGCCAGGATCTGACCCATCCGAACCCGGCTCGAGTGGATCTCGCTGCCGTCGAGCCGGGAGTCGGGCCGCGCGAAGTAGACGTGCTCGAAGATGCAGGTGGCGCCGCGCCCTTCGGGCAGAGCCTGTGAGCTGTGCATGCCGGACTCGTCGAGCCAGAGGATCTCGCCCGGGCGGACGTCTCGCTCGACCGTGGCGCCGATCAAATCGAGCGCGCAGCTCTCGGACGCGACGACCCAGTCGTCCCCGATCCGGCCGAGCACGAGTGGCCGGATCCCATGCGGGTCGCGGAACGTGACGAGCGTGTCGTCGACGAGCGCGACGACGGAGTAGGCACCCTCGAGGCGCGCCATCGTGGCGGCGACGGCCTCGGGCAGCGGAGACGGGTCGCGGGCGATCAGGGCAGCGATCACCTCGGTGTCCGACGTCGAGCCGAGCCGGATCCCATCGGCAACGAGCTCGTCGCGGAGGGCCCCGGCGTTCGTCAGATTGCCGTTGTGGCCGAGCGCAACGGTTCGGGCACGTCCGTGATGGACGAGCGGTTGAGCGTTCGACCAGTGCACGCCGCCGGTCGTCGAGTAGCGCGTGTGCCCGATTGCGACCTCACCCGGAAGCGCCTGGAGCTGCTGCTCGTTGAAGACCTGGGCGACGAGCCCCATGTCGCGGAGCACGGTCAGCCGGCCTGCCTCGGAGACGGCGATGCCCGCAGACTCCTGGCCTCGGTGCTGCAGCGCGAAGAGCGCGAAGTAGGTCAGCCGCGCCACGTCGCGGTCGGCCGAACGGATGCCGAAGACGCCGCACATCAGCTTGCAGGCTCCCAGGCGGCCCGGAGGTCGGCGAGCGTGACGCCGAGGATCTCGTCGCCACCGACCTCGCCGATGCGGCGCACGTCGACACCGGGCACCGAGGGCACGGTCTCGAGGGCGTCGGCCGGGAGCGCGAGGATCACCTGCCCGGGGCCTTCGCCGAAGAGCGAGGCAGGATCGAGTGCGAGGTCGAGCCGCGCACCCGTGCCGGAATGCATCGCCGCCTCGGCAAGTGCGACGGCGAGCCCACCCTCCGAGACGTCGTGCGCGAGGGTGCAGCGCGGCGCCAGGTCGACAACGAGGCGAATGAGGGCTGCCTCTGCTGCCAGATCGAGGGACGACGGTGACCCAGAGACCGTCCCGTACCGGGCCTGCAGCTCGGAGCCCGGAAGTGCGGGGGTGCCCGCCGAGGCGAGGAGGATGACGTCCCCTTCGCGCCAGGAGCCGGGGATCTGCCGCACGTCCGGGACGAGCCCGACGCACCCGACGACCGGGGTCGGCGGGATCGAGCGGCCGTCGGTGTCGTTGTAGAGCGAGACGTTGCCGGAGACGATGGGCAGCCCGAGCGCCTCGCACGCCTGCGCCATGCCCTCGATCGACTGTGCGAGCTCCCAGCCGATCTCGGGCTTCTCCGGGTTGCCGAAGTTGAGGCAGTCCGTGAATCCGAGCGGCTCACCTCCGGCGCAGGCGACGTTGCGGGCTGCCTCGAGAATCGCCGCGGCGCCGCCGACGAACGGATCGAGCGAGCCGAGGCGCCCCGTGCCGTCAAGGGTGAGTGCAAGTCCCCGGTTGGAGGGGCGCAGCCGCACGACCGCAGCGTCGAGGCCCGGCCGCCGCACCGTGCGAGACTGGACGAGCTGGTCGTAGCGGCGGGTGACGAAGGCGCGTGACCGCAGCGCGTCGGAGCCGAGAAGCTCGAGGAGGACGGCGGCCGCTCCGGGGAGCTCGGGGATCTCGACCTCGGGCGACGGCGCTCGGGGCGTGCGTTCGACGACGTAGCGGGGGCAGTCCTCGGTGAGGAAGCGAGCGGGAATCGCGCCGACCTCTGCGCCGTGCCAGAGCGCGCGCAGCTCGCCCGTCTCCGTGACCTCGCCGATCTCGGCGCGGTGCAGCTCCCAGCGGTCGATCACCGCTTCGACCTCGGCGAGCCGCTCGGGTGCGACGATCGCGACCATGCGCTCCTGTGACTCGGAGATCATGATCTCCCACGGCTCCATCCCTGCCTCGCGCTGCGGCACGCGGTCGAGGTGGACGTCGATGCCGTAGTCGGCGGCCATCTCCGAGAGCGACGACGCGAGACCGGCAGCGCCGCAGTCCTGCAACGACAGTACGAGCCCGCGCTCGACGAGCTCGACGGAGACCTCGATCAGGCGCTTGCCCGTGAACGGGTCGCCGACCTGCACCGACGGCCGCTTGTCCGCGGCCTCCTCGCCGAGCTCCTGGCTCGCGAGCACCGAGGCTCCACCGATCCCGTCCCTCCCCGTCGTCGCGCCGTAGAGCACGAGCACGGCGCCCGCGGTGTTCGCGCGCGCGCTCATCACGCCGTCGACCGGGAGCAGCCCGACGCACATGGCGTTGACGAGGCAGTTCGAGGCGTAGGCGTCGTCGAAGACGACCTCGCCGCCGACGTTCGGCACGCCGACCGAGTTGCCGTACGCGCTGATCCCGCCGACGGCGCGAGAGAAGTGCGCATCCGGTGCGCCGAAGCGCAGTCCGTCGAGGAGCGCGATCGGCCGGGCGCCCATGGCGATGATGTCGCGCAGGATCCCGCCCACTCCGGTCGCGGCGCCCTGGAACGGCTCGACGGCCGAGGGGTGGTTGTGACTCTCGGCCTTGAAGGTGACGGCGAGCCCGTCACCGAGGTCGAGGACGCCGGCGTTCTCTCCGGGGCCCTGGAGCACGCGGTCGCCCGCGCTCGGAAGGCGCTTCAGCAGAAGCGCCGAGTGCTTGTAGCCGCAATGCTCCGACCAGAGGAGCGAGAAGACGGCGAGCTCGAAGTGGTTCGGCTCGCGCTCGAGCAGTTCGTGGATACGGGCGTTCTCTCCGTCTGTAAGACCGAGCTGACGGTGGATGGGCTGTTCCGCGACGGAGCTCAGGACATCAGTCTAGCTCCGCCTCCTGACGGCCGGCACCCGCTCGAACGGACGGTTGGCGGCACGAATCGGATCCGGCGCCCGCGATCGCGCTCAGGCGCGCGCTCCGAGCCAACCACGGCGCTCCGCCCACTTCGCCGCCTCGAGCACGGGCAGGATCGTCAGAGAGACACCGAGCACGAGAGCCCAATCCTGGAGGGAGAGGCCGAACGTTCCGAGCGGCGCCTGCAGGAAGGGGCACGTACACGACGAGAAGCAGCATCGCGAGCTCCCAGGCGATCGCGAGATTGAGCCACCGGTTCGCGAACGGCCGCTCGAGCAGCGACAGGCGGTCGGACCGGAAGTTGTACGCGTTCCAGAACTGGACGAGCACGAGCGCGACGAACGTCATCGTCATCGCGTCTGCCTCGCTGCGCCCGGAATGCAGCAGCCAGGCGAACAGCCCGATGTTTGCCAGCGCAGCCCAGATACCGCCGATCAGCATCAGGCTGACCACGGGCCGCGTGAAGATCCCGGTGCGCGGGTTGCGCGGCGCCCGACGCATCAGGTCTGCCTCGGGCGGATCGACCGAGAGGGCGAGAGCCGGCAGGCCGTCGGTGGCGAGGTTCACGTACAGGACCTGCACCGCGGTCAGCGGAAGCGGCAGGCCGAGCGAGCGCGGCACCGACCATCAGCCCGATCTCACCGATGTTCGACGAGAGCAGGAACATCAGGTACTTCTTGATGTTCCCGAAGATGCCGCGGCCTTCCTCGACTGCGGCGACGATGCTGGCGAAGTTGTCGTCCGTCAGCGTCATCGCCGCCGCCTCTCTGGCGACGTCCGTGCCCGCGATCCCCATCGCGACGCCGATGTCTGCCTTCTTCAGCGCCGGCGCGTCGTTGACCCCGTCGCCGGTCATCGCGACCACGTGGCCCTTGCGCTGCAGCGCCTCGACGACGCGCAGCTTGTGGGCCGGCGACACTCTCGCGTAGACGCCGATGTGCTCGACCTCGCGTCCGAACTCCTCGTCGCTCATGCCCTCGAGCTCGGCGCCACTCACGACCCGGCTCGTCTCGGGGAGTCCGAGCTCACGCGCCACGGAGAGCGCGGTGACCGGATGGTCGCCGGTGATCATGACAACGCGGATCCCGGCGGCCTCGCACGTGCGGATCGCCGCTTTCGCTTCGGGCCGCGGCGGATCGCTCAGACCCGACGAGGCCGAGAAACGTCATGCCGCGTCTCGACGTCGTCCATCGTGGCCCGATCCTTGCGCGCGATGGCGAGGACGCGGAGCGCGTCTCCTGCCATCTGCTGCGCCGCCTCCAGGATTCCGCGCCGGGCCGCCTCGTCGAAGCGGCGCATCGCCGTCGCCGGTGCTCGCTGCGCAGCAGGCCTCGACGATCACCTCGGGCGCACCCTTCGCGTAGGCAACGAAGCCCGTCGTCCGTCTGGTGGAGGGTCGTCATCCGCTTGGTCTCGGACGTGAAGGGAATCTCGTGGACCCGCGGCCAGATCGACTCGAGCTCGGACTTGCGCAGGCCGGCCTTCGCGGCGGCCACGACGAGCGCGGCCTCGGTCGGATCGCCCTTGATCGCCCAGCTGTCGTCCCGTTCGTCGCGCGAGATCGTGGCGTCGCTGGCCAGGGCTCCCGCCCGCAGCACGTGCTCGCAGCGGTGCGGCGAGCGGGTGCGATGTCGAGATCGATCGGCTCGCCGTCGCTCGTGAACGCCCCGACCGGGGCATACCCCGCTCCCGCTATCTCGAGCCACTGCCCCGCCACGAAGACGCGTCGGGCCGTCATCTCGTCCCGGGTCAGCGTGCCGGTCTTGTCGGAGCAGATCACCGACGTGCTGCCGAGCGTCTCGACGGCCGCGAGCCGCCGCATCAGGGCGCCGCGCTTGACGAGGCGCTGCACGCCGAGCGCCAGCGAGATGGTGACGACCGCGGGCAGCGCCTCGGGAACGACCGCTACTGCCAGCGCGATACCGAACACGAGCATCTCGATGAACGGCTGGCCCCGGAGGAGCCCGAGCGCGACGATGACCGCGACGAGGACGACGGCTGCCCTCGCGAGGAGACGCCCGAGTCGGTCGAGGTTGTCCTGCAGCGGCGTGCGCCCCAGTCTCGACGGTCGCGAGCATCTCCGCGATCTGGCCGAACTCGGTCGCCATCCCGGTGCCGACGACGAGGCCCAGTCCGCGGCCGTAGGTCGCCGCGGTCCCCGCGTACACCATGTTGTGGCGGTCACCGATCGCCGAGCTCCGGGTCGGGGAGCGGCTCCACCTGCTTCCCGACCGACAGCGACTCCCCCGTCAGCGCTCCCTCCTGCACCTCCAGGTTCACGGCCTCGAGCAGCCTCGCGTCCCCCGCGATGCGGTCACCGGCCCGCAGGACGAGGACGTCGCCGGGGACCACCTCTCGCGCCGGCACGTCGATCTCCTGTCGCATCCCGCAGCACCCTCGCCACCGGCGCCGCCATCGTCCTCAGCGCCTCGATGGCGTGCTCGGCGCGGTACTCCTGCACGAAGCCGAGCACCACCGCAAAGATCACGATCACGGTGATCGCGATCGCCTCGACCCGGTGTCCGAGCAAGGCCGACAGCGCCGTCGCGACGAGCAGGATCACGATCAGGACGTTGCTGAACTGCGCGCGCGAGCAACGCCCACGCCGACACTCGCTGTGGCGCCTCGTAGCTCGTTCGGCCCGGCGTCGGCGAGGCGCGCGAGAGCATCGGTCGTCGTGAGGCCGGTCGGCCCGGAGCGCAGCCGCTCGCACGCCGCGGCGGAGCTCAGCGTGTGCCACACCGGCCGTTCGTCGCCTCGCGAGATGCGACCGCTCACGGGAGGGGGTCTGAGCGGCGGTCACTGCCCCATGCTCCCACGTGGCCGTCGGAACCGCCTCCGGGGAAACGCCGATTCGGCCGTCGGTGTCGCCCCGGATGCGCTCTCCGACGCACGCGCTGCCGTTCATGCTCAGGATGAGCGGTGTGACGCGCCGCGATGTCCTCCTCCTCCTTGCTCCTCTCCGCGATCTGGGGCGCCTCGTTCCTCTTCATCAAGGTCGGGGTCGACGTGCTCGAGCCCTCGGTCGTGGCGCTCGGCCGCGTCGCGATCGGAGCGCTGCTGCTGCTCGCGTTGTTCCACGCCGGGGTGGAGTCCGTCCGCTCGTCGGCCATCTCGTTCCGCTCGCGATTCTTGGCACGTTCAACAACGCCGTCCCGTTCTGGCTCCTCGGGTTCGCGGAGACAGAGCACTCGATTCCGGTCTGACGGCGGTGATCCAGGCGTCCGCGCCGCTCTTCACCGTCATCCTCGCGGCGCGGATGGATCGGAGCCAGCGCGTGACGTGGTGCCCGTCTCGCTCGGCGTCGGCATCGGGTTCGTCGGCGTCGTCTTCCTGATCGGCCTCCAGACCGGTGGCGATCTCGTCGCCGCATTCGCCGTCGTCGGCGTCGCTCTCTGTTACGCGTTCTCGGTGCTGTATGCCGGCCGGACGATGCGCGAGGTGCCGGTGCTGCAGGCGTCGTTCGGTCAGCTTGCGTTCGCCACGCTTCTGCTCGCCCCGTTCGGGCTCGCGCAACTTCCCGGCGCCGTACCGTCCACGACCGTGCTGCTGTCGGTCGTCGCGCTCGGGGCGCTCGGCTCCGGCATCGCCTATCTCCTCTACTTCTCGATCATCGCGAGCGCCGGCGCCTCGCGGGCGATCCTCGTCACCTACCTCGTTCCCGCGATGCGCGCTCGTCTACGGCGCGCTGTTCCTCGACGAGGCCGTCACGGTCCCGGCACTCATCGGCCTGACGCTGATCCTCACGGGCACGGCTCTCGCAACAGGCCTCGCGCGGATCAGCGCGCTAGCCTGCCGATGACCCGCCGCTACTGGCCCCTGATTCTCACGCTCGCCTCGCTGTGGGGTGCGTCGTACTTCCTGATCAAGGTCGGCGTCGACGGCGGCTTCTCCCCTTCTGCGCTGATGGCAGCGCGGGCGCTTCTTGCAGCGCTCGTCCTGCTCGGGTATCTCGCGACGACGATCGGCCTCGCCTCGGCGGCGCGAGAGATCCGCGTTGCCTGGCGCGCGTGCGTCGTGCTCGGCACGATCAACGCCGCCGTTCCCTTCTGGCTCGTCGCCTGGGGTGAAACGCGGATCGACTCGGGCATCGCCGCCATTGCCCAGGCGACGGTGCCGCTCTTCTCCCTTCTCATCGGCCTCCGGTTCCTGCCGCACGAGCACATTGGCAAGCTCCGGATCGCCGGCGTGGGCCTCGGGATCGTCGGCGTCGCCCTCATCGCGGGGGTCGCTCCCGCGGGAGACCTCGGTGAGGTCGTCGGCACGTTCGCGGTCATCCTGGCGTCGCTCTTCTACGCCTCCGCCGGCATCTACGGCCAGCTGCGGCTCCGCGGAACGACATCAGGACCCGTCCTCGCGACGGGGAACATGCTCGCCGCGGGGCTCATCCTACTTCCGTTCGCGATCGTGCAGCACCCGAACTCGATGCCGACGACGGGCGCCATCGGATCGCTCGTTCTGCTCGCCGTGCTCCCGACGGCGCTGGCGCAGCTGATCCTGTTCAGGACGATCGCCCTCTTCGGAGCCCGGCGTCTGAGCCTCGTGACGTACCTCATGCCCGGCATCGCGCTCTTCTACGGCGCCGTTCTCCTCGGCGAGGAGGTCACTGTCGCCGCCGTGGCCGGACTCGTGCTGATCCTCCTCGGCGTCGCGCTCGGGTCGGGAACGCTTCGGCCCGGACGGCGGGCGGTGCAACCGCCCGCCGCCGAGCCGCAGGGAGAGGATTTCTAGAGGAGGATCCGGAAGGCCGTCGCAGGCGCGCAGCCGCGTCGCACGAGCTCGGTCGCCTCGTGGAGGTCGATGCTGCGATCGAGCGCGAGGACAAGAGCAGAGTCACTGTCGAAGCCGACCGCGATCAGCTGCTCGATCCGCCAGCCGAGCACCCGCGCTGCAGGATCGGGACGGCCGGACTCCTCGGCCGTCTCGACGGGAAGCGTCTCGAGAGCCTGGTCGCCGCTCATGCCGCCCTCCATTCACTTGCAACGGTGCGGTTCTGCTCCTCGACGAAGCGGGCAGTCGCGTACGAGGAAGCTTCCGCATGGCCGAGCTCGAGTGCGCGCCGCGCGAAGCGGTACCAGTCGATCCACGTCGTGAGCCTTGTTGCGTCACCCATGTCAGTCGCCTCTCTGGAGGGTGGTGTGAATGTGATGCTCAAGGTGTATCGGCAGGTTGTTCGGAAACCTTGCGCATCGTTTGCGCATCCGGGTCGAGGCGGGTTAAGAACGTGTTTCGGTGATCCACACGTCGAATAGGTCGAGCGCTTCGGGAAGGGATGCCCGCCCGAACCCGAGCCGCACGTGGGTCGGCACGTCGTACACCATGCCGGGGAGGAGCAGGACACCCGCATCCGCGACGAGCCGCTCGCAGAACGGAGCGGTGTCCTCGACGCCTTCGACCCTGACGAACCCGATCGTGCTCGCATTCGGACGTACCCACGAGAGGCGGCTCGCCTGCCGCGTGAGGAAGGCGTCGACGAGCTCGAGGTTCGAGAGCACGATCGCTCGGCTGCGGTCGGCGAAGACTTCGCGATGCCGTAGCGCGATCGCGCTGAGGAGCTCGCTCGGAGCACTCGAGCAGATCGTCGTGTAATGCTTGAGAGAGACGATGCGGGCGAGCGCATCGCTGTCCCGTGACGCGAGCCAGCCGAGCCTGAGACCCGGCAGCCCGTAGGTCTTCGACATCGAGCCGAGGGAGATGGCGCGGTCGTAGAGGTCGACCGCGGCGGGAAGACGGTCGGTCAGGTCGTGCTCGAGCTCGCGGTAGACCTCATCGGCGAACAGCCAGGCCCCGCGTTCGGCGCAGAGCTCGACGACGCGATCGAGCACCTCGCGCGGCATGAGGAGCCCTGTCGGGTTGTGCGGCGTGTTGATGTAGACGAGGCGGGTATTCGGGCGCAGGGCGGCCTCGAGGGCGTCGAGGTCGTGGGCCCAGTCATCGGCCGCCGAGCGGCGCCATTCGGTTACGACCGCCCCCGTCGATCGCGCGAGCTGCAGCGCCGACTCGTAGCACGGCGTCTCCACGACGACGTGGTCCCCGGGCTGCAGGAGCGCGTGGTAGGCCGCGAAGATCCCCTCCTCGGCCGCCGCGACGACGATCACATCGTCGGGGGACGTGGTCTCGTAGAGCGCAGCGGCTGCAGCGCGCAGCTCGGGCGCGCCTGCCGACTCGGTGTAGCCGAGGCGCTGGGCGAAGAGGCGCTCTGCAGCATCGGGCTCGAGCGCGAGTACGTCGGCGATCGCCACTGACTCGGCATCGCTCGAGGAGAGCATGTGGGGTGCCGTGAACTCGTGCACGGCGTAGTACTCCTCGATCCGGAACGGCGCGATCTCCACCCTAGGTCACAATGGCCGGGGCCTCGCCCTCGGCCACGGCGAGGACATCACCGCGCCTGAGCAAAGCAAAGAGGAGCACTGCACCGGCTGCAAGGAAGAGGGCGCACCCGAGCCAGGCAATCTGGAAGCCGTCGACGAGTGCCTGCGCGGTCTCCGCCTGCGTCGGCTCGCCGCCACTCCCGGCGAGGACATCCGCTGTCTTGTTCGCCGCGAAGGTCGAGAGGAGGGCGAGGCCAAGTGCCCCGCCGATCTGCTGGGACGTGTTGAACAGGCCGGATGCAAGCCCTGCATCGTCGACCGGTATCCCGCTCGTCGCGATCAGCGTCACGGGGACGAAGGTCAGTCCCATCCCGATCGAGGTGATCAGAATCCCCGGCAGGATGTCGGGCCAGTACGAGCTCTCAGGCGTGAGGCGGAGGAACAGAAGCATTCCGCCGGCCGCCATCGCGAGACCGATGAGCGGGACCTCTCGGGCACCGAGGCGCGGAATCAGCTGCTGGGAGAGCGTCGCACCGATGATGATCCCGGCGGTGAAGGGAAGGAACGCGAGCCCGGCCTCGAGCGCCGAGTAGCCGAGGACGCGCTGGAGGTAGAGCGTGTTGAAGAAGAACATCGCAAAGAGCCCCATCGCAACGACGAACATCGCGACGTTCGCCCCCCGGACGGTGCGGACGGAGAAGATCGAGAGCCGGACGAGTGGCTCGGCAGAGCGCTGCTCGATGACGACGAAGGCAACGAGCAGCACGGCCGAGACGGCAAGAATCGCGAGCACCTCGCCTGATCCCCAGCCGGACTCCGCCGACCGAACGATGCCGTAGACGAGCGCGATCAGGCCGGTCGTGACCGTGATTGCGCCGGCGACGTCGAAGCTCCTGTGCCTGTGCTCGTCACGAGACTCGGGTACGAACCGGAGCGAGAGAACGAACGTGGCGATTCCGACGGGGATGTTGACGAAGAAGATCCATGGCCAGGAGAGCAGCTCGACGAGAACGCCTCCGAGCACGAGGCCGACGGCCCCACCTCCGACCGCGATCGCAGACCAGACACCGAGGGCCTTCGTCCGCTCCGCGCCTTCCCTGAACGTCGAGGTGACGATTGCGAGCGCGGCGGGTGAGACGAGTGCAGCGCCGAGGCCCTGCAGGCCGCGGGTGACGATCAGCCACGTCGCGCCCTGCGCGAGGCCGCAGAGCAGCGAGGCGACGGTGAACAGCACAACCCCGGCGAGGAACACGCGCTTGCGGCCGGCGAGGTCGCCCGCCCGCCCCCCGAGAAGGAGGAAGCCGCCGAACAGCAGGGTGTAGGCGTTGACGATCCACTGCAGGTTGGTGTCCGACATCTCGAGGTCGCTCTGGATCGTCGGCAGGGCGACGTTGACGATCGTGGCGTCGAGGATGACCATGAACTGCGCCAGGCAGACGAGCACGAGGACGAGCCAGGGATTGACGTGGTGGAGTTTGGCGCGCGCGGGCATCCGACGAACGTATCAGCGTGCCGAGGGGGTGCTGCGGCTCGAACCGTCCTTGCCGTACACGGTGCGGTCGTGGTCGACCACCTCCTGCGGGGCTCCAGTCGCTCGCAGCGGTCGATCGGGCGGTCGCGCGCTACGCTCGATCCTATGACCGAACACTCAGCGATAGAGGGAATCGACTGGGTCGCCGATGCGACGGCCCTTCGACTCGAGGACGGCCGGGTCTCGGGAACAGGCGGGATCAACCGTCTGATGGGCAGTTACATGCTCGACGGCTCGAGCCTCTCGTTCGGGCCGCTTGCAACGACGATGATGGCCGGGCCGCCCGAGGCGATGGAGGAGGAGCGCCGGTTCCTTGCCGACCTCGCGCTTGTGACGCAATGGTCGGTGGACGGAGACGAGCTGGTTCTCGGTGACAGCGACCACGGCGAACTGCTGCGGCTTGCGTACGCCGCGTCGGCCTAGGATAGGACCATGACGACAAATCAGAGTGGAGTGCGGCTCCTCCACACCATGCTCCGCATCACCGATCCCGCCGCCAGCCGCTGCGTTCTACGAGGCGCTCGGGATGGAGTTCCGTCGCGAGGGTGAGATCGTCCGCGACGGCAACCACGAGGCAACGCTCTACTTCTTCGGCTTCCCGGGCGAGGACGCGGAGCTCGAGCTGACCTGGAACACCGACGGGCGCACGTACGACCTCGGCACCGCCTACGGCCACATCGCGATCCGCGTCGACGACATGACGGAGACGCTCGAGCGGCTCAAGGGCCACGGGATCGAAGCCGAAAAGCCACCGTACCGCGTCAGCGTCGGCGGCAGCCTGATCTGCTTCGTGCCTGACCCGGATCAGTACAGAATCGAGTTAATCGAACGATCCGACGACTAACGGGTTAGGCGACGCAGGGCGCGAGCTCGGCGACAAAGCCGTCGAAGACCGCGATGTAGCGGTCGACCTGCTCGTCGGTCGTCTGGGCGGAGATCGCCGGACCTCCCCACCAGCCGAAGTCCCAGATCCCACGGTTTGCGAGGTAAACGCGCTGCAGGTGGCGGACAGCCGGGACGTCGCGTGCGCCTGCTTCCTCGTTCGTTCGCGGTGGCTCGGGATGGAAACGGTAGCCGGCACGGTTGCCGACGCAGTACACATCCCAAGTGAGCGCGCGCTCACTGAACGATGCACGCAGGCCGTCAGAGAGACGCTGCGCCAGGCCGCCGGTGCGCGCGTAGGTTTCCTCTGTCCACACGTGCTCGAGGGCCGCTCGCGCGGCTGCGAGCGAAAGGGCGTTGCCGTAGAGCGTTCCCCCGATCGCCGGTTCGTCGACCGCTTCACCGCTCACGTCGTATGTCCCGCAATCACGATCGATCGTGTCGGCTAAACGATCGACGAAACCGTACGCCGAGACGGGGATGCCTCCACCGAGCGACTTCCCGACAATGACAGCATCGGGTGCGAGCCCCCACTTGCGGACAAGACCTCCATACGCCATCGGCATCGTTTGCGTCTCGTCGATCGCGAGAATGGTTCCTCTCTCCCTGGTCAACTGCCGAAGACCGGCGTGGAAGCCGTCGGCCGGCAGCACGATCCCTGAGTTCGTCAGCGCTGGCTCGGCAAGTAGTAACGCGACGTCGTCGCTGAGCGCACGCTCGACCGCTTCGAGGTCGTTCCAGGGGACGACGACGGTGCGGGAGATATCCGACGGCGTGATGCCCTCGTACTCGGGCGCTGACGCCTCACCGTCAGAGATCGCGAGCAACTCGGGCACGTGCCCCTGGTACTTGCCCTCGAAGACGACCACACGCTCACGACCCGTGACTGCGCGCGCAAGGCGAATCACGTCGGACACCGCCTGGCTTGACGAGAGAGCAAACTGCCACTTTGGCAGGCCCCAACGGCGGACGAGCTCCTCGGCGACGTGGATGGCGTCCTCGGTTGGGAGATGGAACTGCGTTCCTGCACGCATTCGCCGCACGACCGCCTCGATCACCAGCTCGGGTGTGTGACCGGCAGACGCCACCGTGATCCCCAGGCTGAAGTCGTCATAGCGGTGGCCATCGACGTCCGTGAACGTCGCTCCTTCGGCCGAGGCGACGAACGGCGGCGGATGATCGTAGAGAAAGGCCATCCACGAGAGGGGCACGCCGAGCGGCATCGACCGTCGTGCGCGCTCGAGCAATGCGAGCGACTGTGGGCGTTCACCGACGAAACGCTGATCCTCGCGCCGCTTCAATGCCTCGAGAGCATCGCGATCGAACCCCGTCGGGGCGGTGGTTGTGGGGACGTGCGGCACCGAGTATCTCGACCAGATCTTCCCACACATCAACATTCGCGTGGCCGCAACACCGCAAGCGTTCGTTGAGCTCAACGTTTGTAAGCAACTAGATCAGTACCGAATCGAATTGATCGAGCGCAGCGACCACTGACGCCGGGGATCGAGCCTGCGTGCGGGCGTCTCGATCAGCCGACCGAGACGCCCGCCTACTCGCAGGTCGGATCAGGCGGCAACAGGCACCGGGGCACCCTGGTTCATGACCGCCACACCGAACGGCTGCACCGGCTCATCGAAGCTGGAGATGATCTCGGACTCCGAGAAGAAGCCGACGACCTTCACCGTCTGCGTACCGACGTTCTCGAGGCCGTGAGGGACCATCGCTGGGATGACGGCGAGGTCACCCGCGCGAAGGCGACCGCGTTTGTCGCCAACCTCGGCATCTGCCTCGCCGGCCACGATGTAGAGGATCTCCTCGGCGCTGTCGGTGTGGAGAGGCAGCCGGTCGCCCGGCTCGACCTCGAAGTAGACGACGGCGCTGTCATCCGAGCCCGCCCACTTGTTGATCGGGAACGCCACCCGAACGCGTGCGCGCTCCGGGTCGCTGTCGAACCAGCCCTGTGCAAGGTCGAGCTCGGTGGTTGTCACGGTCAGCATGCGATGCTCCTTTCGTAGAACACTGATGGTTGATGAAAGAAAAACATACGCCAATCTTCAAGATCTGTCAAGATTGGTTGCACAGCAATGGATGCCCAAATAACACCGAAGCGAAGATACGAGCTGAAGCGGCGTGCCGACGAGATGGCGGACACGCGGCGGAGGATCACCGAGGCAGCCGTCGAGCTGCACGGAACAGTCGGGCCGGCCCGTACGACGATGAGCTCGGTTGCCGAGCGAGCGGGTGTCCAGCGCCACACGGTCTACCGATACTTTCCCGACGAGGAAGCGCTGCTCGGTGCCTGCTCGGCCCACTACTACACGGCGAACCCGCTGCCCGACGTCGAGTGCTGGCGCGCAATCAGCGACCCCGGCCAGCGTCTCGCACGGGCACTTGACGAGCTCTATTCCTACTACGAGCGCACCGAACCGATGCTCACCAACGTCCTCCGCGACGCCACGCTCGTCGACGCGGTCGACTCAGCGCTCGAGCCGTTCCGGGCCTACCTGGCCGAAGCAGCCACGATCCTGGCAGCTGGCTGGTCCGCCCGGAGTCGCCGACGCCGCGTGCTCGACGCCTCACTCCACCACGCCGTCGACTTCCAAACATGGCGCTCTCTCGCCTTCACCAACGGGCTCACCCGAGCCGAGGCCGCCGAGCTCGTGATCGCGCTCGTCGCAAGCGCCGCTGTGCGATCTCGGCCTACTCCCTAGAAACTGCCCCGGCATACGCTCTGGCGCCTGGCCGGTGCTGCAGGCCAGCAGGACCGCCCAGGATGGAATCAGATCGGGTAGCGCAGGATCGCGGCGACCGAGCCGCCTCCCGGGATGTCGCCGCGGCGCACGGCCAGCACGCGACCTCCGCTCAGCCAAACCCGGCGTGCAACCTCGTCGACGACGCCGTAGCCGACCGCATTGGCCTCGTCCGTGAGAGTAACGGCACCTGACGCCTCATCGATGACGCCGTGGACGACCTCGTCGATGTCGACGAGCACGGTGTCGACGGCACCGAACGTCGCGGCGCGTGCAACGTCGACGATGTCCCCCGAGGCGCGAGACTCCGAGCCACGTTTCCCGTAGAGATCGTGGATCGCCTTCAACTCCGCTGCGTAGACCTCATCGAGGACGACGCGGGCTTTCGCGACGAGATCCGTGTCGGACGTCGTCTCGGGGTTGCCGCCGATCGTCGTCGGAGCAAGGTGCGGGTACGTGTTCGCCGCCCGGTAGATGCTCTCGAGCGGTTCCGCGGCAGCAAGGATCAGGGGTAGCCGGTTCGCGTTGAGTACAGGGCGTAGCGCCTGATCGATCTGGCGCGCGTACTGGCGCATCTGCACCTTCTGCCCCTCTGAGCCGTGGAGCCTCCCGCTGTGGCCACGATCCTTGACGGAAGACTTGCCTGCGGCAGCCGCGATGTCGGTCGGAAGACCGGGGACGCTCACTTCGACGGGGCCGATCTCCGGGACGACCTCGATGAGCCGAACAGACCCCTGGGCGAGCGCGAGCACGAACCCGACGTTCGGGAACGTCACGGCCCGGAGCAGCGGCTTGAGGTGGAATCGGTCAGAGACCTCGACCAGGTCGACGAGGTGGTTCGGAAGTCGGAACGTCGTGAGCGCATCCGGCGTGACGAAGATCGCAAGACTCCGCGCCTGGTGATGCCAGAAGGCGTCGTCATCTGAAAGCTCGTTGATGGCCTCGTCGAGCGCGACGAGGTCGGTGCGATCGGCTCCTGCGAGCTCGAGTTGCCGCTTCGCCTCGGTCGCAAGGTTCTTCAGCTCGATGCGCTCGGCGTCACCGTTCGAGGTCGGGCTGGTCGAGAGGTAGATCGAGACGCTCGCGGCGTGCCTGCTCTCGATGAGCCTGTC
The DNA here is from genome assembly GCA_963741655.1 of uncultured Thermoleophilia bacterium. Lineage (GTDB taxonomy): Bacteria > Actinomycetota > Thermoleophilia > Gaiellales > Gaiellaceae > Gaiella. Next base: position 212,884 of record CAVUIQ010000006.1, read on the forward strand.
GATCTGAGTGCGGGTGGGGAGGTCGGTATGCAGGTTCACAGGGATGTCCTTGCTCGGAGGTGAGATGCAATCCTAGTTGCCGGGGAGCGGGAGCGGCTCCGATGAGAAGAGGTCGAGCCCGAGGCTTCGCGAGAGGTCTCGCGCGACCAGCTGGCCCTTGACGCTGTTCCCGGCGCCGTCGAGTCGCGGCGCGAACGTACCGAGCCCGCCCTTGCCGGGCGCAACCGTCACGATCCCGCCGCCGATCCCGCTCTTTCCCGGCAGACCGACGTCGTAGAGCCAGTCCCCTGACGTCTCGTACAAACCGGCGGTCGTCATCACCGCCAGGGTGTGTCGGCAGGTTTCGGCCGCGACGACGCGTTCGCCACTCACGGGATTGACGCCTCCGTCGGCAAGGGTCGCGCCCATGGTTGCGATGTCGGTTGCGGTAACGCGTACTGCCGACTGCCTCGTGTAGAGATCGAGTGCCTCGGCCGGGTCGCCAGCGATTCGTCCTCGATCCTGCAACAGCCGAGCGATCGCCCGGTTGCGATGGTTCGTCGCGGACGCGGACGCATACACCTCGTCGTCGAGCTCGAGCTCACAGCCGGCGAAGCGCGAGAGCCCCTCGAGGAGGAAGGCCCATCGCTCGTCGAGCGTCGTACCGGGGACGAGGCTGGTCGCGGCGATCGCCCCTGCATTGACCATGGGATTCGTCCGACCGTCGGCACTCTGCTCGACGGCGGAGAGTGAGTTGAACGCGAGACCGGTGGCGTTGACGCCCACCTGGTCGCGCACGGCGTCAGGTCCGAACAGGTCGCAGACGAGCGCGAACACGAACGGCTTCGCGACACTCATGATCGTGAACTCCACCTGCGCATCGCCGGCCGCGTGGATGCTCCCGTCCGTCGCGACGACGCACACGCCGAACAGATCCGGCGAAACGGCCGCGAGCGCCGGGTAGACCTGCGAGGTCTCCCCCTCGGCATTCGAGCGGTGCCGCTCGTGAGCCTCGGTGACGAGCGCCGCAACCTCTTGCACCGCCGGGAGATGGCCTGTGGAGACGTACATGGGAGGCACGCTACCCCGGAGACCTGCCGCTCGCGAGGCGATCGAGCACCATGCCCGCCCCGACCCCGGCGATCGTCGCGACACCCACGGTCGCAAGGCACGTCAGCGTCGCCGACTGCGGCCCGCCGAGCCCGAGCACGAGTGCGACGGCGGTGAACGGCAGCCTGTAGCCGCCCGCGATACCGCCCGCCGCGCCGGCGGCACCGGCCAGGTCGCTCGGCACGCCGAACGTCGGGGCGAGGGTTCGGCCGGCGACATCGCCGATCGCGAGAAAGGGGACGAAGAGACCGCCGCACCCGCCGGCCGCCACCGCGGCCGTCGTCGCGGCGGCACGCAGCAGCGCGACGGCGAGCAGAGTCGGCCCCGCGGCATCCGTCGTCTCGGCCCACACCGCGGCTCCGGTGCCGGGGCCGACAGCCGCCGCGGGCGAGGCGATCACCGCGAGCGCCGTCGCCGTCGCCGCCACCGTCAGGCCGCCGAGCACGAGTCGAAGCACCGGCGGCGCAGACCAGCCTCGCGCGCGGTAGATGGCCGCCCCGGTGAGCGAGGTGAGCGAACCCGCAACGACGCCGACGACAACTGCGGTCGCGATCGCCTGCACGAGATCCTCGGGTGCGATCTGGGGAACGTTGAGCCTGATCAGGCTGAGGTCGAACGCAACGTTGATCGACCACCCCACGAGGCCACCCGCGAGCGCGGCCGTCACGCGCTCGACGCTGAGGGGCACCTGCTTTCGCCGACCGAGCTCGAGTATGAACACGGCACCGACGAGCGGGTTGCCGATCAGCGCGGCCACGCCCGCTGCGCCCCCGCCGACGGCGGCGGGGCGGGCGATCCGACGCAGCAACCGACCGCGATCCCCGAGGAACGCCCCGGCCGCAACGCCCATGTGCGCTGCCGGCGACTCCGTCCCCATCGGCGCGCCGAGGCCGACCGTGGCGATAATCGCAGCGATACGAGGTGGGGCGAGGCGATAGGGGAACCGCTCCTCGGAGCCTGCCGTCGCGAGAACGTCCGACGTGAGGTCGGCGCGGATCACGTCGCGCCCCGTTGGCCGCCAGCCGAGCAGTCCCGGCGCGCGCGACCCCGAGGGAACCGCGTCCGGCGTGAGCCGCTGCAGGGCAGCCCCGCGCCTGTACCCGTTGAGGATGAGCACGGACAGCCCGAGCCCGACGAGTGGAACCACGATCGTGACCCAGGTCTCCTGCCGTGTGACAACAGCGAGCAGCGCTTTGATCATCTGTGTCACGAGCACCGCGGTCGTCGCGCCGACAAGGCCGCCGATCACTCCCCCGACCGCGTAGGTCGCAACCCGCGCGGCTCGCGAGCCCGATTCGCGCGCGCTCGACTCGTCGGCGACGTTCGGCTCGGGCATCACGACACGTCGGTCCTGACTCTGCGCACGAGATCGCGCATCGATGTGACGCCGAGCGGCGAGCCGTCGAAGCGCGCATCGTACGTCGGCTTGTAGACGTCGTAGAGCCAGATGATCAGCGTGATCAGAAACGCGAAGAAGAGGCCTGACCCGAGCTGAAAATCGCTGTCGCCCGTGAGGACGAGGTTGGCGCCGAAGACGAGGGCGAGGTTGACGACGACCAGGGCACCGAACCGCGCCGCGGCCGACGGGATCCCGACGTGCGACCTCAAGACGAACCCCATGCTGATTGCGGCGTTCGCGACGACGATGAGCGCAACGCCGATCGTGACCTGAAGCGGCGACGCGCCGACGTTGGGAAGGATCGACGCGAAGATGATGCAGAGGAGGGTCAGGAGCGCCGCCTTCTCGAGCAGCTCACCCCACACGACGAGACCGCGTCGCAACCGAGCCGCATGGCGCCGGTGCGCTTCGCGACCGGACGTCGGAAGCTCGTCGGACAGAAACCGCCAACCCCACGCGGGTGCACCGAGGATCGGGCGCACGACGAAGAACAGCACCGCAAGAGCGACCACGGCGCCGACGGCGAGCGCCACACCGACGATCGGGTACTCGGCGATCGCGTCCGTCATGTCGCGCTGCGCGATGTGAATCCAGTACTCCTGCGGCAACTTGACGACGACCCAGAGCACGACGGCCGTGACGAGCCAGAAGCGGGCCGTGACGCGCGAGGGATCGAAGCGAAGACGGATCACCTCGTAGGCGATGAAGAAGTACTCGAACGTGTTCGGGAAGATCAGCAGCATCGAGCGAGCGGCGAACAGTTCGAAAAGGACGACGCCGAGGAGCCGATAGTAGAAGAGGAACTGAGAGATCCTGAACGCTGCATCGCTCGTCCAGTTCCGCATCGTCGCGAGATACGCGATCGCGAGGTAGTAGATGTCGAGCGCCTTGTCCCAACTCTGATAAGGCCCCTCGGCCGAGAGATCAACGTCGGTGAACTGGGCCAGCACCCCGTTGTCGATGCCATCGAGCACGAGCGCCGCGATGATCACGAGCGGAAAGCGCGGAATCAGCAGCGGCACGAGAAGCCGCGCCGCGACGACGACCACGACGACCACCGTCTCATCCGCCGCCAGATCGGCGACAAAGCCCGGCAGGATCACCGCCGCGCGCTCACAGGTAGCGATTCCTCTGCAGCCACTGCATCGCGAAGAAGCCCCAGGCCGGCGGGAGGTAGAACGTCGCGATCCGGTAGAGGAGGACGGCTGCGATCGCGGCTTCGGGCTCCATCCCAGCCGCCGTGAGACCGAGGGTAAGACCGAACTCGGCGACGCCCACGCCCCCCGGCACGGGCACGAAGCTCGCGAGGAGAGAGACGCTGATGTTGATCACGAGGAGCTCGGCGAGCGAGATGTCGTACCCGAATCCGCGGGCGAAGAGCCCGAGCGCGATCGCGAAGAGCAACTCGGTGCCGAGGCTGCCGAACACGAGCAACGCGAGCTTGTGCGACGCGCGCAGCGCGGAGAGCGCCGACCGGACGTCCGGCCACCAGCGCCGGGCCTGGTCGACGATCAGTCGGCGAAGCCTTCGGACGAGCGCGAGGACGAGGACCGTGACGATGACGAGCCCCGCCAGAATCCAGACAAGCCGCCCGGAGCCGCCGGAGGGGGTTGGGATGTCCAGAGCAACAGTCGACTCGGAAAAGACCAGCAGGACTCCGAGGAGCACGGCCTGGACGACCGTGCCGACGAAGGAATCGATCGCACCGGAGGCGACCGCGATCGGTGGCGAGAGCCCCTGCCGTTGGAAGAAGCGGATGTTCACCGCCATGCGGGCAAAGTTCGACGGCAAAGCGACGTTCATGTATCCCATCGCGAGTTGCATCGTGTAGACCGGCCCGAACGGCAGGCTGACGGGGACCGACCCGAGCGTGGTCAGCGCCTGGGTGAGACGCGGCAGCTGGGCGACGAGGATGCCCGCGACGAGCCAGCCCCAGGTCGAGTCGGCGATACTCGAACGGACCTCGCCCCAGTCCACTCCACTGGCCGCATCGATGATCGTGTAGCTCACGAACACGAGCAGCACGAGCTGCACTGCAGACCACCACGTGACACGACGGAGCTTGACCGGGTCGGGCGGCTCTATCCCGGTCGCGGCAACCACCGCGTCGCGGAAGTCGTCGACGTCGATCTCGGTCGCCTTCAGCTGGCGCCGGAGCTGTGGGCTGACGGCTGCCTCCTGCAGATACGGGAGCAGCTCGACGAGGCCGTCTGCCCCAAGAGCGTCGGTGGCGCTCCGAAGCGCCCGCTCGCTCCCTGCGAGGCTCGCCGTCGTGAGGAGCAGCTGCACGCGATCCGTCAGGAGGCGCATCGCGTCTGGCGCGACGTTCGCCCGACCGAAGTCGATGAACCCGACACCACGGTCGACGCTGGCGAGTGTCGTCGCATCGATCTGCTGATGAGCGATCTTGGCGCCGTCGAGAAGCGCGAGCGCGCGCCAGGCATCGGCGAGGAACGTCTCGTCGATCTGTTCGGGCGGTAGATCGGTCGCGGGGAGCGCAGCGCCCCTGAGGACGAGCAGCGCGTCGTCGTCGACAGTGGCGGCCGCGGTCACGACCTCCCTCGTGGCAAGGCCCGCGCGCTCCGCGAGGAGCGTGACGAACGCTTCGTGCTCTGCGGCCTGCAAGCGTCCGAATCGAATCGGCATGCCGCCGCCCCGATACCAGATGCCCCTCCAGAGGGCGGAGACCAGCTGGTTGTCGTGGGCGTCGCGCCCGTAGACCTTCACGAGGAGCGGCCGGCCGGCATCGTCGAGTCCTCGCACGTGGAAGACGCCGGCGACCTGACGCTCGGCGATCTCGAGTGCCGTCGCCGCTACGCCGAGCTGTGCGAGAGCCGCTTCGACCTCGTCGAGGCCCGGTCGTCCAGCCGAGGTTCCTCCGGCGAGCCTTGCCCCCGCGGCGGCGGCAACCCCGATCAGGAGAGCAGCCACCGTGCCCGTCGGCGTGCTGCCGCCGACGATCATGCATCCGACGACGCCGAGCGCGATGACCCAGCGACCGACCCTCCGCCAGGGGCGTGCGAGATGCGGCGAAACGGCGACGATCACGGCGGTCGCCTCGGCAAGACGTACGTTGGGGAAGCGCGGTGCGGAGGCCGTCCCGAGCAACGCGTCGGAGACGTCAGGCCAGGAGCCGGTCGCGTACCGCACGACGACGATTGCCAGAGCGGCCGCAAGCACGAGTGACCCGACCGCCTGAGCGAGCACGGCGAGACGAAGGCGCACGAGGACGATGACGCAGAGGACGAGCGCGAACAGCCAGGTCAGGTCGGTGAGGAAGCCCCAGACGGGGTCGAGCCAGCCCGGCACGCTCGCAAGGAACCGCTGCAACGCGAGCTCGAAGCCGCTCGGCGGGTAGGCGATCACCGCCGCGGTGAGCCCGACGAGGGCGAGCACGAGCAGGACCAGATCGGTCGCCCTCCGAGATCGCGGCTCACCGCGCGGCGAGGCGAAGACCTTCAGGCCACGAGCGAGAAGCTCGGAAGGAGCGTGAACACCCCGGTCGGCAGCCGGAGCTCGACCACTAGAAGCCCCAGATCACGGGGACGAGGAGCACCGCCACGCCGACGAAGAGCGCCAGCAGCGGCAACCCCAGCTTCCAGTAGTCGGCGAACCGGTAGCTACCCGGCCCCATCACCATCAGGTTCGCGGGCGTCGCGACCGGCGTCAGGAACGACGCCGCCGCGGCGACGGTCACGGCCATCAGCACGGGCTTGGCCGAGATGTCCAGCTCCGCTGCGGCGGACAGGGCGATCGGGATCACGATCAGCGCCGTCGCCATGTTGCTGATCAGCTGGCCGAAGACGACGGTGAGGAGCACGATCGCGAGGAGCAACGCGTGCGGGCCTGCGTCGCCGACGAGGTTCACGATCCTGTCAGCGATGTCATTTGCAGCTCCGGACTCGACCATCGCGGTCGAGAGCGAGAGCATCCCTCCGACGAGAATCACCGTGGTCCACGAGATGCCACGATACGCCTGCTCGACGGACAGCACGCCAAGCAGAACGAGAGCGCCCGCGGCGAGAAGACCCGCCACGGCCGCGGGTACAGCGCCCGTTGCGAGCAGGAGCACCATCACGGCGAGGACGGCGATCGTGCGCTTCGCTCCGGCGCCGAGCGGCACCGCCTGGCGTCGCACGAGCTCGGGCGTGTCGACGACGAGCACGTCGGGATCGTCGAGGTTCTCGTCGAGCGCGTCCCACGTGCCCTGAAACAGAATCGTGTCCCCGACCGCAAGGACGTGCTCCCCCGACCTGTCCTCTCCTCGGCGCTGGACGGCGAGCACGACGAGATCGCCGCTGTCGGTGACCATCCCGGGGAAGACGGTCTCGCCGATCAACCCCGACCGCGGAGGAATGACCACCTCCGCGACCCCCGAGCGCGGCGTCAGAAGCGTGTCTGCCGCGTCATCGATCTCGTACTGGTCGACGAGTGTGCGCGCATGATCCCCGAAGTCGTGGGGGATCGACCTGCCGCTCCGATGCGGCAGGAGGCGCTCGCCGAGGAGGACCACGATCGCGATTGTCCCGATGAGGAGGGGCACACCGACGAGCGCGAACTCGAAGAAGCCGAAGCTGCCGACCCCGGCGTTCTCGGCCGCTTCGGAGACGATCACGTTGACGGGCGTCCCTGTGAGAGCGAGCAGCGAACCGGCGTGGGCCCCGAAGGCGAGCGGCATCAGGAGCTGGGACGAGGGCCGCTTGAGACGCACGGCCATCACGACGACGATCGGCAGCAGCGCCGCGACGGCGCCGTTGACGCTGATCAGTGCCGTGAGCAGCGCGACGAGCAGCATCATCAGCACGATCGTCCGCCGCCGGCTCTCCCCCACCCGCGCGGTCAGCTCCTGCCCTGCCCAGGCCGTGATCCCGGATGCGTCCAGGCTCTCGCTGACGACGAAGAGCGAGGCGATGAAGATGACAGCCGGGTCACCGAACCCCGCGAGCGCCTGCTCCAGTTCGAGGACGCCCGTGGCCCACAGCGAGAGCGAAACGCCGAGAGCGACGATCGCCACCGGGAGGCGGTCCCAGACGAAGACCGCGACGACGACGCCGAGGATGAGGAACGTGATTGCGCTGTCAGACATCTCTAGCGCGGCCTCCTCCACAAGCGACGGAGTTCCTGTCGAACATCGGGAGAGGCCGCGCTAGTCGACGTGGACGGGCGATCCCGGGCCGAGCGGTATCCCGATCAGGTACCAGGCGACGAAGAACAGCGTCCACAGAACCGAGAGCACGATCACGTAGGGCAGCATCATCGCGACCACGGTGCCGATCCCTGCGTCCTTCTTGTACCGCTGGGCGAAAATCACGATCAGCGGGAAGTACGCCATCAGCGGCGTGATCACGTTCGTCGGGGAATCGCCGACCCGGTACGCCGCGAGGACTGTCTGCGGCGCGACGTCGAGTCGGAGGAAGAGCGGGATGAAGATCGGCGCGAGGATCGCCCACTTCGCGATCGCCTGGGGCATGATGAAGTTGACGAGCGCCGTCACGAAGACGAAGCCGAGGAGCAGCCAGACCGCGCCGATGTTCGCCGACTCGAGCCAGTCGCCGAGGCTCGCCGCAGCGACCTGCGCCATGTTGCTGTAGTTGAAGTAGGCGATGAACTGGGCGATCAGCAGGAACAGGAAGAGGAGCCCGGCGAGTCCGGCCCACGACTTCGTAATCGACCCGATCACGTCGTCGCTCGTCTTCATCGTTCCCGCGCCGCGCCCGTAGGCGAGCCCGGCGGCGAAGAAGACGAGCGTGATGATCAGGATCAGGCTGTCCATGAACGGCGAGTCGCCGATGATCGAGCCCGTCACCGGATCACGCAGCGGGGCGTCCGGGAAGACGGTGAGCAACGTGATCGCGACGAGGACCGCTCCCGTCGCGAGCAGGGCGTACTTGAGCCCCCTGGCGTCCGCCTCCGGAGTGACCTCGACGCCCTGGTCGGCGTCGAGCGAGGAATCGTCGCTCTCGCCGCTCGGGTCGTGCGCGCCAAGACTGCGCTCGACGATGAACATCGAGACGAGCGACGCGACGATGGTCACGAAGATGGTCGAGCCGATGCCGAAGTAGAGGTTCGCGGCGAGATCGATCGTGTCGGTGGAGCCGCCAAGGGCGATGGCGTCATTCGTGATCTCTGTCAGCACGCCGTCGAGCGGGGTGATCAGGAAGTTGACACCGAAGCCCGCGGCGACGCCGGCGAATGCAGCTGCCATGCCCGCGAGCGGATTGCGGCCCACGCTCTTGAACGCTGCCGCCCCGAGCGGGATCAACACCAGGTAGCCCGCATCGGAGGCAATGCTCGAGAGCACGCCTGTGAAGACGAGGATGGGAGTCAGCATCGCCGCTGACGTGGCGGCGACGAGCTTGCGGATCAGCGACGCGATCAGGCCGGATGCCTCGGCGAGGCCGACGCCGATCATCACGACGAGGATGATCGCAACGGCCGCGAAGTTGCGGAAGTTGGCGACGAATGACGTGAACATGAACCTGACTCCGTCCGCGGAGATGAGGCTCTGGATCGCCGCGGTCTGCTCGACGATCTCGTACTCACCCTCCTGCACCGACGCGTCGGGCAGACCGCCCGAGGGCTGCGTCGACCCGCCCTGGACGACCTCCTCGACCGGTACCGCGGGGGGCTTCGCGACCTGATAAGTGACGCTGATGTCGGCCCAGGAGAGCACGGCCGAGAGGGCGATCACCCCGACGCAGAGCCAGACGAAGAGGATCGCCGGGCTCGGCATCCTGTTGCCGCCGCGCTCGATCGCGCCGAGGAGGCGCTCCATCATCCCGGGCGCCGGCGGCGCGGGGGCGGCGGGCGTCTCGCTCATGCCTCGTCCGTACGTTCGCGGGAAGCGAAGGCCGCGGCGAAGCGACCGAGGAACTCGGCCTCCACGATGACAGCCTTCTCGAACTCCTCGATCAGGACGCGCTCGTTGGGGGCGTGGATGTTCGCGTAGCCGTCGCAGGCACCGAGCAGGAGAAGCTCCGCCTCGGGAATCGCCTGCTGGAGCGCATTCACGAGCGGGATCGAGCCGCCGGTCGCAGCGTAGGACGCGTCGATGCCCCACGCGGCACGCATCGCGTCGCGCGCCGCCTGGTAGGCAGGACCGGTCGTCTCCGCAAGAAATCCGTTGCCGGTCGCGCCCGGGTGCACCGTCAATCCGATCCCGAACGGCTTGACAGCCTCCAGGTGTCGCACGACCGCCGCCTGGGCGTCATCGGCGTCCTGCGCCGGGTGCACTCTGGTGTTGATCTTGGCCCGTGCGTAGGCGTTCACCGCGTTGAGGGCCTCGTCGACCGACGTGACGTCGATGCCGGTGATCGTGATCGCAGGGCCGACCCAGACCCGTGACCCGAGGTCACCCGTGCCGACGAGCGGCAGGCCGGGCGCGACTTCTGCGAGCGTTCGGAACTCCTCCTCGGATGAGCCGCCTCCGGTCCAGGCCTCGCGTCGGAGCCCATCGACCGCCACGTCGCCGTTCTCGTCGTGCAGCGATCGCGAGCGCCTGCACGAGAACGCCGACGGCATCCGGCGCTGCACCGCCGTACTGACCGCTGTGCTTCGGGCCGGCGAGGGTCTCGACCTCCATCGTGGTGAGGGCCATCCCGCGGAGGCCGATCGTCAGCGTCGGGACGCCCGGCCTGACGCTGCCCATGTCCGCAATCAGCATCGCATCGGCTCGGAACAACTCCGGATCGGTGGCGGGATGGTCGAGGAGAGCTCCACCGCCGACCTCCTCCTGCCCCTCGATCACGAGCTTGATCCCGACGGGCGGCTTGCCGTTCCACACGCGAAGCGCCCCGACGTGGGCGACGATGTTCGACTTCGTGTCCGCGGAGCCGCGTCCGAAGAGGGCGCCGTCCCGTTCCGTGAGCTCGTATGGCGGCGACTCCCACTCCTCGTCGGGGCCGGCCGGGACGACGTCGTAGTGGCCGTAGAGCAGCACCGTGGGCGCGCCTTCGGGCGCGGGGATCTCGCCGACGACGACGGGCGCGGTATCCGGCAGCTCGAGCACAGAGACGTCGACTCCGACCTCGCGGAAGAGCGCGGCGACTGCATCGTGGGCTCGCACGATCTCCGCCCTCGTCTCCTCGGGGAAGTCCACGGCCGAGACGGACGGGATCGCGACGAGATCGGCGAGATCGGCGCGTAGCTGCGGCATCAGGTGCGCGACCGCAGCGGCGATCGCGTCGCTCTGCTCGGGCCCAGCACTCGGATCCGGACTCACGGGGTGCCTCCTCGGAACGTTGCTTGGCTCCACACCTGCCCGAAGGCCGCGGAAAGGGATTACCGGGACAGTACTCAGGCGACCGCATCCAGCGCAAGCACAGCGCGCGGTCGACACCGGACGGACACCGAGCGATGAATCCCCCGCGATACGCTTCCGTGCGAACTCACGAGAGGAGCACACGATGGCCGATCCGATCGGCACAGGCACGAAGGACGACCCGTGGCAGCTCACGACACCCCCGGGGAGCTCCGCGTACACGATGTATCGCGACGAGACGGCCGATCCGCCGGCGCTCGTCTGCCAGGTGGGCTCCACGCAGCTCCGCTATCACCTGAGCGCGATCGACGACCTGCACGCGATGCTGAAGGCGCACGGCGACTGGATTCCGCTCGGCGGTGCGGACGAGCAGAAGGACGCAGCCGAAGGCACCGTCGAGGCGTGGGGTCGTGCTGCCGACAATCCTGTCGGCGGCTGGTACGGGCTCAAGAAGGGCCTGCGCGGGCGCTTCGGCGTCTACCTGCCGCCGCTCCTCGAAGCGCTCGGCCTGGCCGAGTTGACCCACGAGAAGCGCAACAACCAGATGCGGGCGCGCTGACCCACGCCGCCCGTGGCCCGACTTCAACCGCTCGCCCGGATGGCGTCCGTGTAGCCTTCCCGCCATGGCACATCGCACCGCAGACGAGCTCACAGCGGCACTGGGCGAGATCCGTGAGTCACCAGCCGCCGAGGGCACGGTCGAGCTGATCGTCCGCCGACCCGCCGAGGACGAGCGCGAGGTGCTCGACGAGTGCACGCTCGATCTCGAGGTCGGCCTCGTCGGGGACGCATGGTTCGCCCGCGGCAGCAAGGCGATGCCGGACGGCTCGGCGAACCCTGACGCGCAGCTGACGCTGATGAACGCCCGCGCAGCCGCGGTGATCACCGGAAGCAGGGACCGTTGGCCGCTCGCGGGCGACCAGCTCTACGTCGACCTCGATCTCAGCGTCGAGAACCTGCCCGCAGGCACGCAGCTGGCCGTCGGCGACGCCGTCGTCGAGGTAACGCCCGAGCCGCACACCGGGTGCGCGAAGTTCAGCGCCCGCTTCGGCACCGAGGCGCTCAAGTTCGTGAACAAGTCCCCGGGCCGCGAGCTCCGCCTTCGCGGACTGAACGCGCGTGTCGTGACACCGGGTGCGGTGCGCACCGGCGACACGATCAGCAAGCTCTAGCGGGAGCTACAGCCCGGAGATCCCGTCGCCGAGCAGCTTCACGCCGATCAGCAGCAGGATCACGGCCATGATGACGCCGTTGTTGTGCGCCATCCACTTCCGCAGGCGCCGCGAGCAGCTCCTCCGAGCGGTCGCCCATCGCGAAGGAGATCACGACAGGGGTTGCGACACCGACGATCGCGATGAGGGTGAAGATCGCCCACGCGACGGCCTCCTCGCCCGCCGTCGCGCCGGCGCTCGCGACGGCAGCAGCGCCTGCGATCACGAGCAACAGGTTCTTCGGATTGAGGCCCGTGACGACGACGCCCGCGACGAGAGACTTGACGGGCGAGAATCCGTCGAGCGCGCCCATCCATTTCGGCAGCGGTGGGTCTTCATCGTCAGCAGGACGACCGCGCCACTGCCTCGCGGCCATCGCGAGCAGCACGACGCCGAGGACGAGCTTCAGCGTCGATGTACCGGTCGATGGGCCACCCGAATCGTCCGTCCCCGATCCGACTCCGACTGCGATCAGCACGCCACCGATCACGGCGGCGCTGGCCGCACAGCCCAGCACGAACGCCGGCCCGTTCACGCGGCCGCGCGGCGAGCTGACGAGCAACACGGAGGCGATGATCGGGATCGGGCTCAGCGCAACGCCGACCGCCGTCGCCAGCATCTGCCCTATTGCCTGGTTCAACTCGGTGGCTCCTTCTCGTGGGAGTCGTACGGTACAAGGAGGGCGACGGTAGCCGCGGGCGACGCATCCGCTTCGCTCGCGCGAGCGTGTGCGTCGCCCCTACAGGGAGCGCGTTTCCCGCCCGGCGAGGAACGACGCCCCACCACTGCCGGAGACGAAGCTCTTCTCCGCCAGCCAGCCACCGTCGACGGGAAGCGCGACACCGGTGACGTAGGCGGCCATGTCGCTCGCGAGATAGAGCGCAGCCTGTGCGACATCGCTCGCCTCGCCGTAGCGCGCAAGCGGTACGGAGACCGCGAGCTCCTGCTCGAAGCTCTCGTCGGAGAAATACTGCTCGGTCATCGGCGTCCTGATCACGCCAGGACAGAGGGCGTTGACGCGAATCCCCGCAGGAGCGAGATCACGCGCGAGGCTCTTCGTCAACCCCACGATGCCGTGCTTCGCGGCGGAGTACGCAGGACGATGGGACAGCCCGATCAGCCCTCCCACCGAGGCGAGGTTGACGATCGAGCCGCCGCCGCTCTCGCGCATCCTGCGCGCCACCGACTGACAGCAATAGAACGTGCCGCTGAGATTGATCGAGATGACGTTCTCCCACTCCTCGGCCGGCATCGTGTAGACGTCGCCGATCTCCCGCACGCCGGCGCAGTTGACGAGCGTGTCGATTCGCTCTGTCGCGCCCGCGACCCGCTCGATCGCCTCGTCGACGGCGGTGGGCGAACGAACGTCGACCGAAGCGAGCAGCGGCTCTCGCGCTCCGGCGGCGACGAGCTCCTCGACAACCGCCGCAGCTGCTTCCGGTGACCGGTCGAGAACGGCGATCCGCGCTCCTTCGGCGGCAAAGCGCAGGGCGATCTCACGACCGATGCCGCTTCCGGCGCCCGTCACCACTGCTGTCCTCCCTGTCAGGAGCATCTCGACCTCCCGTTTCGCATCGGCGTCATCTTCTCAGTAGCATCGCGCATATGGGCACCTTGGAGCGCGAGGGAGCAACCTGGGCGATCACCGGCGCGCGCCACGGCGGGATCACCGTCTCCGACATGGATCGGTCGCTCGCGTACTACGAGGGCATCCTCGGTCTCGAGCTCGTCTGGCGCGGCGAGCTTCCCGCCCCCGTGATCGGCCGCATCGTGGGCGTTCCGGAGGCGACCGGCTTCGAGGTTGCGTTCCTGCGGATTCCCGGGAGCGAGACCCAGGTCGAGCTCGTCGAGTACCGCGGGATCGAGAAGACGTCGGGTGCCGGCTCGCCCGCCGAGCACGGCACGGGCCACTTCTGCGTCTTCGTCCAGAACATCCAGGAGCTCTACGACGATCTCGCCGCTCAGGGCGTTCGCTTCCGCTCCGACGGTCCGGTCGAGATGACGATCGGCCCGAACAGGGGCGGCAAGAGCCTCTACTCGCTCGATCCCGACGGCTACGTCTTCGAGTTCCACCAGCGCCCGCCCCATGTCGCAGGCTGACGCGCCCACACACCCGGGCCGGTCTCCGGACCGACCGCCCCTCCTCGAGCAATACCGGCGCATGCTCCTGATTCGGGTCTTCGAGGAACGGGCGGCGGAGCTCTTCCAGCAGGGAGTGATCTTCGGGACCGCGCACAGCTGCGTCGGCCAGGAGGCGATCGCCGTCGGCGCCGCGGGCGTGATGCGCGAGACGGACTATCTCGTCGGCCACCATCGCTCCCACGGGCACCTGATCGCAGCGGGCGCCGACCTGCACCGGATGATGGCCGAGATGTTCGGCAAGCGGACGGGCTACTGCAAGGGGCTCGGCGGCTCGATGCACATCGCCGATCTCTCCCTCGACATCCTCGGCTGCAACGGCATCGTCGGAGCCGGTCTCCCCCACGCCTGCGGCGCCGCGCTGACGGCGACTCTCCGTGGAACCGAGCAGGCGACCGTGGCGTACTTCGGCGACGGCGCCGCCGGGCAGGGAGCGACGCACGAGGCGATGAACCTTGCTGCGACCTGGAAGCTGCCCGTCGTCTTCATCTGCGAGAACAACCAGTTCGCGCTCTCGGCCGACTGGCGGACGCAGCGGGCGGTCGAAGACCTCGCGGACCGCGCCGTCGGGTACGGCATGCCGGGCGAGGTCGTCGACGGCAACGACGTGCTCGCCGTCGAGGACGCGGTCGCCCGCGCTCTCGGCCTCGCCCGCGCCGGAGGCGGCCCGACGCTCCTCGAGATGAAGACCTTCCGCCGCATGCAGCACTCGATGCGCGCCAACCTCCCCGACGTGCGGGACATGTCGGTCGTGGATGAGTGGGAGAAGAAGGATCCACTACCTCGATTCGAGGCGTACCTCCGCTCTGCCGGCGAGCTCGACGACGCGCAACTCGCGACCCTCCGGAGCGAGGTAGCTGCGGAGGTCGAGCTGGCGATCGAGACCGCCCTTGCCGACGAGGACGCGAGCGCGGACGATCTGCTGCCCGCAGTCTTCGGGCCGCACCGCAGCTATCCGGCCCCGCCGGCGCCGGCCGCCCGCGAGCTCGGCTTCGTCGCTGCGATCCGTGAGGCGCTCGACCTCGAGCTCGAGGCCGACCCCGACGTGATCGTGATCGGCGAGGACATCGGTCGCGTCGGTGGCCTGTTCCGCGCAACCGCGGATCTGTACGAGAAGTACGGCGCTGACCGGATCCGCGACACGCCGCTCACGGAGAGCGGCTTCGTCGGCTGCGGCATCGGGGCGGCGCTCACCGGGCTCCGCCCCGTCGTCGAGCTCCAGTTCTCCGACTTCGCCGGTGTCGCGTTCGACCAGATCCTGAACCAGGCGGCGAAGCTCCGGTTCATGATGGGAGGCACGCCGAGCGTGCCCCTGGTGATCCGGATGACGTCGGGTGGCGGCGTCCGCCTCGGCGCCCAGCACTCGCAGAGCCTCGAGGCGCTCTTCGCGCACATCCCCGGTCTCGTCGTCGTGATGCCGTCGAACCCCGTCGACGCCAAGGGCCTCCTCGCGGCCGCGATCCAGGACGACAACCCCGTCATCTTCCTCGAGCAGAAGCTCCTCTTCTTCGGTGAGCCGGTGCCGGTTCCGGAGGAGCGCTACGCGATCGAGCTCGGGAAGGCACGCGTCACCCGTGCCGGCACCGATGTGACGATCGTCGCTCTCGGTGCCATGATCCCCCACGCGCTTCGGGTGGCGCGCGATCTCGAGTCCGAAGGCGTCAGCGTCGAAGTCGTCGACCCGCGGACGCTCGTTCCGCTCGACATGGACACGATCGCCGCGTCGGTGGCGAAGACCCACCGCGTCGTCGTCGCGCACGAGGCCGTCCAGTTCGGAGGCTTCGGGGCCGAGGTCGCGGCCCAGATCGCGGAGCACAGCTTCTGGGAGCTCGACGCACCGGTCGTCCGCGTCGGCGCACCGTCCCATCCGATGCCGTATCAGAAGGATCTCGAGCTGGCGACGCTGCCGGGGCCGGCGGAGCTGCTGACGGCCGTTCGGTCGCTGCTTGCCAGCTGATGGGCCTGTCGTTCGCGATGACCGTTCACGCGTCTGGCTGAAGCCAGGCGCAAGGCGTCAGGCGCGCAGCAGGCTGCGCGAGATGATCAGCCGCTGGATGTCCGAGGTGCCTTCCTCGATCTCCTCGAGCTTCGCGTCGCGCATCCACTTCTCCACCGGCATCTCCCGGGAGTAGCCCCAGCCGCCGAGCGTCTGCACGGCAGCCCACGTGCACCACATCGCCGTCTCCGAGGCATGGAGCTTCGCCATCGCAGCCTCACGTGCGATGTCGGCACCCGCGTCGGCGAGCCGCGCGGCGCGCCAGACGAGAAGGCGTGACGCATCGACCCGCAGGGCCATGTCGGCGATGCGAAACGCGACGGCCTGGTGCTGGGCGATCGGCTTCCCGAACTGGTCGCGCGACTTCGCGTAGTCGACCGCATACTCGAGTGCGGCCCGTGCAAGCCCCGTCGCTGCGGCTGCGAGCGTGATCCGCGAGAGATCGAACGTGCGCATCAGCCCGCGGAAGCCCTGGCCCTCGTCCCCGAGCCTCCGATCGAGAGGGATCTCGCAATCGTCGAGGAAGAGCTCGGCGTTGATGATCGCGCGCTGACCCATCTTGCGCACCGGCGGCCCGATCGTGAAGCCCGGGTCGCCCTTCTCGACGACGAACGCCGTGATCCCCTTCGCCCGCGAGCCAGGCTCGACGGTCGCGAAGACGACGTAGGTCGAAGCAGGCCCGGCACTCGAGATCCAGCTCTTCTGCCCACGCAGCACGTAGCCGTTCTCGGTGCGGGTCGCCGTCGTCTGGATCGCCGCCGCATCGGAGCCGACGCCCGGCTCCGTGATCGCGAGCGCGCCGAGCGAGGGCCGCTCGCCTGTCATCGGCTCGATGAAGCGGCGCTGTTGTGCCTCGCTTCCGAGCACGATGATCGGCTTCGCCGCGAACCCGTTCGACGTGATCAGGTTGCCGATTCCCGAGCAGCCGAAGCAGAGCTCCTCCTGCACGAGCGCCTGCGTGAAGACGTCGGTCAGCCCGCCGCCGCCGAGCTCCTCGGGGAGCATGTACGAGGTCAACCCGAGGCCCGCAGCCTTCCACCAGATCTCCCACGGCATCTCGATGTCGGCCTCGTCGACAGCCTGGGAGATCGGCCGGATCTCTCGCGCTGCGAAGTCCCGGCAGAGCGCCTGGATCTCGCGCTGCTCCGGTGTGAGGTCGTCGAGGCCGGCGGACACGGCGGGATTCTCGCACACCCATTTCGCACGTCGAACGAGGAGGTGATCGCACTAGTGCGGCGCCTCCTGACGCTTGACAGGAAGCAGCATCGTCATGAGGCGCCGCACTACTGAATCAACCTGGGAGTGCGGTGTCTCGCAACAATCATTTTCCCGTCTAGCGTTGCGAGACACCGCACGATGCGGGGGAAGATACGCTCTCGGCCCGAAAGCGGCAGCCGAGGTCGCAACCCCGAGTCCAAGGAGCACGTTTGATGGCATCCGCAAGCGACGCAGTTCCGGTCGGAACCCTCCCCGCCGTCGGCGAGATTCCGCCGCGGATGTTCGCGCAGCTCGTCCGCCAGGACCGCTTCGGTGACCCGCGGACGGCGTTCCAGATCGAGGAGGTCGACACGCCCACACCTGGTCCCGGCGAGGTGCTGATCGCCGTGATGGCGTCGGGGATCAACTTCAACAACGTGTGGGCCGCCCGAGGCACGCCGGTCGACGTGATCGCGCAGCGCCAGCGGGGCGGTGACCCGAACGACTTCCACCTCGGCGGCAGCGATGCGTCGGGCATCGTCTACGCCGTCGGAGCAGGCGTCGAGCGCGTCGCGGTCGGCGACGAGGTCATCGTCCACCCCGGCTGGTGGAAGGACGACGACCCGTGGATCGTCGCGGGCAAGGATCCGATGATCGCCCCTTCGGCCCGCATCTGGGGCTACGACCACGATCGCAACTTCGGCTCGTTCGGGCAGTTCGCGGTCGCGCAGGAGCACCAGGTGCTGCCGAAGGCCGACCATCTCACGTGGGAGGCAGCCGCCGCATCGACGCTCGTCGGCACGACGGCACAGCGGATGCTCTTCGGCTGGACGGGCAACACCGTGCAGAAGGACGACATCGTCCTCGTCTGGGGCGGCTCGGGCGGACTCGGCAGCCAGGCTATTCAGCTCGTCAGGCAGGCCGGCGGGATCCCCGTGGCCGTCGTCTCGAGCGCTGACAAGGGCGAGTACTGCGTGGGGCTCGGCGCCGAGGGGTACATCGACCGCACGGAGTTCGATCACTGGGGCATTCCACCCCACTGGACGGACGGCCCTGGCCAGAAGGAGTGGACGGCGGGCGCGCGTGCCTTCGGCGGCAAGCTCTGGGAGATCGTCGGCAAGGGAAAGAACCCCGCGATCGTCTTCGAGCATCCCGGCGAGGACACGATCCCGACGTCGATCTTCGTCTGCGAGCCGGGCGGGATGGTTGTCATCTGCGCGGGCACAACCGGGTACTCGGCGATGGTCGACCTCCGCTACCACTGGGTGCGGCAGAAGCGGCTCCAGGGCTCACACGGCACGAACGACGAGCAGGCGATCGCCTACAACGACCTCGTTCGCGCCGGCGCGATCGATCCGTGCCTCGGCCAGGTGAGCGCCTTCGACGAGATCGGTGAGGTTCACGCGCAGATGGCCGAGGGGAAACTCTCGTTCGGGAACGCGGCGATCCTGATCGGTGCGCCGACGACGGGTCTCGGGATCAGGGCGTCGTGACGGCCGGAACACGTATCAAGGCGGCCGTGCTGCGCGAGCCAGGCCGGCCCCTCACGATCGAGGAGCTCGTTCTCGCTCCGCCCGGGCCCGGGGAGGTCGAGGTGCAGATCGCCGCGAGCGGCATCTGCCACAGCGACGTCTCCTACTTCAACGGCGCGTGGCTCGGTGCGATGCCGGCGGTCTACGGGCACGAGGGCGCGGGCGTTATCGTCGCAGTGGGTGAGGACGTGAACGGGGTGACACCGGGACAGCGGGCGCTCATCACCCTCGTGCGTGCATGCGGAACCTGCTTCTTCTGCGGCCACGAGCAGCCCGCGCTGTGCGAGACGAGCTTCCCCCGCGACGCGACGAGCCCTCTGACCACGCTCGACGGCGAGCCTGTTCTGCACGGGTTTCATACCGCGGCGTTCGCCGAGCGGGTCGTGGTGCACGAGTCGCAGGTCGTGCCGATCCCCGACGACCTTCCCTTCGACTGCGCCTCGCTGCTCTCCTGCGGCGTCCTCACCGGCTACGGCGCCGTGACAAAGACATCGGGGGTCGAGGCCGGGGCAAGCGTGGTCGTGATCGGAGCCGGCGGCGTCGGGCTGAACAGCATCCAGGCCGCAGCACTCACCGGTGCCGCGCCCGTCATCGCAGTCGAGCTCGATCAGGCAAAGCTCGAGGTGACGCGGAGCTTTGGCGCCACGCATGCTCTCAACCCACATGACGATGACGTGCTGGCCGGTGTCCTCGCGCTCACGGGCGGCCGGGGAGCTGACTACGTCTTCGTCACCGTCGGCTCCGTGACCGCGATGGAGAGCGGCATGAGCCTCGTGAGGAGAGGCGGGGATCTTGTCGTCGTCGGAATGACGCCCGCAGGAACGACGGCCAACTTCGACCCCACTGCACTCGCCCACGACGCAGTCAAGCTCGTCGGCAGCAAGATGGGGTCGAGCGTCCCCCTCGTCGACGTGCCCGCGCTCGCCGAGCTCTACACGGAGGGCCGCCTCAAGCTCGACGAACTGATCAGCGCCCGTTATCCACTCGAGCAGATCAACGAGGCGGTCGCATCGACCGCGAGCGGAAGCGCGCTGCGGAACGTGATCGTGTTCGACATCGACGCCGGCGCGTGACGATCGCCGACGCGCGGTGCGATGTCTCGAACCGCGGCGTCGAGGACGTCCTCGTATGATGCCGCCATGTCCGAGTCGGCCGTCGAACGCGCACGCGCATTCACCCGCGAGGTCGTGCAGCCTTCGGTCGACGCCTGGGAAGCGAGCGCGATCTACCCGCGCGACGCCGTCAGGGATTCCGGCCTCACCGGCCTCTTCGTCTCAACGGAGGACGGCGGCCTCGGCCTCTCGTTCCCCCAGGCGGTGGCGGTGTTCGAGGAGCTCGGCCGCGGCGATGCTGCGCTCGCCTTCTCGATCTCGATGCACAACGCCGTCACGACGGCGATCGCCGGCGTCGGCGGCGACGCGCTGCGCGAGCGCTGGGTCGAGCCGCTCGTCTCGGGCAGGGAGCTCGGCGGCTTCTACCTGACCGAGCCGCACGCCGGCTCCGACGCAACGGCGATCACGACACGCGCGACGAAGACCGGGGACACGTGGGTCGTCAGTGGCACGAAGGCCTGGGTCACGCTCGGCGGCGTGGCGAGCGCGCTGCTCGTCGTCGCGAAGACCGAGGAGGAGCCCGGCCACCGTGACGTCGCGCTGTTCGTGATCGATGCTGCCGACCCGGGCGTGCACTTCAGCGCGCCTTATCGCAAGGCCGCGTCCGACTTCCTCCCGATCACGAACCTCGAGCTCGACAACGCAGCCGCGCATCTCCTCGTCTCCCCGGGGCAAGGGATGGCCGCCGCGCTCGGTGCGATCGACGTCGCCCGCTTCGACATCGCGGCGATTTCGAACGGCCTCCATGCCGAGGCGCTCGACGTTGCCGTCCGGTACACGAGCGAACGCTCCGTGTTCGGGAAGCCCGTGAACGCACATCAGGGAATCGCCTGGGCGCTCGCCGACGTCGCCACCGATCTCGAGGCGGCGCGAGGGCTGACCCGGAAGGCGGCGGAGCTGCTCGGCAAGGAGGGCGGCCCGGTAGCGGTCGCCCACGCGAAACGCTTCGGGCCTGACGCGGCGCTGCGGGCCGCGATCCAGTGCAGCGAGACGCTCGGAGCCTACGGGTGGCTCCACGACTATCCGCTCGCACGGTTCATCGCGCTCGCGAAGATGCTTCAGGTCGTCGACGGCTCCGCCGAGATCCAGCGCATCGTGATCGCTCGCGACCTCATGCGCCGTCCGTCCACCTGAGGCGCTTCTCGGGGTGACGCCGTCTGAGGTCGAGATGGGAGGAGCGGGCTCGACGGCTACCAACGCAGCGGTCATCGCAGCGCGAGCAGGGCGATCCCACAGACGACGAGCGCCGACCCAGCGAGCCTCGCCCGGCTCACCCGCTCGTGCAGCAGGATGGCTGCGAAGGCCGTTGCCATCACGACACTCGTCTCGCGAACAGCAGCGACCGATGCTGCCGAGGCGAGCTCGAGCGCGGCGAGAACGAGCGCGTATGCCACAAACGAGAGGATGCCCGCCAGAACAGCCGGTGCCCCGAGCTCGGCCCGCACCCGGACACTTCCCTTGACGGCGAGCGTCGCCCCCGCGTACCCGATCGCCGCCGGGATCATGCTCAGCTCGAGGTAGGTGATCGGGCTCGCGTGCGTGATCCCACGCTTGTCGAGGAGCGTGTACGAGGCGATCACACAGGCGATTCCGAGCGCGAACGCGAGTGCATGGGGATCGGTCGGGCGCCTCAGACCGCGTACGAGTAACACCCCGACACCGACGAAGATGACGCCAGCCGCCTGCGCCGGCGCAGTGCCATACCCGAGGGCGACGACCGACACCACGAGCACGATGATCGGGGCAGCCCCGCGAGCAACCGGGTAGATGAACGACAACTCCGCCCGCCGGTACGCAGTCGCGAGCAAAGCGAAATACAGGAGCTGCAGCATCGAGGTGACGAGGATGAACGGCCAGACATCCCATTCCGCGTCGAAACGAAGAGCCACCACCGGCGCGAAGACGATCACCGCGGCAACGAGCGCAACAGCGGTCGCGCTCTCCGGATCGCTGGCCCTCGCAAGGAGGATGTTCCAGGACGCGTGAAGAACGGCAGCGGTGATCGCGAGGGTGAACGCCAGGGGCGGCAACGCGTGAGCACAGTAGTCTTCGGGCCCGGATGGGTACGGTGCGGACGCTTCTCTTCGACTTCAATGGGACGCTCTCCCACGATGAGCCGCTGCTCCTCTCCATCTACCAGGACCTGTTCGCTCGACATGGCCGGCCGATCACGAGCGACCAGTACTTCGAACGGCTCGCCGGTCTATCAGAGGAGGCGATCGTGGGAGGCTGGCTCGGCGTGGAGGGGCCGCTGCTCGCATCGCTGATCGCGGATCGCGTCGAGAGCTACGCCACGAAGGCGGCCGACGGTTCGACGGTTCCCGCGCCGATCCGCGACGCCATCCGCCGCGCCGCAACGCGCGTGCCGGTCGCGGTCGTCTCGGCCGCCTACCGAGCGGAGATCGAGCCGGTCGTTGCGGCCGCCGGCCTGTCCTCCGACCTCACGACGATTGTCGCTGCGGACGACGTCGAACAGCGGAAGCCCGATCCAGCTTGCTACCTTCTCGCCCTCGAACGCCTCGGCCTGGGAGCGTCAGCCGCTGTTGCCTTCGAAGACAGCGAGGCGGGAGTCAGCGCGGCAACGTCGGCCGGCATTCGCTGTGTCGCGGTTCGCGGCACGATGCCCGACACTCGGCTCCGGGCGGCCGACGAGATCGTCGATGCAATCACCGTCGACCTGGTCGATCGCCTGCTCGCCGGCGGCTAAGGCTGAGTAGGCGCTGGCTGTCCGCTGGGAAGCTGGCGACGACCGCGCGCCTGAGGTCACCGGTCCACGGGGCCGACGAGCGTGGACAAACCCATTGTGGCCCTGAACGGCCCCGCCGGGCGAGCCGGTGCGCCGCACGGGCCACGTACGCTCGCGCCGGTCTGATTGGATAGAGGCACACACCCGCATGAAGGAGATCTGACGGTGGCAACGGTCGAGGAACCGCGGACGTTCATTCGTCCCGACGGCAAGGAGAAGGTGACGGGCACGGGCCGCTACACGGCCGACCTCGTGCTCGCAGGCGAGCTCGTGGCGAAGTTTCGCTACGCCGACCACACGCACGCCCGGATCACCCGGATCGACACGACGAAAGCACGCGCTCTGCCTGGCGTGATCGCTGTCGTCACCCATGAAGACGTGCCGGACGTGCTCTACGGCGGCATGGTTCAGGACCGCCGCCTGTTCGCAAAGGACACCGTGCGCTTCGAGGGCGACATCATCGCCGGCGTTGCCGCAACGACGGCAGAGACTGCCGAGCAGGCAGCGGCGCTGATCGAGATCGACTACGAGCCGCTCCCCGTCGTCACCGACTTCGAAGCCGCACTCGCCGACGACGCAACGCTCGTCCACCCAACCTGGGAGAGCTACGAGGGGGACGAGGCGCTCGGCCGACACGACAACACGCTCGGCTACTCGACGATCGTCAAGGGCGACGCCGATGCGGCGCTCGCGACCGCCGACGTGGTCGTCAAGGGCCGCTACGTCACGGATCCCGTCCAGGGCGTGCCCATCGAGCCGCGCGCGGTGATCGCGCAGTGGCAGGGAGACAAGCTCACGGTGTGGACGTCGACCCAGGTGCCCTACGCCGCACGCGCGGGCGTCGCAACGACCCTGGAGATCCCCGAGTCGAACGTGCGCATCGTCGTGCCGCTCCTCGGCGGCGGCTTCGGCGCCAAGTGCGACTTCCACTTCGAGGGTCACGTGGCAGCGCTTGCGAAGGCGGCTCGCCGCCCGGTCAAGCTGGTCTTCTCGCGTCGCGAGGAGTTCTTCGCCGTCGGTCACCGGCGGGAGGGCATGGTGATCGAGTTCGAGTCCGGTGCGCGCTCCGACGGCACCATCGTCGCCCGCAAGGCGCGGCTCGTGCTCGACAAGGGCGCCTACTGCGGCGAGGGCGGCTTCTTTGCGCAGATGGCGGCGATGCACGCGCTCGGGCCGTACGAGCTCGAGAACGTCTACATCGAGTCCTCACTCGTCTACTCGAACAACCAGCCGTCGTCCTCGATTCGCGCCCCGACGGCACCGCAGGTGTGCTGGGCGCTCGAGCAGCACATGGACGAGCTCGCTGCCGCGCTCGGGATGGATCCGGTCGCCCTCCGTCGCAAGACGATCGTCGAGACGGGCTCCGTCACCGCGACGGGCCAGGTGCTCGAGAACATCGCCATGCGGGAGACGCTCGAGAAGGCGGTCGAGATGATCGGCTACGGGCAGGAACTTCCCGAGGACGAGGCGATCGGCGTCGCTATCGGCTGGTGGCCCTGTTTCGCCTCGAAGAGCGGCGCCTACGTCAAGCTCAACCCGGACGGCAGCGGCACGATCATCACGGGAGCCCAGGAGAACGGCACCGGCTCCGTGATGGCCATGCCGAAGTACGTGGCGGCCGAGCTCGGCATGCAGCCGGAGGACTTCTCGATGCTCTACCAGGACACCGACGCCGCGCCCTGGGACATGGGCTCGTGTGGCTCGCAGACGACGTTCAACAGCGGCCGGGCCGTGATCGCGGCAGCCGTCGACCTGCGCGACCAGCTGCTCGATGCAGCGGCCGAGCAGCTCGAAGCATCACGTGACGATCTCGAGCTCACGGGAGGCTCGGTGCGGGTGAAGGGATCGCCCGACAAGTCGGTCACGATCGCGGAGCTCGCGGGTGAAGGAACCTTCCACGGCAAGAGCGAGGACGTCGTTCCCGACAGCCCCGAGGCTCACATGGCCGAGGGCTGTGTCGGGCGACTCGGGCTCGAGTCGTTCCACGCCCCACAGCTGATCGCCCACGCCGTGCGCGTCAGGGTCGACCGGGGCACGGGCGTCGTCCGCGTGCTCGAGGTCGCTGCCGCGCACGACTGCGGCAAGATCCTCAACAGGATCGGCGCCGACGGGCAGGTCTACGGAGGCGTCGTGATGGGCATCGGCCAGGCGCTCTCGGAGGGAACGCAGCTCGACGCCGACGGACGCCACCGCAACGCCCACCTGACCGACTACAAGCTCGTGACGGCTTCGGACGCGCCGAAGATCGACGTGGCGTGGATCGAGACGGATACGCCCGGCGCCGGCCCGAAGGGCTCGAAGGGCGTCGGCGAGCCGCCGTGCGTGCCGACAGCGGGCGCGGTCGCGAATGCAATCGCAAAGGTGATCGGGGCACGCGTGCACAGGCTGCCGATGACACCCGAGCGCGTCTGGGAGGTGGGAGCATGAGCGTGCAGACATTCACGACGGCCACCACAGTGGACGATGCCGTCTCGGCCGTCGCAGCGGGCGCCCGCCCGGT
The DNA here is from genome assembly GCA_963741655.1 of uncultured Thermoleophilia bacterium. Taxonomy (GTDB): domain Bacteria; phylum Actinomycetota; class Thermoleophilia; order Gaiellales; family Gaiellaceae; genus Gaiella. The sequence goes on from CAVUIQ010000006.1 coordinate 238,065, forward strand.
CGCGGGCGGCACCGACCTCGTCGTCGGTGCTCGCTCCGGCAAGTCGACGATGCCCGAGAGCGTGGTCGCGATCCACCGCGTCGCCGAACTGCACGGCGTCGAGTCCCTTGCCGACGGCGGCCTGCGGCTCGGCGCGCTTGCAAGCCACGCCGAGGTCGCCGCGAGCGACGACGTTCGCTCGCGTTTCACGGCGCTCTCCGACGCGAGCGCGATCGTCGGCTCGCACGCAACCCGCGCGCAGGGCACCGTCGGCGGCAATCTGATGAACGCCTCGCCTGCAATGGAGACGGGCGGACCGCTCGTCGTCCTCGGCGCAACGGCAACGCTTCGCTCGCCGTCCGGTACGCGCTCGATCGCGGTCGACGATCTGTGGACCGGGCCGGGCAAGACGTCGGCCGCAGCCGACGAGCTCCTCGTGAGCGTCGAGATCCCCGCTCCCGTCGACGGCACGGGCAGCTCCTACCTCCGGCTCGAGTACCGACGCCAGATGGAGATCGCGGTTGTCGGCGCCTCCGCGGCGGTGACCGTCGCCGACGGCGTCGTCACGGACGCGCGTGTCGCGATGACCGCTCTGTCCGCCACGATCCGGCGCATTCCCGAAGCCGAAGCTGCACTGGTGGGGAGCGACGGGGGCAGCGCAGCGGTCGAGGCCGCCGGCGCGGCAGTCGCCGCAGCGGCAACGCCGATCTCGGACGTCCGAGGATCGGCCGACTACCGGCGCGCCATGGCGGCAGTGATCGCCCGGCGCGCGATCGAAACGGCGCTTTCACGCGCACGAGGGGAGAACGCATGAAAGTCGCAACGACACTCACCGTGAACGGAACTTCTTATCCGGTCGACCTCGATCCGGGCACGAACCTCCTCACCGCCGTCCGTGACGTCGTCGGCCTGACCGGCTCCAAGGAGGGCTGCGACGACTCCGAGTGCGGCGCCTGCATGATGCTGCTCGACGGACAGCCCGTGAACTCGTGCTCCTACCTCGCCCTCCAGGCCGAGGGCAGCGAGATCACCACGGTCGAGGGCCTCGCGGACGGCGACACGCTCGCGCCACTGCAAGCGGCGTTCCTCGATCTCGGCGGCGTCCAGTGCGGCTTCTGCACTCCCGGGATGCTCGTCTCGGCGACGGCGCTGCTCGAAGCGAACCCGAGCCCGACCGAGGACGAGGTGCGCATCGGCCTCTCCGGGAACCTCTGCCGCTGCACGGGCTACGACGGGATCGTCAAGGCCGTACTGAGCGTGGCGGGGGCGTCTGGCTGAGGCGAAGCGGACGGCGGCACGGATGACGAGGACGTCACTGTCGATCGCTAGCGAGAAGCAGCGGCCGCCGATCCGGCCACGGTCTTACGCGTGATCGTGACGTTGCGTAAGGCGCAACTCGAGGATCGCGACCGACTCCAGGCGCTTCTCGCGGACTACCTCTTCGAGTTCGACGGGCGCACGGAGCCGTATCCGTATCTCGACGCGTACTGGGAAGAAGCCGAGCGACTGCCGTTCCTGATCGACGGTGCCGGCACGGTCGTCGGCCTGTGCCTCATTCGACGCCTCGATGACGGCTGGAGCATCGCCGAGTTCTTCGTTCTCGCCAATCGGCGCCGTTGCGGAGTCGGCCGGGCCGCCATCGAGGCTCTCGCGGCGCGCGCACGCTCAGACGGGGCAGCCTACCTCGAGGCGAAGGTTCATCCAACCAATCGCGGCGCCCTGCCGTTCTGGCTCGACGTCGGGTTCAGTGAGGTCGAAGGGCCGGGCACCGGCGCGACCGTCACACGCCTCGCCCTCACGTCGTCGTGACCGCACAGACCTGGATCACGTTCCCCTCGGGGTCGTGGCCGTCGCACATGCGCTCTCCCCGGAACTCCCATTCCCGCTCCGGAGGATCGATCACGCCACCCCGCGCTGCTGCGATCGCGCGCGCAGCCGCGATGTCCGCAACGGGGAACGAGAGCTTCAGCGCCGTCTCCTCCCGCCGCGCGGGCGGATCGTCGATCGTGATCGTCCGGGCGATGGCATCGGGGATGGAGACAATCGTAATCCGGTGCCCGTCCCGCTCGAGAGCAACGTGATCCGGCGCCCTCGAGACCACACCAAGGTCCGCAACGGCGGCGTAGAAGGCCCCGACGCGCTCGATATCGCACGCGTAGACGACCGCCCCTCCGCGGAACGCGGGAGTCACGACTCGCGCTGATGCACGTAGACCGGTGTTCGCTCCGGCGCGAGCGGCGTGTTGCCGAGGATCAAGTCGGCGGCCTTCTCGGCCACCATCATCGTCGGCGCGTAGATGTTGCCGTTCGTGACGTACGGGAACACTGACGCGTCGACGACGCGCAGGCCGTCGACGCCTCGAACGCGCATCGTCTCCGGGTCGAGCACCGACATCTCGTCGACGCCCATCCGGCACGTGCACGAGGGGTGCAACGCGGTCTCGGCGTCGGCTGCCACCCAGGCGAGGATCTCCTCGTCGGTCGTGACCGACGGCCCGGGCGAGATCTCCCCCGCGTTGAACGGCTCGAAGGCAGGCTGCGTGAGGATCTCGCGCGCCGTGCGGACCGCCTGGAGCCACTCGCGCCGGTCCTGCTCGGTCGAGAGGTAGTTGAAGCGCAACGCCGGGTGCACGCGTGGATCCTTCGACGTGATCTTCACGCTGCCGCGCGCGTCCGAGTACATCGGGCCGACGTGCACCTGGTAACCGTGGTCGGCCGCGGGCGAGGAGCCGTCGTAGCGGATCGCGACGGGCAGGAAGTGGTACATCAGGTTCGGGTACGCGACCTCCTCGTCCCCACGGATGAAGCCGCCCGCCTCGAAGTGGTTCGTCGCCCCCGGGCCGGTGCGGAAGAACAGCCACTTGAACCCGACCCAGGGCCGGTTGCGGTACTTCATCGCGGGAGCCATCGAGACCGGCTGCTTCGACGCGTACTGGATGTAGACCTCGAGATGGTCCTGGAGGTGCTCGCCCACGCCGGGCAGGTCGTGCACGACGTCGACGCCGAGCGCCGCGAGCTCCTCTGCGTTACCGACGCCGGAGAGCTGGAGCAGCTGGGGTGAATTGATCGCGCCGCCGCAGAGGATCACCTCGCGCGCGTCGATCCGCTTCGGGCCGGTGCGACCGGCGACCTCGACCCCGACCGCCTTCTTACCGGCGAAGAGCACGCGGTTGACGAAGGTGTTGCAGCGCACGTCGAGGTTCGGGCGGCTCATCACCGGGTGGAGATAGGCGCGTGCCGCGCTGAGCCGGCGACCCTTGTGGATGTTGCGGTCGAACGCCGCGAAGCCCTCCTGCTTGTAGCCGTTCACGTCGTCGGTGAGCGGGTAACCCGCCTCCTGGACAGCCTCGAAGAACGCTTTGAAGAGTGGGCTCGTCGCCGGGCCCCGCTCGAGCACGAGTGGCCCCTCCCCACCCCGGAACTCGTCCGCGCCTGCAAGGCAGCTCTCCATCCGCTTGAAGTACGGAAGGCAGTGCGCGTAGTCCCACGAGCCCATGCCCGCGTCGCCTGCCCAGCGCTCGTAGTCGAGGGGGTTGCCGCGCTGGAAGATCATCCCGTTGATGCTCGAGGAGCCTCCGAGCACCTTGCCGCGCGCGTGATAGATCTTGCGGCCGTTCATGTGCGGCTCCGGCTCCGACTCGTACTTCCAGTCGTAGAGCTTGTTGCCGATCGGCGTCGCGAGCCCCGCCGGCATGTGGATGAAGACGTCCCACTTGTAGTCGGAGCGTCCCGCCTCGAGAACGAGCACGCGGGTCGACGGATCCTCGCTGAGCCGGTTCGCGACCGCGCAGCCCGCGGAGCCGCCGCCGACGATGACGAAGTCGTAGGTGTGCTCGCTCACGGGACGAGTCTATTCCGGTTCACGGACTCAGCGACCAGCGAGTTTCTTCTGCCGCCACGCCTCGGTGTCGGCGAGGTCGTTGAACGTGAAGATGTGAAAGCCCGCGATCTTCTGCTCGGGATCTTCGATGACCGGCGCGAGCCCCTTGATCAGATTGTCGGGACTGAAGCCGCCCGGACGGAAGAAGCGCGTGACGAAGTCGTGGTGCTTGCGGAGGTACCGCATCGACTCCCCGATCCCGATCCGCGTCGAGACGCGCAGAAGCTTTGCCCGCGGCACGACGCCGGGGATACCGACGAGGATCGGCAGCTTCGTGCCACGTGCCCAGACGTTGTTTACCCACCCGACAGTGACCCGGGAGTCGAAGCAGATCTGGCTTGCGATGTACGTGGCGTACCGCGACTTCTCGAACATGGCGGCGATCGTCGTCTCGTCGTCGATCAGCGGGTGGCTCTCCGGGTACCCCGTGATCCCGATCTGCTCGAAAGGATGGCCGATCTCCTGCAGCTCCTCGAGGAGCCTGGCGGCGCCCTCGTAGGCGCCTGCAGGCTGATCGGCGTCACCGGCAACGACGAAAACGTCCTTGACGCCCATCTCCTTGAAGCGCGCGACGAGCTCTTCGAGATGCGAGCGATCGGCGACGAGTCGTGCAGAGAGGTGCGGCACGACCGGATACCCGTGCGCCGTGAACTTCCCGGCCAGCTCGAGGCTCGGCGCGAGGCCCTTGACCGGTGATGCGGTGACCGTGAGCGTGACGTCACGGGGCACGAACTCGAGAACCTGCTCCTCCGCACCCGCAAGTGGGATCACCTCGTAGCGCGACTGCGCGACGAGCTCTGCGAGCGTCGCCGGCTTCCCGGTTGCTATCGGCACCGCCACCATCAGGCGAACGAGTCCGGGAAGGAGGCCTTCTTGCGCTCGATGAACTCGATCAGCTCCGCGTCGATCGCGTCGTCGATCGGTGGTGCCTCGTACTCGGCGAGCATCTTCTTCCACGTCGCGTTCGCGCGGACGTTCGCGTCCTTCGCTCCCTCGAGGTCCCACTGCTCGAAGCTGCCGTTGTCGGCGTTCGACGAGCGCCAGAACGCGTTCTCGAAGTTCTCGAGCGTGTGCGCGTGACCGAGAAAGTGCGTGCCCGGTTCGTTCGTCAGCAGCGCGTCGATCGCCTGGCCGTTGCGGGTCATGTCGACGCCCTTCGCGAAGGCGTGCCACGCGGCCGCCTGGTCGACGTCGAGGATGAACTTCTCGTAGCCCATCGAGAGGCCGCCCTCGAGCCAGCCCGCGGTATGGAGCACGAAGTTGACGCCACCCAGGATCGTCGGCTGCATGGTGTTCGCCGACTCGTAGGCCGCCTGCGCGTCGGCGATCTTCGAGGCGGTCAGGCCGCCGCCGGAGCGGAAGGGAACGCCGAGGCGCCGCGCGAGCGCCGCCATCACGTAGAGGATCAGCGCCGGCTCGGGCGTGCCGAACGTCGGCGCGCCCGACTGCATCGACATCGACGAGGCGAACGAGCCGAGGATCACCGGCGCACCGGGTCGAACGAGCTGGCAGAAGGCCATGCCGGCGAGCGCCTCGGCGAGCGTCTGCGTCGCTGCGCCGACCACGGTGGCGGGGCTCATCGCGCCTGCGAGGATGAACGGCGTGATCAGGACGCCCTGATTGGCCTCGGCATACGCCTTCGCGGCGCCGAGCATCGTCGAGTCCCAGACCATCGGCGAGTTGGCGTTCGCGAGCGACACGATCGCCGTGTTCTCCTCGAGGAAGTCGGCGCCGAAGAGGATCCGCGCCATCGCGACCGTGTCCTCGGCCCGGCTCGGATGCGTGACCGAGCCCATGAAAGCCTTGTCGGAGTAGCGCATGTGCGCGTAGACCATGTCGTAGTGACGCTTGTTCACCGCGATGTCGACCGGCTCGCACACGGTGCCCCCCGAGTGATGCAGGAAGGGCGTCATGTAGGTGAGCTTCACGAAGTTGCGAAAGTCCTCGATCGTCCCGTAGCGGCGGCCGTTGTCGAGGTCCCGCACGAACGGGGAGCCGTACGCGGGCGCGAGGACGGTGTTCATGCCGCCGATCTCGACGTTGTTCGCCGGGTTGCGTGCGACCTGCGTGAACTGTGCGGGCGCTGTCGACACGAGTTGGCGCGCCAGCCCTCGCGGAAAGCGCACGCGCTCCCCGTCGATGTCTGCCCCGGCACCCTTGAACAGGGCAAGGGCCTCTGGCGTGTCGCGGAACTCGATCCCCACCTGCTCGAGGACGGTGTCCGCGTTCTCCTCGATCAGGGAGAGATGCTCGTCGGAGAGCACCTCGAACGGCTTCATCGTTCGCGTGATGTAGGGGACGCTGACGGCGTTCGTGACCGCGCGCGCAGCCTGCCGTGCGGCACGGCCGCCGCTGCGGCGACCCCCGGCTGTTTCGGTCATGCGGGACTCCTTTGGGTGGAATCGGGACGAGAGCGACGGCGGGTGCGACCCTCGGTCGCATCGGCCACGCGTCGCGGTGGAAGGGTGACGACGGTACGAAGTCGCTCGTAGGGGTCGGTGTCGTGGGGAATCGCCATCGCGCCGACGAAGAGCTCCTGGAAGCGTGGCTCGACGGCCGTCTCGATCTTCTCGACGCGTCGAACGACCTCCTCGATCTCGGCGCGAGCCGTGCCATCGAGGAGCGCGATCCGCGCACCCGTGCCGGCGGCGTTACCGGCAGACGTCACGCCGGCCGGGTCGCAATCGGGGATCAGGCCGAGCACGAGCGCGTAGACGGGGTCGATGTGACTGCCGAACGCGCCGGCGAGGCGGATCCGGTCGACGCGCTCGATCCCGTAGCGCTCGAGCAAGAGCATGCAGCCGGCGTGAAGGGCCGCCTTCGCGAGCTGGATCTGCCGGATGTCGTTCTGGGTGATCGTGAGCTCCGGCTCGCCGTCGGAGATCACGTAGGAGAACGTGCGCCCGTCCGGGACGATCCTCGGGGAGCGAGCGGCGAGCGCGCCGTCGATCGTGCCGTCGGTGGTGAGGATCCCGGCGAGGTGCAACTCGGCGACGGCCTCGATGATCCCCGAGCCGCACACGCCGGTGACATGCGTTCCCGCGAACGCCGGGTCGTCCGACCAGATCTCGCTTCCGATCACGCGGTAGCGCGGCTCGAGCGTGTCCGGGTCGATGCGAACCCGCTCGATCGCGCCCGGCGCTGCGCGCTGACCGCAGCTGATCTGGGCGCCCTCGAAGGCAGGGCCGGTGGGGCTCGAGGCCGCGAGGAGCTGATCACGGTTGCCGAGCACGATCTCGGCGTTCGTCCCGACGTCGACGATCAGGTTGACCTCGTCGCCGAGGTACGGACCTTCGGAGAGGATTACCCCGGCCGTGTCCGCGCCCACGTGACCGGCGATGCAGGGCAGCACGTATGCGCGTGCGCCCGGATGCACCGGCAGACCGAGGTCGACGGCGGGGCACCGCACCGCCTCGTCGATTGCGAGCGCGAAGGGCGCTCCTCCGAGCTCGGTCGGGTCGAGGCCGAGTAGGAGGTGGTGCATGATCGGGTTGCCGACGAGCGTGACCTCGAGGATGTCGTCGCGCGAGACGCCGGCGTCGTTCGCGAGCTCGGCGGTGAGCTTCGCAAGGCAGCCGCGCACCGCACGGGTGAGCTCCTTCTCGGAGCCGGGGTTCATCATCACGTACGAGACGCGGCTCATCAGGTCCTCGCCGAAGCGGATCTGCGGGTTCATCTCCCCCGCCGAGGCGAGCACGTCGCCACTCGTGAGATCGCAGAGATGGCCCGCGACCGTCGTCGAGCCGATGTCGAAGGCGATCCCGAGCATCGTCTCGTGGAGGCCCGGCCATACACCCGTGATCGCCGAGCCGTCGTGCACGGCAACGCTCACGTGCCAGGGCTGACTTTGTGGCTCTGAGCCACTAGCGCGAAGAGCCGCCTGGAGGCTCGCGACGACGTGAGCATCGACGTCAAGGTCGCGCAACCCCCACTCGCGCTCGAGCGCAGCACGAAGCCGTCCCAGATCGCTCGTCGGGGAGGCGAGATCGGGCTCGTCGACCTCGACGTAGTGGAGACGGACGACGGGGTTCACCTCGATCGGGTGCGCGTCGGCCTCCTTCCGCACGACCTGACGGTGCACCTGGCTCTCCGGCGGCACGTCGATCACGAGCTCACCGACGACGCGGGCGGTGCATCCGAGACGGCGGCCGGCTGCGAGCCCGCGGTCGGCGGCGTACGCCTGCTCGACGTCGCTGATCGGCGTCAGGTGCGAGGCGGCCGAGACGATCGCGTGCTTCGCGTGCTCGCCCTCGCTCACCTCGACCTGACAGCGTCCGCAGATGCCGCGACCGCCGCAGACCGAGTCGATGTCGACCCCGAGCCGCCGGGCCGCTTCGAGCACGGTCGTGCCGTCCTCGAACTGGCCGCGCCGCCCGGAGGGCGTGAAGACGACGAGGTGGTCGGTAGCCGAGCTCACGTGCTCACCAGCAGCGCTCTCGAAGAGCGGGAGCGGTGCCCGATCCGTCCCCTGGCTGAAGCCAGGCGACACGCGCGCGGAGCAGTGCCACCAAGCCAGGATTCATCCTGGCGACGACCGCGAACGGAGAACGCAAGCGCTCCTCCAGGCGACCCAGGGGAGGTGGCGCCAGGCTTCAGCCTGGCGCCGGAAGGGGTGAGCGCACTCACGCCGGTGCCGCCCTCCGCCTGCCCTCGCGGCCGCCGCGACGGCCCGTCTGCGCCGCCTCGCCCGACTCGCTGTTGCGCGCGATCCAGTCGGCGCAGTTGTCGTCGTTGCCGTTCATCACATCGGCGGCCCAGATCGCGAAGCGCACCTCGTCGTGGAGAGGGCTCGTGATCGCCGATGTCAGGCCGGAAGCGATCGCCATCGGCAGGAAAGCAGCATTCAAGGCGGGCCGATTCGGGAGCCCGAACGACACGTTCGAGGCGCCGCACGTCGAGTTGACGCCGAGCTCCTCCTTCAACCGCCGCACGAGCTGGAAGACCTGCCGGCCGGCAGTGCCCATGGCGCCGATCGGCATCACGAGCGGGTCGACGACGATGTCCTCCTTCGGGATCCCGTAGTCGGCCGCACGCGAGACGATCTTCCGTGCCACCTCGAACCGGACGTCGGGATCCTCGGAGATACCGGTCTCGTCGTTCGAGATCGCAACGACAGCAGCGCCGTACTTCGCGACGAGCGGCAGGACGCGCTCCATCTGCTCGTCCTCACCGGTAACCGAGTTGACGAGCGCCTTGCCCTGGTAGACCGAGAGCCCGGCCTCGAGCGCCTCCACGATCGACGAATCGATCGACAGTGGGACGTCCGTGATCGACTGCACGAGCTCGACCGTGTGGCGCAGGATTGCCGGCTCGTCGGCCAGCGGAATACCCGCGTTGACGTCGAGCATCTGCGCGCCTGCCTCGACCTGCGCGATCGCATCCGCGATCACGGTGTCGAAGTTGCCGACCTTCATCTCCTCGGCGAGCTTCTTGCGACCCGTGGGATTGATTCGCTCGCCGATGATCACGAAGGGGCGGTCGAACCCGATCACGACCTCCTTCGTCGCCGAGGAAAGAACTGTCTCTGTCACGCGCGCTCCTCTTCTCCGCTCGCGCGCACAAGTCGCTCGAGTCGTTCGTCGGTGTATTCGGACTCGAGCTGAGCGGCAACGGCCGCCACCTCGGTTTCGAGATCGGCTCCACACGGCCGCGCCGCGCGCCGCCACTCCTCCAGGTACGCATCCGTGCCGATCAGCCCCGCGCGCATCGCTGCAGCGTCGATCGCCTCCTGGAAGCGCTCCGAGAGCTGAATGCGCGCCGCGCCGCGCCCCTTGCCTGCGGTCACCTGCGCGGGGATGTCGCGCCACGAGATAACGGTCAGCTCAGGCACTCTGCTGCTCCGCGTCGCACCGCCAACGTTGACGAACTGGACGAGTGAGGGCTGGAGCTCGCCATAGCCTGTCCGGCGCTCCTCGTACTCGAGACCGAGCAGCTCGGCAGCGGCAACGGCTCGCGCACGCAGGTCCGGATTGTCGGTCTGCGCAAGGTAGATCAGGCGCGTGTAGTTCCCGAACATCATCTCGATCAGCTCGGGGTTCGTATCGAAGCGATACGGCCGCACGATGAGCGCCTCGAAGTGGCGCGCGAGAAAGTCGGTCAGGTAGTACGTGCCGGGCTCCTCCTCCTGCATCGCGTCCCACGCATCGTTGCCGGCGAGGAACCCGTAGCAATGGGCGCCCGGCAGCCGCTCGACCCCGTGCCGGTCGAGAACGACGTCGAGTGCACCCGCCGTGCCGCAGTCGGCGTAGGCGACGAAGACGCGGTCGTAGTTGCCCGCGATCTCGGTCAGCTTCCTGTCGACCGCGTCGGCGATCTTCTCGGGCGTCGAGTGGAGCTTCGCCGGCAGGCACTTGACGTCGACGTGCGTCCAGCTGTTGAGGGCGATGACCGCGAGAACCTCGCGCGCGATCGCCCCGCAGGCGAGGATGAGGACGTCCGGGCGCTCGGCCGCCTCGAAAGCAACCTCGGCCTCGACGAGGTCCGGTGCGACGGCCTCGGTCAATTCAGCTTCGCTGCCGCGCGGCGCGCGAGCACGAGCGCCTGGGCGGTTTCCGCCGCGACGGCTGCGTCGCGGCAATACGCGTCTGCGCCGATTGCGGCCCCGAACTCCTCGTTCAGCGGCGCCCCACCGACCAGCACGATGTAATCGTCGCGCAGGCCCTTCTCCTTGAGCGTGTCGATGACCACCTTCATGTACGGCATCGTTGTCGTGAGGAGCGCCGAAAGGCCGAGGATCTCGGGCTGATGCTCCTCGAGCGCCTCGAGGTACTGCTCCACGGGCGTGTTGATGCCGAGGTCGATCACCTCGAAGCCCGCGCCCTCGAGCATCATCGCGACGAGGTTCTTGCCGATGTCGTGGATGTCGCCCTTGACGGTGCCGATCACGACCTTTCCGATCCGCTCGACGCCCGTCTCCGCGAGAAGCGGCCGGAGAATCGACATCCCGGCCTTCATCGCGTTCGCGGCCAGCAGCACCTCCGGCACGAAGAGGATCCCGTCGCGGAAGTCGATCCCGACGATCCGCATCCCGCCGACGAGGGCGTCGTTGAGCACCCTGTCGGGAGCCCACCCGCGGCCGAGCAGGATGTTCGTGCCCTCCGCGATCTCCGGCGCCAGGCCGTCGTAGAGATCGTCGTGCATCTGGGTCACGAGATCCTCGTCGGACAGGGCGTTGAGATCGATCTCTTCGTCGCTCATGCAGCACCTCGTTTCAGGTCGTCGTAGCCGATCCGGATTGACAGGGTAGAAGCCTCATCGCGAACGAGACGGCCCAGCTCGTCGAGCAACCCGTCGTGGAGTCGAACCGTCGGCCCCGAGACGCTGAGCGCTGCGACCACCGTGCCGCCGGCGTCCCGCACCGGAGCGGCGACGGCCCAGAGGCCGAGCTCGAGCTCGTCGACGGCAGTCGCGTAGCCGCGCGCGCGCGTGCGCTCGAGATCGCGACGCAGCTCGGCCAGGTCGGTAATCGTGCGCGGGGCGAGCTGCTCGAGAGGACTGCCCGGGAGCGGCACAGCGCCGTCGGCGAGGAAGACCTTGCCGATCACCGAGCCGTGATGGGGAACGCGCTGCCCGACCCAGTTGGTCGAGCCGAGGATGTGGCGGCTGTCGCGCTGGTCGAGCATCTCGACGGCGGACGGCGTCGCGACGCCGAGGTTCGCCGTCTCGCCGCTCTCATGGGCAAGCCGCTCGAGCGCGCCGGCGGCGAGCTCGACGAGATCGGGTGCGGACGACTCCCTGCTCGCGTAGCGAAGGAGCACCGGCCCCGGGCTGATCGTGCCCCGGCCCGGATCGCGCTGGACGAGGCCCTGCCGCTCGAGCGCGCTGACGAGCCGCGACGTCGTGCTCTTCGGGAGGCCGGAGAGCTGCGCGAGCTCGCCGACGGTCGGCGCCTCCTCGCCCTCGACCACGTGCACGAGGAGCTGGGATGCTCGGTCGATCGACTGGGTTCCTGTTCGCGACTCGGGCACGTCCGCCAATCCGTTGATTCCGCATTGTGGAACTGCTGTTCCACGAACTCTGCCTGCGGTCCTGGCACCGTGTCAACCCCGCAGGCATGCGAGACTTGCGGCTCAGCGACGCGACAGGAGGATTCGGTGCGCCCGACCATCAACGTGCTCGACGACGACCTCCTCGGGCAGATCGTCACCGAGGCGAAGCGCGTCCTCGCCGAGGTCGGCCTCGAGATCCGCGGCCAGGTGCTCCGCGAGCGGTTGCTCGACGCAGGGCTGCCGCTCGATGCGACCGGCGAGCGCGTCTTGTTCCCGGCGGACGTGGTCGAACGGGCCATTGAGCAGGCGCCCTCGTCGTTCACCCTGTACGACCGAGCGGGACGCCCCCACGCCGACATCGGCGGCGACCGGGTGCACTTCGTTCCAGGCTCGAGCGCGCTCAACGTCCTCGATCACCGCACCGGCGTGACGCGGCCGTCGACCTCGCGCGACTTCGTCGAGTACGTCCGGCTCACGGACGGGCTGGCGCACATCCCCTACCTCGCGACGGCCTTCTCGACCGGTGATGTCCCCGCCGACGTCTCCGACGCCTGGCGGCTCTACATGTGCCTCGTCAACTCCGAGAAGCCTGTCGTGTCCGGAGCGTTCACCGAGCACGGAGTGCCGCGGATGGTCGAGCTGATGCAGCTCTTCAGGCGCGACCGCGCCGACCTGATCGCGCGGCCGATGTCGATCTTCACCGTCACCGCGACGGGCAACTTCCGTTACGGCGAGGACTCGTGCCAGAACCTGATCGACTGTGTCGAGGCCGGAATCCCGGTCGAGATCGTCCCGGTCACGCTGATGGGGCTGATCGCCCCGGTCACGCTCGTCGGCGCGACGGTGTTCCACACGGCGGACGTGCTCGGCGGGGATCACGATCACGCAGCTGCTCCGGCCGGGTGCGCCGGTCCTCTTCGGCGGCGCACCCGCGACGTTCCACATGCGCGCGGCGAGCTCCCCGATGGCCGCGATCGAGGCGCTCCACCTCGACGTCGCCTACGTCCAGGTCGGCAAGTCGCTCGGCCTACCGACCCAGGCCTATATGGCCCTCTCGGACGGGAAGGCGATCGACGCCCAGGCGGGCGCCGAGACGTTCGCGAGCGCGCTACTCGCGGCGCTCGCCGGAGTGAACTCCGTCTCGGGGCCGGGGATGCTCGACTTCGTGCTCGTCTTCAGCCTTGCGAAACTCGTGCTGGACAACGAGCTCTGCGGCCAGGCGCTGCACTTCCTGCGGCCGATCGAGCCGCTCGACGATCTCCCCGTCACCGAGCTCGTCGATCACCTGCTTGCCGAGAACCACCTGATCATGGCGGAGCACACGACGCGCCACTGGCCGCAGGAGCTGTGGCTGACGGGGCCAACGTTCGATCGCACGAACCGCGAGACGGGCGAGGAGCGGACCGAGCGGGATCTCGTCGACCGGGCGAACGCGGAGGTCGAACGGAGGCTCGCCGCCTACGAGCCGACCGTGACCGACCCCGCACTCGACGCGGAGCTCCGGGCGATCGTGCAGGCCGGCATGGGCGGAGCGGAGCTCCCCGAGCTGCCGCCACCCGGCGTGCCGACGAGCAGCGACGGCCCGACGCGGCGGAGGAACCGGCGCCGCGGCTGACGCGACGGGCCCGGCTCGGACGTCGCCCGGAGCGAGGACGCTGGCGCATGCGAGGCCGTCGTCCTTCGACTCGGCCGCACGGGACTTTGTGGCTCTGAGCCACAAAGTGCTTGGTCGCTCGGCTTCCGCGAACAGTTCGAGGGACATTGGCTAACACTGGCGCAGGCGAGGTTGCGGTCTCGCGCGTTCGTCCGTATGCGTCAACGTGGCAGTATGGGCGTCATGAGCGATCCCCGTATCGCACCGTATGGCTCTGTCCGACTGGCGGACGTGGACACCCAGGCCGAGGTCGACCCGGAGAGCCCGGACAACACTGACTGTGCGTTCCATCTCGTTCGTCGCCATTTCGACGTCCAAGCGTTCGGCGTCAACGCCGCGACCGGGAACGCCGGAGACGAGATGGTCATAGAGCATCACGAGGCCGATGACGAGGAGAACCGAACGAACGGCCACCAAGAGCTCTTTGCCGTGATGACGGGACACGCCGTCTTCATGGTCGATGGCGAGGAGATCGACGCGCCGGCCGGAACGATCGTGTTCGTGCGCGACCCGGCGTTGCTCCGCGCCGCCCGGGCAACCGCCGACGACACGGCGATCCTCATGGTCGGAGGACCCGTCGGGGTCATGTACACCGTTTCGCGCTGGGAATCCGCTCTCCCGTAGTCGGGCCTGCGGCCGGGTGACATTCCCGAACTCAATGTCAGTCTGGTCGGGTGGTGGCGTCTGATCGACGACGCAGACTCGGGTTGGCGGAGGCTGACTCTATTCCCGCATGTCGCCCTTGGAGGGTGACTTGCCAGCGTTGTGTCGCCGCCGCCGTCCCGAGACCGCCGATCGACGACGGGATCGGCGGCGCCGACCCCGAGCGGGGGAGCGGCCTCGCGGGACTGAGCGACCGGCTCGGGGCAATCGGCGGCAGCCTCTCCGTCTCGAGCGGTCAAGGCGCAGGGACAACGGTGACCGCGGTCGCACCCTTCGCCTGACGCTGTCGGTTTTCCGACATGTGATTGGCGGCTGCGCCCCTTCCAACCACCCCCACCGCTCGGCAAGGTCTGCCGTACAGGTAACCGACGGCAAGGAGCAGCAGATGTTTCGTGCAGGCGACATCATCGAGAACCCGATCACCGGCGAGCGGATCCTCTTCCGACAAACCTCAGTCGAGACGAACGGTGCAGCGGTCATCGTCGAGACGTTCGTCCAGCCCGGCGGCTACGTCGCGGCAACGCATCTCCATCCCCATCAGGAGGAGCGCTTCCACGTCCTCAACGGGACAGTTTGCTTTCGCGCAGGCAAGGAGACGTTGCAGGCAGGGCCAGGCGATCGGGTCGTCGTTCCGGCCGGCACACCCCACCGATTCTGGAACGCCGGGACCGAGGAAGCACGGTTCCTCTGCGAGGTGAGGCCAGCCCTCCATTTCGAGGACCTACTCGGAACGATGTTCGCCCTCGCCGCCGACGGCAAGACGAACAGGAAGGGCATGCCGAACCTTCTCCGCCTCGCCGTGATCGCGCGCGCATACTCCGACACGATCCGACTGCCGTTTCCGCCGGCGATCGTCCAGCGACTCGGGCTCGGCGTCGCCGCACCAGTCGGTCACCTCCTCGGCTACAGGGCGACGTACACACCGGGGGGCTCGATCGAGCCGCTCGGATCCTGGCCAGCGACAGCACATGACATGCAATAACGGCGCAGGCCAATGAGCCGCCCCGACAAACCTCCGCTTCGCGTTGATCCCGAAATCCCGACAAAGGAGTGACATGCCAATCGAGACTGCCATCAAGCCGTACCGCGTCGCAGCAGGCGAAGGACTCGCCAACGTCTGGTGGAAGACCGGCCGCCTCACCGTCAAAGTGAGCGGCGCAGAGACCGGCAACGCGTTCGCACAGATCGAGACCGACGACCCGCGCGGCTGCGCCCCTCCCATGCACGTCCATCACAACGAGGACGAGACGTTCTACGTCCTCGAGGGCGAGGTCACCGTCCTCACAGGCGACGATCGGATCGACCTCAGCGCAGGCGACTTCTGCTTCGCCCCACGCGACGTGCCTCACACCTACATCGTCCGCTCCGAGCACGCACGCATGCTCACGACGCTCAGCCCCGCCGGACTCGAAGAGCTCTTCGTCACCCTCGGTAACCCCGTCACCGACGCCGAACGCCCGACCGAAGAAGTGCTTCCGCCAATAGGCGAGCTCGTTCGCATGTTCGCAGACTACGGCTGCGAGATCCTCGGGCCGCCACCCACCCTCGACGACGTCTCCTAGCATCGGCCAACCGGATCTTGCGGCGAGCCGGGCGGGCCATGCACCGCCCGGCTCAGTCGCAACAAGACACGACCCCTGGGTGGAAATTCCCGAACACACTCTATGAGGCGTCAATGAGCACGTTCGGGCCGTGAACGTCTTCGAACCGGCTCAGAACGCCGGAGGCGACCAGGCGGTCGCGGGCCTCCTGCGCGTCATCGACGGTCGGGTACTCGAGGTAGACGAAGACCTCGTTCGGGTCGTCGACGCTCCGCAGGACACGTACCGCACCTGCCTTCTCGCGTGCCCGTGGCTGATCTTGGTCGAACATCGGGCGCCATCTGTCGTAGTCGCCCGTCTGAATCCGGGTGATGATGAACGCGTCCACCGAGCCTCCGTTCCTTCTAGGGGGTCAGGCAACTCTCGAGCGGCCCTCATCGACCAGGGCTGCTCCCTTGAGACTAGGCGACGAGCGACAACCCGGGCGACTGGGGCAGATCCGCCGGCCGCCGGCAGGGCTCGGCGAGAGCGCGGACCACGTCGTAGCCTGGCGCGCCCTCGACGAACTCGCCGGCCTGTCCTTCGCTACTCGGCTAGAGATCGCGCCGCGCCGCCTGGGCTGCGGCGAGGCCCGTCTGCACCGCGGTCTCCGTGTACCACGTCCCGAGGTAGTCGCCCGCAAGGTAGACGCGGTCGAGCGGCCTCGTCAGCGCGGCCTGGAGCCGGCTGCGCCCGACGCGCGGATAGGGCAGCCCGTGCTCCCAGCGCTTGATCACGACCTCCTCGACGAGATCGCGGGTTGCAGGCAGCACGTCGTAGAGATCCGCGAGGAACGCATTGCGCACCGCGTCGTCGGTCAGCCCGTCGAGCCGGCGCGCGAAGTCGGCCGCTGCGTAGACCATGAAGCTGCCCCCGTGAGCGCGGGTCGTCTCCCCCACGCGGCGCGCGTTCGTCGTGTTGAAGAGCATGCTGAACGAGCGCTTCGGGGTCGCGAGCGCGTAGAGGTCGTCCCAGGAGACCGCGCCGGTCTCCTTCGTCAGGAACGCGCCGACGACGTAGGGGCCGTAGGGGATCGACTCCAGCGCGGCGGCCGTCTCGGCGGGGAGATCGGCGACGATCTGCCGCGTCGCGTAGGCAGGCGTCGCCACGATCGCTGCCCTCGCCTCGATGGGCTCCGCGCCCTCGATCTGGACTCGCACGCCGGTCGGCCGTGCGCTCGACCGAGGTCACGCGAGTGCCGAGGCGAACGCGGTCTCCGAGCGCCGCAGCGAGTGCTTCGATCACGACACCCGGAGCCGCCGAGGATGTTCCGCGAGAGCCCGCCCTTCCTGTCCCAGACGAGGTGGAAGTAGCCGACGCCGTAGCCTGCCGCAAGCTCCTCCGGCTCGCCCGAGGAGCGCGTCAGCGTCGAGCGGAAGAGGAGGTCGACGTCCTCGGGCAGCACCCCCGAGAACTCCGCGAACGAGCGGTCGTCCATGAACTCGAGCATCCGCTGCTGACGGGCCGCAGGGTTCCTCTCCCTCGCGCGGCGCCGCGATCTTCGCGTACTCGCGCACCGCGAGCCGGAGACGGATGCCCGTCCGGACGAGAGCGGCGCGCGAGCGCACGGGCATCGGCAGCCGGAAGGGGAAGCTCTCGACCGAACCACGCGAGACGAGCCTGCCGTTGAGCGACACCGCAGCGAGACGACCCGGCACCGGGACAGCGGTCACGCCCAGGTCGGCGAGCAGCTGCCCGGAGACCGAGCTCTCGCCGCCGAAGACGTGCGCACCGAAGTTGAGCCAGTTCTCCCCGCGCGGCTCGGAGAAGATCCGCCCGCCGGCCCGGTCGGCGGCTTCGAGCACGACGAGGTCGAGGTCGCGGAGTGCGTGGGCGGCCGTCAGCCCGGCGATCCCCCCGCCGACGACGACGACGTCCTTCACCGCTGAACGCGAGCCGAGCCCCCGGCGACGAGGCGCTCGACCTCGGCCAGGGTCGCCATCGACGTGTCACCCGGCGTCGTCATCGCGAGCGCGCCGTGCGCGACGCCGTAGCCCAGCGCGTCGTCGACCGCCATCCCGCCGAGCAGCCCGTAGAACAGCCCGGACGCGAACGAGTCGCCGCCGCCGACGCGGTCGAGGATCTCGAGCGCCTCGTACTTCGGTCCGACGTGGAAGCCGTCGCGCGTGCGGCACACCGCAGACCAGTCGTTGACGGTTGCGCTCCGCACCTCACGCAGCGTCGTCGCGACGACGGCGAGCCGCGGATACGCGGCCAGCACCTGCTCGAGCAGGCGCGCGTACGCGTCGAGGTCGAGGTGCAGGAGGTTCTCGTCGACGCCCTCGATCTCGAATCCGAGCGCGGCGGAGAAGTCCTCCTCGTTCCCGAGCAGCACGTCGACATGCTCGACGAGTCGCCGGTTCACCTCGGCGGCGCGCGCCGGGCCGCCGATCGACTTCCAGAGCGACGGGCGGTAGTTGAGGTCGTACGAGACGACGGTGCCGTGCCGCTGCGCCGCCTCCATCGCCTCGAGCGCGACGTCGGCCGTCGTCTCCGAGAGCGCCGCGAAGATGCCGCCGCAGTGGAGCCAGCGGGCGCCGTCCCGGCCGAAGATCTGCTCCCAGTCGACGTCGCCCGGTCGCAGCTGCGATGCCGCCGTGTGGCCGCGATCGGAGACGCCGACCGCGCCGCGCACGCCGAAGCCGCGCTCGGTGAAGTTGAGCCCGTTGCGCACCTCGCGCCCGACGCCGTCGTACGGAACCCAGCCGAGATGCGCCCGCTCGACGCCGCCCTGGTAGATGAGGTCGTCGATCAGCCGGCCGACGGGGTTGTCGGCGAGCGCAGTGACGATCGCCGTGCGGAGACCGAAGCAGCGTTTGAGGCCGCGTGCGACGTTGTACTCGCCGCCTCCCTCCCACGCCGTGAAAGAGCGCGTCGTCTCGATCCGCCCCTCGCCAGGGTCGAGTCGCAGCATCACCTCGCCGAGCGAGACGAGATCGAAGCGGCACTCGTCGGCGGGGCGCAGAGTCAGGAGCGAGCTCACCGACCGCTCACCTCGCGTGCGAGCCGCTCGATCTCGTCGAACCGCCCCTCGCGCACGACGTCGGGCCGCACGAGCCAGCTCCCGCCGCACGCGACAACCGAGGGAACGGCGAGGTAGTCGGCGACGTTTCCGGCATCGACGCCGCCGGTGGGGATGAAGCCGACATCGGGATACGTCGCGCTGACCGCGCGGAGGAACCCGGGGCCGCCCACCTGCGCCGCCGGGAACACCTTGACGACGCGGCGCCCGAGCACGCGCGCGCGCTCGATCTCCGAGGCAGTCGCGACCCCGGGGAAGAACGGCAGCCCCAGCTCGTCACACGCCCGGACGACCTCCTCGTTCGTCCCCGGCGCGACGGCAAAGGACGCACCGGCGTCGTGCGCAGCGCGGGCCTGCTCGGCCGAGAGCACCGTTCCGGCACCGACGAGCAAGCCGTCGACCTCGCGCGCGAGGCGAATCGCCTCTGCAGCGCCCGCATGGCGAAAGGTGATCTCGATGCAGCCGATCCCGCCCGCGAGCAGCGCCGCACCGACATCGGGTGCGCGCGCAGGATCCTCGATCGTGGCGACCGGCACGACGCGGCAGGCCCGGAGGCGATCGACGACAGGCGTCAGAGACTGACAGGCCCATTCCGACCAGACCCTATCGCGGCGGGATGCGGTCAGTCGTCGCCCGCGCTTGCCCACTCGACGATCTGCTCGGCCGAGATGGGAAGCGACGTGACCGTGACGCCGTAGGGCGAGAGCGCGTCCTCGATCGCGGCGCTCATGATCGCCGGCGTCAGCATCCGGCCGCCCTCGCCGGCACCCTTGATCCCGTAGGCGGTGTAGGGCGACGGCGTCTCCTGGTGGCCGACCGTCATCGTCGGCACGTCCATCGACGAGGGCAGGTGGTAGTGCTCGAAGCTCGCGTTCCGGACGCGGCCGAGCTCGTCGTAGAGGATCTCCTCGAACATCGCCGTGCCGAGGCCCTGCACCGTGCCGCCGATCACCTGGCCGTCGAGCGTGCGCGGGTTGACGATCGTGCCCGCGTCGTGGACGGCCGCGTAGCGGAGGAACTCGAACGTGCCGGTCTCGGCGTCGACCTCGACGACCGCGATGTGCCAGGCATGGCCGACGAAGGGATAGAAGATTCCGAGGTCGGAGCGGTCGGCGTTCGGCAGCGTCGTCAGCGGGTGGTCGTACGTCGACTGCGCGGCGAGGCCGCTCGGCATGTCGGGCGGCAGGTCGAGCCGGAACATGTACGCCGTCAACGCGATGTCGGCGAGCGTGAGATGGCGATCGGGCGACACCGACGACGCCGACTCCGCCGTCACGGAACTCGAGGTCGGCCTCGGCGACCTCGAGCTTGTCGCTCGCGATCCGCCTGATCTTGTCCTTCAGCTCGGAGGATGCGCCGGCAACCGCGCCCGAGACCATCACCGTGTAGCGCGAGCCGCCGGGGCCGGTTCCCGGGAGGGCGTTCTGCGAGTCGGCGTAGTTGACGACGACCGACGCGGGATCGACGTCGAACTCCTCCGCGACACCTGAGTGACGACGGTCTCGGGGCTGTTCCCCCACATCGACTGCGAGTGCAGCGTGACGATGATCTCGCCCGTCGGGTCGATGCGGACGCTCGCGCTCTCGGGGCTCGACGTCGGCGTGAACTGGGGATCGTCGAACCAGAACCAGAACTCCGTCGAGCTGAAGACGCTTCGCTCCTGCGAGGCGACGATCCCGATCCCGACGTGGCGCCCTTCGGCGCGCGCCTTCTCGCGATAGTCGACCCAGTAGTCGTAGTCGACCTCCTCGAGCACCTTGGCGAGGACGCCCTGGTAGTTGCCGCTGTCGTAGATGTTCCCGGTCGGCGTGCGGTACGGGAACGAGCCCGCGGGAATGAGGTTGCGGCGGCGGATCTCGACCCGGTCGAGGTCGAGGTCGCGCGCGGCCATGTCGACGAGCCGCTCGAGGATCCAGTTCGAGACCTCGGCACCGAAGCCGCGGTAGGCGCCCTGCTGGTTCTTGTTCGTCAGCACGGCGGCGAGCGAGTACTCGACGTGCTGGATCCGGTACGGGCCGACGATCTGCGAGAGCGCGTTCCCATGGGTGCCGGTGCCGAACTGGAGATACGCGCCGTAGTCGTCGACGCACGAGATGCGCAGTGCCTTGAACTCACCGTCGTCGTCGAAGGCAAGCGACGCCTCGTAGCGGCGGTCGGAGCCGCAATGGTCGTTGTTCGTGATGTGCGTGCGGCGATCCTCGACGTACTTCACCGGCTTGCCGACGAGCATCGAGAGGAACCCCGCGAACGTCGGCACCTTGTGCATGAAGAACTTCGAGCCGAAGCTGCCGCCTGCCGGCGACGGGCACGAGGCGCAACTTGCTCGCGGGGATCTTCAGCGAGCCCGCGATGAGCCAGAGGAAGTACGTGAAGTTCATCGAGTTGGCGTGGATCGTGACCACGCCCGAGCCGGGGTCGTAGTCGCCGATCGCCCCGTTCGTGTCCATCGGCATGCCCGTCGAGCGCGGCCAGTAGAGCTCGGCGGTGACGGAGCGGTCCGCGTCCTCGAACGCCTTGTCGACCTCGCCGAAGGTGAACGTGCGCTCGTAGGCGGTGTTCGTGCCGAGCGCGTCGTGCACGAGCGCCGAGCCCTCCTCGCGCGCGGCGACGGGATCGAGCACGACGGGGAGCTGCTCGTAGACGACCTCGATCAGCTCGCAGGCATCCTCGGCGATGTAGCGATCCTCGGCGATCACGGCGGCAACGGTCTCGCCGTAGTGGCGCACCTTCTCGATCGCGATCATGTCCTGGACGATCGGCCCCGCCCCGAACGACGGAAGCGGTGCCGCGCGTTCCGCGACATCCTTGCCCGTGACGACCCGCACGACGCCGGGGAGCGCCTCGGCCTTCGAGGTGTCGATCGAGACGATCCTTGCGTGCGCGTGAGGGCTGCCGACCACGGCAGCGTGGAGCATTCCCGGCAGCTTGATGTCGTCGAGGTAGCGGCCCTGCCCGCGCAGGAAGCGCGGATCCTCGACGCGGTTGAGGCTCTTGCCGAGCCACCGCCGCGGCCTGTCGGTGCCGGCCGTCTCCCGAGCGACCTTGGCGGCGTTCGGATCCTGCTCGGCGATGCTCATGGCCCTCCCTCCGCGGCGGCGCGGATCGAATCGACGATGTGCTGGTACCCGGTGCAGCGGCAGGTGACTCCGCTGATCGCGTCCCGGATCTGCTCGTCGGTGCCTCCGTCCGGGTGCTCCGCGAGGTACTCGTGTGCTGTCAGGAGCATCGCGGGCGTGCAGAAGCCACACTGGAGACCGTGGTTGTCGTGGAACGCCTGCTGCAGCCGGCCGAGCGTCCCGTCCGGCTCCGCCAGCCCCTCCACCGTCGTCACCGCGCGACCGTCTGCCTGGACGGCGAACATGAGGCAGGCGCGTACGGTCTCGCCGTCGACGAGGACGTTGCAGTTGCCACAGAAGCCGTTCTCGCAGGCGACGTGCGTGCCCGTCAGATCGAGGTCGTCGCGGAGAAAGTCGGCGAGCGTCCGCCGCGGCTCGACGAGCCCCTGGCGCCGGGAGCCGTTGACGTCGACCGTCACCACCATCTTGTCGCTCATGCCGTCGCGCTCGCTTTCTCGTGGGCGTCGGCGAGTGCGCGGAGCGCGAGCGTGACCGCGACGCGCTTCCGGTAGGCGCCGCTGACCTCGATGTCGTCCTCGGGCTCGATCCCCGCGAGCGAGTCCGCCACGGCGGCACGCTCGCGTCTCTCCGATCGACGTACCGACGAGGTGGGAGACGTCTACGCGATAGGGCGTCGGCGCGACCCGGAGGAGGACGAGCTCGGCCGCCGTGCACACCCCCGCGTCGTCGAGCGTGACGGTCGCGCCCGCGGCGACGCGGGCGAAGTCGCGGTAGCGGGCGCTGACCTCGTGGAAGCCCACACCCGTCCGGGCGGCCGCCGCGGGAATCCGCACCGACGCGAGCAGCTCGTTCGGCTGGAGCACCGTCTGATGTGGCCCTGTGAAGAAGTCACGGGCCGCGACGGTGCGCTCGCCGCCTGCGGAGCGAATCTCGAGCTGGGCGTCGAGCGCGACGACGGCCGCGGTCAGCTCGGCCCAGGGCGCGGCGAAGGCGAGCGAACCGCCGACGGTGCCTCGATGGCGCGTGGCCCTGAAGCCCGCGAACCGTCCGGCGGCGTGAAGGAGCGGCTGCGCCTCGCGGGCCACCTCGCTGTCGAGCAGCGTCTGCTGCCTGGTGAGAGCACCGATCCGAAGGCTGCCGTCCGCCTCGGTCTCGATCCCGTCGAGTCCCGGAACACGGTTGACGTCGACGACGAGCGTGGGCTTGACGACGCGCGCCTTCAGCATCGGCACGAGGCTCTGACCACCCGCGAGCACCCGGGCTCCGTCGCCGTTCGCAAGCAGCGCAAGCGTCTCCTCGAGCGTCTCCGGCGCGCGGTAGGCGAACGGGGCCGCCTTCATGCCGCGATCCTTGCCTGGCCGAGCGGGAGAGCGTCGTTTGCGCTGCCGAGGTACTCGATCGTCGTGAAGATCAGTTCCTCGTCTCCCGCGTTCGCGAGGTCGTGAACCATCCACTCGCCCGGGCCGAACGAGAGCCGGCGTGTCTCACCGACCTCGTAGCTCACCTCAAGGGTGTCGCCGTCGCCCGTGTGGCTGATTGCCGTGCCGCCGCTGACGCAGGTCCAGACGTAGTCGAGCACGTGCCGGTGGAACGCGATGCGCTCGCCGGGTGCGAGGCGGATCTCCCAGTGGCGCGCGTACTCGTCCTCGAGCAGCAGGCGCGTGCCGACCGCAGGGTTCGCACTGTTCGCCTCGAGCTCCTCGCGGAGCTCCGGCGGCCACTCGGCGAACGGCGGTGCATGCGTCATGGGAGGCACCGTACGCCGTGCGACTGTTCGCCACAATGACGTATATCTTTGGACAGAGATAGCCAATGACTAACACTTACCCGTGAACCTCCGGCAGCTCGAGTACTTCATCGCGATCGCCGACGAGGGCTCGTTCCGCGCCGCTGCCGAGAAGGTGCGCGTGGCACCGCCGTCGCTCTCGCAGCAGATCCGGGTGCTCGAAGCAGAGGTCGGCGGGCCGCTGTTCGAGCGCCTCGCGCGCGGCTCGCGGCTGACGCCGGCGGGAAGGGCAATGCTTCCCGACGCGCGGGCGGCCGTGACGTCGGCGCGGCGCGGCGGCCGCGCGGCGCGGGCCGCACTCGCGCTCGAGCAGGCCGACCTCGAGGTGGCAACGGTTCTCTCGTTGGCGGTCGGACTCCTGCCCGGGGCGATCGAGCGGCTGTACTTCGCCTATCCCGGGATCGCCGTGCGGCTGCACGAATACCTCCACCGGGACGAGCTCGTGCGCGCGGTCGACGACGGCACGGGTGACATCGCCGTCGGGCCGGCTCCGCCTCCGCGGGAAGGCCCTGTCGTCGAGCTCGGTCACGAGAGCTTCGTCGCCATCGTGGGGCCGCGCCACCCCGCGTTCACCTCGCCGGAGCCGGTGCCGATCGGCGCCCTCGCGGACGACGACTGGATCCTCTTCCCCGCCTGGCACGGCCTCTACGGCCTCGTCTCGGCGATCTGCGCCCACGCCGGATTCGCTCCCAGGGACGCGATCACGACGGCGCAGGTCGAGGCCGCTGTGCGTCTCGCCGCCGGCGGCCTCGGCGTCGCGATCGTGCCGGCGAACATCGTGCCCCCTCATCTCGAGGCGCACGTTCGCGAGCTGGATCCCCCCGTGTTTCGCGTGCTCTATGCGTACGCGCGGTCGGAGTGGTCACCGCAGGCGAGGGCGCTCCTGACGGCTCTCGAGGAGGAGCCGTGGCCGACGGTTCCACCCACCGCTCTCGTCCTCGACTGACGAGCCCACGCCTACCAGCCGGTGAGCTTCCAGATCTCGGGCTCGAGACGACCTTCCTCGCCGATCTCGGCAAAGAGCACGACCGCGTGCTTCAGCTCGTCCATCGCCTCGTCCGGACGCCCGGTCTCCCGTAACAGGTCGGCGAGGTTGTTGCGGAGCGCCGCTTCACGGTGGCGGTCACCCTGGATCACGCAGAGCTCGAGCGCGGTGGCTGTCAGCTCGATCGCGCGCTCCGGGTCACCCGACGCACGCACTGCCAAGCGCGAGGTTGTTGAGCGCCGCCGCCTCCGCCCCACGGTCACCTGCGGCGCGTGCGATCGTCGCTCCGAGCTCGAGGTGCTTGACCGCCTCCGCCGGGTCGCCGCGGCTGCCGGCGAGCATCCCGAGGATGTTGTGTGCCTGCGCGATCGGCGCCTGCGTCGTCGACCTCTCCTGCGAGCGAGAGCGCGCTCGTCGCGAGCTCGAGTGCCCGCTCCTCGTCTCCGAGCCTGTGGGCCGCGAGCGCGCGGTCGGCCGTGGCGAGGGAACGACCGACGGGCTCGAGCCCGTCGCTCGCCGCAGCGAGGGATGCCTCGGCGAGCTCCCACTCGCCACGGCGGAGATGCAGCAAGCCGATCCGCCGTTCGATCTCGGGCACCACCTCCGGCGCGGCGAGCGCGGCGGCGGTCTCGTAGCTCGCAAACGCAGCGCCGTAGTCCCCGGCGAGCGTCTCGAGATCGCCGATCGCCTCGTGCAGACCGGCAGCATCCGCCGGTCCGAGGGCGAGCGAGGAGCGGTAGTGGCCGAGCGCCTCGGCGTTCGCGAACAGCCGCCGGGCATGATCACCCGCGACGCGGTAGCGCTCGGCCGCGGCCTCGTCGTCCCCGGCGGCGGCGAGATGGTAGGCGACGAGCGCCGCGCGCTCGTCGCGCTTGCCGCGCGTGTCGAGATCGGCTGCAGCGCGGCGATGGAGGAGGCGCCGACGGGCGAGCGTCATCTGCCCGCTGACGAGCTCGCGCGCCTGCTCGTGTCGGAACTCGATCGCACCATCCGGGCTCTCGACGAGCAACCCGCAGGCGACGAGCTCCTCGAGCGCGAGAACGACCTCCTCGTCGGTACGGCCGCTCGCGGCACGAACGGTGTCGGCGTCGAACGCCCGACCGAGCACGGCTGCGGCGGCAAGCACCTGGAGCGACAGCTCGCCGAGGCCGGCAAGCCTTCGTTCGAGGAGATCGCGCACTCCCACCGGAAGCGACCAGTCGGGCTCGTCGTCTCCGCGAGCGAGCGCATCGAGGTACTCGACGACGAAGAACGGGAGCCCGCCGCTCTCGAGATACAGCCGCGCCCCGAGCTCGTCGCCCCGTCCGGTCGCCGCGACGAGCTGCGCCACGTCTGCGCCCGAGAGCCGTCCAAGCTCGATCACGCTCGCCCTGCCGGTGCGCTGCGCGTCGGCGACGAGCCGCCGCACGGGATGATCCTGCGCGACCTCCTCGGGCCGCCAGCTCGCCGCGAGGAGCAGCGGGCGTCCGCTCAGACGATGCGCGAGGTACGCGAGCAGTGCGAGCGACGACTCGTCCGCCCAGTGCGCGTCGTCGACGTAGAGCGCGGCCGGGTCGGGGCCGGCGCTGTGCTGAAGGAGCTCCGCAACGGCCTCGTAGAACCGCACCTGCGCCGCTTCGCTGTCGAGCGGCTGCGCTGCGGGCACGCCGAGCTCGGGCGCGAGGCGGGCGACCTCGGCGACCCACCAGGGGTCGTCGTCGAACGGTGGCGCCACCGCAGCCGCACCACGCACGAGCTCGAGCACGACGCCGTAGGCGAGTCCGCGCTCCTCCTCGAAGCACCGCACCGCGAGCGCCGTGCGCCCGCGGCCCGTGACATGGGCAAGCAACTCGTCGGCAAGACGCGTCTTGCCGATTCCGGCCTCGCCGACCAGGGCAACGACCCGGCCGTCCGAGCCAAGGCTCTCGTAGGCATCGACGAGCTCACGCAGCTCGGCATCGCGGCCCACGAGGTCGTACGGCGCGCCTGCGGGCAGTGCCTTCGCCGTCACCACCACGGGAGGCGCAGGAGCAGTCAACGACCCCTCAACGATCGCGTGGTACAGCGCAGTGGTCTCGTCGAGCGGGCGCACGCCGAGCTCGCGATCGAGCACTCGCACGCACTCGCGGTACTGCTCCATCGCAGCCTGCCGATCGCCGACCTCGGCCAGCAGCCCGATCAGCTGCCGGTGGGCAGGCTCGTGGAGCGGATCGAGCGCGAGCCTGCGCCGCGCACACGCGATCGCCTGCGTCGGGTTGCCCGAGGCCGCAAGGGCGCCCGCGAGCCGGTCGAGGACCGAGGCGAGCTCTCGGTGCACCTCGTCACCCGCGAGCTGCTGCCAGTCGTCGAACGTCGCGCTGTCGCGCAGGCCGAAGCCGGCGAGGAACGAGCCCCGGTCGAACGCGGCCGCCTGCTGGAGTGGCTCGAGGCAGCGGGCGCACGTCTCGTTCGCGGCGTGCCCGTGGCTCTCGGTCGCGGCGACGAGCCGACGCAACTCCTCGACGTCGAACCAGATCCCCGCCCCCGTGAGCGTGACGGTGTCCCGCCCGATCTCGATGAACCGGGAGCCGAGCGCCGACTTGAGCGTCGAGAGCGTCCGGCGGAGGGTGGCACGCGCGCGGTCGGGGTTGGTCTCGGGCCAGAGCAGACCGGCGAGTGAGTCGCGTCGCGCGGGGCGACCGGTGAAGGCGAGGTAGGCGAGCAGCGCGGTCGCCTTGCGCGTGTCGACGTCGAGCGGCCGGCCGTCGACCTCGATCAGCGGTGGGCCGAGAAGCGCGATGCGGAGCGATGACTTCGGCATGAGAGCGACCATACCGCTACGGACTTCGTCGAGTCACGCGAGCCGTAACGTTCTCGGAACGGGCGCTCGTCACCCTCTGATCGAGGGTCCCGCACAGGGACGACCATCGAGACAAGGGGTTGAGCCCGATGACGAGCCTGCTGGAGAAGACCGAGACCAACGGCACCGCGGCGTTCGGAGACGACGTCGTGATCGGCTGCCGCGCCCTGCAGCGCCGCTTCGGCTCGGGTGAGACCGCCGTTGACGCACTGCGTTCCGTCGACGTCGAGGTGACGCGCGGCGAGCTCGTCGCGATCATGGGCCCCTCGGGCTCGGGCAAGTCGACGCTGATGCACCTCCTCGCCGGTCTCGACCGGCCGAGCGGCGGAACAGTGTCGATCGCCGGCGTCGACCCCGCGCAGCTCAAGGACACGCAGCTGACGAAGCTGCGCCGCAAGCACGTCGGCTTCATCTTCCAGTCGTTCAACCTGCTGCCGACGCTCTCGGCCGAGGAGAACGTCACCTTGCCGCTCGACCTCTCGGGCGAGCGCGTCGACCAGGCGTGGATCGACGAGCTGCTGCGATCGGTCGGGCTCGAGGAGCGGCGCAAGCACCGGCCCGCCGAGCTCTCGGGTGGTCAGCAGCAGCGCGTCGCGGTCGCGCGGGCGATCGTGCACAAGCCGTCGGTGCTCTTCGCAGACGAGCCCACGGGCAACCTCGACTCGCAGTCGGGCGCCGACGTGCTCGAGCTGATCCGGAACGCCGTCGACGGGTACGGCCAGACGACGATCATGGTCACCCACGACCAGCGCGCAGCGGCGATCGCCGACCGCGTCGTCTACCTGGCCGACGGCAACATCGTGGGAGAGATCGACCAGTCCGCGATGGACAACGTCGCTGCCGCGATCAAGGGAGCGGTGAAATGAGACGGGTCACGTTGCGGGGCCTTCGTGCCCGCAAGCTGCGCACCGCGCTGACGGCGTTCGCGATCGTGCTCGGCGTCGCGATGGTCACGGGCAGCTCGGTGCTCGGCGCCACGATGAAGCGCTCCTTCGACATCGTCTTCTCGAGCGCCTACGAGCAGACCGACGTCGTCGTCTCGGGGAAGCCCGTCGTCGACTGGTCGGAGTCGAGCGCGCCGACGCTGCCGGTGTCGATGCTCGACGAGATCAGGGCGACGCCCGGTGTCGCGCGAGCGGCGGGCGCGATCTTCGACTTCTCCGGCAACTCGCCCTACGCGATCGTGATCGCCCCGAACGGGAAGAAGATCTCGGGCGAGCCGTCGTTCGTGATGGGGTTCAAGCCGGAGGACGAGCAGTTCAACCCGCTGCGGCTGCGCGAGGGACGCTGGGCCGCAGGTGACGGCGAGGTCGTGCTCGACGCGAGCACCGCCGACGGCCACGGAGTGAAGGTCGGAGACACCGTGAAGGTCGCGGCGCTGACGCCCTCCGCCCCGTTCAAGGTGGTCGGGATCGGCCGCTTCGGCAAGGTCAGCTCGCTCGGAGGAGCGACGATGGTCGTGTTCGACGTTCCCGTCGCGCAGCGCCTGCTCCAGAAGGACGGCAAGCTCGACATCGTCTCGGTCGCTGCGGCGGATGGAATCACGGCCGAGGCGCTCGCGCAGCGGCTTCAGCCGTTCGCCTCCTCGACCGTGCAGGTGCAGACGGCCGACGAGCGCGCCGCTGACGACCAGGCCGGGATCGGCCTCTTCGTCGACATCATCACGTGGATCCTGCGTGGCTTCGGCGGAGTGGTGCTGTTCGTCGGCGGCTTCGTGATCATCAACACGCTCTCGATCACCGTTGCCCAGCGCACGCGCGAGCTCGGGACGCTCCGCCTGATCGGCGCCACCCGCTCCCAGGTGCGGCGGGCCGTCGTGCTCGAGTCACTCCTGATCGGGATTCTCGCCTCGCTCGTCGGCGTGGCGGTGGGGGTCGCGCTCGCCGTCGGGCTGCGCGCGCTGCTCGGCGCGTTCGATCTCAGCTTCCCCGAGACCGCGCTCGTCATCTCTCCGCAGACGCTCGCCGTCGGGTTCCTGATCGGCGTCATCGTGACGGTGATCGCCGGCCTCCTCCCCGCCGCCCGGGCGACGCGAATCTCGCCCGTCGAGGCGGTGCGCGAGGGCGCCACCCAGCAGCGCGGCAGGATGGCGCGCGTCGCCAGCGTGCTCGGAACGATCCTGTTCGTCGGCGGGATCGCCCTGCTCGCGCTCGGGATGTTGAAGGGCGGCAGCCTCGGCGTCGCCGGGACGCTCGCGTCCTCGCTCGGCGGGATGCTGCTCCTGTTCATCGGCGCCGCGATGCTCGTGCCGATCGCGGTGCCGGTGATCGCGCGGATCGTCGGGTGGCCGGCAGCCCGCTTCGCCGGGATCCCGGGGCGCCTCGCTCGCGACAACGCGATCCGCAATCCGGGCCGCACCGCATCGACCGCGGCCGCACTGATGATCGGCATCGCCCTCGTCTCCGCAATCGCGGTGCTCGGTCGGAGCCTCAAGGTCACCGCGGTCGAGGCCGTCGAGTCGCAGATCGGCTCGTCCCACGTGCTCCAGTCGGAGACGGGCTGGGAGTCGCTGCCACCGGCCGCGGCGAGGACGATCGCCTCCGCACCCGGCGTGAACGCGCTCAGCTCCGTCCGCTACGACCGCGGCAAGATCGGCAAGAAGCAGGTCGACGTGAGCGGGATCGACCCGGCCACGATCGACGGCCCCTACCGCTTCACGTGGCAGGAGGGCTCGAAGCAGAGCCTTGCGGCGCTCGGCACGACGGGAGCGCTCGTGCGCGACGACCTGGCCGAGCAGAAGGATCTACGTCGTCGGTGACCGGATCTCCGTCCTCAGTGCGGCCGGCAAGACGCGCAGCTACGTCATCCGCGGCGTGTTCGCACCTGCGCGGCTCGACTCGCTGCTCGGGCACGTCGTGATCACGCAGCAGGCGTTCGACGCGTCGTTCCCGCAGCCGGCCGACATGTTCACGTTCGTCGACCTGGCACCCGGAGCGGACACGGCCGCGCTCGCGGCACGGCTGGAGGGGTTCCCGGACGCAGTCCTGCGCACGACGCCCGCGATGATCGCGGATCGGCAGGGCGACATCGACGGCGATCGTGACGCTGCTCACGATGCTGCTCGTCCTGGCCGTGATCACGGCGCTCCTCGGGATGGTGAACGCGCTCGCGCTCGCCGTGATCGAGCGGACGCGCGAGATCGGTGCGTTGCGCGCGGTCGGGATGACGCGCAGGCAGACGCGGCGCATGGTGCGCCACGAGGCGGTGACGACGTCGCTGATCGGAGCCGCGGTGGGGCTGCCGCTCGGGATCCTGGTCGCCTGGGTCGTGACGCGAGGGCTCGCGCGCTTCGGAGTGGCGTTCCACCTGCCGGTGAAGCCGCTCGTCGCGTACGTCGTCGTCGCCGCGGTCGCCGGTGTGCTGGCAGCGGTGCTGCCGGCGAGGCGGGCGGCGAAGCTCGACGTGCTGCGGGCGTTGCAGTACGAGTAGGCAGCGGGACGCGTCACCGGCCGCGGGCACTCGCTCCGCCCCGTAACGATCCCGGAACGGCGGCGATGGAGACTCCGGGCATGAGAGACCGTTCCGAGCGCACGCGTGCAGCACCGCAGACGACGAACGGCTCCAGATCGAGGAGACTGTCGCAATCGAGCGACGAGCCGATCGGGAAGGGTACGAGTCGCGGATCGCGACGGACGCGCGGCGCAGCGAGCGCTCGCACGCCGAGGCGCTCGAGCGCATGACGCGAGACTGCCGCGTGAGCGCGGATCGCCTGGGCTCTCCTCGCGTTCGCTGGCGCACGTGCTCGTGGCGACGTTCGTCGTTCGCGCTCGCGACCGGCGACGTCGGGCGAGGGACGGGGTCTTCCCGTTGCTTGCGACGATCACCTTCTCGCGTGCGTCGGCGCGCTCGTCTCGCCGGCAGACCGCGCAACCCGGTCGGTTGGCTCCTGCTTGACGATCGGCTGACGGCCGCGATCGGGCTGCCGGCCTCGGCGCTCTACGCGACTGGGATACGAAGCACGTCGGAACGTTGACGGCGGCAGCGTTCAACGCCTGGCTGGGCGGATCGCTCTGGCTGGCTCTCGTGATCGCGTTCCTCGTCCCGCGCGTCATGCTCCTCTTCCCGAACGGGAAGTTGCCCTCGCGGAGGTGGCGTGTCGTCAGCGTCGGCCCAGTTCGTCGTCCTCGCCGGACTCGTTGTCTCGACCTCAAGCCCGGGCCGATCACTGGACTACGAGGAGTACGACAACCCTTTCGGGATCGGCCTCGACTCTCGGGCGTGTTCGACTTCGCAGCGCACCGCGATCGGCCTCTTCGATGCCGCTGTTCCTCTTCGCGACAATCGGCCCGGTCGTCTCGCTGATCGTCCGGTTCCGGCACTCGCGCGGGGTCGAGCGGCTGCAGCTGAAGTGGTTCACCTGGGCCGTGGCTGTGACCGCTGTCCTCTGGATCGGCGGCTCGCTGCTGCCGTCGCGGCGGAGGACGATCGTCGAGCCGCTGGCGCTCCTCTCGATGTGCCTGACCCCGATCACGATCGGGATCGCCGTCCTCCGCTACCGCCTCTACGAGATCGACCGCCTGATCTCGCGGACACTCGTCTACGGTGCGTTGACGGTCGTGCTCGGCGCCGCGTACGTCGGGGCTGGTGCTCGCCGGGCAGGCGCTGTTCTCGTCGTTCGCGGGCGGCTCGAACCTGGCGATCGCCGCCTCGACGCTCGTCGTCGCGGCGCTGTTCCTCCCCGTGCGCTCGCGCGTGCAGCGCTTCGTCGACCGGCGCTTCTACCGCCGCCGCTACGACGCGCAGCGCACGCTCGAGGGCTTCGGCGCTCGGCTGCGCGAGCAGATCGACCTCGGCACGCTCGAGCACGACCTGCGCGACGTCGTCACCGAGACGATGCAGCCGGCGCACACGTCCGTCTGGCTGCGGGAGGCACCGCGATGAGGCGTCCCGCGGTGGCGTGGGCAGGGCTTGGCGTCGCGATGGCGCTTCTCGTCGCCGGAGCTGTCCTGACAGCGGCCGGAAGCGGCGAGGCCGGCGAGTTCGTCGCGGGCTTCGTTCTCGTTCTCCCGTTCGCCGCTATCGGCGCCTTCGTTGCGGCCCGACAGTCGCACAACAGGATCGGTTGGATCTTGCTCGGGATCGGTGTCAGCCTCTCCATCAGCTTCATGTGCGACGGGGCGATCGAGTACGGCTTTGCGCATCCCGGGCGCCTGGGAGGGCTTGGCGCCTTCGCTCTCGTGAGCTCGATCGCCTTCTCGACGTTCTTCCTGCTCCTCTTCCTCCTCCTCGTCCTCCTCCCGAACGGCCGACTCCAGTCACCCCGCTGGCGAGCCTCCATCGCCGGAGTCGCGCTGCTTGGAGTCGCCAACCTATGCCTGCTCGTTCGACCCGGGCCGTTCGACGACTGGGAGGAAGAGGGACTCCTCAACCCGCTCGGCGTGAACGCGCTCGAGCCGGTGATCAACGTCGTCTACCAGGTCGACGTCGCACTGCTCGGCGTGCTCCTGATCACCTCGGTCGGTTCGGTCGTGCTCAGATTTCGACGCTCCGCCGGCGTCGAGCGAGCACAGATGCGCTGGATCGCCGCGGCCGTCGCCGCGACCGGCATCACCTGGGTGACGATGATCGTCGGCAGCCTGATCCTTGGTGACGACCCGGTCGTCGACGTTCTCTGGGTGAGCGCCATCCTCTCGATCTCACTCATTCCGATCGGAGTCGGGGTCGCAGTCATGCGCTACAAGCTCTACGAGATCGATCGCGTGATCTCGAAGTCGATCGGCTACGCCCTGCTCACCGTCGTCCTCGCCGCCGTGTACGTCAGCCTCGTGTTGGTGGGGCAGGCGCTGTCCTCGTCGGTCGCCGGTGGCTCCGACCTCGCGATCGCCGCATCGACACTCGTCGTTGCCGCCCTGTTCCTGCCCCTGCGCGCCCGGGTGCAACGAGTCGTCGACCGACGCTTCAACCGTCGCCGCTACGACACTCAGCGAACCCTCGAAGGCTTCGGAGCGAGGCTGCGCGAGCAGATCGACCTCGGGTCGCTCGAGCGCGACCTGCAGGACGTCGTCACGGAGACGATGCAGCCGACGCATACGTCCCTGTGGCTGCGAACGGAAGCTCCATCGTGAAGCGACCCTGGACATGGTGGCTCGCCTGGGGCCTCTGGGGCGCCTTCGTCGTACTGATAACTGCGACGGTGATCATCGATGCGACGACCGTCTCCCGACAGGAGGAGGGCGAGTCGTTGACGAGCGACATCGGCATCGTGATCGCCTTCTCAGCGTTCGCGACGGTCGGTGCGCTCGTCGCGTCGCGGTTGCCACGGAACGCCGTCGGGTGGCTGTTCCTCGCGAGCCCGTTGTTCGGAACCGTCGCCGGCTTCTCGGCGGAGTACGCGTACCGCGCGTACGTGACCGACCCGGGAAGCGTCCCCGCCGGCTCGCTCTTCGGGTGGCTCTATCTGTGGACGTGGTTTCCCGCTCTGATCGCGATCGGGCTCGTCGTGCTCCTCTTCCCGGACGGTCGCGTGCCGGGCCGGCGCTGGCGGCCACTCCTCTGGGCGTACGTCGCGTTCTCGGTGCTCGGTGTGGGCGGAGCGGCGATCTACCCTGGCCCGATCGACCAGGAGTGGCCGGGCAAGCCGCAGAACCCACTGGGAGTCGAGGGGTTGAAGGAGGCCCTCGATCTTGCGAGCGGCGCCGGTATCGTCGCGGTGCTCGGGATCCTGCTCGCGACGCTTGCATCGGCGGTCGTGCGATTCCGACGCTCGAGAGGGGATGAACGTCTTCAGCTCAAGTGGATGATGGGCGCCGCGATGCTCGTGGTCATCCACATCGTCTTCACCGAGGCCGTCCCCGTCATCCCTGATGCCGCGGTCAACCTCATGTTCGCCCTGGTGATCACGTCGATCCCCGTCGCTGCGGGCATCGCGATGCTCAAGTACCGGCTCTACGAGATCGACGTGATCATCTCGAAGACGCTCGTCTACGGCGCGTTGTCGGTGATCCTCGGCGCCGCCTACGTGGGACTCGTGCTCGCCGGCCAGTGGATCTTCTCGTCGTTTGCGGGCGGGTCGAACCTCGCGATCGCGGCATCGACGCTCGTTGTTGCCGCCCTGTTCCTGCCGTTGCGCTCACGCGTCCAGCGCTTCGTCGACCGGCGCTTCTACCGTCGCCGCTACGACGCCCAACGAACGCTCGAGGTGTTCGGGACGCGTCTGCGCGAGCAGATCGACCTCAGTACTCTGGAGGACGATCTCCGTGGCGTCGTCACCGAGACGATGCAGCCCGCGCACACATCGGTATGGCTCCGGACGGAGATGCGGTCGTGAGAGCGCTCGCCTGGACGCTCTTCGGCGCAGTCGCCCTGCTCGCCCCGGCCTGCGCCGCCCTCGGCATCGCGGGCGACCGGCACGGGCTCGTGCTGCCGGAGGGACGCGAATCGATGCTCCTGCAGGCGCTGATCATCGCGTTCGCCTCTCTCGAGTTCGCCGTCGTCGGACTGCTGATCGCCCGACGCCAGGAGCGAAACCCGATCGGCTGGATCTTCCTCGGGTCAGGTGCTCTGCTCGCGCTCGTCGGCTGCGCATACGGCTACGCCGACCTCGTCCTCTACGGCGGCTTCGACTGGCCGCTCGTCTCGGTCGCCACGTGGCTCACGGCCTGGGCGTTCATCCCGCCCGTCTTCGTGGCTCCTTGCCTGATCGCCTTGCTGTTCCCGACCGGCAGGCCGTTGACCCCGCGCTGGCGCTACGCGGTGTGGTTCGTCGTCGCGGGCCTCGTCATCGCTCCGTTCGGGAGCGCGTTCGAGAGCGGGCCACTCGCGGGCTACCCCGATGTCGAGAACCCGGCGGCCCTCCCCGTGCTCGAGGACATCGCCTCGACCGTCGACTCGGTCGGCCAGGTGACGCTCGCACCGGCGATGCTCCTGCTCGCCCTCGCCTCGATCGTGGTGCGCTTCCGTCGCTCCCGGGGAGTCGAGCGGGTGCAGCTGAAGTGGGTCGCGTACGCAGGCTCGGTGATGGTCGCCGGGTTCTTCTTCGCCTTCGTCGGAGCCGGCACCGTGCTGAGTGACATCGGCTTCCTGACCGGGGTCGTCGGCTTCGTCCTGCTTCCCGTCGCGATCGGCATCGGCGATCCTCCGCTACCGGCTCTTCGAGATCGACCGCGTCATCTCGAAGACGCTCGTCTACGCAGCGCTCTCACATCGTGCTCGGTGCCGCCTACGTCGGGCTCGTGCTCGTCGGGCAGGCGCTCTTCTCGTCCTTCGCGGGCGGCTCGAATCTTGCGATAGCAGCGTCGACGCTCGTCGTGGCGGCGCTCTTCCTCCCCGTGCGAGCGCGCGTGCAGGCATTCGTCGACCGCCGCTTCTATCGCCGCCGCTACGACGGCCAGCGGACGCTGCGAGCCTTCGGCTCGCGCCTCCGCCAGCAGGTCGAGGTCGACGCGCTCGACCCGTGACCTCTCGGGCGTCGCCCGCGACACGATGCAGCCGGCCCACGTCTCGGTCTGGCTTCGGCGCGAGGTCCAGCAGTGAGGTCCGGTACGGCCGCGATCGCAGCTGCGATCGCGATGGTGCTCGTCGCGGCGGCGGCCGTGGCGTTCGGTGCGGTGCAGGGGACGCTCGACGTCTTCACGGCAATGCTCACCCTCTGGGTCCTCGTCGGCGCCCTGATCGTCGCACTGCGACCCCGGAACGCCGTCGGCTGGCTCTTCGGCGTGGCCGGCGTGATCTGGGTGACGGGCCTCGCGACAACGGCGGCCGTCGCGAACTTCAGCGGCCGCGCTCTGACGCTCGTCTCGTGGTACGGCGAGTGGTTCTGGATCGCCGGATTCGTCCTCATGATCGCCAGCCTGTTCCTGATCCCGACCGGAGGCACCGTCTCCCCGCCCTGGCGGCGGGTGCTGTGGGTCTTTTCCGCTGCCGGCGCGGCTGCGGTGCGTGCTCGCAGGCCTCCAGGAAACCGTGCGGACGTCGGAAACGGCGCCGAGGGTCGACAATCCGATCGGGATCGCCGACTTCGGGGACGTGTCGGAGAAGTTCGTGCCGCTCCTCGTGCTCTGTGGGGCGATCGCCGCGATTGCTGCCATGGTCGTCCGCTACCGCCGTGGCGGCGAAGACGAACGCGACCGGCTCAAGCTCGTCGTGCTCTCGGCCGTCGTGACGGTGATTCTTCGGCGTTGTTGCAGGCGTCTTCGACGGCAACGCCCTGGCCTCCGTGTGCTGGATCCTGGCGTTCGCCTCCATCCCCACCGGGTGCGCGATCGCGATCCTGCGACACCAGCTGTTCGATGTCGACCGGGTGATCTCGCGGACGCTCGTCTACGCGACGCTGTCGCTCGTGCTCGGCGCCGCGTACGTTGGCCTCGTACTGGCAGGTCAGGCGCTGTTCTCGTCGTTCGCCGGAGGCTCCGATCTCGCGATCGCCGCGTCGACGCTCGTCGTGGCGGCGCTGTTCCTCCCGGTGCGCTCGCGAGTGCAGGGGTTCGTCGACCGACGCTTCTACCGTCGGCGGTATGACGCCCAGCGCACGCTCGAAGGGTTCGGTGCGCGGTTGCGGGACCAGATCGACCTGAACACGCTGAGCGGAGACCTCCGCAAGGCGGTGGACGAGACGATGCAACCCACGCACGTCTCGGTGTGGCGGCGGGATCAGGCATGAGCACGCGCACGGCGAAGCGGCTCGCGCGCGCATTGGTCACCGCGACGGTTGTGATCCATGGCGCGTGGTTCTGGCTTCTCGTCCTCAACGCACAGAGCGGTTTGGCGGGACAAGCATTCTCCTACGCCGGGAGCATCGCCACGGCGGCGCCGGCAATCGCCTTCGTCGTGGTCGGCTATCTCATCGGAACACGAAAACCCGCCAACCCGATCGGCTGGCTCCTCCTCGCGACTGGCCCGCTCTTCAGCCTGCCGATGCTTGCGCAACAGTACGCGGCGTACGACCTGCTCGCCGGCAAGGCAGCGCTTCCGGGTGCACACGCCGTCGCGATCTCTCTCAACGGTATGTGGATCCCCGGGCTCTTCGTCCTGCTGCTCGTCGCGTTCGTGTTTCCTACCGGGTACCTTCCGACACGTCGCTGGCGACCCGTCATCTGGATGGCTGCGATCTCGCTGAGCCTGCTCTTCGTCATCGCCCATGTGGGGAAGCTCGACCCGCCGTTCTCGGAGATCCGCAACCCGTTCGAGCTCGACCTCGAAGGATCGGTGGCCGCCCGTGCTGGCCTCGGAATCGTCTTTGCCGGCTTGCTCTCGAGCGCGATCGCAGCCTGCGCCTCGGTCGTAGTCCGCTTCCGACGGTCGACCGGCGACGAACGCGAGCAGCTGAAGTGGTTCATCTTCGCCGCCGCCGTCCTCCCGGTCTCGCTGATCATTCACCTGACTGCCGAGACGGTCGCACCGAGCGCCCTGCGCGTGATCGAGCCGGGATTCTCGCTCGCAGTCTCGTTCCTCCCGATCGCGATCGGGATCGCGGTGCTCAAGTACCGGCTCTACGAGATCGACCGGATCATCTCTCGCGCCCTCGTGTACGGCGGGCTCTCGGTGGTGCTCGCCGCGGTCTACGTCACGCTCGTTCTGGCGGGTCAGGCGCTGTTTTCGTCCTTCGCCGGCGGATCGAACCTGGCGATTGCCGCCTCGACCCTGCTCGTGGCCGCGCTCTTTCTCCCGGTTCGCGCACGGATTCAGCGGTTCGTCGACCGGCGCTTCTACCGACGCCGCTACGACGCGGAGCGA
The DNA here is from genome assembly GCA_963741655.1 of uncultured Thermoleophilia bacterium. GTDB lineage: Bacteria > Actinomycetota > Thermoleophilia > Gaiellales > Gaiellaceae > Gaiella. The sequence goes on from CAVUIQ010000006.1 coordinate 276,167, forward strand.
ACGCTTCAGGCGTTCGGCTCCCGCCTCCGCGAGCAGATCGAACTCGATGCTCTCTCCGCCGACCTTCTCGGTGCCGTTGGTGAGACGATGCAGCCGGCATTCACCTCCCTCTGGCTCAACGATTCGCCGCGCACCGCAAGACCCGTAACGATCCCGTGACGCTGACGCTCTACAAAGGACGGTGAGATGACTGCACTTGCACAGACCTGGCGCAAGGTCACCCGCAGAGGTGGCAGCGGCGCAGACGACCGAAGCGACCGAGGAGGTCGCCGCCACGATCTCGACCGTCGAGGCACCGAGCGTCGAGATCGCGCCGAACGACCCGCTCGTCGCGTACCTCCAGAGCGCGGGCGGAGCGGTCGACGTCGAGAGCCTCGAGCTCGAGTCGCCCGGCGTCACCGCACTCCGCGAGGCCGGCGTCGCGCTCGTCGTGCCGCTGATCAGCGGCGGCGAGCTCGTCGGCACGCTCAACCTCGGGCCACGCCTCTCCGACCAGCAGTACTCGACCGACGACAAGCGCCTCCTCGACGGGCTCGCAGCGCAGGCCGCTCCGGCTCTCCAGGTCGCGGAGCTCGTGCAGAAGCAGGCGGCAGAGGCGCGGTCGCGCGAGCGGATCGAGCAGGAGCTCAAGGTCGCGACGCTGATCCAGCAGAACTTCCTCCCGCGCGTGCTGCCCGACCTTCCCGGCTGGGAGGTGGCGGCGTACTACCAGCCCGCGCGCGAGGTCGGCGGCGACTTCTACGACCTCTTCGAGCTGCCCGACGGGCAGGTCGCGGTGATCATCGGCGACGTCACCGACAAGGGCGTCCCGGCCGCGATGGTGATGGCCGCCGCCAGGAGCCTGCTCCGCGCCTCGGGCCAGCGGGTCGTCTCGCCGGGCGAGGTGCTCGAGCGCGTCAACGACCTCCTCTGCCCCGACATCCCGGAGAAGATGTTCGTCACCTGCCTCTACCTCGTGGTCGATCCGACGAACGGGTCACGTCCGCTACGCGAACGCGGGTCACAACCTGCCGTACGCCCGCACGGCCGACGGGTCGATGGAGCTGCGCGCCAAGGGGATGCCGCTCGGCCTCCTCCCCGGCATGAAGTACGAGGAGCACGAGGCGATGATGAGCCCCGGCGACGGCCTGCTGCTCTACAGCGACGGCGTCACCGAGGCGCACGGAGCCGAGCGCGAGATGTTCGGCACGCCCCGCCTGGTCGAGCACGTCGCCGACCCCGCGTCGGGCGACCTGATCGACGGCCTCCTCACGCAGCTGCAGCGCTTCACCGGCGACGACTGGGAGCAGGAGGACGACATCACGCTCGTGACGCTGACCCGCACGCTCGGGAGCGGAGTCCAGAACGGCCGCGTCTCCGGCATCGACGTCCGGTTCACGCTGCCGAGCGAGACCGGCAACGAGCGCGAGGCGATGCAACGCGTCCTCGACGCGATCGCGCCCCTCGGGCTCGAGGCCCGTCGCGTCGACCGGCTCGGCACCGCGGTGTCCGAGGCGGCGATGAACGCGATCGAGCACGGCAACCAGGGCCGCGCGGAGATCCCGGTCGAGGTCGAGGTCGTCACGGCCGGCGGCGAGCTCGTCGTGCGCATCTGCGACGTCGGCGAGGGCCCGCAGGCGACCGACGTCGAGTCGCCCGATATCGAGGCGAAGCTCGCCGGGCTGCAGAAGCCCCGCGGCTGGGGCCTCTTCCTGATCAAGAACATGGTCGACGAGATCCGCGTCATCGACGCGGACGGCCGGCACACGGTCGAGCTCGTCCTGCAGCTGGAAGGAGGTGACGGTGATGGCAGCAATGGCGCTTGAGGCACACGTCCACACGGAGGACGGCGGCCCCGTGATCGAGCTCGTCGGCGACGTCGACGGGAGGGCCGAGGAGGCGCTCGGCGCCGCCTACACGGAGGCCGGCGACGCGACGGCCGTGATGCTCGACTTCCACGGCGTCACGTACATGAACTCCACCGGGATCGCGCTGATCGTCGGCCTGCTGGCGCGAGCCCGCACGAACGGCCAGACGCTGAGCGTCCGCGGCCTGACCCCGCACTACCGGGAGATCTTCGAGATCACCCGACTGTCCGATTTCATGACGATCGTCGACGAAGAGGAGGGATCCGCATGACCGAAGCGACCCTGTCGCTGGGTGTGCGCCGGATCGACGGTACGGCGTGCATTCTCGACATCGAGGGCGACATCACCGCCTTCTCCGAGGAGGCCCTGATGGACGCCTACACCGAGGGAGCGGGTGACGGCGTCAAGGCCGTGATCCTGAACTTCACCGGGCTCGAGTACATGAACTCCGGCGGGATCGGTCTGCTCGTGACCGTCCTCGTCCGGGCCAACCGCGCGAAGCAGAAGCTGCTCGCGTTCGGGCTCACCGAGCACTACCACGAGATCTTCGAGCTGACCCGCCTCGACGAGGCGATCGGCATCTACGCAACCGAGGCCGACGCGCTCGCCGCCGCGGCCTGACGGAAGAGAGGGAACCATGGGCGAAGAACCGCGCGATACGGGCAACTGGGCGAAGCCCACGTCGACCCTGACCGTGACCGACGAGCGCGAGGGCGCGCCGAATCTCGTCGAGGGGAAGCGGCTGCTCAGCCCCGTCCAGGGCTTCGGGAAGATGTGGCAGAAGACCTACAAGGTCGGGATCGACGGCGTCGAGACGACGCCGCAGGCCGTGATCGCGGAGTGGCGGGACAACTTCCCCTCGTTCTGGCCGAAGGGCAACGACTTCTACCCACCGCTGACCGGGCTCGAGCCGGGCGAGGTGGCGCTGATCAAGGCCGCCGGGCCGGGCGGGATGAAGTTCAAGACCGGCGTCATGGTGCTCTACTCCGACGACGAGTCGTTCACGCTGATGACGCCCGAAGGGCACATGTTCGCCGGCTGGATCACGTTCAGCTCCCACGAGGAGGACGGACGCCCGGTCGCCCAGACGCAGGTGCTGATGCGCGCGCAGGATCCGATCAGCGAGATGGGGCTGACGATGGGCGGCCACCGGATGGAGAACAAGTTCTGGGAGCAGACGCTCGCGAACCTCGCCACCCACCTCGGCGTCGAGGATCCGAAGGTGACGACGACGGTCACGTGCGTCGACAAGAAGCGCCAGTGGTCGCAGGCGAAGAACGTGAAGCACTCGGTCGCGATCCGCTCGACGCTCCACATGTTCAAGCCCGGCAAGAAGACCACCGGGTAACGTCAGCCAGCGTGCACGATGCGATCGTCGTCGGTTCCGGGCCCAATGGCCTGGCGGCGGCGATCGTGCTCGCGCGGGCCGGCCGCTCGGTGCTCGTGCTCGAGGGGCGCGACACGATCGGCGGCGGGCTGCGCACCGAGGAGCTGACGCTCCCCGGCTTCCGGCACGACACGTGCTCGGCGATCCACCCGCTCGGGATCGCATCGCCGTTCATGCGCTCCGTGCCGCTCGCCGAGCACGGCGTCGAGTGGATCCAGCCGCCCTCTCCCCTCGCGCACCCGCTCGACGACGGCACTGCGGTGCTGCTCGAGCGCTCGCTCGCAGAGACCGCGGCGGGCCTCGGCGAGGACGGCCGCGCGTGGCGACGGCTCTTCGAGCCCGCTCGTCGACGCATCCGACGAGCTCGTGGCGGGAACGCTCGCCGGGCCGCGCCCGCCCCGGCACCCGATCCACATGGCGCGCTTCGGGCTGAGCGCGCTCCGCTCGGCCTCCGGCCTTGCCCGCTCCCGCTTCGACGGCGAGCGCGCCCGCGCGCTCTTCGCCGGGAACGCAGCGCACGCGATGCTGCCGCTCGAGGCGAAGGCCACGGCCTCGTTCGGGCTGATCCTCGCGATGCTCGGCCATTCCGTCGGCTGGCCCCTTCCGCGCGGCGGCTCGCAGACGATCGCCGACGCGCTCGCGTCCTACCTCCGCTCGCTCGGCGGCGAGATCGAGACGGGCCGCCAGGTGACGTCGCTCGAGGAGGTGCGCAGTGCGGCGAGACTCGTCCTGCTCGACGTGACGCCGCGGCAGTTCCTCGCGCTCGCGGGCGACGAGGCGCCGGCCCGCTACCGGAAGGCGCTCGAGAAGTACCGCTACGGCCCCGGCGTCGTGAAGGTCGACTACGCGCTCTCCGGGCCGGTGCCGTGGGCGGCGCCGGAGTGTGCGCGCGCCGCCACGGTCCATCTCGGCGGCACGCTCGACGAGATCGCGGCTGCCGAGGCCACCGTCTCGAAGGGGCGCCATCCCGAGCGGCCGTACGTCCTCGTCGCGCAGCAGAGCCTCTTCGACCCCACGCGCGCACCCGAGGGAAAGCACACGCTCTGGGCCTACACGCACGTCCCGAACGGCTCGACGCTGACGGAGGGAACGGTGGCGGCGATCGAGGGCCAGCTCGAGCGGTTCGCCCCCGGATTCCGCGATCTCGTCCTCGAGCGCAGCGTGCTCGACCCGGCCGCGCTCGAGGCCCGCAACCCGAACTACGTCGGCGGCGACATCAACGGCGGCAGCGCCGACCTGCGGCAGCTCTTCGCCCGCCCGGTCGCCCGCCCGAACCCGTACAGGACGCCGATCGACGGCGTCTACCTCTGCTCGTCGTCGACCCCGCCGGGCGGCGGCGTCCACGGCATGTGCGGCTACCACGCCGCGCGGGCCGCGCTCCGCTACGCGTCCGTCGAGCTCAGCCGAGCGCGGCGCACACGGCGAACGCAGCGGCATCGCCCAGACGGGCAGCGTCGTCGTCCCACGGGCGCGGCCAGCTCGAGAGTCGCGCCACCACGCATTCCGAGGGATGGTGGACGAGCACCTGTTGCCCGTGGATGCCGTAGCCCGAGTAGATCCCCGCCTCGGCGTCGTAGATCCACCACTGGTCGCGGTAGAAGGCGGTCGGCGGCTTGTCAACCGAATCGGGCGACGCCCGAAAGGCCTCGATCCGGTCGGCATCGGCGACCCGCAGACGCTCCACCCACTCCGGCGGCACGACCTGGCGACCGTCGATCGCGCCCCCCTGCAGGAACATGAGCCCGAAGCGGGCGAGATCTCCGAGCGTGACGCAGAGGCCACCGTCCGCGAGCGGGAACCCGCCCGGACCGAGGAGCAGGTCGGCGTCGTGCCCTGCACCCATCGGTTGCCAGACGCGCGACGAGAAGAGCGAGGCGAGCGGCTCCCCCGTCGCGCGCTCGAGGCACCACCCGAGGACGTCGGTGAGGATCGACCGGTACTCGAACGGCCCTCCGTGCGCTCCTTGCGAACGCATCGCGGCGATGTACTCCGCGGGTGACGGATCGTCCTCGAGCCGCGGGAACCAGCCGAGAACGCGAAAGCCGCGAAAGGACTCCGACGTCCGTGTCCTCGTAGTCGGACTCGTCGGAGGCGACGCCGGCGCGCATGTCGAGGAGGTGCTCGATCGTGCACCCGTCCCAGCAGGAACCGGCGAGCTCGGGCAAATGGTCTGCCACGAAGTCGGCCGGGCTCATGCGCCCCTCGCCGACGACGACACCCGTGAGGGCCGCTGTCATCGACTTGGACACCGACTGGAGGATGTGCGACGTCTCGGGTTGGATCGTGAGGTAGCGCTCGTAGACGACGGTGCCCCGGTGGACGACCATGAACCCGTCGGTGTCGGATCGCCGCAACGCCTCGCCGAGGGGGATCGTGACGCCTCCGTCGTCGATCGGGAGAGCGTCGAGATCGACGAGTTCCCGTGGCAACGGGCTGACCTGCACCCCACGGCGCACCCCTGCACTCGGCAGGAGCTCGCGCGTGTGCGAGACCGTGAAGCCGACGTTCTCGGGGTTCCACATCGTCGCGTGTGTGATCACGGAGTCGGCGGTGCGTCGGGTTGTCGAGCGCCTCGGCGAGCAGCGTCGCCACGTCGGCGACCCGCATCTCGGAGCCGTTCTGCTTGACGCCGTCGTCGAGCATGATCGTGCAGAACGGGCAGGCGACGGCGAGCGTCCCGGCTCCGGTCTCCGCCGCCTCGCGGGCGCGCTCCTCGTTGATCTGGTTGCCGCGCTCCTCCATCCACATGTGCGCGCCGCCGGCGCCGCAGCAGAAGCCGCGCTTGCCGCTGCGCGCCATCTCGAGGGGCTTGCCGACACGAGAGACGATCTCGCGCGGCGCCGAGATGACGTCGTTGTGGCGGGCCAGGTAGCAGGAGTCGTGGTAGGTGATCTCCTCGGTGCCCGCGACCGGGTCGAGGCGGCCTTCCTGCAGGAGCTCGGCGAGGAGCTCGGTGTGGTGGACGACCTCGTAGTTGCCGCCGAAGTCGGGGTACTCGTTCGCGAGCGTGTTGAAGCAGTGCGGGCAGCTCGCGACGATCTTCGTCACGCCGGCGTCGTTCATCGTCGTCACGTTCTGCTCGGCGAAGGACTGGAACGTGTACTCGTTGCCCATCCGCCGGGCGGGGTCGCCCGTGCACGACTCGCGCGGGCCGAGGACGGCGAAGTCGACGCCGGCCGCCTGCAGCAGCTTCGCGGTCGACTGCGCCGTCGTCTTCGCGCGCTCGTCGTAGGAGGCGGCGCAGCCGACCCAGTAGAGCACCTCGGGCGCCGGCTCGCCCGGCTGCAGCACGCGCACGTCGAGCCCCTCCGTCCAGTCGGCGCGCTCGGTCTGCGGCTTGCCCCAGGGGTTCTGCGAGCGCTCGACGTCGCGCAGCATCGTCTCGCCGTCCGACGGGAAGCGGCCCTCGACCATGACGAGGTGGCGGCGCAGGTCGACGATGTGGTCGACGTGCTCGATCGCCACCGGGCACTCCTGCACGCAGGCGCCGCAGGTGACGCAATCCCAGACGACGTCGTCGCTGACGGCGTTCGGGACGAGCGCGGTCGGCTCGAACGCCTCTCCGCCCTTCGCCGCGGCGAGGAGGTTCGGCCCCTCGGCGAAGAGCTGGTCGCGCAGGCCCATGATCAGGAGCTTCGGCGAGAGCTCCTTGCCCGTCGCGTACGCCGGGCAGACGTCCTGGCAGCGGCCGCACTCGGTGCACGACATCGTGTCGACCATCTGCTTCCAGGTCATGTCGGCGATCGTGGCCGAGCCGAAGCGCATCGCTGCCTCGTCCTCGACCGTGAAGTCGAGCGGCTCGAGGCGGCCGCGGCGGCGCGTGCGGCCGAACCAGACGTTGATCGCCGCCGTCGCGATGTGGAGGTGCTTGGAGTGCGGCAGGTAGGCGAGGAAGCCGACGACGAGCAGGACGTGCGCCCAGACGAAGATCCGCTCGCGCACCTCGGCCCACGTGCCCTCGCCGAACACCTGCGCGATCGCGTTCGAGACGGGCGACCAGGACGCGGGCCACTCGTTCAGCCCGGTCGCGATCAGCGCCGCGTGCCAGAGCAGCAGCGTGAGGACGATCATCGCGATCAGGCCGAGGATCAGGTCGGCCTCGCCGAGGTGGCTGCCCTTGAACCGCTCGGGGCGCTGCACCTTGCGGATCCAGAACGCCGAGATCACGCCGACGAGGACGAGCACGACGAAGAGGTCGACGAGGAACGCGAACCAGCCCTGATGCCCGAGCCAGGGCAGCGACGAGCCCTTCGAGACGGCGCCGATCAGCGCCATCACGATCGTCGGGAAGAGGATCAGGAAGCCCCAGAAGATGAGGGCGTGGATGAGGCCCGGGCCGAGCCGCTGGAAGAGCTTCTTCTGGCCGAGCACGACAACGGCCTCGTTGCGCACCCGCTGCGGCACGTCGTCGGTGCGTGAGACGGGCTTGCCGAGGCGGACGAGCTGCGTCAGCATCAGCGCGCGGCGGCCGAAGAGCACCCCGGCGACGCCGAGGACGACGAGGAGCGCGAGGCCGGAGACGTACGTCATTGCACGGAACGAACGACTCGGAGGGGCGACGCGTAGCCTCGCCGTACGGGCGACGCGCAGCCTCGCCGTAGGGGCGATGCGTAGCCTCGCGGTAGCGAGGCGAAGCGTCGCCCGCACAGGACGACGCGTCGCCCGCTCTGCCTGACCACCTCGGTCGTCGCAAGCCTCATCCGCGCCGCCTCCGCAGCTCGCCGAGACCGCCGGCAGCACCTCGTGGAGATCCCCGACGACCGCGTAGTCCGCGATCGACATGATCGGCGCCTCGGGATCGGTGTTGACCGCGAGGATCCTCTTCGCGCCCTTCGCCCCGGCGATGTGCTGGGTCGCGCCCGACACGCCGCACGCGATGTAGATCTCCGGCGCGATCTTGTTCCCCGTCTGCCCCACCTGATCGGTGTGCGGGCGCCAGCCCGACATCGTCACCGCACGCGAGCAACCGACGGCGCCGCCGAGCAGGCCGGCGAGCTCCTCCACGGGAGCGAAGCCCTCCGCCGAGCCGACGCCGCGGCCGGGGCCCGTGACGACGACCTTCGCGTCGGCGAGCGAGACGCCGCCGGCAGGGGGAGCGACCCGGTCGACGACGCGCACGACGAGGTCGGCATCCGCGAGCTCCGGCGTGAACGTCTCCACCGAGCCCGGGCTGCCCGCCTCGGCAGCCGCGACAGCGTGAGGGGCAACCGTGAGCAGCGCCCGACTCGCATGCAGCCGTGCCTCCTCGAGCAGGCTGCCACCCCAGCGAACGCGCGTGAGGAGAAGCGGATCGCCCGGCGTCACCGAGATGCAGTTCGCCGCGAGCGGCTCACCGAGCCGCACGGCGGCGCGCGCCATCGCATCGGTTGCGTGCCCGGATCCCGGCGCGACGATCGCGGTCGCACCGATCTGCTCGGCGAGGCCACAGAGGATCGAGGCCCATGCGTCGGGCGCGAAAGCGTCGAGGGCGTCGTGCTCGGCGACGTGGACCACCGCGGCAGGAACGCTCGCCGCCGCAGCCGCCCCGCCGGGCCCGATCACGAGCGCGTGTGTGTCGCCACCGAGACCGGCCGCGAGCGTGAGCGCCTGCAGCGAGACCTCGGTGGCCGCACCGTCGACGTGCTCTACGAGAACGAGATTCACGATGCCACTCCGATCTGCTCGAGAAGGTCGACGACGGCCGAGGCCGCATCGGGGCCGTGACCGAGAACCTCGGCCTGCTTCGACTCGCCTTCGGGCACGACGAGACGCGAGCGTTCGAGACGAGATGCGGGCCGTTCAGGAGTTGACACGTCGAGCGGCTTCTTCCCTGCCCGCATCCGCCCGGGAACCGACGGGTAGCGCGGCAGGTTGAGGCCCTCGAGCACGGTGACGACCGCAGGGAGCGGCAGCTCGTAGACGTCGCGGCCGCCGCCCTCCTCCTGCTCGCACCGTGCGACGTCGCCGTCGACAGCGACGCTCTTGAGCCCCGTCGCGCAGGGGCGACCGAGGGCGTGCGCAACGCGCAGCCCGATCTGGAACCCGCCCGAGTCGGCCGACTCGTTGCCGAAGAAGATCAGGTCGAACGGCCCGAAGCCGCCTCGTCGGCGCGCACGGCCTCGACGATCGCGGCCGCGGTCGCCTCGGGATCCCACTCCTCCCCGTCGGTGACGAGGTGGATTCCCCGGGCGATGCCGATCGCCATCGAATCGCGCAGCTGCTCCTCCGCGTCGGCCGGGCCGAGCGTGAGCACGACGGTGTCGCCACCGTGATGCTCCCAGAGCCGCACGGCCTCCTCGACCCCGCACTCCTCGTGCGGGCTGATCGCGAAGCCGAGATGCTTCGTCTCGATCGCCTGCTCGTCCTCGGTGAGGACGATGCGACCACCGGTCATGGGAACGCGCTTCACGCAGACGAGAGTCTTCACGAGCGGATCCTCTCATTCTCGGGATCGAACGGCGCAGCCGCACCGGCCACCGCGACCGTGACGGGGTAGCGCTCGTTCATGTACTCGACGGCGAGCGTTCCCGAGCCTTCGACCGCGTACTCGGGCGGGAGGTACGCCATGAGGATGTACTTGCCGAGCGACGGCCCGGCTCCGGCGCTCGTCACGTACGAGCGGCGGCCCTTCGCATCGGTCAGCGGCGTTCCGTCGAGCAGCGTGATCGGCTCGCGACCGAGCGGATATCGCTTCACGCCTGCCGACGACGTGTGGTCGTCCACGGTCAGGGTGCAGAGGATGGCTGCAGGATCCTCCTCGCGGTGGCGCAGGTGCGCCTCCTTGCCGACGAAGTCCTGCTCCTTCACCTTCGGCCGCTGCATGCCGGCCTCGACGACGTTGTATTCCGTCTCGAGCTCGGCACCGTAGGCGCGATACGCCTTCTCGAGGCGCCCGGTCGTGCCGTAGACGCCGATTCCGCAGGCCGTGAGCGAGTGCGGCTGCCCGGCCTCCCAGAGCACGTCCCAGAGCCGTCCGCCCTGCTCGATCGGCACGTAGAGCTCCCAGCCGAGGTCGCCGACGTAGGAGATCCGCGACGCGAGCACGAGCTGCGAGCCGATCTCGATCGTGCGGCAGCGTCCGAACGGGAAGCCCTCGTGCGAGACGTCGTCGGAGGTGACGCTCGCGAGGATGTCCCGGGCCTTCGGGCCCCAGACGCCGATCGTCGTCCACGCGGTCGTCACGTCGACGAGGCTCGCCGAGCCGTCGTCCGGCAGCGCGTCGATGAACAGCTTGCGATCGGCCATCCCGTGCGCGCCACCGGTGACGACGCGGAACAGGTCGTCGCCGAGGCGCATGATCGTGAGGTCGGACTTGAAGCCACCGCCCTGGCTGAGCACCGGGGTGTAGACGACGCGCCCGACGGGGACGTCCATCTGCGCCATCACAGCGTGCTGCAGCGCGTCGAGCGCGCCCGCGCCCTGCACGTCGAAGATCGCGAAGGCCGAGAGGTCGAAGATGCCGGCGTGCTCGCGCATCGCGAGGTGCTCGGCGTTGATGATCGGCGACCACCAGCGGGAGTCCCACTCGCCCTGGCGGGCCTCGACGCCGTAGTGCTCGACGAGCGGCGCGTTCACCTCGTACCACTGCGGCCGCTCCCAGCCGACGGCCTCGTAGAAGGCCGCGCCGAGCGCCGTCTCCTGCGCGTGCATCGGCGAGATGCGGAGGCCGCGCTCGCTCGACCACTGCTCGGCCGGATGGACGATGCCGTAGGTCTTCGGGAACGCCTCGAAGGCACGGGCCTTCGTATGTGCGCGCGTCTTCTGGTGGTCGTGGAAGCGGCTCGCATCGGAGGTGTGGAGGTCGATGTGCGACTCGCCGTTCACCATCCACTCGGCCACCGACTTGCCGACTCCGGGGCCTTCCTTGACCCAGACGGCCGCAGCACGACCAGAGGCCCTTCACCTCGGGCAGCTCGCCGAGGATCGGCATGCCGTCGGGCGTCAGGGAGATGAGGCCGTTGATGGCGTACTTCACGCCGACGGACTCGTCACCGACGATCTCGGGCATCAGCTCGAGCGCGTGCTCCATCTGATCGGCGAAGTCGGCCTGCGTGAACGGGAACTCCGTGGGCGAGAGCGCGGCCTCCTCGACCGACGGGATCTCCTCCGGGTCGTGGAGGATCGAGCGATGGGCGTAGGAGCCGATCTCGAGCCCGACGCCGTCCTGGCGCTCGTACATGAAAACGTCCATGTCGCGGACGATCGGGAACTCGATCGCGCTCGACGACTGCTCGAAGCGCGGCACCGGGCCGACGTCGATCATCTGGTGGACGGCCGGCGTGAGCGGAATGTGCGCGCCGGCCATCGCGGCGAGGAGCGGGCTCCAGACGCCGCAGGCGATCACGACGACCTCGGCCTCGATCGTGCCGCGCGAGGTATGCACGCGCTTGATCCGGCCGTGCTCGACGTCCATGCCGCTGACGTCCGTGTTCGCGAAGACCTGCAGGCCGCCGGAGTCGATCCCCTTCTCGCGCATGATCGTGCCCGCGCGGAGCGAGTCGACGACCGAGACGGTCGGACAGTAGAAGCCGCCGAGCAGGATCGACTCGTCGATGTACGGCACGAGCTCCTTGATCTCGGCCGGCGTGACGAGCCGGGCCGAGTCGACGCCCCACGACTTCGCCGACGCCATCCTGCGGCGGAACTCCTCCATCCGCTCCTCGGTGCGGGCGACCTCGATGCCGCCGCACTCGGTGTTGACGCCCATCTCGATGTACTGGCGCTGCGACTCGAGCGTCAGCTGCGTCATCTCCTTCGAGTGGTCGACCGGGAAGATGAAGTTCGACGCGTGCCCGGTGGAGCCGCCGGGGTTCGGCAGCGGCCCCTTGTCGATCTGGACGACGTCCGTCCAGCCGAGTCGGGTGAGGTGGTGGACGAGGCTGTTGCCGACGATGCCGCAGCCGATGACGACGGCTCGGGCACTCGTGGGGAAGGTGCTCATGGGATGGGTCTCCTTGCCTTTCGGGGTTCGATGATCAGAGAACGGCGCGGATCGACCGTTCGAAGCTCTGGATGTGACGACGCATGACGTTCTCGGCCCGCTCGGCGTCGCCGTCGCAGATCGCCTGGAGGAGCTCGCGATGCTCGGTGACCGCGTCGTCGAGCTGCGTGACGCGGTCGAGTGCGAGGAACCAGATGCGCAGGCTGAGGGTGTAGTACTCGTTGAGGGCCGACTCGACGAACGGGTTGTGGGCGCAGCGGTAGATGTGCCGGTGGATGCGCTGGTCGAGGTCGATCAGCGCGCGCTCGTCGTGTGCGTCGCGCGGGCCGGGAAGGTCGGCGAGCAGGGCGCGCGCGACGTCGCGGTCGTCGGCATTGGCCCGCTCGGCAGCGAGTCGCGCCGCGAAGCTCTCGAGGGTGATCCGCGCCTCCGAGAGGGCGGCGAGGTCGCCGACCTCGACGGGCGAGACGACGATGCCACGTCGGGGGTAGACCTCGACGAGCTTCTCCTGTGCGAGCGCTCGCAGCGCCTCGCGGACGGGCGTGCGCCCGAGGCCGAGGCGCTCCATCAGCTCGCGCTCGCTCACGGGCGACCCCGGGGCGAGCTCGAGCGTGACGATCAGCTCCCGGATGTCGGCAGTCGCGCGCTCGCTGAGCGAGAGCGTCTCGTCAGCGTCGGGGCGCAGAAACGGCGGAGAGATGAGCGGCGCAGTTGATATACGAGGTGTATATCAGACCGGGAGGCAGATGCCAACCACGCGATCCGGCACCCCGATCCGGCGCCTGGCTGAAGCCAGGCGCGCCAGGCCGCCACCGAGCTCCGCGCAACACGCCTCCGACAACGCAGAAGAGGCCCGCGGGCGGGCCCCTTCAGGATCGCGCGAAGCGCTGCAGAAAAGATGCGAAGTAGGAGTGAGAGGGGATCTCGCGGTCACGCTCTTCCACCGCGAGATCTCCCGACCTGCGCGGGCCCCTTCAGGATCAGGCGAAGCCTGCAGAAAGAATGGAAGTAGGAGGAGAGGGGGCCGCGGTACGCTCTTCCACCGCGGCCCCCTCGCGACTACTTCGCCAGCCAGGCGTTGACCTTGCCGGGGTTCGCCTTGACCCAGGCCTCGGCCGCCTTCTCCGGCTTCATCTTCTTGCCGCCGATCATGAACGCAACGGTGTTCTGATCCTTGGCCGTCCACTTGAACTTCTTGACGACGCCGACGGCGGGCGAGCCGCTCGCGGCGAACTTCGCGCCGATGATCTTGTCGAGCGGGTACGACGGGTACGCGCACGCGTACTGCTTCGGGTCGCCGCCCTTCTTCTCGTCGTCCTTGCACTTCGCCGTGCGCGGCGGCAGCTTCACCTGGACGAGGTCGTACGACCCGTTCAGGTACTGCGGGTCATACCAGTAGAAGATCACGGGCTTCTTCTGCTTGTAGAGCTGGCTCCAGCGTGCGACCTGGGCCGACTCGGCACCTGCGACGACGTGCTTGAAGTTGAGGCCGAGCCCCTTGATGATCGCCCGGTCCTTCTGGACGTAGGACGGGTCGCCGCCGAGGAACATCCCCTGCGAGCCCGACTCCGGCGACTTGAAGATGCTCTCCTTGCCCTTCAGCCCCTTCCACGTCGCGAACTGCGGGTACTGCTTCAGCAGGTAGCGCGGGATGTACCAGCCGATCACACCGGTGACGCCGTTCGTCCCGGCCTTCACGAGCTTCTTGCTCTTCGTGTACTGCGGGAACGAGCCGAGGTTCTGCCAGTCCTCGAGGATGACGTCGATCTTGCCGTCCGCCATCGCCTGGAAGTTCGGCTGGCCCTCGGTGATGTTCGACACCTTCACCTTGCAGCCGAGCTTGTTCTCGAGCACGTACTTGACCACGTAGACGTTGGCCGACGAGCCGGCCCACGCGTTCTCGTTGAGCGTGACGTTGTCGCACGCAGCCGCGCGCTGGCTGCCGCCGAGTGCGCTGGCCGCGAACACGGCGACGGCGGCAACCCCGACAACCCCGAGCACGACGCTCCGCCGTCCACGGGTTCCGAAGAACTTCTTCATCCGATCCTCCCTGTTGAGATCTGTCTCTGTCTATCTTGAACGTCATTCGGCAGTAGCTTGTTTGTCACATCTCGTTCGACGGTCGAGCCTTCCTCGACCCCTGCGTGACCCGATCGAGCGCGATTCCGAGCGCGAGAATCGCGACGGAGGCAATTGTGCCCTGTCCGAACTGCCCGCGTACGAGGCCCTGCGCGACCTCGTAGCCGAGACCGCCCGAGCCGACGAGGCCACCGATGACGACGACCGAGAGCACCATGATCAGGCCCTGGTTGACGCCGAGCATGATCGCGTCGCCCGCGAGCGGGATCTTCACCTTGAACAGGATCTGCATCCGCGTGGCGCCGAACGCGTCCGCCGCCTCGACCGTCTCCGGGGCCACGTCACCGAGCCCCCGCTCGACGAGTCGGATCACGACGGGGAAGGCGTAGAGGACGCCCGCGATGATTCCAGGCACGACCGACACGGGCATCAGGTAGATGAACGGGATGATGTAGACGAGCTGCGGCATCGTCTGGAGCACGTCGTTGATCGGGCGCAGGATCTTCGAGACCGTTCGGCTCTCGGCGGCGGCGATGCCGAGGAAGACGCCGATCGCGACGGCGAAGAGCGTGGCAACGAGCACCTGCGAGAGCGTGTCCATGGCAAGCGCCCACACGCCGAGCACGCCGATGAGGGCGAGCATGAGGAACGTCGTGAGCGCAGGTCGGAGACCCGAGATGATGAACGCGATCAGCGTCAGCCCCGCCACCGTCGCGAACCAGGGCGATCCGACGAGAAAGCCCTGGATCGGCAACAGCAGCTTCGTGAGGATCGAGTTTCCGGTCGGCTCGGTGATGCCGAACACCCAGGATGTCGGATCCTGAACGTAGTCGAGAGCCCACTGGATCTTGCCGAGGAGCGTCTCCTGGATCGTCGCGGTCATGTCCTGCCCGGGGATCTCCTCGGGGTAGACCGCGCCCACGCCGAAGAGCTTCGCGACGCCGATCGCGGCGGCGATCGCGACGAGGACTCCGACCGATTGCGTGCGCAGCTTCTTCTTTCCGGCGTCGTCGAGGTGTCGCTTGGTCGGGTCGGTGCGATTCGCGATCTGCTCGGTGACGCGGTCGAGCGTCATCGCCATGATCACGATCGCAACACCGGCGAGCAGCGCGAGCGCCGGATTGGTGTAGAGCCCGGTGTTGACGACAGCGCCGAGGCCACCGCCGCCGATCAGGCCGGCGATCACGACCATCGAGAGCGCGAAGAGGATCGTCTGGTTGACCCCGAGCAGGAGCATCCGGCGAGCAAGTGGGAGCTGCACCTTCTGGAGCATCTGCCGGCGCGTCGCGCCCATCGACGCGGAGGCCTCGACGGTGTTCGTCGCCACGCCGCGGATCCCGAGAGCGGTGATCCTGACCGCGGGCGGAATCGCGTAGATGATCGTCGAGACGACGGCCGCGGCGTAGCCGATCGAGAACAGGAGCACGACCGGCATCAGGTAGGCGAACGCCGGAACGATCTGCATCGCGTCGAGCACGGGGTTGATCGCCCGCTGGAAGCGATCGGAGCGCCCGGCGATGATGCCGAGCGGCACGCCGATCACGAGCGCGAGGCCGACGGAGGCGATCATCAGCGCGAGCGTCTCCATGCTCGCCTGCCAGAGGCCGAGGAGCGCAAACGATGCGAAGGCGCCGAAGATGATCACCGCGGCGCGCCGACCGCCGAAGCGCCACGCGAGGAGCGTCCCGGCGACGGTCGTGCCGACCCACGTCATCCAGAGGATGAACTGGTTGAGCCAGCCGACGAGGTTGTCGAGGAAGATCCGGAACCAGTTGAAGACGTGAAGAAGAGGCCGGTGTCCTCGGCCGTCCGCTGATCGATCAGCCACGTCTGGAATTCGTCGAGGTGTGCCGAGAGCGAGGTGAACGTGAGGCTCGTCGGCCAGGGGTACTCGAGCTCGAGCGCCTGGTAGACGACGATCATCACAGCGACGACAGCAACGACCTTGACGGGTCGGCCCTTCCACCAGGGGCGGTGGTTCACCGTGGGGACAACGACCGGTACCTCGGTCAGCGCGGACAGAGCCTCTACCCTCCTTCGCCGGCGATCGCCTTCAGCACCGCAACACGGTCGACGACGCCGACCACTCGCCCGTCCTGCATCGCGCGAACCGGCTTCTCGCTCGCGGCGAGCACAGGCACGGCGTCGCGCACCGTCGTCGTGACGTCGAGCTCGGGGCCGTCTTCTGCCTCGCCGGGCTCGGGCGCGCGCATGATCCAGCGGAGCGTGAGGACATGGCTGCGGGGGACGTCGCGGACGAAGTTCTCCACGTACTCGTCGGCCGGTGAGCCGACGAGCTCCTCGCCGGTTCCGAGCTGCACGATCTTCCCATCACGCATGATCGCGATGCGGTCGCCGAGGCGGAGCGCCTCGGGAAGATCGTGGGTGATGAAGACCATCGTCTTGCCCGTCTCCTGCTGCAGGCGCATCACCTCGTCCTGCATGTCGCGGCGGATGAGTGGGTCGAGCGCGCTGAACGGCTCGTCGTAGAGCATCAGCGTGGGGTCGCCCGCGAAGGCGCGCGCGACGCCGACCCGCTGCTGCATGCCGCCCGAAAGCTGGTCGGGGAAGGAGTTGGCAACCTCGTCGAGCCCAACCACACTCAGCACCTTGCTCGCTCGCTCGAGTCGCTCCTCCTTCGGCACGCCGCGGATCTCGAGCCCGAAGGCGACGTTGTCGATCACGCGCCGGTGCGCGAGCAGGCCGAAGTGCTGGAAGATCATCGAGACGGAGTTGCGGCGCAGCGCCCGCAGCTCCGACGCACTGGCGCGCGTCACGTTCTGGCCCGCGATCTCGATCTCACCCGCGGTGGGCTCGATCAGGCGGATCAGGGTGCGGACGAGCGTCGACTTGCCGGAGCCGGAGAGCCCCATCACGACGAACACCTCGCCCGGCCAGACCTCGAGCGAGACGTCGTGGACGGCTGCGACGCACCCCGTCTTGGCCCGGAGCTCCGAGCGCGACAGCTCTGCGTCGGGCGTCCCGATGATGCTGCCGGCCTTCGCGCCGAAGATCTTCCAGACGTTCTCGGCCCGGATCACGGGCTCGCCGCGATTGCCGTTCGAGGCGGGCGGCGCGGGCGCCGCGACGGTGTCTGTCGGTGGTTGGGTGCTCATGCCTGTTGGTCGGACTTGTGGATCATCTGCCTGTAGCCGCCGGGATGCAAGCGAGTGCGTCGGTCAGTGAGGGGTGAGCGGTGCCAGAACCGCCGCTCCGGCGAACGTCGCGTGGGGCTCCTCGGACTCGATGCGCAGCAGCCGGTTCCACTTTGCGGTGCGTTCGGAGCGGGTTGTCGAGCCGACCTTGAGCTGGCCGGTGCGCCAGCCGACGGCAAGGTCGGCGAGCCAGCTGTCCTCGGTCTCGCCCGAGCGGGCCGAGAGGACGGTGGCATAACCGGCCGACGCTCGCGATCTCGACGACCTGACGTGCGTCGCTCAGGGTGCCGACCTGGTTCGGCTTCACGAGCACCGCGTTCGCGATCGCCGTCCCGGATGCCGGCGCGGAGGCGCTCGGGCGAGGTGACGAAGAGGTCGTCGCCGAGCAGCTGGACGGCGGGCGCGAGCCGGTCGGTCGCGTACCGCCAGCCTGCCTCGTCGTCCTCTCCGAGCGCGTCCTCGATCGAGACGATCGGATAGTCGCGAACCCAGGCCGCGAGCTCGTCGACGAGCTCACTCCGCCCGGAAGGCTGCGACTCTCGCTCGCGAGCACGTACGTGCCTTCACCGAGGAGCTGCGTCGCAGCGACATCGATCGCGATCGCAGCGTCTGCCCCTGGTTCGAGCCCACTTCGTTCGATCCCGGCGAGCAGGACGTCGAGAGCGGCCCGGTTCGACGGCAGCGCTGCGGCGAGACCCCCCTCGTCCGCGACGAGCGACGTGTCATGGCCGCGCTCACGCAGAACCTCGGCCGTGGCGGCCCGTACCCGGGAGGCCCACTCGATCGCCTCCGCGAACGTTCGCGCTCCCACGGGAACGACGAGGAAGTCCTGTACGTCGATCAGCCCGCCGGCGTGAGCGCCGCCGGAGATCACGTTCACCATCGGCAGCGGGAGCAGCGGTGGCAGACCCGGGCACAGCGCTCGCCAGAGCGGAAGCCCTTGACTGCGGGCGGCCGCGAGCGCGGTGGCCACAGAGGCCGCGAGCACGGCGTTCGCGCCGAGACGCGAGAGGTTCGCCGTCCCGTCCAGCGCCCGCAGAGCCGCGTCGACCGCCTCCTGCTCCAGGGCATCGCGACCAAGCAACTCCGCGCGGATCTCCGTGTGCAACGCGGCGACGGCGTCGCGCACGCCCTTGCCGCCGAAGCGCTCGCCGCCGTCCCTGCGCTCGTGCGCCTCGTGCGACCCGGTCGATGCCCCAGAGGGAACGGTCGCCTCACCCTCGCTCCCGTCCTCGAGTCGCACCGCACATCCCACGGTCGGCGTGCCGCGCGAGTCGAGCGCCTCCCACGCATGGAGCCCCGCGATCAGCGCCACTGCCACAGTCCCTTCTCCGGGTGGCGCAGGAGCATGATCCCCGCCTCGCGCGCCCGCTCCCGCGACGGCGGATCGAGGAACTGCGCCGGCGACTTCCCGTCGGTGCGGGCGAGGATCGAGCGCGGCCGTGTGCGCGGTGACCGACGTCCGATCACCCGCGAAGTCCGCGCCGGCCGCCTCGTCATAACCGCGCAGGAAGCCATCCGCGAGCGTGACGAGCTCAGGCGTCAGGGGCTCCCACCGGATCGCAGAGAGCACGACGAACGAGAGAAAGAAGCCGAGGTCGAAGACGGGGTTGCCGTGGTGCGCGACCTCGAAGTCCAGCACCCAGTTCCCGTCCGGGCCGACGAGCATGTTCTTGAGCGAGTAGTCGCCGTGGACGAAGCAGCGACGGTCGGTTCTGAGCTCGTCGAGCAGCGGTTCGATGCCGTCCGCGAGCTCGGGTCGTCGCTCGATCACGGTCTCGTGGAACGGACGCAGTCGCAGCTGCTCGAACGCCTCGAGGTCGTCGAAACCCGGCGGCAAAGGCGCTCCGGAGGTTGCACGGTGCCAGGCGCCGAGCGTCGCGCCCGCCCAGCTCCCCGTCGCGGCGTGGACGCGTCCCTCCCCCACCTCTGCCTGCCAGTTCCTCGCAGTGGGAGGGATCAGCTCCATCACGAGCGCATGGGCCGCGGCGTCGCTGTCGATGATGGCCGGGACGACGCCGGGCGTGATCGCACCGCACAACGCCATCGCGGCGACCTCCGTTTCCGCGCGGTCAGGGGTCGCGAGCCACTCGTCCCGGACGCGCAGCTGAGGGAGCGCCTGCTTGACGACGAACGCCTCTCCCGTCGCGGTCGCGTGCGCCGCGATCACCGTGGCCGACACACCGCCCGGAAGCTCCGCGACGTCGACCGACGTGCCCGGCGCGACGACGCCTCGCTCGACGAGGTAGGCAACGGCGTTCTCCAGCGTGAGCTCGACCATCGCACCGGACGCTACCGATCGGCAGAATCGAACGGTGATCGATCTCGGCTATGACGCGGACGGAGTCGCTCGATGCGGCTGGTGCGGCGACGACCCGCTCTATCGCACCTACCACGACGAGGAGTGGGGTCGCGAGAAGCGGGGCGACGACGCGCTCTTCGAGCTCCTCTCGCTGGAGGGATTCCAGGCCGGCCTCTCGTGGCTGACGATCCTCCGCAAGCGCGAGAGCTTTCGCGCGGCGTTCGCCGGCTTCTCGATCGCGCGCGTGGCCGAGTTCGGCGAGGACGACGTCGAGCGACTGCTCGGCGACGCGGGAATCGTGCGGCATCGCGGCAAGATCGAGGCGACGATCGGGAACGCCGTCGCCGCGCTCGAGCTGAGCGAGGGCCTGTCGGACTTCGTCTGGGGGTTCGCTCCGCCGCCGCGCTCGGGGAGGCCGACCGGCATGGGTGATCTCCCGGCTGCGACGGCCGAGTCGACGGCGCTCTCGAAGGAGCTGAAGCGGCGCGGATTCGGATTCGTCGGCCCGACGACGGTGTACGCGTTCATGCAATCTGCGGGCATGGTCGACGACCATCTCGAGGGGTGCTTCGTCGCTGAAGGAGCCCCGTGACCGAGCGCTCTGCCCACGACGGGGACGCCACGGCGGTGCTCCGTGATGCGCCGGTCGCCGTCATCTCGGATGCACTCGACCGGATGGGCCACCGCCACCAGGTGCTCGACCTCGCGATCCGGCCGCTCTGGCCCGAGGCGCGGTTTGCCGGCTCGGCCGTGCCGGTCACGATCGTTGCCGACACATCGGAGCCGGAGCTCCCCTACGACGGTGAACTGACCGCGCTCGACGGGCTGCGCCCTGGCGATGTGCCGCTCTTCGTCGTCGAGGAGGGTGTGCGTTGCGCATCGTGGGGCGAGCTGTTCTCCTGCGCGGCCCTCGGTCGCGGTGCGGCGGGGGTCGTCGTCGACGGGTACGTCCGCGACGCGGCCGCGATCACGGCGCTCGGCTTCCCGACGTTCGCCCGCGGCCTCTCGCCGCTCGACACCTTCGCCCGCGCCGTCGTCACGGGCATCGACGTCGAGGCGCGGGCCGGCGGCGTCGACGTGCGCCCGGGAGACCTCGTCGTCGGTGATATCGACGGGATCGTGGTCGTCCCGCAGGAGCTCGTCGCCGAGGTCGCGGACGCCGTGGTCACGAAGCACCGGCTCGAGGGCAGCGCGCGGGACGATCTCCTGGCCGGGATGAGCATCCGGGAGGTCTGGAAGAAGTACGGCGTCCTCTGACGCCGGCGCACATTCAGCACACAGACGGCACATTGCTGTGACAGGTTCCGCGCTACGTTGTCTCTCATGAAGACAGCCACGACACCCTGGGGAAGGGCACGAACGGTCGAACGGGTGAGTGTCGCCCAACGGGCGGGCGAGCGGCGGTTCTCGACGGTGGTGGAGTTGCTCGAGACGGACGGCGGGGAGCGACTCGTGCGGTTCGCGTACACGACCGACGGCACTGCCCGCCGGGGGCCGGTGACCCTGCGCGCGAAGGACGTGGCGCGGATGCAGAAGTTGCTCGAGCGCACCCCGGAACTGCGGGAGGCTCTGGAACGCTGAGCAAGGACGGGAATACGAGGGCACGCGCAGTGCCCGGCGCGCTTCGCCGGTGGGCGGCAGCCGCTTGCTCGGTGCGCCGGCGGAGGTGTTGCCGGCGCTCAGGACGTTCGGGTCTGGTTCGCTCGTGTTCATTCCGGGCACTCACGATGGACAGTCCGGAAGCATCCGTCCAAAGGCGTAGGTCGCCTGCGCGAAGCCCCCTGGGAACGGCGTAAGCTCGTGGTGTGAGCGAGCTACGGCCGATCGACTCCCCGGTCACGCTGCCGGATTGGCACTTCCCCTGGCCCGCCGGTGAGGTGGACTGGGAACGGTCGGCGCTGCTCGTCATCGACATGCAGAACTACGGTTGCAACCCGGACGTGGGATTGGGGCCGATGCTGACGGAGCACCATCCTCGGACGGCGGGCTACTACCTCCCGCGCCTCACCGAGACCGTGATCCCGAACGTGGCGCGCCTCGTTGCGGCCTTCCGCCTCGCAGGGCGGGAGGTCGTCTTCACGCGCCATGGCCCGCTCCTGGCAGACGGACGGGACATGATCGAGCGGCGCCGGCGCCGGGACTCCGAGGCGCGGGCGGCGACCGACGTGCCTGCGCTCTGGCACCGCGGCACGTTCGAGCACGAGCTGATCGAGCAGCTCCAGCCGCGGCCGGACGAGCTCGTGCTGGACAAGAACACGTCGAGCGCCTTCAACTCGACCGGGATCGAGTGGCTGCTGCGGAACATGGGCCTCAGCGCCCTCGTCGTGGTCGGCATGGCGACGGACATGTGCGTGGAGACGACCGCTCGCGACGCCGCCGACCGCGGCTTCGACGTGGTCGTCGTCGAGGACGCGACGGCAACGTTCTTCGAGCACCATCACCGCGCGGCTCTCTCGGGGTTCGCGCGCGTCTTCGGGCAGGTGTGGGATACCGACGAGGTGATCGCAAGGCTCTCGCCTCGGGCCGAGCCAGGCTGACGGCCGCGCCGGGCGAGGAGACCCCGGCGAGTGCAACGTCCTCAGGAGAGCCGACGCGCGGACTCGAACCGCGATGTCTCCCCGTGCATCGGTCTCGGACACGACGTCGATCGGGTAGCGCGGTGTGTTGGACACGTGATCCTCCGTTTGGCGGTCGATCGGGCTTGAAGGTGGAGCGTCGCTACTCGTCGTCGGCGAACGCTTCGGCGCAGTTCCGCGTGTTGTCGTCGCCGGCGATCGCGAGGTTGCGGACGAATGTGGCGACGGTTGCGGTTCCTGCGCGCTCGCCGTCGTCGTCGGTCTCGTCCTGTTCGAGGCCGAGCTCGGTCTCCACGGCCGCGCACTCTTCGAGCGCTTCGTCGAAGCGTCCGGCACGCCGCCAGACCTCGGCGATCAGGGTGTGCATGACCGGAGCCGGCCGTTCGGTCTCTCCCGTCTCGAGTGCCCGAACGAACATCTCGGCTGCGCGCTCGCGACAGATCCGCGCCTGCGCGCGGGCGTTCTTGTCGTCGCAGGCCCAGGCGGCCTCGAGGAACCACCAGCCCGTCGTTTCCGCCTCGCCGGTCGACTCGGCGACGAGCGCGGCGCAGAAGAGCGAGCGGGCGAGCTTCGGCAGCTTGGAGCGCTGGAGAACGTCGCGGTACACGGGCGACTCCACAACCGCGCGTGCATCTGGCGGTGCCTGGCCGATCGAACCGGCGCAGTAGCCGCAGCTATCGCAGCGCTGCACCTCGAACTCGAGCGCCCAGCGGGCGGGGCCTTGGGGGCGCAGGTCGAGGTCGGGCGGCCCGAGCCACCACTCGATCGGGCTCCAGTGCGCCGACCTCGTCTGCGCGGTCGCCGCCTCGGCCGAACGCGGCAACGACCAGGCGCGCGGATACCTCAAGACGCTACTGCCGCGCTTTGCGACGCACCCCGCGACCGGTGAGGTCGAGGGCGTCGGGATCAAACGGTTCCCGGAGCGGGCACGCCGGCCGCGCGAGGGACACGGCTCGTCTAGTTCCTGGAATCGCAGCGAAGCCTCAGCCGCGATGCAGCCCTTCGGCGTCGAGAACCGCCAGGTCAGCGAACGGAAGCCCCCGCACGTCCGCGAAGGCGCGATCGGCCGAGACGAGCGTCGTGGCACCAGCGCGCAGGGCGACCGCTGCGAGCACGGCGTCGAAGGCGCCAAGAGCGTCACTGCGCTCGAAGAGCCGGAGGCCCTCCCGGAGATCGGCCTCGCCCACCTCGAGCAGCGGGCTCAAGAGGTCGGCGTAGCCTTCAGCGAGGGCGGCCGCGTCGGCGCGGTCGCGGCGGCGGGCACGTACGTGCGCAAACTCCTGAATCGCCTCGGGTGTCGTGGTCGCGCGCAGGCCGCCGTCGGCGGCCGCGGCGAGAAGGGATCGGGCAGGGTCGCGAAGCGCGTGGTCGTCGCCCACGGCGTAGACGAGCACCGTCGTGTCGAGCACGATCACCTGCGGCGGCCGCGGAGCTCGTCGAGCTCGACGCGCAGATCGGCCGGCGCCGGAACGGCCATGGGAGCGGCGGCAAGGAGCCGCTTCAGCGCTGCAGCACGCTCATCGTTGGTTGCCGGCACAACGCGGTCGATCGCCTCACGCACCGCAGCGCCGACCGAGAGGTTCCGCTCGTCCGCGAATGCTGCGAGCCGCGCGTACTGCCGGTCGTCCAGCAGAACCTGGAGGCGTCGATTTAACATACACATACAGTAGCATGTGCATCCTAGAGCGAGGGCCATCGCTTCGGCTGCCACACCGGGATCGCTCGCGTAGAGCGCAAGCTGCCTTGCTGCGATCGCGGCGCACCATCCCTCGTCGGTAGCGATGATGGCGCACCCCGCCGCGAGGGTCGCGCTCGCTCGTGGGAGGCCCACGATCGGGAGCTGCATTTCGATCCGCGTCGCCGCATCGCGCAGGCGTTCGATGTGCTCGTTCGTGACGCACCCCTGCGCGTACCGCTCGAGCGCATCGAAGCGAGCGGGCTCGAACCTTGGTCCGCCCGGAACGATGCCGTCGGCCGCGATCGCCTCGTCGATCGACCAGATGCCCTGAGGCGGCGCCAGCAGCGTGAGTGCGTTGGCAGGCAGGTTGCCGAAGAGGCCTCCCTCGAACACGGCAAGCGCCTCTCGCGGGAGAGGACACCGTTCGAGAATCGCGACGCGAACGGCCCCCGCGACGACGGCTCGTCTGATGGGCGTCTCGGAACCTCCGTCGGCGATCATCGCCGCCCAGCGATCAGGGTACGGGTCGCACCAGCTGGCGACGATCCGTCGCCGCTCGGCGGAGTCGAGCAACGCCAGACCATCTTCAACGATCCGGACCGGCACCCGAGGCCCGTGACCGTCGATGTCCAGGGCGGCACGGTCTGCATACGCAGCGAAGACATCGTCACGGGGTCGTACCCCGGGGAAGAGAGCCGCGAGATCGTTCGCTTCCGCAAGGACGCACAGCTCCATCTCCCTGCGCCGACCCATGCGCCGGGTAAGCTCATGGCAGTCCCTGGCGCTACGGCCGGAGCCGCACCAGCAGACACGAGGAAGAGTGATTGTCGCCACCTGCATGACGGTAGACCGGCGGCGCGGCGAGCGCTAGACGCTCTTTCGGACACTGCTTTCTGGTGACCGGCGGCGCCGATGTGGCCACGTCCGATCGGCTCACGGCCGACGGTAGGTCGCCAACTCCACGAACCAGCACACCGCGCTGACGAGCCGCATCTGCTCGATCGTCTTGCAGTCGGCGTCGAGCAGCGCCGGCGTACACGCGAGAACGGCGCGGCACTGGGCGCGTGAAGTGGCGACGTTGAAGCGGTGGCGATCGAAGGCGAAGCCGAGGCCGCGCGGGGCGTTCTCGGCGGTCGAGCTCGCCATCGAGACGACGACGACTGGTGCCTGCTGGCCCTGGAACTTGTCAACTGTGCCGACCTGCACTGCTGTCGGGAGCCGCGAGCGCAAAGTCCGTACCTGAGCGTTGTAGGGGGCAACGACGAGGATGTCGGCCTCGCGCAGTGGGCGCGTCGACCCGTCTTCCTCGGTGAACGGCGATCCGACGAGCGCCGTCACGGCCGCGGCCACGTCCTCGGCCTCCTCCACGGATGACTGCCCGCGATGGTCGTGCGCGACCTCGAGCCAGACGGGTCCATTGCCCGCTGCGATCGAGCGTGTCGCGGTGACAGGGGCGGGCTCGAGCCGTCCTTCGTAGTACGCGTCGGAGGTGAAGTCGCACAGCTCGGGTCGGTCGCCGCCAAGGTGAAGCGCTCCCTCGGAGGACATCTCCTGCGCGAGCCTCCCTCCGCGCAGACCATGCTCGGGGTCTTCGTACTCGTTCAAGCGTTGCGAGTCGTGGAAGAGCGCGAACAAGAGGACGAGCTCCGCATCACAGCCATCGACCTGTGCAGCAAGCCCAAGCCCCGCCCACGCCACGGCCTTCCAGTGTTGCTCGCCATGGTCACGTGATTGGGGACGCGTCGACCTCGCAATGACCAGGTCGGCAAACGAAGGATCCACGTCGAGAGTCTAGGACGAAGGGCACGCTTGCCCTCGTGACGTGCGGCGGCCTCGCCGACCAACGACGCCTCACACCGACCCAATCGCCAACCCGTAGACCGCTGGTGGACCCCTGTAACGACGAAGGCCGCCCGATTCGGACGGCAAATACCACAAAACCCCTGCAAATCAGCGAAGCCGACGCGCGGACTCGAACCGCGGACCCCTTCATTACGAGTGAAGTGCTCTACCAGCTGAGCTACGTCGGCGCGGCTTGGATACTAGCGTCTGGTCGCGGGACCGTCCCGCGTTGTCCGGGGCTGTCCCAGCGGACAACATCTGGGAGATCGCGCCTCTAGCGCCAGAACACGTTCGTGCGCCAGTTCCGCATTGGTCACCTAACGACTCGGCCTCCCAGCGAGCTCAGGATAGCCTTGTGCGATGCGTGCGCTCCTGACCTGCAGACCGCTGGCGGGTCACTTTCGGCCGATGCTGCCACTCGCACGTGCCCTGGCTGAAGCGGGCCATGAGGTGGCATTTGCATCGGGCGAACCCGTCGCCGGCGAAGCCGAAGCTGAAGGCTTCACGGCGTTCCGCGTCGGGCTTGCCCTGGACTCCGTAGAGCCGGTTGCCCGCAGCGTTCGACAACGTGCTGCCTCGCTCCCTCCTTCACAGGTTCGCCCCTTCGTCTTCACCAAGCTCTTCGTGGGGGTCGAACTGGAGCCGCGCGCAAATGACCTGTTCACGCTGGTTGAGCAGTGGGCACCGCACATCGTGGTACACGACATCGCGGAGTTCGCCACACCGCTCGTCGCGACCCTGGCCGGCATCCCCTATGTGGAGCACAGCTACGGGCCTGCCATCCACGACGACGTCATCCGCGCCGCCGGCGAGGCCGCTGCCCCCTTCTGGAGCTCGCACGGCCTCGAGCCGCACCCCCTCGGTGGCCTCTACCGCTACCTGTACCTCGACGTTTGCCCGCCCAGCCTCCAGCTTCCCGGAGCGGTCCCGGGCGCAGTGCAGGGCATCCGGACGGTCGAGACTCAGCCAGCGGAGACCCAGCTCCCGTGGCTGGATGCGCTGCCCGGCCTGCCAATCGTCTACATCACGCTCGGCACCGTCTACAACCACGATCTCGGCGTGTTCCGAGCGTTGCTCGACGGCCTCCGCGACGAAGCACTGAATCTCGTCGTCACGGTCGGTAAGCAAAACGACCCTGCGGCACTCGGACTGCAACCGGCGAACGTCCACGTGCACCGGTACATCCCGCAGGAGCTGCTGCTCCCCCGCTGCGCTGCTGTCGTGACCCACGGTGGCGCCGGCTCAACCCTTGGCGCTCTCGCATTCGGCCGGCCGCTCCTGGTCGTTCCCCAGGGTGCCGATCAGTTCTACAACGCCGACCGGGTCGTTGCCGCAGGCGCCGGAATCCAGCTCTTGCCCGATCGTCTTACCGCCGAGTCCGCTCGCGACGCTGTTCGCACGCTCCTCGACGACGACACATTCAGAGACGCAGCACACCGCATCGAGAACGAGGTCAAGGCGATGCCCGAGCCGCGCCAGGCCGTCGAGACGCTCGAACGACTCACCCGCCGCTAACCCGTGCGGCGCGGAAGCTGACACCCGGACGAGTTCGTCGAGGGCGCCCCTTCCGGGGCGCCCGCGACGACGTTCGCTCACCTTCGAACCGGTGTGAAGACCGGAGCAAGTCGAAGCTAGATGCCCGACGCCCGGGACTCTGTCCGACGGAGCAGGTGTGCGAGAAGCAGACCGGTCAGGAGCGCGTACAGCAACGCGCCGCTGGCGCCGAAGTTCGTGAACTGCTCCTCGACGTTGCTCGCGAGCACGTACGAGCTGACCAGCCAGGCAAGCGCCCAGGCCGGCGGGTTCGCGACCGCCCACCAGGCGGCACCGCGAACTCCTTGTCGCGCAGAGCACCAGTGCCTGCAGCCCACCGACGCCAAGACCCGTCATCGCTCCCATCAACACAAGGTCCGCTCTGCTGAAGTCGTAGTTGACGACGGCAGCACCTGACCGCGAGGCCGGCGGCCATCCCGGATGCTCGTCGCGGCGATCCAGACCCAGGGGACGAGCTGCCTCAGTGCGATCCACTGCGCGGCTCCGATCGCAGCGCCGGCGACGAGGCCGCCGACAAGGGCTGCGCCGACGGAGTCGACCGGACCGACGACGAGGTTGGCGACGTACCCGCCGATCGGGAAAGCCCAGCAGGATCGCGACGGGCCACGCCCAGACGGGCGGGCGGCGGAGCGCTGCCGGCTGGAGAGCGGTTGTGTCTGACAAGGAGGTCATGGATTCCTTTCGAGAGCAGGTAGTCAGTGGAAGGCCGGCCTGAGTCTAGATCGCTGGGACTGCGCGGGGGTCCCGTCCGGCTCGGTGGGGGCATGTCCCTCGACATGGACTTCTGGGACCCAGTTCAGCCACGAGGGCAGGTACCAGTTCCAGTCGCCGAGCAGCTTCATGCTGGCCGGAACGAGGACGCAGCGGACGATCGTGGCGTCCACGAGAAGGGCGACGGCGACGCCGAAGCCCATCTGTTGGAACATGACAAGGTCGCCGGCCGCGAAGCCGCCGAAGACGGCGATGATGATCAGTGCGGCGCCGGTGATCAGCCGGGCGGTCGAGCCGACGCCGAAGGCGACGGATGCCGCGGTGTCGCCGGTCTGCGTGTAGCGCTCCTTGATCCGGCTGAGCAGGAACACCTGGTAGTCCATCGAGAGGCCGAAGAGCACGGAGAAGAGGAAGAGCGGCACCCAGGCCTCGACCGTGTCGATCTGCTGGAAGCCGAAGATCTCGTTTCCGACGCCTTTCTGGAAGACGAGCACGAGGAGCCCGTAGGCGGCTCCGACTGCGAGCAGGTTGAGCAGCGATCGCGACCGCTGGGATGACGATCGAGCGGAAGGCGACGGTGAGCAGGATGAAGCTGAGGCCGAGCACGAAGGCGAAAACGATCGGGAGCCAGCTGCCGACGATGTCGAAGTAGTCGACGTTCTCGGCGGTCGTGCCGCCGACGAGAACCGTGGTCTCGAGTCCGCCGAATGCCTGCGGGATCAGGTCGCACGGAGGTGGCGGATCGCGGCCGTCGCGCTCCGGGCCGTCCGCGTCGCCTGCGACAGGAACCGAGAGCACGAGCAGGTCGCGCGGTTTCGGATCGCTCCTGGGTGGCCGGCCCGAATGCGTCTTGGTCGGCGAGGCTCGCCTTCAGCTCGTCGATCGCCGACCGAACGGGTGCTGAGGCCACGTCGCCCTTGACGACGATCTGCGCCGGGTCGACGCCGACGCCCGGGAAGTCGCGGTTCAGCGCGTCGAAGCCCTGCTTGGAGGGGAAGCGGTCGGGCAGCGTGGTCAGCCCCGAGAAGCCGGTGTTGATGGCGAGTACCGGTGCGGCGCAGAGGAGCAGGAGCGCCGTCGCCGAGACGAGGCTCACAAGCGGTCGCTTCATCACCCCGCCGACGAGCGCCGACCAGAAGCGGCCCTCCGAGCCGGCGCTGCTGATTGCCCGGCGGCCGATCACCGGGATGCGACCGGCGTTGACCCGGTCGCCGAGCAGGCTGAGCACAGCCGGTAGCAGCGTCAATGCCGCGACCACCGAGACGATGCCGACGAGGATCGCGCCCAGCGCCAGGCTACGCAGGATCGTGTCGGGCACGAGAAGCATCCCGCACATCGCGAGCACGAAGGCGATGCCGCTGAACAGGACGGCCCGGCTCGCGGTCGCACCGGAGGCCACGATGGCGTCGATCTTCTCCTGCCCGCGCACGCGCTCTTCGCGGTAGCGCGAGAGGATGAAGAGCGAGTAGTCGATCCCGAGCGCGAGGCCCATCGCGGAGATCATGTTGACGACGAAGAACGAGACGTCGAACGCTTGCCCGACGAGTGCGGTCAAGGCGACCGCGACCACGATCGAGAGCAGCCCGAGCAGCACCGGCACGAGTCCCGCCACGACCGCGCCGAACACGAGCACGAGGATGATCAGCGCGACCGGCAGCCCGATGAGCAGCTCGCCCTTCTGCAGGTCTTGTTCGGAGAGCTTCTCGAAGTCGGCGTCGGCCGTCAGGGCGCCGGTGATCGAGACCTGGAAGCCGTCCTGCCCGTCCCGCGACTTCGACGAGGTCGACAAGTGGAACGATCTCGTCGCTTCGCGTCACGAGCGGGACCATCGTCGCGTGGCGATCCTTCGAGACGAGCGACTCGTCGTCTGAGGTGTAGAAGTTCTGCGCTGCCGCGACGACACCCGAGCGCCTGTGCGCGTTCGCTGAGCGACTGCACCGTCGCCTCGAACGCGGGGTCGTCGACCGTGTAGCGATCCGAGCGCACGACCACGATCTCGCTCGGGGTCGGGACGGGCGGGAAGCCCTCGCGGATCAGCGCGGCCGCCTGCTTCGACTCGGGGTTGCTCGTCACGTCCCCTTCGGTCGTCAGCGCGCTGCCGAGCAGGACCGCGATCACGACGAACGAGGCGAGCACGACCGCGCCCCACGCAGCGACGGTTCGCTTCGGATGAACGGCACACGCTCGCGCAAGCGCCTGCGTCGAGAAAGGCATCGTCCTCAGAGCTCCTTCCGGGCTTGGCTACACCCAGCGATTGACGGGTGCAGACATAGGGTGACGTTGGGGGTCATCGTTCCTCCTTGTTCGTGGACTGGCTGTTGCTGGCGTCGGCGATCCAGGCGACGAGGACGTTGTCCGGGTGGTCGACGAGGTGTTCTCGGGCGAGGGCGTCGACGAGCGCGCGATCGCCGCGGTGGTGCGCGGCCGCGATGGCCACGACCTGGCGGTCGCGCGTGGTCGACGCGAGCGCTTCGGCCCGGGCGAGGAGGCGGTCGCCGTGCGGCGTGAACAACGCCGCCGCCACGAGGATCAGCGGATCGTCGCTCGTGTGCGACGCCTCGACGATCGCCGTGATCGCCGCGTCGTCGCCCGTCACGAGACGTCGGAGCAGTTGGTTCATGCTCGCGACACTCGCGGGCGGCGCTGACACTTCGCTGACACGCTCTACACTCGCGCCGTGCTCGAGTTCCTGGTGCTAGGCCCGGTCGAGGTCAGACGAGACGGCAAGCCGGTCGCGATCCCCGGAGGCAAGACGGCGGAACTGCTGGTGCACCTGGCGCTCGCGGCCGGGACGCCGGTGCGCGCCGACCGGCTTCTCGACGATCTCTGGGCCGGCACCCCCACCAACCGCAACACGCTCCAGCAGAAGGTGGCTCGGCTGCGCCGCAGCCTCGGCGATCCGTCGCTCCGTCGTCAGCGGCGACGACGGCTATCGGCTCGCGATCGAACCCGCAGACCGTGGACGCGCACCGGGTGCTGCGCGACGTCGACACAGCGGCAGGGCTGTTCGACGACGGCGACCACGCGGCCGCCGCTGCGGCCAGCGCCGCCGCTCTGGCGCTGTTCCGCGGAGACGTGCTGCCTTCGGCCGGCGATTGGGCCGCGCCGCAGCGAGCCCGGCTCGAGGAGGCGCGAATGCAGCTCGTGGAGATCTGCTTCGCAGCGCGGCTGCGGCTCGGGGAGGACGTGATCGGCGAGCTCGATGCTGCCGTCGCGACAGCGCCCTACCGGGAGGGGCTGTGGGAGCTGCTGATCACCGCCCTCTACCGGGCGGGCCGGCAGGCCGACGCGCTGGCCGCGTATCAGCGCGTCCGCACCCGCCTCGCGGACGAGCTCGGCCTGGAGCCAGGCCCGCGGCTGAAGGAGATCGAGCACCAGATCCTGATCCAGGACCAGGTGCTGGCGGTGCGCGACGGGAACCTGCCGTCGCTTGCAGCCGAGCTCGTGGCGCGCGACGGCGAGATCGCGGCGGTACGCGATCTCCTCGTCGATCACCGCCTCGTCGAGGTCGTAGGCCCGGGCGGCATCGGCAAAACGGCTCTCGCGATCGCGACGGGCCGCACGCTGATCGACGTTCCCGTCTGGCTCGTCCGGCTCGAGGCCGCGCAGACCGCAGACGACGTGTTCGAAACCGTCATCGCCGCGCTCGGCGTCGTCGGGGGCGAGGCGGCGCTGCAGGAGCGATTGCGCCGGACGGAGGCGGTGCTGATCCTCGACAACTGCGAGCACGTGGTCGACGCCGCCGCTGCGCTCGCGGAGCGCCTTCTCGACGCGGCGCCGACGCTGCGGGTCCTCTGCACGAGCCAGGTGCCGCTCGGGCTCGTAGACGAGGCCGTGTTCGAGCTCGCTCCACTGACGCTCGAAGACGCCGTCGAGCTGTTCGCCGTCCGGTCGTCCCGCCCGGGTGACCCGGAGCAGGTGCGCGAGCTGTGCCGGTCACTCGACGGCCTGCCCCTCGCGATCGAGCTCGCGGCGGCGCGCACGAGCGACGCTGTCCGTCGATGAGATCGCGCGCAGGCTCGACGACCGCTTCACGGTGCTGAGCGACCCGGCGAGCCGCAAGCCCGAGCGCCGCCGGGCGCTGAGGGCGACGATCGGGTGGAGCTACGACCTCCTGTTCCCCGACGACCAGCGCGGCCTCTGGGCGCTCGCGACCTTCCCCGGCGGCGCATCGCTCGCCGCTGCGGAGTCGGTGCTCGGCGCGCTCGAAGTGCCGTCGGAGGCGGCCATCGACGTCGTGAGCCGGCTCGCAAGCCGCTCGCTCGTGATCGTGGACGACCCACCCCGCTACCGGCTTCTCGACAGCATCCGCGCGTTCGCGCTCGAGGCGCTGGCCGCCGCGGGCGACACCGAACGCGGCTTCGACGCGCATGCCGCGTGGTACGCGAAGCAGGCCGCCCTGTCGACGGACGGCGTGCGCAGCGCGGAGCAGGCAGAACACCTCGCGTTCGCGCGCGCCGAGCGCGCCAACATCGATGCCGCGCTGGCCTGGTGCGCGACCCACGACCCCGGGCGAGGGCTCGAGATCGCCAACGGGTTCGGCTGGGCGTGGATCGTCGTCGGCGACGCCCGCGGCGCGCAGCGCCTCCTCGCGGCGCTCGCCGCCGCCGGCCACACGGTGCCGGCGCGCGAGCGGGCGACGGCGCTCCTGCTCGCCGCCTGGCTCGAGGCGTCCTCGGGACACCTCGAGCCTGCCCGCCGGCACATCGCCGCCGCGACCGAGCTCGCGGCCGGCGACCCCGACCTGGAGGCCCGCTGCGCCTACTACCTCGCCTACGTCGTCTCACACAGCGGCGAATGGGAGGAGGCGCTGTCGCTCACCGACCGGGCGCGGCAACTCTACGACGGACTCGATCGCCCCTGGGATCAGGCGGCGAACGCGCTCTTCGCCGCCCGCGCGGCGATCTCCGCCGGAGACACACTTCGAGCCGCGGCAGGCACGCGACCAGGTTCAGCGGTGGCTCGAGATCGTCGATGACCCCTGGCTCCACGTCCGCCGCGAGGCAATGCTCGGCGAGCTCGCACGCGTCGAGCGTCGCTTCGACGCGGCGGTCGAGCATCTCGGCCGGGCCGCCGAAACATCACGGGCGACTCGGCTTCCTCCAGACCGAGGCGTACCAGCTCACGAGCCTCGGACGCGCCCAGTGCCAGGCCGGGGACTACGAGCCGGCGCCGCAACGCTGGAAGTCGGGATCGCCAAAGCCGAGGCCACCGGCGACGTCCGGCTCGCCGCGCTCGGCCGCGTCCACCTCGGCCGCATTCTCCGCGCCCTCGGGCGCGACACAGAGGCTCGCGCCGCGCTCGAGGCGGCGGCGGCATTCCACCGCGCCGCCGGCGGTGGCGAGCAGCAGCTGCTCGGGGACACGCTCCTCGCAGCGCTCGATCGCGACCGCGAGGACCTGAGTGCCCTCCTCGGGCAGGCGCGGCACGCCGGTGACGCTCCAGCCGAGGTCTTCGCGCTCGACGCGCTCGCTCGGATAGTGGGCGATGGCGCACCTGTACGCGGCCGCCGACGCGCGGATGGGCGTCGCGTCGCACTTCATCACGGAGCGCGACCGCGTCGACCGCCACGCTGGTTGAGCACGGTGAAGGCCAGCAAGCCGGCCATCACGATCGCGATCCCGACGGCCTGAGCGCGGTTGATCACCTCGCCGAGCAGCAGAAAGGCCCACATGACCGCGAGCGCCGGCTGGGCGATCTGCGAGATCCCGATCGTCCCGATCTGGATCGTCTTCTGCGCGTAGATCAGAAGGCCCTGAGCCGTGATGCCGCTCGTGAAGACCAGGATCAGCGTGTACGTCCACCCGGTGCTGCTCATCGAGAGCATGCCGCCATGGGCGACGGCGACCGGGAGCACAGCGACTGTCGCGATCGGGCAGATCGTCGCCATGAAGGTCGTCACGTCCATCTCCCGCCGGAAGTACCTCGCCGAGGCGACGTAGGCCACCAGCAGCAGCATCGCGAGCACCCCGAAGACGTTGCCCTCGAGCGAAGCGTCACCTCCGGGCGGCGCATTCAGGAGCACGAGCACGACGCCGCCGAACGCGAGCACCGCAAAGGCGAGGGCGCGCGGGTCAATGTACTCGCGGAAGAGCCACGCCCCGACGGGAACGATCAGGAACGGCGCGCACGACCCGATCAGAGCCGCGTTCGCGACGCTGTTGTGCGTCGCCCCGGCGAAGAACACCGCCAGGTTCAGACCGAAAAAGACGCCGGGAATCCACATCGCGCGCACGTCACGCAGCGTCACGTGACGACCCGTACTCCACAGAACGACGTTCCACGCAAGGCTGACCACGGCGAGGCGCCAGAACGCAACCAGCACGCCGGCCGTCTCGGCACGCTTGACCAGCGTCGAGCTGAAGGAAAACGCGACCACGAGCCCAATGATCGCGAGCACCCCGAGCGCCTTCGAGCCCCTTAGCCCACGCGTCCACGCCGGCGTCCGCGCCGCCTCAGGAAGGGCGCTCATCCGCGCACACTAACGCGGCCCCACACCTCGGGAAACCCCACCACTGCGAGCCCAGCGCGTGCGCCTGATGGGGAGTACGACTCGGAGCCGCCGTCACCTCACGCGGTCGTCAAGCGATACGTGTGTAGGCGATCTCCCAGGCCGGATCCCACGTCGCGCCGCCGTCCTTCGAACGCTCCCAGAGCCAGCGGAAGCTGTTGGCTTCGATCTCGCAGAACACCATCCGCAGCTCGATCGGCACGCCGCCGCGCTCGGTCGACATCCGCAGGACGAAGGTATCGCCGTCGCTCCCGCCGGTGAGCGCGAAGTAGCTGCCGTTGTCGTCGACCCACGTCTGTCGCCAGAGGTCGGCCTCGGCGTCGAAGACGGAGACGCTGAAGCCGGTCAGCTCCATCGACGGCCGGCCCTCGAAGCGCTCGACGACGACCTTGCCGTCGAACTCGCGCGTGATCGTATTCGTCCCCTCGCCGCCGTCCCAGCGCGCGCGCCAGGAGCCCAACCAGAAATCGAGCTCTGAGCCGTTCACCGTCGCAGTCTTACACGTCTGCCGGCAGCGAAACACGAACGGTGAGCCCCGTCCCTCCCTCTCGACCCACGTTCGCAACGCTCGCCGACCCGCCGTGCGACTCGGCGATCGCCGCCGCGATCGCGAGGCCGAGGCCGGCACCGCCCGCATCACGCGAGCGAGACGCGTCGCCGCGGTAGAAGCGCTCGAAGGCATGGGCGAGCTGATCCTCCGAGAGACCCGGCCCGGCGTCGATCACCTCGACGACCGCGAGGTCGCCCTCGCGCACGACGCGTACGGTCGCGGGCGTGCCGGCCGGAGTATGTGCGCGGACGTTCGCGAGCAGGTTGTCGAGGATCTGGCGCAGGCGCTCGCGGTCTCCCTCCACCTCGACCGGCACCGGCGCCTCGAGGTCGATCTCGCGATCGGGATCGAGCATCCTCGCCGCCTCGACCGCGTCGCTCGCGACGTCCACGAGCGCGACAGGCTTGCGCTCGAGCGGGCGCCCCTGGTCGAGGCGCGCGAGGAGGAGAAGATCGTCGACGAGGAGGCCCATCCGCCGCGACTCGCGCTGGATGCCGGTCATCGCACGCTCGAGATCGTCGGGCCGCTCGCGCGCGCCGCGATCGAACAGCTCCGCGTAGGCGCGCACCGCCGCGAGCGGCGTGCGGAGCTCGTGCGATGCATCCGCGACGAAGCGACGCAGGCGCTGCTCGGAGGCCGTGCGCTCGTCGAAGGCCTCCTCGATCTGCCCGAGCATCATGTTGAGCGCTCCCCCGAGGCGGCCCACCTCCGTCTTCGGGTCGTCGTTCTCGACCCGCTGCGAGAGATCGCCGCCTGCGATCGCGGCCGCGGTCACCTCGATCCGCCCGAGCGGGCGCAGGCCGACGCGGACGAGCCAGAGTCCCGCAAGAAGCGTGGCGAGGAGCACGGAGCCTGCGACCACGAGCTCGACGACGAGGAGCTGATGGAGCGTGTCGTCGACCTCGTCGAGAGGGGCGGCGACGATGAGGATCTGCCCGCCGTCGCCGAGCGGCTCGAGGCTGACGCGGAAGCGCGTATCACCGCTGATTGCCGAGACGGTGAGCGGTTCGTCTCCGTCCACCGCTCCTCGTGCCCGTTCCGCGGAGAGAACCGGCTGGGGCAGCGGTGTCTCACCCGGCCGCGTCCCAACGGGTGCCCAGCGGACCACGCCACCGGTATCGACCGAGCCGACGTAGATGCCGGGGTTCGCCTCGCCAAGCGCGTCGAGGGCACCTGGGCCGGGCCTCCCGCGCCCGAGCGAGCGCTCGATCGACTGCGCACCCGCCGTCACCGTGCGGTCGACCCGGTCGACGAGGAAGGAGCGCAGCGACGCGTACGTCGCGATCCCGGCGACGATCAGACCGGCCGCTGTCAGCGAGACGACAACCGTGAGGAGGCGCGCCCTCAGCGACACGGCGACGGTGCCCAGCGGGGACGTGTGGCCGGACCGGCGAGACGTTCCGGCGCCTGGCTGAAGCCAGGCGCCGGCCCGCACCCGGGTGAGCCGGGCGCCACGGTCTACGACTCGCGCAGCGCGTAGCCGACGAGGCGCACCGTCTGGATCAGCGGCGGCCCGAGCGGGTCGAGCTTCTTGCGCAGGTAGCTGATGTACGTCTCCACGACATTCGCATCACCCCCGAAGTCGTAGTGCCAGACGTTGTCGAGGATCTGCCGTTTCGTCAGCACGCGCCGCGGGTTCAACATCAGGAAGCGGAGCAATTCGAACTCGGTGCGCGTCAACTCGACAGGCTGGTCTCCGCGCCGCACCTCCCGCGTTGCCTCATCCAGCGTGAGATCCGCAAAGCGCATCGCGCCGTCCGTCTCGCCGCGCGTTCGCCGCAGAACGGACTGCACGCGCGCGACGATCTCGGCGAGGCTGAAGGGCTTCGTCACGTAGTCGTCGGCGAGCGCGAGTCCCGCAACCTTGTCCTCGGTCGCGTCCTTCGCCGTGAGGAAGATGACCGGTACGCGGTGGTTGCCGTCCCTGAGGCGGCGTGCGATCGAGAAGCCGTCGAGGTCGGGCAGCATCACGTCGAGCACGATCAGATCCGGTCGGAACTCGTCGATCGCCTGCTCCGCCGCGCGACCCGCGCCGACCTCCATCGTCTCGTAGCCCTCGTACCGGAGAGCGGTCGCGACCGCGTCGGTGATCGAGGGCTCGTCGTCGACGACGAGCACCCGGGCGACACTCGTGGGAACCGCTGCGACCTCAGCCATTCCTCGTAGAGTGCCACGGCTTCCTGTGAGCCGCCTGTGCGACGGCTGTGGACGCGAGAGGATCGCCGGATCAGGCGTCGATCGCGGCCGCGACTGGCAGCACGAGCTCCACCGCATCACCCACGCTCACGGTGCCGGGCCGGAGCACATCGGCGTTCAGGGCGATCCGGCCGCGGAAGCGGCGGCCGATGTCCTTCAGCACCTCCGGGTCTCGCTCGAGCGTGTCCGGATCGACGGTGGTCATCGGGCAGCGAGCGCGCAGCGAGTCGAGCCAGATCACGGCATCGCCGATGTGGAGCTCCGCCCCTTCCCACTGGCGCTCGGCGAGACCCTCCACTCCTCCGATCACGATGTTCGGGCGCAACCGTCGGACGTCGCGGCCGAACTCGGCCACGGCGCCGTCCGTGGCAACGAGAAGCGGGAGAATGTCGAACCGGGCGAGGCCGTCGAATGCGACGAGCTCCGCGTCGTCGCCCGCCGCAGCCCGAACGAGCGCGAGCGCCTCCGGAGAGTCCCACGCATGACCGTCGACGAGTGGCCGACCGCTGGGATCGAGCGTGCCGTGCAGGCCGAGGAGATGGTGCTGACGGCGCGACGTGCGCACGCCCTCCGGACCACGAACGTGGACGATCCGGTCGCCGGGGATGCCGTTGGCGGTGAGCTCTGCCGTCTCGAGGCGCTCACCTGCGAGCGTCTTCACGGGGTAGCGCCAGAGCTGCTCGACGACGAGGCTCATTGCGACGCCTCGATCAGAAGTGCTGCAGCTTCACGCGCAGCCGCGATCGGCTCGCAGGAGGAGAGCACCGCAGCCTCGACCATGGCGCCGTCGAGAAGCACGCCCACCATGCGGCCGAGCCGCTCCGGTGTGGAGTAGCCACCATCGACTGCGAGTGAGCTGAGATACGTCAGCAGAGCCTCCTTGTGGGCGGCGATGATTCGCCGGTGGCTGTCGTCGATCTCGGCCGCCTCGGCGGCGGAGTTGACGAAGGCGCAGCCGCGGTAGCCGGGCGACGCCGCCCACTCCGCGATCACGTCGAACGCTGCGAGGAGCGGCTCCTCGCCGGCAGTGCGCCGACGGTCGACCGCGGAGGTGAACCACTCCATCCAGGTCGTGTGGCGGTCGGTCAGCCAGGCGGCGACGAGCTCACGCTTCGACGGGTAGAGGGAGTAGAGCCGCCGTAGCGAGACGCCCGAGTCGTCGCGGATCTCGGCCATGCCGACGCCTGCGATTCCCCGTGCGTAGAAGACGGCGTTCGCCGACTGGAGCACGGCTGCGCGCGCCTGGTCGTTGTCGAGGGTGGCTGCCGGGCTCACTGGAGCGGTATCCCGCTGTCGTCGCCCTCGTCCCTCGGGCCGTGGATCCGGCGCTCCGCCTCCGTGATCGCGAGGTCGTTGATGCTCGCCTCGCGGCACCGCATCAGGCCGTCCGCGTCGAACTCCCAGAGCTCGTTGCCGTAGGAGCGGAACCAGCTGCCCTCAGCGTCGTGCCACTCGTACTGGAAGCGCACGGCAATCCTATCGTCGCCGAACGTCCAGAGATCCTTGCGCAGGACGTAGTCGAGCTCCTTCTCCCACTTGCGCGCGAGGAAGGCGCGGATCTCCTCGCGGCCCGTGACGAACTCGCCCCGGTTGCGCCAGACGGAGTCGACGGTGTAGGCGGCGGCGACCCGGTCGGGGTCGCGGGTGTTCCAGGCCGCCTCGGCGGCGAGCACCTTCTGGCGGGCGGTTGCGGCGGTGAAGGGTGGGACTGGCGGGCGGGATGTCATGAGCGCTCCTCGAGTGAGAACAACAATTCTCATTGTATGAGAACGACTATTCTCATGTCAAGTCGGGTCCGCCGACAACCCCTGCCGCTTCAGGCGAATGCGCGGTGCAACTGCACGAACAGCGCGTCGAGCCACAGGCTCGGATTCACGTTGAACTCCTCGGCCGAGCGCCATGACTCGCGCACGAGGGCCGCGGCACGCTCCGGCTTGCGGCCGAGCTCGAGCGCGACATCGGCCTTCAGCTCTGCGAGGTGGTCGGCGTGGATCACCGTCGCCTCCGCCCCGTGCCCGACGACCACGAGGTCCCGATACCAAGCAGCCAGCTCCTCGAGTTGCGCGAGCATCTCCTCGCGCTCGGCGCCGCGCTGCACACGCTTGACGCGCTGCTCGGCGTCCTTCGGGCTCAGGTCGAGCCCCTCGACGACGGCCTCTTCCGCCTCCTTCGCCGAAGCGCCGATCAACCCGATCGCCTCGAGCAGCGTGCTCGACGCCTCGGTCGAGTAGAAGGGGGATGCGGAGTACGGGCCGCGAGCGGCCGCGATGATCGCCGAGCGCCGGGCGCGAACCGCCGGATCGATCAGCCGCGCCGCACGGTCGAGCCGCCCGGCGGCGACGCGAGCGATCGCCGTTGCCTCGTTCTCGGAGAGGTCGGGCGCCCGCTCATCCAGCCAGCCCCGCACGGCACGTTCGGACAGACGGCGGAACGGGACGGGCTGGCAGCGCGAGCGAACCGTCTCGGGAATCGGCCCGAGCTCGTCGGCGACGAGCACGATCGTCGCGTAGTCGGGCGGCTCCTCGAGATCCTTGAGCAGTGCGTCGGCAGCGTCCGGGTTGAGCCGGTGGGCCCCGAGTAGGAGGTAGACACGGCGATCCGCCTCGAACGGCCTCAGGTGCAGGTCGTGGTGAAGCTCGCGGATGACGTCGATCCGGATCATGTCGCCGAGCGGCTCGACGACCCTCAGGTCGGGATGCGTGCGCTCGCTGACCCGGCGCGGGTCTCCCAGGAGAGCGCCGGCGAACGCGAACGCGGCGGCCTCCTTCCCCACCCCCGCAGATCCGTGGAAGAGAAACGCGTGCGCATCTCCGTCGGCGAGCGCGGACGAGAGCAGCCGCTTCGCCTCGGCCTGTTCAGGGATTCCGGCGAACGGCTCCATAGATCTCCTCCGCGATCAGCTCGGGCGCGAGGGTTCCGTCGACGATGACGTACCGCTCGGGAAAGAGCGCTGCAAGCTGCCGGTAGCCATCGGCTGCGCGCCCGTGGAAACCGTCGTCCTCGCGCTCGATCCGGTCACGTTCCTCGCTCATGCGGGCCACTGCACTCTTGGACTCGATGTCGATCAGGATCGTGTGATCGGGCATGAGCCCGCCTACGGCCGCAAGGTTGAGCTCGAGCACGCGATCGAGGCCTAGGCCTCGGGCGATTCCCTGGTAGGCGACCGACGAATCGACGTACCGGTCACAGAGCACGGTCGCCCCGCGCGCGAGTGCAGGCCTGATCAGCTCCTCGACGTGCTGCGCCCGCGACGCCGCGTAGAGCGCCGCCTCGGCCCACGGAGCCATGTCTCCACCGTGCAGGACGAGATTCCGAATCTCCTCGCCGAGCGGCGTCCCGCCCGGCTCTCGTGTGATCACGACCTCGGCTCCCTCTGCCTCGAGGCGCGCAGCGAGCAGCTGGGCCTGGGTTGTCTTGCCGGAGCCGTCGAGCCCTTCGAAGCTGATGAACATCTGCCAGTAGATTACGACGATGTCAATCATCGTCACGGGAGGAGCCGGATTCATCGGCTCGCACGTCGTCGAAGCGCTCGTGGCGCGAGGTGACGACGTCCACGTCGTCGACGATCTCTCGACCGGCCGTCGCGAGCACGTCCCCCCGGCAGCAACGCTTCACGTCCATGACGTCCGCGAGTCGCTCACGGAGATTGCACGTGAGACGCGCGCGGCGTCGATCCTCCACCTGGCCGCCCAGGCAGACGTGCGCGTGTCGGTCGCCGAGCCGAATCGCGATGCGGCGATCAACGTCGTCGGCACCGTCAACGTTCTCGAGGCGGCCCGCACTGTCGGTGCTCGTGTCGTCTTCGCCTCGACGGGCGGAGCCATCTACGGCGAGTGCGAACGCCCTGCCCGCGAAGACGACCCGTGCCTTCCTCTCTCCCCTTACGGTGCAGCCAAGCTCGCAGGCGAAGGCTACCTCGGAGCGTTCTCCCGACTCTACGGCGTCCCTCACGTCGCCCTCCGCTTCGGCAACGTCTACGGCCCGCGCCAGAACCCCCACGGTGAGGCCGGCGTCGTCGCGATCTTCCTCGGCCGCCTCCAGAGCGGCGAACCGTGTCGGATCTTCGGAGACGGAGCCCAGGGAAGGGACTACGTCTACGCGGGTGACGTTGCGCAGGCGACGATCGCGGCGCTCGACAGCGATTTCGGCGGCGTACTGAACATCGGAACTGGAACTGCGACCTCGGTCCTGGACCTCTACGAGAT
Organism: uncultured Thermoleophilia bacterium; assembly: GCA_963741655.1. Taxonomy (GTDB): domain Bacteria; phylum Actinomycetota; class Thermoleophilia; order Gaiellales; family Gaiellaceae; genus Gaiella. Next base: position 317,680 of record CAVUIQ010000006.1, read on the forward strand.
CTGTCGTTCCGTGGCGGGCTCGGATCTCGCGCCTGTCCATGAGGCGGAGCGACCGGGTGAGCTCGGCCGTAGCGTCCTCGACGGCGCTCGGGCCGCTGCTGCAATCGGGTTCCGCGCGACGACCTCACTCGCGGACGGCGTCGCCGCGACCTGGGCCGCACTCCCCCAGCTCCGCTAGTGCGGCGTCTCACAACGTTTGACAGGAAACAGCATTGTTGCGAGAGACGCCGCACTACCCGATCAACATGGAGTGGGGTGTCCCGCAACGATCATTTCGGGTTGCCGTTGCGGGACACCCCACGAGCCGGGCGAAGAAGGAGCGAGGCAGTCCCGGGCGAAAGAATTCGGGCGTGGACGTCTCCTTCCATCACAACGAGCAGCTCGTGCGCCCGTGGCGCACGGCAGCGTTCGTCGCAGCGGCGATCGCGGTGGTCGAACTGCTCGTCCTGATCGTCGTCGGCGGGGCGCTGATCGCCAAGGCGACGACCGCGACATCGGCGAAACCCGCGCAGAAGGCCGTCGCGACGAAGGACGTCTCCGTCAAGTCCTCGTCGAGCACACCGACGAAAGTCCGTCGGGCGGCGGCTCCGGTGGCCCACCTCCCGCGCACCCGTGTCTCCGTCGTCGTCCTGAACGGCGGCAGCCGCCAGGGCGCCGCGGCCGCGACCGCGGCCAGGGCATCGCGGCGCGGCTACCGAATCGGCAGGGTCGCAAACGCGCCGAGCTCCGATTTCACGCGCACGCTCGTCATGTACCGCCGCGGGTTCGAGGGTGAAGCCCGCCGACTCGCGAGCGACCTCGGGATCAAGATCGTCGGACCCCTCGACGGCCTCCGCGCAGCGCAGCTGAACGGCTCGCACGCGGTCGTCGTTCTCGGCGGCTAGCTCATCGACCGCAGGCGGGATTCTCCGTGTCGTTGACCGCGGCCTTCGCACGGTCGAGCTCGGCGCGAAGGAAGTCGCCGCTGGGATCGAGGGTGTACGCGGCGTTCAGCGCGTAGTACGCGCCGCAGAGGTCGCCCCTGATCGAACGGAACAGCCCGAGCTCGTACCAGGTGGCCGGGTTATCCGGCTGGAGTCGCGTTGCCTGGACGTACAACGCGTCGGCGCCGGTGAGGTTCCCGGCTGCCGTCGCTGCCGCGGCGCGCGCGTAGAGCGGGTCCGGCGCGAGAGGGTTCAGGCGCTGCGCGCGCCGTGCAACCGACGCGGCGGAGTCGATCTCGCCCGCCGTGATCTGCGCGTACGCGCGATCCACCGAGCGCGTCGAGAGCGCGGGAGCCACGAGCACCCAACCGGCTGCAACCGCACCAACGAGGATCCCCGCCGTGACAAACCGTCCTGCCTGCCGTGCGGGGGGTCGCCCGGCTCCGAGGAGCACGGCGGCAACGAGCATGGTCGGAGCCGCGACCGCGAGGAAGTCGAGGTCGAGATCGACAACCGCGTGGAGACCGAACGCAAGGGGTAGGCCTACAAGGCCGACGGCGGCCCCGCGCTCGTCCGCGTCGAGGCGACCGAGCGTCGCCCGGATCCCGAGAGCGAGCGCCGACGACGAAGGTCAGGCCCAAGCAGGAATCCAGGCAGGCCCGTCTCCGACAGGAGCTGCAGCGGGGCACTGTGAGGTGAGCTGACGGGCTGTGCGGTGCTCCGCACGCGCTTGCGCGCGATCTCGAACGTCGAAGCTCCGGTCCCACCCGCCGGATTGGCGCGGAAGATCTGCCACGCCTCCCCCCACCAGACCGACCGACCGTTCGTACCGAACTCTCCGAGACGCCCCGGGTCGTTCACGACCTCCTCCGAGCTCGTGAACTGGTTCCCGGCCCAGCTGACCGGGTTCCCGACAGCCGCCACGAGACCCAGAAGGCCGACCGTAAGGACGACCGCCACCGAAGCGAGCAACGCCCGCACGACCGCTCCTCGCCGCGTCTCGACGAGCCGCACGACCGGCACCTTGCTCACGGCAACGAGAACGACAGCAGCGCCGAGCAGCGCCAGCACGCCGAGCATCGCGCCGCTCGAGGCGCGCTCTGCCGACGCAGATCCATCCTCCACGAGTGCCGGCTGCGTGAAGGCCCAGCCGGCGACGACGAGGCCCGGCGCGCAGGCAAGAAGGCCGAAGAGCGCCGCCTCGACACGAGCCGGCGACAGGGTCAGCACGAGCGCGACCACGGCAAGGCCCGCGACCAGTCCGGCGCGAGACTGGGTGAGGAGCGTCGCAAGCGTCGCGATGTAGAGAAGGAGCGCGCCGAACGGGCGAGCGAAGCGATCGCCCACCGTCGCAACGAGCCAAAGCCCGAGGCCGAGCGCCGCGTCAGCGATAAGCGCGAGCGCGTTCCAGTAGCCGATCGAGCCGCGCAGACGCGTGACCCGTCCCGCATCGTCCGGGCCAAGCGTGGGCAGGACCTTGCCGAGCAACGCCCAGCAGAGCACCGCACCGAGCGCGGCTGCAAGAACGAGCGCCACCGCCCTGACGGGGCGTCCGGGCAGAACCGCGGCTGCCAACCCGACGACGCCGAAGGCGAGAAGAACGAGGCCCTTGCCGAGCGCGTCGAAGGATCGGTCACCCGCGATCGACCACCAGACGGTGAGCGCCGTCCACATGACGAGAGCAGTCGCCGAAACGACCGCCACGAGGCCTGCGCGATCGAGTCGAGGCAGGACAACTGCCCCGCGCGTCCAGCCGACAAGGAGCAGCGTGGCGACAATCAGCGCGCCCGTGCCGAGCGTCGCGATCGCGCTCACGCCGGACGCACCTCCCGCGAAGAACGCCCACCCGAGGAGCGCACCGGCAGCGACGAGCGTCAGCGCCGCGAGGCCGGGACGCGTCGAGCGTGAGGCGCCGTCCATCGCGGGCCACGGTACCACCACTGCTGGTCGGTTCCCCGGCCGCCAACACTTACAATTCGTTTACCCTCCGCACACCACAGCCTCAATGGCAGCCGGGAGACTTGCGAGACTCCCGGCACCCACGTGCCGACCCCACCGTGTTTCGACTTTTCCGCCCCCATCGCGTTCTGCTCGGCCTCATGGCCCTGAGCCTTCTGGCCGCGGCGGCGATTCTCAGCCCTACGGCGATGGCAAAGCAGACGCCGTGCGATCAGCAGGTGATCGACGACTGGTTCGACGACGGCCGGGTCAACAAGATCTATCCACTCCCGTGCTATCCCAAGGCGATCAAGAGCCTCCCTCCCGACCTGCTGATCTACGGGAACGCCGAGGACGAGATCGGCCGGGCGTGGGCCTACGCCAAGCAGGGAAAGCCTGACCCTGGCGGGGCGGGCCCAACAGTCCAGACGGAAACGGGCACTACCAAGACGGACACGACGGAGACGGGCACTACCAAGACGGACACGAACCCGGCGGTCGCAACCGACACCACCGCGACGGACACGATTGCAACCGATACGTCAGGCCCCTCGTCTGTTCCGACGCCGTTGCTCGTGCTGGGAGGACTGGCCGTTCTCCTGCTCGCCGCCGGCTCCGCGGGCTATCTCCGCCGCCGCATGAACGGCGACGCGGACGACGACGGCTCGGCGCACTACTGCCGCCTAGACCCAGATTGTTGCGAACACCGCCTACATGCGATGCGGCGTCTCATCGTCTGTGTCCGTCAAACGTATGAGAGTCGCACCGGTAAACTGGGTCGACCGGCTGGGTCGCCATTTTCCTGCAAATTGCATGAAAATGGCGCAAAACGGGTGTCGTCCGATGCACCTCCTAGCATCCCGAATCCCTCCCAGCGTCGCACCACGCGGGACGGAGGACACTTTTCCCTCGATCGACGGACGGCCGGGAGGCAGGCATGGCAACCACGAAGGCAACACCCGCAGCAGAGACGGCAGCAACGCTCCTCACGACGGATGATTACGTCAACACCGTCGTCGACGAGAGCGCGAGCGTCACCCCACAGCGCTTCTTCACGATCCCCGGCCGCGACCCGTTCGACGAGATCGAATGGGAGTCGCGCCACGCTCTGATCCCGGGCAAGGACGGCCCGGCCTTCGATCAGAAGGACGTCGAGTTTCCCAAGTTCTGGTCGCAGACGGCAACGAACATCGTCTCCCAGAAGTACTTCCGCGGCCGCATGACCTCCCCCGAGCGCGAGCGCTCGGTCAAGCAGATGATCGGCCGCGTGGTCGACACGATCGGCGGCTGGGGCCGCCAGGGCGCGTACTTCGCGACGACCGAGGAGGCCGACACGTTCGAGGCGGAGTTGAAGGCGATCCTCGTCAATCAGATAGCGTCCTTCAACTCGCCCGTGTGGTTCAACGTCGGGTTCGAGGAGAAGCCACAGTGCTCCGCATGCTTCATCCTCTCGATCGACGACTCGATGGACTCGATCCTCGACTGGATTCGCCGCGAGGGTGTCATCTTCCGCGGCGGCTCGGGCTCGGGCATCAACCTCTCCCGCCTGCGCTCCTCGCAGGAGCAGCTGTCGAAGGGTGGCTACGCCTCCGGCCCGGTCTCGTTCATGCGTGGCGCCGACGCGTCTGCCGGCACGATCAAGTCGGGCGGCAAGACGCGGCGTGCAGCGAAGATGGTCGTACTCGACATCGATCATCCCGACGTCGACGAGTTCATCTGGTGCAAGGCCAAGGAGGAGCGCAAGGCGCGCGTGCTCGAGCAGGCGGGCTACGACATGTCGCTCGACTCGCCCGACTGGGGCTCGATCCAGTACCAGAACGCGAACAACTCGGTACGCGTCACGGACGCGTTCATGCAGGCCGTCGTCGAGGGCAAGGAGTGGAACCTCACAGCCCGCACCGATGGCTCCGTCGTCCGCTCCGTCGCCGCGCGCGATCTCATGAAGGACATCGCAGAGGCCTCGTGGCAGTGCGCCGACCCGGGCGTGCAGTACGACACGACGATCAACGCGTGGCACACGAGCCCGAACACGGGCCGGATCAACGCGTCGAATCCGTGCTCGGAGTACATGCACGTCGACGACTCGGCCTGCAACCTCTCGTCGCTCAACCTGATGAAGTTCCGCAAGGAAGACGGCGAGTTCGACGTGCCGATGTTCGAGCACGCGGTCGATGTCATGTTCCTCGCGCAGGAGATCATCGTCGGTTACTCGTCGTACCCGACGCCCGAGATCGGACGCAACGCACTCAAGTTCCGCCAGCTCGGCCTCGGCTACGCGAACCTCGGCGCCCTGCTCATGGCCCGCGGCCTCCCGTACGACTCCGACGAGGGTCGCGCGTACGCAGCCGCTATCACGGCGATCATGACCGGGCGGGGCTACCGCAAGTCGGCCGAGATCGCGAAGCGCATGGGCCCGCACGCTGGCTATGCGGAGAACGCCGCAGCGATGCTCGGCGTGATCTCCAAGCACCGCGCCGCCGTCGGCAACATCCAGCACACCGATTCGGTACCCGACGACATGCTGTCGTCGGCGCGCCGCGCCTGGGACGACGCGCTCGACCTCGGCGAGGTGGCCGGGTTCCGCAACGCGCAGGCCACCGTGCTCGCGCCGACCGGGACGATCAGCTTCATGATGGATTGCGACACGACCGGCGTCGAGCCCGACTTCTCGCTCGTCAAGTCGAAGAAGCTCGTCGGCGGCGGCGAGCTGACGATCGTCAACAAGACGGTGCCGATGGCGCTGAACGAGCTCGGCTACGCGACGCGCGAGGTCGAGGAGATCGTGGCGTACATCGACGAGCGCGGCAGCGTGATCGGCGCTCCGCACCTGAAGAACGAGCACTACCCGGTGTTCGACTGCGCGATCGGCGAGCGCGCGATCCACTACATGGGTCACGTGAAGATGATGGGCGCCGTGCAGCCGTTCATCTCGGGCGCGATCTCGAAGACGGTCAACCTGCCGGAGGAGACGTCGGTCGACGAGGTCTCACAGCTGCTGATCGAGGCATGGCAGCTCGGCGTCAAGGCGATCGCTATCTACCGCGACAACTGCAAGGTCGCGCAGCCGCTCTCGGGCTCGAAGGACAGCTCCGAGGAGGGCCGGATCGCGCAGATCCACGCGCTCGGCGGGGTCGTCGCAGCACCGAAGCGACGCCGGCTGCCGGACGACCGCACCGAGGTCGGCCGCAAGTTCCGCGTCGGCGAGTACGAGGGCTACATCCACGTCGGCCTCTTCGAGGACGGCACGCCCGGCGACATCTTCGTGGACATCGCGAAGGAGGGCACGACCCTCGCCGGGCTGATGAACTCGTTCATGATCTCCGTCTCGCTCGGCCTCCAGTACGGGGTGCCGCTCGAGGTCTACGTCTCGAAGTTCAGCCACATGCGCTTCGAGCCGAGCGGGATGACGAACGACGCCGACATCCGCATCGCGAAGTCGATCGTCGACTACATCTTCCGCTGGATGGGCAAGAAGTTCCTCACCTCCGACCAGCAGGAAGAGGCCGGGATCCTGACGCCCGAGGTGAGGGCGCGACTCGCAGCAGCGTACGCCGCGGGCGAAGCCACAGCACCGGCAACGCACGACGCACCGCCTCCGGGTCAGACGGCACTGTTCAACAGCTGGGAAGACGCGGTCGAGTGCTCGAAGTGCGGCGGCAGCATGGTGCGAACCGGCAGCTGCTACACGTGCCGCGACTGCGGCACGAACACCGGCTGCAGCTGACTGATCTGATCGGCCGTTGACGTTGCTGCGCCGGGGGTGTGTCACCCCCGGCGCAGCAACGTCGTGCCGTGTCGGCTTCCGGGACCGAGGTCGACCTCCGATCGTGACGCGCCCTTTGTGTCTGCGTCGAAACCGGCTACCTGTCAATCTCTATGCGCCAACACACGACAAGGAGGGCTCGGATGGGCAAGTACATGTTGCAGGTGAGCTATACGGCGGAAGGGGCGCGCGGACTGATCAAGGAAGGTGCGTCGAGCCGGATCGCGTACGTGACCGACTTCGCCGCCGGTCTCGGGGCAACGGTCGAGTCGTTCTACTTCGCCCTCGGCGATGACGACGCGATCGTGATTCTCGACGCGGCCGACGACAGCACCGTCGCCGCAGCCAGCCTCGCGGTCGGTGCAAGCGGCGGTGCCTCGGTGCGGACGACGAAGCTCCTCACGGGAGCGGAGGCAGACGCAGCCGTCGCGAAGGTCGGCCCGTACAGGGCGCCCGGCGCGTAGCAGCCTGCGTGAGCGGGGCCTCGGCGATCGCGCCCGGTGGCCCCGCCCTGCACTGTTCACCCCCGCCTCAACACTGGAAGGCGCCGTCGAGTGCCCAGGTGCGATGGGCGCATGGGCGCACCGTTCCGGCCGCCTTGCCCGCACGCCGACGATGTGCAAGGATCGCCCCGTCCTGAGCACTCGGGGTGACAAGCGATCATGAAGACGCTGGCGCTGGTTCTTGCTGTTGTCGCTCTCCTCGTGCCCGCCGCTCCGAGCGGCGGGGCGCGGGAGACCCACAACCTCGGAATCTTCACGGGGAAGCTGTTTCGCCTCGCGCGAGACGGGCAGCACGCGTATGCGTGCGCTGTAGTGCTGCGCCTGGCAAGCAACCACCGCGGCACGTTGACGTTCGCGACGTGCGCTGACGCACGGACCGGCTACCTCGGTTGCGTCTTCCCACTCGCCTTCGTGAAGCGCATCGGGCTCGGCAACTGGCAGTGGCGCGTCTCGGGCTCCGGCCTGAGCGCCGCGACGAGGACGTGCAGGGATCCGCAGGGCATCCAGCGACAGACTTTCTCCACGCGCATCGGCGGACAGGGAGGGAGCGCAACAGGCGACCCGCTGTGGGTCGTGATCCGCGCAGCGCAGCAGCCGAATCGTCGCGACACACTCACCGGCACGCTCACCCGCACGGGCACTGCCGGGTAGCTCGCGCGGCGCGGAGGCGTCCAGCCAGCCCGTCAGGGAATCACGCGGGGCAGCACGCGCTGGCTCCGTTCGGTGCGGGCGCCATTCACAGACCACGAGCACGCCGGATCGGTCGTCGGGGCGACCGGCGGGGCAATGTCGACGGCCACCGGCTCGAACGGCGTCTCGCGCAAGAGCGACGTGACGGCCGCCATCTCCGCGACCCACGAGGCGCACTCCGGACAGCGTTCGAGATGTCGGCGCAGCTGCAGCGCTCCGAGCTCGTCGAGCTCGCCGTCGAGCTCGAGCGACGCGAGCAACCGTGCGTCCTCACAGGAACGCGGCAGCGCACGAGCCGGCCGGCGGGCCATCAGAGCGACGTCTCCGGGTCGAGGACGATGCCGAGCACGACAAGAGCGATTCCCGCGCTGACGAGAAGCCCTGCAGCAGACGCGCCGCCACCCGAACGCTCAGCGTCGTCGGCGTCCTCCAGCCGCCGCTCACGGACGCGCTTCGACGGGTAGCGCATCCCGCTTACCGCCCCGGCCACGAAGACGAGCGAGCCGACGAGCAGCAGCCCGCCGGAAGCACCCCGTTCGGCCGACCAGCCGGCCGCCGTTCCGACGAGCAGTCCCGCGAGAGCAGCGAACGCACTCAGGGCGAGGAGCCCGAGCAGAATCGTGCGAAGGCCACGAGCGATCACTGCAGGATCCCGAGCTCGGGCGGCGCGAGCTCCTCCCCGGCTGCAACCTTCGGCGGAATCCCCGCCGGCGCGCGCATCTCGTCGGGCGTCAACGGCCACCGCTCGAGCGGGAAGTGGCACGCAGCCTCACGAAGAGACTCACGACTCATGGAACGAAGCTCCGGGTCGTCGATCGAGCACCTGTCCTGCGTGCGAGGGCAACGCGGATGGAAGCGGCAGGCGCTCGGTGGATCTATCGGGTTCGGTACGTCGCCCGCGAGCACGAGCTTCCGGCGGCTGCGCCCGAGCCGGGGGTTGGCGATCGGCACGGCGGAGAGAAGCGCGCCCGTGTACGGGTGACGGGGCTCCGCGTAGAGCTCCTTCGCGTCGGCCAGCTCGACGAGCTTGCCGAGGTACATCACCGCGACGCGATCCGAGATGTGGCGGACAACGCTCAGGTCGTGCGCGATGAACACGTACGTGAGCCCGAACTCCGCCTGGAGATCGCTCAGCAGATTGAGGATCTGCGCCTGGACGGATACGTCGAGGGCGGACACCGGCTCGTCGCAGACGATGAGGCGCGGGCCTGCGGCGAGTGCCCGCGCGATCCCGATGCGCTGTCGTTGCCCACCCGAGAACTCGTGCGGGAACCGGTTGTAGTGCTCCGCGTTGAGCCCCACGACCTCGAGCAGCTCCTGCACGCGACGCTTCCGCTCGGCCTCGGTCCCGACGCCGTGGACGACGAGCGGCTCCGCGACGATGAAGCCGACCCGCTTGCGCGGGTTGAGCGATGCGTAGGGGTCCTGGAAGATCATCGTCACCTGTCGTCGGAACGCGAAGAGCTCCTGCTTGGAGAGGGTCGAGATGTCTCGCCCGTCGAACCTGACGCTGCCGCTCGTCGGCGTGAGCAGGTTCGTGATCAGCCGCGCAAGCGTCGACTTACCGCATCCCGACTCACCAACGATCCCGAGCGTCTCGCCGCGCTGCACGTCCAGGGAGATGCCTGCGACCGCCTTGACCGTCGCGACCTCCTTCTTGAAGACGATCCCCTCCGTGATGGGGAAGTTCTTCGTCAGCTGATCGATCTCGAGCAGCGTGTCGGTCATGCCGCCTCCGGTGCGAGTCCGAGCTCGAGGGTCACGCGCGCCGACTCGTTGACCTTGAACCGCTCGTCGAGAAAGCAGGCGTCGAGGTGGCCCGGGTCGTAGCTCTGGGCCGTCGCGGCGGGCATCTCGTCGCGACAGCGCTCGAATGCGTACGGGCAGCGCGGGCGAAAGCGGCAGCCGCGAGGCGGACGCAGGAGAGACGGCGGCTGACCTCCGATCTGCATCAGCCGGTCGAGGGTGACGTCGACCCGCGGCAACGATCCAAGGAGCCCCCAGGTGTACGGGTGCATCGGATGCTCGAAGAGCTCGAGGACGGGCGCGTGCTCCGCGACCCGGGCGGCGTACATGACGACGATGTCATCGGCCGTCTCGGCAACGACGCCCAGGTCGTGCGTGATCAGGACAACGGCAGTGCCGCGCTCCTTCTGGAGGGCGCTGATCAGGTCGAGGATCTGCGCCTGCGTCGTGACGTCGAGCGCGGTCGTCGGCTCGTCCGCGATCAGCAACGCGGGCTCGTTGATCAGCGCCATCGCGATCATCACCCGTTGCCGCATGCCGCCGGAGAACTGGTGCGGGTAGTCGTCGACGCGGCGGCCGGCCCTCGGGATCCCAACCTCCTCGAGCCCTGCAATTGCGATCTTGCGGGCCTTGCGGGCGCTGATGTCGCGGTGCAACGTCACCGCCTCGACGAGCTGGTCGCCGACGGTCAGCACCGGGTTGAGCGACGTCATCGGATCCTGGAAGATCATCGATACCTCCTTGCCGCGAAGCGAGCGGAGCCGCGAGCTCGAGGCCTCGAGGAGGTTCTCGCCGCGAAAGAGGGCCGCTCCCGTGGAGATCGACACGTACTTCTTCGAGTCCCCGAGGAAGCCGACCATCTGCTCGGACGCACTCGAGCCGTCGCTGACCGCGAGCCGCCCCGCCTTGGGGTTGAGCCCGAGGATCGACATCATCGTGACGCTCTTGCCCGAGCCGGACTCACCGACGACGCCGAGCGTCTGACCCGGCTCGACACTGAACGAGACGCCGTCGACGGCTCGCACGATCCCATCGTCGGTCTTGAAGTACGTCCGCAGATCACGCACCTCGAGCAGCGGGGTTGCCCCCGCCTGCTCGGTGCGCGAAGCCCCGTTCGCACTCCCCGTCACGTAAGCCTGATCCTCGGGTCGATCATGGCGTACGTCACGTCCACGATGACGTTGAAGAGGATGATCGCGAGCGTCGCGAACACGACGACGCCCTGCATCGTCGGCAGGTCGAGGTTGAGGACGCTGTTCAACGCGAGTCGACCGAGACCCGGCAGATTGAAGATCGCCTCGGTGAAGATCGCGCCACCGAGAGCGACGCCGATGTCGAGACCAAGCATCGTCACGATCGGCAGGAGCGCGTTGCGGAGCACGTGACGGCGGATGACGACGTTCTCCGGCGCCCCCTTCGCGCGGGCGGTGCGCACGTAGTCCTCGCCGAGCGTGTCCATCACGTTCGCCCGGATCATCCGCGCGTAGCTCGCCGCGAAGAGGATCGCGAACGTCAGCCACGGGAGGATCAGGTGGTACGTCCAGTCGGCGGGCCCACCACAGCTCGCACCCTCGGGCGGGTTGAAGACGTCGCAATAGCCGGCGTTCGGCGTCCAGCCGAGGCGGAAGCCGATGAAATACTGGAAGAGGAGCCCGATCCACACGACGGGCGCCGAGATCCCGATCAGGATGAAGATCATCGCCCCTCTGTCGATCAGCGATCGAGGCCGCAGCGCCGAGATGATCCCGATCGGAACGGCGATCATCATCCAGAGAATCGCGCCACCGACGACGAGCGCCGCGGTGACCGGCACGGCCTCACCGACCATCTCGTTGACCGAGCGCCGATTCGTGTACGAGCGCCCGAGCGACTGATCGACGACAAGACGCTTGAGGAAGAGCCCGTACTGCTCGTGCAGGGGTCGATCGAGCCCGAGCTGATGTGAGACCCGCGCGACATCCTCGGCCGTCGCGGACTTCCCGGCGGCGAGTCTTGCCGGATCGGCCGGGAGCACGAAGAACAGCGCGTACGTGATCAGCGTCACTCCGATGAAGAGAACACCTGCCCACAGGAGTCGCCGGACGAGGTAGCTGAGCACGGTTCACCGCCTTCGCAGATCGAGGGTTGGGAGGAGCGGCCCCTGGCCGCCCCTCCCTGGGGACGCAGTTACTTGAGGCACATCACGTTCAGGAGCGGCCCGCCGCCCTGGGCCATGTTCAGCGTCAGGCAGCCAACGCGCGCAGACATGAAGTTGCGGTCGTTGGAGTTGACGAGCGGCGCCCACGGCGGGTTGTCCTTCATCATCGACACGTCGAGGGCGGCGTACGCCGTGCCTCGCTTGGAGCCTGTCAGCAGCGACGCGGAGTTCATCTGCTGGTTGTACTTCGCCACGTTGAAGTACGCGTAGTTGTTGTGCTGCGAGTTGGCGACCTGGTTCCCGTCGAGCAGGATGTTCACGAAGTCGTACGGGTCCGCATAGTCCGCACCCCACCGCTCGATCGTCATATCGAACGTTGCGGTCTTCGGGTTGCCCGCATTCGTGAACTGCTGCGCCCGCGGGAGCAGCTTGATGTCGGCATCGAGCCCGATCTGCTTCAGGTTGAACTGGATCAGCTGCGCCTGCAGTGGAGCGACGCCGGCGTTTGCTGCCCAGAGCACGGCCTTGCCGTCACGAAGGTTCGGCGCTGCGAGCTTCTTCGCCTGCTTCGCCGAGCCGGCCGTGATCTTCAGCGGATAGAGGGACTGCTGGGCATAGCCGAGCATCCCGGGCGGCAGGACTTGCCCCGTGCGCTTGCCGTACAGGTACCCACCCTGCGCGGAGAACGCCTGCCGGTCGACGGCCCAGTTGACGGCCTTCGCGAGGCCCGGGTTGTCCTTGAACAGCGGCCGCGAGCGGTTCATCGCGACGTAGCGGACATCGAGCAGCGGCCGCACCTGCACACGGCCGTCCTTCTTGTTCAGGCCGTACTTGTTGACGACGTTCTTCCACTCCGTCGCCGGAATCCCACCCGATGCGTAATCGGTCGTCCCCTTCTCGACGTTCTGGTACTCGACCGCGACGTCATTGCCGATGTTGACCTGGATCGTGTCGGCATTCGCTGCGCGCTGGCCCTTGTAGTTCGGGTTGCGCTTGAGCGTGATCGAGCGACCCGGCGTTCGGGCCGAGAAGTAGTACGGGCCACAGGATGCGTACTCGTTGATCCCGTTGGCGTCGATCTGACCGGCCAACTTGGTGTCGATGGCCTGGAGGAACGGCATCGTCATCCGGGCGAGGAGATCGGGCGACGCCCTCGTTAACCGGATGACGAGCTTGTTCCCCTTCGCGGTGACCCCGGAAACCGTGCTCGCCTTGCCATCGATCACGGCCTGGGCACCCTGGATGATGTCGAGGAACTGAATGCCCGTCGACTGCATCTTCGGGTTCGCGAAGCGGTTGAAAGCGTTGACGAAGCTCTTGGCCGTTACGGCCTGACCGTTCGAGAACGTGAATCCCGAGCGGATCGTGAAGGTGTACGTCTTGCCGTCCTTCGAGATGATCGGCAGTCCCGCAGCAACCTCGGGCGTGACGACAGCACCCGGAGCACCCTCCTTGTCCGGCCAGTTGAGAAGCTTGCAGGCGGTCGCAGCCTCGAGCTTCCACGTCTCCCCGTAGTAGGAGAGCTGCGGGTCGATGTAGTCGACGTCGGTCGTCATCTCGACGACGATGGTTCCACCCTTCTTCGCTGCGGGAGCGGCGACCGCAGCGGAGGCGGAGAGGATGACGACGCCGAAGACGGCGAGCATCACCCCCACAAAACGTCTACCAGTCATTGAGCGTCCTTTCGGTTGGTCGGTCGGTTGATGGGAAGCACGCGGAGCGAGCAACGGTCATCGGGAGCCCCTCGGGTCGAATGCGTCGCGGAGGCCGTCTCCGAGGAGGTTGAATGCGAGCGAGGTGAGGAGCAGCGCCAGCCCCGGCCAGACCATGAGCAGGGGCCGGGAGGTGTAGTACTGGGGGGCGTCCGCGAGCAGGTTGCCCCAGCTCGCCGTCGGCAGCTGGATGCCGAGACCGAGGAACGAGAGGCCTGCTTCCGCGAGGATGAACGCTGCGACGTTGAGGGTCGCGAGCACGATCAGCGGGCCGACGAGATGCGGAAAGATGTGCGAGCGGATGATCCGCCAGTTGCTCGACCCGACCATCCGCGCCGCCTCGACGAACTCCTTCTCGCGCAGCGACAGCGCGAGCCCGCGCATCACCCGCGCCGAGTAGAACCAGCCGAGGAGCCCGAAGACGAGGATGAGCGTGAAGACACCCTCGCCCATGAACCCGAACGTGACCTTGTTGAGCCTCGTACCGAGGGTCGCGGCGAGCGTGATCACGAAGAGGAGGTACGGGAAGGCCATCGTCAGCTCGACCATCCGCGAGATGGTCGTGTCGGCCCAGCCTCGGTAGAAGCCCGCGACGGCCCCCGCGAGCGTGCCGAGCAGCAGCGAGAGAAGTGTCGCGCCGATCCCGACCTCGAGCGACACCTGCGCGCCATAGAGAATGCGGAGGAACTCGTCGCGAGCGAGCGTCGAGTCCGAGCCGAGGATGAAGAGCTGCTCCTCGATCTCGCCGCTCTCGGTCAGCTTGCCGACGTGTGTCCACGGACCGGCGGGAAGCTGATCGGAGTCGAGGCCGCCGGAGACGAGGAACGGCTCGTTCGGTCCGTGCCCGAGGAAGTGCGAGGCGATCGGGGCACCCGCAAAGGCCGTCACGATGAGCACGACGATGAAGACGCCCCCGGCGATGGCAAACCTGTCGCGCTTCAGCCGCAGCCAGACCGAGGCCCAGTAGTCGCGCGCCTCGATCTGCGTCTCGCCGTCGTCGTCAGTGAATCCACCGACGCCTTCGGCCATGGCGATCAGCGCCACGTCCCGCGCGGCGCTCTCGTCGAACTCGTTCACCGACCGATCCGCGACATCTCTCATCGCGGCACCACCGTCGAGGCTCTCGGCACCCAGTTGTCGACGACCCAGCGGCTCTCCGCGCCCGAGTCGACCTTCTTCAACTCGAGGAAGAACACTTGCGCCCGGACGTCGGCGTTCTTGCGGGGCAGGAGCGCGACCTCGATCAGCGCGCTCTTCGTGTACGACGCGTCGACCTTGTACGGGGCGACGTCGAGCTTCTCGATCGGATAGGGCACGACCGGGTTGTTCCCCGTCACCCACTGCGCCCGAGTGAGTCCGCCGCGGAGGTTCGGTCCCACGAGCGTCCACGCCTCGCCCAGGTTCTCGCGGGCCACCGCCGTCTGGATGAAGCGGATCGCCACGCGACGCGCCTCCGGCGCGAGCGGCGCCTTGGTCAGAGTCTCCGGCACGACCGCCGGCGCGTTGCTGAAGTGAACGGGAGGCGCGTTCTTGTTCGGAGCAAACGCGAATATGAGGCCGGCGCCCGCTACGGCGACGGCAGCGAGCCCCACCCAGGCAACACGCTTGCGTCGGCGGTGGCTCTCCAGCACGTTCCATGCCCGAGCGGCAACGCCGCCGCTCCGGCTCGGCTGAAGATGGCGTGAGGGGGTTTCGCTCGGCAAGGGTCGTCGGTGCAGTCCGTAGAGCCGCGCCCGGGATCGGAGCGACGTCAGGTGTCTACATCAGGCGACGGGCCAGACTCAAGGAAAGTTCGAGAAGTTCGACGTTTGCGCGCGCGGCAACGGGGAGCCCGTCTAGCGTCGCGGACGGCGGTTACGCAGTGGCGGGCGGAGCGTCTTGCCCGAGCCACAGAGGCTGCTCGGCGCGGCGGCGCACGTCGGCAGTTCCCAGTGCGTCGAGTTGCGCCTCGGCGTTCGCGAGCAGCCGAAGCACAGCGCGTCCGTGACTGACGACAATGCGACCGGCGGGCGTGACGAGGATCGATCTCGAGCCGCTGCTACGAACGACGAGAGAGGCACCGACGGCGACCTCGAGGTGCGCGATCTGGTGGCTGATCGTCGAGCGGGAGTACCCCAGTCGCCGCGCTGCGCCGACGAAGCTGCCCTCCTCGGCGACGGCGACAAGGGCAAGGAGCGAGCGGACCTGGAGGCCGAGCCAGCGCGATGTCTCGAACGGGCGCGGCTCTCGTTCGTGCTCGTAGTCGCGGCCCTGCTTGCGGGCCTTCTCCCCTCGCTCGAGGGCGACCTGGGCAACCCAGTCGCGACGCAGGCTGTCATCGAGCACGACGCCCACCTCCCCGTACCAGGGAGGACGCGTGAGCCGTCCCCTGAAGAAGCGGGGAGCCCATCTGCACCACGAGGGGGTTTCGTGAAGCGTTGATGCGGCGTGAGACGACGGCGGGCGCGAAAGGTTTGCAAGCCGACGAGGATTTGCACCGGCAGGGGATCTCACACGGACCGGTGCGGGAGCGATTATGCGCATCAAGCCTCTCGACCCACCGCACATCCGGACTGGCCGAACCGTGGCCAGGAATCCAGCCTACGGCCACGGGCGGGCAGCTCCGACGCGCTGTATACGGTGCATGCGTGCCCCCCGCGACCGAACAACGGCGGGCGCCGTCCGTCTCACGCATCGGCTACGTCCTCGTCGCGCTCTCTGCGGCATTCGCGGCAGCGAACGGCGTTGCCGGGCGGCTGGTGATCGACGCCGGCGTGACGCCGCGGGAGCTGTCAGCGATCCGGATCGACGGCGCCGCGCTCCTCCTCCTCGTCGTCGTGGCACCGCACCTCCGGACGTTGACACGCGGTGACATGCTCCATCTGATCCCGTTCGCTCTCGTCGGGTTCGTCGCGGGCCAGGGCCTCTACTTCCAGGCGATCTCACGCGTCGACATCGCCGTCGTGCTCGTGATCGTGTTCACGGCACCGTTGTTCGTCGCCCTCTACGAGCGTCTCGTTCACGCCGAGTCGCTTCCCCACTACGCCTACGGAGCAATGGCGGTGTCCGTTTTCGGGCTCGCGCTCGCAGTCCTCGGGTCGGGCGATCTGGGCTCGCTGTCGCTGCTCGGGATCGGTCTGGCGGTTCTCACCATGGTCGCGTTCTCCGCGACCGTTCTCATTGCCGCACGGCCGAGAACGAGTCTCCCGCCGCTCGTCCGCACGGGTACCGGTCTCGGAATCGCCGCCATCGTCTGGCTCGTGATCGTGCCACCGTGGACACTTCCCTACGAGCTCTTCGGCGAAACGACGACGTTCGACGGGCGCGTCGGCTTCTCGCTTCCGGTCTGGGTTGCCATGGCCTTCATCATCGTCGTTGGCAGCGTGGCCGTCTACGGAACGTGGGTCGCAGGTACGAGCCTCATCGGAGCGGGAGCTGCGAGCGTCGTCGGGATGGCCGAGCCGATGCTCGGAGCGATCTTCGCCTGGGCACTCCTCGCGCAGAGCCTCACGGCGCTCCAGAGCATCGGGATCGTGACGACCGCAGGCGGAATCATCGTGGTCGAGCAGGCGCGTGTCCGCGGACTGCGAGTGAGCGACGTTCCGGTCGACCTCTGAGCCGCCGGGCGCGACTCAGGCGCCGGCCGGCGAGGCTCCTCCCGTCACTGATCGCCCTGAGGTGGCTTGACGACGACCACGCGATCGGCGACGAACTCGCCGCCCCGCACGCGAAAGACCGTGATCGGCGCCTCGAGAAGATCGCCCCGCGCGTCCCAGCGGATGTTCCCGAGGATCCCCTTCGTCACGACCGTGCGCCTGACCTCGTCCAGGACCGACCCTCGCGTGCCGTTCGAGCGGGCGATCGCATCGAGCAGGATCTCAGCGGCCTGCGCTCCGTACGCCGCGCCCAGGTCGGGGCCTGAGTTGCCCCCGTTCGCGGCGGCGAAGCCACGGAGGAGCTGCCTTCCTCTCGGCGTGAGCCGGTCGTTGGGGATGCCGTAGTTCGTGACGTACATGCCGTTCACAGCGGTTCCGAGCTTCTCGAGTTGCGAATCGAAGAACCCGTCGGGTGCGCTGATGGCGACGTCGGGGCCGAGTGCGGCTCGAAGCCCGCTTACGAGTGCCGCCGACCCAGGGCTCACTTGATCGACGATCACAACGGTTTCCGGCTTGCTCCGGGCGACTCGGCGGACGAGTGCCGCTACTGACTTCTTCCTGGGGTCGAACCGGGCGCTCCCGACGACCTCGACCCCTCGGAGCTTCGCATGCGCCCGCAGGTCGGGGACGTAGCGGTCCCCATACTCACCGGAATCGAGCACGAAGAGCCGGTCGTGACCGAGTTCCTTCGCGAGCTCGACCTGCGCGAGGCCCTGGAGGCGTCCTAGCGCAGCGAGCCGGAAGAAGCTCCGCGTCCCGGACGGGTAGAGACCGTCGTTCTCGGTCAGAAACTCGACCGTGTTCGACGGGCTGATCATCACGAGCGGTCCGCCCGGGGCCTGGTTCGTGATCGGGATCTGCAGGTACGAGCAGAACGACTGGAACGAGCCGATGACGCCGACGACACGCTCGTTGCGCGAGAACGCCTTGGCGTTCGAGCCGCAGCGAAAGAACTCTTCAGCGCCTGCCTGCGCCGTCGAGGAGTCGCATGCCTGGAAGCCGACCGAGAACCCGCCGGCCTCGAACCCGCGCTGCTCGAGAACGAAACGGATCCCCCCTACCATGGACTGCGCAAGCGCGCGGCTCGCACCCTGGAGCGGGAGGCTCGACACGACGAGGAGGTCAGGTCTCCCCACGCCGCTCGATTGCACCTCCTGACAGACCGAGCGCGGGAGAGCCGCCTCCCGCGACGGCTGCGAGGCAGTCGTCACCCAGACGTCATCCGCGCCCGCATCGACGTCGCGAGGCGACGCGTCAGAGGCGATGCGCTTCACCTCGCTCGTCCGTGGGTCGATGCGATGGATCTCGTCGGTGATCTCGTTCGTCGCCCACACCGCTCCCTCGCCGTAGGCGAGACCTGCGACCCACGTCTCGAGCGGGATGGCCCGCGCAGCAAGTCGCCGGCCGGTGTCGACGCGCCATACTCGGCCACCCTCGGGATCGGTCGCCCACACCGCGCCTCCGCCGATCGCGAGATCAACGAGAAACCCGGCCTGCTTCAGCGTCAGGCGTCGTGCGACCACGTTCGTGGCGCTGTCGATCTCGGTGACGGTATTGCCCTCGGTGACCCAGACGTCGCCGTCGCCCGTTGCGATGTTCTCGGCCCGAATCTTCCCGACCCGCGCGACGATCCTGTTCGATCGCGGGTCGATGCGTGAGACGGTGAGGTCGGGGTTGATCACCCAGACGGCATCCGGCGCGACGGCGAGGTGCTGCCGGCTGCTCCCCGCGAATGTGCTTCCCGGCAAGATCCGCGTGGGCGGGAGCTCGACCGTCTCGACGAGAAGGCCCGACTCGGGGTCGATGCGGGATACGCTGCTCGGGAAGACTCCGTTGTCCGACGTCGTGCTGCCGATCCAGACGCCCCCGGCGCCCGCCGCGATGTCGGTCGGTGTCGATGACGTGCTAAAGGTCCGGACGACCGCCCGTGTCTCCGGGTCGATCTCCGACACGGTCCTGTCGTCGGCATCGAGCACCCAGACGCCTCCCTCCCCGACGCTGACGGCGGACGGCGCGGTACCGAGCGGAACGCTCTCGATCACCTCACCCGACTCGGGGTCGAGCGCGCGCAGACCCGCTGCCTGAACCGGCTTGTCGTCGCGAGTGGCGAGGAAGGCCGCAGCTCCGGCCGCAGCCGCGAGCATCAGCACGCCCACAACAACGATCGTCCGTGGGTACCGGAACGGGGTGCCCGAGCCCGCGGCTCGCGGCCGCGCAGGAGGCTCGGGGGCGGCGAGCGTTGGATCTTGCTCGAGGATCCGGTGCTCGAGTCGTCGCAGGCTTTCGCTCGGCTCGATGCCAAGCTCCTCCGAGAGCATGCGCCGCCCGTCCTGGTAGCTCTGCAGCGCCTCCGCCTGCCGTCCCGAGCGGTACAGCGCAAGCATGAGCTGGCCTCGCGGCCGTTCGCGAAGGGGATGCTCGGCGACCAGCGCCTCGAGCTCGACGACGAGCTCATCGTGGCGTCCGAGCTCGAGTTCGGCTTCGATCCGCTCTTCCTTGGCCGTAAGACGGAGCTCTTCGAGTCGGGCTATCTCGGCCTGCGCGAAGTCGGCGTACCGGAATTCCGCGAGGGCCGGGCCGCGCCACAGACCGAGCGCCTCTCGCAACTGCTCGGAGGCTTCCTCGGGCTCGCCACGAGATCGCGCGCGCCGGGCCTCCTCGAGCGCGTCGTAGAAGACGTCGGAGTCGAGCTCGCCGCGCTCCATGCGAAGGCGGTATCCGTGGCCGTACGTCTCGAGCGCCTCGCCCGCCGAGCCGAGCGTCCCACGAAGTCGGGAGACCAGCGCCTGCAGCGTCTTGAGCGCGGAAGGGGGCGGGCTCTCGCCCCAGAGGGCGTCGACAAGCGTGTCGGTGGACAGAATCTCGTTGGCGTTGATCAGCAGGACGGCGAGGAGCTCACGCTGCTTCCCCCGCGGCACCTCGATCTGCGTGTCACCGACGAGAACCTCGAGAGGGCCAAGGACCCTCGCTTCCATAGCCCCTCCTCGCTCGTAGTGCAGCCGACTATGGCCGATCTGCAGCCGGGCCGCAACCGCATCGTTGCACCGTTCCGACGACCGACCGCGCTGGGCGGTCGACGACAGGAGGAGAGGCAATGAGGAACCTCGCGAACATCACAGCTCTGGCAGTTGCACTCGCTCTCTCAGCAGGTGCCGGCATGGCCATCGGCTCGACTCGCCCCGACGACCGCGCAACGCACGGACAGGGCGCGATCGTCCTCGAGCAGCGCACCGACGTCGTGCGTCCCGACGACCGCGCAAGGCACGGACAGGGCGCGATCGTGCTCGAACGGCGAAGTGATGCAGTACGCCCCGACGACCGCGCAACGCACGGACAGGGTGCGATCGAGTTCGAGCAGGTGGCGCGGGCCGACCAGGTTCCCGTCATCGCCGAGGCTGGCTCAGCGTCAGCGCGGGGCACCGGATTCGACTGGCTCGACGCCGGGATCGGCGCGGCTGCCGCGCTCGGTCTCGGACTGATCGTCGCTGGGAGCGTCGTCGTACGCCGCCGCGCTCACGAACCGTCGTACTCGTAGCCGCATCGGCACGACCACGCACATGAATCGCGTGGACCCGCAGAGAACCGCAGCCCTGTTCATGGCCTCGAACCGATGGGCCGCCCCAGCGGGCGGCCCATCTGACGTCTCGCCACTCGGTGCCCGACCGCGCGCCGACAGGGGTCGCTGTTCCTGCCTCTAGACCGTGGCGTCTCGAAACCCGAATCGCCGTGGGAACTCAGGAACCGTGGCTGGCCGCGGCCCGATCCAGCTCGAGCTGCCGCAACTCGATCCGCCGGATCTTCCCCGTCAGCGTCTTCGGCAGATCGGGGACGAACTCGATCAGGCGCGGATAGGCGTAGGCCGACAGCCGCTCACGCACGAACACCTTGATCTCGGAGGCGAGACCGTCCGACGGCTCGTAGCCGTCCGCGAGCACGACGAACGCCTTGACGACGTTGCCACGCAGCTCGTCGGGAGAGGCGACTGCGGCCGCCTCGCGAACTGCCGGATGCTCGAGGCAGGCCGACTCCACCTCGAACGGGCCGATCCGGTAGCCGGCCGCGATGATCACATCGTCGGCGCGCCCCACGTACCAGTAGTACCCATCCTCGTCCTGTACTGCCGCGTCCTTCGTGTGGAACCACGCGCCGCCGAACGTCTCGGCCCCCGCCTCGTCGTTCCGCCAGTAGCCGAGCGGGTAGTGCGGGTTCGAGCGAGCCCGAAGGCAGATCTCGCCACGCTGCCCAACCGCAACGGGGTGCTCGTCCTCGTCGAGGATCTGCACATCCCACCCCGGCATCGGCTTCCCCATCGAGCCTTCGCGCACCTCCATGGCGGGGTAGTTGGCGACGAGCGGATACGACTCGGTCAGGCCGTAGTAGTCGAGCACCGTGATGCCGTACTGCTCGCGGAACCAGCGGATCGCTTCCGGGTTCAGCGGCTCACCTGCCGAGCAGACCCGGCGGAACGACTGTGGATAGAGCGTCCCCGCGTTCTCGATCGCCATCATCGAGCGCATCGCAGTCGGCGTCGTGAAGACGTTCGTTACCCGGTGTCGGCTGAGAAACGCGAGCTGCTTGCCGGGATCGAAGCCGGCCTCGCGCCGGTAGACACACTGCACGGCTCCGAGGCGCCACGGCCCGAGCAGTGGTGCAATCCCGGCCGCCCACGCCCACTCCCCCATGCCGTGGAACCGCTCGCCGTCCTCCACCTCGTGGCAGTACCGGAACTCCTCGTGCCCGAGGATGTAGCGGTGCGCGTGGACGATGCCCTTGGCCAACCCGGTCGTGCCCGACGTGTAGTAGAGCTGGGCCGGATCGTCCGCCGCGGTGTCCGCGCAGACGAGCTCGGTCGACGCGTCACGGAGCGTGTCCTGTCCGAGCACGAGCACGGCCGGAGCCCACGGTCGCTCGAAGCGCGGCGCATTCTCCGCGTCGGTGACGAGAAGCCTGGCCTCGGAATCCGAGAGGCGGTGCTCGATCCCATCGTCGCCGTAGAGCACCGACATCGAGAGCAGGATCGCGCCGAGCTTCCAGACGCCGAAGAAGATCGCCGCCGTCTCCGGCGTCGCCGGAAGCACCACCGCGACCCGATCCCCGCGCGTCACCCCGTGCGCCGCGAGGGTGTGGGCTGCCTGGTTGGCAAGATCCTGCAACTCGCCCCAGTCGAGCTCGCGCAACGAGCCGTCGAAGCTCTCCCAGATCATCGCCTGCTTGTCGCGCGGGTGCCTGTCGCAGACGTCCGCGGCGATGTTGTAGCGCGCAGGCACCTCCCACACGTGGGAGGCGCACAACTCCTCGTAGCTCCGTTCGCTCATGTTGGGCTCCTCTGGTGCGGCGTCTCATAGCGTCTAACAGGAAACAGCATCGTGAGACGCCGCACTATTGAATCAACACGGTAGTGCGGTGTCTCGCAACGATCATTTCGGGTCTAACGTTGCGAGACACCGCACTGGGCACCGCACCGCCGCCGCGACTCTCGTCGGATCATCGCACGTCCCTCACGAGCCGTCGATCGTAAGCATTGGGTGAAGATTCCCAACCCCACACACATCCGACCGTCTGTCTCATCATGGGCGCTGAAGACATCACTGCAGGGGGAGAAGTGGTCTACCTGCTCGCCGAGCTTCGGTCAGCCGAGCAGGGGCCGGTCTACGAGATCGGCTCGCGTGCGCGCGTGCTCGAGGCCGACGGCGACCGGCTGACGCTCGCCGTCGGCTACGGCCGCCTCGAGAGCGTCGTCACCTGCTCGCGGGGACTCGTGGCCCGACAGCGGCGGGCGCTCTCGCCGCGTGCTCTCCGGGCCGACCGCTGGTCAACCGCCTGACACCAGCCGCCTGAAGAACTGCACCTCGCCGTGCTCAAAGAGCTGGACGGGGTTGCCCGATGGGCCTCTGGAGCTCAGTCCTCGGCCCGGAAGCACCTCCGCACTTGCTGCTTCGAGCGTTGCCCGCGGCACGATCTCCTGTCGTCGACCCCGAGGCCTGAAGTGGCGATGCGTGGCCTGGAAGGAGAACCAGGGTGAACGGCCAATCACGCTAGTCCGACGATGAGATCGAGCGCCGATAGCCCGAACGACGACGTGGTCTACCTCCTCGCCGAGCTTCGCTGCGAGGAAGACGGGACGGTGCTCGAGATCGGGTCTCGCGCACGGGTGCTCGAGAGCGACGGTGACCGCGTGACGCTCGCGGTTGCGCACGGAGATGACGAGGACATCGTCACCTGCTCGCGCTCTCTCGTGGCACGGCGAGAGCGGTCGCTCACCGGCCGCCGCACGCTGCGGCCGAGCTCGCGTCCTGCGTTCTAGGGGTTAGGGGACACTCTCTCGAGTGTCGCTCCGCGGCGTCGAACGGTGCGCTGCTATCATTACTTGTGGACTCAAGTAATGGAACTCGGCCTCTACACCTTCGCAGAGCTCACGCCCGATCCGGCGACGGGCCGGGCGATCTCACCCGCTCTGCGCCTGCGCAACCTCATGGAGGAGGCGTCCCTCGCGGACGAGGTCGGCCTCGACGTCTTCGCGATCGGCGAGCACCATCGGCCGGACTTCGCCGTCTCTGCGCCGATCGTCACGCTCGCTGCGGCCGCCGAGCGGACGTCGCGGATCCGGCTGAGCAGCGCCGTCACGGTGCTCAGCTCGGACGATCCCGTGCGGGTCTTCCAGCAGTTCTCGACGCTCGACCTGCTCTCCGGCGGACGGGCCGAGATCATGGCCGGCCGCGGATCGTTCATCGAGTCCTTCCCGCTGTTCGGCTACGACCTGGCCCACTACGACGAGCTGTTCGCCGAGAAGCTCGACCTGTTGCTCCGCCTCCGCGAGGCGGAGCACGTCACCTGGTCCGGCCGCCTTCGTGCACCACTCGACGACGCGGGTATCTACCCGAGACCGACGCAGGACCCCCTCCCCGTCTGGATCGCGGTCGGAGGCAACCCCGCTTCCGCTGCCCGCGCCGGGTCGCTCGGCCTCCCGATGGCACTCGCGATCATCGGCGGGATGCCTGAGCGGTTCGCCCCGT
Organism: uncultured Thermoleophilia bacterium; assembly: GCA_963741655.1. GTDB lineage: Bacteria > Actinomycetota > Thermoleophilia > Gaiellales > Gaiellaceae > Gaiella. Next base: position 341,740 of record CAVUIQ010000006.1, read on the forward strand.
TCGCCGAGATCCACCGGCGTGCCGCGGCCGAGGCGGGCCACCCCGCTCCGGCGCTGAGCATCAACTCGCACGGGTTCATCGCGGACACCTCGCAGGAGGCGGCCGATGCCTCCTGGCCGCAGTTCAACGCGATGATGACCAAGATCGGACGGGAGCGGGGCTGGCCGCCCATGAGCCGGGCCGACTTCGAGGCCACGCGCGCGCTACGGGGTGCGAACTTCGTGGGCAGCCCGCAGGAGGTCGTCGAGAAGATCCTCTTCCAGCACGAGATCTTCGGCCACCAGCGGTTTCTGCTCTACCTGTCGAGCCTCGACCACGCGAAGACGATGCGCGCGATCGAGCTCTACGGCACCGAGGTGGCGCCCGCCGTGCGCGCGGAGGTCGCGCGCCGGTCGCCCGCGACGGCCGCCGCCGCCAGCTAGATGACGGGCCGTCGGCGCGGCAGGGCGAGGGTCACGAGGACAGAGATGACGGCTCCAGCGAGAGCGATCACGAACACGGCGTGGAAGCCGGAGAGCCCCTCCCCCTCGTCGAGCAACCGGGCGAGTGCGATCGAGCCGGCGAAGCTCCCGATGTAACGCGACGTCGAGAAGAGCCCGGCGGCGACGCCCGCCTGCGACGGTTCGAGCGCCTCGATCGCCGATGCCTGGAGACCCGCTGTGGAGAGTCCGACACCGGAGCCCATCAGCAGGAGGCACGGCAGCAGGACGAGCGTGTCGAGGCCGGGAGCGATCGCCAGTGGGACTATTCCAGCAGTGAGCGCCACACAACCGGCGACTGCAGGCATGCGACGGCCGTAGCGGTCGGCAAGTCGACCACCGATCGGGGAGAAGACGACCATCGGCGCGGAGAGCAACGCGAGCGCGACGCCGACCTGCAGGCTCGACCAGTCGAGATGGCGCGTGAGCAAGATCGGCGTCGCGAGCAGAACCGTGTAGAAGGCAAGGTTGCTCGCCGAGATCCCCGCGTTCGCCGCTGCAAAGGGGCGGATTCGGAAGAACCGTGGCTGGAAGACGGGGTCGGGATGCCGGAGCTCACGCCGAACGAAGACGACGGCGAGGACGAGCAGCACGGGAACCCCGGGAGCGAGCACGAGAGGGGCGTGGGCGCTCTCGATCACGAGCGCTGCCGAGCCGCCGAGGACGGCCGCGAGAAGCGCCGCTCCGAGCCAGTCGAACGCGGTCTCCGGCACGACGCCGGGGCTCCGGGGAACGGCCCGCCAGGCGATCGCGAGCGCCGCTGCGACGAACGGGACGTTGACGAGGAAGATCGCGCGCCACCCTCCGACGCCGACGAGGACGCCACCGATCAACGGCCCGAGCCCGGCCGCGAGGGCAATCGACCCGCCGACGATGCCGAAGGCGCCGCCGCGGCGACTCGCTGGGATGAGCTCGCGGATCAGCCCTGCGCCGTTCGGGAAAACGACGGCACCGGAGACCGCCTGGGCGACACGAAAGCCGATCAGGAACGGGAGGCTCGGCGCCAGCGCGGCACCGAGGGAGGCCACACCGAAGACGGCCAGCCCACCGATGATGAACGGACGCCGCCCATGTCGATCACCGAGCTTGCCCGCCACCGGTTGGACGACGGCGAGCGCGAGCAGGTACGAGGTGACGAGCCACCCGACCGTGCCGATCGACGAGTCGAAACCGTCGACGATGTCCGGCAGCGCGACCGCGATCATCGTCGAGTTGAGAGGTGCGAGAAGGGCGCCGAGCGCAACGGCGATCAGCACCGCGCGCTCGGCGCCCCTCTCGCGGCTCACGCTTCGACGATCCGAACGCTGGCCGCCTTGCCTCCGACGAGTGCCGGTTCGTGCGCATGAGATTCCCCGAGCCAGACGACGTCCATCGGGGGTCGAGTATTTCACAGTTGTGAAGAAGTGGTGACGACGCCGATCACGCTTTGTCACTCGCCGGACCCGGGAGTGTCGTACGGTACGTCCGTGACCGACGTGATCGAGCGCTATCTGACCCTCGGGCTCCGGCTCGGCAGGCACGTCGACGGTCTCGTCGACGCCTACTACGGGCCGCCCGAGCTCGCCAGCCGCCGTCGCCGCGGAAGCGCTGATCGATCCCGGCGAGCTCGCGGCCGACGCGGACGCCCTCGCGCAGTCCGTCGCCGCGGCCGCAGGTCTCGACGAGCAACGCCGGGGCTGGCTGGGAGATCAGATCCGCGGGCTGCGAACGTATGCCGGCGTGCTCGCGGGCGAGCGCATCTCGTATGCGGACGAGGTGGAGCGCTGCTACGGCGTTCGCCCCGACGCGAGGATCGCTTGACACATACCGCGAGGCGCACGAGCAGCTCGAGCGTCTCCTGCCGGGCGACGGAGATCTGCGCGATCGTCTCGAAGCCTGGCGCAACGAACGCCTCGTCGTCGCCGACCGCCTGGTTCCTGCTCTGATTGCGGTCTCGGAGATCCTCCGCGCCCGCACCGCTCTTCTCCTCGACCTGCCGGCGGGTGAGGACGTTGAGGTCGAGGCCGTGTCCGACGAGCCCTGGTGGGCGTTCAACTACTACCTCGGCAACCTCCGCAGTCGCGTTGTCATCAACGCCGACCAACCCGCGATGGCGACCGACATCGTGAAGCTCGCCGCCCATGAGGTCTATCCGGGGCACCACACGGAGCACGCTGTGAAGGAGCAGCGCCTGATCCGTGACGGCGGCCAGCTCGAGGAGTCGCTGCAGCTCGTCCCGACCCCGCAGGCACTGCTCAGCGAGGGCATCGCAGAGGCGGGCCTCGGCGTGCTCCTCGACGAGGAGCTATCGCGTGAGCTCGTGGCTGCGCTCGCAGATCAGGGGTACAACGCGGATCTCGACGAGGCGATGGCGATCGGCGAGGCGCAGAGGCCGCTCGGACGCATCGGCGTCGACGCCGCGCTGATGATTCACGAGGAGGGCGGCACCGAGGACGACGCACGCGCCTACATCGAGCGCTGGGGCCTCCGCACTCCCACGCGCGCCGCCCACGCCGTTCGCTTCATCACGGATCCGACCTGGCGTGCCTATGTGATCACGTATTCGGCGGGGCAGGATCTGTGCGAGGCGTACATCGGGGGCGACCCGGCGAGGTTCAGCCGACTGCTCACCGAGCAGGTGCGCGTCAGCGACCTGATCGAGGCGCTTCCGTAACGGATGAGCCCGGCCGACGATGCGCGTGCGCATCTCAACGATGTCCACCGGCGCTACGGGTGACGCACTCGATCCCGCAACGCGCCGCGACGCGAGGTGGCGCGGGAGCAGGCTCCTAGCCCCGGGCGAACCAGGCGTCCGCGATGCTCGCAATGTGTCGATGGTCTGTGCCGCAGCAACCACCGAGGACGGCGAGATCCGGCAGCTGCGTCCCGATGTGTACGTAGCGTTGCGCAAGGTCCTCGGGATCGCCGTCGTCGAGCTCCTCGGCGTTGTCGAGCTCGGCGTGGCTCATCGTCGATGCGTTGGCGCGGATGCCACGAATGCGATGCCATGGCCCGGGTCCGTCGAGCACGTCGACGAAGTGGGTCGGGTGCGCGCAGTTGATCATGAAGTAGGCAGTCGCTCCGTCGGTCTCGCGATCGACCTGCTCGATCGCGTCGGCGAGCGATTGACCACTCGGCAAGCGCCCGTCCGTTTCGACCGTGAACGAGATGACGACGGGCATTCCGGCGGCGGTCGCGGCCCGGACGATCCCGATCGCCTCGTCGACGTAGGTCATGGTCAGGCCCGTGATGAAGTCGGCAGTCGTCTCGGCGATGACTCCGGCCTGCCAGGAGTGATACGCCTCCGCCTCCTCCGCCGTCAGATGCTCCGCGGGATTGTAGGCGTCCCCCTCCGGCCCGAACGGCGCGCTGATCACGATGGGGCAGCCGGGCACCTCCTCGCGCGCTCGCGCCTCCTCCGCGAAGGCGATGCAACGGCGATTCGCCTCGGCCAGCTCGTCGAGCGAGTAGCCGAGCTCCTCGCCCCACGATGGGTTCGCCCGCCACGTATTCGCCTCGAGCACGAACCCCGCTCCGAGCTCTCGCGCCGTCGCGAAATACGGCGTGAAGTACCGCGTCATCGCTTCGCGGCCCTCGTCGGTCTCGAGCAGCGGGAACGTGGCGAAGCACGGAAGCTCGAGGCCCTGCAGGAAAATCAGGGCGGTTTCGGTGCCTCCGTCGCAGAGAAACGTCTGCCCGTCCAGCTGAGGCAATCCAGCGCGATAGCCCATCCATGCACGCTATACCACTCGCCGAAGGTGGACAAGCGCTCGGCGGTCGTACACTCGCTGCATGCGTGAACACGATCTCGAGCTCCTCGAGCTTCCCGCCGTGCTGGCACGGCTCGCCGGGGCTACCGCGAGCGATCCCGGGGCCGACCTCGCGGCGACGCTCCGACCGTCCCCGGAGGCCGCCGTCGTTCAGTTGCGGCAGCGGCAGACGAGCGAGGCGATCTCGCTGATCGAGGACTCCGCCGAGCCCGACCTCGGTGGCGCGACCGACGTCAGCGAGGCAGCCGAGCTCGCGGGGCGCGGCAGCACGCTCGACACGAGAACGCTCATGAACATTGGCCGCACGATTCACGCAGGCGTGACTGCCCGAAAGGCGCTCGCCGGACGGGACGACCTCCCTGCCCTGCTCGACATCGTCTCCGACATCGACGGGTCCTTGCTCTCGGTCGCCGAGGAGATCGGACGTGCCGTCGAGGAGGACGGATCCGACCTGCGTGACTCGGCCTCGCCTGACCTCCGCCGCCTACGGCGTGTGCTCCGCGAGGGTCGCGGCAAGCTCGCCGAGCGCCTGCGCAAGATCGCTCGCGACCCAGCGCTCGCCGAGTACCTCCAGGACGACTTCGTCACGGAGCGAGGTGGGCGGCCGGTGCTCGCACTTCGGGCGAGCGCACGCGGTCGCGTACCCGGCATCGTCCACGACTCGTCCGGCTCGGGACAGACGCTCTTCGTGGAGCCGTTCGCGGCTGTCGACGACTCGAACCGGCTGCGCGAGGCGGAGATCGCCGAGCGCGACGAGGTGACGCGCATCCTCCGGAACCTCTCCTCGCTCGTCGGTGCGCAGGCGGGGGCTCTCGCGAGCCTCGTCGCGGCAACCGCGCGCCTCGACCTGGCCATCGCCTGCGGCAGCCTCTCGCGCGGCTGGCGCGGCGCCGTCGTCACGGCCGGGCCCGGCGTCGTTCTGCGCGGGGCGCGCCATCCGCTCCTCGACCAGAAAGCGGCCGTCCCGATCGACCTCGAGCTCGGCGACCTGCGCGCGCTCGTGATCAGCGGCCCGAACACCGGCGGCAAGACGGTTGCACTGAAGACGCTCGGGCTTGCCGCCGTCCTGCACCAGTGTGGGCTACGCCCGCCGGCACTCGAGGCTGCGCTGCCGGTGTTCGATGCGATCCTCGTCGACATCGGCGACGAGCAGTCGATCGCGATGAGCCTCTCGACGTTCTCCGCCCACGTCCGCAATCTCGTCGGCATCCTCGAGAGCGCATCGGGCGCGTCGCTCGTCCTGCTCGACGAGATCGCCGCCGGTACCGATCCGGTCGAGGGTGCCGCGCTTGCCGAGGCGCTCCTCGACGCGCTCGCCGCCCAGGCTCGACTGACCGTGACGACGAGCCACTACGCCGAGTTGAAGGAGTGGGCGAGCGCCACCGAGGGAGCCGCCAACGCCGCGACCGGGATCGACCCCGAGACGCCACGAGCCGCTCTACACGATCGCCCTCGGCCGGCCGGGCACCTCCCACGCATTGCAGACCGCCGAGCGCCTCGGGCTCGACGGTGCGATCGTCGAAGCCGCCCGGAGCAAGGTCGCGCCGGAGCGACTGCAGGTGGCGGAGCTCGTCGCCGAGGCCGAAGCGGCGGCCCGGGAGGCGCAGGAGGAGCGCAGCGCCGCCGCGACAGAGCGGGCGGAGGCAGAAGCGGCACGCGCAAAGGCGCAACGCGCCGCCGAAGGGCTCCAGGACGAGATCGAACAGGTGCGCTCGTCGGCCGCGGCCGAGCGCCAGAGGGCGCTCGCGCAGGCCGAAGCCGAGCTCACGGCAGTGCGGGCAGAGCTCGAGGAGCTCCGCTCGGAGATTCGCACGGCGCGCAAGCTCGAGCGCGAGCGGGGCCGGGCCACCAGTCCAGCCGCGCAGAAGAAGGAGGCCGAGCGCGACCGCACGCTCGGCGCGGCAACCGAGCGCGCCGCGCGCGCGTCTCGTTCGCTCTCGCAGCTCGACGAGCCGCTTGCCCTGACCGCCCCGCTCGCGGTCGGCGATCCCGTGGCCGCGGCGGACATCGGTGTTCGCGGCACGATCGCGGAGATCGTCGGGGACGAGGCGACCGTGCTCGGTCGCGGCGGTCTCCGCGTGCGCGTTCCCGTCGACCGCCTTCTTCCCGACCGGCACGCCGAGCCGACCGAGGATCCGGCGGGTCCGGCCGTCACGGTGCGCGCGATGATCCAGAACGACCTGCCCGACGAGATCGACCTGCGCGGCCGTACCGCGCAGGAGGCGAGAGAGGCGGTGCGCGACCTGATCGACGCGGCTGCGCTCGCGGGGCGCGTCGAGATCCGCGTGATCCACGGCCGCGGCACGGGTGCCGTGCGGCATGCCGTCCGCGACGAGCTCGCGAAGCACCCGCTCGTCGACGAGCAGGTCTCGGACTCGGCAGACGGAGCGACCGTCGTGCGCCTCGGTGGGTCACCCGGGAGGACGTAGCTCCCGGCGCGAAACGAGCTCAGGTGAGCGGGACGCCCGCCGGTACCTGCTGGGTGATGCAACCGATCCCGCCGCCGCCGTACGCCTGGAAGTCCGTCGGCACGCCGACGACCTCACGGCCGGGGAACAGCTCGCCGAGCAACCGGAAGGCAACCTCGTCGTCGGGAATTCCGAGCCGCGGGGCGATGATGCCGCCGTTGACGGGGTAGAAGTTCGTGTACGGAGCCGCGTTGCTTCGGCCCTCGATCTCCCGCGTCATGGGCAGGAGGTCGATCTCGACGATCTCGAGCGGTCGGCCGGTTGCGTCCGTCTCGCCGACGAGCCGGGCTCGGTTTGCCGCTGCAAGCTCCCAGTTCGGGTCCGACCGCGAGGGCGCCGCCTGGAAGAGCACCTGGCCGGGCCGCGTGAACTGGACGACGTTGTCCGAGTGTCCGCCGGTGCCGAACTCCCCCATGTCCTCCGCGAGGCCGTACGGCAGCCAGATCACCTTCTCGGCGCCGAGGTAGTCGCGCAGCACGAGCTCGATGTCGGCTTTGGTCAGCCCGGGATTGCGGTTCGGATTCAGGAGCACCGACTCGGTCGTGATCACCGTCCCCTCGCCGTCGCACGTGATTCCGCCACCCTCGGAGATGATCGGCGCGCAGTACCGACGCATACCGAGCAGCTCGGCCAGGCGCTCGGGTACGGCGTCGTCGTTTGCCCACTCCTCGTTCAGGCCACCCCAGGCGTTGAATCCGAAGTCGGTCATCGCCACTCCTCCGGCGCCGTCGACGACGAAGATCGGCCCGTTGTCTCGAATCCAGCAGTCGTCGATCGGGATCTCGAAGACCTCGACCGACGCGCCGCACGCGTTCACGACCTCGTCACGGTTGCCCGGCGCGGCGATCACCGTCACGGGCTCGAAGCGGAGAATCGCGCGGATCACCTCTGCCCACTCGGCCTTTGCGTCCTCGAGGTGCCCGGTCGCAAATGCCCACTCGAGGCACGGCCAGGAGACGAGCGTCCGCTCGTGCTCGACCCAGCGGGCCGGCATGAACAGGCCGTCGTCGTACGGCACTCTCGTCGTGGTCTCGCTCACGGCGCGATGCTATCGCGCCTGGGCCGCGCGGTCTGCAGACGGGCGTCAGTCGGGAGCGGCCTTCGCGAGCAGCGGTGCAAGCGCGAGCCGCTCGTCGGCCGACCACAGTCGCGCGACGGCGATCTCCGCCGCCTCTTCGGCCGTGGCCGATGCCTCGATCGCAACCTCTGCGCCGCGAGGCGTGAGAACGACGAGTGCGAGCCTCGCATCGGTCGGGTGCGATTCGCGCGCAACGAGGCCGATGCGCTCGAGTGGCCCGAGCTGACGCGCGATGCCGGACGTGGTCACCGCGAGCCGCCGCGCGAGCTCGACGCGCGTCAGCGTCTGGCCGGGGGCATCCTGAAGCTGCAGGAGCACGGTGAGGTCGTTGAGACCGATGCCGTGATGGCTGCCGAGCGGCTGATCGATGTCGCGGAGCACGAGTGTGCGGGCGCGGGTGAGGTCGAGAACGAGATTCAATGTAGTTGACATATCGTCATTCTATCATCAATCTGTCGCTGATCGGTTGCCGGTAGCTCTGGAGAGCCGTTCATGACGCTCACCTCGGCGTGACATCCCCTGCCGCACGTATCCTCATGGGTTGGTGTCCGCTCCCGAGCTCATCCACGTCGAGCCTTCCCTCGAGCCCGCGACGCTCGAGATCCTGTGGCAGCAGGATGTCGGCGCGACCGTTGTCGTTCGTGGTCGCGACGGGTCGCTCTCGGCGGGAGGGTTGGTCGTCGGGATCCCCGCGGTCTCCGACCTCGCCGAGCTGGGGCACGGGGCAACAGCACGGCGCGTCGGGCTCTCCGAGCTCATCGAGCTCGCGAGCGAGCCTCCGCCCGAGATCGAGCTCGGCGGAACGGCTCGGGCGACGTTCGCGGTCATCCAGCTTGCTTCGCGCTCGGTGACGGAAGGGCTGCTTCATCCGCAGCTCCAGCACGGTGGACGCACGTGGCTCGCATACTGGGGCGCGACCATCGACGAGTCGGTGCAGCAGGTTCTCGACGCGGTCGCCGCTGCGCTACCTGCAATCTGCGCCGATGCGTTCGACGGCGACGCGGACGCCCTCGTTCACGACCTCTACGCCTGCGCGGTCGACCAGATCGCGCGCGATCGGCTCGGTGCCGCCGGCATCCGTCTCGGCAACCGGCTGATGCGATCGCGCCCGAGCGCACCCGAAGTCCTTCTCGAGGGTCTTACCTCGGACGATCCCGAGCTCCCGCTGCACGCCGGCCTCGGCGCGCTCGAGCGGCGACTCACGGACTGGGTCGATCGCGGTCTCGAGCGACGGTCGAGTGCCCCGTGGCTCCTCAGCCTGCGACTCGACGAGCGGACGGAGCCGTCCGAGGACGGGTCCACCCCGCTCGTCCTCGAGCTCTGGCTCCAGGCGGCAGACGACCCGACGCTGTCTCTCCCGACATCGCTGCTCTACGACGGTGGCGACGCGGTGTTCGGCTTCCTCCGCTCGGCCGACCCGCGGATCGCCGTGCACCGCCAGCTCGGGCTGATCGAGCCGGTGCTCGCAGCGGGTGGGCTCGCGTTCGACTCGGTCACGCCGACGGCGATCGAGCTGAGCGACGACGACGTGCGGTTCGTCCTGCGCACCGCGATTCCCCGCCTCGAGGAGATCGGCGTGCCCGTGCTGCTGCCGCGAAACTGGGTCACGTCCGCGAGCAAGCTACGGGTCAACCTGGTCGCAACGAGCGTGGCCAACCGCTCGAGCGGACTTCTCGGGACGGAAGCACTCGCACGGTTCGACTGGAAGCTCGCGATCGGGGATACGACGCTCACCGAGGAGGAGCTCGTCGAGCTCGCAGCCGCCAAGGAGCCGCTGATCCGGATCCAGGGCCGCTGGCACGCCTTGCGCCGCTCCGAGGTCGAGCGGGCGCTGAAGTTCCTCGATCGCCGCCGCGAGGGATCCGTCGTCGATCTCGTCCGCGCGGTCTCGGGAATCGAGGTCGAGGACGCGGGGCTCGAGCTGGGCGAGGTCACGCTCGACGACGGCCTCGGCGCGCTCCTCGCGGGCGGAGACGAAAGGAGCTTCGAGCCGCTGGCCACGCCGTCGACGATGACGCTTCCCCTCTTCCCGTTCCAGGCACGCGGGCACGGCTGGCTGCGGCTCCTCGGCGACCTCGGGATCGGTGCGATCCTCGCCGACGACATGGGCCTCGGCAAGACCGTTCAGGCGATCGCGATGCTCACCTCCGAGCGCGAGCAGTTCGGTGACGAGGCGTTCGGCCCCACACTCGTCGTCTGTCCGATGAGCGTCACCCGACAGTGGGCACGGGAGATCGAGCGATTCGCTCCGACGCTCCGCGTTCACCTCCACCACGGCGGCGAGCGGCTGACAGGCGACGAGCTCCTGCAGGTCGCCCGCGCGAGCGATGTCGTGATCACCTCCTACGACATCGCCACTCGGGACATCGACGTTCTGGCCACGGTCGCCTGGGACAGGCTGATCCTCGACGAGGCGCAGGATGTGAAGAACCCCGCGACGAAGCGTGCCCGCGCGCTGCGCCGCATCAACGCGCGGCGGATGCTCGCGATGACCGGGACACCCGATCGAGAACCGCCTCGACGAGCTGTGGGCGATCATGGACATCGTCAACCCCGGCCTGCTCGGCTCGCGCGAGCGGTTCCAGCGGACGTTCGCGCGGCCGATCGAGGCCCACAGCGACAGCCGCGCGCTCGAGCGGCTGCGGGCGATGGTGCAACCGTTCATCCTTCGCCGCCCCAAGGACAGCCCGGAGGTCGAGCTCGAGCTCCCCGAGATCACCGTCACGAAGGAGTACTGCCGGCTCACGCTCGAGCAGGCGAGCCTCTATCGCGCGACCGTCGACCGCTGGATGCCACGGATCGAGGAGCACGAGCGCAGCTTCGGCCGACGCGGCGCCGTGCTCGCCATGCTCAGCCAGCTGAAGCAGGTCTGCAACCACCCGGAGATGGTGCTCGCGACGGGCCGGCCGCTCGAGGGCCGCTCCGGGAAGCTCGAGCGGCTGGTCGAGCTGCTCGAGGCAATGCCCGCCGACGACAAGGCCCTCGTCTTCACGCAGTACCCGGGGTTCGACCGGCTCGTGCCCCACCTGCACGAGCGGCTCGGGCGCGAGATCGGGTTCTTCCACGGTGGGCTGCCGGCCCGGGCACGCGACGAGCTCGTCGAGTCGTTCTCCCGTCCCGACGGCCCCTCGGTGCTCGTGATCTCGATCCGCGCGGGCGGCCGTGGGCTCAACCTCCCGGCGGCGAACCACGTCTTCCACTTCGATCGCTGGTGGAACCCCGCCGTCGAGCAGCAGGCGACCGACCGCGCGTATCGCTTCGGCCAGCACAAGGACGTCTTCGTTTCGCAGCCTCATCTGCACCGCGACGCTCGAGGAGCGTATCGACGAGCTGCTCGACTCGAAGCGTGAGCTCGCCGAGAAGGTCGTGGCGGGCCGCGCTGACGACTGGCTCGGGGAGCTCGATCTCGACGCGATCCGCGCGGCCGTCGCGCTCTCCCCCTCGGCGATCGAGGAGGCGGCATGACGACCCTGAACGACGGGCGCCCCGTCTTCGTCGAGACGGACGCCGATCGGATCGGGAGCGGGCCGTGGGCGCGCTGGCTGGCGACGGCGGTCGTGCCCGACGAGAGCTCTCCGCGAGCCGAGCGAGGGCGTGTGCTCGCCCGGACCGGACACGTCCACAGCGTCTCGATCGTGCGGTCGGAGATCACCGCGCGGGTGATCGGGTCGTCGGGCGCCGAGTACGCGGTCGGGCTTGCGGCGGACCCCGTGGCGCCACGCGTGTGGGCCGCCATCGTCGGCTCGCCGCGAGCACGGGCGCTCTTCGAGCCTGCGGCTGCCGGTCGCGAGCAATCCCTGCAGCTCGAGCACGTGATGACCGTCGACTGGGATGAGCCTCTCGTTCCCCCGGGGAAGGCGATCCGTCGCTCGTGCACGTGCCCCGACTACGAGCGGGGCGGCGCGCTGCAAGCATGTGATCGCCCTCGCGTACGTCGTCGCGAATGCGATCGACGAGAACCCCGCAGTGCTCCTCGAGTGGCGCGGCTGCACGATGGAAGAGCCGGCGGTGGCGGAGGAGCCTGGACCGCGCGCGCGGCCGGCCGCGGATGCGTGGAGCGCCGGACAGCTTCCCGCGATCGGCGAGCCTCGCCCGCTTCCCGTTGGCTCGGTGCTGAAGCGCCTCGGCGCCAGCGGCCTCGTCGTCGACGGTGTCGATCTCCGAGACGCACTCGAGCCGGCATACGCAGCGTTCGCGGGTCGAACGGCGTAGAGGACGCCGCACGAAACGGCGAGGGGCGCCGGAGCGCCCCTCGCCGATCTTGCCTGTCGCCCGGCTTACGCGAGAGCGAGCGAAGCCGGAGCCGCACCCGACGACGAGCCGTCGGCAGGAGGTGCGTCACCCGGAGGCGGGCCGAAGCCCATCCCGCCGCCACCCGGTCCGCCGTGGCCACCGTGACCGCCGGGGCCGTGGCCCGGGCCGCCGGCACCGAAGCCCGGGAAGGTCGCAGCGGCGATCTTCGCCTTCATCTCGGTGGCCTGCGCCTCGGTGATCTTGCCGTCCTTCAGCGCCTGATCGACCCGGGCGGTCGCCTGCGCCTTCGCTGCCGAACTGAACGCGGCGTTCAGCTTGGCGACCGTGGTGTCGAGCTCCTTCGCGACGCCCTCGGCGGTTGCGAGCCGCATTGCGGGAACGGACCCGTCGGCCAGTGCGTCGTTCAGCGTCTCCGCCTCGTCGGCCGTGATCTCGTCGGCAGCGAGAGCGGCCGCGATGTTCGCCTTCGCGGCGGCCTTGACCGCAGCATTCAGCTTCGCCTTCGTCGTGCCGAGGTTCTTCGCGACCGCAGTCTCGAAGCTTGCCCGGCCCGAGATCTGGGCAGCGGCCTGCTTCAGATCCTTGCCGCCGCTTCCCGTGGCCGCGATCGCCGATCCGACGCCCACCATCAGGGCGAGTGCCGCGATCGATGCGAACAACATGCGTACCTTCGTGCGTCTCATGATGCGTTCTCCTTTCAGGAGATGTCGAGGTATGCACATGGAAGCGCCGCCCCCTGGGAGCACCCTGTGGCCGCGCTTGGAGTTCCCGTAGGAGTCGGAGCGCCGCTACGAGACGATGTTCACGGCCCGTGCCGCGACGATCAGCAAGGTTACCGCGGCGATCATGGACTCGATGCCCATGACGAGTTTCGCCCGGTGCGTGAGCGGCATCGCGTCCGTTGGGCTGAACGCGATCGAGTTGGTCAGCGCGAGGTAGAGGTAGTCCTTCAACCGCGGCACCCACCCCGGCGACGGCCAGGTGCGGGTTCTCGTCCTGGGGGAACTGGAAGTCGGGTGTGCCTCTGCTCGCGGCGAGCGCTCTCGCAACCGGGCCGCCGCAGTCGACCTCCCAGAAGACGAGCGAGAACGTGATCACGTTCACGACGAGTACGACTACAGCGCTCGCAAGGAGTTGGGCGCCTGTCAGATCGTCGTGGCCCCTGAGGACGGTGCCGAGCACGAGACTGATTCCGAGACAGGTTCGCCGCGACGAGCAGACCGAGGAGCGCGAGCGCGAGCTTGCGTCGATGATCGCTGCCAACGCCCAGTCGGCCGAGGCCGAGCGCAAAGACGAGCGCGAGGAGGATCGCCGGCGCCGCGAGCACGAACCACACCCACCAGTCGTGCGTCGCGAACAGGCGCCAGTCGTGCCACGCACTGGTCGCCGCAAGTGCCGCGTCGGCGACTGCGGCCGCGAGGACGAACGGCACAGCCTCGCGCCTCGCGTCACGCTGCGCCTGATCGAGTTGATCGTCGTGCATCCCTGATCGTTCGGCGCGCGGACGCGTCGCCCTGCGGGATCTGTCGCGGCTGCGACGCTACGACGAGCTCGACGTCGACCAGATGTTGACCGCCGCTTCGGGCGCGATGCGGTCGATCTCCTGGAGCTCCTCTGCAGTGAACGCGAGATTGTCGAGCGCGCCCAGATTCTGCTCGAGCTGCTCCACGCTGCTCGCACCGATCAGCGTCGAGGTCACACGCGCGTCGCGCAACGTCCACGCGAGCGCCATCTGCGCGAGCGACTGTCCGCGCCCTGCGGCGATCGCCCCCAGCGCGCGCACCTTCTCGAGAGCCTCCTCGGTGATCGTGCTCGGTGCGAGCGAGTCGTTGCGGCTCGCTCGCGATCCCTCCGGGATCCCGTTCAGGTAACGATCGGTGAGGAGCCCCTGCGCGAGCGGCGAGAACGTGATGCACCCGATTCCGAGCTCCCCGATCGCGTCGATCAGGTCGGGCTCGATCCAGCGGTTGAGCAGTGAGTACGACGGCTGGTGAATCAGGAGCGGCGTTCCGAGATCGGCGAGCATCGCCGCAGCCTCGCGCGTCTTCGCGGCCGAGTACGAGGAGATCCCGACGTACAGCGCCTTGCCCTGACGGACCGCGGTGTCGAGCGCGCCCATCGTCTCCTCGAGCGGCGTCGTCGGATCGAGTCGGTGCGAGTAGAAGATGTCGACGTAGTCGAGCCCCATGCGCTGAAGGCTCTGGTCGAGGCTCGCGAGCAGGTACTTGCGGGAGCCGCCGTCGCCGTACGGCCCGGGCCACATGTCGTAGCCCGCCTTCGTCGAGATGACCAGCTCGTCTCGGTACGGCGCGAGATCCTCGCGCAAGAGCCGCCCGAAGTTCTCCTCGGCCGCGCCGTACGGCGGGCCGTAGTTGTTCGCGAGATCGAAGTGCGTCACCCCGAGATCGAACGCGCGCCGGACGATCGCGCGGCCGCTCTCGATAGGGCGGTCTCCGCCGAAGTTGTGCCAGAGCCCGAGAGAGACGGCTGGGAGCGCCAGACCGCTCGTGCCGCAGCGCCTGTACTGGATGCTGTCGTAGCGGTCGTCCGCGGCAACGTAGGTCATCGACCGATCCTCTCAGGAGTAGGTGAAGCCCCGAACCTACCCCAATTCGCTCGCAACGCCGTACCGAACCACCGATCCCGTAGGATCGCTCGAGTGGAGGAACGGGCCCTCGGTCGAAGCGGCGTCTCGATCACCCGGGTCATCCTCGGGTGTGGGAACTTCGGCGGGATCGGGTCGTCACCCGCATTCTTCGGCCAGGGAACCTCGAAGGACGATGCGTTCCGCCTCATGGACACCGCGTGGGACCGCGGGATCACGACGTTCGACACGGCTGACGCCTACGGCGGCGGACGCAGCGAGACCTTCATCGGCGAGTGGCTCCGGACCAAGGGCTCCACCGTCCGCGACCGGATCGTGATTGCGACGAAGACGTTCAACCCCATGGCCGACGGCGAGGATCACGGCCTCGGCCGCGCGCGGATTCACCGCCAGATCGAGATGAGCCTCCGCCGCCTCGGAGTCGAGCGGGTCGCGCTCTATCTCGCCCACGACTTCGATCCGGATACACCCCAGGAGGAGACGCTGCAGGGCTTCGCCGACTGCGTCGCTGCCGGCAAGGTCGGCGCAGTCGGTGCGTCGAACTTCAACGCCGAGCAGCTCGCCGAGGCGCTCGAGATCTCGATGCTCGAGGGTCTGCCGCGCTACGAGTGGGTGCAGAACGGCTTCTCGCTTCTCGACCAACGCGACACGGAGACCGTCTTCCCCCTCGTCCGCGAGCACGGGATCGGCTACACGCCGTTCAGCCCCCTCGCCGGTGGCTGGCTGACCGGGAAGTACCGACGCGACGAGCCGCCGCCTGCCGGGTCGCGAATGACCCTGCGACCCGAGCCGTACGCGGGCTACACGTCCGACCACGTCTTCGACGCCCTCGAGGAACTGGAGCGCCGGGCGACGGCGCGCGGCGTCTCGATGGCCGGCCTCGCACTCGCGTGGGCCCTGGCACTGCCCGAGCTGACGGCCGTCGTCGTCGGTCCCGGGCGCGCCGATCACCTGGCGCCCGCGTTCGAGGCCCTCGAGATCGACCTGTCCCCGACCGAGCGTGACGATCTGACGGAGGTCTTCTCATGAGCGTTCTCGTCCTCTCCGAGCAGAACGTGCGCGAGCTGCTCGACATGGAATCGTGCGTGGCTGCAATGGAAGATGTGCTCGCGCGACTTGCGCGCGGAGAGCTGACGAACCCGTTGCGCTCGATCATGCTCTCGACAGGCCCGAACGCGATGGGGCTGATGCCGGCGCACGCAGCGGGCGACGAACCGGTCTTCTCGCTCAAGGAGATCGTCGTCGCGCCCGGGAACCCCGCGCTCGGCCTCGACCCGCATCAGGGCTCGGTGATCCTCCACGACGGGACGACGGGCCAGCTGATCGCAGTGCTCAATGCCTCGCCGATCACCGAGATCCGAACCGCGGCAGTCTCTGGCGTCGCAACGAAGCTTCTCGCTCGGCCGGGATCCCGAACCGTCGCGATCATCGGCTCCGGCGTCCAGGGACGATCGCACGTCGATGCGATGCAGACCGTGCTCGACGACCCGATCATCCGGATCTGGAGCCGCAACCCATCCCATGCGGAGGCGCTTGCGCTCGAGACCCACTCCCTCGTTGCAGCCTCGATCGAGGAGGCGCTCGACGGAGCGGACGTCGTCTGCACGGCGACGTCGGCGAGCGAGCCGATCGTCGAGGCGGCGTGGCTTGCCCCGGGAACGCACATCAACGCGGCGGGCGCGTTCCCGAACGGGAAGGCGAGAGAGCTCAGCACGGAGACGGTCGCCACCGCGCGTTTCTTCGTCGATCGTCGCGAGTCGACGCTCAACGAGTCCGGCGACTTCCTCGTCGCGGCCGCCGAGAGCGGCTTCGGCCCCGAGCACATCGTCGCCGAGCTCGGCGAGCTCCTCAACGGTGACGCCGACGGCCGGCGCACCGAGGACGAGCTGACCGTGTTCAAGTCGATGGGGCTCGCGGCGGAGGATCTCGCTGCCGCCCAGCTCATCGTCGCCCGCGCTCGCGAGCGTGGGCTCGGCACCGAGGTCGACTTCTGATCCCGCTCGCCGCGATCGAGGCAGCACGCGAGCGCATCGCCGACGTTGCGATCCGGACGCCGCTCATTCGCCTTCAGGCACCCGAGTCCCCTGCCGAGATCTGGCTCAAGCTCGAGTGCCTGCAGCCGATCGGCTCGTTCAAGATCCGGGGCGCCGCAAACGCGATCCGCAGCGCCCCGTCGGGGGCGATCGACGGCGGCGTCTTCACGACGAGCGCGGGCAACATGGCCCAGGGCGTCGCCTGGATCGCGCGGGAGGAGGGCGTGCCGGCGACCGTCGTCGCACCCGAGCACGCGCCGCAGACGAAGCTCGACGCGATCGCGCGGCTCGGTGGCACGGTGATCAAGGTGCCGTTCGAGACCTGGTGGGAGACGATGGAGAACGGCGCCTACCCGGGTGTCGACGGCTACTTCGTCCATCCCGTCCTCGACGACGCGGTGATGGCAGGAAACGGCACGATCGGGCTCGAGCTCGTCGAGGATCTCGGCGAGATCGACACGGTGCTCGTGCCCTGGGGCGGGGGCGGCCTGACGACCGGGATCGCGAGCGCGCTCGCCGCGCTGAGCCCGACGACCAGGGTGCTCGCGTGCGAGCCGGAGACCGGCGCACCGTTCGCTGCTTCATTCGCCGCAGGCGAGCCGGTCGGCGTCGACTACACGGCATCGTTCGTCGACGGCGCCGGAGGGCAAGGCGCTCCTCCCCGCCATGTGGGAGAAGGCCCGGCCGCTCGTCTCCGGCGCCGTGACGCTGACGCTCGAGGAGACCGCCGAGGCAGTTCGGCTCCTCGCCGACCGGGCGAGCGTCGTCGCCGAAGGAGCGGGGGCGCTGTCGGTCGCTGCCGCGCTCTCGGGGCGCGCGGGCGCGGGGCGAATCGTGTGCATCGTCTCGGGCGGGAACATCGACGCCGTCCGCCTCGCGGCGATCCTCGGAGCGCCGCGACCGCAGCGTAGGCGACCGCGCACCGGCCGCTTGCCTGTGAGAACCATCTCCCTCATCGCGCTCCGCCGGATCGCGATCCACGCCCAGGGCTACGCCACACGTTCGCGCGACAGGAACCACCGCGCGAGGTCGGGGACGCCGTCCGCCGGCTCTCGTGCGTGCAGCTCGACTCGATCTCGGCGGTCGAGCGGAGCCACCGGATCGCGCTGACGTCGCGCGTCGGCGCCTATCGGCCCGGCACCGTCGGGCGCCTGCTCTCGCAGGGTCGCGTGTTCGAGTACTGGGCCCACGAGGCATGTCTGCTGCCGATCGACGACTGGCCGCTCTTCGCAGCGCAGATGCACCAGGGCGGGCGCGGCTGGTACGGCGACGTCGGCGAGACGCATCCCCATCTGGCCGAGGAGATCCTCGCCGAGATCCGTGAGCGCGGCCCGCTCGGCTCGCGCCACTTCGAGGGGACGAGCGAGGCCGGGATGTGGAACTGGAAGCCGGCGAAGGCGATGCTCGACCGGCTCTGGAACCACGGTGACCTCGTGATCGCGGGTCGGCAGGGGTTCCAGCGGCTCTACGACCTCCCCGAGCGCGTGATCCCGAAGGCGCTGCTCGACGCCCCGCTCCCCGGCGAGACCGAGCGACTGCGCGCGCTCACCGGAGAAGGCGGTCGTAGCGCGCGGCGCGCTGACGGAGGCCGGCGTCGTCGAGCACTGGCGGCTCCGCGGCGGCGTTGCGCGCGTGCGCCCTGATCGTCGACTCGCTCGTTGGCGGACGGCGTTCTCGAACGGGTACGCGTCGAGGACGACGGCGCACCTGTCCTCGTTCCTGCCGGAGCCGACCTCGACCCCGCCGCACCCTCTGCGTCGGTGCTGCTCTCTCCGTTCGACAACCTCCTCTGGGATCGCCCCTTCGCCCGGCGCGTCCTCGGCTTCGACCACCTGATCGAGGTCTACAAGAAGCCCCACGAGCGACAGTACGGCTACTACGTGCTCCCGTTCCTCCGCGGCGATCGCATCGTCGGCAGGGCCGACCTGAAGTCCGAGCGGAGCGAGGGCGTGCTCGTCGTCAAGGCGTTCCACCGGGAGCCAGGCGTCCGCGCCTCGGGAGCCCTCGACGACGCCCTCGACCGCGCGCTCGACCGCCTGCGCCGCGCCTGCGGCCTCGAGTCGGTGCGCCGCTAGCCAACGGACGAGTACGATCAGCGCATGGACTTCGAAACGCGCGCCATTCACGTCGGGCAGGAGCCCGATCCCGCAACGGGAGCCGTCACGACCCCGATCTACCAGACCTCCACCTACGCGCAGGAGGCGGTCGGCGTCCACAAGGGCTACGACTACGCCCGCGTCGCGAACCCCACCCGCACCGCACTCGAGGAGTGCCTCGCCTCGCTCGAGAGCGCCGCCTTCGGCCACGCGTTCTCGTCCGGCCTCGGCGCTGCGACCACGATCATGCACCTCGTCAACCCCGGCGATCGGCTCGTCTGCGTCAACGACGTCTACGGCGGCATGTACCGGATGTTCTCCGAGGTGTACGAGCCGAAGGGCTACTTCTTCGACTACGTCACGCCCGACGAGGTCTCGACCAACCTCGCCGCCCATCTCGACGAGCGCACGCGCATCGTCTGGATCGAGTCGCCGACGAACCCGCTCCTCAACATCGTCGACATCCGCGCCGCAGCCGACGCTGCGCACGCCGCCGGCGCCCTCCTCGTCGTCGACAACACCTTCGCGACGCCGTACCTGCAGCAGCCGCTCGAGCTCGGCGCCGACATCGTCGTCCATTCGACGACGAAGTACCTCGGCGGGCATTCCGACGTCGTCGGCGGTTTCGCCGGTACGAACGATCCGACGATCTCGGAGCGACTCCGCTTCCTGCAGAAGTCGCTCGGAGCAGTGCCCGGGCCGTTCGACGCCTGGCTCGTGCTTCGGGGGCTGAAGACGCTCGCCGTGCGCATGCGCCAGCACTGCGACAACGCGCGGGCGGTGGTCGCGTTCCTCCAGGATCATCCGGCCGTGATCGACGTGCTCTACCCCGGTCTGCCGAATCATCCCGGCCACGACATCGCGTCGCGCCAGATGCGCGATTTCGGCGGCATGGTCTCCTTCCTGCTCGAGTCGGAGGAGGAGGCGGTCGCGATGGTTGCGCGCACGAAGGTATGGACGCTCGCCGAGAGCCTCGGCGGGGTCGAGAGCCTGATCGAGCACCCCTTCCGGATGACGCACGCGGCGACCGCGAACGGCCCGTTCGCGTCGCCCCGCAATCTCGTGCGCCTCTCCGCCGGGATCGAGTCGGCCGACGATCTCATCGAGGACCTCGCGCAGGCGCTCGCGCCTGTCGCCGCCCGGTCTGCGTAGGGGCGATGCGTAGCGGCGTCTCGGCGACGCGGCGCGTCGCCCGAACGCCGCGCGGGTACGCATCGCGCCTTACAGCTTCTTGATCCTCGCAGCTGTTCCGTACGCGCAGATCTCCGTCCACGTCGATCCGAGCTCCGAGGTGTCGAACCGCATCGCGAGGATCGCCGTTCGCACCTTTCAGCTCTGCCTCCGCAACGAGCCGTCGAATCGCCTCCTCCCTGCCCTCCGAGAGCATCTTCGTCATGCCGCCGAGCTCGCCTCCGACGAGCGACTTGAAGCTTGCGCCGATCTGCGATCCGATGTGCCGGGAGCGAACCGTGAGCCCGAAGACCTCGCCGAGAATCTCCTGGATCTCGTAGCCCGGGACGTCGTTCGTGGTCGTGATCAGCATCGCTTTCCTCCTCGGTCGGATACGTTCACGGTGTGACGCTACCCACCCCGATCGACCTCCTGCACCAGGGCAACCGCCGCAGCGTCGGCTGCTATCTCGTCGAGACCGACGACGGTCTCGCCCTGTACGACTGCGGCCCGACGACCGCTCTCCCTGCGCTGCGAGCCGGGCTTGCCGAGCGCGGTCACGAGGTCGGCGAGATCCGGCACCTCCTCCTCTCCCACATCCACTTCGACCACGCCGGTGCGGCAGGCGCACTCGTCCGAGAGAACCCCTCCCTCCTCGTTCACGTCTCCGCCATCGGAGCGCCCCACCTCGTCGACCCGACTCGCCTCGAGGCGAGCGCGCGCCGCCTCTACGGCGACTCGTTCGACACGCTCTGGGGAGAGCTCGTTCCCGTCCCCGCGGAGAACATCCGGGTCGTCGGCGACAGGCGTCGTCGGGCTCGAGTGCTTCCCGAGCCCCGGGCACGCGAGCCACCACGTGTCGATGCTGCACGCGGACGGAACGCTGTACGCCGGCGACTCCGTGGGAGTCCGGATCGCGCCCGCCCGCTTCGTCCTCGCGCCGACCCCGCCACCCGATATCGACCTGGAAGCGTGGGAGGAGACGCTGCGGGAGACCGAGCGCCGCGGGCCGGCGCGGCTCGCGCTGACACACTTCGGCGTCTTCGACGACGTCGAGGATCATCTTGCCCGCATGCGCGAGACCCTCCACACCTGGAGCGAGCGCGTCGCACACGGAATGGACGAGGCGACATTCGTCGCGGCCGGTCGAGCTGACTGCATTGCATCCGACCCGGACGACGCCGAAGCGTACGACCACGCCGCGCCCTACTCGCAGTGCTTCCTCGGGCTCGAGCGCTACTGGCGCAAGCGGCGCGAGGTCAGTTGAACGCAGCGCTCGCACCGCTGAGAGAACGAGACTTCCGCCTCCTCTTCTTCGGCCGCGCCGTCTCGTTCGCCGGCTCCGCGATGGCGCCTGTTGCACTCGCGTTCGCCGTCCTCGAGCTGGGCGGCAGCACGACTGAGCTCGGGCTCGTGCTCGCGATCGCGATCTTGCCGCAGGTCTTCTTCCTCCTCGTCGGAGGGGTGATCGCCGACCGGTTTCCACGCCACCTCGTCATGGTCGGCTCGAACCTCGTGGCCGGTGTGGCGCAGGCTGTCGCGGCCTATCTCCTGCTCTCCGGCAAGGCCGCGATCTGGCACCTCGCGGTGATCGCGCTCGTCCGCGCGGTCGCGAGCTCGTTCTTCTTCCCGGCGATGCAGGGGATCGTGCCGCAGACGGTTCCGGGCGAGCTACTCCAGCCTGCGAACGCGCTGCTCCGGCTGGCCCTCAACGCAACCAGCATCGGGGGGGCCGCGCTCGGTGGGGTGCTCGTCGCCGCCGCCGGGCCGGGGTGGGCCATCGCCTTCGACGCGCTCACGTACCTCGCCGCTGCGGCGATCCTGCTACCGATGCACGTACGCGCGCCGGCGCGAGATACCGACTCGAGTTTCATCCACGAGCTTCTGGAGGGCTGGGGCGAGTTCCGCTCGCGACAGTGGATCTGGGTGGTCGTACTCGGATTCGCGTTCGCGAACGCGGCCGAGGCCGCCGGCCTCTACGTCCTCGGGCCGGTCGTCGCCGAAGAGTCACTCGGAGGAGCATCGGTCTGGGGCCTCGTGATCGCCGCGACGGGCGTCGGCCTCGTGCTCGGTGGGCTGCTTGCGTTCCGGCTCGAGCCGGACCGCCCGCTCCTCGTAGGAGTCTCGGCGATCACGCTGATCTTCCCGCCGCTCGTGCTGCTCGCGATCGAGGCTCCCTGGCCGTTGATCGCGCTTGCCGCCCTCGTTGCCGGAATCGGGATCGAGCTCTTCTCGGTCTTCTGGGACACGGCGCTTCAGACGCACGTACCGAACGATGTCCTGTCCCGCGTGTCCGCCTGGGACGCAATCGGATCGCTCGTCCTCATTCCCGCCGCGTACGCCGTCATCGGCCCGCTCGCAGGCACGATCGGGACCGAAGCGACTCTCTGGCTCTGCTCGGGTATCGTCGTCGTCGCGATCACGGCCCAGCTGCTCTCCCGCGAGGTGCGCGAGCTGCCACGACGACCGTTGGCGGGGCCTTAGCGGGCTATTGTTCGCGGCGCGATGAACCGCGAGGACACGCGTCTCCCTGGGGGCCTACAGCTGCCTCTACCCCAACGCCGTCGCTCAGGGCGGTGTCACGGTGCTGCGAGCCGACGCGGCACCGGCGAGTCCGATGCTCAACCAGATCGTCGGGCTTGGCGTCGATGCGCCGGCCACGGAGGAGGCTCTCGACGACGCGCTCGCCGCGATCGGCGAGGATGTCAGCTGCTACGTCGCCGTCGCACCGGAGGCCCGGCCGACGGAGCTCCCCGACTGGCTCCGGACCCGAGGCCTCGAACCGGGATGGGGTTGGATGTCGTTTCGGCGCGGGCTCGAGGACGTTCCCGAACGGCCGACCTCACTCAGGGTCGTTCGCGTCGGGCCGGCCGAGGCCCACGCGTTCGGCCGGATCGTCGCCACCGGCTATGGCCTCCCGGACGCCGCCGCCATCTGGGCCGCAGGAGCATACGAGCTCGGCTGGGATTGCTGGCTCGCCCTGGACGGCGACGAGCCCGCCGCGGCGGCTGGCCTGTTCGCATCGGAAGGCGTGGGGTACATGGGCTTCGCCGCGACGCTTCCGGAGCACCGCGGCAAGGGGGGCCAGAGTGCCTTGCTCGCGGAGCGCGTCCGCCATGCGCGCGCGATCGGCTGCGATGTCCTCGTCACCGAGACTGGCGAGCGACGGGACGACCTGCCGTCCAACTCGTACCGCAACATCCTCCGGGCCGGGTTTACCGAGGTGTCCGTGCGGGCCAACTGGCTGCGCCCGGCGCGCGCTACTCGAACCCCGTAACGAGCCACCGCCTACGACGGAAGCGGGCGCCCATCAGCACGAGCCGCGTGACGATCAGCACCGTCAGCGCCGCCCAGACGCCCCTCACGCCTCCGTCCGCCCACGAGACGACCGCGAGCGCCGCGACGAAGACGACGAAGGCGACCACCATCGACAGGGCGAGGTACGCGCCGTCGCTCGCGCCGATCAGGATCCCGTCCAGCGCAAAAACGGCACCGTTGAGCGGCTGCATCAGTGCGAACAGCGGCCAGAGCAGAGCGCATTGCGCGAGCACCTCGGGGTCCGATGTGAAGATTCGCGGGATCACGTCCCCCAGGCCGAGAAAGACGAGCGCGAACGCGGCGCCAACGGCGACCGAGAGCCCGATCATCCGGACGCTTGCGGCGAACGCGTCGTCCGAACGTGAGGCCCCGAGCTCCTGCCCCACGATGATCTGACCCGCAATCGCGATGGCGTCGAGGATCAGTGCCAGGAGGATCCAGAGCTGAAATGCGACCTGGTGCGCCGCGAGCGGCGCGTCGCCGAGCCGCGCCACGACCACGCCCGCGAGCAGGAACGAGGCGAGGAGCGCCGTCGTGCGAATGAAGATGAACTTGCCGAGCGAGAGGAGGCGCCGAGCGAGCTCGGGACGCAGACCCGCGTTCGCGAGACCGACCCTTCGCAGGATCGCGACCGCCATCGCGACACCCATCCCGGTCTGTGCGATGACGGTGCCCCACGCCGAGCCCTCGATCCCGAGGTCGAAGCCGTAGACGAGCACGAGCTCGAGGACGAGGTTGACGACGTTCCCGGCGATGACGATCACGAGCGGCGTCCTGAGATCCGAGACGCCGCGGAGGAAACCCTGACCGCCGATCGCGATGAACGCGGACGGGATGCCGAGCGCCGCGATCCGCAGATAGGTCACGGCATACGCAGCGGTCTGCCCTTCGACGCCGATAGCGTCGACGACAGGTTCGGCCAGGAGCACGACGGCGACCGCGACGAGGGCACCAAACGCGAGCGAGAGCCAGAGACATTGCGCGCCGAGCCGTGCGGCGATCTGGTCCTCTCCGGCTCCGGTCGCGCGTGCAACCTGCGCCGTCGTCCCGTACTGGAGGAAGTTGAACATGGCGAGCACCGACAGCACCGTCGCCGCGAGGCCGAGCGCCGCGAGCTGGGAGCGACCGAGGTGCCCGACGACCGCCGTGTCGACGAGGACATAGAGCGGCTCGGCCGCCAACGCTCCGAGCGCTGGAATGGCGTACCGGACGATCCGTCGGTCGTAATCGGAGCGGAGGCGCAAGACGCTAGTGCACGCACACTGCGGACATCGAGGTACTGCTCGCCAGGTTCAGCTCCACGCAGCCAGCCTATCGCCGCCCGAGCGAGTCAGGGTTGTGCGAGCTGATCGCGGAGCCTACGCTCCAGGCTTGGCATGGACGACAACGCACCGACGACCGCTCTTCTGGCTCAACATCGGTCTCAAGGCCCTCTTCGTCGGCCTTCTGGCCTTCGGTGCCTTCTCGGGGCTCGACCGGTTCGACGGGAAGGCGTTCGGCTGGCGGCTGATTCTCTACCCTATCGCCGCGCTCATCGTGCCCGTTGCGTGGCGGCTCCGCGGATCGCCGCCGCCGTATCCCTACGCGGCCGACATGCTTCTCGTGGCACCGTTCCTCGTCGACGTCGCCGGCAACGCTCTCGATCTCTATGACTCGATCGTCTGGTGGGACGATCTCAATCACTTCGTGAACTGGGCGCTCCTCTGCGGCGCTCTCGGCGCGGCGCTCCTCCGAACGGCGCTTCGGCCCCTCGTACTCTTCGCGATCATTACGGGCTTCGGCGCGGCCGCCGCGATCCTCTGGGAGATCGGCGAGTACTTCGCTTTCATCCGAGGCGGCACCGAGCTTGCGACGGCCTACACGGACACGCTCGGAGACGAGATCCTCGGCCTCACAGGCGGCGCGCTCGCCGCGCTGGCGGTGGCCCTGATAGCCAGGCGCCGCAACAGCCAGCGAGTGGGGTGAGGCTCGTGCCTCACCCCACCCAGCCGGCGTCTTAGGAGATCTCGACGCGGTCGAGCGTGACCGCTGTCGTCGGCTTGTCGCGACCATCGCGATCGACGAGCGAGATGCGGTCGACGACGTCCTGTCCCGACGCCACCTGCCCGAACACGGTGTGCTTGCCGTCCAGCCACGGAGTGGCCTCGGCGGTGACGATGAAGAACTGCGAGCCGTTCGTGTTCGGCCCGGAGTTCGCCATCGCGAGCGCGCCCTTGACGACCTTGTGATCGTTGAACTCGTCCTCGAACTTGTACCCCGGGCCGCCGGTGCCGATGCCTTCCGGACATCCACCCTGGATCATGAAGTCGGGGATCACGCGGTGGAAGATCAGCCCGTCGTAGAAGCCCTCGCCTGCGAGCTTCGTGAAGTTGGCGACGGTCTTCGGTGCATCTTCCGGGAAGAGCTCGATCTCGATCGAGCCCTCGCTTGTGTGGAGCGTTGCCTGTGTCATTGCGCGACGCTAGCAAGGGAGTACTGCTTAACGGCCGATGAACATGCACGCCGGGACGGCGTCCTACACTTTGACGATGACGACTGTCCCGCTCACGACCCTCCCCACCGGGGAAGCCTCCGAGGAGCTGGCACGGTCGTGGCGTCGTCTCACGCGCGTTGCGACCGTCGTTGCCGTAATGACCGCCCCGGCCCTGTTCGTCTGGTTCAGCCAGCAGAACGGGTGGAGTTGGTGGGTTTCGCTCCTTGCTGCGCTCGGGATCGTGATCGTGTTCCGCGGTTTCGCAGATCTCATCTTCCGCCGCCTGATCCCCTGGCCGAGCCTCTTCGGTGTCGCGAGCGCCTCTCTGCGCGAGGCCGACGTGGTCGGGCGGCGACGCGCCTGGTTCTGGCGCTTCTGGTTCAAGCTCGCATCGATCGCCGTGATCGCGATCACGATCACGTGGCTGTTCGTCGGCGGCACCTGGTGGGGTGCGGCCGGGACGATGCTGGACGCGATCGGGAACCTCCTGACGAACCCCACACTGTGGATGCAGGCCGTCTTCGTCTTCTTCCTCTTTTTCGCGAACTTCGCGATCATGTTCGGCCCTCTGCTGATGATGAACCTGTCGCAGATGCAGTCGTTCGAGCCGGGCGATGCGGAATGGGGCGTGAAGCTCGACGACGTGCGCGGCCAGACCGAGGCCAAGGAAGAGGTTCGTCGTGTCGTCGACATCTGGCAGTCCGGTGACCACTTCGAGCGGGCAGGCGGAAAGCGCGAGCGCGGCCTCCTGCTCTTCGGCGCTCCCGGCACCGGCAAGACGATGCTTGCGAAGGCGATCGCAACCGGGTTCAACTCGCCGTTCATCTCGATGCCCGGCTCGGGCTTCGCCGCAACGTTCATCGGCATCGACGCCATCGTCGTCCGCGTGCTCGCACGGCGCGCCAAGAAGCTCGCGCGCAAGTGGGGCGGCCAGTGCATCGTCTTCATCGACGAGATCGACGCCGTCGGCATGCGACGCCAGTCGCTCGGAACCGGTGCCGCCGGGTTCGAGCCGCTCCAGTCCGGGAACGCAGAGGAGCTCCTGTTCTTCGGACCGCTTGGCTCTCGCGATCCCTCGGGCGACCTGATCGTCGAGACTCGCGCCTGGCGCGATCGGCTCTTCGACTCGCGGGCGCCACAGCCGCTCGGCGTCTCGGGGTTCCAGCTGCGCATGGCAAGCGTCGTTCAACTTCATGTTCCCCGGAGGGATGGGCGGCATGGGCGGCGGGATGGCGCTCAACCAGCTGCTCGTCGTGATGGACGGCATCGACAACCCGCCGTGGCTGCAGCGGACGTTCACGAGCAAGCTCAACACGCTCCTCGACGCGTCGTTCATAATCCCGCGGCAAGTCGGGAAGGTCGGAGCGCGGATCTCGGCGGTCGCCCTCGTCGTGGCGGCGTTTGCCCTGCTCGCGACCATCTACCCCTTCTCGGCGAGCCGTGAGATCGTGCCGCTGTTCGTCTCGATCCCGACCGTCTTCTTCCTCGCAGCGTTCGGTGTGAGCCTCTGGCGACAGGCCGCGACCCAAGGTTTCGCCCGCCTCCGACGGCCGGCCGCACGTCCGCGCAACGACCAGATCTACTTCATCGGCGCCACGAACGTCCCCATCGACCGCCTCGACCCGGCCCTCATTCGTCCGGGGCGAATGGGGCGGCACGTCTGGTTCCGCACCCCGAGCAAGCAGGATCGCCTCGACATCCTCGACCTCTACATCGGGAAGGTGTCGCACGACGACGAGCTCGACTCGCCGACGCGTCGGGACGAGATCGCACGAATCATGAGCGGTTACTCCCCGGCGATGATCGAGCAGGCGATCTCGATGGCCCTGACGATCGCCCATCACACGGGAAGTCAGGGCTTCGGCTGGGACGATCTCGTCGAGGCCGTGACGACCCTCGATGCCGGCACCGCGAGCGGCTCCGAGTACATCCCTATGGAGCGGCGCGCCGTTGCGATCCACGAGGCCGGACATGCGGTCGCTGGACACGTCTATCTGACCGGCCGCGAGTCGACGCGGCTGACGATCAAGAAACGCGGCGATCAGGGCGTCGGTGGCCACCACTGGATGATCGAGAAGGAGGAGCGGTTGTTCTCGTTCCAGCACGAGATGTTCCACGACATCGTCTGGGGACTGGGTGCGATGGCGGCCGAGCGGATCGTCTACGGCGAGAACTCGAACGGGGTCGGCGGCGACGTCGCGGGAGTCACAGCCCGCGCGGCGCTGATGGTGGGCCGTGCCGCAATGGGGCCGCAGCCGTTCCGGGTGACGCCGAAGAACGGTGAGAGCGAGGAGCAGGCACGCAAGGACGTGCTCGACCGCTTCGAGAAGATCGGACTGCAGATCATGTCGCGCGCGGGCGGCGGAGGACCGTTCGACGCCGACCCGATCGCCGGAGTCCTCGGGGATCCGACGAAGAGAACGGTCGCTGCCCAGATCCTCGGTCAGGCCTACGTGACGGCCCACAACCTCGCCGTCGCGAATCGCGCCGGAATCGAGGCGATCGCCGATGCGCTCGAGGCGAAGCTCGAGATCATGGGCGATGAGCTGCTTCGCCTGCTCGAGTCCGCGGAGATCACGATTCCCGAGCTCGATCTCGCGGACGAGTCCGTCTGGCCGCCGCTCGAGTTCTCGGCCGCCGTCGGACGCGGCCCGCAGCGACTCGGTACCGGCACTCCGGTGGAGACGCAAACGTGAGCGAAGCGACCACACCGCCCGGCGACGAAGGCCCCGGCTTCATCGACGCGGAGCCCGCCCGACCGATCGGCGACCCCGAGCGGACCTCGCGCAGCGACCGCGCGCGCAGCGCCGCCTATCGCTCGCGCTTCGTCCTCGTCTACGTGATGCTCGCGCTCGTCGCCGGCATCGGCGTCGGCGCGTTCGTCGTCGTTTCGACTCGCCCCGAGCCTGCTCCGCCCCCGAAGTGGTCGGCCTGGCAGCCGTCGGGCAGCAGCATGGCTCAGGCGAAGCAGATCGCCGATCGGGTGGCCAAGCGGTATCGCTTCAAGGGCGGGCAGCAGCTTGTCGCCGCGCTTGCGAGCGAGCCGAAGGTCAGCAGCGCCGACGGAGACCTGCCCGTGAACACGATCGCCATCCGCCCCGACACGTCGACGGGCAAGAAGGAAGAGGACGAGATCGACATCATCCCGACGACCAGCAGCCTGCAGTACATCCTCTGCGGTCTCGGGCAGAACTGCTCGATCACGGGCGGTACGGCGTCGGAAGAGCGGCATGCCCTCTTACGCCGAGAGGCGCTCGAGCTCGCTCTCTACACGTTCAAGTACGTCGAAGGGGTCGACTCGGTCTCGGTCTTCCTTCCCCCGCGGCCGGACGGTCAGGCGGCTGGCACCTCGGTCTTCCTGAAGAAGAGCGACGTGAGCAAGGAACTCGGCAAGCCACTCCGCGCTTCGATCGGGCCGAAGACGCCGGCGATCGGGAAGATGCCCCGGCGAGAGCTCGCGCTGGTCAATCGCATCACGCGAGCCGCGGCTCTACTCGTACGAGTACCAGCAGGCGCAGGACGGCGGTGCGGTGCTCGTCTACGCCCCTGCGATCCTCGGCACGTAGCCTGACGAATCCCCGGCTCGTAGCTGCGAAGGCACGGCTCGACCGGCTCGACTGGTGGCCGACACCGGTGAGCATCGAGCGCGTCCGGCTCTTCACCGCCCCCTGGTTCTTCCGACTGCCGTGGCTTGGCCGGTTCGACGGGTATGCCTTCCACCGCGTGATCCTCCTGCGCTGCGGACGACGCCTCGGACGATCTCGTCACCCACGAGCTGTGCCACGTCTGGCAGATGCAGCATCGACCGATCCGGATGCCGCTGAGCTATCTCGCCACGGGCTACGCCGACAACCAGTACGAGCGGCAGGCGCGCGCGGCCGCTGCCTGGACACGATCAGAGCGTCGTCAGGACGAGCCGGTTGCCTGACGGATCTGCGTAGGCGGTCGAGCCCTCGAGCGCTTCGTACCCGGCGGCAGCAAGCGACGCCTGAGCAGCCGCAAGCGCCTCACCGTCAGGGAGAGCAACGGAGAACGACCGCAGGCCGCGTGCGCCCTCGGGCGGTGCCGGCGCGCCCACACCGGCCCAGGTATTGAGCCCGAGATGGTGGTGGTACCCGCCGGCCGCCACGAACAGCGCACCGGGGTAGGCCCGCACGATCGGCTCGAAGCCCAGCGCTTCGACGTAGAACGCCTCGGCTCCCGGTAGGTCTGAGACCTGAAGGTGGACGTGCCCGATGCGCGTGCCGCTCGCCATCCCGTCGCCCGCGTCGCCCGTCTTCGACGCCGGCAGAGGACGCCCGCGAGGTCGAGGGGCAACGTCCCCATCTTCAGCTCGCCGTTCTCGGTCTCCCATTCCGACCGAGGCCGGTCGCGGTAGATCTCGATCCCGTTGCCTTCCGGGTCGTCGAGGTAGAGCGCCTCGGAGACGAGATGGTCGGCCGCGCCGGTGAACCTCCACGCCGCAGCGTGAACGCGGTGGAACGCACGAGCGAGATCGGCGCGCGAGGGAACGAGGAGCGCAAGGTGGAAGAGGCCGGTCGTGCGTGGTGGCCGCACGGGCGCATCGGGTCGATGCACGAGCGTGACGAGCGCGGCGCCATCGCCGGCGGCTCCGAGCTCCACCGTGTCGCTCGTGCGCGCGTATCTCGCGCAGGCCGATCGCCTCGCGGTAGAACGCGGCCTGAAGCGTCGAGGTCGCCGACCGTGAGCTCGACGGTTCCGATCGAAGTTGCAGGATCGATCGTCAGAGCGGCTGCACCCGGTCGCCGACGCGCACGGTGCCCGGCTGCTCGACATGCCCCCAGACACCGATCGGCAGCGGCTCCCCGCTGTCCGGGGGCCGGTAGCGCGCGAGGATGCGCAGCGTGTCGAGGTCGGGGACGCCGGTGTCGGGATCGTGCGTCGTCACCGCGCACCTCCCGACGACCTCCTCGACATGCACGACCGCATCCCCGATCGCAACGGAGCGACCGAGCCAGCTGTCTTCCTCGTGCTCTGCGACACCCGTGATCGTGAAGAGCATCCTGAACCGACGGGCATCGATCGCGTCCAGCTCGGCCTCCTTCGCAAGCCGGTCGAGCGTGCCCGTCGAAACGAGCGAGATGCTGCCCTCGTTGCCGCGATCGGACCCCGCACCCGGCTCGTTCGATCGCACGAGCCGGAAGTCACGGCCGACGAACTCGGAGATCGCCTCCGCGAAAGGCCCTTCCACGAGCCTCCCAGCAGCAGGCCGACCGAAGAAGTCCGTCTCGATCGGCGCGCCGAGAGGAACCTCGCCTTCGACCACCCGCCCGTCCGGGAAGCGCAGCGCGAGCAGCTCTGTGTCGAGGTCGCACGTCGCGGCGACCTGAACCAGCTTGCCGGCGCGCTTGCCGTTTGCGAGCCGACCGTCGGCATCGACGAGATGGAAGCGGCGGTTGTCGCGAACGCCCGTGAGCTCGAGCTCGACCTCGTCGTGGAACGCCAGCGCAAGCCCCTTCACGGGCGTGTAGGCGATCTCGCTCACCGTGGCCGCGCCCATCGCCAGAGCCTAGCGGGAACGGATGCTGCTACCCCATCTCGATCTCGGGAGGCAGCCCGAGTCGCCCCATCTCCCGGAGATGAAGGAAGTGCGACCGCAGAGCGCGCCCGAGCGAGGGGTGGAACGAATACCGCACGCCGTGCTTGGCGCAGTTGCGGCGCACGATCTCCGCGATCTTCGGATAGTGCGTGTGCGGCACCTTCGGGAAGAGATGATGCTCGATCTGGAAGTTGAGCCCTCCGAGCATCCACGTCAGCACGGGATTCCGTGGGCAGAAGTCGACGGTCGTCTCGACCTCGTGGACGGCCCAGATCCGACGCTCGGCGCGGAGCTCCTCGGCGGAGGCGAACGATGCCTCCTCGACGCAATGGGCGAGCTGGAAGGTCGTCGCCATGATCAGGCTCGTGATCATGGTGAAGAAGACGTAGGCGGCCAGAACGCCCCACCACGGATACACGAGCAGCGGGATCACGATCGCCCAGCTGATGAAGAACGCCTTCCCCGCGACGACGCCGAAGAGCGTCCAACCACTGGGTCGCTTCAGCGTGCTCTCGCCGACCGCGCCCCGGCGGAACGCATGGAGATCGCCGACCGTCTGCCAGCGCAATCCCATCAGCGTGTACATCGGCCAGATGTAGTACTGCTGGAAGCGGTACCACGGTCGAGACGGCTGCGACGGCGCGAACTTCGCGAGCGGTACCTGCGTTGCGTCGTCGTCGTACCCGTCGACGTTCGTGTACGTGTGATGCGCCACGTTGTGCTTGACGCGCCACGCGTAGCTCGAGAAGCCGAGCAGTGAGTCGGTCGACCAGCCGACGAGGTGGTTCCAGCGGCGCTGCTTGAAGTAGGAGCCGTGATTCGCATCGTGCTGCACGCAGAACGCCGTGAGCATCGCCCCGAGCACGAGCCCCACGAGGCAGAGCAACCCGACGATGACACCCGGCTGGACGAAGATCAGCACCGACCACGAGACAGCGGTGAGCGCGAGTGCGATCGGGGCCTTGGCGTAGAGGAGGATCGCTCCACGGAGACGGGTGCGGCCACGCGCGAGATACGCCTCTACCTCCGCCCGGGTCTCCTTGATGAACGCTCCACCGTTGTCGAACGCAAGCTTCGGTGCGGCTCCTGACATGGTGCCTCCCTCTGCGAACGGATAGGGAGAACGCAGAGGGCGCCGCCGAAGTCTCGTCCTCGTGTGCGATCAGGATAGCGGTCGAGGAGGACGGTTGCCCGGCCGAGCTCCGGGTCAAACGGCGAGGCCCGCTCCCATCAGCGTCGCCGAGGTCCCGAACCACACGGTCGGCGCCGAGCGCGAGCATCTTTGCCTCCCGCCCGCTTCGCTCCACGCCCACGATGTAGCCGAACCCGCCGGCACGCGCAGCCGTGACTCCGACGAGGTCGTGCACGAAGACCGACGTCTGCGCAGGATCTGCTCCGAGCCGGCTCGCCGCGGCGAGGAACGTGTCGGGCTCCGGCAGGATGCGGAGCTTCTCGGCACGGACCGCCTCACCGTCGACGACTTCGTCGAGGAGAAGCGCAAGCCCGGAGAGGTCGAGCATCGCACCCGTGTTCTCGCTGACCGAGACGACCGCCCGGCGAAGGCCGGCGTGCCGTGCAGCCGCGAGGTACTGCCGCGACGCGCCGAACGCCGCGACACCCTGGCGGGCGAGAATCGAGCGCAGCGCAGCCTGCTTGTGGTTCGCGAGACCGTGGACGGTCTCGGCGTCGGGAGGATCGGTGACCGCGCCGACCTCGAGGCTGATCCCGCGGCTGCCGAGGAGCTCGCGGACGCCTTCGAGCCGCGGGCGACCGTCGATGTAGCTCTCGTAGTCGTCGTACGGATCGAACGGCATGACCTCGTGCGTCGTGAGAGCGGAGCGGCGAAGGAGAAAGCCGTCGAACGCCTCGGCCCAGGCGGCACGGTGAGCGGCGATGCTGTTGGCGAGCACGCCGTCGAGCTCGAAGACGCACGCTTCGAGCGGCGACGGCAGGCCGAGCATCGACGGGCTGATCGGGCCGAAGAAGAGGCGTGGCGGCGGCGTGACGAGGTGCTCCCGGGCAAAGTTCCTGAGCAGGCCGAGCGTTGCCGTCTCCTCGGCGACGAGCGCCTGCCGTCGCCGCCCGAGCTCGTCGGCCGGAAGATCCGGCCCCGCCGCCCGAAGTGCAGCATCGGCTGCGTCGAACGCTGTCTGCCAGGACAGCGTGAGGCGCGCGAGGCCGAAGTCGGACGTGTGCCGCTCCGGTCGAACTCCAGAAGCGTCGGTAGCCATACGGCCAAGAGCCTATCGAGGGATGAGCGCAGGCTCGGAGCACGCCTGACATGATGGCCGTGTCTACCCGCGACCCACCTCGAGCGCCGAGAGGAATCGTCAATGAGCAGCCTCGATCGACCTGTTTCAACGCAGATCGGCAACATCCAGACCAAGACGGGCATGTCGCTCGACGAGCTCTCCGCCATGGCGCGCGACAGCGGCCTGACGAAGCATGGTGAGCTTCGCAGCATGTTCAAGGACGAGTTGGGACTGGGCCACGGCGATGCGAACGCCCTCGTCCACGCGATCCAGCAGTCCGACGGCACGCGGGCTGCGGCGGGAAAGTCCGAGGACGCCGTCCTCGACGAGATCTACGCAGGCGCGAAGGCAGGGTTCCGCCCGATTCACGACGCCCTGATGAGGGAGATCACTCCGTTCGGTGACTTCGACGTCGTTCCGAAGAAGGGCTACGTCAGCCTGCGCAGGAAGAAGCAGTTCGCGATGATCGGGCCGAAGACCAACACGCGGTTCGAGGTCGGCATCAACGCGAAGGACCTGGCGCCCGATCGACGCCTCCTCGAGCAGCCGAAGGGCAGCATGTGCCCGATCGTCGTTCGGGTCGGCGACGTGAGCGAGGTGGACGCTCGAGCTGGTCGGGTGGATCAGGGCCGCGTTCGACTCCGCAGGTTGAAGCGAGTGCGTGAGCCCGCGGGTGCGCTCGTGGCTGCCCGGGACGGAGCGGGTTGGCAGGTACGATCGTCCGGCCGCCCCCATCGACTAGCGGCCTAGGTCACCACCCTTTCAAGGTGGCTACACGGGTTCGAATCCCGTTGGGGGCATACAGGCTCAATCCCGGTCTCACAGAGGGATTGAGGCGATCAGTCCTCACGGGGAGAACGGGACGAGACCCTCGTTTACACCAGAGTTACACCGTTTCGGTCTGAGATCGCCCCCGCCCGACTTCTCGGGTGCGGGCGCGCTTCCCGGGTTGCTGAACGGAGCGATCGGATACGCGCCGGTGGAGTCGCCGAATGACAGTCCGCTGATCAATCACTGCAATCCCAGTTCTACTGCAGACTCGCCTCACGCTAGGTCGTCGCTGGTGGCGCGGGCATCACGACCGGCTCGCGGGTCGCCGCTTCGGCCTTGCGGTGTCTGAGGTCGTAGACGAGAAGCAAGCCGCTTTCGGCCGCGAGAACGCTGTGTCGAGAGTGGGGCAGGCCGTACCCCAAGGGTGGCGTGCGCCGGACTGTGCCCGATGTCGTGGGCTGCGAGGTTGCATCCATCAGCCATTCCGCCTCAAGGAGCCTAGCCGTGTCTTCGATCGAAATGCTTCCCGCCAGCCGCGAGCTCGCGTACCGCTCGACGAACGGAATCGAGGTCTTTCTGATCTGGTATCCGGCCGACGACTCCCTCGCGATCGTCGTGAACGACGAGAACGCTGATTCGTTCGAGCTCGTCGTTACTGCCCAGGAGGCGCTTGACGTATTCGAGCATCCCTATGCGTATGCCGCCTTCCGCGGGCTCGAACTCGCTGAGGCTCCGCTCGAGGCTACGGCGTGAACAACCGTCTTCTCGGCCTGCACGTCCCCGACGACGCCACCGGTGATCGTGAACCGGGCCTGACCGTCGCAGACTCTATGACCGGCGCCGGCGCACTCGCCGCTGTTCTTGCCGTCGCTGCGATCGGCGCGCCCCGGCTCCGTGCGGGCCACACACTCTCATCGCTCCTACGTCAAACAGGGGTCCCCCGTGGCTAGGGGATCCCACATCCTGCTCGAACTGCGCGCGGCCATCGGCTTCGTGTTCGGCATAGTCGCGCTGCTCATCGGTGCAATCGTGCTCCTGACCTACTGGCATGTCTACAGAGTCCGCACCAGGAGACCCTGAGGAAGTGGTGAGGCAATCAGGAGGTCGCGGTAGCGACCTTTCCTGGCCCCACACACCCTTGCCGGTGGTTCCGTCAAACGCCCGTTGAGGTGCGGTTTATCCTCGCGAGAGGAAGCTCGCCTTTCGCTGCCTGTTCGCGGGCTGCGGACTTCGGCTCGTAGTACCTGGATCAGCACCGAAAGCCGAAGGCGCAGCTGCGAACATACGGCGACACGATTCGCGCCGTGATCTGAAAGACTCAAACGGTGTCGCTTCGTGCCTCCGCGATCTGCGGTCTCGCCGCGCCTGTGACCTTCGTCGCTGGAGTTGTTCTCGGAGATCTGGTTCAGCCCGCTGCTTTCAGCCCGGTGAACGACGACATCAGCGACCTCGGCGCTCTCACCGCGACGAGCCCGTGGCTCTACAACCAAGTTGCCACGAACCTGACTGGCATCCTCGTCATCGGCTTTGCCCTCGGCATGTGGGCCGCGCTCGGACGCGGGATCCTTGCGCGCATCGGCGTCCTCGGACTGATCGTCGTTGGAGCGGGCATGTTCTTCGACGGGCTCTTCCGGCTGGACTGCCAGGGCATCGACGCCGCCTGCGACAACACCTCGTGGCACTCCTCAGCGCACAAGATCGAGTCAGGGATCACAGCGACGGCACTGCTCCTGACGCCGTTGGTGCTCGCCTTCGCGTTCAGACGCCTACCAGCATGGCGCCGCCTGTGGCTCCCCACACTTCTCGCGACTCCCGCCCTGATCGCCACCAGCGCAGCGTTCAGCGGCTACGGGCCTGGCGCTGCCAGCCGCGTAGGGAGCACCGTCTGGTTCCTCTGGCTCGCCCTCGTCGCGCTTCACCTCCTGCGCGCTCCGGTCGATGAACGATCGGCGGGTACGCCTGCGCCGACCGGCCACGCATAGGTCGCGGTCGGCGCCTTCACGAACCCGTCGCCACAGCCACCACCAGGACCGGGATTCGCTCAAGGGCCGGGTTGTTGATTTGCTCGTCCTGACCTCTAAAGGTCTTGTACGTACGTTTCTGATTCTGAGGTGTCTACCGGAACCGCGGGAGCAGGAGTCCCACGCGCATGGGACCCACGCTTCGCGGGGGTGGGGCCGGCCTCCCAACAGAAACGCCCGACGCAGCCGGCGCACATCGGAAGCGGGCAACGGTTGGGCAAACGTGAAGGCTCGCGACCCCTCATGCCCGAGAAGCAGGGCCTTCGACGGGTCAGAGTCGCCACCCTGGCAGGGTGGCTACACGGGTTCGAATCCCGTTGGGGGCATTCGTGTATCTCCGGGGCGATCGCGTCCGAGCACGTGATTCGATGCCGGTTCGGGTCCGATGGTGGCGAGATGGGCTTGCGATAGGATTGCGGGAACCGCGGCTGGGGCCGCGTCCAGTCCGCGGAAAGGGCCGAGCCCACCCCTGGTTGCCCGAGCAGCAGAGGCTTCTTTCCGCCCGTACGTTGCGGACGACGGGCACGTCGGAGAGGAGTCTGCCGTGAGCTTTCAGCTCAATATCGAGCAGCTGCGAAAGCAGGCGAAGGAGCGCGTGCACGAACGTCGCGCCCTCGGGGACCCGATCAAGCTCAGCGAAGCGCAGTTGGAGTTGGCGCGCGAGCACGGTTTTGGGAGCTGGCCGCAACTGAAGTCGTACGTGGAGCGTCTCGCTAGAGAGCAACCCTTCCGCACCGATCTCTCGTACTACGAGGGGCGGGCGCAAGGGATCGCGACCACCCGCGGAATCACGATCGCGGAAGCGAGGCGTGACCTGGCCGAGCGCCACGGTTTTCCGAGCTGGCCGCTCCTGCGCCGCCACGTCGACGCATTGCGCAGCGGCGAGGAGCCCGCGACGCCATTCATGCTCGCCTACCAGGCCGTCGAGGCCGACGACCGTGACCGCCTCGTCGAGCTGCTCGATCGCACCCCAGACCTCATTCGACAGCGCGGAACAAACGGCAACGACCTGCTCGGAATGGCTGGTGACCTCGAGATCGTTCAACTACTGCTCGATCGTGGCGCCGACCCTAATCGGGGTAACGACCACGGCTGGACCAAACTCCACCAGGCCGGTTACTCGAACCATCGCGACCTGGCCCAGCTCATGCTTGGCGTCGGTGCTCGGACGGATCTCTCGGCCCGTGGAGATGGAGGGACGCCACTGGTCGCGGCTCTCTTCTGGGGACATCGCGAGATCGTCGACCTGCTCGGCCGCGACCCGGGCAACCTACGGGTCGCGGCGGGACTCGGTGACCTGGACATGGTTCGCGAGCTCGCGAACACGCCGCGGGCCAGCGCGCACCGCGAGTTCTACCGTCCGCACAGTGGGTTCCCCGCTTGGCGGCCGTCGGACGATCAACAGGAAGTGCTCGACGAGGCGCTCGTCTGGGCAGCGAAGGCCGACCGTGTCGAGGCGTTGCCGCTGCTGGTCGAGCTCGGTGCGCGCGTCGATGCCGATCCCTACCGCGGTACCGCACTCACCTGGGCGGCCTTCAACGGACGTGTCCCCTCGATCCGCAAGCTCGTCGAGCTCGGCGCAGACCCGAACCATCGAGGCACGTTCGGTGGACCGACGCATGGGGAAGGGGTCACTTCCATCCACCTGGCCGCCCAGGCCGGCCGCCGCGAAGCCGTCGAGGTGCTCCTCGCGCTCGGCGCTGACCCGGAGATCCGCGATGCACTCCACAACGGCGACGCAATCGGCTGGGCCCGCGCGGGCCAGAACGAGGAGCTCGCAGGCTTTCTCCAATCAGTCGCCTCTTAGACCCTAGGATGCGATGTCCTACTCACGGAGGCGAGTCGAACAATCAGTAACGGCGGGAATCAGCTGTTCGAGGTCCTCGGGTTGGTTTGAAAGCTGTCTCACGAGGTGCACTCGGTCGGATGAAGCAGCTGCGCCGTCAACCCTTCGGCGGCAAGCCGGCGACGAAGTCCG
Organism: uncultured Thermoleophilia bacterium; assembly: GCA_963741655.1. Lineage (GTDB taxonomy): Bacteria > Actinomycetota > Thermoleophilia > Gaiellales > Gaiellaceae > Gaiella. Next base: position 380,045 of record CAVUIQ010000006.1, read on the forward strand.
TGGCCTCGCCGACGAAGCGACGAAGGGCGGCACCCTTGAGCCCCTCCGGGGCGACGTACACCATCCCGGTCATCGGCTTGCCGGTGAAGTCCATCGGCCGCACGTGCGGGCGCTCGAGCGCGCGCTCGGCTCCCTCGGCACCGAGCCGCAGCATCAGATCGTTGCCGACGATGCCACACGCCATGTGGCCGCGCACCATGAACGCGAGCCCGCCGAACATCTTGCGCTCGGTCACGCCCTCCACCTCCTCGAGGACGTCGCGCACGCGGTCGGCCAGCTTCTCGTCGTATGCCATCCCTCGAGGGTACGCCATTGCGAGAGCAACGAAAAGAGGGCCACCGCCGAGGCCCCCTTCCGTGTGGCTCATCAGAGATGAACCGGTATCTCCCGACCTCCGCGTCCGCCGCACCGTCGCGTTCCGTCGAGGTAGCTGCATCGTGCACCGTCGCTCGAACGAGCGCAGTCACCTTTTCGGAGTTGACTCATCCCTCGGACGGGGTTGACAGGGTTGATTGACCTGGGTTACGGCGTGAGGCCGGCCGATTTGCGACAGTGCGGCCATGGTCCCCGTCGATCCCCATCCCGCTTCGGCCCACCTCGCGGCCGCGAGCGCAGCGGAGATCGCTGCCGATCTCGCCGCCGGCCGCGCGACCTCTGTCCTCATCACACGAACGTTGCTCGAACGAATCGCGGCCATCGACGGACCGGGCGAGACTCACCTCCGCGCCGTCCTCGCGCTCGCGCCCGACGCGATCGCCAGGGCCGAGCAACTCGATGCCGAGCGGGCCGCAGGGAACCTCAGGGGGCCGCTGCACGGCGTACCCGTGCTGATCAAGGACAACATCGAGGCCGTTGGGCTCCCGGGCTGCGCGGGATCGCTGGCACTCGCCGGCCGTGCCGTCACCCACGACTCCCCGCTCGTCACGCGTCTCCGCGACGCCGGACTCGTAGTCCTCGGTGCAACGAACCTCTCCGAATGGGCCAACATTCGTTCCTCCCGGTCCACGAGCGGCTGGTCCGCGGTGGGGGGCTTGACCGGCAACCCGTGGGCGCTCGATCGCAGCGCGGGAGGATCATCCTCGGGATCCGGTGCCGCAGTCGCCGGCGGCCTCGCACCACTCGCGATCGGCACCGAGACCGACGGATCGATCACCTGTCCCAGCTCGCTCAACGGCTGCGTCGGCCTCAAACCCACGGTTGGCCTGCTCCCCACCGACGGGATCGTTCCGATCAGCGGCAGCCAGGACGCGCCCGGGCCGATGGCGCGCTCGGTGCGCGATGCCGCTCTCCTGCTCGACGCTCTGACGGGAACGAACGGTTACGGCGGCGTCTGCGGAACCGTCGCGCTCGACGAGACCGCGTTTGGCGTCGCGGAAGCGTGGCTCAGCGGCCACGCCGGAACGGACGCCCTCTTTGCCGCCACTGTCGAGACCCTACGCGGTCACGGCGCGACGGTGACCACCGCGGATGTCGCTCCGCCGGACACCTTCGGCGAGGACGAGTTCATCGTCCTGCTCGCCGAGCTCCAGACCGATCTCGACGCGTATCTCGCATCACGTCCGGGCGACGGCCCGGCGTCGCTCGCAGACGTCGTTGCGTTCAACATCGAGCACGCAGCCGCCGAGCTCGCGCACTTCGGGCAGGAGCACTTCGAACAGGCGCTCGCGAGCGGGGGACGAGCCTCCCCGGCCTACGTCGAGGCGCGCGCCCGCAATCTCGATCAGGTCCTCGCCGGCTGCCTCGAGCCCGCGCTCGCGGTGGCCGGAGCGCCGGACGTCCTCATTGCACCTGCGTACGCGCCCGCCTGGAAGAGCGACCTCGTCAACGGAGATTCGTCGATCGGGGGCGGGCTCGCGAGTGCCGCACCGTCGATCGCCGGCTGGCCCGTTCTCTGCATCCCGATGGGTCTCGTCGACGGGCTGCCGGTCGGGCTCGTCCTGATCGGCCAGGCCCACTCCGAGGCGAAGCTGCTCGCGATCGGGCATGCCGTCGAGAGCGCCCTCGGCCTCCGTGAGTCCGGGGTGCTCGCGCCGACCTGGAAGCCCGCGACCCGCGGCTGATGAACCGCTCCCTGTGACGATCGGTCACGAGGAGCACGGACAGACCGGTTTGATTCGGGCGGATCAGCGTTCGTCGTCGCCGGTACCGACGCTCACCGTCACGCCTGCCGACTCGAGTCTCTGCAGCCGCCAGTCCATCCGGGTAGCGATCTTCTCCATCTGCTCGAGCATCTTCTCCCGGCTCTGGGCGCGCATTCGCTCGGCCTCGTCGAGTCGGCTGAGGATCCCTGACGTCTCGACGAGCGGGGCCGCGGGCATGGGCTGAAGGTGGCCGGGAGGCGGCAGGGTGCCGGCCTGCTGAGCCATGACGATCGCGGACAGCTGGTCGAGCCGCATGCCGAGCTCATCGAGTCGCTGCACGACACCCTTCGACCCTGCGAGATCGGACACCGTCTTCTCGTGGTAGGCGAGCCGCATGCGGAGACCCTCGACACCGATCCTGAGACGGTCGAGCTCCTGCGGCGTGTGCTCTGCCTCGGCGACCTCCTTTCCTTCGCCGGCAGTTGAGTGCACTGGGCCCGTGACGATGAGCGCCGCAAGCTCCGAGACCCGTTCCTGCAGCGCCGCTCGCTCGGTAGCCCAGGACGTCGCAGTTCGTCCGAGCTCGGCGCGCACTGCGTCGCGATCCGCCTCGATCTGCTCGATCCGGTGGGAGAGCTCGTCGACGCTGTCGACGAGCTCGATGTCGACCAGCGGCTCGTCGTCGTTGCTGCGGGGCACCGGATCATGCTCGCCGAGCGTCGCAAGGCCCTGGTCGACGCGCGCCTCGAGGCTCGCGAGCTCCGTCGTCCACGTCTCGGCGAGTGCAGCGAGATCTGCGACGGCGACGCGCTCGTCCTCCATCCGCGCCAGGCGACCTGCGAGTTCGTCCACGAGCCTGGCGACATCGGGCGTGGGCGTGACCTCGGCGGTGATGGACGCGGCGATCTCGTCGAGCCGGACCTCGAGCGCTGCCCGCTCCTCGGCCCAGGACGATTCGACGTAGGTCGCGTCGCTGGCGACGGCCTGTCTGTCGTGTTCGAGACGCTCGAGGCGTGCCGCGAGCGTCGTCAGCGCGCGACTCATCTCGTCGGCGCCACGCTCAGCCGTCGAAGCAGCGAACGCCGTCAGGTCGTCCATCCGCCGCTCGAGATCCGCGCGGCGCGCGTCCCATTCCGCCGTTACCTCGATGACCTCGGCGTGCCGGCGTGCGACCGCGGCAGCGAGGGCCTCCACTTCGCCGGAGCCTCGCTCCGCCGTCGAGGATGCGAAGGCTGTGAGCGCGTCCATCCGCGACTCGAGGGCGGCTCCCCGCTCCTCGAGCGCTCTCGTTGCCTCGACGACGTCGTAGTGCTCCTGTGCAACTGCTGCAGCGAGCGAGGTGATCTGGTCACGTAGGTCGAGCCCGAGCTGCTCGGTTGCGCCGGCCGTGTCGGCGAGCGTCGATTCGAGCACTGCGAGGTGGGCGTCGATCGCCTCGGTGCGAGCGTCTGCTTCGGGCCCGGTGCCGACCGCGTCCGCCGACGATGCTGCGATCGCGTGGATCTCGGAGCGCAACTCGTTCGCGACGTTCTCGATCCGGAGGCTGACATCGTCGATTCGGCTATCGAGGCCGGCGATCTCGCTCTCACGACCGGAGACCCGTCCCGCTGTCTCGTTGACGATGCCGGAGAGCGTGCCGACGCGCGACCCGAGTGCCTCGACGGCGTTGAGGAGGCTGCTCATCCGATCGGAGAGCGTCGGATCGACCTCGAGCCTCGACTTGACCGTCTCGAGGTCGCCTCGCATCGCGCGGAGGGCACCCTCGGTACGAGCAAGCGCCTCCTCGCTGCGCCGCTCGAGCTTCGTCAGGGCCTCTGCGCTGCGCTGCTGGAAGGTCGAGAGCTGACCGTCGGTGGCGGCGACCCGGCCGGCCGTCGCGTTGGCCGTCTCGGCGAGGAAGTCGACCCGGTCGACGAGGACGTCGACCTTGCTCGTGACGCGCGCCTCGAGAGCGGCGTCCGGCGGCTGGGCCGGCGTCTTGAGTGCCTGTTCTGCCTGGAGCGACACATTCTCGAGTCGGTTCTGAAGTTCGGCGAAGCGCGCCTCGGCGCGAGCATCCTGCTCGGCGAGGGCGTCCGCGAGCTCGGACGTTCGGTTCTGTTCACCCACCATGCGACCAGAGGTCGAGCGGACGACCTCGCCGAGCATGTCGATACGGCCGGCAAGCTCGGTGATCGTCTCGCGAAGCGGATCCAAGGACGCTTCCGCGATCCGGTCCGGCCGATTCGGCTGGTCGGAGAGGAACTCTCGCAGCGCATCGATCTCTCCGCGGAGGGCAACGAGGTCGGCAGCGGTCTGGCCGGAGCCCTGGCCCGCCAGCTCCTGAACGCGACGGTCGAGCGCGGAGATCTCACCGCGGTTCGCGGCGATCCCGCCGGTCGTCTCGCGCACCATGGCCGAGAGGGTGTCGACGCGCTCCATGAGCACGTCGAGCGACTCGCTGAGCGCGTCCTGCGGCTCGCTGACTGCGTCTGACGGTGGCTCGCGCTTAGCGCGCATCGGCGGCACCGTCGGGTCCGGACCGGAACCGGTGCCTCACGACACCGAGCGCCGCAGACGCCGCAGGCCGCACCGTGCAGCAGACCAATCGCCGGTCATTCCGGGACGCACGCCACCCGGGATGAGAGGTGATCGCTGTCATCACAACGTCTATCGCACATTCCGATCACCGCGAAACTCCCTCAACCGAGGGTTTCTGCACTGCCGTGGCCGCCACCGCGCCGTGGCTAGCACCTATCCTTGGCGGCTCAGGGGCGGTTAGCTCAGTTGGTAGAGCACCTCGTTTACACCGAGGGGGTCGGCGGTTCGAGCCCGTCACCGCCCATCATGACCATTCAGTCCTCGAGCGTCCCGCGACATCACGAGGAGACCAGTCCGATCACCTGCCAGGCGATGACGAGTGCGCCGAGAAGCCGGCGCGATGGATTCACCCCACGGATCAGCTCGTCGGCGCCCCAGAACAACCACAAGGCCGTGATCGCCCCACCAGCAAGGCCGTAGAGCCAGGACGATTCGTCGACGACAACTCGAACCAGCCAGCCCGCACCGATGGCGAACAGGGGCCAGTTCGGGAACTGGGCGAGAGTGATGCGGCCGGTCTCACGGCTCTCGAACCACCAACGGAACGAGAGGAATCTCACGCTGCTGCCACCAGAGTTGAGTGAAGGCAGCACACGGTGCGAGCGTATCCCGTCTGTCTGGCACAACCGCGTACCGCGTGCCCGAGAGTCCGTTCGGGGGGTCGCGGTGACGACGGGGATCGCCTTGCGAGCGATCCCTGCGTCCTAGGACCTTCGGGTCAGGTGACCGTCGTTCTGTCCGCGTCCTCACCCATCCCGTAGGCCTTCAGACGGGCGATGAGCACCGAGTTCGAGTCGTCGTCGGCCGCCTCCGAGTCCTCGTCGGCGCCGTTGGGTCGTGCCTCGGCCGCAGCATGTCGCACCGCTTCGATCGCGATTGCGCTCTCGGCCGTCGCCCGCGCTTCCTCCTCCCGGCGCCGCTCTTCCTGTTCACGCAGCTGCTGATCGGCCTTCTCGGACTCCTCAGCGATCCGCCGGGCCTCGATCGCCTCGAGCCGCGCCCGTTCCGCAAAGGCCACCGCCTCCTCCTCCCGGCGCCGCTCTTCCTGTTCACGCAGCTGCTGATCGGCCTTCTCGGACTCCTCAGCGATCCGCCGGGCCTCGATCGCCTCGAGCCGCGCCCGTTCCGCAAAGGCCACCGCCTCCTCCTCCCGGCGCCGCTCTTCCTGTTCACGCAGCTGCTGATCGGCCTTCTCGGACTCCTCAGCGATCCGTCGGGCCTCGATCGCCTCGAGCCGCGCCCGTTCCGCAAAGGCCACCGCCTCCTCCTCCCGGCGCCGCTCTTCCTGTTCACGCAGCTGCTGATCGGCCCTCTCGGACTCCTCAGCAATCCGTCGGGCCTCGATCGCCTCGAGCCGCGCCCGTTCCGCAAAGGCCACCGCCTCTTCGTGCCAACGGCGCTCATCGAGTTCATCCTGACTCTCATTGGCCTGCGCGGCCTCCTCAGCAACACCACGAGCCTCAGCGTCATCGCGACGCGCTTGATCGGCGACGATCGCGGCTTCCGCCCGTCGCCGCTCGTCGGCCTGTTGCCGTTGCCGTTCGGCGTCGTGGGTGGACGACGCGGCAACCGGTACAGCGGCGACAGCCGCGACAGGCACGAGCGGATCGATGTCCCGAGACCGACGCCCGGATGCGGTACGGACGAGCGCGAGAGAGCCCAGAACGAGAAGTACTACCCCACCGAGGACGCCCAGGGCAGGCAGCAGCCACGAGGAGCCTCCACGTCCGGACGCGCCGGCCTCGGTGCCCTTCGTGCCTCGAGCGATCGCAGCGAGCTTCTGCTTCCGCGCCGCTTCCCGCTTCGCCGCCTTGGCACGAGCCGCTCGCTTCAGCGCTGCGGCCCGAACCGCCTTCGCCTTTGCGGCTGCACGAGCCTTTGCGGCCTTCTTCCGTGCGGCAGCGGCGGCAACAGCCTCCGCTGAGGGACGACTGGAGCCGCTGGACGACGAGGAACCCGAAGGCGAGCCGGACGAACTCGAGCTCGACGACGACGCTGGGGTTGAGGAGGACGACGACGTGGACGGGTTCGGGGCGGAAGTGCTCGGCGACACCGTCGTCGGCTTGGGCGAGGACTGCGGCGTTGTCGCGACCGGTGCCGCGTCGGGTGCCGGGTCGGGGGAAGGGCCCGTGGCGGCAAGACCTGCGGGTGCAAGGACGAGCGTCGCGGCAATCGCAGCCACAACGCGTCGCGAGGTACGAGACCCGCAGCCCGAGAACATCCATCGCATCGACACAAGCCTCCTTCCGACCGAACCCGACGGTAGCGAAGCCCTCGGGCTACGACATCCCCCGTCAGGTGCCTTCCTACCCGCCGCGGCCCGACCGTCCTGGCGCGATGCCTGGGCGAAGGGCCTCGCCGCGCCCGTCCCTCCCTCCTTCGGCTCGCAGGTCGGGAATCCTCGCGTCGTGGGACGCCGCGATCCGCCGATTCACTGCCGCTTCTCTAGGTAGCTTCGTCCAACACGAGCGCACAGGAGTTGATGCAGTACCGCTCCCCCGTCGGGCCTGGGCCGTCCGGGAAGACGTGGCCGAGATGGCCGCCACACGCGGCGCAGGTCACCTCGGTGCGGATCATCCCGTGACTCGTGTCGACATGCGCGTCGACGCTTGCGAGCGAAGCCGGCTCGACGAAGCTCGGCCAGCCGGAGCCCGAGTCGAACTTCGCGTCCGAGCGGAACAGCTCGGTGCCGCAACCGGCGCAGCGATACATGCCCGGGGTCTTCTCGTCGGTGTAGGCGCCGGTGAAGGCCCTCTCGGTTCCCTTCTGGCGCAGTACGGCGTACTGTTCCGGGGTGAGGCGGGCGCGCCACTGCGCGTCGGTCAGCTGGGTCTTCTCATTCATGGTCATGACGGTACCGTCCGCGCGGGGCGCCAGGCGTTACAGGACGACGAGCGAGACGGCGACGAACTGCACCGACGCCGCGGCGACGACGAGTGCGTGGAACACCTCGTGGTACCCGAACGTGGCCGGGAACGGGTTCGGCCGGTGGGTGGCGTACACGACGGCGCCGACCGTGTAGAGGACGCCGCCGATCATCACGAGCACGGATCCGGGCAGCCCGACGCCCGAGAGCATCTGCGGAATCGTGATCACGCCGACCCACCCGACGGCGATGTACGCGAGCACGGAAACCCACTTGGGCGCGTCGAGCCAGACGAAGTTGAGCACGAGGCCGAGCGCGGCACCGAACCAGACGGTGGCGAGCACGACCCAGGTGATGGTGCCCTCGAAGGCGAGGAGCGCGAACGGCGTGTACGTCCCGGCGATGAAAAGGAAGATCGTGGAGTGGTCGAGGCGCCGCGCCCAGACCCGTCGCGCAGCGGTCTTGAAGGGATAGCGGTGGTAGAGGGCGCTCGCACCGAACATCGCGACGAGCGCCATGCCGTACACCCAGGCCGCGAACCGCGGCAGCGCACCGTCGGCGAGCACGACCAGCACAAGGCCTGCCGCGATCGCGACGAAGAACGCCCAGAGATGAGATATCCCGCGGAAGCGGGGCTTCTCCAGCATGGACACTCCCCTATTCTGCCTGGTCGGTGTCCCGTCCCTCCGACGCAGGCGGACGCTGCGCCCTCGCGCGAGATCCGTGTGGCATCTCGCTCTGCCATAGTTGCCGTCGTGGACGCCGACATCCTCGTCCGGGCCGCGATCACGTACGCGGGCGTGGATGCCACGAGCCAGCACGCGCCGCTCGTCGCCGCCACGGTCGACGACGTCGAGATGCTGTTCGTCCTCGACACCGGCTCCGACACGCACATCCTGACGAAGGAGCTCGTCGATCGGCTCGGACTCGACGCCGACGACGGCGAGGAAGGTATCGATCACAGTGGCGCGACGATGCCGAGTTGGTCGATCGCCGATGTGGCACTCGTGCTCGGGGGCAGCGAGCTCGGTCTCCGCGACATCGTCGCGATCCCCGCTCTCGGGGAATTCAATCGCCTGGGAATCGGCGGCATCCTGAGTCCGCAACACCTGCACCCAACCGGGTTGACGGTGCTCGACCTGGCCAGGGACGAGCTCCTCGTGATCGACTGCGACGACTCCGCGGCAGGCGCGTGGATCGCGGAACGATCACCCGGGCTCTCGACGCTGACCCTCGAGCGCGACCCCGACTTCGAGACCGTCGTCGTCTCCGCCGCCTTGCAGCCGTACGCCGCATCCCCAATCCTGCTCAACACGGGCGGAAAACGGACCGAGTTCTCTGCGGCCGCTGTCCCCGGCATCGACGCAGGTCGATCGGAACGGCTCGGGAGCGGTGTGAGCGGTGCGGACGTAATCGGCTGGACGGCCGCCGGAGCCCATGTGATCGAGGTCGCGAACCATCAGATCGTTGTCGAACAGCTGGCCGTACGCGAGGTGATGCACGACCCCCAGGGGATGGTGGGCGCGGACGTCCTGCGGGGTTCGGTGCTTGCGTGCGCGGCGGATCGGAGGCGCCCCGTGTTCTGGGCCCTTCCTCCCTTCGAATCCTGCGTGGGCGGCTGACACCCGCAGGGTGTTGGTGCCCCGTTACCCCCGATTCCGCGCTGGTTCGGCGCGCAGGGACACGATCGCGTGGCAGAATCGCACCGGTGAGCGGCGACTTCTTCTCGGCTTCGGCGACCGAAGTCCTGCGCCGCTACCGCTCGCGGGAGCTTTCGCCGGTCGAGTACCTGAGCGCGTTGATCGCACGCATCGAGGCCGTCGGCGCCGATGTCAACGCGTTCGGCGACACCTACTTCGACGAGGCACTCGCGCAGGCGCGTGCCGCCGAAGGGATCTACATGGCGGACGGTGGGACTCCCCGCCCGCTCGAGGGTCTCCCGCTCGCCGTCAAGGATGAGGCCGAGCTCGCCGGCAAGCGCACGACGTTCGGCTCGCTCATCTTCGAGGACTACGTCAGCTCGACGACCGACATCACCGTCGAGCGCGCGCTCGACGCGGGTGCCGTCGTCCACGCCCGCACGCTCACGCCCGAGTTCTCGATCGCGTTCTGGACGCACACCCGGCTCTGGGGCGTGACCCGGAACCCGTGGAACCGCGAGTTCGACGTCAGCGGCTCGAGCGGTGGCTCGGCTGCGGCCCTCGCCGCCGGCTTCACGCCGCTCGCCACAGGCTCCGATATCGGTGGCTCGGTGCGTGTCCCCGCCTCCTGCTGCGGGGTCGTCGGGTACATCCCGCCGTACGGCCGCTTTCCGGTGACGCCTCCCTACAACCTGGATCACTGGTCGAACATCGGCACCATGGCACGCACCGTCACCGACTGCGCGGTGCTTGCCGATGTCTTCTCCGGCCTTCACCCGCGCGATCACGTGACACTCCGTGAGTCGGTGAAGATCGGCGTGCCATCCCCGGATGTGCGCGGCCTGAAGCTCGCAGTCAGCTACGACCTCGGAGACTGGCCGGTCACGAACGAGGTTCGAGCGGCTCTGGCGGACGTCGTCGACACGCTGCGCAGCGCCGGCGCGACCGTCGAGGAAGTCGATCTCGTCGTCGAGCGCGAGCTCGTGACGACGGCCGGCAACGCGCACCACGCCCTCGGGTTCGGCCGGGATTGTGCGCGCGCGATTGCCGGGCGCGAGGCGGACGTCAATCCGGTGACGCTCTCCTGGCTCGCGTCCCTCGAGAATCCCCCGGATCCACTCGACGGCCTCGCCGCCGAGGTCGAGATCATGGCGCGGGTGTCCGCGGTCACGAGCGCTACGACGCGCTGCTCTGCCCGGTGATCGCGGTACCGGCCTCGCCGCGGGAGTCGACTACACCGTGGAGCCGTTCATCGATCGACGGCATCGAATACGACACGTTCCACGACATCTGCCCGGCCGAGGTCTTCAACGTCACGAGCCGCTGCCCCGTGCTCGCCGTGCCGGCCGGTCGCAGTCCGGAGGGCGTACCGATCGGCGTCGCAGATCGTTGGCCGTCCCTTCGATGATCCGACGGTGTTCCGCATCGGCGCGGCAATCGAGGCCGGCCAGCCGTGGCCGCTCGTCGCAGAGCTCGGCGCTCGATCTACCCCTTGACGCCGCCGCGTGTCAAACCCGGGTTCGCGCCTGTCAAGGAGTCCGACCACCGCTGATCACCCACGGAAGTGAATGGGTCAGGAGGCGACGCTCTGACTACGGTCGCGAACGGGGCTGTCGATGTAGCGCCCTCCTTGCGATAGCTCAACCGCACCCGGAACCGGAAGCTCGATGGTGAACACCGTCATCCCGTCCACACGCGATACCACAATCGATCCGCCATGCGCCTCGACGATGCTCCTCGCGATCGGGAGCCCGAGGCCGCATCCCCGTCGGCCGTTGCTGCCGTGTTCGCTCCAGAAGCGCTCGAACATGTGCTTCCCGGCGGCGTCCGAGAATCCCACTCCCGAGTCTGCGACGCGGATCCGTGCCGCGCCATCCGCTTCAGAGACAGTGATCCAGACCCGACCACCGTCTGCCGTTGCCTCGACGGCGTTCTCGAGGAGAGCATTCAAGGCACATTCGAGTCGTTCCTGGTCACCCGTGATCCACACGGAGCCCCGCGCGCGCACCAGAAAGTGCCGGTCGACAGTGTGGTTCCAACGGTCGGCGAGCTCGGCGGCCACTGCCCTTAGGTCGATCGTCCGCCGCTGGATTTCGCTCCCTCCGTCGGAATCCATCAGCAGCAGCAGGTCGTCGACGATCTTCGTCAACCGGCCGAGCTCATCAACCAACTTCGCCGTGTCGCGGTCGGCCGCCCCATCCGAGTATCGCTTGCGAACGAGGTCTGCGTAGCCCCGCGCGAGCGCCAGCGGTGTCTTCAGATGGTGAGAGGCATCCCGGATGAACTCGCGCTCCCGCTCGCGGCTGGCGATAGCGCCATTCTCCGCTGCGACTCTCCGCCGTGCGTGCCAGACCATGGCCAGGAACATTGCCGCCATGAGAGGGACTTCCGTCAGCTCGTCCGGCCGTGTCGGGCCTTCCGCGACCTCGAGCAGGATCGCCGCCGAGGTCGCGACGACGACAATTGCCAGAACGACGATCGTCGACCGGATGCCCCAGACGGTGAAGCCGTAGACGATTGTCAGGCTCACCCAGATGAAGTGGAACGGAACGGTTCCCCCGTCTCCTCCCACGAAGAACACCATGGCGGCGAAATTGAGCACGGCGAACACCGCCAGCCCGACCTCCAACGGATATCTACGAATCATGGATGCCGTACCCGACGTTCCGAATCGTGTCGATGCGAAGCTCGCCGATCTTTTGTCGCAGCCGTCGTACGTACACGTCGACGACGTTCGTCCCGGGGTCGTGACTGTACCCCCAGACCGACTCGAGTATTTCCTCGCGTGTGCAGATCTGACCCTCGTGCCGCATCAGGTACTCGAGCAGGAAGAACTCTCTCGTGGACAGATGAACGGCTCGTCCGTCGCACGTCGCCTCCCGCCTTTGCAGGTCGAGGGTCAGCTTGCCCCGGCCGAGGAATCGGCTCGAGCCGTGATGCTGTCCGAGTCGAACGCGGGCTCGAGTGCGGGCGACGAGCTCGTCAAGGGCAAACGGCTTGGAGAGATAGTCAGCTGCCCCGAGGTCGAGGCACCGCACCTTGGCCTCGACGTTCGAGAGTGCCGAGACGACCAGCACCTGCTGATCCGGGCGCACGGACATCAGTCGACTCAGGAGAGAGATACCGTCGATATCGGGCAGAAGCAGATCGAGGATGACAAGGTCGAACTCCTCGGTCGACGCGAGCTCGAGACCGCGCATTCCTCGGTTTGCGACCGTGAGTTCGAACGTATCGGTTCCCAACGCCCGAACCAGAACCTCGGCCATACCCTCGTCGTCCTCGATCAGGAGAACGCGTGGCGCGTCCGACCCGGCCGTTCCGGGCCCTACCCCATTCGGCATGGCAATAGTGCCGAGACGCGTGCCTCCCCCTTGCCCCATCTGTTCTTCTCCCCTTGCAGCCGTCCGCATCCAGCTGGCCTCGCAGATCACATAGCGCCGTCGCCGCACCCTGCGAGGATCACAATGTAGGCGCGGTTGTCGGAATTTGCAACGGCAAGCGCCATGTTCTTGCCGAGGCCGGGTGTGGATCGTCACGAACAGATCCGCCGCCGATCCCGGATGATCTGACGCTATCCGGGCCGCGGGGTCGCCGTGAAGTGCACCGATCGGGTGCGGCACCCTCTGCCGAGAGCCCGAACCGTTCCACGTACCGTGCCGTTGCTCACGCGTCCCTCGAGCGCAACGATGAGTGCGCCGCGCTTCCGCCAGAACTGCCTGCGCACCCCGAACGTTCCCCGGGAACCGACGGAGATGTTGGCCAGGGTGACCCGTCCGGCGCAACGAACGACACCCTCGAACCGTGCGATCGTGCGACCCCCACGGTTGACCTGGAGGTACAGCTGCGGTGAACTATAGAGGTCTAGACCACTAACTCGCGGTGTCGGAGCTCGCGTGACAGGTCGGCGATCGGTCGCCCGGATCACCGGCGTTGCCTCGGTGGGCGGCTTCGCGGGATCCCTCGTCGAGCCGCGTCCAAGCGTCGGCGCATCCCGCGGCGGCAACGCTGAAGCGACGACGACGAAAACGACCAGCACAGCCAGTGCTGCTCCATGAACGACGACGAGCGGCCTGCCTAGCACGCCTCCCCGCCCCGAGACCTCCGAGTGACGGGAGGTGGGGTCGGCGGCCTGGACAGGCTCAGCGGTCTCTCGCGGTGCCGGCGAGCACAGCAGCTCCCACGGGCGATCGGGTAGGCGATCGCGAGCGAGCAGTGCGAGATCGGGCGAGACGAGGACGAGCTCCGGTGTCAGACTCGCGGGGAGCTCGGCTTCAGAGAGCCCGCTGCGTTCAGCGGAAGGCTCGTTCGTCCCGGCGAATGTGACCCTTCCCGATCGGGCTTGGCGTCTCTCCATGTGTTCTGAAGCTTGGAGGCCCGAGCCGGGATGGTGGCGAGCGTGTCGCGATTGTCATCCGTGAGGGGGTCAGGCGTTCACCTTTGAAGCGCCGGCTCGCCTGGCCACGCTCGCCCGTGGGAGCGATTCCGGTCGCGATTCGCGCCGACGCCCGCCCGGCGGGAGCGGCCCTGCCCAGATGAACAGCAGATGACGGCTTGATGAATGTGTGGCCACAAAAGGCCACGCAGTGTTGCATCCAGACCTCCTCCAGCACAGTATGGCCGCCTGCATTCCTGTCGACCGTTCGGGCCGACATCGGAGCGAGCGGACTTGGGGAGGGACCGTGATCCGGAGAGGGGTGATTCGTACGAAGGTCGCGGTAGCGGGCCACCGTTTGTGGCGGGGCGTCGCGTGGCGCAAGGAACCCGCGGGCTCCGGGTCGGTCCGATCAGCTGCCGTCCTTCGGAGCGTGCGCGGAAGAAGGAGTCACGCCGTGGTGCTCCTGATCGCGCTCGACCTCGTGATCGGTGGCCTCTTCGTCTTCCTCGGCGCCGGTTCGAGCGGCGCGACCGCCGCCTCGACGAGCACCGTGGCGCTCAGCGTGATCAGCGCGCGGGACGAGCCGCGCGCTTTCGGTGGCGCAGCTCGCACGCAGGCGTGCGCTACATCGCTGAGTCCGCTCGAGGGTGCGTGCAAGGGCGACGCGATCCCGGAATTCAAGTACGTCATCAACATCGACAACACGGGCACGACCGACCAGCGCTCACCGGAGCCCGGCTCCGGCTGTTCGACAGCCGATGCGAGCTACCCGGACGAGCTGTCTGTGGCAGTCGATCGACGGAGCCGTCGGGTTGGAGTCCCATCTACACCCAGGGTGACCAGGACGACTTCCCGATCACAGGCCTGCCCGACGGCCGCTACCTGATCTCTGTGATCGCCGACGGATACAAGATCGACGGGGCGCACTTCTGCATCGAAACGGGCGCGCCGGTTGCCGGCTGCGCTGATCCCCTGAACGGTCAGCTCATCGTCGAGCTGCAACCCAATCCGCTACCCGACGGGACGCTACGGGCGCAGGTCTTCGAGGACAACGCCCCGACCAACATGGGGCAGGACACGGGCGAAGCGAACCTCGAAGGCTTCGTCGGCCACATCGTCGACACCCTGGGCGAGATCCAGACCGACGTCTACGGCAATCCCGCTGTGCACCCGGTACCAGGGCGAGGACGTCGACAACGATCCGAGCACGGTGGACACCTATGAGATCCCGTTCGACGCAGCTCGACGACGACATGCTGCCGATTCCCATCCCGGGAAGCGGTGGGGAATGCGTCAGCGACGCGAGCGGGATGCTCGCGATTCCGCACCTGGGCTCCAACCGCTACGCGGTGTCCGTGACCCCACCGGACGGGGAGACCTGGATCCAGACAACGACCCTCGAGGGCAACCACGACTACGACGCCTGGATCATGGAGGGCGACACCGGCTTCGACCAGACCTTTACGCGGGGTGGAGAGCTCGTGCCCTTGCCGATCTTCGGCTTCGTGAAGCCGCTCCACAACGGCCAGCCACTCTCCGGCGCAGCGTCCGGACACGTCAAGGGGACAGTGGTGGGGGTCAAGACATACACCCCGCCCACGGGCGGCGCCTTCGACTTCTGGGGAGGAAACACCGGAACCAAGGTTGGCGGTCCGATCGTGAAGCCGTGGCTCTCGCTGATGGACCTCGAGGCCGGCGACGTGGCCGTCTGGGTGGGCCGCGGCGACGCGCAGGGCAAGTTCGACATCGCCGGCGTGCCCGCCGGCAACTACACGCTGGCCTGGTGGGACGAGCCACAGGACTACAACCTCAACTTCATCAACGTCACCGTCGCGAACGGCGAGATCGTGGAGATGGGCCAGCTGCCCTTGAACGGCTGGTGGGCCGAATACAGCGGCTACGTCTTCGACGACGCCAACCGCAACGGCCGGATGGACTGGAATGACGCGAACAACAACAAGTGTCCTGATGCGGGCGAGGGCGAGCTCGGTGTGCCGGGGTTCACGCTGACGCTGCGCCACCGCGAGAACAACCTCTACGACCGTGGCCAGAGCACGGCAGGCACCGACGCGTGCGGCCACTACTACTTCGAGAGCGGCTACCCGATCGGTGAGTGGATCATCATGGAGGCCTACAGCGACATCCACTACACGACCGGGATCACCTACCAGGCCGACAACCAGCCGACGCCGACGACGGTCAAGGGTGCCGGGGTCGACATCAGCGTCCTCCCGATCATCGGCCTCAGCGGCACCGTCGACTGGGGTGTCCACAAGTACGCGACGAACGGCGGCACCTCGGGCGTCGACCCGAACAACGGCGGCATCGTCGGCACGGTCAGCTACGGAACGACCCGCAACGAGCTCGACCCGCAGTACTTCGCGGCCGAAGACTGGCAGCCCGGAGTCTCGGGCGTGCCGGTCGAGCTGTACGCGCCCGTTCCGTGCGGGACGACGGGCGGTGTTGCCCCGGTTCCACCCGTTGCCGCGGTCCCCGGGGTCGACGAGGTGCAAACGCTAACCCTCACGGCGGGACTCGAGAACGACATGTTTGCACTGACGTTCAATTCCCACGAGTCGACTCCGGTCACAATTCCCGCCGGAGGGTGGGCCGCGCTCACCGCTGCCCAGGTGCAGGAGGCCGTCGACACCATCTCCGACTTCGAGACGGACAAGCCGGTCGTCTCCGGAATCAACGGCGGCCCCTTCACGATCGTCTTCTCGGCGGGAGCCCTGCAGGCAACGGACCAGGGTCCGATCACCGTGATTTCCCCGACCGGCGAAGCTGCGGGTGAGGTTGTGGAGACCACGCCCGGGATCGCCGCCATTCCTGGGACACCCGGAAGCCCTGGTAGCGCTGGCGCGCCCTGCGATCCGACCGACCGCTACGAGCTCGCCTCGGACGGCTCCTACGCCAAGGGAAAGCTGCTGAACACCTACGTCACCGAGTCCTGGGAGCGGCCGACCGGCTGCACCGCCCGGGACGTCGACGGCACGCCGCTCGTCCACGGCGTCGACGAGAACGTGCTCGTCCCGACCCAGGAGGACGACGGCGAGTGCATCTCGAGCTTCATGCAGGAGATCCAGTTCGCCCCGTACGCCACCGACCCGGACACGCCCGATGCCAACTTCGGCGCGGCGGTGAACGGCAACTACGGCTTCGGCGACGGCTGCTTCCTCGGCGACGGCGTCACCCCCGGCGAGTTCAACCCGGATTCGGGCGAGTGCACAACGGGAACGCTGCAGCCACTGCCCGCCGCCGACTATCTCGTCCACGTGGCGATCCCGGACGACGAGACCGGGAAGCCGCTGTACAAGGTGACCGGCGAAGAGGACATCAACATCGCGAACGGCGACCAGGTGATCCCGCAGGTGCCGCCGCCCGCGTGCGCCGGCCCGCTGCACACCGTGGACATCGTCGGGTTCGAGGACGACGAGTATCCGCAACTCGTCGGCGAGGGCGGCGTTGCGGACACCGACGGCGACGGGTTCATCAACAGCCTGCCGATCGGCGTCACGGTTGCGAAGTCGACGCCGGTGGACAACGCGACGTTCATCGACATCGGCGGGTCGCCCGTTCGAAGGCCAGCAGAAGCCCCGGTGCGACACGAAGCTCGTCGGCCTGGCCGACGGCAAGTCGATCGCGCCGATCTTCGAGGTCTTCACCGACGTCCCGATCCCGGCCCGCCTGCGCACGGTGATCATCGACGACATCAAGTTCTCGAACGATCCCCGCTCGATCATGTACGGCGAGAAGGCAGGCCTCGCGTTCGCCCCGGTCGGCATCTACGACTTCGCCAACAAGCTCGAGTACACGACCGAGACCGACTTCAACGGCATCTACGACGTGCTGATGCCGTCCACGAACCACATCAGCTGTCCCACGCCCTCGGGTGTGTGCGCCAACATGTACCGCTTCGTGGCGAACGACCCGGGCATCCCCGGGCGCCTGAACCCGAACTACAAGCCGGGGTATGCGACCCATGCCGCCGGAGCCGAGGCGATCCCCGGCGTGAGCACCTTCGCCGATCTCGCGCCGACCCCGGTCGGGCTCCAGGTCGAGTCGCCGGCGACCGGGCTTCAGCAGCAGGTGATCTGCGCCATCGACTCGGTCACGCCGCAGCTGTTCACCGTCTCGCAGCCGTACATCAAGGGCAGCGGCACGTTCACGATCAACGGGTTCGGCTTCGGCGCGACCAAGGGCGCGGGCCAGGTCACGCTCGACGGCACGATCGTGCTGCCGACGACCGCGTGGGGAGCCCAGCAGATCGTCGTCACGGTTCCCCCGGGCACGCCGACCGGGCCCCACCAGCTCAGCATCACCGCGAACAACGGCCAGAGCACGGTCAACGGGTTGACGTTCCACGTGCTGCCGGGCGGCGTTCAGCCCGTTCCCGGCCGGTGCGGTCCTCGACAACTTCAACCGCAGCACGAGCAGCGGCTCTCAGACTCTCGAGCGCCGACAACTGGGGCGGTGGCGGCCAGCCTGTTGGCGAATCTCTTCCGCATCACCCCGAGCACGCCTGCGAGCGAGGCGAATCAGGCGCAGGTTCGCGCCGTCCTCGGCGGCAACGTGTACTGGAGCGCCGGGAGTGCGTTCGGCGCCGACCAGGACGCCTACTTCACCTTCAGGAAGGCGGTAGCGTCCGGCAACAGCCGCGAAGGCGGCGTTCTCCTCAAGGTCGGGACCACCACTACCACGATTTCGGGATCCCGATCACGACCATCTCGAGCTTCATCAGCGTCACCTACAAGCCTGGCAGCGGCGTGGTGGTGGCAACGGCGAGCACCGCCGGCCAGACCGGGAGCCCCGTGCCGCAGGCGACGATTCCCGGCGTCACGTTCACCGCCGGCGACCGACTGGGAGCGAGGGCACTCGCAGACGGCACCGTAAACGTCTACAAGGACGGCCACTCTGATCGGCACCGCCAGCGTTCCGGCAGCCCCTCGAAGTCCGTCAGCGGCGGCAGGATCGGGGTCAGGTTCGCGGCGTCGGGGAAACAGCTTCAGCGCGACCAACGACGTCCGCTTCGACGACTTCGGCGGCGGCGACGTCGTGATCAGCGCCGGCGGCTACAACCCGAACCTGTACGAGGTCGGCCCGGGCAAGCCCTTCGCGAAGATCCAGGCCGCGCTCGACGCCGCGCACGCCAGCGCGGGCAACGACCTCGTCGTCGTCTACCCCGGTCAGCCCGACCTCGTCAACCCGCGGAACAACCCGCGCGGGGCCTACTACGAGAACCTGATCGTCGCCTCGCCCGTCAAGCTGCAGGGCGTCGGTCCCGGCGGCTTCCAGGGCAACACCTACGTCCCGGGCTCGATCATCGACGCGAGCGCCTTCGGCACCGACACGGCGGCAGCAGCGGACTGGTACACCAAGGTCGGCGCAATGACCTGGTCGGGCAACCAGGACGTGAGCGACGGCGAGGCGATCTACGTCCTCGCCTCGCGCGACCAGACCACGGCCGCCACTGCAGCCCGTCAGTTCACGAGCTCCTTCAAGGCAGCGATCGACGGCTTCGACATCCGCGGCGCCACCCAGGACGGCTTCCCCGGCAACATCAACGACCTCACCGGCGGGCAGACGGGTCTGCCGCCCACGATCGTCACCCAGGGCGGCGCCATCTTCGCGAACGCCTACGCCCGGTACCTGCAGATCACGAACAACGTCGTGCAGAACAACGGCAGCGGCTACGGGACGATCCGCCTCGGCACCCCCGAGCTGCCGCCGCTCGACCCGACCGATCCGGTGAACACCGACCCCGACAACCAGAACGAGAACGTCCGCATCGCCCGCAACCGGATCATCTCCAACGCCGGCACCAACCTCGCGGGCGGGATCGGCCTCTACACCGGCTCGGACAACTACGAGGTCGCACACAACGACATCTGCGGCAACTTCTCGCTCGAGTACGGCGGCGGGCTGAGCGTCTACGGCCGAAGCCCGAACGGCAAGATCCACCACAACCGCATCTACTTCAACATGTCGAACGACGAGGGCGGCGGCATCATGATCGCCGGCCAGTTGCCGCCAGACGGCGGGTCAGCTCTCGCCCGGCTCCGGCCCGGTCGACATCTACGCCAACCAGATCCAGGCCAACCTGGCGAACGACGACGGCGGCGGCATCCGCTTCCTGATGGCGGGCAACTTCCCGATGAACGTCTACGACAACATGATCGTCAACAACGTGTCGACCCACGAGGGCGGCGGCATCGGCATCAACGACGCCCCCAACGTGCGGGTCTTCAACAACACGATCATGAAGAACCTGACGACCGCCACGGCCGTCACCTCCAACGGTGAGCCGGCCCCGGCCGGCCTGTCGACCTCGGCCAACAGCGACCAGCTCCAGGCCACGCTGCCGGCCGGCTCGCCGAACTTCAGCAACCCGCTGCTGTTCAACAACATCTTCTGGGACAACCGGGCAGGAACGCGCGCCGGCACCACGGTCACCGGCATCGGCGCTGCCGGCGACGCCAGCCGAAACCACTGGGATCTCGGCGTCGCGAACGGCACCGCCACTCAGCTCCTCGCGCCGACCAACTCGGTCGTCCAGCAGAACGCCGGCACACACCCCTACACGACCAGCGCCACCAACAGCTGCGGCGAACCCGGGTGTCGTCTCGACCTACGACGTCTCGGTCAATTTCGCCACCTGGCGCCGGAACCCGGCGTTCGTCGACGCCACGCTCGTCACCGTGGAGCAACCCCCGAACCTGCTCGGCAACTACCACCTGGCCGCCGGCTCGCCGGCGCTCAACCTCGGCGCAGCGAACAAGGCGGTTCCGCCCTACCAGCAGGCGCCTGCCACCCTGGCTGCGCCCACGTTCGACTTCGACGATCAGGTGCGGCCCGTTCGGCGGCGGGTTCGACAGCGGCGCCGACGAGTTCGGCTCGGTTGCCGCGCCGCCGCCTCCGCCTCCGCCGGCGGCGACACCGCTCTACTTCTCGACCTCGGGGAACACCAACCCGCCGGACGTCGCGGGCACGGCCGACGACGCCGACATCTACAGCTGGGACGGGACTGCGTTCTTCCGCGCGACGGACGTGACCGCGATCACGAACCCGCTGCCCGGCCGGCGCCAACGTGGACGGCCTCGTGCGCGTCAGCGACGACGCAGTTCTATCTGTCCTTCGACGGCAATGTGACGATCCCGATTCCGGGGCCCGACCTGTCGGTGGCAGACGAGGATGTCGTCTTCTACAACGCGGGCACGTGGTCGCTGATCCTTCGACGGCAGCGCCAACGGTCTTACCGGAGGCGCCGGCACCGACCTGGACGCGATCAGCATCGTCTCGGGCTCGCTCTACTTCTCCACCGACAACACCGATCGTGCCGCCGGGCGCCGGCGGCAGCGGTGACGACGCCGACATCTACCGCTGGAACGGCGGCAGCTCGTACACCCGCGTGGTCGACGCCTCGGCCGTTGGCTGGTCGACCGCCAACGTCGACGGCCTCGAGTGGACGGACGCCACGCACGTGTATCTGTCCTACAGCGCCAACACGACCGTGCCGGGCATCGGCGCGGTCCAGGACGAGGACGTCGTCCGCAACAACGGCGGCACGTGGTCGGTCTACTTCGACGGCACGGCCGCGGGCCTCACCTCCGGCAACCTCGACGTGGATGCCTTCGATGTCCCGTAGGCCACTCCCACATCGAGTGCACGGGGACCCACTCAGCGAGCGGCTCCTCCCAGGATCCGACGGCAGACGCCGGCATGATCGAGGGCAGAAGCCTCAGCCGGCGAGCGTTGCTCAAGTACGCAGGCGGTGCGGTCGCACTCGCAGGCACCGCCACCTGGGCGGGCAAGGTGCTCATTCCCGAGGCCAGGGCCGCGGCTGCGGCGGATGCGCCCCCGAACCTGTTCCTCGCCGGCACGGACGGGTGGATGTTCCTCCCGAAGACCCCTGCGATCCCGCCGTTCCACCCCGACACCCTGGCGCCCGATCCGTTCACGACCTACATCTTCGGGTTCCGCAACGTCACGGGCCTCAGCGACGTCCAGAGGTCGAATCAGAAGAACAAGGCCCAGCACTCCGCGCCGCTCTTCTGGGTCGACCAGTTCAACCCGGCGAGCCCGGTCGACTTCAAGGTTCAGCTGACCAACCTGGGACTGGCGCTCCGGCCCGATCTCTTCGACGCGCACACGCTGCACTGGCACGGGTTCCGCAACGTGATCCCCTTCTTCGACGGGGAGCCCACGGGCTCGGTCGCAGTCCCCACCGGACGCGTCTTCACGTACGTGTACCGCCCCCGCGATCCCGGCACGTACATGTACCACTGCCACGTCGAGGACGTCGAGCACGTCCACATGGGAATGAACGGCCTCGTGTTCGTGCGACCCACGATGGGGCCGAAGTTCGTGTACAACGACGCGATCGACCGCCTTCGACCGCGAGTTCGCGATGTTCCTCTCCGAGGTGTGGGCGGAGTCGCACTGGGCCGACGCGCACATCCAGTTGCCGGAGTGGAGCGACTACCGGGCCGACTTCAGCCTGCTCAACGGGCGAGTCTTCCCGGACACGCTGCTGCCGAACGCGCCGATCAACGGGGCGGCATCCACGCACGCGCTCGCGGTCGAGACGAACGCAGACGGCGACCTTGTCGCTCCGCCCGGACACCCGGAGCTGCAGTACCAGCCCCACTCGTCGCTCGTGACCTGCAATGCCGGCGAGAAGGTTGCTCTCAGGTTCGCCAACCTCGGGTTCCGGGAGCAGGCGATGAAGCTGGCGGGGATCCGGATGCGCGTGGTCGGCCGCGACGCCACACCGATGCGGGGCCGTGACGGGACCGACACCTCCTACGAGACCGACACGATCAACATCGGCCCCGGCGAGAGCTTCGACGTCATCTTCACCGCGCCGGCCCACCAGGGCCCGGGACCTTCGACACCTACATGCTCTTCAACCGCAACTACCTGCGGTCGAACAACCTGGCACCGGGCGGGTTCGGTGGCCAGGCCACCGAGATCCGGGTCTATCCGAACGGGGTGGCGGCCCAGCAGTATCCGAACGACTGGGGGATTCCGGCGTCATGAGCGAGCGGTCGCGCAGCCGTGCACCGAAGCATCCGCAAGAGGGCCTGGACCGGCCTGGCGCTGCTCGCCTCGCTGGGACTCGTTCTGGCTTCGGCGGCCGCGGTCAACAGCGCCACCGTCGTCGTCCCCGATCCCGCGCGTCGGCATCGTCTGCACCTCGGACACGAGCCCGAATCCGGTCTTCGACCTGACGACGAGGACTGGTCGCATCAGCCTCCCGGACGGGAACACCACGTTCATGTGGGGGTACTCCAACGGCAGCGACGCCTTCCAGCATCCCGGGCCCGTGCTGTGCGTCAACCAGGGCGACACCGTCACCGTGATCCTGCACAACACCGCGACGCTCATCAACGAGCCCGTCTCGATCGTCTTCCCCGGCCAGGCGAACGTGCTGGCGAACGGGGTGCCGGCCCAGCCTCAGTTCAACGGCAGCAGCCTTGACCTCGTTGACCAACGCGGCTGCTCCCGGCGGTGGCACCGTCACGTACAGCTTCGTTGCCTCGCAGCCCGGCACGTACCTGTACGAGTCGGGCACGAACCCCGAGAAGCAGGTGCGGATGGGCCTGTTCGGCGCGCTGATCGTGCGACCGAGCGCGGGCGCCGACCACGCCTACAACCGGGCCGACAGCGAGTTCACCCCCTCGGAGGAGTTCATGGTGCTCCTCTCCGAGATCGACCCCTACCAGCACCAGGCGGCCGAGCAGGGCACGAGCTTCAACATGAACAACTACCACCCCCGCTACTGGCTGATCAACGGACGTGGCTTCCCGGACAGCATCGCCGACAACGGTGCCAGCTGGTTGCCGTCGCAACCCTACGGGGCGCTGGCAGAGATCTCCGAGTACGACGCCTCGAGCCACCCGCTCCCGGGCATGGCGCGCTACCTGAACGTCGGCACCGAGGACTACCCCTTCCATCCGCACGGCAACAACGGGCTCGTGATCGGCCGCGACGGCCGCGCCCTGGAGGGGGCCGCCGGCCAGGACCTGTCGTTCGAGAAGTTCGCCATCAACATCGGGCCCGGTCAGACCTGGGACGTGCTCTTCAAGTGGTACGACGCCGAGAACTACAGCCCGGGCAACCCCGTGCCCGTGACGGTGCCGGGCCTCGCCAACCAGGAGATCGGGATGTTCTACAGCGGCAGCCCCTACCTGGGATCGACGGAGACGCTGCCGCCGGGCATCCAGACGCTCAACCAGTGCGGCGAGTACTACATCATCTCGCACAACCACGCGCTCTTCCAGATCACGTCCTGGGGCGCCAACATGACCGGCCCCATCACCTACATGCGGATCGATCCGCCGGGCGGGCTGTTCCTGAGGTGGGCACCATGTTCAAGAACCGGCGCGCATTCACTCGGGTCAGGACGGGCGCGGGCCTGCTGGTCTTCGCGTCCGTGCTGTTGGTCGCGCTCGGGGCGGTGACGACTGCGTCGGCCGCTCCGCGTGTCGGAACCGTCACCGTTGCTGCGCAAGCCGGCACGCTGACGGCGGGCACGGGGGGCCAGGCGACCTACGTCGTGACCGTGGCCAAGGGCAACACCTTCAGCCTGACGGCCGACCTGACGGTCACCGGTCTCCCGGCAGGCGCGACGGCGTCGTTCTCCCTTCCGGCCCAGCTCGTGTGGGGCTCGTTCCTCCCGGCAGGAACCACGCGCACCTCGACGCTGACGATCACGACCACGGCAGCAACGCCGGCCGGCGCGAGCACCTTCACGGTCAAAGCGACGCAGGAGCACGGACGCCGCCGACAGCGCGAGCGGCACGGGCACGTTGACGGTTCTGGCGCCAGCAGGGAACAACCAGACGATCACCTTCGCGCCTCTGGCGGACAAGACAGTGGGCGACCCCCCCTTCACCGTGAGCGCCACCGCCTCCTCCGGCCTGCCCGTGAGCTTCGCCGCGTCGGGCAACTGCACCGTCAACGTCGCTCTCGTGACGCTGACCGGCGCCGGCTCCTGCACGATCACCGCCTCCCAGGCCGGGCGGCAGCGGCTTCAACGCGGCGCCGCAACGTCGCGCGGACCTTCTCCATCCATGCCGCCGACTCCGGGATCGATCTCTACGCGGTCGGAGGATCGACGACGATCGCCGGCCAGACGCGTCGACGTCTGGGGCTACAACAGCACGAACGCCCCGGTCACCCGGCCCGGCGGCCCGACGCTGGTCGTCGACGAGGACGTGCCGGTGTCGATCAGGCTCCACAACCAGCTCGGAGAGAGCACCGCGCTCATGGTGCACGGGCAGAGCATGGTCCCGGACACGACCGGTGTGACTCCCGGAGGAACCAAGCTCTACACCTTCACGCCGAACCGGCCGGGCACCTATCTCTACGAGGCGGGCCTCCTGCCCAACGCCCAGCATCAGACCGCGATGGGGCTCCACGGCGCGCTCGATCGTCCGGCCGCAACGCCGGCGCCGATCACGCGTATACCCCCGACTCCACGATCGTTCGATGACGAGGCGGTGCTGGTTCTGAGCGAGCTCGACCCGGCACTCAACGCCAACCCCGCGACGTTCGACATGCGCCACTACAAGCCGAAGTACTTCCTGATCAACGGGAAGGCGTATCCGAGCACGGATCCGATTCCGACCGTCGGAGGCCACAGGGTCCTGCTGCGGTACCTCAACGCCGGCATCGACTACCACTCGATGGCCGTGCTCGGCGCCCACCAGACGGTGATCGCGCTGGACGGGAACCCGCTGGCCGACTCACGCCGCTACGTCGCCGAGACGTTCGGCCCGGGCCAGACCGCCGACGCGATCGTGACTGCCCCGGCCGCGACGGCAGCGACCAACAGGTTGGCGATCTACGACGGCAACCTGTTGCTGCACAACAGCAACTCCGGCGGCTTCGGCGGCATGCTGACGTTCCTCGAGGTCGCTGCGGGCTCGGGTGGCGGCGACACGGCCGGGCCGGTGACGAGCGGCGTCGCCTACGCGGGTGGCACCCTCACGGCGACCGTCAGCGACGCCGGCACCGGTGGCTCGAACATCGCCGGAGCCGAGTACTTCGTCGACACCGTCGGGGCGCCCGGCACGGGTACCGCGATGGCCGCGGCGAACGCGCCGTTCGACAACCCGACCGAGGCAGTCACCGCCACGGTGACCCCGGCTCTCACCGGCGGGTCGCACACGCTCTACGTGCGGGGCCAGGACTCTGCTCGGCAACTGGGGCGCCGTCAGCTCGGTGCTGGTCAACGGCGGCGACGCCACCGGCCCGACGACGAAGTCCCCGAGCCTGACTCCGAGCCACAGCGAACGGCACGGCGCCGGTCGCCGTGCACGCGACCGGTGACGACACCGCGAGCGGCGGCTCGAACATCGTCGCGGCCGAGTACTGGATCGACGGCTGGAGCGCACGTCCGCGATGACGGTCAACGCGGCGGCGCCGATCGCCAGCCTCGACGCCACGATCAGCGCGGCGGGCGTGGACGCGCTCAGCCCTCTCACGCCGGGTAGTACGTCATGTCCGTCGACCGGTTCTCACGTCGTCTCGATCCGCAGCCAGGACGCCGCGAACAACTGGGGTGACCCGGTCACGGTCTGCCTGCTGCGGGTCGACACGACCGGGCCCACGGTGGCACCGCTCCCGGCGTCGGTAGCGGCTCCGAACCCGAACAACGGCACGCTGCCGATCAACGCGAGCTCGCCGGCGGTACGCGTGACGGCGACGCTGACGTCCCCGAGTCTCCACTATCGCCGCGGCCGAAGCATTCCTCTGCACGCAGCCCAACATCGCCTGCGCGGTCGGCGCCAACGGGACGGGCATCCCGCTGCTGGCCGTCGACGGCACCTTCAACAGCCTGTCGGAAGCCACGTATGCCGACATCCCGCTGACGACGATCAGCGCGCTCGGCAACGGCGACTACACGATCTACGCCCGCGGCAAGGACGCCGCCGGTAACTGGGGCGCGACGAGCAGCACGACCCTGGTGATCGACAAGGTCCCACCCGCGATCCAGAGCATCACCAGATCCGACCCGAACCCGACGAGCGCCGCGAGCGTCACAGTTCCTCGTCACCTTCTCCGAAGCGGTGAAGGGGGTCGCGGCCGCCAACCTCGCCGTCGCGAGTGGCAGCCGGTTCGGTCGGGGCAGCGATCACGTCGGTGACCGGGTCCGGCGCGACCCGCACCGTGACGGTCACGACAGGGCCCGGCGGAGGAGGCACCTTCGGCCTCAACCTCGCCTCCGCGACGGGCATCACCGATCTGGCAGGGAACGCCCTGCCGACGACCGGCCTCCCGCTCGTTGGCCAGGTGTACACCCAGCCGTCGCCGCCGCTCTACTTCTCGACGGCAGGGAACACCAACCCGCCCGGCGTCGCCGGAACCGCCGACGACGCGGACATCTACAACTGGGACGGCACCGCATTCAGCCGGACGGTCGATGTGACGGCGATCACGAACCCGTTGCCGACGGGCGCCAACGTCGACGGCTTCGACCGGATCGACGCCACGCACTTCTACATGTCGTTCAACGGCGCAGGTCAGCGTGCCCGGGATCGGCAACGTCGAGGACGAGGATGTCGTCTTCTACAACGCCGGCACGTGGACGCTGTACTTCGACGGCAGCGCCAACGGCGTCGCGCGGCACCGACCTCGATGCGATCAGCATCGTCGGCGGAAGCGCTCTACTTCTCGACCGACAACACCACGGTGCCGCCCGGAGCCGGCGGAACCGGTGACGACGCCGACATCTACCGTTGGAACGGCGGCAGCTCGTATACCCGCGTGGTCGACGCAAGCGGCACAGGAAGTCTCGGCCTGCCGGGAGGCGCCAACGTCGACGGTTTCGTCCGTGTCGACGCGACCCACTTCTACCTGTCGTTCAGCGGCGACGTGACCATCCCGCTGCCAGGCCCGGATCTCACGGTCCAGGACGAGGACGTCGCCTACTACAACGCCGGCACGTGGTCGATCTACTTCAACGGCACCGCCCGCGGCCTCACGTCCGGCAACCTCGACGTCGATGCCTTCGATCTTCCGTAGGCTGCGCCTGCAGCCGGTCGGCCTTCAGCCCCTGGGGGCACCAGGTCGACTGGACGATCCCGGCATCGACGGCAGCCGCCCCGGGGTGAGCAAGCGACCCGCGTCGGGCGCGATCGGGCCGCAAGGCCGTGCTGGCGCTCGGGCTGGTCGCCCTGCTCGTCTTGCTCGGTGCGTCCGCCAAGGCGCTGTGGCCCGAGAAAGGGGTCGATGTTCGCGACGGCACGACGCTCGTCACGGCCAAGGGGATGGCGGCGCGCTACGGCATCAACATCACCCTGATCGGCGTCACCGCCGCGGGCGGGCTGGTCGACTTCCGCTACCAGGTGGTCGATCCGGACAAGGCGACTCCGGTCATTCACGATCTCGACCTGTTCCCGAAGCTGATCGAAGAGCGGACGGGAGCGATGTTGGCGATGCGGTCGCTCCCGCACAATCACAAGAGGGAGCTGGAATTCGGGGGCAGGTACTTCTTCCTGCTTGCCCAACGCCCACAACGCTCTTCATCCGGGATCCCGGGTCACGCTCGTGATCGGTGATGCTCGGCTCGAGCACATCGTCGTCAAGGGATGATCCGGTTGCTGCCACCGATGCGGTGCCGCCTCGCTTTCGTGCTAGGCCTCGCCGTCTTCTCGTTGCTCTGGGCGGCCTCGGCATCGGCCCATGGCTCGCTGACTCGATCCGAGCCCCCGAACGGCGGCAAGGTCTCGGTCGGGAGGTCGTCTCTTACGCTCTGGTTCTCCGAGCCGGTCAGCGTCGCAGCGAGCACGTTCCGTCTTCGCACCCTCGGCGGGACGCCCGTCGCGATCAGGGTTTCCGGTTCCGGCGGACGCGGTAGCCGCGTTGTCGAGGTTCGGTCGAGGCCGCTTGCGAAGGAGACCTACGTGCTGCGCTGGACGGCGCTGTCGCTTGCCGACGGCCACCCCTCGAGCGGCTCGACGGTGTTCGGCGTGGGAATCCGCCCCGCGATAGTGCCGGTGGTGGATGATGCTTTTCCCGACGTCTCGGCACTTGTCCTTCGCTGGTTCGACCTGGCCGCGATCATGCTCGCCATCGGCGCTCTGGCCGTGTCCGGCCGTGTATTGGGATCGATGGGGGCGACCGGCGCACGGCCCGCCCAGCGCGCGCGGGCGATCGGAGCCGTCGCGGCCGGGGCAGCCGTGTTTTCGGGAGCGATCGCGCCGTTCCTTCGGGTGCCACGTGCCGGGAGTTCCGTCGGCGCCTGGCTCGACACGACCTGGGTGACCCTGACGGCCACCACCTGGGGCAATCTGTGGCTGGCTCGCGAGCTCGTCCTGGTGGTCGCGGCCGCCGCACTCTGGGCGTGGGCCTCCGGCCGAGACGAGTCGGGACGCGGGCTACACCTCGCAGTCCTCGCCCTTGCTGGAGTCGTCATTCTCGAAGGGATGGCGGGTCACGCGGCCGACCTGCCCCGCCAGTCCGGAGTTGCCGCGGGCGCGTCCGCCGCGCATCTCGCCGCAGCCGGAGTCTGGGCCGGCGGCCTCGTCGTCCTCGCGGTGTGTTTGATCCCGACGATGCGTCGAGAGCCCGAGTCCAGCAGCAGGATCCTCGGCGCAGCCTGGCGGACATTCGCTCCGATCGCGGCGATCGCGACGGTCGTCCTGGTGGCCACAGGGCTGTACGAATCAGGACGCTACGTTCCCGATCCTGGCTCCCTCAGCTCGACCGTCTACGGCGGCGCCGTGGCGGGCAAAGGCGTCCTGCTGGCACTCGTGCTGATCCCTGCCGGCCTCAACACGCTGCTCCTCAATCCGCGGCTCGCCGCATCGTTCGCGCGGCTTCTCGGGCGTCCTCCTGGTTGGACGCCGGTCGCGCCGCGTCACTTCGGCCGCCTTGTGGTCGCCGAGGCTTGCCTGATCGTCGCGGCGGTGGCCGCGGCCGCGTTGGTCACGACAGTGCCGACCTCGAGGGAGGCCAGAGCCGCGGTGAAGGCACCCACCTCCGGCGCCGCGAACGTCGGCGGCCTCTTCGTGACGTTCGAAGAAGTCTCAGCAGGGACTGACCGTACCCGGCTCATCGTGCGCGCCCGTTCGACGATCAAGCCCGCGCCTGCACCGATCAAGGGGGTCGGGGTGCGTCTCGCAGGCCCGACCGGGACGCGATCCGGGCTCGTGTTCAAGGCAGTTGAGCCTGGCCGCTACGAAGCCGAAACCGCCAGCCTCGGGTCCGGTGCGTGGCACGCCGTCGTCGCCGTGCGCCGCGACGGCCTACCCGATGCCGTCACCCGTGTCGGCTGGACTACAGCTTCGACCTCGGAAGCGATCCGGCCCTTCGAGGCGGTGACTACCGCACTTGCTGCTCTGCTGCTCGCCGTGATCGCGGGCGTCCTCGCAGTCCTTCTCGTGCGGCGAAAGCGGCCGGCCGGCTGGATCCCGGTCGTCGGCGAGGAACCCGGGAGGCAACGATGAGGAAGGCCCTGCTCGCCGTCTTGGTCGCCGCCGTTCTCATGTCACTGTTCGCGACGGCAGCGAGCGCGAGCGCGTCGTCGCACGCGGGTCTGGACGCTCTCGCGCCCGACGTCGCGACGACGCTCGCCACGCTTCCCGAAGGCGGGACGGCCACCGTCATCGTGACGATGCGCGAGCGCGCGGACCTCGCCAGCGTTCGAGGTGGGACACGGGGCGCTCGTCTCAGGAGTGTCATTCAGGCGCTTCGGGCGAAAACCGACTCCTCCCAGGCCGGCGTGAGAGCTCTGCTCCGCATTCGGAAAGCCCAGGGGAAGGTCACGGCATCTACGCCGTTCTGGGTACTGAACGCGGTCTCGGTGACCGCTACCGCTGACGTGATCCGGGAGCTGGCAGCGTTCCCCGGCGTCGAGAGCGTCACCTCCGACGCCGTCCCGATCGTCCCCACAGCCGCGGTACCCGAGCCGAACCTGTCGGCGGTCGCTGCCCCTGCCCTGTGGGGTAACGGCGCCGCCGGGCAGGGGGTCGTCGTGGCCACCCTGGACAGCGGGGTCGACATCAGCCATCCGGACCTCGCCGGCCGCTGGCGCGGCGGCTCGAACAGCTGGTTCGATCCGTACGGCCAGCACCCCGGCTCTCCGGTCGATCTGTCGGGGCACGGCACCGGCACCATGGGCGTGATCGTCGGCGGGGACGCCGGCGGCACGTCGATCGGGATGGCGCCCGGTGCGAGCTGGATCGCCGCTCGGATCTTCAACGACCAGGGCAGCGCTACGGCGACCGCGATCCACGCCGCGTTCCAGTGGGTGCTCGACCCCGACGGCAACCCGAACACGGCCGACGCTCCGAACGTCGTCAACAGCTCGTGGTCATACGGCTACGGAGGCACCTGCAACCTGGCGTTCCAGCCCGACGTACAGGCCTTGCGGGCGGCGGGGATCCTCCCCGTCTTCGCCGCCGGCAACTTCGGGCCGTATGGCTCCACGAGCGTCAGCCCCGCGAACTATCCCGAGTCTCTGGCAGTCGGCGCGGTGAACAACGCCGACCAGATCTACTTCGGGAGCAGTCGCGGGCCATCCGCCTGCGGCCAGGCCTCCACTCCGTATCCCGAGCTCGTGGCACCGGGTGTCGGCATCAGGACGGCCGGGCGCTTCGGGACCTACCAGGTGCTGAGCGGAACCTCTCTCGCCGCACCGCATGTCGCAGGAGCTCTGGCGTTGCTCCTCAGTGCCAATCCGAACCTCACCGCCTCCGCCCAGGAAAGCGCTCTCCTGCAAGGCGCCCATGATCTCGGCGTCGCCGGGTTCGACAACGTCTTCGGCCTGGGTCGGCTGGACGTCCTTGCCGCATACGGCGGTGTGAGCACGCCCGACTTCGGGCTTGCTGCTGCGCCGTCGTCGGCGACGGTGTCGGCGGGCGGCAGCGCCAACTACGCGGTCACGGTGTCCGCGTTGAACGGATTCACGGGCGACGTGGCGCTGTCGGTCACGGGCCTTCCCGCAGGCGCGTCCGCGAGCTTCAGCCCCGCGACCGTGACCGGCGGCGCGGGAGCCTCCCAGCTGACCGTCACGACCCCCGCCGCGATCGCGGCCGGCAGCTACCCCCTCACGATCAGCGGCAGCTCGGATCATCGAACCACACGATCGGCGTCTCACTGGTGGTTACGCCGCCGCCCGACTTCGGGCTTGCTGCTGCGCCGTCGTCGGCGACGGTGTCGGCGGGCGGCAGCACCAACTACGCGGTCACGGTGTCCGCGTTGAACGGATTCACGGGCGACGTGGCGCTGTCGGTCACGGGCCTTCCCGCAGGCGCGTCCGCGAGCTTCAGCCCCGCGACCGTGACCGGCGGCGCGGGCGCCTCCCAGCTGACCGTCACGACCCCCGCCGTGATCACAGCCGGCAGCTACCCCCTCACGATCAGCGGCAGCTCGGATCGTCGAACCACACGATCGGCGTCTCACTGGTGGTTACGCCGTCGCCCGACTTCGGGCTTGCTGCGGCGCCGTCGTCGGCGACGGTGGCGGCGGGCGGCAGCGCCAACTACGCGGTCACGGTGTCCGCGTTGAACGGATTCACGGGCGACGTGGCGCTGGCGGTCACGGGCCTTCCCGCAGGCGCGTCCGCGAGCTTCAGCCCCGCGACCGTGACCGGCGGCGCGGGAGCCTCCCAGCTCACCGTCACGACCCCCGCCGGGATCGCGGCCGGAAGCTACCCCCTCACGATCAGCGGCAGCTCGGCCCTGGCCACACACGCGAGCCCGGTGACCCTCGTGGTCAGTGCAACAATGCCGGACTTCACGCTCGCCGCCACGCCCGGTGCCGTATCCGTCAAGAGGAACGGGCAGGGGACGGTGACCGTCGCCGTCGCCTCCGTCGCGGGATTCTCGAACGCCGTGACGCTGTCGGTCTCCGGGTTGCGGACGTGGGTTACCGCTTCGTTCTCGAAGAATCCGGTCGCTCCAGGCGGGCAGTCGACCCTGACATTGAAGGCGGGGAGGTTCGCCTCGACCGGGACGTTCACGCTCACAATCAAGGGAACCGCGGGGGGGAAGACGCACACGCAAACCGTGTCCGTAACCGTGACGTAGCCCGGAGGAGCGGCGACGGCCGATGCCGACCCGGTCTCCACGTGCGCCACGCGCCTCTTCCGGACCGGCTTCTCAGGCGGAACGAGGATGCGCTACACGTTGAACGACGTCTGCCCTGCGGAGATCTTCAACATCACCAGCCGCTGCCCCGTGCTGGCGGTGCCCGCGGGGCGCTCGGCCGACGACGTGCCGATCGGCGTCGAGATCGTCGGCCGCCCGTTCGACGACGCGACCGTCTTCGAGATCGGAGCGGCGATCGAGCTGCAGAGGCCGTGGCCGCTCGTGGCGGCGCTGTAGCCGCGCTGGCTCTCGCGGGCAACGAGAGCCTCTAGACTGGCCGCGGCGGCCGTTAGCTCTGACGGCGGCAGCCGCGACCTTCGAGCTCTCGAACGGCACCGTGTTCTCCTACCGTGGCTCATGGGTCGCCGAGGGAGCCCAGACCTCGTACGACGGCGCCTGGCGCGTCGGTGGAACGCGCGGGTCGTTCAGCTGGGACAGCGAGGCGCGTCTTGTCGTCGAGACAATTGAGCGCGTCGACGGCCCGCATGCCCCCGGGGTTCGGACGATTGTCGAGGAGGACGTCCCTCGGCTCGATCGCGTCGGGCATCCGAGCGGGCTCAACGCGATCCTCGATGCACTCGCTGCCGGAAAGACGCCAGAGACAGTCTGCGACGACAACCTTCTCAGTCTCGCCATGGTCGACGCCGCGGTGAGGAGCTCCCTGGAACGACGCACGATCGAGATCGCCGACGTCCTCGCCGAGGCCGGCTGGCAGGGCTGAGTCGGCGATCAGCCGTCGCTCCGGGACCGAGCGGCGCCGTTGCCTACACTCCACTCCTGGGGCCGTTAGCTCAGTTGGTAGAGCAGGGGACTTTTAATCCCAAGGTCGCTGGTTCGATCCCAGCACGGCCCATGAGAACGTCACGCACGAGGGACAGGCGCGTAGAGATTCGACGCCCCGAGTTCGCTTCCACCTCGCTGGGCTCCCTGGAGGACAACCCGGCCGTTCTTCCCTCGAACCACGGCTGGATCGAAGGCACCGAGCCGATCCGGATCGACGAGGGCACCGCGCTTGCGCTCTTCCAGCAGCTCAACGCATCGCTCCGAGATCCCGATGCGATCGATCCTGCGTACTCGCTCTACCTGGAGGTGCGGCGCTATCTGGGGCGCCTTTACTCCTGATCCCACCTGGATGCTCGCCGACCCGAGCGCCGCGATCGACGAGCGCTACCCGCACGCAGGAACCGAAAAAGGCCGCTCGTTCCAGGGAGTTTGTGCTGATGCCCACAAGGTGCTAGCGTCAGTGTCTCGCTATGACGTGGCCGAGCCGCCGTGCGGGTGCATTCATCCTCGCTGCCCTGGCTGGGATAGGCGTCGGCTTGCTCGTGCTTCGTCGCATGCTCGTGACGAAAGGAGGCGCAGCTCAGGTGAGCACGAACAAAACGATCGTTCGTCATCTCATCGATGAGGTCTGGATGAATCGCAACCTCGCGGCCGCTGACGAACTGGTCGCAGCGGGGTATGTCGGGCACGATCCGACCCAACCCGAGCCGATCCGAGGCCCGGACGGGTTCAAGCAGTTCGCTGCGATGTACCAGGCAGCGTTCCACGATGCGGCTGTCACGATCGATGACCAGATCGCCGAGGGCGACCTGGTCGTGACACGCTGGACGGGGCGCGGCACGCACACCGGCGAGCTGATGGGGATCGCACCTACGGGCAAGGAAGTCACCGTGAGCGGCATCACCATCTCCCGATTGGCCGACGGAAAGGTCGCCGAGGAGTGGGAGCTCATGGATGCGCTCGGGATGCTCGTCCAGCTCGGCGCGGTACAGCAGCCGGTTACGGCGTAAACGCGCCCGACGCCGATGCACCTGGGGCCGCCTCCGGGCGGCCCCTCGACTGTCACGAGCGGGAAGGCTCCGAGCGGTGGACGTCGTACCTAGCGGACAGAGCCGATGTCCGCGCCGTTCGCCCATCCGCCCTTCATGCCGTGTCCCGAGTGCGGGGCGTCGGTCGCCGTTGCCTCCGAGGCCGAGCACCAATGCAACCCGGAGCGCCGTGTGGACTACGAGCTGTTCCAGCTCCGCACGGAAACCGCCGGACTTGACGGCGAGATCGAGGAGTACCTCTCCTCGACGAGAGGGCGCTTCGAGCAGTGGTATGCCGAGCACGACCGGGAGTCGGGCAGTACGGAGGACCTGGACGATCCTGCATAGAGCTTGCGTTTCACGCCGGCCGCCGGGTGAGACGATGGCGTGTCCGGTTCTCGGTCGAGGCGGCTGACCCTACGCGCCGCGGATGCGCCAGACGGCACCCGCGTCGAACATCGTCACCCACGCGTCGCCCGCGCCCGACGCCGACGACCGCCGGGTTGGCCGCAGTCGGGATCACCTCGAGGATCTTCGCCGTGTCCGCGTCGATACGGGTGACCGTGTTGACGCGATCGTTCGGCACCCACACGGTGCGACCGATGACCTCCAGGTTGACCGGGTCCGCCCCGACCGGGATCCGCGCGGTGACCTTCCGCGTCACCGGGTCGAGTCGCATCACCGACTTGTCGTAGATGTTCGAGATCCAGACCGCGTCACCCGATGTCGCGAGCCAGGCCGGCCCGAGGGCTCCCGTCCGGACCGTGGCGACGCGGTTCGTCTTCGGGTCGATCCGGAAGACGGCACTGCCCTGCGTCTGGCCGACCCAGACCGCGCCGCCGGCGCGCGTCAGGCCGGAGAGCGTTGCACCGAGAATCCTGATCCGGCGGCTCACCTTGTTCGTCTTCGGGTCGACGCGGATCACCCTCCCCGTCCCGTAGGCGGCGAGCCAGATCGCGCCTGCGTACGAAAGGACGTCCTGCACCTCCGAGTCGACCTTGATCCGGGCGGTCACCCGACCGCTCGTGGGATCGACGCGCAGCAGCGAGCCGGCGCGCGACGGCACCCACAGGGAGCCCTTGCCAAACGTGATCTCACACGGCACCGCGTTCGTCTTCACGCGCAGCGCCACCGTCGAGGTTGCAGGATCGAGCTTGATCAGATCGCCCGACTTGTAGTCGCTCACCCACACCCCGGCGGGCGTGCCGACGACGCCGCATGGCTGTCCAACGACATCGATCTTTGCGATCACCTCGCTTCCCGAGGCCGCCCAGGCGGCACCGCAGAGAGCCGCGGCGGCGAACACGGAGGCGAAGGCTGTGCGCATGTCGGCACCGTAGAGACCGCCCGCTGCTTGACGCAACTAATTCGGGTAGTGGAGAATTAGTTTCACCATGGCGATCCGCTTCGAGCTCCGGGACGACAACGTGCGGGCCGTGCGGTTCATGGTCTCGCCCCTCGTCGAGGCTGCGCTCTCACTCAACGCGTACCTCTTTCCGCAGACACGAAGCCTGCAACACGAGTGGATCCGCTCGATGCGGCGCCTCCCCGTGGGGCTCCGACGGGAGATCCAGGCGTTCGGCTTCGTGCTCGACTTCGCGATTCCCGACTGCCTCCTGCCGACCCACGGCCGCAGCCCCGCCTCGTTCGCGGAGGAACTGGAGCGCCTGGCCGCGGCTCGAGCCGCGTATCGCCGGCTACGAGATCCTGCGCCCGTCCTTCCATTACGAGATCGCCTCCGCGTCGGGAGGCGAAGCGCTCGCACGCACGGATGTCCGCGACCTCGTCCTCGAGCGCGCCGCACGCCACGGCTCGCGCGCGGTGGCGCTCGCGCGACTCAGCTTCACACGGCCCGAGGAACTGCAGGCCCGGTTCGTCGCGCTGCTCGACGACTACTGGCGGCTCGGATTCGGTGAGGCGTGGGCGAGGCTGGAGCCGCGTCTCCTCGCGGTCGCGCGCCGCGACGCCCGCAGCGTCGCCGGCTCGGGCGTGTACTCGATCCTCGACGGCCGCTTCGCGGACACGGTCGTCGACCGACGCAACGGCGTGCTGATGCGACGGTCACCACACGAGCACACCGTCCGCCCGACGCGGCGCCGGCCGCTCGTGCTGATCCCGAGCGTCTTCGTCTGGCCGCACGTTCGCGTCAACTGCGACGCCCCCTGGCCGCTCGCCCTCATCTACCCGCCGGGCGAGATCATGACCGAGACGCGCGTCTCCCCCGTTCCCGCCGACGTCCTCGCAGGACAGCGCGCGCTCGGCGAGCCTGCCAGGTTGCAGATCCTACGGGCGATCGCGACCAAGGCCCGCTCGACGGAGGAGCTCGCCGACCTTGTCGGCCTGAGCCGGGCAGGGGTCTCGAAGCACCTCCACATCCTTGCGGACGCAGGACTCGCGACCGGACGACGCGAGGGGTACTACGTCATCTACGCCGCAGACCTGCGTGGCCTGCAGGCGCTGACGGACCGGCTCGATTCGTACGTGTGCCCGGAGAGCGCCAGCTGAGCGCGTGCCTTGGACCTGGCCCTCGCCGACTCAGGCACGGGTCGACGGCACCATCACGTCAGTAGCGCCGTGCGTCGGGGCGGCGGGTACTCCCGGCTCGTGTGCACCGGAGTCGAGCCGAAACGGCGGATAGTCCCGGGTCATGAACGCGGCGTAGGCGACGACGCGCAGAACCCAGCGGTTCAGGCCGATCACGAGGTCGAAGAGCTCGCGCGGGTAGCGATCCGTGAAGAGCAGCAGCACACCGGCGACGAAGACGAGGATGCCGACGAGGCCGTGAATCCCCCACCCGCCGGAGGCGATGATGCCCGCGATCGCGTACTGCGGAATCCCGAGCAGCCACCAGCCGATGAGCGGGAATCCGCGACGGAGATTCTGCGGGTACTCGATCTCGAGTCGGGCCGGGTACTCGGGGACGTCGGCGAGGGTGAACGGCGGGTACTCGTCGCTCCCGAGAGCGCCGAAGGAATAGAACGACACCCGCCACGACCAGCGCAGGACGCCGACGTTGAAGTCGAAGATTCCCCGGGGATAGCGGCCGGTGAAGACCACCGCGAAGAACGCGACCACGCTCAGCACCGAGAACGCAAGCCACAGGAAGATCAACACG
Source organism: uncultured Thermoleophilia bacterium (assembly GCA_963741655.1). GTDB lineage: Bacteria > Actinomycetota > Thermoleophilia > Gaiellales > Gaiellaceae > Gaiella. Next base: position 417,613 of record CAVUIQ010000006.1, read on the forward strand.
AAGACGTGCGGAATGACGAGAATCCACTTGACGAGCCACAGCCAGCGGCTCAACTGCGGCGCCAACTCACCGACAACGGCGACTGGCGGCCTCTCTGACGCGATCTCCATCGAACTCTCCCACTCGGCCGGAACGACCCCTCGAGACAAGGATGACGTCGGCGCAACAGGGACGCATCGGGGAATCCTCGCCTCGTCGATGTGACGGACTACGGAGTGCTCGTAGGACGACTCGCGCCTTCGGGACGCTCTTGCACCCGGGTGCTAGCCGCCCGGCGATGGAAACCGCACGTGCATGTGATTCTCGTGATTCGGATACGGAACGACGACGCCGCTCGGACCATGAAGCCCCGTCGCAAACCCGACGAAGATCACCTGCGCACCGGCCGCGACGAAGCGGTCGAGGAGATCCTGAGCAAGCTCCCGGTCGACCTGGTTCACCGCGATCGGAGCGCTCAGGTACCGGTCGCGCCGCGGGTAGTAGACGTCGACGTCGAGGCCGCTCTGGTGCGAGACGTGCTGATCCATCGTCCCGCCGCCGCGCAGGCTGATGTCGCCGATCACAACACGCGGAGCGTCTGGATTGGCGTTGCGATAGCCCCCGACAACGGAGAGAATCGCACGGATCGTCCGTTCGTTCCCATAGAGCCGGTGTTTGAGATTCGGGACGCTGTCGGTGTTCGGGTTCCAGGTGACCCAGTCGGCGCCGACGTGGGGAAGTTGCGTCCCGCCCTCCAACCGGCCCGCGTACGGAAGACCGATCGATGTAGCCGTGTTCCAGTCGACCGGCTCATACGCGGCCGAGCGCGAGGCGAGCTTCTGCGCCGGCGGAACGACCGGCGCAGCCGGCAGATCGGCAACCTCGAGCCCCGCGAGCCCGAAGCGGAATGTCTGGCTCGGCGGATCCTCGTCCAGGAGACCGGCGCGTTGGCCCGCGCTCGCGGGCCGGAGCGCAGCGAACGACAGCATCGAGGCCGAGCCAAGGACGAGGGCGACCGCAGGCACCGTGCGCGTCGCGAGCCGACGCTTGCGTGCCGCCTGCGCCTCCATACGTCGCCGCCGCGAAAGATCGAGTCCCGTCTCTGCGGGTGAGGAGAATGACGGGAGCGGTGGCAACTCGAGCGCCACGGCAGCGAACGGCAGTCGCGGTTGCTCGCGGAACCAGAGCACATCGACCTCGAACCACTCCTCATCGCGCCGCCAACCCATGGATCAACGTCCTTCGTCGGCGGCGGCGTGTGTCCTCCGGGCCGGAGGACACACGCGGCGCGGACTCAGGCCAGGAGTCGCCTCCTACGTGCGCTCACAGAGCATGACGAGATTCAGGCCGCCGGCGGGAACGGAGTACATGGGGCAGCCGATCCGTGCGGAGACGAACTCGCGGATGTTGCCGTTCCCGTACACCGCAAACGGGGCTGCGATCGTCAGGTCGCGGTCGAGCTTCGCGTACGCTGCCTCCCGTGCCTTGCCGGTGAGGAGCGCCGCAGCCTCCATCCTGCGGTTGAAGACGGGATCGTCGAAGTAGGCAGTGTTGATGTTGTTCTCCTTCGCAATCGTCTTCCCGGAGAGCAGGATGTTGATGAAGTCGTACGGATCGGGGTAGTCGGCGAACCAGGCGATCAGGTGCATGTCGAACGGCTCACCCTTGATCCCCGCCTTCGTGATCTGTACGGCGAAGGTGAACGACTTCGCCTCGAGCTCGAGGCCGATCGACTTCAGGTTCTGCCGGAGAATCTCGATCTGCGCGAGCGATGTCGGATCATTGCCGGCGTAGAGGACTACCTTGCCGGTACGCCCGGCGAGCAGCTGCTTTGCTTTCGCGATGTTCGGTCTGTCCGGGTAGATCGTGATCGGCTTGTAGCCGGGCAACCCTGGCGGCAGGACCTGGTCGTTCGGCTTGCCGGAGTTCAACCCACTCACCTTCAGGAGCGCGGTTCTATCGATCGCGTAGGAGACCGCCTGCCGGACCGCCTGATCCTTGAACAGGGGCCTCGACGTGTTCAGCGCGAGATAGGAGATCATCAGACCCGGGTTGACGAAGTAGCGGCCCTTGTTGATCCCGAAGTCCTTCGTCAGCTCTGCGTGCGCAGCAGGGGGAAGCCCGCCAAGATCGAGATCGACATCGCCCTTCCGCACCTGCAGGTAGCTCGTCTGCGTGTTCACCGACTGCGTGATCAGCATCTGGTCCCAGCGCTGCGGCCGGCCGCCCTTGTAGTACGTGTTGCGCTTGAGCAGGATCGGCTTCTTGCCCTCAAACGAGGCCACGTAGTACGGCCCCGAACCGGGCGGCGTGATCCCCGCCGAGTCGATCGGGAAGTCCTCGGGCACCGCACAGAAGAAAGCATCGCGATGCGCGACAGGAAATCCGGCGCAGGCTTGGCGAGACGTACGACCAGGGTGTTTCCCACCACCGAGACACCAGACGGGCTTCGTCGCCTTCCCCGCCTGCACCGCAGCGGCGCCGACGATGTCGCCCACGAATGTCGAGGCGGGCGATTGCATCTTCGGGTCGAGCGCACGCTCGATCGCGCGACTGAAGCTCTTGGCGGTCACGGCGCGCCCATCCGAGAAGCGGAAGTCCGTGCGCACCCGGAAGGTATAGGTCTTACCGTTCGCCGAGATCTTCGGGAAACCGCCCGCAACCTCGGGGACGAGCCTCGCGCCCGGCGCGCCGGCCTTGTCCGGATACGACAGCAAGCGGGCACAGGTCGCCGCCTCGATGCGCCAGCCGATGAAGTCGTAGCTCAGGGCGGGATCGAGATAAGAGATCCCGGTCGCAGCGATGTTCAGGTTCAGCACGCGCTGCGCCTTACCCCCACCGATAGCGGAGGGAACGGAAAATGCCACAACCAGCAGCGATGTACCGACGAGCAGAGCGGCCACGGACAGCACGCGACGCATCGGAGACCTCCAGGGGATTGGTGTGGTCGCGATTGTGACAGATGCGGCGAGCGCGTGGGGCTCGCCTCGAAGGCGTCGACTCGGAGCTGCTCAGGCGCGGTCGAGATAGGCGCAGGGGCGACCGTCGAACGGCAACGGCGACCGACCGTATCGCGTGACCACGAGAGGGCCATCGCACGCCTCGACCTCGACGACAGCGCCGACCTCGGGCTGATCTCCGCTCAGCTCGATGAGCCGATAGCCGTCGGCCGTTGGTGCAAACGCGACACATCCCTCGAGCGGAGAGACAGGAATCTGGTCGGACATTCGTGCGTCGGCCTCGACCACTGCAGCACCGAGGCGCTCGATCGAGCGGCGCAGCGTGTTGCCCGCCTCGAAGTAGGCCGATTCGCTCTCGCCGAGACGCTCGCCGAGAGCAGCGAGTCCCTTACGAAGCGCACGCTCGGTCGCCCGGACCTGCTCTTCACCGAGTGCGGTCTGGCCCTCGAGGCGGCGCTCGAGATCCGAGACGGTCTCGCGGAGCGCGGCCGAGTCATCCGAGGCAAGCGACTCCTCGATCCTCTCGAGACGCCAACCCATCGACGAGGCCAGCCGTTCGAGCTCGCCGCGCAGCTCTTCCCGCGCCTCGATCTCGGCGGCATCGTGGCCCTCGACCCGTGCAGCGATCGCGAAGATCTGATCACGCAGACCGCGCTCCACCTCGCTCGTGGATTCTGCCACGCGCACCGCAAGATCGTCGATCCGGGCAGCAAGCTCGGCACCGGCGAGCCCGGCGGCTGCAGAGTCCTCTGCGCGTTGAAGCTGGAGATCCGCGAGTTGCGCGGTCGCTCCTTCGGCAATCGCCCGAGCAGCCACCGACTCGGCGTGCAGCCCACCCGCAACGACGTCCAGGCGTGAGGCAAGCTCGGCGATCTCGTGGCGCGCGACCTCCGCGTCGTTCTCGCGGAGCTCCGCGACGACTTCGAGTTGCTCGGCCAGGCGCTCGTCCGCCAGCCGGCCGGCCTGCAGATCGACATAGCGCATTCCGAGAATCTCGTCGATCCGCCCGCTCAGAGACACGGTCTCGCCTCGCACAACCTCCGTCTCCTGCTGGGCAGCGGCCCGTGCGCCGGCGATCTCTTCGGTGACACGGGCGGAGAGTGCGGCAAGGCCCTCCTCGAGCAACGACTCGAGGCGGGCTGTCGACGCGCGCCCCTCCTCGCGTTCGGCACGAGCGAGCTCGACTTCCGCGCGCTGCTCGGCAAGCTGTGCCTGGAGCTGGGACGCGAGTGCGGCGTGCTGGCCCTGGAGTTCCGAGCGGACGGCGTCGAGCGACTCGCCGAGCGCCGTACCGCTCGCGTGCCGATCCGCCTCACGGGACTGATCGACACTTGCGATTCGGCTCTCGAGATCTGCAGCGCTCTGGGCTCCGGCCTCACGCACGGCCACGAGCTCGGCCTGGAACCACTCAACGTGCCGGGCAGCCGCAGCGTCCAGCTCCTCACGGGCAACGAGGCCTCCGAGACGCTCGCTCAGCTCCTCGATCCGGCTCGAGAGCGCGTGCGCGAGCCCGTCGATTCGACCGGAAAGCTCGTCCGACGACTGGCTCAGGCTGGATCGAGCCTCGCCGGCGATTGCTTCGGCTCTATCCGCAAGCAACGAAACGCGATGCCCGAGCTCATCGGCTGACGTCTGCGTGGCAAGGTGCTCGATCCGGGCGCGGAGATCGGCGACGTCGTTCGCGAGCGTCTGATCGTCCAACCGCGCGCCAAGGTCGGCCGCGAGGGCCGAGAGACGCCCGTCGAGCTCGGCAAGCAGGTCCAGGTGCGACGTTGCCGACGCCTCGACGCCTGCCAACCGGGCTCCATGCGCGAGGGCATCGGCCACGCGGATGTCTTCCGCAGCAGCTATCTGCGCGCGTGCCTCCGCGATCGCCGCTTCGAGCGATCCGACGGAGTCGAGGCGTGCGGCGATCGAGTCGACTCGCTCCCGCAACGCAGCCCCCTCCTGGGGTAGGGCGGCAAGCTCGTCGAGTCGCGATCGAACGTCGGCCAACTCGCCCGCAAGATGCTGGACGTCCGGCTGCCGCTCGAGCTCTGCAGACAGCCCCGAGAGACGTCCTTCGAGCTCCGCGACTGCGCCCAGCTTCGACTCGGCGAGATCGAGGCGTGCGATGAGCGGATCGGTGCCGTTCGCAACGGCCCGATCGATGCCTGCGCGAACGCCGGCCTCGAGACCGGCCAACGACTCGACAGCAGCCTCGACACCGACAAACCGCGCCGACATCTCGTCGACCCGCTCTCGCAGCGCCGCATCCTCATGCGGCACGACGGCCAGCTCGTCGAGCCGCAGCCCGACCTCGGCCAACTCCCCGGCCAGACGTTCGCCGTCCGGTTGTTCATCCAGTGCGAGCGCCAAACCTGCGATGCGCGCCTCGAGGTCCGCCAATGCACCAAGCCTCGCCTCCGCGGAATCGAGGCGTGCGATCAGCGGATCGGTGCCGTTCGCAACCGCACGATCAATGCCCGTGCGCACGCCCGACTCGAACGCCGCCAACGACTCGACAGCAGCCTCGACACCGGCAAACCGAGCCGACATCTCCTCAACTCGTGCCTGCATCTCGGCATCGTTCTGTGGCGCAACCGCAAGTTCGTCGAGTCGCGCGCGAATCTCTCCAAGTTCTGAAGCGACCCGCTCCCCATCCGGCTGCCGCTCGAGCTCCGCACCCAGCTCGAGGAGGCGCCCTTCCAGCTCCGCCAGTCCATCGAGCCTCGCCTCGGCGGAGTGAAGCCGCTCGAAGAGCGGTCCGGTCTCCCTTGCAACGGCGGAGTCGATGCCCGCACGAACGCCCGACTCGAAAGCCGCCAACGACTCGACAGCAGCCTCGACGTCGACGAACCGCGCCGACATCTCGTCGACCCGCTCCCGTAGTGCCGCATCCTCGAGCGGCAGGACAGCGAGCTCGTCGAGCCGTGACCGAATGTCGGTCAACTCGCCGTCGAGCCGGCTTCGAACGGCGGCCTCTCCTGCGAGTGCGGCGCGTTCACCCACCACGCTCTCGGCGATCAGACGCACCTCGTCCTGCAGTTTCCCGTCCACGGGGATCTCGGCGATTCGGACCTCCAGTTGGCGCAGCTGAAGCTCGAGACTCTCGATCGATTCGCTTCGCTCCGCAAGAGCACGGATCTGCGCCCGAAGGTCCTCCAGGGCGTTCGGATCCTCTTCGACGCGAGGCGTCGTCGCGAGCTCGTCCACACGCGACCGCAGCTCGTCGATCAGCGTGACGTCGGCAGTACGCTCGAGCGTCGATGCGAGCTCGTCAAGGCGATGGCGCATTCCCTCGAGGTCGGCGTCGACATCGTTGCGCTCGCCCAGACCGTCGAGTCGAGCCTGCGTGCGCGCGCGGAGCTCTTCGAGCTCGGAGGCCAGTCGGTCGAGCGCATCGTCGTCTCTTCGGCTCTTCTCTTCGAGAGACTCGAGTCGGGACCCGAGCTCCTCCGTCTGCGCGTCAGGCGCCCCTCCCGCGAGTTCTTCGACGCGCTGTGAGAGTGCGTCGATCCTCGGCATCAGGTCGCCTACTGCAGCGGTCGAGACATGCTCATAGCTTGTGGCCAAAGCCTCGACTCGGACGGCGAGGGCTGCGACATCGTCGCCGAGCCCACTGGTCTCGGTCGACCCCTGAACAGCGCCGAGCTCTGACAACTCGATCCGAAGCTCGTCCAGCACGCCCTCGGCGGGGATTCGTGTCGCGAGCTCGTCGAGGCGGGACTCGAGAGAAGCGAGTGCATCCAAACGATGTGCCAGCTCCAGAACGCCGGACTCCGCTGACCGGGCCTGAACCGCGGCTTCCGCAACTCGTTCACTCAGATCATCGCGGCCGGCGAGCTCGTCGAAACGAACCGTCAGTGATGCGATCTCCGCGGAGAGGCGCTCGAGCTCATCCGCTCGGTCGGGTCGTCGCTCGAGACGCTCGACCGCGGCCACGACGTCGACGAGAGCGTCGGTCGCACCACGGTCTGACCTGAGCTGCTCGATCTCGCCCCGAAGGCGTGCAACATCTGCGGTCACCGTCGCGCTCTCGACCGCGTCGAGTCGCGCCGCGAGTTGGTCGACCGAGTCGGCAACACCCTCACCGGAAGCGGCTTCCGTCGCGACCTCGACCCGTGCCTCGAGAGCATCGAGAGCAGCTCGCAGATCGAGCTGGACGCGATTGAGATCCTCCTGCGTCGTCGACGTCGACGTCGCACGCTCGATCAGCCGGAGCCGCTCCTCGAGCTCGGCGAGGGTCACGCTTTCGGACGCCGCCTCACTATCAACGGCAGGCTGAACCGCCGGCTCAGCCGCAGGTGAGCCATTCTGCCAGGGCGTCGGATCGGCGGCAGGCGCGGGCGGGCGAAGCTTCTGGAGCGCCGACCACTGTTCGGCGAGAGCGCTCGCAAGATCGAGGCGGCTGAGACTCCCCTGCTCAACGAGAATCTCGCCGATTCGCGCACCCGACACGTGTTGAACCGCGAGGGCGGCGTCCAGCTGATCGCTGTTGATGAACCCGAGCTCGACAAAGATCTCTCCGATGGGCCGACGACTCTGCACCTCGTCCGGTGTCAGCGGCTCGACGACCTTCAGCGCGGGCGCCTGCCCCGACGCTCGATCCGCGCGTGCTTCATCGAGCTCCGCCCACTGCTCCGCGAGGACGCTGGCGAGCTCGAGGCGCGACACGCCGAACTCTGCAACGACGATCTCGCCCAACCGCTCATTCGTTCTTGCCTGAATCCCGAGGGCGACCTCGAGCTGCTCGGGCGTGATCATTCCCTTCTCGACCAGAACTGCCCCGATCAGGCGTGATTTCATCGCAGCTTGCGCTTCCATGGTTGTTTGTATCGGCAGACACTCGTTCGAGGTATAGAGCCTCTTCGTCATCGGTCGAGGGACAGGGCCGTTGCCCGGCCGGCCGACCGGGCAGGCGTTCAGTGCAAGAGCGGCGGGGACTTGACAAACGATATCTCTCGATATATCGTGATATGAAACAAAGAAGGGAACCACATGACTGCCATCACAGTCCCCACCGCCGGCCGTTGCCGGCGAGACCGCACCATCAACCTCTGGCTGATGTCCGACGAGCGACCCCGGCACCGGGGTCGCGGACGCCACGGTCGCGGGATGCGCGGCCCGGCCGGCTTCGGGGGGCCGGGATTCGGCCCCGGCCGTCGCGCTGGTCGCGGCGACATGCGCACCGCAATCCTCGCGCTCCTTGCCGAGGAGCCGATGCACGGATACCAGATCATCCAGGTTATCTCCGAGCGCAGTGGCGGCAATTGGACGCCGAGCCCCGGCTCGGTGTACCCCACGCTCCAGCACCTCGAGGACGAAGGGCTCATCGAGCCCGCTCCGTCGGAGTCCGGTCGGAACGTGTACACGCTCACCGAGACAGGACGGACGGCGCAGGCCGCTGCCGGCGCCGCGACACCATGGGCCGAAGCCGAGAAGGACGTCGACGACGATCTCGTCGAGCTCCGCAATCTCGTGCATCAGGTGCTTGCCGCAACACGGCAGGTCGCACAGGCCGGAACCACCGCGCAGGTGAAGGGAGCGCAGGACGTGCTCCGCACCGCACGCAAGGGCATCTATCGCCTCCTTGCAGAGGATGAAAGCGAGACGTAGGGCGACGGGCTCAGCAGTGGGCCAAGGGGGCGGCGTGCGGATGCACGTCGCCCCTTCTACTGTTCGCGCAGCGCGAACGACAACCGATCAGCCGGCTGAAGCCGGCCACAGGGCCGCGGCGATTACGCGCCGGCGAACTGCACGAGCGCGTCGACCACGGCCTGCAGCCTTCGGCCTTCAGGAGTCAGGGTGTACTCGACGCGTGGCGGACGGGCATCGACCACGCGCCGCTCGAGCACTCCTGCCTCCTCGAGCTCGACGAGGCGAAGGGCCAGCGTTCGCGGCGGGATCTCCCCTACCGCCTGCTTGAACTCGTTGAACCGCGAGGCCCCTTCGTACGAGGCCCAGAGAATCGAGACGGTCCAGCGTCCCTCGAGGAGGACCGCCGCCTGGCGGACCTCCTCGGGGACGGGCTGACAGTGTCTACACCGAGACATCGAGCGACTGGGCGACAGGCTCGAGCGCGAGCTCGAGCACCTCGGACAGCGCCATCACGGGGTGGAACGTCATCTCCGCGCGAACGTGCTCGGGAACATCGTCGATGTCGGCACGGTTGCGCTCGGGAATGATCACGTCGGTGAGCCCCGCCGCGTGCGCGGCGAGCACTTTCTGCTTCAGGCCGCCGATCGGAAGCACGCGACCCTGAAGCGTGACCTCGCCGGTCATCCCGACCGTGTGCCTGACCGGTCGACCCGTGAGGAGGGATGCGAAGGCCGTCGCCATCGTGATCCCCGCGCTCGGGCCGTCCTTCGGGGTTGCCCCGGCGGGGACGTGTACATGGAAGGAGCGATTCTCGAAGATCTCGTCGTCGAGCCCGTAATCCATCGCCTTCGCGCGAACCGCCGAAAGCGCGATCTGCGCCGACTCCTTCATCACGTCACCGAGCTGGCCGGTGAGGACGAGCTTCTCGCCGCTCGGGATCGTCGTTGCCTCGACGAAGAGCACGTCGCCGCCCATGCCCGTGACGGCGAGACCGGTCGCAACGCCGGGAACCGCTGTGCGCTCCGCCGCCTCGCGGAAGAACCGCTGCCGTCCGAGTGCATCGCGAACGACGTCGATGTCGACCGTGACAGGAACCTCGGCCAGATCTGAAGCGATGCGCGTCGCGGTCTTGCGCAGCACCTTCCCGAGCTCCCGCTCGAGCTGGCGGACGCCCGCCTCACGGGTGTACTCGGAGACGACCGCCTCGAGCACGCCGTCCGCCGGGGTCACCTCCTCCTCGTGGAGCCCGTTCCGCTCGCGCTGGCGCGGCCAGAGGTAGTCCGTCGCGATCGCGACCTTCTCGTCTGTCGTGTAGCCGTCGAAGCGAATCACCTCCATCCGGTCGAGGAGCGGGCCGGGGATCGTGTCGGCCTGGTTCGCCGTCGCGATGAAGATCACGTCGGAGAGATCGACCTCGACATCCAGGTAGTGGTCGCGGAACGTCGAGTTCTGCGCTGGATCGAGCACCTCGAGGAGCGCGGCCGAAGGGTCGCCGCGCCAGTCGGCACCGACCTTGTCGACCTCGTCGAGGAGAATCACGGGGTTCATCGTCTTCGCATCGCGTAGAGCTCGCACGAGCCGGCCGGGAAGCGCACCGATGTAGGTGCGTCGATGCCCGCGGATCTCGGCCTCGTCACGGATCCCACCGAGCGACATGCGCACGAACTCGCGGTTCAGCGAGCGTGCGATCGACTCCCCGATCGACGTCTTTCCCGTACCGGGAGGGCCGATCAGGGTGAGGATCGCGCCCGAGCGCTTGTCGACCTCGATCCCGCGCTCCTGCCGGAGCTTGCGCACCGCGATGTACTCGACGATGCGATCCTTGACGTCCTCGAGGCCCGCGTGATCGGCGTCGAGCACCTCACGGCTGGCCTGTGGGTCGAGCCGCTCTTCCGAGCGAACGCCCCACGGCACGGCGAGCAGCCAGTCGACGTAGCTTCGGATCGTCTGCGCCTCGGGCGAGCTCTCCCCCATGCGCTCGAAGCGCGCGAGCTCTCGCTCGGCCTGCTCGCGCACGTGGTCCGGCATCGCCGACTCGGCGATCTTCGTGCGGAACTCCTCGACGACCGACGTCTCGTCCTCGCCGAGCTCCTTGCGAATCGAGTCGAGCTGCTTGCGCAGGATGAACTCCCGCTGTTGCTTCTCCATTCCGGTGTTCACGTCCTCGCGGATGCGACGCCGGATCTGCATCAGCGCAAGACGCTCGCGCTGGAACGCGAGAGCAAGCTCGAGACGCTGGGCGACATCGACGGCCTCGAGGATCTCGACCTTCTGCTCGAAGGTCAGATCGGGGGAGTATCCGGACGTGTCGGCGAGAGCGCCCGGATCCGAGATCGAGCGCACGAACGACGCGATCCGCCCGTCGTCGCCTCGGAGCTCGAGGATCTCCTCGACGACGGCGCGGTACTCGGTCTCGAGCGTGCGAAAATCCTCACCGGTCGGGACATCATCGACCTCGCGCTCGTCTACCTCGACGAACAGGCGCCCCCGCGCATCCGTCTCGGCCGCGCCCGCGATCGCACGGTGCAGGCCGTTCAGCGCCACGGCGGTGTCGCCGCCGGGCAGCCGGACCCGGTCCGTCACCTCGGCGACGGTTCCGACCTTCGCGTACTCGCCATCGTGCTTCGGGACGAGCAGCACGCGCTCCTCGTCCCCGACATCGATGGTCAGAGTCACATTCATATTCGGGAAGACGACGATGTCGTCGAGGGGGACGAGCAGCAACTTGCTCACGATCGGCTCACGCTCCTTGGCATCCACTGGAGTTGTCGGTCATACCAGTACTAACTACAAAAAGTGTATCGGTATTCCCTCTCGCAGCCAGTGTGCGGCAGCTCCTTACGGAACGCGTACAAACCGTCTGCCAGGCCCCGGAGTCTCAGTTGTTGGAGCCCGGCTTCCCGATATCGCCTCCCGGGACCGGACACCGTCTTGCAGTCGCGCACTCCGAGGGCATGACTGCGAGCATGGGGCGCCCGTTCGCGGGCGCCCTTTCGTTCCCGTCGACTCAGCCCCTGAAGCGTCGCAGCGCCGCCGAGGCGACCCGCCCCGCGAGAACGTCCGACGACACTCCGACTCCCGCCCCGCGGTAGGTCATCACGGCGACGACGTAGGCGCCGCCTCGCCAGAACACGATGCCGTTGTCGTGGCGTGCGTCGTTGATCCAACCGGCCTTGTGCAGCACGCGGACCCCGGGCATCCGCCCGACCTCGCGATCGAGCTTGCCTGGATCGCGCACATGCGCGAGGAGGTAGAGAAGGTAGCGGGCATCGGTTGCGGTGAATCCCGGCTGGGCCGCCCGCAGCGGCCCCTTGCCACCGCCCGCTACCCAGACCGCGCGCAGGAGTGCGGCCAGATCGTAGGCGCTCGTCTTCTTCCCGTAGCCCCACGACGGCTGACTGGCGACCCGGAGCGGGATCGTGCCGGCGAGAGACCGCTGCGACGCGCCGACCGAGTCGAGCGTGTAGCCGCCGTACATCTCCGTGTCGACGAGCCCGATCGAGCGCAGCAGCGAGTTGACGAGCGCGGAGCCGCCCGACGTCGAGCCGCCGAAGTACCGCTCGGTCGCATTCGCTGCCGCATTGTCGGAGTACGTCAGCATCTGACGGAGAAGCCGGTCGAGCGTCGAGCCCGAAGAGGGTGTCCCCTCGGTGCGCGCAAGTGCCGTGACGGCGATCGCGAGCTTGAGCGAGGACGCGGCAGGGAACGTCGCCCGCGCATTCCACGACGCACCCGCTCCCGTCGAGAGGTTCTCGACGTAGACGGCGCTCGTCCCGCCGAACGATCGCGTGAGCTTGTGGACCTCGCGCGCGAGCAGGGGGTCGTTGCGTGGAGCATGCGGGCGCGGCAGCGCGGCCGCCGCCCCGATGACGTGTGGCACGGTCGCAGTGCTGCGGTGACCGGCGGCGGATACGGTGACGACCTGCACCGTCGACTCACCGGTGGGCAGAGCGATGCGAAGCTGGAAATGACGCGCGCGGAGTGGCCTGTCGGCCAGTACGCGCGATCCGACGCGTACGATCACGCGCTTCGTTCCGGCCGCCGCAGTGCCGGACACGACCCCGAACGAGACCTGGCTGGAGGCCGGTTGTTCGATCGCAGGGGGCGGTGGTGGTGCGCTGATCACAGCCGAACCGTAGCTTTCGGGGTGTGCCGATCCTCGCCCATCTCGATCTCGATGCCTTCTTCGCCGCGGTCGAGGAGCTCGAGGATCCTTCCTTGCGTTCGCAGCCGCTCGTCGTCGGCGGGAATCCGCAGGGGCGAGGCGTCGTCGCGACGGCCAACTACGTCGCCCGGGAGTTCGGGATCCGATCGGCAATGAGCTCTGCCGAAGCGCTGCGTCGGTGCCCCGACGTCGTCTTCGTCCGCCCTCGCCACGCGCTCTACAAGCAGTACTCGCAGGCGGTATGGGACACGATCCGCGAGGTCGTCCCGCGTGTCGAGCAGGTCGGGATCGACGAGGGCTACCTCGATCTCGGCACGGTCGTCCCCGCATTCCGCGGCGCGAGGGCCGTCGCCGAGGCAGTGCAGACATCGGTGCGCGCCGCGACCTCCCTCTCGTGCTCACTCGGCGTCTCGACATCGAAGGTCGTCTGCAAGGTCGCCTCCGACCGACGCAAGCCGGGAGGGATCACCGTCGTGCCGCCGGGGAAGGAGGCACGCTTCCTCGCCCCGTTCCCCGTGCGCGCGCTTCCCGGGGTCGGGCCGAAGGCAGAGCAGCGTCTCGCGGCCGCAGGCGTGAAGACCGTCGGCGACCTTGCGGATCTCGGGGACGGAGAGCTACGGGTCGTCCTGCCCGGCGCGATCGGGCCGCTGCTGCGCGATCGCGCGCTCGGAGTCGACCCACGCGACCTCGACGAGGAGACGGAGCGGATCTCGATCTCGACGGAGGAGACGTTCGAGCGGGACATCTCCGACCGGGCGCTCCTCTATGCCGAGATCCGGCTCATGGCGGCCTCTGTGGCCGACGCCCTCGTGCAGCGCCGCCTCTCTGCGCGGACCGTGACGACGAAGCTGCGGTACTCGGACTTCTCGATCCGGAGTCGCTCGACGACGCTCGCGGCACCGATCGACGAGGCCGACCGGATCGCGGAGCTCGCCTGCTCACTCCTCGATCGAGGGCTGCGCGATCGGCCGGGCGCGCTCCGCCTCGTCGGCGTCGGCGTTTCGGGGCTGTCCGAGTTCCGGCAGCTGACCTTCGACCCGTAGGGCAGGGCGCTCGTGCGGCGTCTCAGTGCGTTACTCGGCTTGCCCCTGAGGCTGCTGGTTGCTGAAGTCCGTCACGGGAGAGGCTGCGCCATCTCCCCTACTACTGGCGGCGGAGCAGCGGCCGCGTCAAGCAGGTCGGGCCGCCGTCGCCAAGCCGCGAGATGTGGTCGCCGCGGTACGTGACGACGTCGACGCCGGCCTGCTCCATGCGGCGACGCGTGACGTCGTTCCCCTCCAGGGCGAGCGCCCGCCGCGGACCGAGTGCCAGGACGTTCGAGCCCATCGACTCGAACTCCCCGTCGGGAACCTCGACGACGGTGATCCCGCGGTCGGCGAGCAACTCCATCAGGCGAACCGGGGCGATGCGCGGGTAGACGAGCGCAAGATCGCGGTCGAGCGGGGAGATCAGCGACATCAGGTGCATGACCTCGGACGCACCCACCCAGTGCGGCAGGTCGAAGGCGATCACGTCGACCTCGGGAAACGCTTCACGAAGAGCCGCGATGCCGGCCGTGCCCGTGCGGTAGCCGTGGCCGACGAGGAGCGTGTCGTGATCGAGCCAGACCGTGTCTCCGCCCTCGACCGTTGCCGGAGCGGCCATCGACGAGGCGATAGGGACTCCGGCGGCTTCGAGGCTCTGGCCGATGCCGGCGGGCTCGCCGAGGCGCCCCTCCTTGCCGGGTCGGAGCAGCGCTGCGCCACCGTCGCCGACGAGCACCGGGTCGTAGACGTAGATCGCATCGGGGTTGCCGGGGTCGTGCTCCGAGACGATCACCTCGGCGCCCGCGGCCTCGAGTAGGGCGCGGAGCTCCTCGTGCTCGGCGGCTGCGGCTGCGACGTCGGGCACACCGCGCCAGCCGTAGCGCGCGATGTGATCCGTGTCCGCGGCAAGGGGCGGACGCACGAGCACGCGCTCGAGATCGCCCCACATCGCCTGGCTGCCGAAGGTGGCCACGAGCGGGAAGGCTAGATGATCGGCGCCGGGTTGGATCGCGTCGATCATCTACACGACGACGTTGGCCGGCGTGCGGCCTTCGAGCAGGACGGCCCTGAGCGCGTCGACGCAGAGCATCCCCATCGCGATCCGCGTGTCGCGTGTGGCGCTACCGAGGTGCGGCGCGAGAACCACGTTCTCGAGCCCCAGGAGGTCATCGTGGACGAGAGGCTCGTGCTCGTAGACGTCGAGACCGGCTCCGGCCAGAGCACCCGCCCGGAGCGCGGCCGCGAGCGCTGCCTCGTCGACGACCGGGCCACGGGCCGTATTGATCAGCACGGCGCTCGGCTTCATCAGTCCGAGGCGGCGGGCGTCGACGAGATGCCGCGTCTCGGCCGTGAGTGGGACGTGAAGGGAGACGATGTCCGCCTCGCCGAGCAAGGCGTCGAGGTCGGCGTCTCGTCCTGCGAGCACCGCCGTGGCGCCGAACGCCTCGACGAGACGCGCCGTCTCGCGCCCGATCCTCCCGCTCCCGACGATGAGGACCGTCTTGCTCTCGAGACGTTCGCCGAGCATGAACTCGAGCGAGAACTGCCACGGCTCCCGCCGACGCACGAAGCGATCGCCCTCGGTGACCCGGCGCAGGAGCGAGAGCATGAGCGTCAGCGCGATCTCGGCCGTGGCCCCCGTCAGGACGTCTGGCGTGTTTGCGACGATGACGCCCCGTCGCCTGGCCGCCTCGAGGTCGATGTTGTTCACACCGACGGCGTAGTTCGCGACGATCTTCAGCTGCGGGCCGGCCGCCTCGAGGTACGCGTCATCGACGGTCACCGTGAGCATCGTCACGACGCCGTCGGCATCGCTCACGGACGGGACGAGCGCAAACGAAGCGGCGAGCGCCTGCTCGACCTCCGCCGGCACCCTGTCGCTGACGTGAACGCGCGGTGTCACGCGCGCATCATCGCCGAATCCCGCGGGAAGGGTTCTCCTGTGCGTACATATTGACATGCTTCAATATGTTCTGATACCTTCGCATCGAAAGTCATCGATAGGAGGAGAAGAATGACCCCTGAAGCAGAAGCACTCCGCGAGGAAGTCCGGGCACGGTACGCCGAGGCGGCACTCGCCGTCACCGCCTCCGGAACCGGCAGTTGCGGGAGCGGCTCGTGCTGCGCAAACCCGGACGAGGACGCGCTGTGGGGTGAGGCGCTGTACGACGCCGACCAGCGGGCGGCGCTTCCCGGCACCGCAGCGACGGCAAGCCTCGGCTGCGGCAATCCGACGGCCGTCGCAGAGCTGCGCGAGGGCGACACGGTGCTCGACCTCGGCTCGGGTGGTGGCATCGACGTCCTCCTTTCCGCGAAGCGCGTCGGGCCGACTGGCATCGTCTACGGGCTCGACATGACCGACGAGATGCTCGCGCTCGCCCAGCACAACAAGGCGGAAGCCGGAGTCACGAATGCGCACTTCCTCAAGGGCGAGATCGAGCACGTGCCGCTCCCGGCGGAGTCCGTCGACGTCGTGATCTCGAACTGCGTGATCAACCTCTCGACGGACAAGGCGCAGGTGCTCACCGAGATCGCTCGTGTCTTGCGACCGGGCGGCCGGGTCGGGTTCAGCGACGTCGTCGCCGAGGATCGACTCACCGCAACCGAGCGCGCCGAGCGCGGAGGCTGGGTCGGCTGCATCGCCGGTGCGCTCTCCCGGTCGGAGATGATCGCCGGTCTCGAAGCAGCGGGTCTCGTCGAGGTGGAGGTGACGTTCACGCACGAGGTGGCGGACGGCCTCCACGGCGCGATCGTCAAGGCGGTCAAGCCGGATTCCGCACGACGGGAGCTTCCGCTCGTGGGGGCGGCGGCGGGCGGGTGTTGCTAGAGGAGGGCTGCCGTGGCCCGGTAGATAAGCGTGGCGCGGTCGACCGGCCGTAGGCCTGCAAAGAGAAGATGGTTGGGCACCTCGGCGGCGAGTGACACGCCGCCGGGGAGCGCCCTCACGAGATCGCGCAGCGGCAGCTCGCCGTCCCCGGGCAGGAGCCGCCGCTCCCGCGCCTCGCAGGCAAGCTCAGCATCGGCCGGGCCGACGAGAGGTGCGTCGCAGAGCTGACAGACGCCGATCCGGGAAGGCGGAGCTGCTGTCAGGTCGGCGACGCTGCCTCCCGACCGGAAGAGGTGGAGCGCGTCGATCATCACGCACGCGTTGTCGCGGTCGGCACGTGCGACGACGGCGAGCGCCTGTGGAAGCGTCGCGAGGCGCCGGAAGGGCATGAACTCGACGTCCACGCTCATCCCCAGGTCGGCGGCGAGATCGCAGAGCTCGGCGAGACGCTCCACGACGACCCCGTCCTCGTCGTCGCCACACGCGACGACGCGCGCCGCGCCGAGCGCGGCACCTCCCTCGAGGACGGGTCGGTAGCTCTCGATCTCGACATCTCTGGCGAGTGAGACGAGCTCGATCTGAAGGATCCCGACGCCCGTCGCATCGATCCGCTCCCGCGTCCGGCGGCCGAGTGGCTCACCCTCGAGCAACGGGTACTCCGGCCCTCCGGGAACCGCGGCCCACGTCCGCAGCGAGACCGAGGAGAAGCCCGCGGACCCGGCGACGTCGAGCAGCGCGGGTGGGTCGAGCTCGAGGAAGCCGAGCGCGGCGAGGCTCAGCTCCCGCGGCTTCGTCATGCGAGCAGCTCGGCGACCTCGACCCGGCGGCCCTCGGCGATCGCGCGGGCGACGGCGAGCGTCGCGGCAAGGGTCAACGCGCCCTCGCGCCCGCTGACCACGGGCTCGGCCGATCCGCCGATGACAGCGATCAGGTTCTCGAGCTGCGCGACGTAGCAACTCTCCACCGCGACGGGCAGTCGCCTGCGGACGAGTGGATCGCGCCAGTCACCCTCCGCCTCGTGCTCCCACAGATCGAGGGTGGGCACCGCGAGCGACGCCTTGCGGCCGAACACGACGTAGCAGTCTTCTGCCTGATGCGGGAAGGTCAGCGACTGCTCCGCAGCGATCTCCCAGAAGTACGGCGAGGGCGAGGCGTCGGTCAGCAGGTAGGTGCCGAGCGCGCCGCTCGCGAAACTGCAGCGCGACTGCGACCGTGTCCTCGACCGCGTGGCCTCGGACCGCGCTCGAGCCGATCGCCTGCACCGACTCGATCTCACCGCAGAGCGTGCGGAAGCAGTCGATGTCGTGGATCGCGTTGATCAGGAGTGGGCCACCTCCGGGCAACCGTCGCCAGTCGGCGTCGAAGTAGGTGTCGTGCTTCGCCACGGCGGCGATGCCGTTGATCGCGACGATCCGACCGAGCTCACCGCTCTCGATCGCACGCTTCGCTTCGCGAATGTCCGAGCCGTGGCGCCGGTGGTGGCCGACGAGGACGGGGATGTCTGCCTCCTCCCCGGCTTCGACAAGTCGCATCGCCGACGCGACCGTATCCGCAATCGGCTTCTCGACGAGCACGGGGATCCCGCGTGCGATGCACGCCAGTCCTGCATCGACGTGCAGCGTGTTCGGGAGCGCCACGATCACGCCGTCCGGGACGACCTCGTCGAGCATCTGCTCGTAGTCGTCGTAGTGCTGCGCACCGAGCGACGCCGCCAGCCCGACGGCCTCCGTCGCGGGATCGACGATGGCGACAAGGCTGGCCGCCGGGTGCGCTGCGACGAGAGCCGCATGCTCGCGGCCGATCAGGCCGGCTCCCAGCAGGGCGATGCGCGCGCCGGTCACAGTCGGGTGCCGACTCCGATCAGACCAGGTAGCCGCTCGACGACCGCGAGCCACGTCCGGTCGTCGACCTCGACGACGTCGAAATGGTCGGCTCCCGGAAACTGAACGAGCTCGATCTCATCTCCTGCCCCACTGGCGGCGGCCGCGTACGCATCGCTCTGGGACGGCGGCACGATGTCGTCGCGCTCACCGTGGACGAGGAGCACGGGCACGCCGAGTGGGAGGAGGGCCAGCGGCGACGCGATCTCGTAGCGATCGGGCACGGCGTCAGCCTCTCCTCCGAGCAGCCCCGCGCAGGCGCCGCTCCCGAGGCCGTCTGCCGCGCCGCGGACGAGATCGAGGACACCCGCCTGCGAGACGGCGGCGCACGGGCGCGCACGCGGCCCGCTGCCGACCGCGCCTGCAGGAAGCCGATGCCGTGCGGCGAGCCACACGGCCAGATGTCCTCCTGCAGAATGGCCGACCGTGATCAGCCTCTCGGTGTCGGCGGCATCCACCTCGACGAGATGATCGATTGCCGCGGCCGCATCCTCGAGCGTTCCCGGCCAGCCGCCTCCCTCCTGGCCGACTCGGCGGTACTCGATGTTCCAGACCGCGTAGCCGCGACGCGCGAGGTCATGCGCCAGGGGCGTCATCAGGGTGCGATCCCACCCCCACTTCCAGAAGCCGCCGTGGATCAGGACGATCGTCGGCCACGGGCCGTCGCCGACGGGCAGGTGGAGGTTCCCGACCTGGTCCGGGTGATCGCCGTAGGCGATCTGCCGCGCGGGCGGGAGTTTGTGGCTCAGAGCCACTTTGTCAAGCGAGCAGATGGCGGCGGCGCGCCAGCGCATCGAGCAGCGCGTCGATGTCGTCGACGGTGTTGTAGTAGTGCGCTGCGATGCGGAGGTTCCGATCACGCAACGAGCAGATGAAATCCTCCTCGGCGAGCGAGGCGACGAGAGCCGGCGCATCGGTCGAGCGTGCGCAGACCATCGGGCCGCGCCGGGCTGGATCGACGGGAGTAACGACGTCTGCTCCGAGATCGAGAAGGCCCGAGATCAGGCGCGTGTTCAGGCCCGACACGTGCGCCTCGATCGCGGGAACACCCGTCTCCTCGATGAGCCCGAGACCGGCGACGCCCGCGTAGATGTTCGGCACGGGCGGCGTGCCCGCATCGAATCGGCGTGCCGTCGCGTGGGGCGAGTAGTCGGAGATGTCCATCTGGAAGATGTCCTCGTCGGCAAACCAGCCGGTCTGCGTGGGCGTCAGGCGGGCAAGCACGTCACCACGGATCCAGAGGAAGCCGAGGCCGGCGCTCGCGAGCAGATACTTGACCGTTCCCCCGGTGACGAAGTCGGCGCCGAGCGTGCGGACATCGAGCTCGATCGCCCCGACGGCCTGGTAGCTGTCGGCGAGGACGAGTGCACCGCTCGAATGGGCGGCCTCGGCGATCGCGGCGACGTCGTGCCGGTGGCCGGTGCGATAGGAGATCGTCGTGCAGCAGACGAGGGCGGTGCGCTCGTCGATCGCAGCCGCGAACTTCTCGGCCGGAATCGAGCCGTCCGCCTCGGGTCGCACGTGCACGACCTCCGCCCCGCGCAGTTCCTGCGCATGCGCGATCTGACCGACCGTCGGGAACTCGTAGTCGCTGATCACGATCCGGTTGCGCCCTCCGCGCTCGAACGGAAACGCCGAGACGATCCCACTGACGCCCTGCGAGACCGACGTCGTCACGGCGACCTCATCGGGCCGGCCGTGGAGCAGCGCAGCGAAGCCCGCCCGGGCCGCCTCGGCCCGCTCGACCCAGAACTCCCACTCGGCCCCGTTCTCGTCCCAGCCGGCCAGGTACTCCTCGTAGGCGGCGCGGACGCGATGAGAGAGCGCGCCCTGGGAGCAGGAGTTGAGGTACGTCTTGCGCTCGAAGATCGGGAACTCGCCGCGGATCGCTTCGCCGACCCGCGCACCCGCGGGGAGGAACGCTTCGGCGCTCATGCCGACCCGATCGCGTAGCTCGCGGCCACGTCGGGCATCAGGTACGCCGCCGACGGGCTGCCGGCAGGCGTGAAGATGCCGAGGATCGCGAGCTCGCGGTCGGGGCTCGTGTTCTCGACGATGTGGACTTCGCGCGGCGTGATCCTGAACGCCGAGCCGTCGTCGATCTCCTCGACGCCGTCGGCGAGGTGGTAGCGGCCGGGCCCACGCCAGATCCAGACGATCTCGTCGTAGAGGTGGTAGTGCCACGGCGCCTTACCCGGGGGCACGTAGCCCACGAACATGGTGGCGCGGGTGGAGCCGTTGTGCGGGCCGAAGAGCACCTGGAACGACCGACTCCCCGTCGCCTTGCCGGGTTCGACGTGCGCGATCTCGACGATGCGCTCTCGCGGCCCCATCGGGGCGTGCAGATCGGTCGCGGCCCCGAGGGTGACGCACACGAGGGAGATCCCGTCCTGGCCCGCCTCGAGCGTCACCTGCTCGCCTTCGACGAGCAGCGCGGCCGAGCCGGCTGCGAGCGCATCTCCCGAGAGGGTGCCGGCGCCTGCGAATACGAAGAGCAGGACGTCGTGACCGGGGTCGCCGACCTCGCGCGACTCACCGGCTCCGATGCGGAGTGTCTCGAGGGCGAGCTCCGACCCCTGCTGCGAAGCAACGTTCCCGTCTGCCTGGACGACTCCCATCAGCGGCCGAGGTACGCCTTGCGAAGCTCTTCGTTCTCGAGGAGATCCGCGGCCTTGCCCTCGAGCACGACCCGCCCGGTAGAGAGGACGTAGCCGCGATCGGCGATCGAGAGCGACACGTTCGCGTTCTGCTCCACGATCAGCATCCCGACGCCGGTGTCGTTCACCTGCTTGATGATCTCGAAGCTCCGTTCGACGAGAACGGGAGCGAGGCCCATCGAGGGCTCGTCCATGAGCAGGAGCTTGGGCTGGGACATCAGCGCGCGACCCATCGCGACCATCTGCTGCTCGCCGCCGGACATGGTGCCGGCGAGCTGCCCGCGCCGGTCGTAGAGGAGCGGGAAGAGCTCGTAGACACGCTCGAACTCCGCCTTCAGGTCGGCCTTCGGGCGGAGGTAAGCCCCCATCTCGAGGTTCTCGAGCACCGTCATCGGTCCGAAGAGTCGGCGGTTCTCGGGCACGATTGCGAGGCCGCGCTGGATCCGGTGCGCGGTCGCCATGGTCGTGACGTCCTCCCCGGCGAGCTTGACGGTGCCGGTGCGCGGGCGAACGAGCCCGAGGATCGTCTTCAGCGTCGTCGACTTGCCGGACGCATTGCCGCCAAGGAGGCAGACGAGCTCGCCCTCGTTGACGATGATGTTCTCGTCTTGCAGGATGTGGATCTGCCCGTAGTAGGTGTTGATCCCCTCGAGCTGAAGGATCGGCGTGCCGTTCGCGCTCATTTCCGAGCCATCCCACCGGTGCCGAGATACGCCTCGACCACCTGCGGCGAGGTCGCGACCTCCTCGAAGGATCCCTCCGCGATCTTGGTGCCGTGATCGAGAGCGATCACGCGATCCGAGATCCCCTCGACGACGTGCATGTCGTGCTCGATCACGAGGATCGTGTAGCCACCGTCCGTGCGGAGCAGCTCGATCAGCTCCGTGATCTCCTGGGTCTCCTTGGGGTTCATCCCGGCGGCCGGCTCGTCGAGCAGGAGCAGCGTCGGGTTCGTCGCCGTCGCTCTGGCGATCTCGAGGCGCCGTCGGTTTGCGTACGAGAGGCTGTAGGCGGGCTGATCCCACCGGTAGCCCATCAGGCGATCGCCGAAGAAGGCGAGTCGCTTCTCGGCGAGCTCGCGGATCTCCTGCTCCTCACGGCGCATGCCAGGGGTGCGAAGCATGGAACGGAAGACGCCGGCCTTCGTGTGACCGTAGGCGGCTGCCATGACGTTCTCGCGCACCGACATGTTGAGGAACAGGCGCAACGTCTGGAACGTGCGCGCGATGCCACGGCGGGTGATCTGGTGCGGCTCGAGGCCGGTGATGCTCTTGCCGTCGAAGACGATGTCGCCACCGGTCGGCTGGTAGACGCCCGTGATCAGGTTGAACAGCGTCGTCTTGCCGGCCCCGTTCGGGCCGATCACGCTGACGATCTCGCCGCGGTTGATGTGGAGATCGAGATCGTCGACGACCTTGAGGCCGCCGAACGCCATCGAGACGCTCTGCAGATCGAGGAGCCTGTCGTTCGTGTGGGTGTCCACTAGATGATCTCCACGCGTTTCTCACCGAGAAGCCCGGTGGGACGGAAGATCATCAGAGCGATGAGGATGACCCCGAGGATGATGTACCGCGTCGGCTCGGGCTTGGAGAGCATCACGTTCTCCCAGACGAACGCTGCGAGGTAGAGCACCGGGATGAGCAGCCCGATCCGAACCCAGCCGTGGACGAGCGTCAGCACGAGCGCCAGAGCGACGAGTGAGATGTACGAGACCGGTGTGATCCAGGCGGCGAGAGTCGACGGGAACGATCACCCAGTTCGCGGCGAAGTCTGCGACGCCCCCGCCCTCGCCACCGCTGCCGTCGACCCACGCGTTGTCGACCGCTCCCGCGATCGAGTGGACGACGAGCCCGAAGACGAACGTCCCTCCGACGACGACCGCAAGCTTGACGGAGAGCCGGAAGACGGCGACGACTCCGAGGATGATGGCCGCGTAGAAGAGCACCCGCGAGTCGCCCGGGTCGCGCAGCAGCTCGAGCAGGATCCCGATCAACACCGCACCGAGAACGACGCCCGGCTGGCTGCCCGAGCCACCCAGGATGACCATCGTGTAGATGATGATCAGGAGCGGGAACGAGAACGAGAGCGGGAAGACACTGGCGCTCAACGCCGTGACGAAGGTGCCGCTCAGCGCTGCGATTGCGGCGCCGAAGGCGAAGCTCATCAGCTTCAGCGAGTTGACGGGCATGCCCATCACCTCGGCGGCGAGGGAGTCCTCGCGGAGCGACCGCCAGGCGCGACCCGTGCGAGAGAGGTTGACGAAGCGAAGGGCGACGTAGACGATCACGAACACGGCCAGCACGACGTACATGTAGGCCGGGTTGAACAGGCCTCCCTCCTTCGAGACGGGCAACTCGCGACCGAAGATGCTCAGCGGGTCGACGTTGAGGATCCCGTTCGCGCCGCCCGTGACGTTGCGGCCGAAGAGGTCGTCGCCGTTCGTCGTCACGGTGAGGAAGAGCTGGAGGAAGAACAGCGTCACGATCGCGAGGTAGTCCCCCGTGAGACGGCGCGACGGCAGCCCGACGAGGAATCCGACGATCGCTCCGATCACGACGACGAGAGGAATCGCGACGAGCGTCGGCAGATGCACGCCCGTACTGCTCCGAGCTGAGCAGTGCGTAGGCGTAGGCGCCGATCCCGAAGAACGCGACGTAGCCGAGGTCGAGGAGACCGCCCCAGCCGACGACGACGTTGAGCCCGAGCGCGAGCAGCATGTAGATGGCGATGTCGAACGCCACGCGCCGTACGTAGCCGCTGTCGGAGACGACAGGCACGAGGCAGAAGAGGGCCACGAACGTCGTCAGCCAGGCCCACCACGGGACGACGCGCAGGCGCGTCCTCGAGACGGCCGAGGCGACCGGTCCGGCCGGTGCGGTTGTCGCCGTGCCGCGCAACCCACTCGTCGCGGCCGACGGCCGGGCTCGTCGGCCCTTCCGACGTCGACGCCTCGAGCGCGCCTTCGACGGGCCTGGCTCAGCTCGTCGTCGTAGCTGCCGGTCACGTCAGACCTTTCTGATGTCCGCTTTACCGAGGATGCCCTGCGGGCGGAACACGAGGAACAGGATCAGCAGCACGAAGACGAGGAGATCCGACCATCGTGTGGAGATGTATCCCTGCGTGTACGACTCGGCGAAGCCGAGCACGAGCCCGCCCGCCATCGCGCCGGGAATCGACCCGATGCCGCCGATCACGGCGGCCGTGAACCCCTTGAGCCCGATCAGGAACCCGATCGTCGCGTAGGTCGGGATGCGGAGCGCGAAGAGCACGCCGGCGGCGCCCGCGAGCGCCGAACCGAGCACGAAGGCGAACACGATCACCCGGTCGATGTCGATCCCCATCATCGCAGCGGCCTCGCGATCATGAGACGTCGCGCGCATCGCCTTGCCGACTCGCGTCCGCGTCACGAGCAGCCAGAGCAGGATCATCATCACGAAGGCAGAGACGATCGTGATGATCCGGATCATCGGGACGCGAACGTTGCCGATGTCGAAGCCGTCGGTGTACAGCGCGCCGCCGTTGAGCGAGAACGTGTCGTAGTTCCTCGGGGCGGCGCCGAACATCAGCTGCATCGAGTAGGCGATGAAGAACGAGACACCGAGGGCGCTGATCAGTGGCGCGATTCGGGGCGCGTCCCGAAGCGGTCGATAGGCGAACCGCTCGACGACGACGCCGAGGCAGGCACAACCGGCCATCGCCGCCAGCGTGATGAGGACGAGGAGGGCCCAGACAGGGACGATCGGGTTGACCGTCGCCGCCGAGCAACTGGATCATCCGAAGCCGATGAACGTGCCGACCATGAACACGTCACCGTGGGCGAAGTTGAGAAGCTTGAGGATCCCGTAGACGAGCGAGTAGCCGAGAGCGATCAGGGCGTAGACGCTGCCGAGCGTCAGGCCGTTGAGAGTGAGCTGGATGAAAGTGTCCACGCGGATCGCGAGTCTACCGCGGAAACATGTCAGAAACGAAGACGAGGGTGGCCCGACCATCTGGCCGGGCCACCCTCGTTCACTCACGCGTCGGCTAGCCGACGAGCTTGTACGACGCCGTTCCCCTGGATCTCGAAGATGTAGAACTTCGCGTTCAGCGGATCGTTCGACTTCGTCGAGAAGCGGAAGTCACCACCGAGGATCGAGTTCTTCACGACGATCTTCTTGACGTTACGGACGACGTCGCGACGATCCTTGATCTGACCCTTGCCGACGTCGCACGCCTTCTTGATCGCGTTGAGCGCGACCTGGGCGGCGAGGTAGGCCGGGGGGCCGAACGAGCCGAGCGCCTGCGCTCGGGGTTGTCCTTCTTCCAGCCGTCGATGACCGACTTGTTGTAGGCGAAGCCGCTGATGTCCGGAGCGAAGTTCGAGACGAACGACGCCCGGCACCTTGAACTGCGAGGCGTCATTCGAGCCGTCGCCGCCGAAGACCTTCGCCTTCTTGCCCTGCTCGAGCAGCTGCTGCGCGATGTTCTGCGCGTCGCCCGGCTTCTGGGTGGGGAAGAACACGAAGTCCGCGGCGCTCGGGACCTTCGTCACGAACGACGAGAAGTCCGTCACGGTGTTGGCGACCGAGCTGGCGGGTCGTCGTGACGCCCTTCGCCTTCAGGACGATCTCCGCCGCATGCGGAGAGGCCCTGCGAGTACGGCTCCTGGAAGTCGAAGAGGACGACGTTCTTGGCGCCCTTCTTGATCATGAAGTTGGCGTCGGTCGGGCCCTGGATGTAGTCACCCGGAACGACCCGGAAGAACGCCGGCGTGGCCTCCTTCGTCGCACCCTTCGTCAGCGACGTGCGCGTTGCCGACGGCGAGATGTGGGCGATGCCCGCATGTGAAGAACGCCTGGCTCGAGGCCGCAGCGTTGCCCGACGTCGACGGCCCGAGGACTGCAACGACCGTCTTGTCGGAGATGAACTTCTGCGCGATCGTCTGCGCGATCGCGGGACCCTGCTCGACGGGGGTATCGCCCGTGATGAGCTTGATCTTCAGACCGTACTTCGGAGCGAGCGTCTTGACTGCGTACTTCGCCCAGCTGAGCTGCTCGTTGCCGAGGAAGCCCGCGCCACCGGTGAACGGTGCGGTGAAGCCGATCTTGAGCGTGTTCTTGCAGCTCACTGCCTGCGTCTTCGCGGCCGCCGTCGAACCGGCGCCCGCGGTTGAGGCGAACGCTGCGGCCACAACGGCCACGGCAGCGATCACCGACATTCCACGTCGTTTCATTCCCGTACTCCTCCTTGATGGGTGTGCATGGTGTTGGACGTCGATTGTGAAAAGTTGTTGTGCGCCGAGACGCCCGCCCCGGCCTCCCGGACGAACCGGTCGCAGGAGTGAAGCAGTCCCAGGCGTGACATGTCAACCCGGTGACAATTCGTTCACACCCCGGGCGAGAGCGCGTCGATCCACCCAGCGGTGTCGAGAAACTGTCGGAAGCGCCACGCCTTGCCGTCGCGGAGCCCCCAGATGTGGACGAAGGGGACGTCGAGGATCTTCCCGGTCTCCTTCGCCACGCCCCGGTAGCGCCCCAGCACGACGACCTCGTCACCCGCCTCGAGGAACTCGTCAGGCACGGCGGAGAACTCAGACCACCAGTCGCGGTCGAGTGGGTCGAAAACGGTCGCCTTGACCTCTACGAGGCCGCGATACGTCCCGCCGTGAGGGAGTCCCTGCGCTTGCTGCCATTCGATCCCCTCGTCCATGTCCGCGAGGACAGCGTCCATGTCTCCCCTCGCGAAGGCTTCGTACGACCGGCGGACGATGGTCACGTTCACGGCGTGCAGCGTAGTTGAGAAGATAGGAAGCACATGGCCATCGACGTCTTTGTCACGCCGGACGCCGAATCGGCGGCCGCTGCCGCCGCGGCGCTGCTCGCCGAGGCTGCTGCGGCAAGCGGATCGATCGTCCTTGCGGGCGGATCGACTCCCCGTCGCGCGTACGAGATCGCCGCCGAGTTGCAGTCCGACTGGGGAGACGCCGAGGTCTGGTTCGGTGACGACCGCTGTGTTGCGCCACGCGATCCCCGCTCGAACCAGCTCCTCGTGCGCG
Source organism: uncultured Thermoleophilia bacterium (assembly GCA_963741655.1). GTDB lineage: Bacteria > Actinomycetota > Thermoleophilia > Gaiellales > Gaiellaceae > Gaiella. The sequence continues at coordinate 444,720 of CAVUIQ010000006.1, forward strand.
AGGCGCTACTCGACCGCCTCGTCATCCCGCCCACCGTACGCGCCATGGCGACGACGCTCCCGCCCGATGCGGCAGCTGCTCTGTACGACGCAGCCCTGACGGACGAGGTTCTCGACCTCGTCTTGCTCGGCCTCGGGCCTGACGGACACACAGCATCGCTCTTTCCCAACGCGCCGTCGCTCGACGTCACCGACCGACTCGCTGTCGTGGCCGAGCCCGGGCTCGAGCCCTTCGTGCAGCGGATCACGCTCACGATCCCCGCTCTCGAGGCGGGCCGGCACGTCGTCTTCCTTGCGGTCGGGGAAGGGAAGGCGGCCGCCGTACGACGGGCGTTCGCCGAGGAGCCGTCGAGAGCGACGCCCGCGAGCCTCGTGCGCTCGCTCGACGGGACGACGACGGTGATCCTCGACCGGGCGGCTGCTTCCCTCCTCGGCTGATCCCGGCGAACGGTTGCCCGGAATGCGGGGTAACCGGGGTGTCTCCCGGAGGGAGACAGCCTTCGTGCCGGAACTGCAACGATCTGCCCACAGCCTGACGCCGAGGGTGCGTATCTCCGGAACGAGGCCGGGCGGCTCTGGCGGCCGGTACGCTCGGCCCTCGTGAGCGACCAACAGCGGTATCGGGCGCGAAGCCTCTGGCTCGACGGCGCACTCGCGGAGTTCACGCCGCGTCCCCAGCTCCGTGGCGAGCTCGATGTCGACGTGGCGATCGTCGGGGCCGGTTACACCGGGCTCTGGACCGCGTACGCCCTGACGCTACGTGATCCCGGGATCCGCATCGCGATCGTCGAGGCGGAGACGGTTGGCTACGGGGCATCCGGTCGCAACGGAGGATTCGTCTCGGCCGGCATCGCCGGGGAAGCTCGCGTATACGAGCGAGCCGGTGGACGCGACGGGATCGTGCGGGCGGAGCGCGCGATGATCAACGGCATCGACTGGATCGGCGAGGTCGTTACGCAGGAGGCGATCGAGTGCGGCTGGATCAAGGGCGGCGCCTACCGCGTGGCCACGAGTGCACCCCAGCTCGCACGGGCGAAGGCGGGGCTCGAGGGGAAGCGCGCTCGCGGCTACACGGACGACGACGCGTGGTTCGTGACGGCCGGCGAGATCGAAGCGGAGGTGCGTATCGCCGGAGCCCTCGGTGGCACGTTCACGCCACACTGCGCCCGCGCCGACCCGGCGCGCCTGGCGCGAGGGCTCGCTCAGGCCTGCGAGCGACGCGGCGCCGTGATCTACGAGCGGTCGCCCGCACTCTCGCTCTCAGCGCAGCGCGTGACGTGCCCCGCTGGCTCACTCCGGGCGGACGTCGTCGTTCGGGCGACGGAGGCGTTCACGACGCGCCTGCCCGGCGAAAGCCGCAGCTATCTCCCGATCGCCTCCCACATGCTCGCAACCGAGCCGCTCTCCTCGGAAACCTGGGACGAGCTCGGTTGGGCCGGATGTGCGCCGATCGCCGACCAGCGCTACCAGTTCGTCTACGCCCAGCGGACGCCGGACGGACGGATCGCGCTCGGCGGGCGAGGGCTGACCTATCGACGCGGCGGGGCCATCCGTGAGCAGGACGAGCTTCAACCCCGCGTGCACGCCAGGCTCGAGCAGGCGCTACGACGGCTCTTCCCCGCTGCGGCGAGCGCTCCGATCAGCCATCGCTGGGGCTGCTTCTTTGCCGCGCCGCGCGACTGGAGCATGGCCGTCGAGCTCGACCGGGCCTCGGGGCTTGCGCGCGCCGGCGGCTACTCCGGCCACGGCGTGGTCGCGTCGAGCCTTGCCGGGCGCACCCTCGCCGATCTGATCACCGAGACGGAGAGCGATCTGACCGGCCTCCCGTGGGTCGGCCACGCGAGTCGCCGCTGGGAGCCAGAGCCGCTCCGCTTCATCGCGACGCACGCGATCGCAGCCGTGGCGGCGAGCGCCGACGCGGCCGAGGACCGCACGAATCGTCCGGCGCGCAGAATCGGGCTCGTGCGACGCTGGCTCCCCGGTCGCTGACTAGTGGTCACTCCGGGAAATCCGTGCTGGGTTCGTCGGCGAAAACCGAGCAGGCCGAGGACGCAGGGAGTCTCGATACTGGGCTGTACCGGGACGACCGAGGACGACGGCATGCGAAGCGTTTGCAGCCACACGAAGACGGTACGGATTTTCCGGAGCGACCACTAGGATCCGACCATGACCGAGCAACCGGGGCGACGCACCTTCAACCTCCACACGACACCGTTCCAGGAGTACGACATGGAGGGGCCGGTGCAGCCCGAGATGGCCTGGCTGCCGATCTCCTACGACCTCGACACGGGCCAGGGGTGCTACGCGATGCGGATGCAGCCCGGTGCCGTGACGATCGCGCACGACCACGACGGGATGGAGGAGTTCCTCATCCTCGAAGGTGATCTCGTCGACTCCGACGGGACGGTGTTCGGCCCCGGCGACTTCGTCAGCTACGAGGCGGGGACGCACCACAACTCGAGCACCGTCGGCGGCTGCCTGATCGCGGTGTTCGAGTGGCGGCGACCGGCGGCCGCTCCGGCGCCTCGCGCGTAGGGGCGATGCGCAGCCTCGCGACGGCGAGGCGCAACGTCGTCCGCGTCAACCGGACCGCAACTCGCGATAGCGTCGGATGAGCGCGTTCGTCGACGCGTCGTGCGCGAGCTCGGGCTCGTCGGCGGCCTCGAGCTCCGGCACGATCCGCTGCGCCAGCACCTTTCCGAGCTCGACGCCCCACTGGTCGAACGAGTTGATCGACCAGATCACGCCCTGCACGAACACGCTGTGCTCGTAGAGCGCCACGAGGGCGCCCGAGCACCTCGGGCGTGAGCCGCTCTGCCATCAGCACATTCGAAGGACGGTTGCCGGGAAAGGTCCGGTGCGGGACGAGCCACTCGGGATTGCCCTCCGCCGCAACGTCCTCGGCCGGCTTCCCGAACGCGAGCGCCTCGGCCTGCGCGAACACGTTCGCGACGAGGAGATCGTGGTGGTTGCCGACCGGGTTGAGGCTCTCCGCGAAGCAGATGAAGTCGCACGGAATCAGCCGCGTACCCTGGTGAATCAGCTGGTAGAAGCTGTGCTGACCGTTCGTTCCGGGCTCGCCCCAGTAGATGGCGCCAGTGTCGACGGCGACGGGTGAGGCGTCGATGCGAGTGCTCTTCCCGTTCGACTCCATCGTGAGCTGCTGCAGGTAGGCCGGGAACCGCTCGAGGTACTGGTCATAGGGGAGCACCGCTGCGGTCTGGGAGCCGAAGAAGTCCGAGTACCAGACACCGAGGAGCCCCATCAGCACGGGCATGTTCCGGGCGAGTGGAGCGGTGCGGAAATGCTCGTCCATCGCGTGGAAGCCGGCGAGGAGTCGTTCGAATCCCTCGGGCCCGATGGCGAGCATCGTCGACAGCCCGATCGCCGAGTCCATCGAGTACCGCCCGCCGACCCAGTCCCAGAAGCCGAACGCGTTCGCCGGGTCGATGCCGAACTCCGACACCCCCTCGAGGTTCGTGGAGACGGCAACGAAATGACGCGCGACCGCGCTCTCGTCCCCGCCGAGGCCGTCGAGCAACCACGCTCGCGCGGTCGCGGCGTTCGTCATCGTCTCGAGTGTCGTGAACGTCTTCGAGCAGATGACGAACAGCGTCTCGGCGGCGTTCAGGTCGCGGGTCGCCTCGACGAAGTCCGTGCCGTCGATATTCGAGACGAAACGGAACGTCATGTCACGGCGGCTGTAGTGCCGAAGCCCCCGATAGGCCATCACCGGCCCGAGGTCGGAGCCGCCGATCCCGATGTTGACGACGTTGCGGATCGGTTGTCCCGTGAACCCCCTCCACTCGCCGGAGCGCACCGCATCCGAGAAAGCCGCCATGCGGTCGAGAACGTCGTGTACCTCCGCGACGACATCGACGCCGTCGACGACGAGCGAGCTTCCGCGCGGCATGCGCAACGCGACGTGCAGGACGGAGCGATCCTCGGTGATGTTGATCCGCTCGCCTGCGAACATCGAGTCGCGGCGCTCGGTGACTCCTGCCTCCGCTGCGAGGTCGAGCGAGGAGCGCGAGGGTCTCGTCGGTGACCCGGTTCTTCGAGTAGTCGAGAAAGAGCCCGGCCGCCTCGATCGTGAGCCGCTCGGCTCGAGCGGGATCGTCGGCGAAGAGGTCGCGAAGATGGCGGGCCTCGAGAGCGCCGAAGTGCTGCTCGAGCGCGGCCCATGCAGCTGACCGTTGTGATTCAGGGTTCATATGGGTCATTTCGCACAGAGTCAGGATTGCCACGTCAAGGGGCGACGCTTGCCTCACCGAGTGGGCGACCCCTCGGGCGACGCTTGCCTCGCCGAGGCTCGGCGTGCATCGCCCCTACAGGAAGAACCCCCGCCACGCATCCCACCACGTGTCGGCCCGGGAGATGATCATCCGGTCGCTGACGCGCTCGACGCCGGGCCGGTTTCGCAGCGCGTCAGGTGCCCGCGTGTTCTTGTACTCGACCTGGATCTCACACGGGCTCCCCGGCAGGAAGGGCTCGACAGCGGAGAGATTTGCAAGTGCTCGTCGCGCGCCCTCCTCGATCATCGCTCTCGCTCGAAGAGGCGCGATATTGCGTGCCGACTGCGATCCGAGCCCCTGCTTGACGGCGACGGTGACGAGCTCCGGGCCGAGGAGCTCGCGCGCCTCGTCGCACGCGGCATCGTCGCCGGAGACCATCAGCACGGGGCAGCCCCAGGTGCCGCAGAGTGCCGCGTTGATTCCGGTCTCCCCGACGAGCACGCCGTTGAACCAGAGGTTCTGCCACACCTGGCCCGAGACCGTGTGATTCATCACGCCACGCCGGGTGCCGGCCATCGCGTGCATGCCAACGAACAGGGCGGCGTCGACGCCGCCCTCCAGGAACTCGGTGTACTCCGTCCACTCGTCCTGGACGACGAAGTCGCATGCCTCGTCGAGCAACTCGGGGATCAGCGAGTTGAACATCCACTCCTCGCCCGCGCCGTGGCAGTCCATCGCGACGATCTCCGTCGCCCCTGCCGCCTTCGCACCGCGGACTGCCGCGTTGATCTCCTCGGTGTAGAGGCGGCGACTCTCCTCGTACATCGGCGAGCCACCCGCTGTCTGCCCACTCTTCGTGACGCCGGAGACGCCTTCGAGGTCACTGACGATGAAGACCTTCATGCCGATAGCCTACGCCTTCGTGGACACGGGTCTTGCAGACAAGGGAGTCGTCGTCACCGGCGCGTCCGGAGGGATCGGCGCAGCGTGTGCGCGCCTCTTCGCCGCGGAAGGAGCGAACGTGCTCGTCCACTACCACCGTGGTGAAGAGCGAGCGCGCGCCGTGGCCGACGAGATCGGCGGGGCGCCGATCGCACAGGCCGACCTCACCGTCGAGGCCGATGTCGATCGCCTCTTCGACACCGCGCGCGAGACGCTCGGCTCGGTCGACGTGTGCGCTGCGGTCGCGGGCGTCTGGCCGGCCGAGGATCTTGCGGTCTGGGAGCTCCCGCTCGAGCGGTGGGAGGAGACGATGCGCCAGAACCTGACCGCCACGTTCCTCACGGCGAGGGCGTTCCTGCGCGAGGTTGCGCGCACGGGACACGGCTCCCTCGTTCTCGTCGGGTCGACGGCGGGCCGATTCGGCGAAGCCGGGCACGCCGACTACGCCGCCGCGAAGTCCGCGCTCCAGGGCGGGCTCCTGCTCTCGCTGAAGAACGAGGTGACCCGCGTCGCGCCGCTCGCGCGCGTCAACGCCGTCGCTCCCGGCTGGACCGAGTCGGCGATGACCCGCGGCAAGGTCGACCCGGAGGCCGTCCGTCGGATCTCCCGCACGATGGCGCTGCGCAAGGTGGGGCAACCCGACGACGTCGCCGCGCAGGTGGTGATGCTCGCCTCGGACGTCCTCTCCGGCCACATCACGGGCCAGGTCGTCACGGTGGCGGGCGGGATGGAAGGCCGCACCGTCCACGACGACGCCTGAGCCGAGCGTCGTCCCAGGGCAGAAACGAGAAGGGCGGCGAATCGCTCGCCGCCCCTTCTCTCCATCCAGTGTCAGGAATGATTGCCGTCAGTCCCCAACCCGGAGTTGCTTCGGGTATCGGCACAACGCGCAAGACCTTGAGGTCGGCTCCGCTAGTGCGGCGTCTCATAGCGTTTGACAGGAACAGCATCGTTATGAGACGCCGCACGAATGAATCAACATGGGAGTGCGGTGTCTCGCAACAATCATTTCCGGTCTAACGTTGCGAGACACAGCACTAGAGGGGCGCCAAAGTGAAGAGGGGCCGCCGCCAGACGCCCCTCTTCTACGCAGGTTCCCAAGGAGGAGGAACCGTATCGCCCATCACGCGTCCGCCGCACCGTCGCGCAGATGAGATGACCTCAGTATCTCCGGGTCGGTCTGGTTGATCCATCACCCAGACGGTGTTGACCACCGTGGTTGACTCGGGTGGTCAGCGCTTGACGCAGGGCGTCGTGATCGCGCTCGTCCCGGCCCGCTCCAAGCGCCGCCTGCACTGCCGCCTTCGGGACGCCATAGCCCCCGTCCCGCCCGGCTCGCTGCGCGAACACGGTCGTGATCACCCGCCCACGGGCGTCGACGACCGGCCCACCGGAGTTGCCGCTCTGGATCTCTCCGCGAATCGTCGTCACCTCACGCGGCGTCGGGAAGCTCCCGTACGCGTCGCGACCGACGATCCCCACGACCCGGCCGACCCGCACAGCCGTTTCGGTGTACGGGCCGTTGCGCGGATAGCCGAGCAGTCCTCCCGGGGTTCCCTCGACGGCATCGGCGAGCCGAAGCGGTCGCGCAGCGAGACCCGAAACGCGCAGAACAGCGATGTCGTTCGTCTTGTCGAAGGCGACGACGCGCGCCTCGAGGAGATCGCCGTCGTTCCGATCAACGCGAGGAGCATCGACTCCGGCGACGACGTGCGCGTTCGTGACCACGAGCTCACGTCCGGCGACCCAGCCAGATCCCTCGATCCCGAGCCCGCAGGCGGTTCCGATCACGCGTACGACGCTGAGGGCCGCCGCGATGACACCCGGCGTGCCGAGGACCGACGCATCCGGTTCGTCGACACTCGCTCCCGGGCCCGCGATAACGCCGAACGGATCGATGCCGGCGATCGTGTCGATCAGCTGCGTGGCGGGATACCGCTCGTTGAGGGTCGAGAGGATCGTCGAATCCTGGACATAGCTCCGAGCTTCCGTCTCGACGGGGAGGTAGAGAAGGACCGCACCGACGGCCCAGCAAAGAGCGAGGCCGAGGGCGGCACCGAAGAGCCCTCCTCCGGCGGAGTCGAGCAGCCGCAGCGGAGGAACGACGACGAGCGAGCGGCGAATCGTGCGCCCGGCGTAGCCGCCGAGCGCCTGCCCGAGCGCCGCCACGACGACCGCCGTCCCGACCGCGAACACGGGAAGCCACCGGGCGCGGTCACCGCCGACGATCGACGGTCCGACGCGGGTGCCGAGATAGAACCCGAGCACGAGGCCGCCGAACGAGAGCACGCCCACGATGAGGCCCCGGCGGAACCCCGTCAGGGCAGTGAGCACGATGAGCGCGATTGCGATCCAGTCGACGGTGGACATGCTCTTCCATTCGGAGGTGACGCGGGCACCCCTGCGCCGGTTCAAGGAGCGACAACAGGGCTCTCTACGTCGATTCGCCGATCTCGAATCGCTTCAACCGCCGTATGCCGTACCACACCGAGCCTACCGTGACCGCGATCATCAAGCAGATGGCCGCCACCGACCCGAGCTTCGCGTCGAACACGCTCCGCGGAAGGTCGACGAAGATGTCCGCAACGGCGAGCGTGTAGTGGCGCACGCTGAGCAGCCGCGTCCCGGCGAAGAGCCCGTTGATCAGTCCTTCCCAGATGAAGACGTACACGAGGCCCGCGATCAAGGCCCGGCTCGTGACGACGCTCAACATCAGGAACACCGACGAGTAAACGAGGCTGCCGGCGACGAGGGCGACCGCGAAACCGACAAGGAGGCCTTGCCCCGGGACGCCCTGAAGCCCGATCGCGGTCGCAACGACCGCCGACACGAGCACCGTCCCTGCCGTCAGAGCCCATGCCGCGAGCAGCTTGCCGACGATGATCTTGGCCCGCGACACCGGCTTGGCGAGGAGGTAGACCGCCGTCCCGTCCTCGATCTCCGCCCCGAGCGCCGCCGTCCCGTAGACGAGCGCAAGGAGCGGCAACAGGATCGTGACGATGAGGCCGTCGAGCAGGATCCGCGCAACCCATCGCGTCTGGTCGGTGTCCTCGCTCCCGAGCCGGTAGACCAGAGCGAGAAGGATGGGCAGAAGTGCGACGAGCCCGAGCAGGATCGTCCGGCCACGGCCGACCAATTGCCGAAGGGTCAGGGCGGCGATGATCCCGATCATCGGTTCACCAGATAGGCGAAGACGTCCTCGAGCGATTCATCCGTCGGGCGCAGCTCACGCAGGGTGACGTCGCAGGCGCGTGCGATCGTCGGGATCGCGAGAGCGAAAGAACCGAGCTGTGAGGTCCGCACGGTCAGGCGGCCGTCGCCGAGCTCGACGCCGAGGACGCTTCCGTGGGCGACCAGGGCAGCGGCGAGCCGCCGGTCGTCGGACGAACGGAGCGTGAACGTGTGCGGCCGATCGGTCATCAGTCGACGGATCTCGCGGAAGTCGCCCGATGCGGCGAGCCTGCCGCCGACGACCACGAGCACCCTCTCGGCGAGCCGCTCGACCTCTTCCAGGATGTGCGACGAGAAGATGATCGTGCGGCCGTCGGCGGCCAGCCTGCGAAACAGCTCGGTCATGTGGAGACGCTGGCGTGGATCGGCCCCGTTGAAGGGTTCGTCGAGCAGCAGCACCTCCGGATCGTGGACGAGCGCCGCTGCGACCTTGATGCGCTGCTTCATCCCCTTGGAGTACCCGCCGGTCGACCGGTCTGCCGCGTCCTCGAGGTCGACGAGTCGGATCGCCTCGCGAGCCGCCCGCTCTGGTTCGGGGAGGCCCTGGAGTCGCGCGTTGAGGCGCACGAACTCGAATCCGGAGAGGGAACCGTAGACGGACTCGCGCTCGGGTACGAGCCCGAGCTGCCGGTACAGCGCGGGATTCCCCCACGCAGGCTGGCCCAGCACCGTGACCTCGCCCGCAGAGGGCTTCAGGAAGCCGGAGAGCATGTGCAGGACGCGTGCTCTTGCCGGCGCCGTTCGGCCCGAGCAGGCCGGTAATGCCGGGCGATGCGGTAAAGGACATCCCGTTGACCGCGACGACGTTGCCGTACCAGCGAGAGGCATCCTTGAGGACGATTGTCTCGGTCACGTCGCCACGCGCCTGAAGCGTCGGAGCGTCAGAGCGAAGGTCGCGGCGATCGTCCCGAGGACGGCAACGAGGTACACCCACCCGCCGAGGTTCGCATCGGCGAGCACGTCCAGCCCCTTCGGGTCGACCCGGAAGAGCCAGAGGATCGCGCCCTCCCAGGCGACCGGGCTGCCGAGCAGGAAGTACCGTGCGACCGCCGGGTCGATCGTCTCCATGAGGATGTTGGCAATCGCGAGCGTGAGGATGAACGTGCCGACGATCGCTGCTGTCGCGTATGCCCGGCGGGGCAGGTAGGCGGCGATGCAGAGCCCGACCGAGGCGATCACCGTGGAGACGAGCAGAGAGCCGGCGATGATCGGAAAGACGAGATCCCAGTTGTCGCGGGTGTACCCCGCGAGGTCGTCTGCGGCCATTCCGTTGCCGACGAAGAGGAGCAGCTGCGGACCGAGTGTGAGCACGAGCATCGCGCTCGTCAGTGCAGCGAGTTTCGCGAACGCGTAGTCGAACCGTGAGACGGCCCGGGAGAAGTAGAGGGAGAGCGTCCGGTTGCGCTGGTCCTTGCCGACGAGCTCCGAAGCGACGGTGGCGCAGAAGAGGACGAGGATGATGCGCACGTAGGTGAAGTAGTCCTCGTGCTTGTAGATCTCGATGTCCTGGTCGAAACCGCTGAGAATCGCCCCGACGCCGAGCTGGATGATCGCCGGCACGAAGGCAAGAATCGCCAGTGCCCAGGGGAAGATCTTGCTCGTCGCCCGGCGTCCGAGCCCGAAGCAGCTCCGCAGGCCATGGGTGTAGAGCGTCAGCAGCGTGCCACGACGCCCCACCCGGATCGCCGTCGTAGTGCCGGTAGCCGAGGTCGTAGATGCTGCTCGAGACGCTTCCCTGGTCAGACACGGGTGGCCTCCTCGTCTCCGGCCTCGTCGCGGAAGAGATCCTCGAGGTGCTGGCGGCGCTGCTCGACCCGGATCAGGCCGAGCTCGAGCGATGCAGCACCGTCCCGGATCGCGTCGTAGGCACCATCGTCGCCGAGGTCGATCTCGAGGGTGCGGGTGCCCGCCTGCGCGTCGTATCCGCGTTGGCGCAGGTACTCGGCCAGGGCGTCGGCCGATCCCTCGACCTCCACGGTCAGCGTCTCTGTGCGACCGGTGAACGTCGCGAGGGAGTCCGAGCGGATCAGCCGCCCTTCCTCGATCACGACGAGGTAGTCGCAGACTCGCTCGATCTCCGTGAGCAGGTGCGAGGACATCAGGATCGAGATCCCGAACTCGGTCCCGATGCGACGCACGAGGTCGAGCATCTCGTCGCGCCCGGCAGGGTCGAGCCCGTTCGTCGGCTCGTCCAGCAGCATCAGCTTCGGGTCGTGGACGAGCGCCTGCGCGAGCTTCACTCGCTGGCGCATGCCCGTCGAGTAACCGCGCATCTCGCGGTAGCGCTCCTCGAAGAGGCCGACGTGCCGGAGCGTCTCCGCCGTCCGCTCGCGGGCTGCGGCGCGCGGGAGCCCGTTCACGCGCGCCATGTGCGCTACGAACTCGGTGGCACTGATCTCGAGCGGGAGGCAGTCGTGCTCGGGCATGTAGCCGATCAGCTGGCGGATCGACAGCCCGTGCGTTGCGACGTCGAGCCCGAACATCTCCGCCGAGCCGGAGGTGGGCTCGGTGAGACCGAGCAGGATCTTGATCAGCGTGCTCTTCCCCGCACCGTTCGCACCGACGAGGCCGATCACACCTGGCTCGACCTCGAGATCGAGGTCGTCGAGCGCGACGACGGATCCGAATCGCTTGGTCAGTGCACGCGTGGCGATCAGGGACACGCGTTGAGCCTAGACGAGTGGCTGGCTCTCCCGAGGCGAGCGCCGAACGATCGGTATGATCCGTCGGCCCACGGGGGCGTAGTTCAGTTGGTTAGAACGCCGGCCTGTCACGCCGGAGGTCGCGGGTTCGAGTCCCGTCGCTCCCGCTTCAGAAAGCCCCGCAAATGCGCGTGTTTTTCATTTGCGAGGAGGAGTTCCGCGGAGCAGATTCGGCCGTCTTGGCAAGTGAATTGGCAAGTTGAGGCCCCGACAGACTGGCGCGATGCCTTCCGAGGCCTAAAGTCAGCCCCCCGCATCAACCGACGACTGGTAGATGCCCGAGCCGCGAGTCATGGCGCTGCGCCGCCCCGATGTCTGCGTGGTCGGTGGCATTGCTCTCAATGTTGTCACCCGAGCAGAGTGGAATCCGAAGCTGAAGGTCGGTCACTTGCATGGCCTGCGTGGAGAAGGGCGCAGCCCAACGGCACCGGAGCAACCTTCGGCCGAGCCATCGCCGCCCAGCCCCTGCGGGGCGCTGCGTGGCCTCGGGAAGGCGAAGTACGACAAGCTTCACACCCAGCGCGAGGAGCAGGCGAAGCAGAAGCTCGGCCGTCGGATCGGCGGTGTCTATCTCGCGCTTTCGAACGAGCCGCAGTCCACGCGAGCGTGGGGCATCGGCAGCAGGGGCGAACGGCTGTGGGCAGTACCTGGCGTCGCTCCACGATGAGTCCCGCATGATCGTAATGCACGCCGCCGCATCCCGAAGTCGAAGGCGAACATCGACCACATCGCGGTTACCCGCAACGGCATATACGCCATCGACGCGAAGAATTATGAGGGCGAGGTGCAACGGATCGACAAGGGCGGCTGGTTCTCTCCCGACGAGCGCCTCTATGTCGGACGCCGTGATTGCACGAAGCTCGTCGGCGGGATGGGGAAGCAGATCGGGGCCATCCGATCCGCGCTCGGAGAAGCCGCTCGTTCAAGAGTTCGGGGTCAACGTAAAGGCAGCGCTCTGCTTCGTTGACGCAGAGTGGTCGCTGTTCGCGAAGCCGCTCACCCTCGACGGGGTTTGGGTTGGCTGGGCGAAGGCACTCGGGGAGCGCTTACTTGCTGAAGGCCCGCTCGAAGGCCCGCACCTGATCACGCTCGCTCGGAGGGTTGCGACAGCCTTGCCCCCCGCCTGACTCATCGGGATTCGCTGAATGCCATCACACACGTCCTCTGACGGAAGGCATTCGCACTACGAAATTGGACGACCTTGCAATCGTCTGCTCTAACTGCCATCGCATGATCCACCGACGCTCGCCGCCCCTCATGCTTGCCGAACTGCGTGCTTTCCTAAACTGATGGGCGCCTTCGTGACCGTGTGTGATGTAGTCGATGTAGTCAGAGAGATGGAACTTGCCGCTCTCGTTGAGGATCTGGCGCAAGCCTTCTCTGAGGCTGACGCGGCTCGTCCGGTCTGGGTGAGCCAGAGGTGAGTTAGCCGCACAACAGGTTCTGAACGTTGGGTGCCTTGCCTTTCACAGTGATCCGCATCTTCGTGTAGGCCGTGACACCGTTGACGCAAGCCCGCTTATCGAATGCAACAACATCGGCGGGTGTTTGCGAGTTGACGAATCCGGACGCTCTGGCCTCAGTGCCTCCCCAACTCGCCCAACGGAGTTTGTCGATCGAGTAGCGCGACCCCATCGCGAGGTTGATCGTCAAGGGTCTAGCTTGCCACTCCGCCAGATCTTCGAATATCTCCGTGGCAATGACGACCTTTGCGCTCCCCGCTACCGTTCCTCCGGGGGCAACGAGCGTAGACCGCTCACGGCTGAGAGAGAACCCGTGCCCGCTTCGGTTCTTGCACGTCAGGCCAGCGAGTTCCGACACGCAAACGAACGACCGGTTCTGCCACGACTTTCCGTATCCAAGAACGCGTTCGCCCATCCCCCATCGGTCGGACAGTTGACATATGCGGCTCCGGTTGCCCCCATCACGACCGAATGGGGTGGCCAGTCGCCGTAGTCTTTGAGGCAACTACCTTGCGTGAGTTGTGCCCTCGATGGGATCGGCTTGTAGCGCTCCGGATATCGCACCGGATGTAGTTGGTCTCGGCAGAACAGAGAATGTTGCCCGATGGGGTTTGGAACAAGTCAGTTTGCACCGGGTCGGGAGTTGTCGTGTCCAACGCTGGTTGCTCACGTGCTGTTGTCGTCGGTGGTGCCGCCGTTTCTTGACTCTGCGCGGCTCCGCCTGCCAGGTAGTCCGCGTTGCTTCTCCGGCTCAGGTTCTCGCGGATCGTGCATCCGACCGACGTTGGATAGGAGAGGTCGTCCTGGTACGAGGCGAAGAAGGTGGGGGGTTGACCGAAGCCCTCGGTCGTTCTTGTACGTCACCGTTCTCAACAACTGCGAAACCGTACGGGCGGGACTCTTGCGCCACATCGTCGGCAGATCGGACAACCGCGACCTCACAGCGCTCGGATTCTCGCCGGTACTCGCGTGGCAGACGGCATCCCCGTGGCTTTTCCGTATCGAGTCAAGAAGGCTTCGTGACGCCCCTCCCGAGTTCACTGCCGCCACGGCAGCGTCTAGCTTCGACTTGATCCTGATCCGAACCTCCGCAGGATACGTCTCAGGTGCTCGTTCTCCGTACACGAACCCATCGGGATCAACGGCACACCACACTGATCCAGTCGGGTCAGCCTCGCCAAGAGATCCCCATGGTCTGGGCGCCACTTCCCATCCGCCTGCACCACCCTGCCGTATTAGCGAGTAATCCGCAGTGCCGGATCCGCCGTCGCCAACGCGCAGCCCGACCTCGGCATCACTGCGCTTCCACACCATGCAGAACGTCGAGCCGTACGCGCTCACGTACGCAGGTAGACCATCAAGGTCATTTATTGCCTCGAACGCAGCGGCAACATCCCAACCCTGACGGAGAGATAAGGCGTGACCACGCTCGTCGAACTTCGGATCATTGCTTCCACCGCATCCGGCGAGCAATAGAGCGGCTGCGATAGTCGCCGCCGAGCCGAGAAGCTTGACGTGTTTCGGTGGACTACTCACGGGAGTCATATCGACACAGAACGGTGGTGCCTGAAGTTCACGAGAGCCTCAGTGAGCCTATTGAGTCACGCTCCCGCGCGAACCATCCCGAGGGGCGTCATTTGTACGAAGAGCGTGGCTGTTTCGCGCTGGAGGCGACTGCCAGCGCAAGACACGCGCTGAGCGGCGGCGAGACTCTTAGCAGACTCTTTTCGTGGCCCATCCCTTGAATGAGTGAGCGGATCGTCGCGGAAGCTGCCGAAACATGTTTGACACAGAGGAATGGTGCCCGGCGCTCTCACCGTGTCTGGCGGTCGTCCTCCAACGAACTCGATGGAGGAGGATATGCGGGCGAAGAGGACTGCGGGGCTGGCGATGGTCGCTGTGTTCGCCCTCGGGATCGCGATCCCGTCTGCGAGTGCGCGATCAACCGCCGTTTACTGGACGACCGCGAAGGCGGAGGCCCGAGCGGTGGCAACTCTGAGATCGCCACTTTCCGCCGCAGAGTCCCGGCGACTAACTGACGCCATCCAGGAGGCCCAAGACCAACAGCGTTCCTACGCTGCGGCTGGCAACACTGCCCAGGAGTTGCTCTGGGCGAACAGGTCAGTGCAAGCTCTTTTCGCGTTCAAGAAGGCACAGCGCGGCGTCTCGCCATTGGACGCCCGATGCATCGGCAAGGGCCAACGGAAGTCGGGTCGGTACGCCTCGTTCGATTGCATTGTGATCTTCCCGACCGTGCGCAAGCGGATTGTCTTGGTGCCGACCGGAGCATCCTCATTCCGTTGAGAACGAACAGGCTCAGAGGAGGGTCTGAACCCATGAAGTACGTCCTGCTTCTGGCGTTAGCTGTCGCGCTCGCGATGGCCGCGACTCGCAGCCTCTGCTACGTCAACCCGCCGAGGAAGTCGTAGCCTGGTGCAACGGATCGCAAACGTGGCAGTCCGTACGAGGGTCACTTGACGAACCAGCGATCCGAGTCAAGGCGCGTGTTGCCCGTGTCTACTACGCCTCGAGCACACGAGGGCGACCCACGTTCATCGACCTCGGCAACGCTTACCCAAGCACCAAGCGAGTGACCTTGGTCATCTGGGGGCAGGATCGGGCGAACTTCCCTCGTGCGCCCGAGCGAATGTTCAAGCCGGGCCAGGTCATCTGTGCCCAGGGCGCACCCACCCAGTACCGGGGCGTACCTCAACTCGAGGTCGCGTTGTGGGATGCGGGATCGCGCCTTCTTAGCTTCTAGCAGCGTTCGTGCGGCGGCGGTCTCTGCTGTCCTGGTCCTGATCCCGCTCCTCCTCTCAGGCTCCGAAGGAGCGCATCCAACGGGCCAGCCGCTGCGACGCCTGGCGCTCTGTTGGACGACGCAAAGGTCGAGGACTCTCCACTCCAGTCGATGAGGACGCCTCGTCGTACTCGACGACGAAGACCTCGAGCCCGACGAGGTATCGGAGTGGCGGTCATACGACGAGTACCAGTGGTTCGGGGACGAGACCGAGGCGGAGATACAGGCCCAGATAGACGGGGTGCTTGATGCACAGATCGCCGAAGCTTGCAGCGAAAGACCCACGGCTCCCTTCTGCTGGGTTGCCCGGGTCGATTGGCATACGGCTTCAGGGCAGGGCTCGGCCTCGCGGCTAGCGAGAGCCGAGCAGCGCATCGACATCCGGGAGATCCTCGAACCGCGTGAACGTTCCCTCCTCTGCGATCTCCTGTGCGGCCCGCAGGAATCCGGCCCACGCAGTGCGCGCGAGCGTGCCCCCGACGCTGATACGCCGCACTCCGAGGGACGCAGCCGCCGCGACCGTGATGAACGGGGCGTTGATCAGGAGGTTCACGGGTTTCGGTGAGACCGCGGCGACCACTGCGGAAACCTGCTCGACGGTGTCGATCCTCGGGGCGTACAGGCAGTCAGCGCCCGCTTCGGCGTACGCCTGCAGCCTCCTGATCGTCTCATCGATGTCGGGTCGTCCGGCCACGAATCCCTCGGATCGCCCGGTGAGGACGATGCCCGTCCCACTCTCGTCGATCGCTCGTCGCGCAGCACGGATTCGATCGACGGCAAGGTCGAACTCGTAGAGAGGATCTGCCGGGTCGCCCGAGGAGTCCTCGATCGAAAGCCCCGCGATCCCGGTCTCTGCCGCGAGCTTGACGTTCGTCGCGACCGTCTCCGGATCGACGGCGAAGCCGCCCTCGAAGTCCGCGTTCACCGGGAGGCTCACCGCACCGGCGACAGCACGAAGATGCTCGAGCGCGTCGTCGAGCCGAAGCTGATTGTCGGCCCGACCGAGCGTCCAGGCGGCACCCGCGCTCGTCGTCGCGAGCGCCTCGAAGCCCAGCTGTTCGAGGGCACGCGCGCTGCCGACGTCCCACGGGTTCGGCATCACGAAACAGCCGGCGGCGTGCAGCCGACGAAATGCATCAACGCGATCATCGTGCGTGGCCATGGCGCTCCTCGTCGGTTGGGTCTGATCCGACACGCTACCCGTGCTGCTCTACCGAGGGGGTAGTCGGCGGTCCAACTCGCCAACGTGCGATGGTTCTCGGCATGGAGTTCTCCGACTACGTCCTGCGCCGCCTGCCGCCGCCGCCGCTTCGCATCCTCGAGGTCGGGTGCGGCGACCAGGGCGGCGTCACGCCGGCCCTCGTCGCGGCAGGCTACGACGTGCTCGCGATCGACCCACGCGCACCCGAAGGGCCGAACTACCGGAGGATCACGCTCGAGGAGCTCGAGCCGGAGCCGTTCGACGCGGTCGTCGCCGGCCGCGTCCTCCACCATGTCACCCCCCTCGCGCCGGCGCTCGCGAAGCTCGCGGGCCTCGCGCCGCTGCTCCTGGCCGACGAGTTCGCCTGGAACCTGATGGACGCCGATGCGCAGCAATGGTACGAGCGGCTCTACCAGCAACTGCGCGAGGCCGGCAGGAAGCCCAACCGGCCCGGAGGATCTCGATCAATGGCGTTGGCGCCACGCCGATCTCCACTCCTCCGAGACCCTCTGCTCCGCGCTCGACGCCGTCTACGAGACGGTCGAGCTCGAGTGGCGTCCCTACCTGTACCACTGGCTCGGCCAGGAGACCGAAGCCGAGGAACGGGCCGCGATCGACCGCGGGCGAGCTGCCCGCGATCGGGTACCGCGTCACCTGCCAGACCCGCTCGGCAGAGCCCGGTATCGCCGGTCGCGAGACGGAGCTCTAGGGTGTCGGGTGTGGGCTTCCGCATCATCCGTCCCGACGACCTCGAGTGGACGACGCGGCCGCACGAGCTCGGCGAGCCTGCCCGCCACGTCGCCGAGTTGAGCGAGGCGGCCGGCTTCGTGAGCACGCGGGCCAACGTCTGGCGCTACGAGCCCGGTGCCAACGGGCGCCGGCACGTGCACGCCGGGCAGGAGGAGACGTTCGTCGTCCTCGCCGGAACGCTCACGATGTACGTCGGCGAGCCGCCCGAGCGGCACGACGTGCCGACGGGCGCGCTCATCCACATCGAGCCCGGAACCCCGCTTCAGGCCGCGAACCACGGGGCCGAGGACCTCGTCGTCTACGCCTACGGCTCGCCGCCCGATCACGGAGCTGATCTGCTCGAGTCCGCCCTCTCGGGCGGAGTCTCCCGTGGTACCGCCCGGAGTTGAGCGTCCGTTAAGGCCCCTCCAGGGCGACGAACGCCACCACGGACCCAACTAGGATCGCCTGGGATGAGCCCATCTGGGGCGCTCCCCGATCCACCGCCCGTCCAGGCCGGCGAGCCCGCCGCTCCGCGCGGCAGATTCGGTCGGCGACATTGGCTCGTGCTCGCCTCCGCTATCGCCATCGGGGTAGTCGCCGTCGGGATCTACGGCGGTGACCCGCGACTCGCCGACACCCCCGCCCGACAGGGCTGAGGTCGGGAAGATCGCCTCGGACGCCGTCACGAAGGGGATCGAGGATCTCCAGTCGGCCCCTGCGCCTTCGGCCGTCGCCTTCCAGCAGATCCTGCCGTCGCTCGTCGAGATCGAGACCGAGAACACGCCGGCGGAGGGTGGCGGCAGAGGGCTCGGCGCCGGCGTGATCGTCAACACGCGCGGCGCGATCCTGACCGCCCTCCACGTCGTCGACGGGGCAACGCGCGTGAGGGTCTCCTTCGTCGACGGCACGAAGGCCGACGCCTCGGTCACCTCGACGGATCCGGCGAACGACATCGCCGTTCTGATGCCGCAGGAAGGGCCTGAGGTGATCGTTCCCGCCGTGCTCGGCGGAGCGGGCCAGGTCGGTGAGGTCGCGTACGCCGTCGGGCACCCCCTCGGCTACGTCGGATCCCTGACGTCCGGCGTCATCTCGGGTCTCGACCGCTCGGTCAAGGGAGAGAACGGGAGGACGCTGCGTGGCCTGATTCAGTTCGACGCCGCGGTCAACCCGGGCAACTCCGGAGGGCCGCTGCTCGATCGCGCAGGACAGGTGATCGGCATCGTCACGTCGCTCGCGAACCAGGCGCGCGACGGCTATTTCATCGGCATCGGCTTCGCCGTCCCGATCGGGACAGCGGGCGGTGCGGCCAACACACCACCGAAGTAGACGAGGGAGCCATGAGCCAACAATCCACGCTCGATGCGTCGCTCGAGCAGATCCTCTATCAGGTCAAGCGCGTCATCGTCGGCCAGGACGCCCTGCTCGAGCGCATGGTCGTCGCCCTGCTCGCGCGCGGTCACCTCCTCGTCGAGGGCGTCCCCGGGCTCGCGAAGACGATGGCAGTGAAGACGCTCGCCCAGGCGATCGGCGGCGAATTCCAGCGCGTCCAGTTCACCCCCGACCTCGTCCCCGCCGACATCGTCGGCACCAGAATCTTCAACCAGAAGCTCGGCGAGTTCCAGGTCTCACTGGGACCGGTCTTCGCGAACCTCGTTCTCGCCGACGAGATCAACCGAGCGCCGGCGAAGGTCCAGAGCGCCCTGCTCGAGGCGATGCAGGAACGCCAGGTCACGATCGGTCGCGAGACGCACATGCTCCCCGATCCCTTCCTCGTGATGGCGACGCAGAACCCGATCGAGTCGGAAGGCACGTACCCGCTGCCCGAGGCGCAGGTCGACCGCTTCATGCTCAAGGTGCTGATCGACTACCCGACGCCCACCGAGGAGTTCGTGATCGTCGAGCGCATGACAGCCGCCCTCGAGCCGGCGGGTCGGGCGATCGACGCGGAGCACCTCGCCGGGCTGCAACGGGCCGCCGACGCCGTGTTCGTCGACCCGGCGCTGATCGACTACGCGGTGAAGCTCGCGAACGCGACCCGCAACGTCGCCGCCGTCGGCCTCGGCGAGCTGTCGCGCTTCATCACCTACGGCGCCAGCCCTCGCGCTTCGATCAACCTCATCCTCGCCGGCAGGGCGCTCGCGCTCGTCCGTGGTCGCGAGTACGCACTGCCCCAGGACCTGCAGGAGATCGCGCCCGACGTCCTCCGGCACCGATTCGTGCTCTCCTACGAGGCTCTGGCCGACGGCGTCAGCGCCGACGACATCATCGACCGCATCCTCGCGGCTCTCCCCGTCCCCGAGCTCGCACTCCGGGAGCGCATGGTCAGGGGCGGCGCCGCAGTCTCGAGTGAGTCTTGGACACAGCCGGGACCCTGAGCGCGGAGACGCCCGAGCGGCTCCTGCACCGCCTCGAGTGGCAGGTGATCCGCCGGCTGGACGGGATGCTGCAAGGCAGCTACCGCACGATGTTCCGCGGGGTCGGGACGGACTTCCGCGACCTTCGTGAATACGAGCCGGGCGACGACATCCGCCACATCGACTGGAACGTGACCGCACGGATGGATACGCCGTTCATCCGCCAGTTCTCGGAGGACCGTGAGCTGACGGCGTGGCTCCTCCTCGACCGGTCGCCCTCGATGGGCTTCGGGCCGATTCACCGCCCGAAGGAGCTCGTGCTGTGCGAGCTCGCAACGACGTTCGCCCGGCTTCTCACCCGCGGCGGAAATCGCGTCGGGGCAATGCTCTTCGACGACGAGATCGAGAGCACGCTCCCGCCGCGCAGCAGCCGCAACCAGGTCCTCGCCCTGGCGCGCAACCTGATGCGGCCTCCCGGATCACACGGGGCGATCACCGACCTGACCGGGCTGCTCGAGTCCGCACACGGCGCAATCCGCCGGCGCTCGCTCGTCGTTCTCATGTCCGACTTCATCACCGCTCCCGGCTGGGAACGACCGCTGCTGCAACTCAGCGAACGTCACGAGGTCGTCGCGATCCGCTTGCTCGACCCTCGTGAGTACGAGTTGCCCGACGCCGGCGTGATCGTCGTTCAGGACGCCGAGACCGGGGAGCAGCTCACCGTCGACTCGAGTGACGACGAGTTCCGACGCCGCCTCCGCGCAGCCGGCGAGGAACGCGAGGCGGAGTTGCGCGCGATAACCCGCCGAGCCGGAATCGACATCTACGAGGTCTCGACCGAGGACGACCTCGTCACCGCGCTCGTGCGGATCGTCGAACTGCGGAAGCGCCGGAGCCGCTGATGTCGCTCGGCTCGCCGTGGATGCTGCTCGGCCTCGTATTCGTTCCGATCGTGGTTCTCTTCTACTGGCGGGCGCACCGGCGACGCGCGCGCCGCTCGGCCCGTCTCGCCTCCGAGGGCCTCGTACCAACGGGCTCTCCGCGCGGCGGCGGCCGCCGGCGACACATCCCCTTCGCCCTCTTCGCGGCCGGTCTCGTGCTGGTCGGGCTCGCGCTGGCACGACCGACGATGTCGATCACCCTTCCCACCCGCGAAGGCACCGTGATCCTCGCCTTCGACGTGTCGAACAGCATGCGCGCCGAGGATCTCGAGCCAACCCGGATCGCGGCCGCCAAGGTCGGCGCCCGAGCGTTCGTCGAGAAGCAGCCCCGGACGATCAAGATCGGCGTCGTCGCGTTCGGCGACAGCGCCGTCACCGTGCTCCGGCCGACGAACGTGAAGGAGGACGCAATCAAGGCGATCAACCGCCTCTCGGTGAGCGGTGGAACGTCGCTCGGGCAGGGCCTCTTCAAGTCGCTCACCGCGATCGCCGGGAAGCCGCTGCAGCTCGACGAGTCCGCGCTCGAGAGTGAGGGCGAGCCGGTCAGCGTCGGCTACTTCGGCTCGTCGGCGATCGTCCTGCTCTCCGACGGGGAGAACACGACACGCCCCGACCCGCTCAGGATCGCCGAGGTCGCGTCGACCGCCGGCGTCCGGGTGCACGCGATCGGGCTCGGCTCCGAGCAGGGAACCGTCGTTCGGGTCGACGGCTTCGACGTCGCGACTGCGCTCGATGCGGATCTGCTGACCGAGATCGCCGAAGTCACCGACGGCACCTATAGCGAGGCTGGTGACGCAGCGGCGCTGAGCGGGATCTACGAGTCGATCGACCTCGAGTTCAAGAGCGTCGAGAAGCAGCGTGAGGTGACCGCGCTGCTCGCCGCTGCGGGCGGGCTCCTGCTCGCCATCGGCTCCGCCCTCTCGATTCTCTGGCTGGGGCGGGTGATCTGAGATGTCGTTCGTGTGGCCTCTCGCGCTGATCTCGCTGCTCGTCGTCCCCCTCCTGCTCGGCGTGTACTGGTGGGCACAGCGCCGACGGCGGAAGCAGGCTGTGCTCTACTCGAGCGTCGCGCTGCTGCGTACGGTGCTCCCGAAGCGGAAGCGGTGGCAGCGACATCTCCCCGTGGCGATGCTGCTCGCCGCCCTGGCGGCCCTCGCTTTCGCCGCCGCCCGGCCGCAGGTGGTCCTGAGCGTCCCGAACGCCCGCACGTCGATCATCCTGGCCCTCGACGTGTCCGGATCGATGTGCTCGACCGACGTCACTCCCAACCGCCTGGCCGTGGCCCAGGCGTCCGCGCGCACGTTCGTCGAGAGGCAGCCGAAGGGCACCCGGATGGGGCTCGTCGTGTTCGCGGGATTCGCCGAGCTGGTCGTGCCGCCGACGACCGAGCGCGAGGAGCTCCTGGAGGCGCTGGACGGACTCACGACCGGCCGGGGCACCGCGATCGGGTCGGCGATCCTCAAGGGGCTCGACGCGATCGCCGAGATCAACCCGGGCGTACAGCCTGTGGGCGACGTCCCCGAGCCGGAGGGCCAGTACTACGGTGAGCCCCCTCCCGCACCGGTGGCTCCGCCGACGAAGCCCACGGGCGACGACTTCGAGCCGGACATCGTCGTGGTCCTGACCGACGGGCGGAACACGCGCGGGGTCGAGCCGCTCGACGCGGTTCCCTACGCAGTCGAGCGGCGGGTTCGTGTCTACACGATCGGCTTCGGCACGGAGAATCCGGCGCCGCTCGCGTGCACGCGTGAGCAGCTCGGCGGCGATGCCTTCAACAACCGGTTCGGCGGCGGGGGTTTCGGAGGCGGCGGCTTTGGAGGCGGCGGCGGGTTCCGGGGCTTCCTGGTCGCAGACACGCCGACCCTGCAGGGAGTCGCGGACGGGACCGGCGGCAAGTACTTCGGCGCGAACGACGCCGAGCAGCTGGGCAAGGTCTTCGCCGATCTCCCGAGAGAGGTCACGCGGCAGAAGCAGCAGACCGAGGTCACCTGGATCTTCGCGGCGCTCGGCGCCCTCCTCGCCGCCTCGGCTCTCGCCGCCTCGATGCGCTGGAGCCCGTACCCGTAAGGACTCAGACGCGGGCTCGCCCACCGGCTCGCGTCGAGAGCTCGATCTCGGCCGGCAGCTCCCTGCGCTCGTCCGCCGGCTCGAGCTCGCCGCGTGCGCGCGCGTCGAAGTAGACGTATGCGGTGACGAGCGCGACGTACGGGAGGGCGAGCGCGTAGACGACACCTGCGACGACGTTGAGGAGCGCGAGTGGCATGTTGGTCGTGAAGATGAGTGCCACGCCGAGGAGCGGCCCGGCAGCGAGCGCGAGCGCGGCGCTCACGCCGACGAGGGATCCCGTGCGGATCCAGCGCCCGTGGACGAGGCTGCCACTCCGCCGCAGCACGGACGCGCCCGACGTGTCCTCGAGCTCGACGATCGGAGCGAGCAGGCACCAGCGGACGGCGAGCCAGATCGCGACGGGAATCAGGAACGTCGTCAGCGTCAGTCCGACCCAGGCGACGACGAACAGCACGATCGCGCGTAGCAGCGGCCGGATCCTGCGCAGCGCGATCCGGTAGGCCTGCACCGGGCCGATCGACCTGTCCTCGTCGAGCTCGACGAGCGCGCACGCCGTCGCGGCCTGGACCAGGCCGAGCCCGATCAGCGTCATGGCGGTTCCGATCGCCAGGGCGAGAATGGCGAAGGTCCCGGCGCCCTGGCCGGTCACGACTCCGAGCAGGTCGACGAGGAGAAAGAGGAGCCACTGCACGAAGGTCGTTCCGATCGTGATCGGGATCAGGATCACTCCGATTCCGAGGAAGAGGCGCCAGCGGTGCACGTACATGCGAGCCGAAGCAGCGATGATCTGACCCCAGCTGCGCCGCCGGGCGATCCGCAGCGGTGCCGCCGGTCGCCACGTCGCCTTGACGACGGCGAAGACGATCAGGCCGAGAAGCGCCGCGAGTACGAGCAGCGTGAGCGCCGGGCTGCGAAGGAGAAGGACGAGGCCCTTCGAGCCCTTGGCAACGCCATTGCAGAAGAGATCGGTCGCGCCCGTCCCGAAGACGCCGCCGACCGGCACCGCGTACCCCCGGTCGCGCCAGCCCTGCGACCACTCGATCGGGTGCGTCCACTGATCCTTCATGTTCGGGCCGGTCGGCCCGTTGAAGAAGGCGGGCTGCAACTCGCCCCAGCGGCCCTCGAAGTCGATCCACGGATAGGCGGCCACGGCAGCTGTCATGTCGCGCGGGATCGTCTTCACGACCGGAAGAACCTCGCGATGAGGCCCGAGCGTGAGATCGCAGCCAACGCCGGCCTCGGCGGAGTTCCCGAGATAGAGCGCCGCCGTGAACTTGTTCGCGTGCGAGCCCGCGGCCGGATAGACGACAGGGTGCGTGCCGTCGACGATCTCGAGCTTCTCCTCGCCCCAGGCCGCCCTCTCCGCACCCTCATGGGAGCTGTAGCCGACCTCGGACGGTGGCTTGGTCAACGCCTCGGTCGCGTCCGCTGCGTCGAAGACGAGCTGCGTCATCTCCCAGTCGCCCTCGTGCGTGTTGTTGAAGTCGTTGAAGGGGTAGAAGAACCAGTACTGGAGCGCGACCTTGCCCGGGTAGTCGGGATCCGTTGCGACGTGCGCGTAGACGGTCGGCTTCGTGCCCGCTATCAGACGGCGTGACCACTGCTCGTAGTCGCAGCCCGCATCGAGTGGGTCGCCCGGGAAATCGAGGTGGTGCTCGTACCGATTCCGCAGATCAGTGGCCACCGGAGCGATCTTCACGAGGTCGGTGCGATTCCAGGGCCCGCGGAACGCGACCGTCGGCTCGTCGAAGAGCACGTCGACGTCGGTCGGGATGAACGGCTCCCCCGGCCCGCACTCCTCGGTCTGTGCGACGAGTCGCACGACCGGGGCGTACTTCTGCGCGAGCGCGTCCTCGCTCGCCGCGTCGGCGAACGCCGTCGGTACGACGATGAGCGTGCCGAGTGCGATCAGTCCGAGAAGAATCGTTCGGCCCTGTGCGCGCATCCGCGGGATTCTCGCACGTCGGCCGTTCTTGGATGGAATAACAGGTGAGTCGAGCGGGCCTCTGTGCCCCGCTCGACTCACCTGAGTTCAATCCCCGAGTCGCGCCGTCAGCCTCCGCCCGCGGGCTCCGGCGCCGGGGCGGCGGGCGCCGCAGCAGCCTCGCCGTCGTGCGGCGGCTCGATCGTGATGTTCGGCAACACCCGGTCGAGCCACCGTGGGATGTACCAGGACTTCTCGCCCATCAACGTGAGGAACGCCGGAACGAGCGTCATCCGCACGACGAGTGCGTCGGTGAGGATCGCGACCGCGAGCAGCAAGCCGAACTCCTTCGGCACGCGATCGGCGCTGAGGATGAATGCCGCGAACACGGTGCCCATGATCAGCGCGGCTGCGACGACAACGCGGCCGATTGCCGAGATGCCGTGCTCGACGGCAGCCCGCGTGTCGAGGCCGTGGACGTGCTCCTCGCGGATCCGGCTCATGATGAAGACCATGTAGTCCATCGAGAGCCCGAACAGGATCGCGAAGGCGATCGGTGGCACGAACGTCTCGATCGGCCCCGTCTTGTCGAGGCCCGTCAGGCCGAGGAAATGGCCCTGCTGGACGACGAGCCCGAGCACCCCGAACCCGATGAACGCCGAGAGGAGCGTCGTGACCGCAGCCGTCGCCGACACGACGATCGATCTGAACGCCATCGCGAGCACGATGAATGTGACACCGATGATGAAGAGGAGGAAGATCGGCATCCGGCTGATGATCTGATCGGCGATGTCCTTGAAGGCAGCGGTCTGCCCGGAGACATAGGCGACGGCGTCGCCACCTGCGATTGCAGCGGGAACGACATCACCTCGAAGGTGGCCGACGAGTGTGTCGGTCGCCGCGTCCTGTGGCGCCGAGTCGGGGGTCACGAACACGATCGCGACGGTGCCCGGGTCGTTGAACTGCGGCTCGCCGACGGAGGCAACGCCGTCGAGGCCCTTGACGCCTTCGTAGATACGCGTGGCCGCCTCCTTGTCGCCGTTCACGTCGACGACGATCGGGATCGGCCCGTTGAAGCCGGCGCCGAAGCCTTCGGCCAGCAGGTCGTACGCCCGCCGACTCGTCTGCTCGAGCGGCTGCGTCCCCTGGTCGGCCGCGCCGAGCCGCACGAGTGCCGATGTCCCGGCGAGGACGAATCCCGCGATCAGCAAGACGAAGAAGACGATCTTTGCGTGGGCCGTCACGAACCGGCCCCAGCGGGCGATCGGCGTCCGGTCGCGGGCCTCCTGCGAGTCGTCGACCGCCTTGATGAAGGGAATCTTGAGGCGATCGACCTTGTGTCCGAGCAGCGACAGAACGGCAATCAGGAGTGAGTTTGCGATCAGGACGGTCGTGAGCACGCCGAGCGAGCTTCCGATTCCGAGCTTGGTCACGAAGTCGAGGCCGATGAGACCGAGGCCTGCAACCGAGATCGCGACCGTCGCCCCGGCGAAGATCACCGCGCGACCGGCGGACGCGCCCGCCTCCGCGGCCGCATCTTGCTTCGAGAGCCCATCGTGGAGGAGCTGTCTGAAGCGGGTGACGATGAACAACGAGTAGTCGATGCCGACGCCGAGCCCGATCATCGAGACGAGAATCGGCGTGATCGTGTTGATCTTGGTGAATCCCGCGAGGATGAACAGAAGCAGGAATGCGGTGATGAGAGCGACGATCGCAAGCGCAATCGGAATGAGCATCGCCACGAACGTGCGGAAGACGAACAGCAGCACGATGATCGCGGCGAGCAAGCCGAGGCCTTCCGAGGCGCCCTGTTCGACGGGTGGGAACTCGGCGTCACCGTTGAACTCGACCGTCACTCCTGCCGGCGCCACGGTCTCGCGAACGGCGTCCTGGACGGCGACGACGGCCTCTCGATCCTTCGCCTCGATCACCTGGTCGAACTGCGCCTGTGCGTAGGCGATGCGCCCGTTGTCGGAGAAGGTCGCGTCGTCGAACGGGTCGGCCACGTCCGTCAGGCCAACCGACTCCTCGGACGGCTTGAACTCGGACGACTCGAGGCGCGTGATCGCCTCGGCGATCGCGGCCTTGCGCGCCGGCGTGTCGAGGCGCTCACCCTCCGGCGCGGCGAAGACGAGGTTGAGGACACCGCCCTGCTCGGATGCGAACTCGCTCTCGAGGAGATCGGTCGCCCTCTGCGTGTCCGATCCCGGGATCGTGAACTCGTCCTCGAGCGCGCCACCGACCGTCGCAACGAGGGCGATCAGCACCGCGATGATCCCGAGCCAGCTGAACACAACGCGCCAGGGGTGGGTGGCGCACGCGCGCATCCAGCCTGCCAGCGCGCCCGTCGCAACGCGCTCGTGCGACGCCACGTGCTCGTCGTTGCGGGTCTCGTCCTGCTGCGTCATACGCTCGAATCCTCCTCGGCAAATGGGTTTCGCCCAAAGCTACACGACCGTCCGCTCCAGGCTGGTACGGCTAGCCCCACCATGTCCGCGAGCACTCCGCGGCACCGGCGCGACTCCGGCACCAGGCGGACCGATGCCGGAAGATCGACACCAACGGTCACGATGAGGCGAGCGCGACTCTCCGTCAACGGAGCGAGATCGCGACGTGCTCGAGGCGGTCCATCGCCTCCTGCATTCCGCCCTCCATGCCGGAGTTGATGTGCATGTCGCGCCCCTCCCTGGTTCGATGCTCGACAAGAACCGTCAGGGAGGTGCGCCCGTCGACCTCGGTGAGCGTGAGCGTGTTGAGCGAGGCCTCCTCGTCGGGGTCGAGGCCCTCGGGCAGTCCCTCGAATGCCTCGGTCGACACGATCCGTTCGTTCGGGACGATCTCGCGGTAGACGCCGTGGAAGCCGACCTCGAAGCCACCGTTTGCGACCATCACGTATCGCCACGTACCACCCACGCGAAGGTCGATCTCCGCGCTCGTGACCTCGCCGCGTTCGCCGCCCCACCATCGCTTGACCAGTTCGGGCGTCGTGAACGCCCTGTACACGAGGTGGCGGGGCGCATCGAACTCGCGTGTGATCAGGATCTGCTTGTCGGTTGGGAGCGTCACCACTGCCGTTCCGCTGCTAGGCATCTTCCGTTTCTCCTTGTGAGGTCGTCGGGCCTTCCTCGGCCCGTTTCAGGTCGTCGAGGACAACGTCGAGCCGATCGAATCGCTCCGACCACGAGCGCTCATACCCCTTCACCCAGTCGTGGATCGGCTTCAGTGCCTGTCCGTTCAGCCGATACAGGCGCTGCCGGCCGTCCCCACGAACGTCGACGAGCCCAGCCTCCCGGAGGACGCGCAGGTGCTTGGACGTCTGTGGCTGCGTCAGCCCGACCAGGACGACGAGGTCATTGACCGGGCGTTCGCCGTCGCCGAGAACATCGAGGATCTGTCGCCGCCGTGGTTCCGCGACGGCGTTGAATGCATCTTCGGTCGTCAACGTTCGAGCCATCGCCGGGATGATATATGCCTATATCGGAATATGTCAAGATGCGTCGTGTTGCGAGCCTCGAGCATGCGATCGGGATTAGCCTGCGGTCGGTGCCCCACCAGAACAGAGTCACACCCTTCAGCGAGCTCGTCGCCGATTCGGCTCGTGGCCTCGTGTATGGCAATCGCGGCTGCCTGCACGACGCGAACGGGGTGATCAGGCGCCGGTTCGGCGTCAAGCGCTGGATCTCCTGTCGGCTCGAGTTTCGCGGCTGGCAACGGGGAGTGCTCGTGCAGCCGGGGAAGTTCACCGAGCTCTTCTTCCTCGACGAGGCGACCGCGTTCGCCGCGGGGCACCGCCCGTGCGCGCTCTGCCGCAACGAGGACTACCGAAGGTTCGTGACACTCTGGCACGAACTCCATCCCGGCGACGAATCCGGGGCCGATGCCCTCGATGCCCGGTTGCACGAGGAGCGCGTTCCATCCGGCGGCTCCGGAGAGCACGCCCAGCGGCGCTTCGAGGCGCCGTTCGAGACGCTGCCGGACGGGGCGTTCGTCGTCGTCGAGGAGGACGCGTTCGTCGTGCTCGGAGAGCAGCTACTGCGGTGGACGCCGGCCGGCTACGACCTGGCTCGTGCGCGGCCGGACGGCCGAGCGACGGTCTTGACACCACCGTCGCTCGTGGGGGTGCTGCGACGCGGTTGGGACGGGGTGGTGCCGCTGCTGCACCCGTCGGCGGAAACCCGGGTGACAGGCTAGAAGCCTGTCACCGCCTGTACCGCCCGCGTCAGCCGCCGAGGCCCTTCGCCTTCAGCCACTCCCCCACGCGGGCGAAGAGGCCCGGGGCGTAGGTGTCGGAGCGGAGCATCTCCGTCGTCAGGCCGGTCTTCGTCTCGATGAGCGCATGGTTTGCGTTCGGGAAATCGACGACCGTGATATCCCGCCCGGGCTCGGCAGCGATCGGGGCGAGCCGTCGCTCCGAGAGCCCGGTGGGACGGTGCGGTCGCGCCCTCCGTACAACCAGAGCGAGGGGATCTTCAGCTTGCGGATCGAGGGAATTGGATCGACGCCGCCCGGGCCTGCCTTCAGAACCTGCGCATCGATCTCCGCGTCGGTCAGTGTTGCGGTGCGATTACCCTGACCCGCGAGATCCTGGAAGAGGTCGTTCTCGTCGGCTGTCACCGCGGGGCCGGAGAAGACGAGCAGGAATCTGATCGCAGGCTCACGCGAGGCGGCGAGAGGGTCGATCCACCCGGCCTGGCTGTGCCCCGTCAGCCCGACGCGTTTCGGATCGATCTCGGGCTGCGCTGCGAGGAATCGCGCCGCTGCCTGCGCGTCGCGGGCGAGCGTGTCGATCGTGTCCGCCGTCGGCGACTCGCCGGGGTAGCGGCCGTCGGACTGGCCGATCCCGCGCTTGTCGTAGACGAGGACGGCCACGCCGTGGCGTACGAGCATCGCCGAGAGCTCCGGAAGGTACGCACGCTGCGTCGGCCCGGAGCCGTGCACGAAGACCGCGCCCGCATGCTTGCCTGCCCCGGGTGGGATCAGCAACGTCCCCGACAGTCGCGTGCCCCCGCTGCGGAACTGCACCTCGAGCTGGCGCACGCCCACGCGAGCAGCCTGCTTGCCGTCGATCACGGCCGCCCCCGTGCCGAACCGCGCCGTGCCGGTGCTCGGCGCTCGCGTGGCGAAGCCGGAGCCGATCGAGAAGCCGGCGCCCGCCGGGTAGATCGCTCGCACCCTCCCGGAGTCGAGGTCGACGATGCGGGCAGGGCCGTATGGGTCGTCGATGACGGCGGTCTGGCCGCCCCCGGTCTCGTAGAAGCCACGAGCCACGAGCGACGGCGCGTTGCCGCGACGAGCCGAGAACGTGCCGCGCAAGGCTCCCTGGCGCACCGTTCCCGTCAGCTTTCCACCCGCCACCGTTCCGTCGAAGACGAGCGGCGCCGGCCGCCCGGGAGCTGAAAGCGAAGCTTCGCCCCCGACGCGGTGAGTGGCACCGACTGCAGGTCCGCATGCCCGACACCGAGAGCAACGAAGGCGCGCTTCCCGCTCACGGTCAGCGAGATCTGCCCCTGGCCGCCGAGCCTGTAGGTGCCGACCCAGGAGTCGGTGGCAGTTCGCGTCCCACCCGCCTCGCCTGCGATCGCGGCGAGCACGAGGAGCACTCCAACACCGATCAGTGATCGCTTCATCCGATCCTCCTGGTAAATAGTGCGTCGACGCAGTAAATAGTACACACGCGCGCGCGATGCGCACAATCGGACAGGCGATGGCAAACAGGCAGCTCTTCCTCAAGGCGGCCACGACATCACAGCTCGTCGGGCGGATCGTCGAGGCTCAACTCGAGCCGGTCGGGATCCCGCCCTACCTGCTCGCAGTCCTCACGCACGTTCGGGACCTCGCGCCGGTCACGCCCTCGCGCGTCTCGGCGGCTTCCGGCATGCCCGCGACGACGCTGCGCGACAACATCCAGCGCCTCGTGGATCGGGGCCTCGTTCGACGGGTGCCCAATCCCGAAGACGGGCGCTCGTATCTCCTCGTGCCGACTCCGCGTGGGATCGAGGTCGCGGAGACTGCGGGGGCGGCGCTGCACGCGGCCTACATCGCGCTCGAGGCCGAGCTGCCGCGGCCGCGCGCCGAGTACGAGGCGATCCTCGACGAGCTCAACGTGGCGCTCCAGGCGGTCGTTCCGGCGCCTGGCTGAAGCCAGGCGCCTCGTCACTCCTCAGCCGCGCTCGAGGGCGGCGACGACGGCGGCGATGTTCGCCCGCCAGATCGGCTCGGGCGTCGGCGGCAGGATGTCATCCCAGATCGCAGCGAAGCTCCCGATCAGCTGCGGCAGTCGTGCGGGGCGCGCCATGAACCACCAGTGCAGGTGCTCGCTGCCGTCGCCCCAACGGCAGACGTGGACGCGACCGATCTCGCCGATCGAGCGGATCGCCCGCTCGACGCGTGCGAGCATCAGGCCGAGCTCCGCCGCGAGCTCGTCGGGCAGGTCGCCCGGCTCGCCGTAGTGCGCGCGCGGCTCGAGGAGAAGGACGACGGGGAGACCGGTTGGCTCGTCGAGCGCCTTGAGGCGCCAGCGCTCGGCTACCCACACGAACTCGCTGTCAGGCGCGCCGCAGCGCCAGCACTCGACGCCGCCCGCTCCGCGACGCGGCGCCTCCTCGGCGACCGGCGGCATCAGCAGGCGAGGGCGCAGCTCGCCGTCGAACGGGAAGGTCTCCCACGTCTCGACCGGAGGCATCCTCAGCGCGCCGGCGGCTCGGGCGTACAGCTCCTCGGGAGTCTCCGGCATGGAGGGCAATGCTAACGTGACCGACAGGCCCTGGATACCCCAGTAGGAGCCGCCGCATGCACGCTCGCTTCGTCACGCCGCTGCGCAATCTGGTCGTCCTGCTCTCCTCGTTCTTCCTGCTCGCCGTCGGCTGAACGGTCGCCCGCGCCCCCGGGAGGGGCGCCAACGAGGCAGTCGTCGCGGGCTCGGCCTGCCGTCGCCGCCGCCCGGGAATGCCGCACTCCGGTCGAACTGCCGACTGATCGCGGCAGAGGATCAGTCGAACGTGATGATGCTGCGGATCCCGTCCTGGTGGTGCATCAGCTCGAAGCCGTGATTGACCTCGTCGAGCGTGATCCGGTGCGAGAGGAGCGACTCGACGTCGATCTCACCCGCAAGCCAGCGGTCGACGAGGAGCGGTACCTGCGTCCGTCCCTTTACTCCTCCGAACGACGAGCCCGTGACGCGGCGACCGGTGATCAGGAAGCGCGGCACGACCTCGAGCACCTCGCCCTTTCCGGCGACGCCGCACATCGTCGCGAGGCCCCAGGCCTCGCGCGCCGACTCGACCGCCTGGCGCATGACCGAGACGAGACCGGTCGCCTCGAACGTGTAGTCGGCCCCGAAGCCACCCGTCTCCGACTTGATCCAGTCGACCGTGTCCTCGGCCGCAACCCGCGTCTC
The DNA here is from genome assembly GCA_963741655.1 of uncultured Thermoleophilia bacterium. GTDB lineage: Bacteria > Actinomycetota > Thermoleophilia > Gaiellales > Gaiellaceae > Gaiella. The sequence continues at coordinate 476,707 of CAVUIQ010000006.1, forward strand.
GGTGGCGCCGTGGTGGCGCGCCTGCGCGAGACGATCCTCGGAGAGATCGACAGCGATGATCCGCTCGGCCCCTGCGAGCCGGCAGCCGATCACGGCACCGAGACCGACGAGGCCCGCAGCCGAAGACGACGCACGTCGAGCCGCGCTCGACCTGCGCGGTATACAGGGCGGCGCCGATCCCGGTCGAGAGGCCGCAGGCGAACGGCGCGCAGCCGTCGAGCGGGGCCTCCGGGCTCACCTTCGCGAGCGCGATCTCCGGCATCACCGTGTACTCGGCGAACGTCGAGGTGCCCATGAAGTGGCGCAGCGGCTCACCGTTCCGCGAGAGGCGCGCGGTGCCGTCGGGCAGGTAGCCGAGCCCCTGCTGGTCGCGGATCGCGATGCACCGGTTCGTGCGGTCGCTGAGGCAGTGGACGCACTTCCCGCACTCCGGCGCGAAGAGCGTGATCACGTGGTCGCCCGGGGCGACGAGCGTGACGCCGTCGCCGACGCGCTCGACGACACCGGCACCCTCGTGGCCGAGCACGCACGGGGCGTAGCCGGTCGGGTCGGCGCCGGAGGCGGTGTAGAGGTCGGTGTGGCAGACGCCGCAGGCTGCGAGGCGGACGAGCACCTCGCCCGCCTTCGGCTCGGCGAGATCGATCTCCTGGACGACGAGCGGGCTCCCGAACTCCTCGAGGACTGCTGCTCGGATGTTCATGGTGCGAGTTTAGTCGCCGACTCAGTAGCTCGCACGGGTTGCGCCTGGTGGTCGAGTACCACTGCCCGGCCGGCGACTGCGACTAGCCTGACTCGAGGATGGACACGATCGAGGCGTACCCCTTCGCCCGCGCGTGCTCGAGAGGCGTCACTCCCTCGCTGTCACCGATCGACCGGTCGGCGCCGGCCGCGACGAGCAGGCGCACGATCTCCTGGTGCGCGGGGCCGCCGCTCCCGAGCACGACCGCCTCGAGCAGCGCTGTCCAACCGAGGTCGTTGACGTGATCGACGTCGACATCGGTTCGCTCGAGCAGCGCCCTCACCATCTCCACGTGACCGCGCTCGGCGGCGGGGATCAGCGCTGTTCCGCCGAACCGGTTCGTGAGCGTCACATCCGGCCGACCCACGAGCACGGCGTCGAGGACTGCGACGTTGCCCGTCTCGCCAAGGGCAAGGAAGGCGTTGGACAGCGAATCGTCGCGGACATCGACGTCGGCACCCGCGGCCACGAGGGCGCCGGACGGCGTCGGCGCTCCCGGCGTACACCGCCGCCGTGACAGCGGTGCGACCGGCAGCGTCTCTCTCGTTCGCGTCGGCACCCCGGGCGAGCAGCCTCGAGACAGCCGCCGCGTCACCGCGGGCCGCCGCCTCGACGAGCTCCCCCGCAGCGACGGGCTCGGGCTCATCGGTACAGCCGGACAGTGCGAGGATCGCCAGCGCAACACCCACAGACCCGCGCGCGATCAAACGAGCAGCCGCGCGTACAGTCGGAGCGTCTCCGCCGCCGCGACGTCCCAGCCGAAACGGTCGACGGCGCGGGCACGGCCGGCGACGCCCATCGCGTGGCTCGTGCCGGAGTCGGCGAGCAACTCGTTGATCCGCGCCGCGAGGTCGGCCGCCAGCCCGGCCGGGTCGACCGGGGTGCCGGTTCCGTCGGCTCGCGCCTCGTACGGCACGAGCAGCCCGGTGACGCCGTCCTCGACGACCTCGGGGATGCCGCCGACGGCGGTCGCGACGACCGCGGTCTCGCACGCCATCGCCTCGAGGTTGACGATCCCCATCGGCTCGTAGATCGAGGGGCAGGCGAACACCGTCGCGTGCGTGAGGAGCTGGATCACGTCGGGCTTCGGCAGCATCTCCTCGATCCAGATCACGCCGCCGCGGGCGGCGCGCACCGCGTCCATCTTCGTCGCGATCTCGGCGGCGATCTCCGGCGTGTCGGGCGCGCCGGCGCAGAGGACGAGCTGCGCCTCCGGGTCGATGGCGGCGGCCGCGTCGAGAAGGTGCGGCAGGCCCTTCTGCCGCGTGATCCGGCCGACGAAGAGGACGGACGGGCGCGCCGGGTCGATCCCGTGGCGCTCGAGCACGTCGGTGGCGCGGTCGGGCCGGTACTCGCTCGAGTCGATGCCGTTGTAGATCACACTCGTCCGCGCCGGGTCGATCGCCGGATAGCAGGCGAGGATCTCCTCGAGATGCGCCGCGGAGACGGCGATGATCGCGTCGGCCGACTCGAGTGCCGTCCGCTCGGCGAAGCTCGAGAGCTCGTAGCCGCCGCCGAGCTGCTCGCGCTTCCACGGGCGCATCGGCTCGAGGCTGTGCACCGTCGCAACGTGAGGGATCCCGTGAACGAGCTTCGCGAGGTGGCCGCCGAGGTTCGCGTACCAGGTGTGGCTGTGCACGAGCTCGGCGCCCGCGACGCCCGCCGCCATGCTCAGGTCGATCGAGAACGCCTGGAGCGCGGCGGCGGACGGATCCTGCCCGGCGAGCGCCTCCCAGGGACGGTAGGCGACAACCGTCGGCCCGCCCGCGACGGACGGCCGCTCGGCGCCCCAGCAGTGCACCGTGACATCGGCGACGCGGGCGAGCTCCCGCGCCAGATACTCGACGTGGACGCCGGCACCCCCGTAGACCTCCGGCGGGTACTCGCGCGTGAGGAGCGCGACCTCCTCATGCCTCGACGGTGGCGCCCTTCTTGACGACGGCGATCCCGTTCGCCGACATCGCGAACCGCGCCCTGTCCTCCTCCGGGTCGACGCCGATCGCGCGCGCCGGGCGCAATGCGGGCGTTCTTGTCCACGATCGCGTTCCTGACGATCGCCCCGCGACCGACGTCGACGCCGTGCATCAGCACCGAGCCCTCGACGAGCGCGTGCGAGTGGACGTGCACGCCCGGCGAGAGGATCGACCGGCGCACGGTGCCGCCCGAGACGACGACACCCGCGCAGACCATGGAGTTCATCGCCGAGCCGGTCCGGCCCTCCTCCTCGAAGACGAACTTCGCGGGCGGCAGCTGCTCGGGCCAGGTGAGGATCGGCCAGTCCTCGTTGTAGAGGTTGAACATCGGATCGACCGAGATCAGGTCCATGTGCGCGTCGTAGTAGGCGTCGAGCGTCCCGACGTCGCGCCAGTAGGCGAGGTCGCGCTCGCTCGCACCGACGATCTTGCTGTTCGCGAAGTCCCACACGCACGCCTCACCGCGCTCGACGAGCTCGGGGATGATGTTGCCGCCGAGGTCGTGGGCGGAGGTCTCGTCGGCGGCATCGCGGGTGACCGCGTCGATCAGGACGTCGGCCGAGAAGACGTAGTTCCCCATCGACGCGAGCACCTCGCCGGGCGACTCGGCCATCCCGACCGGGTTCTTCGGCTTCTCGCGGAAGGCGCGGATCGTGCGCGAGTTCGCGTCGGTCTCGATGACGCCGAACTCGCCGGCGCTCTCGATCGGGACGCGGATGCCCGCGACCGTGATCCCGGCGCCGAGCGCGATGTGCTGCTCGATCATCTGGCGCGGATCCATCCGGTAGATGTGGTCGGCGCCGAAGACGCAGATGTACCTTCGGCCGCTCGTCGTAGATGAGGTTCAGGTTCTGGTAGATCGCGTCGGCCGAGCCGGCGAACCAGCGTGGGCCGCGGCGCATCTGCGCCGGTACCGGCGTGACGTAGTTGCCGAGGAGCGGCGAGAGGCGCCACGTCGTCGTGATGTGCCGGTCGAGGCTGTGGCTCTTGTACTGCGTCAGCACGCCGATCTTCAGCTGGCCCGCGTTGACGAGGTTCGAGAGCGCGAAGTCGATCAGCCGGTAGTTGCCGCCGAAGGGTACCGCGGGCTTCGCGCGGTCGGCCGTGAGCGGCGCGAGGCGCTTGCCCTCACCTCCGGCGAGAACGATTGCGAAGACCCGCGAGTTGCGCATGCGCCGCAGCGTATTGGTTCGAGCCGCGTCGACGAGGCGCGCAGCGCGATGCACGCGACGCGTCGGCGCAAGCGCGCGCATACGCCTGTCGGCGCGAGGCGCCGTTCTGCCGCTCACGCGATCGCGTCGAACACGCGGCGCTGGAAGTCTGCGATCAGCTGCTCGCTCTCGCGCATGATCCGGCCCTGCGGCACGGTGCCCGTGTCGAGCCCCGCCTGCACCGTGACGACGAGATCGACGTCCTCCTGGCCGACCTGCTTGTCGAACGCGAGCACCTCGTCGACGATCTCGGCCGGGACGTCCTTGCCGAACCAGTAGTCCGTGACCTCGATCGTCCTGCCCGTGCCGTCCGGGACCCAGCGCTCGATCGAGATGTTCTGCGGCCCGGGCACGATGTTGATCGTGGTCGCCGGCCAGAGATAGTGGTACTGCGAGCTCGCGATCTCTCCCGTCGGGAACGTACGGCGCCTTGTTCGTGCCGTTCAGCGCCGCCGCCCGGACGGGGCCGATCTGGCTCGAGAACGTCGGCGAGACGGTGAGCGCGTAGGAGTCCGGGTCGACGTTGATCACCTTGCTGAAGCCCGGATGGGCGGCGGGGCAGTGGTAGCACTCGAGGTAGTTCTCGAGGGCGACCTTCCAGTTCGCCTCGATCGGCCACTCGCCGTGCGAGTGGAATCGAGCTGCTCGAAGTCGAGGCCGCTGCCTGCGACGATGGTCGGGAGATCTCCGAGCGCCTCCGCGAGCGGCGCGGCGTCGGGATCCGGGTTGACGAAGAGGAACGGGCCCCACGTGTCGACCGACGCCGGCAGGAGGGAGAAGTTCTCCGGGTCGAAGTCCTCCTCGCGCTCCGAGCGCGGAACCTTCTTGAGCGAGCCGTCGAGGTTGTACGTCCAGGCGTGGTACGGGCACTGGAGCGTCTCGCGACAGCCGTGCTCGCGCGCGATCACGTAGGCGCGGTGGCGACAGACGTTGACGAATGCCCGCAGGATGCCGTCCCGGGCGCGGGTGATCACGATCGGGATGTGCCCGATCTGCGTCGATGCGAACGAGCCCGGCTCGGCGACGTACTCGGCCGGCCCGGCGTACTGCCACGAGCGCGCGAAGATCAGCTCGCGCTCGCGCTCGGCGACCGCCGCGTCGGAGTACCACGGTCGCAGGCAGCGTCCAGCCGTCCTCGAGCGGATGCTCGAGGGGCGGAAGCGCTTGCGTGAAGGAGTCGGCTGAGATCGTCATTGTTTGACTGTCCGGTCAGTCAGGATACAGGCGGCGGCAGTTTCGGTCAAGATACGGGAGCGATGACCGTGGCACCACCCATCCATGCGGCGAACGAGCGGACGACCGGGATCCTCGAGGCGGCCTGCCGCGTGATCGTGCGCGAAGGGTCACACGGGCTGCGAATGGCAGGGGTCGCGCAGGAGGCGGGCGTCTCGAAGGCGCTCGTCCACTACTACTTCTCGACGCGGCAGGAGCTCATGCACAGCGCGTTCGCCTTCTCGGTGAAGCGCTGGCACGCCGCCGTCGAGGCCGAGCTCGTCGGGGCCGGGACGGGGCGCGAGAAGGTCGAGCGGATTCTCCTCGCGGGCGTCGAGACCGACCTTCCCTTCAGCGAGCAGAAGGTGCTGTGGAACGAGGTGTGGAGCAGCCTTCGCTCCGACGAGACGCTCCGCCCGCTGGTCGAAGGCTCATACCGCGCCTCGATCGACCGGATCGTCGAGCTCATCGAGGAGGGTCGCGCCGACGGCTCTATCCCGCTGCACGTCGACGCGACCGCCGCCGGCTGGCGCCTCGAGGCGGTCGGTGACGGCCTCGACTCGTTGCTCTACCTCGGGCTGCTCGAGCCCGAGCGCGTCGGGGAGCTTCTCCTCAGCGCGATCGTGCGCGAGCTCGACGAGCAGTAGCCGCTGACGCCCGGCGCCTGGCGAGGCTTCAGCCTGCGACCGCGCGCTACGCCTCCGGCTCGGCGGGCGCGGCGGCCGACGGTGCGAGCACCCGGACGGCGTCGGGCGGCAGGTAGCAGCGTCACCGGCGTGCCCTCCTCGTAGGCGAACGCCGATCCGTCGTTCTGGACCGTCGCCTTGAGCAGGTCGCCGCCGACGATCCGGACGTGGAGCTCGTGTGCCGAGCCGACGTAGACCGCGCGCTCGACCATGCCCGGAAGGCGGTTCTCGCCCGTCGCGCCCTGCGCCTCGACACCGACGCGCTCGGGGCGGATCATCGCCTTCACCTCTCCGCGCGAATCCGTTGCTCCCGAGGTCGCGCGGAGCGTGCGCTCACCGACGCGAAGCGCGCATCCTCCGCTCTCGGGCGACGCATCGGCGCTGATCAGGTTCGAGACGCCGAGGAAGTCGGCGACGAAGAGCGTCGCCGGCTCCTCGTACATCTCGCGCGGGCTGCCGGCCTGCTCGACGTGCCCGCCGTTCATCACGGCGACGCGATCGCTCATCGTCAACGCCTCTTCCTGGTCGTGCGTGACGAAGACGAACGTGATCCCGAGCTCGGCCTGGAGCGCCTTGAGCTCGACCTGGAGATCCTTGCGGAGCCGCGCGTCGAGCGCGCCGAGCGGCTCGTCGAGGAGCAGGACCTCGGGCGTCAGGACGAGGGCGCGCGCGAGGGCAACCCGCTGCTGCTGCCCACCGGAGAGCTGGCTCGGCTTGCGCTTGCCGTAGTCGCCGAGCTGGACGAGGGCGAGCGCCTCGGTCACCCGCTTCTGGTGCTCGCTCCTTCGTCAGCTTCTTGTACTTGAGCCCGAAGCCGACGTTGTCCGCGACGTTGAGGTGCGGGAAGAGCGCGTAGCTCTGGAACACCGTGTTGACCTTGCGCTTGTGCGGCGGCACCTGGGCGACGTCGACGTCGTCGAGCACGATCCGTCCGCTCGTCGGGCGCTCGAAGCCCGCGATCATCCGCAGCGTCGTCGTCTTCCCGCAGCCGGACGGCCCGACCATCGTGAAGAACTCGCCGCCGGGCATCCTCAGGTCGATCCCGTCGACCGCGGTCACGTCACCGAACTGCTTCGTCAACTGCTCGAGATGGATCTCTCCCTGCATCAGACCTCCACTCCGACGGCGGCCGCTGCGTCGTCGCCGCCGGCGAATTTCTTGTAGACGAGGTAGGCGAACGCGAGCGTAGCCAGCGTGATCACGAGCGCCACGGTTGCGAGCGCGTTGAGAGCCGGTGTCGGAGCCGCGCGACTGGACGAGTAGAGCAGCATCGACACCGTCGTCGTGCTCGCGTCTCCGGAAAGGTACTGCGTCACGACGAAGTCGTCGAGCGAGATCGCGAAGACCACCGCCGCACTCGCGATGATCGCCGGGGCGAGGAGAGGCAGGAGAACGCGGGTGAGCTGGTCGTCGCGGTGGCGCCCCGAGATCGGCCGCCGCCTCCTCGTAGTCCTTCCCGATCGACACGAGGCGGCCGCGCACGATCACGACCACGTACGAGATCGTGAACGTCACCTGCCCGATGATCTGGGCGTTCGTGCCGAGGTCGATTCCCGGAAGCACTTGCACGAAGAGCAGCAGGAGCGCGACGCCCATCACGATCTCGGGGGTCACGAGCGGGAACAGCATGAGCGTGTTGACCGTGCCACCGCCGGGGCCTCGCCACCGCTGCAACCCGAGCGCGAGGGCGACCCCGATCGGCGTCGCAACGAGGACGCACATGACCCCGAGGAACAGCGTGTGCTTGAGCGCCCCCTGAAGCGCAGGGTCGTTGAAGACGCTCCCGGTCGGCGCCGTGAACCACCGTGTCGAGAAGCCCTGCCACGACGTCCGCGAGCGGCCGTCGTTGAACGCGAACATCACGGCGATCGCCACCGGGATGATCGACCAGAGGATGTACGCGCCCGTGACGACCACGAGGAAGCGCGGCTTGCCCCAGGGGTTGCGCAACCAGGTCATCCGTGCGTCGCCCCAAACCGATTCACCGCTGACCCGTAGGGAGACGGCGCAGCCTCTCCCGGGAACGAGCACAGCGACCACGGCCTCAGGGGCAGCCAGGCGCAACGTCATGAGGCGGCACTAGTCGTCCCCCCGATCGTCCGCGCTGCGCGTCGCGCGCAGGTAGTAGATCATCAGCCCGAGCAGGAGGACTGCAAGGACGAGCGTGAGGCACGCCCCCGCGACCTTCTGGGATCCCTGGCGGGTGAGCAGGTCGATCTGGTTGCCGAACATGCTCGTCTTCGGCGACTGCGAGACGAGATCCTGCGTGTAGTAGTCGCCGAACATCGGCAGCGAGATCAGCACGAGACCGGCGAGGATCCCGGGCCGCGACATCGGCAACGTGACGCGCCGGAACGCGCTTGCCGGGCTGGCTCCGAGATCGCGAGCCGCCTCGATCTGCCGCTGGTCGATCCGGTCGAGCGACGCGTACAGGGGCAGGATCAGGAACGGCAGGTAGCCGTAGGTGAGCGCGAGGATCACGGTGACCGGCTGGCCCGGCAAGCCAGGCGCCCTCGTCGGAGAGAAGGTTGGTGGAGAGGAAGAGCTGCTCGATCCCGGTCGTCCGCAGGAGTCGCGTCGCGAGACCATCAGGGCCGAGCAGGTTGATCCAGGCGAGCATGCGCATCAGGTAGTTGATCCAGAAGGGGAGGATCAGGAGCACGAGCACGAGCCCCTTCCACCTGCCGGCATGCCGGGCTGCGAAGTACGCCACCGGGTAGCCGACGAGGAGTGCCAGCGTCAACGCCACGACGACGTAGAGGAGCGTGCGGAGCATGACCGTGAGCAACGCGCCGCCCTGCGAAGATGCTCTCGAGCGTCTGCGAGCATGTAGCCGACGTTCCACTCGAGCGGGTTCCAGTACGGAACCGGCTCCGAGAGCGTGTTCTGGTTCCCGAACGCGACAGCGACGACGACGTACAGCGCGAGCAGGAAGAAGACCGACAGCCAGGCGACCCCCGGGAGCGCGAGGAAGCGCCAGGTCCAGCGCGAGCTCACCGTCAACCCGCCTTGAACTTCGCCCAGGCCGCGTCCCAGTAGCGCGTGCCCTGGACCGAGAGCTCCATGAGCTGCTGGTTGACGGCGAACTGCTCGGGACGAACAACCGCTTCCGTGAGGGTCTTCGGGATCAGCCCGCTCGCGATCAGGGAGTCCGCGGTGATCGAGTTCTGCGGCGGCGTGTACCCGACGTAGTTGATCATGTTGTCGTAGGCGACCTTCGCGTCGAGCATGTAGTTGACGAACCGGTGCGCGAGGACGGGGTTCTTCGCGCTCTTGCCGATGCAGAAGAAGTCGTTCTGGGTGACGCCGTTCTCCTTCGGCGCCCAGAACGAGAGCACGCTCGGCGGCACGCTCTTCGGCAGGTAGTAGAGCGCCGCGCTGATGAGGTCGCCCGACCACGACTGGGTGAGCCAGGACTTGCCCTCGGGCAGGTCCTGGTAGCCCGTGATGTTGACCTTGACGTTCGCGATCTTCGTCAGCTGCGCGAGATCCGTGCCGGCCTTGTTGACGATCGCCTCGTCCTCGGTGTTCACGTCGGGACGCCGCCCCTCGCGCATCGCGTCGCGCTGGATCGGCATCGAGAGCGCATCGCGGTTGTCGTCGAGGATCCCGACCTTGCCCTTGTAGGGCGCGGACTCCCAGAAGATGTCCCACGGCACGTCCATGGCGGCGATGTCCCGCTCGATCTTGTCGTTCCGCCAGCCGATCCCGTCCGACCAGATCACGTAGGGAACGGTGAATCGGGCGCCGCGGTCGTAGAACGGATCCTGGAGGACCGGCCAGATGTTCGTGGCGAGGTTCGGCAGGTACGAGTGGTTGAGCGGCTGGATCAGCTGCTGCGCCATCATGCTGACGAGGCTCGACGACGAGAGGCCCATGATCACGTCGAACCCGACGGCGCCGGATGCGATCTTGGCGAAGGCCTCCGAGGCGGAGTTGTACGTTGCGATCTCGACCTTGCGATCCGGTCAGCTTCTCGAACGCCTTGACGAGCGGCGGGATCGATGTAGTCGGGGTAGTTGTAGATCGTCAGCGGCCCCTGCTCGTCGGGGAGGTCGTCTGCGATCGGCTCGTTCGCGGGAACGATCGCCCACGTGACCGAGTTGTCGGGACGCGGGAGCGGCAGGCCGCCCGGGCCGGTGGGCTTCGGGACGACGTAGGGCGACGTGCCGTCGCCCTCGCAGGCGCCGATCGCGGTCGTCGTGTTCTCGCAACCGGCGAGGACACCGATCGCGCCGATCCCGAGCGCACCGCCCGCGGCTCCCTTCAGGAGGGTGCGCCGGCTGATGCCGCTTCGGTCTTTGGGATGCGCCATGAGCGTGGATTGAAGCCTGATCCTGACCAGGAAGTCAAGCCCGGTACGATCATGGCCATGCACGAGAAGCAGATCGAGATCCGCTGGCGGGACGTCGACGCCTACCGCCACGTCAACAATGCGGTCTACGCGACGTACCTCGAGGAGTGCCGCGACGAGTTCATCGACAGCGTGCTCGAGGGCGTCGGCGACCCCTGGGACTACGTGCTCGCGCGCGTCGCGATCGACTACCGCCGGGAGCTGACGCAGGCCGACGACATGGTCGTCGTCACGTGCGTCGTCGAGCGAATCGGGAACTCGAGCATCACGTTGCGCGAGGTGATCCGGACGCTCGACGGCGAGCTCGCGGCCGAGGCCGAGGCCGTCGTCGTCGCGCGCGATCAGGCGACCGGGCGATCGCGCCCGCTGACCGAGGCCGAGCGCGAGGCGTTCGGAGCGGGTCGCTGATGGCCGCGCCGCGAGTCGCCGTGGTCGGCGCCGGCTTCGCCGGTCTCGCGGCGGCGGACGCCCTCGCTGCGGCCGGAGTCGACGTCGTCGTGCTGGAGGCACGCGACCGCGTCGGTGGCCGGGTGTGGTCGCGGGAGCTCGAGAACGGCGCCGTCGTCGAGATGGGCGCCGAGTTCATCCTCCCCGGCAACGACACGCTCCTCTCGTACGTCGATCGCTTCGGGCTCGGGCTCTGGGGGAAGGACATGCTCTACGGCGACCGGGAGCCGCGCGGCGGAATCGGCGTCGAGCCCGGCGCGATGCACGAGGCGATCGCGCAGATCGGCGAGGCGCTCCCGACGGTCGCAGCCGGCACCTCGGCAGCGGCGCTCCTCGACAGCCTGCCGCTCGATCCCGGCGCGAGCGAGGCGATCAGGTCGCGCCTCGAGGTCTCCTCGGCCGCGACCGCCGACCGCGTCGACGCGTCCGCGCTCGCGGGGCTCGCCGCGCACTCGGCCGACATCTGCCCGAGCGTCGCCGGCGGAAACCAGCGCGTGGCGCTGTCGCTCGCCGCAGGGTCTCGGCTCGGCGATCCACCTCTCGAGCCCCGTCGATCGCATCTCGTGGAGCGACGAGGCGCCGTCGTCGTCGCGGCGGCAGGCGCCGAGATCACCGTCGATCGCGTCGTGCTCGCGGTGCCCGCGAGCGTCGCTCGACCGGATCGAGTTCGATCCACCCCTGCCGGAGTCGCTTCGCGCCGCGTACGCCGCGGTCGGATACGGGAACGCGGCAAAGCTCTTCGTCCCGCTCGCCGAGACGCCGCCGACGAGCGCCGTCCTCTCCGTGCCCGAGCGGTACTGGACGTGGACCGCGACCGGGGCGGACGGCGTGCAGCCGGTCGTCAACGCCTTCGCGGGCTCGGCGCCGGCGCTCGCTCGGCTCGAGGTCGACGGACGGCCCCGCGACCTGGCTCGCGTCGCTCGCCCGGCTGCGCCCCGACCTCGCGCTGCTGCCCGACGAGGCCGTCTTCAAGGACTGGGACGCCGATCCGTGGGTCGGTGCCGCGTACTCGTGCGACCGGCCCGCGACCTCCGCCTGGGCACCCGCCGGCCCGTTCCACGCCTGCGGCGAGCACACGTGCGACGGGAACGCGGCGCTGATGGACGGCGCGCTCGCGAGTGGGCTGCGGGTGGCCGGCGAGATCCTGCGGCGCCGCGCTGATCCGCTGATCCGGTACGCTCCCGGGCACCTTTCCTGACCGTACGGTCAAACACCCTGGAGGTTCGTCCGTGATCGTCCCCGAGCTGCCCGCTGACATCGCCGAGCTGAAGCGCCAGATCGGCGACTTCATCAAGGCAGAGGTCTATCCCGTCGAGCTGAAGATCGCCGAGCGCAACGCGATCGACACGGCCGAGGTCGACGCGCTGCGCGCGAAGGCGCGCGCCGCCGGGTTCTCGATGCTCAACATGCCGAGCGAGCTCGGCGGCCGCGATCTCTCGATGCTCGCGCAGGTCGCGCTCGAGGAGGAGTCCGGCAAGGCGACGAACGGCCTCGGGTTCACGTGTCGTCGACCGTGGGCCGCGCGAGCTGCTCGAGCTGCTCACGCCCGCGCAGGTCGAGAAGTACGTGATGCCGATCGTGCGCGGCGAGTACCGCGAGGCGTGGGCGCTGACCGAGCCGGGTGCCGGCTCGGATCTCGCGGCCCTCGCCGCGACGGCCGATCGCGACGGCGACGACTGGGTGATCAACGGCGAGAAGTGGTTCGTCACGAGCGAGGGCGACGCGGGCATCTACCTCGTCGCCGCCGTGCACGAGGGCGAGCAGCTGCTCTTCCTCGTCGAGCCCGGGACCCCCGGGATGGAGATCACGAAGACGCCGCGGTTCCTCCACGACCCGTACCTCGACCACCATCCCGAGATCGTCTTCACGAACTGCCGCGTGCCGGCAGCGAACCAGGTCTCCGGCGGCGACTCGGGGTCACGCGAGTGGATCCTGGTCGAGCGCCTGTTCATCGCGGCCCGCTGCTGCGGCGCGGCGCTGCGGCTGCTCGACGAGGCGACGGCCTGGGCGCAGGAGCGCGAGGCGTTCGGCGGCCCGATCTTCGAGAACCAGGGCGTCTCGTTCCCGCTCGCCGACTCGCTGACCGAGCTGCACGCCGCGCGCCTGCTGACCTACCACGCGGCGCACGCCTTCGACACGCTCGAGGATCGCAAGGTCGTCCACGGCAAGGTCGCGATGGCGAAGCTGTATCGCGTCGGAGATGGCCGGGCGCGTGGCCGATCGCGCGGTGCAGATCCACGGCGGTCGCGGCTACATGCACGAGAACGCCGCGGCGCGCTTCTTCCGCGAGGTCCGGGTCGACCGGATCTGGGAGGGCACGAGCGAGATCCAGAAGCTGATCATCGCCCGCGGCCTGCAGAAGCGCGGCGCCGCACCGTATCTCGGCTGGGAGTAGCGCGAGCCGAGAGCGTCAGGCGTGAGGCCGCTGGCACATGCGAGGTCGTCGTCCTTCGACTTCGGCCGCACGGGACTTTGTGGCTCTGAGCCACAAAGTGCTTGGTCGCTCGGCTTCCGCGAACAGTTCGAGGGACATTGGCTAACACTGGCGCAGGCCAAGGTGCGGACGCGGCGAGGCGCAGCCAGGCATGTCATGTTGGCGTCGGGCTTCGTGTGGGTGGCTCGCCGACCCCTTCGACGATCTCGACGAGTTCATCGAGCTGGTAGCCGTGTCGGCGGGCGAATTCGACGAGCTCGCGGGCGCGCGTGATCACGGCGCCGCGCTCCGGCGTTCCGCTGACGGAGACGCCTCTCCCTCGGCGAAACTCGAGCAGTCCTTCGTCGCGTAGCTCGCGCAGCGCGCGCAGGACTGTGTTCGTGTTCACCTTGAGCACTGCGGCGAGATCCTTGGCCGGTGGGAGGCGCTCGCCAGGCTTCGCCTCCCCTTCGGCGATCGCCCGGCGGATCTCGCCTGCGACCTGCTGGTAGAGCTCCGTGGGGTCGCCGCGATCGACCTTGACATCCAACATGGTGCTACTCATACTAGCGTCACTATGGAGTGCGGGCAAGCGTGAACGTCTCATCGCCTCCCCGACCGCAGCGCTCGAACGAGAGCCCGACGGATCCCGTCAGCTGTGAGGAACTCGAGGCGCTCGTTGCCGCGCTGATCGAGGAGGCCCGAAGGCGAGCTCGGCGCAGGCGCCACCGGAACGTCGCCTTGGCGATCATTGCGCTGCTCGTGGGAGCAGTGCTGTACGCGGGACTTTACGCGCCTCGCGGGCCGCAGCGACCCAACGGCGGCGGCGGCGGCGAAGCCACCAGCGGCTCCGGATCGCGACGCGGTCCGGAACGGGAAGCTCGCGGTCTTCATCCCGCCCGACAGCGGGCGTATCGCACAGGGCAACGTGGCGACCATAGAGACGATCGGCCCCGGCGCCGCGAAGACGCTCTGGAGCTGCCCCGGCCGAATTTTGGTGCGGACAGGCAGTCAGTCTCGCCTGGGCGCCCGATGGGCGACGAATCGCCTTCTCTCTCGACCAGATCGGCGGCACGAGCCCTTACGTCGGCCTCCACGTCGTTGATCTCGAAACCGGAGCAGACCGCCAGATCCCATCAGGTGCTCTCCGCTGTTCTCGCCGGGCCGGCCTGGCGCGCCTACTCCATGGAGATGGAGAAGAGGCTCGGCTGCTGGCCGACGGCCCAGCTGGCCTGGTCGGCGGACGGCACGCGGCTCGCATATCCGTGCAGGTCGCGCACGGGCGTTCCGGTGCGCCACTTCATCGCGGTTCTCCCTCTCAACGGATCCGGCCATCGGACCCTGCGCACACGGGTTGCTGCCTCCTGGCCGTCCTGGTCGCCGGATGGCCGACACATCGTCTACGCAACCGGGGTCCGCCCGAGGGACCACGCGGCGCTCTATGTGATCGGGTCCGACGGCCGCGGACGCAGGCTTCTCCTGCCGGAAGGAACCGCTCCAGCCTGGTCGCCGACGGACGGCGGATCGCCTATCAGACGCGCTGCGGGATTCGCTTCGTGACACCGGCGGGACTCGACGTGACCCCGACGGCGGGCAGGAACGCGTGCGGCGCGATCGGCGTCTCAGGGCCCCCCGGTCTGGGCTCCCGACGGGACGAAGCTCGCAGTCGCAAGCGAGACCGGCGTTTACGTCCTGGATGCCGACGGCCGGAACCTTCACGAGATCAGCGATCGTGTGACGAGGACGTGGTACGGAGCCCTCCCGGGCCGCCCGTCGTGGCAGCCACTCGGCCGTGGGCGTTGATCCGACTTCTGGAAGGGGGCGAGCCGCGGCTGCAGGGAGTGCCTTAGGCTGAAACACTCTCGTGTGACATTCCCTTAACTCTGGAGCATGCGAGGTCGTCGTCCTTCGACTCGGCCGCACGGGACTTTGTGGCTCTGAGCCACAAAGTGCTTGGTCGCTCGGCTTCCGCGAACAGTTCGAGGGACATTGGCCAACACTGGCGCAGGCGAGGTCGTCGTCCTTCGACTCGGCCGCACGGGACTTTGTGGCTCTGAGCCACAAGGTGCGCAGGCAGGCGTCGCATCGCGCGCTCATGGCCGTGGCTTCGCGGCGTTCGTCGGCGATGCGACCACCAGGCCGTCGCGGCGTCCGATGGCCCAGACCCCGAGTCCGAACGAGCAGAGCGCGATCTCCGCGATAACCACCGCCGTCCAGCCGTGAATCGACCAGAGGATGGTCGCGCCTGCCGAGCCGATTGCGCCGCCGATGAAGTTGCTCGTCACGAACGCGGTGTTGATCCGGCTACGGGCCTCCTGTGAGAGAGCGAAGACCCGCGTCTGATTGAGAATGTTGAGTCCCTGAACCGCGATATCCACGAGGACGATCACGACGATGAGAACGGTGACCGAGTGCCCCGCGAAGATCGCGACCACGAACGCGAGAAGAGCCAGCGACCACGCCGCCCCGGTGGCCGGGAGCGACCAGCCGCGGTCGTGAAGACGCCCGGCTCGCTGCGCGGCGATCACACCGACGAGCCCGAAGAGCCCGAAGAGCCCGATCACGGACACGTCGTACGAGAACGGCGGGGCGCTGAGGAGAAACGTCAACGCCGTCCAGAACATCGTGAACGTCGCGAAGGTCGTCGCTCCCAACACCATCGTCCATCGAAGTGCCCGTTCCCTTCGAACGGCGGCGCCCACCGACGCGAGCAGTGCGGGGTATCTCATGCTCGTCTTCGGAGCGAGGGGCGGAAGGGCGCGGTACACGAGGACGGCGAGCACGACCCCGGCGACCGCCGCCGTCGCGAAGACCACGCGCCAACCGGCTGCATCAGCGATCAGCCCGCTCAGGGTGCGCGAAACGAGGATCCCGGTCAAGATTCCCGAGACGACGATGCCGACGACGCGGCCACGGCTTGCGAGATCAGCGAGATCACCTGCGAGCGGAGCGAGAATCTGTCCCGCCACGGTGGTCATTCCCACGATCGAGATCGCGAACAGGAGGAGGCCCATGGACGGCGCAACCGCGCACAGTGTGAGCGCGGCCGCAGCGCAGATCATCATCGCCGGAACGAGATGCCGACGGTTGCGAACATCACCCAGCGGGACAATCAGCACGATCCCCGCGGCGTAGCCGATCTGAGTCGCGGTGACAAGCCAACCGGCAGACGCAGTCGACGCTCCGAAGTCGCGCGCGATGAGGCCGAGGAGCGGCTGTGCCAGGTAGAGATTTCCGACTGCGACGCCACCCGCCACGGCAAACAGCAACGTCAACGTGCGAGTCATCAACCCCTGGGGCTGATCGGATGCGGTCGCTCGCCGAGCTTCGAACGGGATGTCCTGCCCTGCTCCCTCGCCCCCGCCGGTCTCGACCTCCATCGACCAGCGATCCTATACATCC
>CAVUIQ010000007.1:0-63337 GCA_963741655.1 uncultured Thermoleophilia bacterium
GCACACGTCAGCTTGTCCTCGGACGAGGGACTGCTAGGCCTGGGTTGGGTGCCTGAGCGCACAGAATCGGATGCCGCTCACCGGCTCGACGTCGTCGAGGAGTAGGTGAAAGCCGTTTCGGAGGTAGAACGAGACGGCGCGTTCCGAGAATGTCTCGAGCACGACGGGGTGACCACTGCTGGCCGCACGGTTGATGCCGTGATGGAGGAGGACAGCTCCGAGGCCGCCGCCCTGGTGGCCCGGGTCGACGCCGAGGAGTCGGAGATGCCAATGCGGCTCGGGAGCGACGCTCGCAATCGCAGGGCCGATCGCGCCGAAGAAGGAGTCGAGCGCCTCCAGAGGCACTTCGTCGGGGAGCGCGTCAAAGCCTGCCTGGGCGAGCCGATCCGCTGTCTCAGCCGTTTCGCCGGGCCGCAGCCACGTGGCGACAGCCGTGAATCCAGGAAGGCGGTCGACCTGACCGAACAGCTGGTCGTAGCGCACGAGCGCTTCGAACATCAGCGGCGCCAGTCGCCTCCGCGTCTCATCGTCCGGGTACAAGTGGACGGTGAGTGCGTCGTCGTGGAACGCACTCGCGATGACGCCGGAGGCCTGCCCGACATCCTCGTCGCGCAACGACAGCACCGGCGAAATACCCACTCCGACTCCTCTCTTTCAGGAGTTGCCACGATAAAGCACCCACCCGGTGCGCATCAAGAGACGTTCCCGCACACCAGCCGCGGGTGCCTCGCTCAGGTGACATTCCCGAACGCTGGCACATGCGAGGTCGTCGTCCTTCGACTCGGCCGCACGGGACTTTGTGGCTCTGAGCCACAAAGTGCTTGGTCGCTCGGCTTCCGCGAACAGTTCGAGGGACATTGGCTAACACTGGCGCAGGCGAGGTCGTCGTCCTTCGACTCGGCCGCACGGGACTTTGTGGCTCTGAGCCACAAGGTGCGCAGGCAGGCGTCGCATCGCGCGCTCATGGCCGTGGCTTCGCGGCGTTCGTCGGCGATGCGACCACCAGGCCGTCGCGGCGCCCGATGGCCCAGACCCCGAGTCCGAACGAGCAGAGCGCGATCTCCGCGATAACCACCGCCGTCCAGCCGTGAATCGACCAGAGGATCGTCGCGCCTGCCGAGCCGATTGCGCCGCCGATGAAGTTGCTCGTCACGAACGCGGTGTTGATCCGGCTACGGGCCTCCTGTGAGAGAGCGAAGACCCGCGTCTGATTGAGAATGTTGAGTCCCTGAACCGCGATATCCACGAGGACGATCACGACGATGAGAACGGTGACCGAGTGCCCCGCGAAGATCGCGACCACGAACGCGAGAAGAGCCAGCGACCACGCCGCCCCGGTGGCCGGGAGCGACCAGCCGCGGTCGTGAAGACGCCCGGCTCGCTGCGCGGCGATCACACCGACGAGCCCGAAGAGCCCGAAGAGCCCGATCACGGACACGTCGTACGAGAACGGCGGGGCGCTGAGGAGAAACGTCAACGCCGTCCAGAACATCGTGAACGTCGCGAAGGTCGTCGCTCCCAACACCATCGTCCATCGAAGGGCCCGTTCCCTTCGAACGGCGGCGCCCACCGACGCGAGCAGTGCGGGGTATCTCATGCTCGTCTTCGGAGCGAGGGGCGGAAGGGCGCGGTACACGAGGACGGCGAGCACGACCCCGGCGACCGCCGCCGTCGCGAAGACCACGCGCCAACCGGCTGCATCAGCGATCAGCCCGCTCAGGGTGCGCGAAACGAGGATCCCGGTCAAGATTCCCGAGACGACGATGCCGACGACGCGGCCACGGCTTGCGAGATCAGCGAGATCACCTGCGAGCGGAGCGAGAATCTGCCCCGCCACGGTGGTCATTCCCACGATCGAGATCGCGAACAGGAGGAGGCCCATGGACGGCGCAACCGCGCACAGTGTGAGCGCGGCCGCAGCGCAGATCATCATCGCCGGAACGAGATGCCGACGGTTGCGAACATCACCCAGCGGGACAATCAGCACGATCCCCGCGGCGTAGCCGATCTGAGTCGCGGTGACAAGCCAACCGGCAGACGCAGTCGACGCTCCGAAGTCGCGCGCGATGAGGCCGAGGAGCGGCTGTGCCAGGTAGAGATTTCCGACTGCGACGCCACCCGCCACGGCAAACAGCAACGTCAACGTGCGAGTCATCAACCCCTGGGGCTGATCGGATGCGGTCGCTCGCCGAGCTTCGAACGGGATGTCCTGCCCTGCTCCCTCGCCCCCGCCGGTCTCGACCTCCATCGACCAGCGATCCTATACATCCGGGAAAACCGCACGTGCTCGGGCGACATTCCAGAGTTCCGTGTCATGCTTGTTTGAGCGGGAGCGTTCGGTAGCCGGCGCAGACACTGGCCGATGCGAACACATCTGCTGTCGGCGTTACTGTCTTCGTGTGTTCACTCTTGCGCAGCTAGAGCAGGCGATTCGCGAGGCCTGGGGTCTTGACACGGCCGATGAAGATGATGGCTGGACGCCCGAGAACCCGAGTCGGGGGCAGTGCGACGTCACCACGCTGGTCGTTCACGACTTGGTCGGCGGCGAGGTGCTCGGGGCGGACGTCTATCTCGACGGGGAACGCATCGAGGGGCACATGTGGAACCGACTCGTGTCGGGAATCGACATCGACCTGACCCGCGATCAGTTCACGCGCGGCGAGGTCATCGGGGAGCCGACGGTTGCCCAGCGCACTCCGGCGATCGCTGACCCAGCGCATCCGCGCTACCACCGGTACGAGGCGTATCTCGTGCTGTCAGACCGGGTACGCACCCACCTCGGCCTCGTCGACTGGAGCCGCGCCGGCTCCTGAGATCGGCGAGGGAACGACGTACGGAGCCGCGCACGCCGTTCGATTCGCATCGCCGAGCACTGGGTACCACTCATTCGCGACGCGCGACCCGACGCTCTCGCGGCCTACTCGGGCAGCGTCTCGCCGGAGCCGCCGAGCTCGGCCGGGAAGTCCTTCATCTTCGGCAGTCCATCCTTCATCGGCAGCACCGTCGACGCGTAGTTGACGTGCACGCCGGGGGTGAACGGGTACGACGGGATCGTGGCTGCGTAGACGTCGGTCAGATCCCAGAGCGGATGCCGCGTCAGCACGTGACCACCGCAGGCGGTGCACCACTGGCGGAAGCTGTTCTCGTTCGCGTTGTACTCGCCGATCAAGTCCGTGCCTTGCGTCACCTCGACCGCCGCGGTCGGCCAGAGCGTGAACGCGTTGACCGGGCCGGCAGACCAGCTCCGGCATGTCTTGCAGTGGCAGTAGCCCTGCCCCGCCGCGTCACCGGTGACGACGATCTTCACGGCACCGCAGTAGCACCGGCCCTCGTAGGTCGTTGCATTCTCGGATGTCGGTGCGGAACTCATCGGTCTCCTTCCAGAGGGTACGAACCAACATGTCGTCTTGCCGGTCGCTCGACTGGACGGTGTCATGTCTCGCCGACACAGTCAACAAGAGGGGGCACCGACAGGGTCGGTTGTCACGGCCCGCCGTCGCTGTTAACATATAACCAAATGGTTGTAGATCAGGCAGATCGTGCGCGCGACGACCGTCTCTTCCACGCGCTCTCCGACGCGACGAGGCGCGACATCGTCGCGTTCGTGCTGCACGAGGAGCAAAGCGTCTCCCAGCTCGCCCGCCGCTACCCGATGAGCTTCGCGGCGGTCCAGAAGCACGTAGCGGTACTCGAGCGCGCCGAGCTCGTGACCAAGCGGCGACGCGGTCGGGAGCAACTCGTGCGAGCAAGCGCCGACTCTCTCCGACGAGCGCACACCTTGCTGAACGGCATCGAGGGCGTCTGGCGCGACCGGATCGACCGCATCGAGGACGTCCTCCCCAACCCCGACGAAGGAGCGCGACGATGAGCGTCACGAACGTGCACAAGGACCCGAACACCCTGACGATGGCGATCACGGCCGAGTTCGACGCACCGGTCGACGAGGTCTGGAGCGTGTGGGCCGACCCGCGGAAGCTCGAGCGCTGGTGGGGGCCGCCGACCTATCCGGCGACCGTCCTCGACCACGAGCTCACCCCCGGGGGACGGGTCACGTACGTCATGACCGGCCCCGAAGGCGATCAGCACGGCGGCTGGTGGCGCGTGCTCGCGGTCGAACCGCCACACCGTCTGGAGTTCGAGGACGGCTTCGCCGACAGCGCGGGCGACCCCAATCCCGACCTGCCGACAACCATCGCGCGCGTCGCGCTGTCGGAGTCGGAGGACGGTCGCACCACGATGTCGATCGAGACGACGTTCCCGACCCTGGAGGCAATGGAGCAGATCCTGGCGATGGGAATGGAGGAAGGGATCACGCTCGCGATCGGCCAGATCGACGCCCTCCTCACCTGAGGCACTCGATCGAGCCGGACAGCGCCGCCCTTCGCCGGAGAAGGGCGGCGTCGACGATCGCAGACCCTGTGCATTGACATCTCCTGGCTCCCGGGGGCACAGTAGGGCTTCGCGAGCCTGCACCAGCCGGGCTCGAAACGGCCGACCCGGAAGGGGGACGGATAGATGCCTTCGCTGCTCGAACTGATCGCCGACTACGGCGCCGCCTGGAACAGGCAGGATCTCGACGCAATCTGCGCGCTCCACGCAGAAGGAATGGTGTTCGAGAACCACAACGCGAACGAGCGCGCCGAAGGGGCAGCTGTGCGCGATCACATCGCGACGATCTTCGCGAACTGGCCCGACCTGCGCTTCGAGGAGCGATCGACGTATGTCGGTGACGACTTCGTCGTGCAGGAGTGGCGCGCTCACGCGACGCACTCGACGGGCGTTCCGCTCACCTGGGACGGCGTCGACATCTTCCCCTTCGCCGACGGGAAGATCCTCCGCAAGGACGTCTATTCGAACGCGTCGCGACTCGTCCCGGAGCAGCTCGCGGCCGCCCGGGAGGCCTAAGGTCAGACCGATACGGGCGGGGGTGCGGGGATGGATCGTGGCTCGGACACGCGCTGTGGTGTCCTGCGTGACACCCCGACGAAGGAGAGGGTCGGCATGGCACTCGAGGCGATCTCCGTGTTTACGCGCGCGAAGCGGCCCTGGTAGATCCGCAGCAGTAGAGGCTCGTCCTGGGACAGCGCCCCGTTGAAGTCGGACACGACTGCGTGCAGCGCAGGCACCCGGAGTGACCGCCTCAGGCCCGTGCCGGTAGCTCTCCCGGGAGGACGAACGGATTGCTCCACGCCCGCCTGCCGCGAACGTCCTCGACCTCGACGCGGGCCCAGCGCCAGAACTCCGGGAAATCGAACCGGGCGACCGTGATCAGACCGTCGCCGTCGCGCTGCCGCACGTCACCGCGCCAGTTCCCCATCCCGAGCTCGGCGTTGGCTGCGCAACCATCCCACGGGCCCGACCGAAGACGCGCCGACCGGACAGGTGAGCAGCGCACCGTGACCGTCGTCTCATCGATCACGACGTCGCGGAGCTTCGGGCCGGCGGAGGCGTAGAACCGACCCTCGCGGAGCGCCTGGATCACTGCCTGCGCGGATCGCTCCTGTGCCAGCACCCAGGTCCAGCCGTGGCCGCTGTCCTCGCCCGGCGAGTGGCAGTCGTCGGTCGCGAGGCCCATCACCATCCGCCCTTGCTGGAGCGCGTCGTCCCACAGCGCCGTCGCGAGGCCGTTGCCCTGCATCACCTCGGAGCCGCCGTTCCAGATCTCGAGCCCGGCAAGGGACGGTGCCTCGAGCACGTCCTCGGCACGAAGCCCGCTCCAGTACGGGTGACAGAGAAACGGGACTCCACCCTGAGCGACGATCCACCCGGCAAGCGTCTCGATGTCCGCGAATGCCTCCCGCGACTCGGGCAGGCTCGGGACGCCGAGAGCGAGCACCTCCGCCTCGTCGTGCGCCGTCGGCGCGTCCGCGGTCAGCTCACTGGAGGGGATGACGACGAGACGATCGTGATCGACGTCTGTCACGTGCCAGTGGTCGGTGATCGCGAGCACGTCGAAGCCGAGATCGGCGTAGTGATCGCAGAGCAGAACCGGCAAGGGGTCGCCGTCCGAGTTCGTCGTGTGCGCGTGGAACTGGCACCGGAGCCACATCCCGTCCTCGCGGAAGAGCGAGCCGGGCATCTCTCAGGGCGACGGGTGCGGGGACGTGAAGTAGCACTTGCAGGAACCGCCGAGCGTCGGCTCGAAGCCCGTCCACTTCGGCGACTGGGCGCTGATCGCATTCGAGACGACGAGCTGGATGTAGGGGCGCTTCTGCGCGAGGTACGCCTCCATCTTCCAGACGAGCGCCCGCCGCTCCTTCACGTTCACGAGCGAGCCCTGCTTCTTCCACCAGCCGTCGTACAGCGGATCGTCGAAGCCCGTGTCGCTGTTGTTGTACCACTCGGCCTTCGTCACCACGGAGAGGTTGAACGACGGGTCGATGTACGGATGCCAGTACCACGTGTACATGTCGGCCTTGAGGTACTTCCCGCCCGGCGCCGTGATCAGCTCGAAGGCCTGAGCGCCGTCACCACCGGGGGTCAGGTTGAGCTTGACGCCGATCTTCTTGAAGGCAGTCGCCAGGATGTCGAACTGGCGGTCACCGTTGAAGTCGAGATCCTTCGGCACGATGACGCTGTAGCTCATCGGGTGCGCCGGCTGCGCGAGCTTTCCGGACGTGGCGGGAGCGACCCGTAGCCCGTCCGCTCCACGCTTGTAGCCGAGCTTGTCGAGGATTGCGTTGGCCTTCGCGACGTTGTAGGGCAGGGGCTTGACCGCCGGATTGAGCCACCCCTCCGCCTTCGACGCGGGCGAGAGGATGTTGGCCCACGGCTTCGCGTGCCCGCTGAAGATCACGTCGACGATCTGCCGGCGCGGGATCGCGTACTCGAACGCCTCCTTCAGGCGAGGATCGAGCAGCTCGCGGTTCTTCGACTTCCTCGGGTTCGAGTTGAAGCCGAGGTTCGTGACCTGCGAGCCCGCGCCGAAGTTCACCTTGATCCCGGGCTTGCCGTTCGCTGCATCCGCGGCGCCGTAGGGCAGCGAGTCGATGTACTCGAGCTTGCCGCGCCCCATGTCGACCACCATCGAGGTGGCGTTCGTGTAGTAGGTGAACGCCACGCCCGCCGACTTCGACTTCGGGCCGTAGAAGTTCGGATTGGGCTTGAAGGCGGTCGTGCCCTTCTGCTGGTACTGGGTGACGATGTAGGGGCCGCCCGAGACGTTCGGCAGGCTCTCCTGCGGCTTGAACTCCTTCAGCCCCTTCCCGTTCTTCCCGACCTTGGTCGACCAGACGTGCTTCGGGAGGATGTAGGTCTGGGACAGGTTCGAGAGCGCCGGGGCGATCGGACGGCTGTACGAGATCACGAGCGTCTGCGGATCCGGTGCCGAGGCGCCCTTGATCCCGTCGTAGGAGCTCGCGACGTACGAGGTCGGACCGTCCTTGTACTCGAGGACCGTGTTGATCGTCCACACCGCGTCGGCCGCGGTGAGCGGCGTGCCGTCCGACCACTTGCCCTTCTTGAGCCGGAACGTCCAGGTGCGGCCGCCGTTGCTGCTCTTCCAGCTCGACGCCCAGTCACTGCCGATCCTCGGGCCCGGCACGTACTGGACGAGCTGTGGATAGACCATCGAGTAGGCGAGCGAGTCGTTCGTCTCGATCCCGACGAACGGGTTCAGCGAGGAGATGTAGTACGAGGTTCCGACTCTGAGGACCTGCGGCTCGGCCTTCGAGTCACGCACGCTCGAGACGGCGACTGCGGGAACGACGAGGAGCACGACGAGTCCGAGTGCGACGAGCGGGAAGCGGCGAGTCAGTCGGGAAAGCACGCGTCCTCCTGGATCCGTTCTGCGGGAGATTGACCGTCGAGTCAGGATCGTAGCGCGTGAAGCGATCGAGGGACGGTTACAGAGCGGTGAACGCCTGACGTGGATCCTCCCGTCGTGGGCGGAGCCGCCGCGTCGTCTCCGTGTCCGACGCGCCGTATAAAGGCTTGACACCCGCGTGTAATACACTATGCTTCGTTGTATGACGATGATCAGCTTCCGGGTGGCGGACACCGAAGCGGCCGAGGCACAACTCTGGGCCGAACGCCTGGGCGTCGATCGATCGGTGCTCTTGCGAGAGGCGCTCCACCGACATCTCACCCGCCTGGCATCGGAGGTCGACGTCGAAACGTGGATCGCTCGACCGCTCGGCGACGGCGAGCTGGCGCTCGCCGCGATCGCCGACTGGGGACCTGCCGAGGACTGGTCGGACTGGTCGAATGAGGCGGGGTGAGATCTGGTTCGCCGCCACGCCCGGGGGCGACAGGCCGGTCCTGATCCTCACGCGTGATCCGGTCGCCGACCGGATCGGATCCGTTGTCGTGGCCGCCCTCACGCGCACGGTGCGCGGGCTCGTTTCGGAGCTCGAGCTCACCGCGGCCGACGACGGAGTGCCGACCGACTGCGTCGTGAACTTCGACAACATCCACACGCTGCCGCGAGCTGCGTTTCGCAGCCGTCTCACCACTCTGAGCCCACCCCGACTCGCACAGTGCTGCCGCGTCCTCCGCGACGCCACCGGCTGCTAGAGGCTTCGCGAACGTCAGCCGAGCACGATGCGGGCGTCGAGGCCGACTGCCCCGCCCGGCGTCACGAGCAGCGGGTTGATCTCGATCTCGGCGATCTCGGGGTGCGCCGCGGCGACCCGTGAGAGGGCTGCCGCCGCCTCGGCTGCGGCGCGCACGTCGACCGGCGCGCGGCCGCGCGCGCCGGTGAGGATCCCGGCACCGCGCAGCGAGAGCAGGAGCGCTTCGAGCTCGTCCGCTCCCGCGGGTGCGAGCGCGAGACGAACGTCACGCAAGAGCTCGGCGTAGACGCCACCGAGGCCGACGAGGACGAGCGGGCCGAAGCGCGGATCGCGCCGGCAGCCGACGATCAACTCGACGCCGCCTGACGTGTCGACGAGCGTCTCGACCGAGTAGCCCTCGGGTGCCAGGCGCTCGTGCATGTCGGAGGCAGCTGCTGCAACCGCTGCGTCGTCGCCGAGGCCCAGGGCAACGCCGCCGGCGTCGGACTTGTGGAGCAAACCGAGCGCCTTGAGGACGACGGGGTAGCCGAGCTCTGCGGCTGCGGCGCGTGCTCCCTCGACCGAGTCGGCACGGTTCGCGGTTCCGAAGGGCACGCCGCCGGCGGCAAGGAGCTCCCGCGACTCGAAGTACCCGTCACCGACAATCGGTGGGGCGGGTGCGCCGACGTCGGGAACGTCGGGCGCGAAACCCTCTCCCTGCTCGACGAGCTGTGCCAGGGTTGCGACGACACCCTCGATGTCCCGGTAGACGGGCACGCCCTCGTCACGCAGGACCTGCGCGGGCTTCGAGCCCCAGTACATCGCCTGCGTGAGGAGCGGTCGCCCGCTCGCTTCCGCCGCAGCGGCGATTCCGGCGGCGACGGCCATCTCCTTCGGCGCAAAGTCCGGGTTCATCTCGCTGTAGCCACCGAAATAGCCGGTGAAGACGACCGAGTCGACCTCGCCCGAATCGAGCACGGCTTTCATCACCTTCTCGAAGTTCCAGAAGTCCACCTCGCCCGCCCCGGCAAGGTCGACGGGGTTCGCGGTGATGATCGTCGACGCGATCTCGGTCAACCTCGCCTTGAGCCCGTCGGAGAGCTCGGGAAGGTCGAGACCTGCCTCGGTGACGAGATCCGCCGTCACGACGCCCGTGCCGCCGCCGTCCCCGACGATCGCGACGCGGCGCCCGCGCGGCCGATGCGGCGAGAGGCTCGCGAGCGCGCGATCGATCAGCTCCTTGGGCGTCGCAACGCGAAGGATCTTCGCCGCCCGGCAGGCGGCCTCGACCGCCGCGGAGTCGCTTGCGAGCGCGCCCGTGTGCGACGCGGCGGCGCGTGCGCCTGCTTCGCTGCCGCCCGCTGCGAGCAGGACGACCTGCTTCCCCGCGGCGACCGCCGCAGCTCCGGCGCGGGCGAACGCGCGTCCGTCGCGGAAATCCTCGCAGTAGACGCCGATCACGCGCGTGTTCTCGTCGGCGGCATAGGACTCGACGAGCTCGGCCGCCTCGATGTCCGCCTGGTTGCCGAGCGACGTGAAGCGCGAGACGCCAACGCCGTACTCGGCGGCAAGGAGGCTCAGCTCGAGTGCGAGGTTGCCGCTCTGCGAGATGATTCCGATCGACCCCGGCGTGAAGTTGTTCGAGCCGACGTCGAGCTCGGCGGCGGCGTCGTAGACGCCGAGGCAGTTCGGCCCGACCATCACGGCACCTGCGGCCCGAACGCGCTCGACGACGGCGGCCTCGCGCGCCTTGCCGGCGTCGTCGATCTCGCCGAGCCCGGCCGTGATTGCGACGATCGCCTTCGTGCCGGCAGCGAGCGCGTCGTCGATCGCCTGCTCGAAGGCGAACTCTGGCAGGGAGATGACGACGAGATCGGGCTCACCGGGAAGCTCTGCGAGCGACGTGTACGCATCACGGCCGAGGATCTGTCCGCCCTTGCGGTTGACGAGCCACACCTCGCGCCGATGCGCTCCGCGTAGCGCCCCGGCAGAGATCCACTGACCCCACTTCGTCGGGTCGTCGGAGGCGCCGAGAACGGCCACCGAGCGTGGATCGAAGAGCGGCCTCAGGTCGCGCACCGGAGCAGCGTACGTGAGCCGCGGTGCTCGGGATGCATGAGACGCGTTGGAGCGCCTCGCCGCGATCGCTCGGAGCCGGTACCGTCGCCACTGTCGTCCAGTGCGGTGTCTCGCAACGTTAGACCGGAAATGGCACTAGGAGGAACCATGACCGCCGATCTCGTTCTCGCGCTCGACCAGGGCACGACCTCGAGCCGAGCCGCGCTCGTGGATCTGACCGGCCGTCGCATCGCCGAGCGACAGGTGCCACACCGTCAGCACCATCCGCAGCCGGGACTGGTCGAGCACGAACCCCTGGAGATCCTCGAGGCCATCGCCGGTTGCGCCCGCGACGTCCTCGCGGACGTGGATCTCACACGCGTCGCCGGTGTGGGGATCACGAACCAACGCGAGACGATCGTCGTCTGGGACCGCTCCACGGGTCTCCCGATCGCGAATGCGATCGTCTGGCAGGACACGCGTACCGCCGCTCGATGTGCCGAGCTCGTCGCCGACGGAGCGGAGCCCCGCGTACGCGAGCTCACAGGGCTGCCGATCCAACCGTACTTCTCGGCCACGAAGCTCGCCTGGCTTCTCGACGCTGTTCCCGGAGCGCGCGCCAGGGCCGAGCGCGGCGAGCTCGCCGCGGGCACGATCGAGTGTTGGCTCGCCTGGAATCTGACCGGGGCTACCGACGGTGGCGCGCATATCTCCGACGTCACGAACGCCTCCCGCACCCTGCTCCTCGACACCGAGCAACTCGTCTGGTCCGACGAGCTCCTCACGCTGTTCGGCGTGCCGGCCGCCGTTCTACCAACGGTGGTGCCAACGTCCCAGCCCGGCGGAACCGCGCTCACGCGCGCCGACGGCCCGCTCGGAGCGGCGCTCCCGCTCCTCGCGACGATCGGGGATCAGCAGGCGGCCCTCGTCGGTCAGGCGTGCCTCGCACCAGGCGAGGCCAAGTGCACGTACGGCACCGGAGCGTTCCTGCTCGTGAACACAGGGCCCACACGCCCCGCGCCGGGCTCGAGCCTCCTCGCGAGCCCGGCGTATCAGAGTGCCGGCGGCGCCCCGGACTACTGTGTCGAAGGGGCCATGGCGGTCGCCGGCCGGGCGATCGGATGGTTGGCCGACGGCTTGCGCGCGATCCCCGACTCGGCTGCCTCGGCGAGCGTTGCCGCGGAGGTCGAAGATTCCGGAGGTGTCCGGTTCGTCCCGGCATTCCAGGGGCTCTACGCCCCCTGGTGGGACCCCTCGGCACGCGGCGCCGTCCTCGGGCTGACGTTGCACACGACCCGCGCCCACGTCGTTCGGGCGGTCCTCGAGAGCATCGCGTTCCAGACCCGTGCCGTGCTGGACGAGGCGCAGCGGAGTGCAGGCGTCGAGGTCGGGACGCTCCGGATCGACGGCGGCATGACGGCCAATCGCGTGTTCGTTCAGACACTCGCAGATGCACTTGGTCGACCCGTCGAGATGGCGGCAGACGGCGAGGCGACGGTGCGCGGCGCGGCATTCTCCGCAGGGCTTGCCGCCGGCCTCTGGAGTGACCAAGACGCGCTACGAGCGCTACGCGGAGCGGTCGAGATCGTCGAGCCGGCATGGGCGGCAGCCCGCCGGGAGACCGAGTACGCCGACTGGCTGAGGGCCGTCGAACGAGCCCGGGGTTGGGCATGAGCACGTCTCCGCGCGCCGTGCTTCTTCCCTCGGCCGCAACGCCGACCCGCGCCGAGCGGCTGGAGCGGCTCGCCTCCGAGAAATTCGACCTGCTCGTGATCGGAGGCGGCGCCATCGGCGCGTCCACGGCGTGGGCGGCTGCACGCGCGGGTGCGCACGTCGCACTCGTCGACGGCGGAGATGCGGCAGGCGCAACATCGAGCGCCTCCTCGAAGCTCGTCCACGGAGGCATTCGCTATCTCGGGCTGGGTGATGTCAGGCTCGTGCGCGAGGCCCATCGGGAGCGCCGCTGGAATGCCCGCCTCGTCGCGCCGCACCTCGTGCGGCCGCTCCAGTTCATCCTGCCGGTCGGGCCCGAGACGCCGCATCGCCCGGCCGAGATTCGCCTTGGCGCGTTCGCCTACGGCGCTCTCTCCGGGTTCAAGGACGGCCGCACCGGCCGCGTCAAGCCCGCCGAGGCGTACAGACTGGCGCCCGGGCTCCGCCACGATCCCGAGCGGACATACGTCGCCTACCACGACCATCAGACCGACGATGCACGGCTCGTGCTTGCCGCCCTGCGGACCGCCGAGGTGATGGGCGCCGTCTGGCTCAACTACGCCCGCGTCGAGGACATCGAGATCGCTGGAGGAACTGTCGTCGGCGCCGACGTCGTCGACGTCATCTCGGGAGAGGGCTTCGCGATCTCCGCGAGAGTGGTCGTGAACGCGACGGGACCCTGGGTCGATCAGCTTCGCCGCCTCGAGGACCCGAGCGCCGCCGCCAGCGTGCGTCTGTCGAAGGGGGCCCACCTCGTGCTCGAGTGCGACGAGCCCTGGCACGCAGCCGTGACATCGCCGTTGCCCGGGGGCCGTGTCTCGTTCGCGATCCCCTGGCACGGCATGCTGCTCCTCGGTACAACCGACGAACCGTTCGACGGCGATCCTGCCACGGTGCGATCCACGGAAGCCGACCAGGCGCAGATTCTCGCCGAGGCCGCCACGTCGCTCGACGAGGAGGTCATCGACCCGGCTCGCGTTCGCTCCGCCTTCGCGGGGCTCCGTGTCCTGCCCCTGGGAGATTCGTCGACTGCCGGAACGCGCCGGGAGACCGTCGTCACCGTGGGCAGGGCCGGGATGATCAGCGTCGCCGGCGGAAAGCTCACGACCTGGCGGCGCATCGGGGTCGACGTCGCCGCGCGGGCGCTCGCTTCGATCCGCGGCCTGCACGCGGATCACCATCCGGCCCCCGTCATCGGCGCGGCCGACCCGGAGATCGTGCGCGTGGAGCTCGTGCGCCGCTATCCCGCGCTACCGGGAGACACCGCTGCGCACCTCGCGGGCCTCTACGGCACGCTTGCCTACGACGTGCTCGAGCCTGCCGCTGACGACGCCGAGCTCCTCGAGCCCATCGTTCCCGGCGGCCCCGACATCCTCGCCCAGGCGCTCTACGCCGTCGAGCACGAGGCTGCGGTCACGGCCGACGACATCCTGCGCCGACGGACGACCGTGGCACTCCGCGGCTTCGAGGCGAGGGTCGCGAGCGAGTAGCCCGGTTCCTTCCCCGAGACGGCGAAGCTTCCGGCTCCGACCGGAGGGGTCGGCGTCGGAGATGCAGGGGCGGGCCGTCGCCGGGGCGTACGAGCTTGTACTCCACGTGGGGTCGAGCGGATTCGGATTGCGACGCGCACCCGGGCGACGCTGCGCGGCGCTGACGCGCGCTACGCAGGTCCGCCAACGAGCCAGGCCTTCAGGGATCTATCGCGATCAAGGGCGCAGCCCGATCTGCAAACAGGGAAGGCTCGCCTAACTCGCGGTACGCTCTTCCACCGCGAGTTAGGCGAGCCCGCGGGCCTTGCGGCTCGACAGCTGCTGCCGCTTTCCGGCAGCGAGCTCGACCTTGCGCAGCCGGATCGACGTCGGCGTCACCTCGACGCACTCGTCCTCGCGGATGAACTCGAGCGCCTGCTCGAGCGAGAGCGGGCGCGGCGGGATCAGGCGCACGAGCTCGTCCGAGCTCGACGCGCGCATGTTCGTGAGCTTCTTCTCCTTGGTCGCGTTCACGTCCATGTCCTCCGAGCGAGCGTTCTCGCCCACGATCATCCCCTCGTAGACGCCGACGCCCGGTGCGACGAACAGCGTTCCTCGCTCCTGCAGGTTCGAGATCGCGAACCCGGTCGTCGGACCCTGCCGGTCGGCGACCAGCGACCCGCTCGGTCGCGTGCGCAGCTCGCCGTACCAGGGCTCGTAACGGTCGAAGACGTGGTGGAGGATCCCGGTGCCGCGCGTCTCGGTGAGGAACTCCGTACGGAAGCCGATCAGGGCCCGCGCCGGGACGAGATACTCGAGCCGCACCCAGCCGGTGCCGTGGTTGACCATCTGCTCCATCCGACCCTTGCGGAGAGCAAGCAGCTGCGTGAGCACACCGATGTACTCCTCGGGTGCGTCGATCGCGAGGCGCTCGACCGGCTCGTGCACCTTGCCGTTGACCTCCTTCGTCACGACCTGCGGCTTGCCGACCGTCAGCTCGAAGCCCTCGCGACGCATCAGCTCGACGAGGACTGCGAGCTGCAGCTCGCCACGGCCCTGCACCTCCCACGTGTCCGGGCGCTCGGTCGGCAGCACCCTGAGCGAGACGTTGCCGATCAGCTCTGCGTCGAGCCGACCCTTGACCTGGCTCGCTGTCAGCCTCGTTCCTTCCAGGCCCGCAAGCGGTGAGGTATTGATGCCGACCGTCATCGAGAGCGAAGGCTCGTCGACCTGCTCGACCGGGAGGGGCCGCGGATCGTCGAAATCCGCGAGGGTCTCGCCGATCGTGACGTCCGGGATTCCAGCGACGGCGACGATGTCGCCGGGACCGGCCTCGGCCGTCTCGACGCGGTCGAGCGCTTCCGTGACATAGAGCTCGGTGATCTTGGCACGCTCGACGGTGCCGTCGGCGCGGCACCAGGCGACCTGCTGGCCCTTGCTGATCGTGCCGTTGCGCACGCGACAGATCGCGAGGCGGCCGACGTAGGCGGATGCATCGAGATTCGTCACGAGCGCCTGCAGCGGATGGCCCTCCTCGTAGGTGGGCGCCGGAATCGTCTCGAGCAGGAGGTCGAGGAGCGGCCGGAGATCGTCGGCGAGCTCGTCGACCTTCAGCCCCGCCTTCCCCGCCTTCGCGTTGCAGTAGACGATCGGGAACTCGATCTGGCTCTCGTCGGCGTCGAGGTCGAGGAAGAGCTCGTAGACCTCGTTCACGACCTCCTCGACCCGCGCATCGGGCCGATCGACCTTGTTGACGACGAGGATCACGCGCAGGTGGGCCTCGAGTGCCTTACGAAGCACGAAGCGGGTCTGCGGCAGCGGCCCCTCGCTCGCGTCGACGAGGAGCAACACACCGTCGACCATGCGCAAGCCGCGCTCGACCTCACCGCCGAAATCGGCGTGACCCGGCGTGTCGATGATGTTGATCTTCGTGTCGCCGTATCGGACGGCCGTGTTCTTCGCGAGGATCGTGATGCCCTTCTCACGCTCGAGATCCATCGAGTCCATCACGCGCTCGGCGATGTCCTGGTTGGCGCGGAACGTCCCCGACTGCCACAGCATCGCGTCGACGAGGGTCGTCTTCCCGTGGTCGACGTGCGCCACGATGGCGACGTTTCGGATGTCATCTCGCGTGGACACGAGCCGGAGCGTAGCCGCGGAGGCTCCGACGACCGCTCGTGGCATGCTTTACACAGGGCTTACGCTCGGCCCATGACAGGCTTACCCCGACCGACGACGATGCTGACATGACGCTCCGCAATCTCCGCCTTCTCACGGCTGTCGCCGCAGTCTTCGCGCTCGCGATTCCTGCTGCTGCACTGTCGGCGCCGTCCGATCAGACGAACGATCAGGGGATCGTGCAGTCGGTCAGCCCGATTCAGATCGAGTTGCGCGCGCTCGACGGCAACGTCGCCTCGTTCGCCGTCTCGGGCGCGACACGGGTGAGGATCAACGGCCAGCCGGGCGCAGCTCACAGACATCCGGCCGGGGTACGTTGCGACGGTGACGCACAACGGCGACCGGCCGGCGGTGTTGATCCGGGCCTTCGGCAAGCCGCCGATGGTCACGAGCCGCGGCATCGTCTCGTCGCTGACGCGAACGTCGATCTCGGTCGGCACCGATGCCGGCCCTGTCGCGATCCCACTCGATCGCGGGACGGTCTTCAGGTTCCGCGGCGACCCGGGCTTCCGCTGGCAGGCACGACCCGGCGCGCTCGTCGTCGTGAAGTACCGCGACGGAGGCCCTGCGAAGTCCGTCAACGTGCTGAAGCGCGCGAGGGCGTGACCGTCGGAGCGACGCGGAGCGGAACGATCCTGCTCGTCGAGGACGAGGAGGACATCGCGACGCTCATCCGCACGTACCTCGAACGAGAGGGCTTCAGTGTGACCTGGGTCGCGCGTGGCGGCGACGCACTGCTCGCCCTCGAGCAGAACGAGTTCCGCCTGGCGATCCTCGACCTCCAGCTGCCCGACGCCGACGGCCTCGACCTGTGCCGCGCCATCCGCGACAGCTCGTCGCTCCCGGTCGTCATCGTCACCGCGCGCGACGAGGAGATCGACCGCATCGTCGGGCTCGAGCTCGGAGCCGACGACTACGTGACGAAGCCGTTCTCGCCCCGCGAGCTCGTCGCTCGCGTTCGCGCGGTCCTTCGCCGAGCAGAGCCCGAGGAGGCGCAGGACGCCGTCGTCGCGGGCGACATCGCGCTCGAGCACGACGGTCGAACGGTTTCGGTGGCGGGTCGCCCGGTCGAGCTCACCGGTCGCGAGTTCGACCTGCTGGCCTACTTCCTCGCGCATCCCGGGACCGTGATGTCCCGCGAGCGGCTGCTCGAGCGGGTCTGGGGCCTCTCGTTTCCCGGGGGGACGCGGACGGTCGACGTCCACGTCGCGCAGTTGCGCCGCAAGCTCGATCGACCCGAGCTGATCCGCACCGTGCGAGGCTCCGGATACAAGGCCGCGGCTTGAGCCGGATCCACGCGCCGCGCAGGCTTCGGACGCGGCTCTTCGTCGGCATCGCCGCCACCGTCGCCATCTCCACCATCATCATGCTCGCCGTCGGCTCGGCGCTGACGCGGCGCTCGCTCGACGAGGACGCACGGCGAGCGCTCAGCCGCCAGGTCGACCTGATCGCCGCCCAACACGTCTCGAGCCCACTGCCCCGGCGCGACAGCGAGATCGGACGCTTCCTCGCGACCGAGGAGGAGCGCCTCGCGATCCTCACGCCGGAGCAGGCCGAGCTCCTCCTCCCCGGCTCCGCCGCGGATCGCCTCCGCCGGAGCGGGCGCGCCAGCGGCACCGTCTCGGTGCGCGGAGAGCCGTTCCTCTACGCAGCCCGACTCGGAGGAGGAGACGCAATCGTGCTGCTTCGATCGGCGCGCAACCAGTCGGACGACTGGACGCCGTTCCTCGTCGGCCTCGCCCTCGCCGCTCTGCTCGGGCTCGCCCTCGCGGCCGGCGTCGCATTTCTGCTCGCACGGGCCGTGGCGCGCCCCGTGACCCGCGTCGCCGAGGCGAGCAAGCGGCTCGCGGAGGGATCGGAGCCCGACCCGCTGCCGGTCGAGGGCTCGACGGAGCTCCGACAGCTGTCCACCTCGTTCAACGAGCTGTCGGAGGAGCTGCGTCGCGCGCAGGATGCGGAACGGGCTTTCCTCCTCTCGATCAGCCACGAGCTGAAGACGCCGTTGACGGCGATCCGCGGGCACGCCGAGGGCCTCAGCGACGGCGTCTTCACACCGGAGCGTGCCGGCGAGGTGATCGAGCGTGAGACGCACCGCCTCGAGCGGCTGATCCGCGACCTGCTCGACCTCGCCCGCCTCCGCCGCCGATCGTTCGACGTCGTGCTCGCCCCGGTCGACCTCGGCGCGATCGCCGAGGACGCCCTGGCACGACATGCCCCGCAGGCAGAGCAGTACGGAGTCGATCTGCAGACCCGCATCGAGCCCGGAGCTGCTGCCGTCGCCGATGCCGGCCGCACGCTGCAAGCGCTCTCGAACCTCGTCGAGAACGCGATCCGCTCCACTCCGGCGGGCGGAGCGGTTGTGATCGAGGCAGCACCCGGAAGGCTCGCCGTGATCGACAACGGCCCCGGGCTTGCCGCCGGCGATCTCGAGCGTGCGTTCGAGCGCTTCTATCTCTGGGATCGCTACGGCGCCGACCGGCCCGTAGGCACAGGCCTCGGCCTCGCCATCGTCGCGGAGCTCGCAGAGGCGATGGGCGGAGAGGTCACAGTCGAGAGCACGCCTGGTGCCGGCTCGACATTCACGCTCGTCCTCGCGCCGGCGTCGCTCCCGGATCGCACGGCTTACGCACGGCTTACGTAACCCTGAAAAGCGGCGAACACGAGGGTCCTAGTGTCAGGGGTGTAACCACACCCACTGGGAGGACAGTGAACATGAAGCGCTCATCCATCGTCGTCGCCCTGGCCGCCGTACTGGCGACCCTCGTCGCGACAACCGCCGCATTCGCCGGCGGCTCCAGGGACAACGTGCTCTACCGCTACGTCGGCCAGGTACAGAACGACGGGACTCTGACCGTCGCCGTGCAGAACGGCAACCGCGCAGCACTCCGCTCGCTTCTCGGCGAGGAGCAGGTTCAGACGTTCGCCTCCGACGAGAAGACGGTGTTCACCAAGTGGACGGCGGGCAAGCCGACGCCGATTGCACTCGGAGACCTCAAGAAGAACGACTACGTGACCGTCAACGTCCGCTCCGGCCGCAACGCGGATATCGAAGCGATTACGAAGAAGCCGGCAGCCTCGGTCGGTGATCGCGGGCAGACCGTGACGAAGCCGACGAAGCCGCTCTACCTCTTCCGCGGCACCCTCGTCTCCGCCGGAGCCGGCAAGGTGACGATCGAGGTCAAGGGCGGGAATCGGAACGCGCTCAAGCTGATGATCAACCAGCCTCGTCCAGCAGGCGTTCACGACCAGTGAGGACACCGTGTTCCTGCACTGGGCACACCGCGTACCGACGATCAGCGAACCCGGCAACTGGAAGCCGGGCGACCGGATCACGATCCGGATCCGCGCAGACCGCGGCTCGACGCTCGCGCAGGTCGAGGCGACGCCCGCGAAGCGCGTCGCCGACCGCGAGCCGAGGAACCACGAGGCACACCAGAGCAACCAGTCGTAACGGGGAGGAAGAGAGATCGGGGGCTTCCGGCTTCGGCCGGGAGCCCCCTCTTTCATGGGCGCGATTACACTCGCCCCGTGCACGGCCACACGGATGCGACCGAACGACTCGCCGAGCGGATCCTCGCCTATGCCGAGGATCGCTTCCGGCTCGATCCCGTTCCGCTCGACGGCCCCCGGACACCCGAGCAGCTCGAGCAAGACGCGGGACAGACGATCACGGCCGCAGGCCTCGGCGGCGAGGCGATGCTCGAGCTCTTCGATCACGTGCTCTCGCGGGCCTGCATCTCGACCGATCATCCCCGCTTCCTCTCGTTCATCCCTTCAGCGCCGACCGAGGCGGCCACGCTCTTCGACCTGGTTGTCGGTGCGTCGTCCATCTACGGCGGCAGTTGGCTCGAGGGCGCCGGGGCCGTGTACGCCGAAAACCAGGCGCTTCGCTGGATCTCCGATCTGGCCGGCTTTCCGGCCGGTGCAGGAGGCGCGTTCGTTCAGGGAGGAACGACGGGCAACCTCTCCGCGCTCGTCGCGGCGCGACATGCGGCGGCAGCGAGCAGGGGCGGCGAGCGGCCGCCGCGGTGGAAGGTCGCTGCGACCTCGCAGGCGCACTCGTCGGTGAGGATGGCCGCACGCGTCATGGACGTCGACGTACTCGAAGTAGAGCCCGACGCCGAAGGGCGACTTCGAGGTGACGCGCTTCATGAGTCCCTCGAGCGCGACGGCGACGGGGTGTTTGCCGTCGTCGCGACCTCCGGGTCGACGAACTTCGGCACCGTCGACCGCCTCGACGAGGTGGCGACCGTGTGTGACGAGCACGGGCTCTGGTTCCACGTCGACGGTGCGTACGGCGGTGCCGCGCTCGCTGCGCCGAGCGTCCGTCCGCTGTTCGACGGTATCGAGCGCGCCGACTCGTTCATCGTCGACCCGCACAAATGGCTCTTCGCACCCTACGACTGCTGTGCCCTCATCTACCGCGAGCCGGAGCTGGGCCGAGCGGCGCACACGCAGACGGCCGGGTACCTCGAGCCGCTGCAGGGCGGCGACGAGTGGAACCCCTCCGACTACGCAGTCAACCTGACTCGCCGCGCCCGCGGCTTGCCGTTCTGGTTCTCGCTCGCAGCGCACGGCACGGACGCCTACACGGAAGCGGTCGAGCAGACACTGGACGTCGCGCGCTACGCGGCCGCGGAGATCACGAGCCGCGCCTACGTCGAGCTGCTCCGCGAACCGGATCTCTCGGTCGTCGTCTTCCGGCGGATCGGCTGGACCGCCGCGCAGTACTACGACTGGTCCGAACGGCTCCGGCAGGCGAACTTCGCCTTCGTCACACCGTCGACCCACGGCGACGAGACGATCACGCGGTTCGCGATCGTCAACCCACGCACGACGAAGAACGACATCTCGACGATCCTCGACACGCTTGCGTGAGGTCTGGGAGTCGTCGCGAGGGAAGAGCGTATCGCGAAGACTTCCGACCTCATGCAAGCTATCTCTTCTGCTCGCTTCGCGAGATCCTGAAGGGGCCGGCCCGCCGGCCATCCACATAGAACGCACGCTCGGCCCGTTCTCCGACGCTTCGCGCGATCCTGAAGGCCGACCCCCGGCCGTTCAGCAACGAGCGCGATTCGGTATTGATATGGCGATGAACGCAATCCCCCGGAACCGGCTCGCCGGCTTCGTCGATTCCTCGGGCTTCACCGCGTTCATCGTCGGCGTGATCCTGGTCAACGCCCTCGTCCTCGCGCTCGGCACCTACGAGACGCTCGACGAGCGCTACGGCTCGACGCTGCACCACATCAGCGACCTCTGCTTCGTCGATCTTCGTCATCGAGCTCGTCCTCCGCATCCTCTCCTACGGGATCCGGCCGTGGAACTTCTTCCGCAGCGGCTGGAACATCTTCGATTTCGTCGTGATCGGCTCGGTGTTCATTCCCGGCGTCCGCGAGAACGCGACGCTCCTGCGGCTCGCGCGGCTCGCACGCCTGATGCGCGTCGTACGCCTGCTGCCCGACCTCCGGGTCCTCCTGCTCGGCGTCTGGCGGTCCGTGCCGCCGCTCCTCTCGGTGGCGGGAATCACCGCGGCGATCCTCTTCGTCTACGGGATGATCGGCTGGCTGATGTTCGCCGACGCGATCCCGGAGCACTGGGGCAACATCGGCCGCGCGATGCTGACGCTGTTCGTGATGCTGACGCTCGAGAACTTCCCGAACTACATGTACGAGGGGATGGACGTCCATCCCTGGTCGTGGATCTACTTCGTCAGCTTCATCCTGATCGCGGCGTTCATCGTGCTCAACGTGCTGATCGGGATCGTGCTCAACTCGATGGAAGAGGCGCGCGAGTCC
Organism: uncultured Thermoleophilia bacterium; assembly: GCA_963741655.1. Lineage (GTDB taxonomy): Bacteria > Actinomycetota > Thermoleophilia > Gaiellales > Gaiellaceae > Gaiella. The sequence goes on from CAVUIQ010000007.1 coordinate 21,706, forward strand.
GAGCGACGCAAGTCCGTGCTGGACGAGCATCCCGAACGAGCCGGCCCGGTTGTCGACCTCGACGCATCCGCGCCCGTCGTCGAGCGCATCGCACTGCTCCGGTCTGCGCTCGACGAGCTCGAGGTCGAGCTCTCAGCGGGCAGCGTCGTCGAAACTCCGACCTCCGGTACCGTCGACTCCATCGTGAACGTCCTCGTCCTCCAGCACATCGCGTGCGAGCCACCCGGCGTCTTCGAAGACGTGCTCGAAGAGCGCGGCGCCACGTTGCATCGCGTCGAGCTCGACGAGGGAGAGGTCCTGCCGTCGAGCCTCGACGGGATCGACGCGGTCGTCGCGATGGGTGGGCCGATGAGCGTCAACGACGAGGACGAGCATCCGTGGCTCGTCGCCGAGAAGGCACTCATCGCGGAAGCAGTGCGCGGTGGAACGCCGTTCTGGGGCTCGTGCCTCGGCGTCCAGCTCCTCGCGTCCTCGCTCGGCGCGAAGGTCGTTCGCGGGCCTGCTTCCCGAGGTCGGCATCCTCCCCGTCCACGCGACACCCGAGGCGCTCGTCGATCCTGTCTTCGCGGGGCTCGCCTGGCCGCGCCCGACCCTCCAGTGGCATCAGGACACGTTCGATCTGCCGGACGGCGCGACCCTGCTCGCGACATCGCCCGCGTACCCGAATCAGGCCTTCCGCGTCGGCGACGTCGCGTACGGCGTCCAGTTCCACGTCGAGGTGGACGAGGCGATGGCGGACGAGTGGGCAACGGTTCCGGCGTACATCTCCTCGGCCGACGAGGTGCTCGGGGCAGGTGGGCTCGACCGACTGCTTGCGGACTTCCGGGCCTCGATGGCCGAGATGCAGGCAGACGGACGGACGCTCTTCAGTCGCTGGGTCGACCTCTGGGCTGTAGGGGAGACGGCGTAGCCGCTCCCGGAGCGAGGGCACGGCGACAGCCGGCCTCAGGGGCAATCAGGCGTCACGTCGTGAGACATCGTACTCGTGCCAGAGCGTCGCCCGGCTGGCTTCGCCCTCCTGGGGCCGGAGGTCTGCGAGGCGCATGTACTCGGGCACCTGGTCCTGAGGAATCGTCGACGCGTCGGGATGGTCGAGCTCGACGAGGTTGCCCGCCGGGTCACGCACGTACATCTGAATGCCGCCGTCCGGGAGCTCGTACATCGCGTTGCCGAAGGTCACGTGGTCGAGCACGCCGAGCTCCTTCATCCGGAGATACACCGGCATGAACTCGGCGATCTCGAGGCCGAAGTGCGCGTGCGACGGCGGTTCCCCGGGTCGCTCGAAGAGGTGGATCTGGCAGTGGCCCGCATCGAGCCAGATGACAGGGAAGCCGAAGTTCGGCGTTGGCAGCGGCGCGAGGCCGAGCTCGTCGACATAGAAGCGGAGCGATGTCTCGAGGTCGTGCGCGACGATGCTGACGTGGTTGAGGACGGGGCTCACTATCCCATCATCACGCCCACGCCGCGGCACCGCAAACCGGTACTGCAGTTCCGACGCTCTACTCGGATGGTGATTCGCGCCGGAATCGACTCGGCCACCACGTACGCTCGCCGAGCTCGAACGTCAATGCCGGCACGAGGATCGACCGGACGACGAGCGTGTCGAGCAGGACGCCGAGCGCAACCGTGATCCCGAGCTGCGTGAGCGCGATCAGCGGCAGGACCGCAAGGACAGCGAACGTCCCGGCGAGCACGACGCCTGCCGAGGTAATGACGCCACCCGTCACCGCGAGCGCGAGGAGCATCGCGTCGCGCGTCGGCATCCGGTGCGCCTCCTCGCGGACACGGGCCATGAGGAAGATGTTGTAGTCGACCCCGAGAGCGACGAGGAAGATGAATGCAAAGAGCGGGTAGCTCGGGTCCTCACCCGGGAAGTCGGCAAAGAGCGAGAAGACGATCAACGCGAGCCCGAGGGCAGCGAAGAACGACAGGACGACGGTCGCCATCAGCATCAGCGGTGCAGCGACCGAGCGCAGGAGGACGACCAGGATCCCGAAGACGACGAGGAGGACGAGCGGAACGAGCAGCTTCGTGTCCCGCTTGATTGCGGCCCGGAGATCGGCCTCCTCGGCCGTCGCGCCACCGACGAGAACCGCATCACCCCCGGCCGCCCGGAGATCGTCGCGCAGGACGCTGATCGCGGCGTAGCCCTCCTCGGCGAACGGGTCCTCGTTGAGGGTCACGTCGAAGCGAACGCCCGTCGAGCCCGTCTCCGGCGCACCGACGGAATCGACGACCGACGAGCTCGACGCCGCCTCGCGAACCGCCTCGACCTTCGCGGGATCGGTGACGAGAACGACCGTAGGCGCACTCGCCCCGGCAGGGAACGACTCGTCGATCACGGCCTGGCCCTGAACCGACTCGACGTCGCCACGGAACGCGTTCGCCGTCGTCACGTTGTCGTCGAGTGTCAGCGTGCCGAGGGCGATCGCGCCGAGCGCGAGCGCCGTGACGATCCAGACGGGGCGATGGCGCCGCTCGATCCACTCCCCGAGGCTCCGCCACGAGCCGCGGCGCGAGCGCTCCTCGGAGCCGACTCGGGGCACGAACGGCCAGAAGGCACGACGCCCGCCGATGAGAAGGAGCGCCGGAAGAACGGTGAGCATCGCGATCGCCGCAACCGCCACGCCCATCGCCCCGACCGGGCCGAGGCCCGCAGTCGAGTTGACGCTCGCGAAGGAGAGGCAGAGGAGCGCCGCCACGACCGTGCCGGCGGAGGCGATGATCGCGGGGCCAGCCTGCCGGACCGCGATCCGCATCGCCTCGTGTCGGTCATCGACGAGACGGAGCTCTTCCCGGTAGCGCGCGGTGAGCAGGAGCGCGTAGTCGGTGCCGGCCCCGAACACGAGCACGAGCAGGATCCCACCGACCTGGCCGTTGATCACGAGACCCGCCGATGCGAGCAGGTAGCCGATTCCTCGCACGACGAACTCGGCGAGGAGGACGGCAAAGAGCGGGAATGATCCAGAAGATCGGGCTCCGGTAGATGAGCACGAGGAGGACGAGCACGAGGATCGCGGTTGTGAAGAGGAGCGTCGAGTTGATCCCCTCGAACGCCGCGCTCGCATCGGCGGAGAAGCCGGCAGGCCCGGTCACCTTCGCCGTTAGGCCGGCCGGAAGATCCTCGCCTGCGATCTCACGAATGCTGTCGACGGCGTCGATCAGGATCTGCTCGTCACCGCCGGCGACGATCGGCACCGTCAGCAGCGCGGCGACGCCGTCCTCGGAGTACGTCGGCGGCGTGACGAAGGTGACACCCTCGATCTCGGCGGCGATGATCGCCTCGCGTCGCTCGCCGACCGCGGCCTTCGTGGTGTCGTCGAATCCCGCCGGGGCGCTGTAGACGACGATCGCAGGGGTCGCCTGGCCTTGCGCGAAGCCATCGGACGCGTCGAGCACCTTCACCGACTCGGCGTCGCCCGGCAGGAAGCTCGACGGCTCGTTCTTCTGCGCCGACTCGAACTTGCTCGCGAGCGGTGCTAGCGCGGCAGCGAGAGCGATCCACGCGAGCAGGACGAGGAACTTCGAGCGGCGGCCGGCGACGACGGAGGATAAAATGGACATTTACTGGACAAGATTAGCAGTGCCCGACCGATCCAGTGGCCCTTGATACATAAAAGGTACGGCCCGAAACGCTCCGGTCCTTGAAGGGCCACTTCAGGTAAGCCCAGTAGTGGGGCTCGTTGGAGCGATCATTCCGGGTTCAACGTTGCAACAAGCCCCGCTAGGCGGCTCCGATGTCACGCCCGAAGTACGTCGCCGTCAGCGGCTCACCCGTCGCCTGCTCGAGCAGCCGATCCCATCGCACCGATTGGCCCGGGTGGAAGATCCGCTCGCGCAGGAGCGCACCGGCGGCCGGCCGGTCGACCAATCCGCCACACTCCCGCTCGAGCGTCGCCGAGAGCTGGGAGGCGACGAGGTGGCCGAAGAGATAACAGTGGTAGTAGACGGGCGCACACGCCACGTGAATCTTCGCCGCCCAGTCGGCGTTCGACCGGCCGCTCGGAGCGGCGAGCAGCTGGTAGCGCTCGACGAGTTGCCACCAGCGAGCGTCGAGATCCGAATCCGGGTCCGCGTAGAGCGAGCGCTCGAAGTTCGTCATCACGAGAACCCAGCGCGCGAAGACGAGCATCTCCGCCGCACGCGCTGCGCGGAGATCCGCAGCGATTGCGGCAACATCGTCGGCGTCCGTTCCGAGGACACGCTCGAGCCACTCGGCATCGCCGGCGAGTCGCCCCATCAGGATCGCGATCCCCTCGGTGACGACGGTGTGACAGTCCCGGAGCATCCAGGGCAGGGTTGAGTCGATGCCGCCGTCGAACGTCGCATGGCCGAGCTCGTGGAGCATCGTGTCGAGCCAGTACTGGCCGGGGACGACGTTTGCGAGCACGCGCACGTCGCCCTCCCGATCGATGTCGATGCAGAACGCGTGCTGGCACTTGTCGTCGCGCGGAAAGAGGTCGCTCCGATCGAGGACCGGACGTGTTTCGAGGCCGATCCCGGTGAAGGTTCGCTCGGAGAGTGCCACCGTGTCACCGTCGGCGAGCATCGGCCCGAGATCGATCTCCCCCTCGACCGGGACCTCCTGAAAGAACGGGTCGGCGTAGTGCCAGGGAGCGAGCTCGGTCGCCGAGCACCGAAACCGGACCGCAAGCGCCTCGTCGAGCTCGAGCTTCCAACGCGCGAACGGCTCGGCCGTCGCCGCGTCGACCTCGTCGAGGGTGGCGAAGAGCTTCGCCTCGTCCATCTCCGAGAGCGCCAGCGAGAGCGCGAACCAGTCGCGATAGCCGACGGTTCGAGCGGCGTCATTCCGGAGTCGCGCAAGCTCGCGAACGTCGTCGGCAACGGCCGCGCCGACCGTCTTCGACGCCTCCCACGCCTCGCGTCGCTTCTCGCCGTCGTCACTCTCGCGGAGGATGTCGAGGATCTCGTTGTTGTTCACGCGGCGGCCGGCGACGACGCCTCGATGCGTCGAGAAGACCATCTCCACGGCCGCCTCGAGCTCGATGATCCGCGTACGCAGCTCGGCCGGGACTTGATTCGCGAGAAACGCCGCCCGGAGGAGATCCAGGCGTCGCCTGGTCGAGCCAGTCGCCTCGGAACGAGCAGCTTCGATCAGAGCAAACCGCTCACCGTCCGCGAGGTAGTCGGACACGGCCCGCTCCATCTCGATCCGGCGCACTTCGTTCTCGGTGTTCGCGAGGACGTTGATCTCCCACGCCGCCCGGCACGCAGCCGCGTGAATGGGCGCCAGCTCGGCCTCGAGACGATCGGCGACAGCTTCGGCACTCGTCATCAGACGCGATTCTACGGCTGCGCGCCGGCCTCGTGAGCGCACCAGCCGAGTGGCGACAGCGCGACTGAACAGCCACAATGGGGAATCCCATCAATCAAGGAGCAAGTCGAATGGCGACCAGAGCACACGTCGAGATCGATCGCGCACGAATCAAGGAGCTCACCGAGCGCGAGTCCGCGAAGCTCGATGCGCGAACCCAGGGCTCGAGGGACTTCTACGCCCGCGCGCAGAAGAGCCTCGCCGGGGGCGTTGCCTCGTCGTACCAGTCGCGCGACCCGTGGCCGATCTACCTCTCCCACGGCAAGGGCGCCCGGGTCTGGGACGTCGACGGGAACGAGTACCTCGACTTCCACAACGGCTTCGGCTCGATGGTGCAGGGCCACGCGCACGACGTGATCTCCAAGGCCGTCACGGACCGGATCGGGCTCGGAACCCACTTCGCCGCGCCGACCGAGGATTCGATCGTCGTGGGCGAGGAGCTCGCGCGTCGCTGGGGGCTCGAGCACTGGCGCTACGTCAACTCCGGCTCGGAGGCGACGATGGACGCGATCCGGATCGCCCGGGGCGTCACCGGCCGCGACACGATCGTGAAGATCTTCGGCTCCTACCACGGGCATCACGACTACGTGATGGTCTCGCTCGGTGTCGACTACGACTCGATCGGCGACCGCTTCGACCTGCAGTCGATCCCCTACGGGCTCGGGATTCCCCAGGTCGTCGCCGACATGACGATCGCGGTGCCCTTCAACGACGCGGAAGCAATGGAGCGTCGGATCGAACGGCTCATCGCCGAGGACCGCAAGCCCGCGTGCGTGATCATGGAAGCAGCCATGATGAACCTCGGTGTCGTCCTACCGGAGCCGGGCTATCTCGAGGCCGTCCGCGAGATCACGCGGAAGCACGGCATCCTGCTGATCTTCGACGAGGTCAAGACCGGCCTCTGCATCGCGGCCGGAGGGGCCGTCGAGAAGTACGGCGTTGTCCCCGACATGGTCACGCTCGCGAAGGCGCTCGGCGGCGGCCTGCCGTGCGGTGCGATCGGGGCCACGACCGAGCTGTTCGAGAAGGTCATCTCGGGCGAGATCGTCCAGGTCGGCACCTACAACGGTAACCCGCTCGTGATGGCCGCAGCGCGAGCGAACCTGCTCGAGGTGATGACACCGGACGCGTACGACCACCTGGACTCGCTCAACGAGCACATCCTCGCCGGCTGCCAGGCGGTGATCGAGAAGTACGAGTTCCCGGGCTACTCCGTCGGCGTCGGCTCGAAGGGCTGCGTCACGTTCTCACCGGAGAAGATCACGGACTACGAGTCGTTCAAGGCGAACCAGGACGAGGAGCTCTGCTCCCTCGCGTGGCTCTACAACATGAATCGCGGCATCTTCATGACGCCGGGTCGCGAGGAGGAGTGGACGCTCTCGATCACGCACACGATCGAGGACTGCAACACGTTCGTGGCGGCGTTTGAGGAGCTGGCGCACGACCTGACGTCGTAGGCGGGATCGCCTACGACGTCAGGTCGTGCGCCAGCTCCTCGAACAAGGGGTGAGGCTTCAGCCTCACCCCTGGCCCTGTGCGCGCTCGATCTGCGCAGCCCACTGCTTGTTCCCGCAAAAGGCTCCGGTCCGGCCGTAGAATGTGGCGATGCGCCCTCGCATAGCCGCCTTGCTGTTGACCGTTCCTCTCGCTGTCGCGGCATCCCAGGGCGCCCACGTGCTCGCGTACCGCCTCGTGGCGCCGAATGCGAGCGAGCGAGCACACCTGCTCGCGGATGCCGGGCACGACTACATGGCGTACCTACCCGTCGTTCTCGCTCTCAGCACGGTCGTCGTGCTGCTGGGTCTCGTCGGACAGGCGAGGACGGCGGCTCGATCAGGAACTGCGCCCGGACTTGCGGCCTGGCAGTTCGCGCTGATCGCGCCGCTTCTCTTCTGCTGCCAGGAGCATTTCGAGCGCCTCCTCCACGACGGGTCATTCCCGGCGGATGCCGTCTTCCAGCGCACGTTCGTTCTCGGACTCGTGCTTCAGATTCCATTCGCGATCAGCGCGTACATCCTCGCCCGGGTGCTCCTCCGCGCAGCACAGGCCGTGGGCCGGCTGCTCGGCGCCGCACCTCGTGAGCGCCGCGTTGTACCGATTCTCCCCTCACTCCGCTCGAGCGTCGACGCACCCCGACGTCCCGCACTCTCACGCGGGTTCGGGACACGAGGGCCCCCGCGCTTCTTCGCTGCTTGATCTTTGCGGGCGGCGTGCGCGCCGCCTGCCTTGACGAGTAACCGAAGGAGTCTGGCATCACTCGATCGCGACATCCAGTCGTGTGCTGGGCGCTCGCGGCGGCAACGGTGTGCGCCTTGGCGTTGGCCGTCGTGCCGTCCGCGTTCGCGCATGCGGCGCTCGTAGAGACGACCCCTCCGCGGGGAGCCGTGCTCCTGCGCGCTCCGACCCAGGTGGTTCTGCGCTTCGACGAGGCGGTCGCGACCGTCGCAGGGTCGGTTCGCGTCTTCAACGGTGAGGCCCGTCGAGTCGATACCGGCGAGGTGACGAAGCCGACGTCGGGCACCGTGGCCGTCTCGCTTCCTGCAGGTCTGCCGGAGGACACGTACACGGTGGCGTGGCGGGTCCTCTCTGCCGACTCACACCCGATTCGCGGAGCGTTCGTCTTCTCGGTCGGCGAGCCGGCAGGGGATGGCCGGGGAGTGGTCGACCAGGTGCTCGACGCGGACGCGGCGTCAGGATCGGTCGACGGCGCACTTGCTCTCAGCCGGTTCGTCGGGTTGGCCCTGATCCTGCTCTGCATCGGTGGCGTGGCAGTGCTCACGTTCGTCGCCGATGGGCAGGTGAGAGGAACGGCAGAGGCGTGGGCGGTCGTGGCTGTTGCTGGACTGCTCCTGGCGCTCGATTCACTGGCTCTGCTCGCCCTCACCGGGGTCAAGGCCGCGGGATTCGGGCTCGATTCCGCCTTCCGCTGGTCGCTGACCCGTGACGTGCTCGCCACCGGCTTCGGGCAAGTGTGGCTCGCTCGCGGCCTGCTCGCCATCGCGCTCACCGGTGTCGCGGTGCTCGCGATGCGACGGCGCTCCGAGGCGGTGGCACTCGCCGGGATCGTCCTGGCGGCTGCGATCGCAGTCACACCCGCCATCTCCGGTCACGCCCGGGTCGAGGGGACGCTTGCGATCCTGAGCGACTCCATCCACGTGCTGGCCGCGGGAGTCTGGGTCGGCGGGCTCGCGTTCCTTGCTCTCCTGCTCGTCAAGGCAGGCGGCGACCGCTGGTCGCTCGCAACGAAGATCGTGCCCCGCTTCTCGACTCTCGCGATCGGCTCGGTGATCGCGCTCGTCACGGCCGGGGTGATAAGCAGCTTCCTCGAGATCGGCTCGTGGAGCGGGCTCGTGGAAACGACGTACGGGCGGCTCGTGCTCGCCAAGGTCGTACTCCTCGTGCCACTGCTCGCTCTCGGTGCCTACAACAACCGGGTCTCGGTACCCGCTCTGCGGAGCGACGTCCCCGACCGTCGACGTCAGCGGCGATTCGCTCGGGCCGTCGCGGCCGAGCTCGTCGTGATGATCGTCGTCGTCGGGGTCACTGCTGTGCTCGTGGCGGAGCCACCGGCGAAGGCGCAAGTGGCCTCCGCAGCCGGGATCGTGTCACGTGACGGCGAGATCGGCCCGTACCGATACACACTCACCGTCGACCCGGCACGCACTGGGTCGAACGAGATCCACGTCTACCTGCTCGACTCCACCGGCTCACTCGCCCCCGTAGACGAGATTGCCGTGTCAGCGACACTCCCCGCGGTTGACGTCGGCCCGCTTCGGTTCGAAGCGACGCCGGCCGGCCCCGGACACGGGGTGGTCACGGCCGCCGAGCTCCCGCTCGCCGGCGACTGGCAGATGCAACTCGACGTCCGCGAGGGCGAGTTCGACCAGTGGAGCACAACCATCGACATCCCAATCCGAAAGGTCTCACAATGCAAAAAGGCACTTCTCATGGCGGCGTCTGTCGCTGCCCTTGTCGTCGTCCCCGTTGCCCTGGCACACGTCGAGCCGACGCAGAGCACCGCTCCGGCCGGGCGGATACCCGGTCATCGGCTTCAACGTTCCTCACGGCTGCGAAGGCGCCCCCACCCGGCAGGTCACGATCCAGATCCCGGGCGGCGTCTCCTACGTCAAAGCCGAAGGTCAAGTCGGGGTGGCGGATCACCCTCACGAAGGGCACGCTGCCGCAGCCGGTGAAGGACTTCTCCGGCAAGACGCTGCACCACGGGCGTCCTCGCGGTCACCTGGACCGGCGGGCCGCTGCCCGACGCCTACCTGGACACGTTCGAGCTGATGCTCGGCCTCCCGAACACGCCCGGGAAGACGCTCTACTTCAAGACGGTCCAGCGCTGCACCAAGGGTGTCAATCGCTGGGTCGAGATCCCGGTCAAGGGCAAGGCCGAGCCGGAGCATCCCGCGCCGGCCGTCAAGCTCGTGAAGAGCACCGGCGGCCACGGCTAGACCGTCATGCGAGGACGGGTACTCGATCATCCTGACCGTCGTACTCGTCGCCCTCGGCGCGAGTCCCGCCGCCGCACCACACGGCGGCGGGGCCGCCCGGGGATTCACGTCGACGATCACCTCTGTCACGCCTCCCGACAGCGGGCGTCGAGGTGGCGATACTCGACGGGGAAGACCGGGTACAGCTCCGTGCGCCCGGCAACCGCGTCGTGATCATCGAAGGCTACGAGGGTGAGGCCTACCTCAGGTTCGACGCAACGGGCGTCTACCGCAACACCAGGTCGCCTGCCACGTATCTCAACGATGACCGCTACGGGAACGGTCAGGATCCCGGCGGCCGCCGATCCACAGGCGGCACCCGACTGGGAACGGGTCGCCGCCGCCGGCCGCGCCTACGACTGGCACGACCATCGGATCCACTGGATGAGCAGGAGCGACCCGCCGGTCGTCGTCGCGGACAAGGGGTCACCCCATCGCATCTTCCGTTGGACGATTCCGGGGAGCATTGACGGTAGGCCATTCGCTGTCGAGGGGCGCCTCGACTATGCGCCGGTTCCCGGCCAGCGCTTCCCGCGCCTGCTCGTCGTGCCTCTCGTCGTCCTCGCCCTCGTCGCCGTCTCCCTCCCGCTACTGCGTCGGCGCCAGGGAAGGGGTGGCCGCGAGGAAGCGACGGGCTTGCCTCCAGGAAGAGGGAATCAAGAACGGTGAGCCCGCCTCGGATCCACTCCTGACTCAGGCTCCTGCCCCGCGATCGTGTGCCGACCGACCGCCTGCACCAAGATGCGCGGCCGCCGGATACGGCTCGAGATCGTCGATCGCGCCTGGCGTTGCAGCGACTCGATCGAGCCAGGCCGCGATCGCCGGATAGGCCGCCATCCCATGCCCCGCTTCGTCAGCGACGCGGGTGTACGCGTAGAGCGCGCAGTCCGCGACGGTGTAGCGGCCGCCGACGAGGAACTCCTTCCCGGCAAGACCGCGTTCCAGCGTCGCGAGTGCAGCAGCCCCCGCTTCGAAGTGGCGCGCGAACGCCTCCGGCTGCTCTCCGTCTCGCCCGGTGAGGCGCCAGAAGCGCGCCGTCCCGACATTGGGCTCGAGCAGGTTCTGCTCGAAGAACATCCAGGCATGGACGTGCGCGCGCTCGATGGGATCAGTGGGGAGAAACGGTGTGCCCTCGGAGAGGTACAGCAGGATCGCGCCCGACTCGGGAATCGCCGAGCCGTCCTCCGTCAAGAGCAACGGTGTGCGACCTGCCGGGTTCAGTGCGAGATACGCGTCCGTCTGTGCGTCCCCGGCGAAGATGTCCACCGGAACGCGCTCGTACGGTGTTTCGAGCTGCGAGAGCAACATCCGAACCTTGAAGCAGTTGGCCGAGGCCGCGAAGTCATGGAGAGTGATCATGCGTGTTGAAACGAGGCGGCGGGGCCAAACGTGAGATCGACGGTCAGCTCTCCTGGATGCCGATCGGCGCCCCGAGAATCCGGGCCCTCCGCCGCTTGCGCACGGCCTCGGCAGCAACGTAGCTCCCGATCACGAACGTGGCTGCGGCGGCCTGCGCCATCAGCCCCTCCCAGGTCGGGTAGACGCCGAGCCACACGCCGGCCCAGTAGGGCAACTCGAGATGCTCGACGGGTGTGACGGGAACCCAGCCGACCTTCTGCATCACCTGCACGGTCTGGCCGACGAGCACGACGAGGACCCAGGTGATCATCACGCCGGTGACGATCAGCATCTTCTTGTGCGGCAACCTGCGCTCGAGCGCAACGACGAGGAAGAACACTCCGACGACCGCAGCAAATCCGATCGCAACTCCCTGGAGGACGGTGAAGGCTCCCGCTTCGAGGGTCAGCGCCTGCAGGAACAGCGTCGTCTCGAAACCCTCGCGGTAGACGCTCGTGAACCCGAGCGCGACGAGCCCTACGACCTGTGCGGCGGCGAGTGAAAGCCCGGCACCGGCGAGAATCGTCTTCTTCCGCCGATGGAGATCCTGGAGGTTCTCCTGCCAGTAGACCCGGTGGTAGAACCAGTTCAGGATCAGCAGGAGCACCGCGATGGCGACGAGCGACACGACGGCTTCGAGCTTCTCGCCGTAGCGGGCGAGCGATCCGAGCACCGTCTGCGCAACGACCCACGTCAGCGCGCTCGCGACGAGCGCGAGACCGACGCCAACGAGGAGCGGGCGACGGTAGCGGCGCTGTGGGCCGACCATGCTCGCCATCAGTGCCGCCAGGATCAGCACGCCCTCGAGCCCTTCGCGAAAGACGATCATCGCGCTGTTCGCGACGATCGACACGCGCGATCCGGGCCCGCTTCCGATCCGCTGTTCCGATTCCGCGAGCGCGGAGTCGAGCGCTGATCGGGCTGCCGCCAGCTCGGCGCCTGGTGCCTTGCGCTTGATCAGCCGGACGAGCCCGTCCTGATCGCTCGTGCCGTACCAGAAGAGCGTCTCGACGCCCTGGAACAGTGACGGCGCGAGACCGCGCAGCCTCTGCTCCGGCCCCAGTTCGAAGATGCCGTACGCCTCGATCCTGGCCGACTCGGCGGCGCCCCAGTCACCGACAGCGGCGGCAGCCTGCATCCGGTCGAGCGCAGCGGCGATGACATCGAAGTCAGCCGCCTCGGCGGCCTCCTTCCACTCGGCCGGGTAGAGCGAGTCGAGATCGCGAACAGCGCCGTCGACGGTTGCCTCGAGCGTGTCCGGGTCCACCGCCACGCCGCCACGGCTCGCGGTCGCAAGGCTCGAGCCGAGGCTGGCGAGCGCCGCCCTGACGCGTCGCGTGGAGACCTCGTCGCGGGCGAGCAGGAGCGCCTCGAGGTCGGCGAAGGCGGCTGCAGCTCCGTCTCGGAACGTGATCGCCTCCTGAATCTCGAAGTCCTTCGTCACGCGCCCGTCGCTGACCCCGCGACCGTACTCGATCGCCACGAGCCGGAGGAAGCGGTCGAGCTGGCCCGCCCGGCGCAACGTCTCCGCCTGCGAGAGCGGCGCCGCCCTGAAGCCCTCGAGCCGCTTGTCGGCCAGGCCGAGTGCCGCTCCGACACCCGAACCGCTCCCCGATGCTGCCCGGAGCCGCTCGAGCACGGCGGTCGTCGTGCGCCAGGCGCCGACACCCCGCTGGACGCGGTACGCCGGCCCGAGGATCGCCCAGTATCCCAGGACGGCCGCGCCGAGCTCGGCCCGGGTCGCGGCGAATCCGAACTGTTGCGCCTCGGCGAGACCGGCGAGTGCAACCCTGATGCGCCCGTCGTAGGTGTCGAGCAGGTCCGCGCGCACGGCGGCGGCCGCGGTCGCGGGCTCGATCACGCCCTGCTCGAGCCGGTCGAGCGCAAGGGTTGCATCGGCCGCGGCGCGCGAGAACCGTGTCGGCGGCCGGAACTCGCGGACGAGGAGCCAGGCGCGCGCTGCGGCGACGTCGCCGCGCGCCGTCGCCCGAACGGCCTCGTCGAAGGCTGCACTCAGGATCGTCGTCCAGACCGTCGAGCGCGCTGCAGCGAGACCCGTGGCGTCATTCCGTGCAGCCGCCGCCTCAGCGTCGTCGAGAGCGGCCCGCGCCGTGCGCAGGTCGGCGCTGCGCCCGGCGAGCACGGCGGAGGTAGCCGAGCGCGCCTCGGCGATCTTCGCGCGAGCCGCCGCAGCATCGCCGAGCGCGATCTCCGCTTCGGCATCGGTGAGCGCCAGGCGGGCTGTCGACGCGCCTTCCCACGGAGGCTGGGCCAGCGCGCCGGCGGCGAGCCAGAGGCTCGCCGCGAGGATCGCACCGAGGACGAACAGCCTTCGCATCGCTACTGGGCGATCTTGACCTTCAAGCGAGCGGCGGCCTGAGTGACCTGGCCGGCGATCGCGGTCGCCCGCTCCTGCGCCGTGCGACCGAGGGTGTCGGCCTGCTGCGGCTTGAAGCGCTTGCCGTTCGCCTCCTGCTGCCGGAGCTTTGCCACATAGCTCCAGAGCGAGTCCAGCTCCCGCTTCGTCTGGGCGCTCTGCTGCTGGTCGACCTTCGCGATCGCAGGCCCGATGCCCGCGTAGATCACGCGGAGCCCGCCGAGGATGTCGCCGATGTCGGAGAGGCGCGAGACGACGTTGAACGCCTCGCCCTTCGCCCTGTCGCCGAGCACGAAGCGCGAGACCTTCCACTGCCCGAAGTACTCGCTCATGGTCGGCACCATCACGACGACCGAGGTGAATGCATCGGATGCCGTCGGCTGCCACGCCTTCGCCGACCGGTCGAGCTTGCCGGCGTAGAGGACGAACGCATCCGCTGCGGCCAGCAGTGCATTGGCATCGGGAAGCACTTCGCCGAACTCGATCCGACCGTCACCGTCGAGATCGACCTTGGCGGCGGTGAAGTCAGGACGCGTGCCCCAGAGCATGCCCTCGGTCAGGTTGAAGAGGTTCCCGGGCTTCTTCAGGACCTTCCCGTTCCGGAGCTTGAGGTCGAAGGGCACGGCGCTCGCCGGATCTTCCTTCTCCGACGAGCCCGCATCGAGAATGACGTCATAGACCGCAAGCGACGGCGTGCCCGCGACAACACCCTCGACACGCTCGTAGTAGGGATTGCCGGCGATCCAGAGCGCCTTGGCGCGGGCGAGATCTTTCGCTACCGACGCGCGCTTCGTCGCGCCCAACCGGGAGTAGTCGAATCCGGCGGTGCGAGCGCTCGCGTAGTAGCGGTTCGAGACAGCGCGAAACTCGTTCGTGAACCCTGTCAGGAGGGCCGTGTGCTTCAACAGATAACGCTTGACCGGCGCCAGGTTCGTGCCGGCGGGAGCGGGAGCCGCGCCGTTCGATGCGAACGCTGCGGTCGCCGAGGCTGTGGCAAGCGCAGTTGCAGCGACGACGATCGCGAGCGCGCGAGCGAGGGCTGGATGGAGTGAGTGAGTAGTCATGTAAGGCTGACCTTACACGACGCGGCCGCATTTTGTAAGGGTGACCTTACACCTACGGAGATCCGCTGCTACGCCGCAGGTTGCTCGGCGATGCGTACGGAGCGCGTCCCTTCCTCGAACATCCCGAACCGCTGATCCCAGAGGAGATCGGGCCAGCGGAACTCCGCCCGGCCTTCGCCGACGTGGTAGGCGACCGTGTACAGCGTGCCCATACGGCGGTCGCCGTCGGTTGCAAAGAGTGGCGGCTGGAGGAAACCCTCGACGAATCGATCGGCGCTCGACGCCTCGGTCGCCAGTTGCTCGAGGGTCTGTTGCCGCTCGACGCTCCGCGTGGCGTGGGCGTGCTCGTGCCACTCGACACTACCCTGGTGGTTCGTCGCAGCAGCAGCCGTCGTGAGCTCGACTTCCCGATCCGGGGCGAGGTACGCGGTACACACATCGCCTGCAACGTCGACGATCGTGAGCGTGTGTGCGAGGTGGTACGGCAGTCGGCGGAGCGTCGCGCGCGCCTGCTCGGTCGTCTCGCACGTCTCGAGGAGATAGCGGACGACGAGAGGGACGCCGAAGCCCGCGCCGACGACCTTCCTGCCTCCGAAGGCGAGCGACACGGCAAGACCGGCGTCGTTGAGGCCGTCGAGGAGCCCCCAGCCGCAATCTCCCGAACCGATCACCGAGCGAACCCACCGCGTGTGGAGGATCGAGCCCTCGAGCCGCTCGGGCGCGTAGTCGTAGTTCCGCGCGAGCACGGGCGCGGGCCCACCCGACCAGACGGCCTGCGAGCACCCCGAGAGGTACGACGGCGGCGCCCACATCGCGAGGAAGCGGGCCTCGAGATCACCGCCACCCGCGAGCGCGCACACGCGCTCATAGGTGGGCACGAGCTCGGGCATGTGCTCCTGCAGAGCCCGGAGCGAGTCCGCGTACGACGTTCGCGCCGCCTCTCCCTCCTGGAGGAACCATGCCCTGTAGCGGGGCCAGTGGGCCCGGAAGAGATCGCCCCATCGCTCCCCGGGCTCGAGCTGCTCGATCGCTTCGAAGCTGAGCATCTCAGAGCATCTTGAACGAGAACGGCTCCGGGTCGCGGATCGGTGGTGCCTCGTCCTCCCCGATCGGCGCCGTCAGGAACTGCCGCTTGACCCCGTTGATCCACGTGCGGGCGCGGTCCGTCAGCTCGTGGTCGTCCGTCTGCAGTCGACCGCGGGTGACGAGGATGCCGATATCGGCCCCCGGGTAGCGATACCCCCCGGTCTGGGCGATGCGGAGGTAGAAGGCCTCGTCCTCGTTCGCGACCGTGTGCCAGTCCGTCTCCTCGCGGAGGAACGAGATGCCGCCGTGCGCCTCCGGGTCGAGCTTCCAGATTCCCGAGCGCGGCGCGTCGGTGATCAGCTCGACGAGGTCGGCCGTGTCCTTGAGGATGAACTGGCTCCACTCGTCGATCGCGCTCGGCTGCGCCCAGCCGGCGTTGAGCTCGTCGACGTCGATCTCGTAGTCGACATCGAGGAACTCGAGCAGGTGGAAGAGGAAGAGCGGCATGTCGCCGTAGGCGACCGCCGTCACGTTGGTCATCGAGCTCGCCCCGGTGACGCGGGGGTTGAGCTCGCCGAGCCACATCTCGCCCGAATCCATGTCGGCCAGGAAGTCGAGCTCGAAGTAGCCCCGGTAGCCCTCCTCGCGCAGGCGGTCGCCCATCTGCTGGGTGAATGCTCGCGCCTGCAGGCGGTGCTCCTCCGAGAGCGCCGCCGCGAAGACGTCGTTGCCGCACCAGCCGCCCCCGTACGGCGTCAGCTCCGGGAAGCCCGTCAGCTCGGTCATCAGCGGGCCGACGAGGGTGCCGTGCCGGGTGATCACGCCCTCGATCGCCGCTTCGCGGCAGTTGATGCGCTTCATCACCTTGAGCTCCTGGCCGACGATCTTGTCCTCGTCCTCGGCCCAGTCCTCGGCCGAGGCGACGAAGAACGTGGTCTGGCCGGAGTCGCCGTACGGGGTCTGGACGACCAGGTCGGTGCCGATCCCGCGTTCGGCAGCGAGCGCAAGCAATTCCTCGTACGTTTCGGCGCGCCCGAGGATGTTGGGCACGCTCGGCACGCCTGCCTCGTCGCCGAGCCGGGTCGTGACGATCTTCGAGTCGAGCCGGTTCCGGAGCTCGGCGGAGGGGAACGCAACCTCGAGCCCCGCCTCTGCGGCAAGCCGCTCGGTCTCCTCGTCGAACATCAGGAAGACTGCCTTGCCGCCCCCGTTCGCCTTGACATGGTCGATCACTTCCTTGTGGCCGAGGAGGTAGTTGCAGATCTCCTCGATCGAATCGAAGGTCGGCGGCGCGACGTGCTCGGGGACGAAGACGTTCGGGTGGGTGCCGTCGAACGAGTCGTAGTAGTTGAGGTACGAGAAGTTCCGAACCCAGCGATCGATGCCGAGCAGGTTGAACGGCGTCGCGGAGACGAACCAGATCGGCGTCTCGTTGGTGCGGAAGAACCGACGGATCTCACTGATCCCCCGGAGTACGGAAGGTGCGCCACCGCCCGCGAATGCGCGAACGGGTGGCGCATAGGCGGGGCGCTCCACGACTGGCTCTGGCTCCGCCACCGGGTCGGCCACAATCGCCGCTACTGGTGTCTCGGCGGCAACGGAAGCGTTCGGGGCGATGCCCTTGTTCCGCCTCACACGCGCCACCAGAGCGCCGACGAGCGCGACGACGACGCCGAGCAGAGCAACCGTGCGCGCCCTCATCCGGTGAGACCACACCAGTCACGAATGAACACGGCGAGAATCTGGGCTGCGGAAATCATCGACGGTATATTGACGCGTTCGTCGACCCCGTGGGCGTCCTCCGCCCAGGCGCCGAAGCAGACGGCCGGAATGCCCTGCTGGATGAAGAACCGTGCGTCGGTCGTCGCGGTCGTCGAGACGAGCGCCGGGGCGGTTCCCTCGAGACTCGCGTAGCTGCTCGAGAGCGTGGTCACAAGCGGGTGCTCGCGGTCGATCTCGGACCCCGCGCACGCAAAGCCGTCGTAGCGGACGCGTGGCGGATGGGCAGCGAGGAACGGATGCGCCGAGGCCGCCTCCGCGATCGCCACCTCGACCCTCTCCTGCAGCCATGTGACGGGCTGTCCGGGAAAGAGGGCGAGACGACACGAGAGCGTGCACTCGGCGGCGACGGTCGACGGCCAGTCACCACCGCGAACGACCCCGATGTTGAGGTTGATGGGGTGCTCGAACATCGCGTAGGCAGCGGGCACGTCTTCGTTCAACTCCGCCTCGAGGCGCCGAAGGGCCGCGACGACCGGGAAGGAAGCCTCGATCGCGTTCGCGCCCTCCTGTGCATCGCCGGCGTGCACCGGTGAGCCCACGATGTCGACGTGAAACCAGAGGACCCCCACCTGCGAGACCGAGATCGACGCGGCGAACGGTTCGGTCACCACACACGCGTCTGCCTGCAGGCCGCCGACCGCCGCCTGGAGCGCGCCGTTCCCGGTGCACTCCTCCTCGACGACCGATTGCAACTGCACCGGCGCGAGCGGTGCGAGGCCGAGTCCGCGCAGCGCTTTCACGGCCCCGAGGATGACGGCGAGCCCACCCTTCATGTCCCCGGCGCCGCGGCCGTAGAGCCAGTCGCCGTCGCGCACGGCGGAGAACGGCGGCGTGCGCCAGAGGCTCGTCGCGGCAGGCCCAACGACGTCGATGTGACCGTTGAGGACGAGAGAGCGTCCACCCTCTCCCGCCGGCAGCCAGTCGGCGATCACGTTGCTCTTGCCGGAGACATCCCACGAGAACGGCGAGGCCGCGGGATGGTTGCGCAGCATCTCGGCGTCGAGGGGTTGGTCGAACGGATCGAGTCCGAGCTCGCGAAACGCGTCCCGCATCACCGCCTGGCCGGGCTCCTCGTTGCCGAGCGTCGTCGGCGCCTCGACAAGGCGAACGAGCACGTCCTCCATGTACGCCGATTCGGCGGCGACGGCCGCGGCAATCTCCACCGCGGCACCGTCGGCGACCCCCTGTCCGGTGCCCGGCATCGGGCGAGGGTACCAGCGGAGATCCGGGCCGCCACAACGAAACGGAGGAGTAGCCGACGAGCGCGCCCGAGGTGGAGTGACGGGTCGGGATGCCGCGGCTAGCATTCCGGGATGGCGACGATCGAAGACTTCGGCACGATCCCCTACGACTGGTACGTCGACCCGGCCGTCGCGCGCCTCGAGCAGGAGCGGATCTTCCGGCGTACGTGGCAATACGCAGCCCACACCGGTGAGCTCACGGAGCCTGGCTCGTTCGTCTCGACCCGCGCGGGCGACGTTCCCGTCGTCATCGTGCGCGATCGCGACAACGAGCTGCGCGCGTTCGTGAACGTCTGCCGCCATCGCGGCTACCTGCTCTGCGACGGTGCCGGCAAGCGCGAGACGCTGCAGTGCCCGTACCACGCCTGGACGTACGATCTCGACGGATCGCTGCGGTCGGCGCCGCGGTCGGAGATGGAGCCCGGCTTCGACCGGGAGAATCTCGGCCTCGTACCCATGCTCGTCGACACGTGGGGGCCGTTCGTGTTCGTCAACCCCGATACCAACCGGCGGCACGCTCGCGGAGCACCTGGGCGATCTGCCGCGCATCGTCGCGGAAGGTGGCGTCGACGTGGACGCCCTCGTCTTCCATCAGCGCTACGAGGTCGAGTACGACGCAAACTGGAAGGTCTGTGTCGAGAACTACCTCGAGTGCTATCACTGCGCGATCGCCCATCCGAGCTTCTCGAAGGCGATCGACGTGGCACCCGGGACGTACACGATGGAGGAGCACGCGACGTTCTCGTCGCAGTTCGGCCCACCGAAGAACGGCGGCGGAGGCGTCTACGACGCGACCGGCGAGATCGACCGCGGCCAGTTCCACCTGCTCTTTCCCGGGACGACGCTCAACGTCATGCCCGGCCGTGGGAACTTCTCGATCGGCCCGGTGATCCCGCTCGGCAACGAGCGAACGTACCGCTTCCTCGACTACTTCTTCCTGCCCGACACCGATCCGCAGTGGATCGCGGACTACCTGGAGCTCGACATCCAGGTCGGCAAGGAGGATCGCGTCCTCGTCGAGCGCGTCCAGGTCGGCATGCGCTCCGGGATCGTCACGTCCGGAACGCTGATGCCCCAGTCGGAGCGGCTGATCGGCCACTTCGAGCGGCTGCTCGTGGACGCACTCGGGGCAGACGCCTAGGCCGTCCCGGGGCCGAGCTCTCACCGTCATGCCACATAGTCCTCCCAATGACCACGAGTCCCGACTCCTCAACCGCGAGCTGTCATGGGTCGAGTTCAACGCGCGCGTGCTCGAGCTCGTGGCCGACGAGAAGATGCCGCTGCTCGAGCGCGTGAAGTTCTGCGCCATCTTCTCCTCCAATCTGGACGAGTTCTTCATGGTGCGAGTGGCCGGACTGATGGGACAGGAGGCTGCTGGATTTGCAGTGCGATCCGCCGACGGGCTCGCGCCTGCCCAGGCCCTGGCGGCACTTCGAGCCAGGATCCTCGAGCTGACGACACGACAGGCACGCCTCTGGACGCACGAGCTGCAGCCGGCTCTTGCCGCCGAGGGGGTCGAGATCGTGACGATCGAGGAGTGCACGTCCGACGAGCTCGATCTCCTCGAGTCCGTGTTCGAGCAGGAGATCTACCCGGTTCTGACCCCACTCGCCGTCGGCTCGGGGCAGCCGTTCCCGTACATCTCGGGCCTCTCCAATTCCCTCGGCGTGCTCGCGGTCGACCCGGACAGTGGCGAAGAGCGGTTCGCGCGCGTCAAGGTGCCCGAGGGCCTCGACCGGTTCGTCAGCGCCGGCTCGCGGCTCGTTCCCCTCGAATCGGTGATCGAGCACTTTCTCCCGGCGCTGTTCCCCGGGATGGCGATCTCGGAGCAGGCACTCTTCCGCGTCACCCGCGACGCCGACTTCGAGGTGTCCGACGATGCCGACGATCTCCTCGAGGCCGTCGAGTCGGAGCTTCGACGCCGCCGGTTCGGCGACGTGATCCGCGTCGAGGTCGCTGCGTCTGCCTCCGAGTCGATGCTCGATCGTCTCCGCGATGGGCTCGGCGCCACGGACGACGAGATGTATCGCATCGAGGGCCTTCTCGATCTCGCCGACCTGATGCAGCTCATGAAGATCGACCGGCCCGATCTGAAGGACGAGCCGTGGGCGCCGTTGACGCAGCCGCGCCTCGCTCGCGTGAAGGATGCGTCGCACTTCTTCGACGAGATCCGTCGTGGAGACGTCCTCATCCATCAGCCCTACGAGTCGTTCCGTTCGAGCTTCGAGGCATTCGCCGGCGCCGCGGCGGCGGACAAGGACGTGATCGCGATGAAGACGGCGGTCTATCGCACGTCCGACGACAGCGCGCTCGTGTCCTCCCTGATCGACTGCGCCGAACAGGGGAAGCAGGCCGTCTGCCTTGTCGAGCTCAAGGCCCGGTTCGACGAGCGGCGCAACATCGAGTGGTCGCGTGAGCTCGAGCAGGCCGGCGTGCACGTCGTGCACGGGTTCTCGGACATGAAGATTCACGCGAAGATGACGCTCGTCGTCCGTCGCGAGGCAGGCGGGCTCCGCCGCTACGTGCACATCGGAACGGGCAACTACCACGCCTCGACCGCGCGGCTCTACGAGGACGTCGGCATCTTCACGGCCGACGAGGAGATCGCCGCCGACGTCGCCGACGTCTTCAACTACGTCACGGGGTTCGGTCGCCCTCAGAAGTTCCGCAAGCTCCTCGTGGCGCCGTTCGAGATGCGCAAGCGCCTCGTCCAGGAGATCCGCAGGGTTGCGGAGTCTGCGAAGAACGGCGACAAGGCACGGATCCGACTCAAGCTCAACAACCTCGTCGACCCGACGATCATCGACGAGCTGTACGCGGCCGGTTCGGCAGGTGCGCAGATCGAAATCTGTGCTCGCTCGATCTGCATGCTGCGACCCGGGGTCGAAGGACTGTCCGAGACGATCCGCGTGCGATCGATCCTGGGACGGTTCCTCGAGCACAGCCGCATCTACTCCTTCGAGGCGGGCGATCGCTCCACCGTCCTGATCGGGAGCGCCGACCTGATGCCTCGCAATCTCGACCGGCGCGTCGAGATCCTGACCCCGATCGAGAACGCTCGAGCCCGGCAGGAGCTCCAGGCGATCCTGGACAGCGTTTTTGCAGACGACGTCCACGCGTGGGCGCTTGCAGAGGACGGGTCCTGGGCTCCACTCGTGCCGAAGAAGCCGGAGAAGGTCGTCGATCATCAGCGCGCCATGATGAAACGGGCCGAGGTGCGGGCTCGCCGGCAGTCCCCGCCACGCGTCGGCAAGAAGGCGTAGCCGCCCCTGCCGCTTCGAGCCCTCGGGTCGACAGCGCGCCGCACTAGCAGTGGTCGTCCGGCGACCACGCGACAATCAGGCGCTGAATGCGCGTCGCGGTCATCGATGTCGGCTCCAACACGGCGCGCCTCCTTGTCGCCAACGTCACCGACGACGGCGACGTCGAGCCGCTTGCACAGGAGCGCGACTACCTGCGGCTCGGCGCTGAGATCGAGCGCACCGGCACGCTCGGTCCCAAGAAGATCGCCGCGTGCGCAAGGACGTGCCGAGGGTTCGCTCGCCGCGCGATCGCTCTCGACGTCGACCTCGCGACCGTGATCGTGACCGCGCCGGGTCGCCAGAGCTCGGCGGGTCCGGCGTTGACGAGCGCTCTGGCCGAGGCAACCGGCCTGTCGGTCAGGACACTCACGTCGGAGAGCGAGGGCCGACTTGCCTTCGACGGAGCCGTCGCCCGCACTGTCGGGACGCTTCCCGGGATCGTTGCCGTGGTCGATCTCGGTGGAGGCTCCACGGAGATCGCGATCGGCAACCCGCGCCTCGGAGCCACGTGGGTGCGTTCGGCAGATCTCGGCTCGCTTCGCCTCACGCGCGCTCATCTACGGGACGATCCACCGACTGCGCGCCAGATCAGGTCAGCCCGGGACGCCGCCCGACGCGCGCTCTCGGCGCTCGAGCCCCCTGCGCCCGAGCTGGCCATCGCGGTCGGCGGCAGCGCACGCGCGCTCGGCAAGATCGTCGGTCCGCGTCTGGAAGCGGGTGGGCTCGACGAGGCCGTCGCACGCCTGGCACGGCGGCCCGCGGCCAAGACGACACGGTCGTTCGGGGTCAGTGCGGAGCGCGCGGAGACGCTCCTCGCGGGCGCGATTCTCCTCTCCGAGGCGTGTCGTGCGCTCGGGACGTCACTCGAGCTGGGACGGGGTGGCCTGCGGGAGGGCGCCGCACTCGAGCTCGCTGCGCTCGCGGCCGCCCGAGCCGCCTGAGCGGAGCACCGCTGCTCAGGACTGCCAGGACTCCCACAGTGCGGCGTACGCGCCCTTGCTCGCGATCAGCTCGTCGTGCGTGCCGAGCTCCTGGAGCAGGCCGTTCTCCACGACGGCGACGCGATCTGCGTCGTGCGCCGTGTGCAAGCGGTGCGCGATGGCGACAACGGTGCGCCCGGTGAGCACCGACGCGAGCGAGCGCTCGAGATGTCGCGCAGCCCGTGGATCGAGGAGCGACGTCGCCTCGTCGAGAACGAGCGTGTGGGGATCGGCGAGCACGAGTCGGGCCAGAGCGAGTTGCTGCGTCTGAGCGGGAGTGAGGGACGCACCGCCTGCTCCGACGACCGTCTCGAGGCCCTCGGGCAGCGCCTCGGCCCATGTCGTCGCATCGACCGCCTCGAGCGCGGCGCGGAGCTCCGCATCGGACGAGCTCGCGCTCGCAAGCCGGAGGTTGTCCGCGAGCGTGCCGACGAACACGTGCTGCTCCTGGGTCACGAGGGCCACCTCCCGCCGGAGCAGGTCGAGCTCGAGGTCGACGAGCGGTACGCCACCGACCTCGACGTGCCCTGTCCGAGGTGGGTGGATTCCAGCGAGCAACCGACCGAGTGTCGACTTCCCCGCTCCCGAGGGACCGACGACGGCAATGCGTTCTCCGGGCTTCAGATCGAGCTCGATCCCGTGGAGCACGTCACGACCGGGGACGTAGGCGTAGCGAACGTCGTGCGCACGAAGCCAGTCGTCCTCGGGCTCCTCGCCGGTGGCCGCGCGGTCCGGTGGGACATCGGCGATGCCGACGAGGCGCGCGAACGACGCCCCGCCGATCTGGACCTCATCGAGCCAGGAGAGAAGCCGGTCGACCGGGTCGGCGAGCTGCTGGATGTACAGCACGACGGTCGTCACCTCGCCGACCGTCGCATGCCCGGTCGAGACGAGATAGCCGCCCCACGCGAGCGCCGCCACGACCGGCAACACATAGGCGACGTCGACACTCGGGAACCAGATCGTCCGGAGTCGGAGCGTGTAGCGCTCGGAGGCATAGGCGTCGGCCAGGTTCGCATCGATCCGCCGGGCTCGCTCGTTGGAAAGCCCGAGCGCCTCGACCGTGCGGCCACCGTCGACGGTCTCTCCCGCGGTGCCCGCAAGCGACGCGTAGGCAGCACGCTCCCAGAGATACCCGGCGGGGGCGTAGCGGAGATACCAGCGCGTGCCGACGATGAGGATCGGCACCCCGACAAGGCAGGGAAGCGCCGCGATCGGGCTCACCCAGATCGCAGCGCCCACGACGAGAAGCGCAGTGACACAGGCGATCGACGTCTCGGGGATGGCGAACCGGACGGTGCGGGCGAGTGCGTCGACGTCGGCAGTCGTGCGCGAGACGAGGTCGCCGATTCCCGCCCGCTCGACCGTCGAGAGCGGCAGTGCGAGAACACGGCGCATGAAGTCGTCGCGCAGCTCGGCGAACATCTGCTCGGAGAGGACGAACGACGCTCGACGCGCGAAGAAGGTGAGGATGGTCTGAGCGACGAGGAAGACCGCCAGGATCAGGACGACGCGGTCGATCTCCGCCGTGTCGATCTCTGTCTGGAGGCCCTGGACGAGCGAGCCGAGGAGAGGCGGTCCGACCAGGCCGGTCGCGGCCGCAAGGGCGTGAAGGACGAGCACGCCGATCATGGCGCGACGATGGCGTCCCGCGAGGATCGCCGCCTGGCGGCGCATGTCCTCGGGGCTCGCGATGGGCAGGAGCTTGCTCACGCTGCCTCACCCCGGGTAACGACGTCTCGGTAAGCAGTGCTCGTGCGGAGCAGCTCGCGATGCGTCCCGCTCGCCTGAACGCGCCCGTCGGCGATGAGCACAACGATGTCCGCGCGATCGAGCACGAGGGGGCTCGCTGTGACGACGACCGTCGTGCGGCCCGCCCGGAAGTCGTGGAGCTGACGGGCGATGCGCGCTTCGGTATGCGCGTCGACGGCGCTCGTCGGCTCGACGAGGACGAGGATCTCGGCGCCAGAGAGGAGCGCCCTGACGAGCACGAGCCGCTGCCGCTGCCCACCCGAGAACGATCGACCCCGTTCGTCGACGACCTCGTCGAGTCCGGCGGGAAGTGCAACGAGCACATCCTCCGCAGACGCAACCTCGATCGCCGTCGTGATCTCGTCGTCGCTCGATCGCCCCCATGGGTCGAGCTCGCTCCGGAGCGTGCCGGAGAAGATCAGCGGGTCGGGCTCGCTCACGAGGATGCGTCGACGCACGACTTCGAGGGGCAGCCGGTCGAGCGGCGTGTCTCCGAGCATCACGCCGCAGTCGTCGACGATGCGACCGAGCCGATCGGCGAGGGCGCTCGTCTCGTCAGGAGAGGCGGAGACGAGGCACGTCAGGCTCCCGGGCTCGATCGTGAGCCCGGAATCGGGATCGACCAACGGGACACCTACCGGCGGCTCCGGCAAGGGCTCCCCGGGCTCCTCGACTGCCCGCTGGACGGCGAGAACGCGCAGCATCTTCCGGGCACCCACGTGGGCCCGCGTGAACTTCTCCACGGCTTCGGCAGACGTCCGCAGCGGAATGACGAGGAAACCCGCGTACCCGTAGAACGCGATCAGCTCCCCAGCGGAGATCTGGCCCGAGGCGGCGAGATGCGCGCCGACCCACGTGACGAGGACGACGAACAGCCCCGGCAGGAGCACCTGCGCCGCGTCGAGCGTCGACTGCGGCGTCGCGACCCGCACGCCGGCGACGCGGACGCTCTCCGAGCGCTGCTGGTAGCGGTCGAAGAACACGTCCTCGCCACCGACGCCCCGCAGGACGCGAAGGCCGGCGGCAGTGTCGGCCCCGAGCGCCGTGAGAAGGCCGACCTCGTCGCGCTGGACGCGCTGCCGACCGTGCAGCGGCTTGATCACGAAGCTGAGTGAGAACGTCAGGATGGGAACGCCGAGCAGGACGATGAGCCCGAGTGGCACCGACGTCGCGAGCAGGATCACGGCGACGACGATGTAGGACACGATGCTGCCCGAGAGGCGCGCGAGGATGTCGAACGCGCCTCCCGCCCGCAGCGCGTCGTTCGACACGGTGGCCACCACCTCTCCCGTGGAGAGCTGCGCACGCACGGCATCGCCCGACCGCGCCGCGTGGTGGCCGACGACCTGCGCGAACCGGAAGGAGGCCTGGAGCCAGTTCTGGACCGAGTAGCGGTGACGGAACACGCCCGCTACGGCCTGGATGATGCCGAGCGCCGCGAGCAGCAGGCAGAAGCGGACGAGCGCGTCCCTCTCCTCTTCGACGATGCCCTGCTGGATCGCCTGGCCGATCGCGTACGGCATCAGGGCCTGCGCGACCATCCAGACGATCCCGAAGAAGATCGCGATCGCGATCGTCGCCTTCTGATGCCGGCCGACCCACACGAGGAACCGGATCGGCGAGCGTGTATCCGGTCGGCCCGGATCGGCGACCGGTAGGTCGATCACGGCCGAACGAGAGGCTTGTACGCGATGCGGTGCGGTTCGAGCGCCTCGGCCCCACGGGTCTCGGTGACCCACGCGACGTACTCACCCCAGGTGCCCTCGAACCACGTCGCCTGCGAGTCGCCCTCGAAGGCGAGGATGTGCGTCGCAATGCGGTCGAGGAACCAGCGATCGTGGGTGATCACGACCGCACACCCGGCGAAGTCGATGAGTGCATCCTCGAGCGCACGCAGGGTGTCGACATCGAGGTCGTTCGTCGGCTCGTCGAGGAGCAACACGTTGCCACCGGACTTGAGGAGCTTGGCCAGATGGACGCGATTGCGCTCACCGCCCGAGAGATCCTTGACGAGCTTCTGCTGGTCGCCGCCGCGGAAGTTGAACCACGAGGTGTACTGCCGCGAGTTCACCTCGCGCTTCCCGAGCAGGACGATGTCCTGGTTCTCGGAGATCTCCTTCCAGACGGTGTTCTGCGGGTTCAGCCCTCCGCGGGACTGGTCGACGTACGCGAGCTGGACCGTCTCACCGACGCGGAGCTCGCCGTCATCGGGCTGCTCCTCACCGGCGATCATCTTGAAGAGGGTCGTCTTGCCGGCACCGTTCGGCCCGATCACGCCGACGATGCCGCCCGGCGGGAGCGAGAACGTGAGATCCTCGACGAGCAGCCGGTCGCCGAATCCCTTGACGACATGCTCGGCGTCGACCACGAGGTCGCCGAGGCGGGGGCCGGCGGGAATGTGGATCTCGACGCCCTCGACCTTGAAGTGCTCGTCCTCGGCGAGCAGCTTCTCATACGACGTGATGCGCGCCTTCGACTTCGCGTGCCGCGCACGGGGGCTCATCCGCACCCACTCGAGCTCGCGCGCGAGCGTGCGGCGGCGGGCGGATTCGGTCTTCTCCTCGACGGCGAGGCGCGCCTGCTTCTGCTCGAGCCAGGAGGAGTAGTTCCCCTCGAACGGGAGTCCCTTGCCGCGGTCGAGCTCGAGAATCCAGCCGGCGACGTTGTCGAGGAAGTAGCGGTCGTGTGTGACGGCCATGACGGTGCCCTTGTAGTCCTCGAGGAACCGCTCGAGCCAGGCGACAGACTCGGCGTCGAGGTGGTTCGTGGGCTCGTCGAGGAGAAGGAGATCGGGCGATGAGAGGAGCAGCCGGCACAACGCGACGCGGCGCCGCTCGCCTCCGGACAGGGTCGTCACGTCCCGATCGCCGTCCGGCAGGCGGAGGGCATCCATCGCGCGATCGAGCGCGGCGTCGAGGCCCCAGGCGTCGTGCCGATCGATCTGCTCCTGCACCTTCGACTGCTCCGCGAGGAGCGCGTCGAAGTCGGCATCGGGCTCGGCGAATGCGGCGGAGACGGCGTTGAAACGGTCGAGCAGGTCGCGCAACTCGCGCACCCCATCCTCGACGTTGCCGCGCACGTCCTTCGTCTCGTCGAGCTCGGGCTCCTGCTGGAGGAAGCCGACGCTCGCCCCGGGATGGAGCTCCGCGACGCCCGACGACGGCTCTTCGAGCCCCGCCATGATCCGCATCAGCGTCGACTTGCCGGCGCCGTTCGGCCCGAGCACGCCGATCTTCGCCCCCGGCAGGAACGAGAGGGAGATGTTCGCGAGCACCTGCCGGTCGGAGCCGTAGAACTTGTCGACCCGGTACATGGTGTAGACGTAGTCGCTGCTCATGGCGACGCAGGCTACCGGCTCCGGGTCGCCCGCCTCCGCAGCTGCGCGTCAGGCAGGGACGGCAGCGCGGTCGAGCACGTCGAGAAACGCACGCGACCATTCGGCAAGGTCGCCCCAGCCGCGGCACGAGACCATGTTCCCGTCGACCACCGCGGCGCCGTCGACGTACTCAGCGCCGGCCATCTCGATGTCCGGCGCGAGCGGCCCGAAGCCCGAGCTCCGGCGTCCACGGAGGAGGCCCAGGGCCGCGGGCACCTGAGGACCGTGGCAGAGCGTGCCAACCGGCTTCTCCTGCGCAAAGAAGTGCCCGACGATGCGCACGACCTCCGGGTCGACACGGATGAACTCGGGTGCGCGGCCGCCGGGGATGACCAGGGCGACATACGCGTCCGGATCGACGTCGGCGAAGGCGACATCGACAGGGCACGTGCGCCCCTGGCGCTCGACGTACGTGTCCCAGTCGGGCTCGAAGTCGTGGACGACGAGCTTGATCGGCCGCATCGTCGGCGCGGCGACGTGCGGCTCGTACCCTGCCTCGATGAGGCGGTACTTGATGTACATCGTCTCGAGGTCCTCGGCCGCATCACCGGCCAGGATCAACACGTTCGCCATCGTCCCTCCTTCGTCGTTGGGTGTCGAGCGATCGTATGCGGCGCGGTGCGTCTGCGCTTCACCCGGGGAGCGTTGCGGTGGCGCGACAGGTGATGCCGCTCGGCCCCCACGCGCGTGCCGTGACCGTGTCCGGCCCTCGAAGATCCGGGATCCGCCGCTCGACCGCGAACGACCCGCTCGGTCCGGAGGTTCGCGCCGCACCACGCCAGGCCACGCGCCGCTCGTGCACGATCGCGACGCGCCACAGTGTCCCCGATCGGTTGTGGTCGACCTCGAACTCGAGCTCGAGCACGCCGTCGCGCGACTTCAGCTTCAGCTTCGACGTCGCGCGCGCGGTGCAACTCCCCGCGACCCTGATCTCGGCGCGTCCGTCTCCGTCCTTCGCGAGGGCAGGCCCGGCAACGAGGAGCGCAAGACAGAGGCCGGCGATGCAGACCGCGAAGGCCCGGCGTGCGGCGAGGTGGACGGGCATGTGATCGGTCGAACGTTGCATCACACCAGTGTGCGGGCGAGTCACCGTCCTGCGCAACGGGACTTTGGTCCCGGTCTCTCCTCGTGGGTCACCGAGCGAGATCGCCACGGACCCCCTGCCGCTCGGCCCAGAGCACTGCCTGGACGCGGTCGGTCACCCCGATCGCGCGGAAGACGTGGGTCAGGTGCGACTTCACCGTCTTCTCGCTGATTCCGAGCTGCCGCGCGATCAGCTTGTTCGGCATGCCCTCGAGGAGAAGACCGAACACCTCGCGCTCCCGGGGAGAGAGCCCCGCCAGGGGGTCGGGGGCAGCGTGTGCGTCGAGCAGGAGCCGTGCCGCCCTCGGGTCGAGGGGTGCTCCCCCGAGCGCAGCAGCCCTGACCGCCCGGACGACCTCGTCCGCCGATGCGTCCTTGAGGAGGTATCCGACGGCCCCGGCGTCGAGCGCGCCTGTGATGCGCTTCCGATCCGCGAACGACGTGAGCACGAGGATCGCAGTGGCCGGGCGCAGGTCGTGAATCGCTCGGGTCGCGGCGATGCCGTCCATCACGGGCATCTCCAGATCCATGAGAACGACGTCGGCCGGGGTTGCCCGGAAGAGGTCGACTGCCTCCTGGCCGTTCGCGGCCATCCCGATGAGCTCCATGTCCGCCTGGGCTGTGATCACACGGCCGAGCCCGTCGCGAAGCACGCCGTGGTCGTCGACGATCATCACCCTCGTCATCGTGTCGAAACCTCGAGCTCGACAGTCGTCCCCTCTCCTGGCGACGAGCTGATCCGGAGCTCCGCGCCGGACTGGCGCGCCACCTCTTCGAGCAGCGAGAGGCCCAGATGCCCTTCGCTCGCTCGCCGGGCGCGCTCTCCCTCCGTGAAGCCGAGGCCGTTGTCGACGACGACGAGGCGAGTCACTCCCACCTCCCCACTCACGTGCACGCTCACCCTTGTCGCGGAGGCGTGGTCGACGACGTTTCGCAGCGCCTCCTGCGCCGTCCGGTAGACGAGTGCCTCCTGCGGCTGGTCGATGCGATCCTGCCCGACAACCGACAGCTCTGTCTCGATCTCCCGGGCCTCGAGCGGGCTGAGCAGGTCGCGAAGCCCGGCCTCTAGGCCCGCAGCCTGCAGGTGTGGCGGGTGCAGGTCGACGAGCAACGCTCGGAGATCCCGAACGCTGTGCCGGAGGTTGTCGATCGCCGACGTGAGCACCGATGCCTCGTCGACCTCGCCCCTCGCCCGCGCGAGATCGGCAACGGGCGCGAGCGAGAACGCGACGCCGGCGATGTCCTGGACCGGGCCGTCGTGCAGGTACGCCGCCACCCGCCGGCGCTCCCGGTTGGAAGAGCCGATCGCATTGGCGAGAAGCGCCTCACGTTCCTCGCTCGCGCGCTCGAGACCCCGGATCAGCGACCACACGAGTGGGACCTGGATGAGAACGAGCAGGGCGATCGCACCGAGGATCGTCGGCGCCAACTCGCCGAGCAGGCGACGCGCACTCGCGTCGACGGAGTCGAGACGCTCGTAGATCTCGAAGAGGACGGGCTCACCCGACGGCGTTCGGATTCCCGTGTACGCCTCGATCAGGCGTCCCTGGCCGCGCTCGCGCTCGTTCTCCGCGCCGCCGAGATCGCTGACCTCGACCTCGGCACCTCCCTCCCGCAGCAGGCGGACCTGCTCGGCACTGAGGGCGAAACGCGCTCCGATCTGCTCCGGGTCGTCCGAGTAGAGAACCGTGCCGTCCGGCGACCAGATCTTGACCCGGACGACAGAGTCGCTCAACACCCGCCCGAGAACGACGTCGTCGATGGACCGAAGAGCCCTGGCGTCGCCCGTGAGGAGCCCGTCCGTGATCACGGACTCGACGAGCTGGCCGGACTCGATCACGTTGGCCCTGGTGTCGAGCCTGGCCTCGTCGATTGCCACCGAGCGAAGGACGAAGAACCCCCCGACGACGATCAGAGCCGTCGCAAAGGCTGTGGCGAGCGCGTAGCGCACGAGAACCGCTCTGGTCGAAGGAGGGCGTGGTGGCGGCCTGCGCCGCGCCGCCCGGTGATCGTGACCGCATGCAGGCAATCATCGCCGCTCTCGCCCGAGCGCGCCGGATTCTGGGACCAATGTCCCATTGCCGACCGGACCGGGTGACGGCGACAGTGCGCTCCGTCATCACCAACGAAGAGGAGAGCACCAATGTCCAGACTCACCACTGTCGCCCTTGTCGCCGTCGTCGCAGCAACAACAGCTGCGGTCGCTGCCCCGGGAGCGCTCGCGAAGGACGGGGACCTTCGGATCAAGGGAACGTGTTCGAGTGCAGCAACCTCGAAGCTCAAGCTCAGCGCGGAGGATGGCGGAATCGAGGTCGAGTTCGAGGTCGATCAGAACCGCAACGGCGTGCCGTGGAAGGTGACCCTGCGGAGGAACGGTGCCCTGGTCACATCGACCACCGCGACGACTCGTGCGCCGAGTGGCTCCTTCTCCGTGCGGCGGGTCGTGGCCAACACACCGGGCGCGTCCGACCGGATCGTGGCTGTGGCGACGAGCCCCGGCGGCGCGACGTGCAGAGCTGCCGGCTCGTTCTGAGAAGCATGCCTCTGCGGTCGGGGTGTCACGCCTGGCGTGGCATCCCGACCCGCGGTCGCCTCAAGAGATCTCGGCAAGGAGGTCGACGTCACGGGGGTAGGTCAGCAGCGACTCGGCTTCTCGGATGCCGACCCACCGGGCAGCATCGACCTCGAAGTCGAACCGAAGCGCTCCGCCTACCACCTCCATGACCCAGTAGCGGACGGTCTTCGGCCGCTTCTTCGCATCGAGATAGGACGTGGGCTCGAGCTCCCGCCCGAGCGAGCAGAGGAGGCCCGTCTCCTCCTCGACCTCGCGCACGGCACACTCCTCGTCGCTCTCACCGGGCTCGACCTTGCCCTTGGGGAACGTCCAGTCGTCGTATTGTGGACGATGGACGAGGAGCACCTCGGTCTCGCTCCCGGAGCCACGAACGACGATCCCACCCGCCGCGCGGATGACCTTGCTCAGCGGACTGCCCGCCGGGCCGCCTCGTCGAGCCGCCGCCACATCGCGGGCCACGCGGCGCGTGCCGCGGCCTTGCGATCCCGTTCGAGCTGGACGAGCCGACCGGCGGCAAACGCTCCGGCCGGGTCAGAGGCGACCCACGAGCGGATCCGCGCCTCGGCGAAGACCGCGTCCTGGTGGTCGCCGAGGATGTCCTGCATCTCCTTCGCTATCGAGACGAACCGCTCTCCCGGCCTGCCGAGCTCAGAGGCGGCGAGGTCGGCGGCGTAGCGCGCTCGCTTGACCGCGATGCGTGAGCTGTGGAGCACCTCGTCAGTGGGCTGCTCACCGAGAGAAGCGAACGTCCGCCTCATTCGCTTGGCTTCCCGGTGGAAGATCGCAGCAAGCGTTGTCTCGTCACCGGTCAACGGCGGGGAAGCAGCCTCCTCGAGGCGCTCGAGCAATCCGAAATAGCGAGGCTCCCCGAGCACCTCGACGACATCGATGTAGGCCGCCTCTCGCTCCTGCTCGAGTGCGACGAGAAGCCCTGCTGCGCCCTCGCCGTCGTCCCCGAGTGCGGCCACCTCGTCTCGCAGACGATCGAGCATCACGTCGAGGTCACGCGCCGGCCCGAGGTGCCCACCGAGCCACCCGAGCTCCTCGCGGAGCGCGACGGCCCAATCCTTGTCCACAAGAACTCCCGCAGCACGAAGAAATGCGCGGAGACGGCGGGTTGCAACTCTCAGCTGGTGCAGGTCCTCCGGGTCGACGCCGCGACGCGTCCCGGGATCGTGGATCAGGAGCTCCCGATATTCGTGGCCGAGTGCCGTGGCGAGCGCGTCGCCGGGCGACGCGTCCTTCTCGATCGTCAGAGGCGGCGCAGGTGCTGGGATGTCGAGGGCGCGATGCAGCTTTGGTCGTAGTGCTCCCTGTTCGGTCGCTCCACTCCGGCGCATCGCCTTCACGAGCTGCCGCAGGTCCCTCTCGTCACCCTCCACGAGCTCGATCTCGATCTCCCTGAATCGGCGCGCGACCCGCTGACCCTCGAGGATGGAGACACTGTCGTCGACGATCTCGGCACCGTTCGCGCGGATCGTCTCGCGGCGCGTACGGAGTCGGGCAACGGGAACGAGCTGCCGTCCCCGGAGGTATGCGGGGAGAAGCCCCACGAGCTCGACCGGGGGGCGCGAAGCCTGACCCGGCAGCTCGAGCTCGAGCCGCGCCGCCCCCCGTGGGAGCTTCAGCTGCCAGAGGCCCGTTCCGTCCTCGACGCGATGGCGGAGGGTGACCCCGTACGGCGCGAGTCGCAGATCCTCGGTGTCGTGGTAGGTCGAGATGAAGACCCGGCTCGGTAGCCGTTCACCCATCAACTCGGGGAAGACGAATCCCTCTCCGGGAGCCAGCTTGATCTCGCGTTCGAGGGTTTCCCGCATCTCGGTAGAGCGTACTAGGGTTCTCCGTTCACACCTGTCTCCAACTGGTTAAGGTGCCTTTCGCAGATGAAGATCTCACTCACCCCGAAGACAACGGAATTCTTCGTCCTCTTCGCGAGCTCGGGCGAAAACGCGCTCGAGGTCGCAAGGCTCGTCGAGCGCCGCTTCCGCGAGCACCCGAACTCCGGTGTCACGCAGGAGCAGGTGAAGGCGGCCGAAACAGCGGGCGACGCCATTACCCGCGATCTGATCGTGCTCCTGAACACCCAGTACCTGACGCCCTTCGACCGCGAGGACATCTACCAGCTCGCCACGGAGATCGACGATGTCGTCGACTACCTCGAAGAGGCGTCCGACCTACTCGGCCTCTACGGCGTCGAGATGCCGACCCGGCATGCCGTCGAGCAATGCGGGATCATCGTCAAGGCCGTCGAGCAGCTCGCGATCGCGTGCGACAACCTCAAGGGCATGAAGGGAGTCCAGGCGTCGCTCGTCGAGCTCAAGGAGCTCGAAGATCAAGGTGATCGCGTTCTTCGTGATGCGCTGGCGTCTCTCTTCCGCGACGATCGGATCGATCCGCTGATCGTGATCCGGTGGAAGGACATCTACGAGGCGCTCGAGCGCGCCCTCGATGCCTGCGAAACGGCAGCGAACGTGATCGCGAACATCCTCGTCAAGAACGCATAACCCGCTTTCGTGACCGTCACTCTCGTCGCAGTCGTGGTCGTGGCGCTGTTCTTCGACTTCACGAACGGCTTCCACGACACGGCTAACTCGATCGCGACGAGCGTCTCGACGCACGCGCTCTCACCACGGAATGCGGTCGCGATGGCGGCGGTGCTCAACTTCATCGGGGCGTTCATCTCGTTCAAGGTGGCGGCCACGATTGCGAAGGGAATCGTCGACCCTGCAGCGATCACCCTCAGCATCATCCTGGCCGGCCTCGTCGGTGCGATCACCTGGAACCTGATCACCTGGTTTCTCGGACTGCCGTCGAGCTCCAGTCATGCGCTGATCGGCGGGGTGATGGGATCGGCGATCGCGGCAGAAGGCCTCGGTGTGATCGAGTGGGCCGGCCTCTGGGAGAAGGTGCTGAAGCCGTCGCTCATCGCTCCGTTCGCAGCGCTCCTGCTCGCGTTCGCCCTGATGACCGTCATCGTCTGGGTGATAGCGCGGCGCTCTCCGGCCAAGATCAACCGGGTCTTCCGCAAGGGCCAGCTCGTCTCTGGCGGCTTCGTCGCCCTCACGCACGGGACGAACGACGCCCAGAAGACGATGGGGATCATCGCACTGGCGCTCGTCGCCTCCGGCGAGCTCGACGAGGACTTCACGCGGCCACCGACCTGGGTCATCGTCAGCGCCGCGCTCGCCATGTCCGCGGGAACGTACGCCGGCGGCTGGCGCATCATCCGCACCCTCGGCACGCGCATCGCCAAGATCGACCCACCGCAGGGTTTCTCCGCCCAGACCGCCTGCGCCTCGATGCTCTGGACGACCGCACATCTCGGCTTCCCCGTCTCGACGACGCACGTGATCTCCGGCTCGGTGATGGGTTCCGGCGCAACACGCGGTCTGCATGCCGTGCGCTGGGGTGTCGCCGGCAACATCGTCACTGCCTGGATCTTCACTATTCCCATGGCCGCGCTCGTCGGCGCCGGGATGGAGTTGATCACACGGTTGCCGGGCGGAGACGCGATCGTGTTCGCGCTCGCGATCGTGATCTCTTACACCGCGTTTGCAGCACGACGCTGGGAGACGCGACGGCTGCTTCCGCCCGAGGCGCTCGAGAGCGCCCCTATCTGACACGTCCGCGGCGGCCGTCTCGAGCCGGTCGCCCGAAGACGGGCGACCCTCCGAATGCAGGGGGCGCCGCTCGTCTTCCGGAGCGCGCTGCGGGCAGACCTGATCTCATGCTCTTCCCCATTCCTCGGTCGCTTTCAGGACGACACGAGTGTCGAACAGGGGAGCCGCCGCGTGGTCATCGGTTCGGGAACGTTGAGTGTCGCACTCGTGAATCCGCACGAGCGAGCCGCTCCTCCCTGACACCGCTGGTCTACGCAACGCTGTGCACGCGGGGACTGACGGACTCGCGCGGATCCGAGAGCGCCTCGGCTGCCGCTGCGAAGACGTCACCCACGAACGAGTAGTCGTCCGTCAGCTCGACGGCTCCGTTGATCTCGAGGACGATCCAGCTGCCGTCTTCGACCGGGAGCAGGTCGACGCCGACGAAGCTGCCGTTCACGACGGCGGCCGCGTCGAGGGCGAGCCGGACGGCGCCGGCCGAAGGCGTTGCCGGAACGCGCTGGGCGCCGAGCGCAACATTCGTTCGCCACTCGCCGTCTGCGCAGACCCGGTTGACCGCGCCGACGACACGGCCCCGCGCAACGACGAGTCGCAGATCGAATCCACTCGGTGGCACCAGATCCTGCACGATCGCGCCACCGGACCGGAACCAGCGATAGCCGGCGATCGACTCGAGGTGTGAGCAGAGCTCGTCGGCGCTCTCGCAGCGGACGACGTGGTTGCCCCAGCTGCCGAAGCGCGGCTTGACGACGACAGGGCCACTCCACTCGCGGACCGGGCCGACGGCCGTGGCAAGGCGGGTCGTCGGATGAGGGATGCCGGCCCCTCCGAGAAGTCGTGCCGTGAGGAGCTTGTCGTGCGTCGACAGCAACACGGAGGGGTCGTTCAGGATCTTCACTCCGCGAGCCGAGAGCTCGCCGAGCGCCTCCATGCCGACCTCGATCCCGTCGAGGGATCTGGCGCACGTCGAGCCGCGCGAGCGCAACGTCGCCGGACCGCAGGACCTTGAGCGCCCTCACGGGGTTGAGCAGGAGCCAGTCGGCGGCGCGCGCAAGCGCCACGTTCGTAGGAGTGCGCTCCCAGGCGATGATCGCGTGTTTCATCTCGGGCATCTGTGCACGTGACGGCCCGGAGTGCAAGCCCTCTTCACCGCCCCGTTACCGCCCGGGTACCGGCCACGCTCAGGCGGCAACGGGAAGGGCGCGTTCGTCCTCGACACGGGTCAGGTAGACCGGGCGCGCCGACCGGAGATATGCAACGACTGACTCGGCGTCCTTCGCGCAGGGAAGCAGCGTCTTCCAGCCTGCGAGATGCTCCGATCGGTGGAAGTCGCCGTTCGCGACGACCGGGAGGCCCTCACGCGCGACCCAGCTGAACAGCGTGGTGCGATTGAAGAGCTCGAACCGATGCACGAGCGACCGCAGTTCCGGATCCACGGCGAACCGGCGCGTGCGGCGGCTCTCGAACTCGCACCGCTCGTCGTCGAACGGGTGCGCCGCGATGATCGCGGCGCCGGCCCCACGGGCCGTCTGGATGGCTCCGTCGATACCTGCGTCGACGGAGACGAACCTGTCGAGGCCGACAGCGACCGCATGTGCCGCGTCGTCCGGGTCCTCGGCGTTGTAGGTCAGCTCGATGCCGGGAAGCACGAGCAGGTCGTAGAGGGCTCGGCCGCGGGCGGCCTCGCGAAGAATGTCCGCGACGTACGAGGCGTGCACCTCGCGTCGTACGCCGCGTGTCGACCACTCCGACGGGTCGAGCCACGGGTCGTCGGAGCGGACCGTGTGATCGGTGACACAGAGAACGTCGAACCCTCGCGCCCCGTACAGGTCGACGAGCTCGTGCACCGAAAGGCTGCCGTCGCTCCACGTCGTGTGAGCATGGAACTCGCAGAGCAGCGGCTGAATCCTGCTTCGCATCGAGCGTCAGACTGCCCGCGTTGTTGGCCGGCGTGGGGGGAAATGTGGTCGCCGTGCCACCAAGATCTGGAGAGCGTGCCGGGACGCGAAGCCGGATCGAGCGGCGGCTCTTGCGTCACCAGACTCTCACCAGATCGTCACGACGTGGTACTGCGCGATTCACCTAGGCTGGCCGTCGATGGCAGTAGCAGCGACAGACCTCTCGCCCGTTCCGGCTTTCGGTGCACTCTCGACTAGTGAGCTCGAGTCACTCGCATCCGCCGGCGAGCGCGTCGAGGTCGCCGGCCCGGGAGTCGAGATCACGTTGCAGGGCGATTTCGGCCACTCGGTGTTCGCGGTCCTCGAGGGTGATGCACGCGTCCTCGTCGACGGTCAAGAGGTCGGGCGACTCTCTGCCGGAGACCTCTTCGGCGAGATCGCGGTGATCGCGTCGGGACGCCGAACCGCGACCGTTGAATCGCTCGACCCCATGGTCCTCGCGAGCTTCTTCAAGCGCGACATCTGGGCGCTCGAGAAGAACAACGCGGCGTTCGCCGCCGCGCTTCGCGCCTTGCGCGCGACCGACGAGAGCTAGGCACCCGGGCGGCCGGGTGCGCCCGCCGGAACGTCGCTCGGCCAACTGAGCCGCCGCCGCAGCCACAGCGCGACGTAGACGAGGCCGACGAGGACCGGCACCTCGATCAGCGGCCCGACGACGCCTGCGAGCGCCTGGCCTGAGGTCGCGCCGAAGACGCCTACCGAGACAGCGATCGCGAGCTCGAAGTTGTTGCTCGCCGCGGTGAACGCCAGCGCCGTCGTTCGGTCGTACGCAAGCCTGATCTTCCTTCCCACCGCAAACGAGACGCCGAACATGACGAGGAAGTAGATGAGCAGCGGCAGGGCGATGCGCGCGACGTCGAAGGGGCTGGCGGTGATCGCATCGCCCTGGATCGCGAACAGCAACACGATGGTGAAGAGGAGGCCGTAGAGCGTGAGCGGGCTGATCCGAGGGATGAAGGTGCCCTCGTACCAGTCGCGCCCGCGGCGCTTCACACCGATCCGCTGCGTCAGGTAGCCGGCGAGGAGCGGGATCCCGAGGAAGATCAGCACCGTGCGCGCGACCTCCCAGATCGAGACCTCGAAGCCCTGCGTGTCGAGACCGAGCCAACTCGGGAGGAGCGTCAGGTAGAAGTAGCCGAGGAGCGAGTAGGCGACGATCTGGAACAGCGAGTTGAGCGCGACGAGCACCGCCGCGCCCTCCCGATCGCCGCAGGCGAGGTCGTTCCAGACGAGCACCATCGCGATGCAGCGGGCGAGGCCGACGATGATCACCCCGGTGCGATAGGCGGGCTGATCCGCGAGAAAGAGCCAGGCCAGCGTGAACATCAGCAGCGGGCCGAAGACCCAGTTGAGCGCGAGCGAGGTACCGAGCATGCGACGCTCGCCTCGAAGCTGCCCGAGCTCGTCGTACCGGACCTTGGCGAGCACCGGGTACATCATCAGCAGGAGCCCTATCGCGATCGGAAGGCTGACGGTGCCCACGCTCAGCCTGTCGAGCCCGTCGTTCAGCTGTGGGATCAAGGTTCCGAGCACGATCCCGCCGACCATCGCGAGCGCGATCCAGAGGGGTAGGAAGCGATCGAGCCGCGAGAGCCGTCCGAGGACTGCCGCCTCGTCGGTCGCGACGGCGGGACTGAGGCGTTCGGCCCCGCTCATGCGAGCGCCTGCCTCGACACCGCGACGTCCCGCGGAAGCAGTAGCGAGAGCATCCCCGCGGCGACCAGCAGGACGACACTGGCGACGAGGCACGCAGTGAGCCCCTGCCACTGGTAGAGCAGGCCCGACAGAACGGTGCCGAGGAGCCGTCCGGCTGCGTTCGCCATGTAGTAGAAGCCGACGTTCATCGCGACCCTGTCACCGTCCGAGTAGTGCAGAATCAGGAACGAGTGCACCGCGGAGTTGAGCGCGAAGATCACGCCGAAGACGAGCAGTCCGACGACCAGCACGACCGAGGCGTCGACATCCACCTGCAGGGCAGCGGCGATGCCCGCCGTGAGCGCGGCAAGGATGAACGCGAGCCAGGTCGCGGTGAGCCCCGTCGGCTCCCCGTGACCGCGCCGACGCAGCAACGACGGCGCGGAGGCCTGCACCATCCCGTAGAAAATGACCCACCCTCCGAGGAAGGCGCCGACCTGCCAGAAGCTCCAGCCCTCCTGCGTGCGAAGGAAGACAGGAAGGCCGACGACGAACCAGACATCGCGTGCGGCGAAGAGGGCCAGGCGTGCGGCAGCGAGCACGTTGACCGCACGCGTATTCGAGAACATGTGGGCGAACTTCGCCTTGGCGCTGCCACTCCCGAGCGAGCCCCGCATCATGGCCAGCACGACGACGAGCGCGGTTCCCACGAGCGTGCCGAGCACGAGGAGCGCGCTGCGGAAGCCGATCACCGTGAGGAGGAGCCCGCCGAGGAAGAAGCCGACCCCCTTGAGGGCGTTCTTCGACCCGGTCAACCAGGCGACCCAGCGGAACAGCGTGTCGGAGGCATCCGTCGGAACGACGAGCTTGACAGCGCTCTTCGAGCTCATCTTGGTGAGGTCCTTGGCGATGCCCGAGAGCGCCTGCGCTGCCATGACGTACGGCACGACGAGCCACGACGCAGGCACGAGGGCAAGCATCGAGAGAGCCACGAGCTGGGTCGCAAGCCCGCCGACGAGTGTTGCCTTCAGCCCGAAACGCGCCGCGAGGAAGCCGCCGACGAGGTTCGTGACGATCCCGAAGATCTCGTAGAAGAGAAACAGCATCGCGACCTCGAACGGGCTGTACCCGAGGTCGTAGAAGTAGAAGAGGACGAGGATGCGAAGCGCGCCGTCCGTGAGCGTGTCGGCCCAGTACGCACCGGTGACGATCGCGTAGTTGCGAAGGTCGGCTGAGCGGGGAACCTCAGGCGTGCCCTCGCTCGTCATCAGCGCTTCAGAGGCTCCGGGCCACGAGCGCGGCCAGCTCGACGAGTCGATTCGCGTAGCCCCACTCGTTGTCGTACCACGCGTACACCTTCGCCTGCGTGCCGGCAACGACCATCGTGGAGAGGGCGTCGACGATCGCCGATCGCGGGTCGTTCAGGTAGTCGACGCTCACGAGCGGCCGCTCCTCGACGCCGAGGACGCCCGCGAGCGGGCCGGCTGCCGCCGCGCGTAGGAGTCCGTTGACCTCGTCCACGTCGGTCTCGCGCACGAGCTCGAACACGCAGTCGGTGAGCGATGCGTTGAGCAGCGGCACTCTCACTGCATGCCCATCGAGCCGGCCCTCGAGCTCCGGAAAGATGAAGCCGATCGCCGTAGCCGATCCGGTCGTCGTCGGAATGAGCGACATGCCCGCCGCTCGTGACCGCCGGAGATCCTTGTGGGGAGCGTCGACGATCGTCTGCGTGTTGGTGACGTTGTGGAGTGTCGTGATCGAGCCATGGCTGATCCCGATGCCCTCGTGCAACACCTTCACGACCGGAGCGAGGCAGTTGGTCGTGCACGACGCCGCGGTCACGATCGAATGGGTGGCCGGGTCGTAACGGTCGTCGTTGACTCCGACGACGATGTTGAGCGCAGAACCATCCTTCACGGGAGCGGCCACGACGACCCTTTGCGCCCCCCGCTCCAGGTGGGACGTCAATGTCGGCCCTGTGCGGAACTTGCCCGAGCACTCCAGCACCACGTCGACTCCGAGTCCCTCCCAGTCAATGTCTGCGGGCTCGGACGCATCCGACCAGCCGAGGCGGTGACCATCGACGGCCAGGCCGTGGTCGTTGCTCATGATCTGCTTCGCCCACCTCCCATGGACGGAGTCGAACTCGAGGAGATGCGCCCCCGTGCCCGGACCGCCCCTGAGCTCGTTCACGTGCACGAACTCGAGGTCACTTCGGCCCCAGCCCGCGCGGAGCGCAAGGCGGCCCATGCGACCGAAGCCGTTGATGCCGACCCGTACCGCCACCGCTAGGTCCGTCTGGCGCGCGCCGACATCAGCAGC
Organism: uncultured Thermoleophilia bacterium; assembly: GCA_963741655.1. Taxonomy (GTDB): domain Bacteria; phylum Actinomycetota; class Thermoleophilia; order Gaiellales; family Gaiellaceae; genus Gaiella. The sequence continues at coordinate 63,028 of CAVUIQ010000007.1, forward strand.
ACGCGACCTTGAGATCGGCCACCGCTGCGAGCTTCTCGACCGCCCCACCGTTGAGCGAGAAGAAGGCCCACTTCCCGCGCTGCTCCCGCTCGAGCAAGCCGACGTCCGTCAGCTTCTTCAGGTGATAGGAAACCGTCGGCTGGCCGAGGCCGAGCGCCTCGTAGAAGTCACAGGCACAGACGGGAGCTCGAGCTACGGCAATCATGTTCACGATCCGCACGCGCGCGGGATCGCCGAGCACCTTGAACAGGTCTGCCGTGGCATTCGTCTCGGCGTCGGTCATCACCGGTGCCGAGAGCGGCGCGCAACA
>CAVUIQ010000008.1:0-54179 GCA_963741655.1 uncultured Thermoleophilia bacterium
GTGGCGGCACACCTGGGAACGGGGCGGTCGACGCGGCGACGCTGTCCGGCGCCGAGGCGCCGTTTCGCATCGCCCCTACCGAGTGAAGCGGCTCCGCCGCCGCCCCGTCGTACGGCGCCGCGGCGCCGTTTCGCATAGCCCCTACCGAGGGAAGCGACTACGTCGCCGTTCTTGCTTGTATTATTGAAGTGATGTTGCTATACATATGGAAGTGTTAGCCATCACGAGCGGTTGAGGGATCTGGCCCGACGATACCGCCGCAACCGGGATTGACGTCCGTCAGGTGCGAACTCCAGCCGCGCGTCGCCCACCCGGGGCGGCAACCGGGAAGATGGCAAAGCGCAGGTGCCGCCGGCACCGCCCAGGGCTCCGGGATCGGGGCCCTCAGTCGTTTCCGGGGGAATCGAGGGGCACGTCATGGCGGAGGGCACGCGCACACTGAAGGAGGCGCCCACACTCGAGCTCGTGCTCAAGCGCAATCCGGTCGAGAGACTGAAGCGCGAGAAGAGCCCACTCGCAATGCTCGGCGAGCTGCCCGCGCTGATCGCGACCGGGTACGCCGATATCGAGGAGGAGGATCTCGTCCGGCTCAAGTGGTGGGGGGCGTACCACGACAAGCCGAAGGTCGGGACGTTCATGCTGCGGATCAAGCTGCCGGCGGGCCGGATCACGCCCGAGCAGCTGCGCACGATCGGTGAGCTGTCGAACGACCACGGTCGCGGTGCGGGTGAGCTGACGACGAGGCAGACGATCCAGCTGCACTACCTCGAGCTCGGCTCTCTGCCGATCGTCTTCGATCGGCTGCGTGACGCCGGTCTGACGACCGTGGGCGCGTGCGGAGACGCCGTGCGCAACCTCACGGGCTGCCCGGTCGCCGGCCTCGCCCACGACGAGCTCTTCGACGTCACGGCACTTCACGCCCAGGTGACGGAGTTCTTCTATGGCAATCCCGACTACTCGGACCTGCCGCGCAAACACAAGATCTCCGTCTCCGCGTGCGCGCATCGCTGCAACGCGCCCGAGATCAACTGCATCTCACTCGTCGGCGCTATCCGGGACGGCGAACGTGGTTTCGCAGTGCTCGTCGGCGGCGGGCTGTCGTCGGTGCCGCGGATCGCACGTGACCTTGGCGTCTGGATTCGCGAGGACGAAGCGATGCCGGTGATGCGGGCGCTGCTCGACGCCTGGAAGGAAGACCTGCGCTACCGCCTCTCGCGGGTCAAGGCGCGGATGAAGTTCATGGTCGACGACCGCGGCCCGGAGGGCATGCGGGAGGAGGTCGAGCGACGCCTTGGCTACGCGCTACCGGACTACACGCTCGAGCCGCTCGACCACGAGCCGGCCGATCACATGGGCGTCGAGGCCGAGCACGAACCTCATCTGGCCACGGTCGGAGCACCCGTGCACCTCGGCCTCATCTCCGGCGACCAGATGCTCGCGGTCGCCGATCTCGCCCTGAGCCAGGGGAGAGACATCCGCCTGACGCGGCAGCAGAACCTCGTCATCACAGGCGTCCGGGATGTCGCGGCCGTCTCCGAGGCGCTCGCCCTGACCGGCTTCCCGGTCGACGCGAACCGTCTCCGATCGAACGCGATCGGCTGCACCGGTGAGCCTCACTGCAACTTCGCCGTCGCCGAAACGAAAGGGCGACTCGGAGGCCTGATCGAGCACCTCGAGCAGCGCTTCGGCCACGACGTCTCCGAGTTGCGACTCCACCTCGACGGATGCCCTCACGCCTGTGGGCAGCACTGGGTCGGCGACCTCGGCTTCCAGGGGACAACAGTGCGCGACGCGGAAGGGAAACGACACCAGGCGTACGACGTTCTCCTGCGCGGCGCGCTCGGGCCGGTGGCGGCGATCGGTCGCCCCGTGTTTCGCCGCGTGCCCTCCGGGGAGCTCGACGAGACCGTCGAGCGGCTGATCGTCGCCTGGCTCGACGAGCGGAGCCCGGACGAGAGCTTCCGGGCGTACTGCGATCGCAAGACCGACGACGAGCTCGGCGCTCTGATCGGGCGGGAACCAGCTCGATCGCGCCGAGATGTGAAGGCACCCGACGAGGAGGCAGCATGAGCAGCATCGATCTGATCGACGACCTGGAGGCAGGCGAGCTCTCGGTCGAGTTCGAGGGCCAGGAGCCGTGGGAGTTGCTCGAGTGGGCGATCGAGCGCTTCGGCGGCGACCTTGCCCTATCGACGGCATTCCAGGAGGGCGACGTCGCGTTGATCGACATGGCGTACCGGCTCGACCCGACCGTTCGCGTCTTCTCGATCGACACGGGCCGACTGCCCCAGGAGACACACGACCTCGTCGAGCAGCTCCGCGAGCGCTACGACGGCCTGCGGCTCGAGTTCCTTTCCCCGGACGCGGGGCAGGTGCAGCGCCTCGTCGACCGCCACGGCCCGAACCTCTTCTTCCGCTCCGTCGAGAGCCGGATGCTCTGCTGCAACGTCCGCAAGGTGCAACCGCTGACCCGCGTCCTCGCGGGCCTCGATGCCTGGGTCACCGGCCTCCGGCGCGATCAGTGGGCCTCACGCTCCGATATCCGCAAGATCGAGATCGATCACGACCACGGGGCAATCGTGAAGCTCAACCCGCTCGCAGAGTGGTCCGAGGACGAGGTCTGGGAGTACATCCGCGAGAACGACGTGCCCAGTCACGCGCTCTACGAGAAGGGCTACTCGTCGATCGGCTGCCAGCCCTGCACACGACCGGTCGCCGAAGGCGAGCCTGTCCGCGCAGGCCGCTGGTGGTGGGAGACGGGTGCCCCGAAGGAGTGCGGCATGCACTGCGCGATCGAGACGGGCGGGTTCGAGCACGAGCTCCACGCCATCGTCGGAGCTGCCGCAGATGAGTAGCGCGCTCACGGGGTCGGAGATCAGGCTCGCGGAGCCCGAGGCGGAGCTCGCACTCGCCGAGACGCTCGCGGTTCTCGCAGCGGCCGGCTCGGACGAGTACCGCGTCCAGCTCGACGAGCTCGTCGAGGGAATCGAGTCGGGCGTTCTCGACGAACGGCAGGCACTGCTGCTCGAGCCGATCGTGGAGCTCGCGCTCCAGGCGGGCAGAATCCGCGCAATCTACGGGCCGCCCGGCGAAACGGCGGCTCTGCGGCTGTTCCGCAAGCTGCCGCGAGGAACAGCGCTGCGCCAGAGCGCCGAGGACGTGAGCGGCGCGCTCGCGTCGCTCCAGGGACACCGCCTCGAGGGGGCGACCCTCACGGCCGTCGGTCCAGGCGCGTACACGTTGTCGCTCGCCACCGATGAGGGCCGCCTCACGATCAAGCTCGACCGACAGGGTGCCCGAGTCACGTCGGTCGAGGTCTGAACATGGATCCACGGCCCTACTACATGGCGTGCCTCGACCTGACCGGGCGCAGCGTGCTCGTCGTCGGCGGCGGCCCGGTGGCGCGCGAAAAGGTCGAGGGGCTCCTCGCTTCGGGCGCCCGCGTGACCGTCGTCGCTCCCGAGATCGTGCCGGAGCTCGCCGCGCTCGAGGTCGTCTTCGCCCGGCGCGCCTACCGGACGCAGGATCTCGCGGGGAGGTTTCTCGTCGTCGCTGCAACCTCGACGACCACGGTCAACCGGCGGGTCTTCGCCGACGCCGAGGCACGCGCGATCCTTTGCAACGTCGTCGACGTCCCCGAGCTCTGTTCGTTCATCCTTCCTGCGGTTCATCGCCACGAGCCGATCGCCGTCGCCGTCTCGACGGGAGGTGCGTCGCCCGCGCTGGCGCAGCATCTCCGCGACCAGATCGCCGCAGTCGTGCGGCCCGAGCACGCCGAGCTGGCCCACCGGCTGCGTGCTCTCCGACCGTGGGCGAAGGAACACCTCGCGACGTACGAGGAACGCAAGGCGTACTTCGCCGGAATCGTGGCAGAGGAGCTCGGATGACCGTCCACCTCGTCGGCGCCGGCCCTGGCGACCCGGGCCTGATCACCGCCCGCGGCCTCGAGCTGGTACGCGCCTGCGACGTGCTCGTCGCCGACGCACTGGTGGCCCAGGAGCTCATCGACGAGGCCCCGCACGACGCTCTCGTCATCTCCCGCGCGGGGATGAAGCAGGAGACCGTGACGAGCCTGATCGTCGCCTATGGCGCTGCCGGCCTCGACGTCGTGCGACTGAAGGGCGGCGACCCGTTCGTCTTCGGCCGCGGCGGCGAGGAGGCGCTCGCGCTCGCCGAGGCGGGCGTTCCGTTCGAGATCGTCCCCGGCGTCTCGTCGATCGCCGCTGTACCCGCCTCGGCGCTCATCCCCATCACTCACCGCGGCGTTTCCGACCGGGTCACGATCGCGAGCGGGCACGGCGCCGATGGTGGCGAACCGGACTACGCCTCACTCGCGGCCGCGGGCGGCACGCTCGTCTTCTTCATGGGGCTGGAACGCGTCGGCCGACTCTGCCGCGGCCTCATCGGGGCGGGACTGCCGGCGTCGACTCCGGCGGCGGTCGTCTCGCACGGCACGCTTCCGGAGCAGGACTCCGTCGCGGGAACGCTCGCCGACATCCCGCACGTCGCCGCCCGACTCGAATCGCCCGCTCTGGTGATCGTCGGTGACGTCGTCCGGATCGGCAGCCGCCTGCGGACGCAGCGAGAGGTCGGCTCACCGGAGGAGGTAGCCTCGCTCCGTGGCTGACTTCACGGAGCGTCTCCGGAGCGGGCCGCCGATCGTCGCCGACGGCGGCATGGGGGCACTTCTCGCCGACGCGGTGACAGGATTGCGCTGTCCCGAGGAGGCGAACCTCCGGGCACCCGAGAGCGTCGTTGCCGTCCACACGACGTACATCCGCGCGGGCGCAGAGCTGATCGAGACGAACACGTTCGGCGCAAACAGGCGAAAGCTCGGGAAGCACTTCCTCGAGGGCGAGTACGAGGAGATCAACTCGGCCGCCGTCCGACTCGCGCGTGAGGCCCGGGAGGTGTCCGGTCGAGACGTCCTGATCGCAGGCGCGATCGGGCCGCTCGGCGAGCTCGAGATGCTCGACACCGACCGTCACGGCGCGCTCTACGCCGAGCAGGCAGGGATTCTGGAAGGCCGCGGCGTCGATCTGTTCATGCTCGAGACGTTCTTCGATCTCGCCGAGCTCGAAGCGGCGGTGCGCGCGGTGCGCGAGATCTCGTCCCTGCCGATCGTCGCACTCCTGGACGTCGACGACACCGGGGCGGCCGGAGGGGTCGACGCAGCCGAGGCCGCAGAACGCCTTGGCCGCGCCGGCGCAGCGGCAGTCGGGGCCAATCACGGCACCGGGCCGCACAGCATCCTGAGCGCGCTTGCCTCGATGGAAGGCACATCGGTGCCCCTGGCCGCGCTCCCGAACGTGGGTCTGGCCAGCATCGCGTCCGGCCGCGTCGTGTATCCACACTCCCAGCCGGAGTATTTCTCGGAGTTCGCGGCACACGCTCAGGCGCTTGGTGCGCGCATCATCGGTGGCTGCTGCGGCACGACGCCCGCGCAGATCGAGGCGATCCGTGCTGCTGTCGACGAGGGGCGCGCGCCGCGCATCGCATTCAGCGCCGACCGCGCCGTCGTGCCCCAACTCCCCGGCGTCGGTTCGGACGAGACGCGGCTCGAGCGGGCGCTTCGGCTCGGCAAGTGGGTCGTGAGCGTGGAGCTCGACCCCCCGAAGGGGGGCACGAGCACCGCGATGATCGCCGCTGCCCGAGCGCTCGCCGCCTCAGGGCAGCGTCGGCTTCGTGGACGTCAACGACAACCCGATGGCGCGCGCGAGGATGAACGCGCTGATGGCGTCGGTCGCGATTCAACGGGAGGCGGGAGTCGAGACGATTCCGCACGTCACGCCACGAGACTCGACGATCATGGGGCTCGAGGGGATGCTGCTCGGGGCCCACGCGGAGGGCGTTCGGAACGTCCTCGCAGTCACCGGAGACCCGCCCCAGGTGGGGGACTACCCGGGCTCTCGAAGCGTCTACGAGATCGACTCGATCGGCCTCGTCCAGATGATCGCAAGCCTCAACGAGGGCGTCGACTACATCGGCAAGGCGATCGACCAGCCGACATCGTTCTTCGTCGGCGTCGCGGTCAACCCCACCGCCGGCGACCTCGCGCTCGAGCTGGAGCGCTTCGAGCGAAAGATCGCCGCCGGGGCGCGGTTCGCAATGACACAGGCGCTCTTCGACGTGAGCCAGCTCCAGCCGCTCCTCGACCACTACGGCGGTTCCGTGCCGATCCCCGTGCTCGTCGGCGTGTGGCCGCTCAGGAGCCACCAGCTCGCAGTGCGCCTCCACAACGAGGTGCCGGGCATCACCGTCCCGCACGCCATCCGCGCTGCGCTCGAGGCTGCCGGGCTCGACGCACCGGAGGTCGGGATGGCGTTCGCACGCGAGCTCGTCGGCGCCGTGCGCGAGCTCGCGGCGGGGATCTACGTGATCCCACCGTTCAAGCAACCGGAGGCGGCCCTCGAGCTCCTCTCTCCCACGAACGGTCGAGGATAGGCTTGCGCCAGTGGACTTCCGCCGTGTCGACAACCTGCCACCCTATGTTCTCGCCGTCATTCGCGAGCTCACGCTCGAGCTCCGACGCGCGGGCGCCGATGTGGTCGACCTCGGCTTCGGCAATCCCGATCTCCCATCGCCCGAGCTCGCAGTCGAGAAGTTGACCGAGGCCGCGCGCAACCCCCGCAACCATCGCTATTCCGCGTCGAAAGGCATCCCCAACCTGCGCCTCGCCGCCGCCACGCTCTACAAGCGTCAGTTCGACGTCGACCTCGACCCGGACACCCAGGTGCTGAACACGATCGGCGCAAAGGAGGGCCTCTCGCATCTGATGTGGGTGCTCCTCGAGCCGGGCGACTCCGCGCTCGTGCCGAGCCCGAGCTACCCGATCCACATCCACGCGCCGATCCTCGCGGGAGCGTCCGTGACGCGAGTGCCGATGGGTGCCGACCAGGACCTCTTTGCGAACCTCGAGGAGGCGTGGGAGCGTGCCCAGCCGAAGCCGCGGGTCGTCATCCTCTCGTTCCCGCACAACCCGACGACGGCGACGGTCGACCTCGCCTTCATGGAGCGCGTCGTCGACTTCGCCCGGGAGCACGAACTGCTCGTCGTCCACGACTTCGCCTATGCCGATCTCGTCTTCGACGGCTACAAGGCGCCCTCGATCCTGCAGGTTCCCGGCGCCGACGAGGTCGCGGTCGAGCTCTACACGCTGACGAAGTCGTTCTCGATGGCCGGGTGGCGGGTCGGGTTCGTCGTCGGGAACGCCGCCGTCGTAGCTGCGCTCGCGCGCCTCAAGTCCTGGCTCGACTACGGGACGTTCCAGCCGATCCAGATCGCCGCCACCGTGACGATGAACGAGCTCCCGGACTATCCGGGCGAAGCATCCTCGATCTACGAGTCCCGCCGCGACGCGCTCTGCGACGGGCTCGACCGCGCAGGCTGGTCGTTCCCGAAGCCGAAGGGCTCGATGTTCGTGTGGGCGCCGATCCCGGAGCAGTTCCGCTCGCTCGGCTCGCTCGCGTTTTCCGAGAAGCTCGCGCGTGAGGCGAGCGTGGCCGTATCGCCAGGCGTTGGGTTCGGGGCCGACGGCGACGGGTTCGTCCGCTTTGCACTCGTCGAAAACGAACAGCGCATCGGTCAGGCCGTGCGCGGTATCCGCAAGCTGTTCGAGGCCTGAACCACCCGATCGGGTGAGCCTGCTTCCTCGAGATGCTCCTCCATGAGTCCGGAATTCCTGCTCTTTGCAGATTATCCGTCCGGCTCGACGCGTGCGCTCGGCCGGATCGGCGTTACGCTGGAGATCCCTCAGGGGAAGGGTGAAGGTTTTCGTGCGAGGTGCCGATACAGGCCGTACCCGTTCCCCGCCGCGGGCCCAATGCATGCGTAAGCGAACCCAAACCGTCCGCCTCAGCCTCGCCGTTGCCGTCGTGGCCATCCTGGCCTCCCTGGCTGCCGTGGCTGCACTTCCGGCCCAGGCGGCCACGAACTGCAGCGCATCCTCCTCCTGGGGCAGCAATCGCGCCGACCTCGCAGCCCAGGTCGTCAACCTGATCAATCAGTACCGCGCCGGCAAGGGCCTCTCCCAGCTGGCGGTCTCCGCTCCGCTGACCGCGGCGTCGGAGTGGAAGTCACTGCACATGGCCGGCTATGGCTACTTCGCACACGACGATCCGGCACCGCCCGCCTCCCGCTCCGCCTACCAACGCGCAAGGGACTGCGACTACTCCGGCTCCTGGTGGGGCGAGAACATCGCTTGGGGGTATACCTCCGCCCAGTCCGTCGTCAACGGCTGGCTCGGCTCTGCCGGCCACAAGGCGAACATCGACAATCCGAGTTTCAGCTCAACCGGCGTGGGCGTCGCAGCAAACGGCAGCGGTCAGCTCTACTGGACGCAGAACTTCGGTAACGACGTCTCGGGCGGTGCACCACCTGCGCCACCCGCACCACCCGCACCACCCGCACCACCCGCGCCTCCCGCACCACCTGCGCCTCCCGCACCACCTGCGCCCGCGACACCCCCACCGCCTGCGCCTCCCGCGCCACCTGCGCCACCTGCGCCCGCGTCACCCCCACCGCCTGCGCCCGCACCAACCCCACCCGCCAGCGCGCCGGCCGCAGGGGGGACGGCGGCGGCAGCGACTACCACGACTCCGACACCCTCGGCGTCCGCACTCTCGATTGGAGCCAAGCCCGCCCGCGTGACGCGGCAGAGAGGCCGCGCCCGGTTGACCGCCTCGGTCGCCTTCGTCCAGATGAAGACGGGCCAGCCGCTCGCAACCGGGTCCGTCCGTTGCCGGGCAGAGGTAAGCGGCAAGCGCCTGCGCGTGCTCACGAACGCCTTCAAGGCCAAGACGGCCAGGTGCGCGTGGAGGATTCCCACCTGGGCAAGGGGTAAGCAACTCACCGGCGTCGTTGCTGTTCAGGTCGGCGGGACAGCTGCAGTCCGGCTGTTCGTGCGTACCGTCAAGTAGAGCCGCGCGCCGCGGGTCGGCGCTCGGTGACGGCGTTCGCCTGTCTCCCTGGTCGAACGGGATGGCCGGGGCGAGGCCGACACGCCCCACCCCGACCGTCCCTGCGCACGCTACTTCTTCTTGGCTGCCGGACGCTTGGCAGACGGCTTCTTCGCCGCAGGCTTCTTCGCTGCAGGCTTCGTCGCCGCAGGCTTCTTCGCTGCCGACGTGGCGGCAGGCTTCTTCGCCGCGGACCTCGCCGCTGGAGCGGCTGCAGCAACGGTGAGATCGACGATTCTTGCGTCCGCGGCCAGCTTCTGTACCGACGCAACGCCTCTCATCGCCGCGGCCTTGTTTTCGTACGCCTGGCTCGAGGCGACGATCTGGCCGTTGGTCGAGACGAGCGAGAAGCGAAACTTCCCGGTCGGCCCCTTCTTGATCACGAACTTTCCGGGCACGAGTGCCTCCCGTTCCGAGGGTGTATGTGCTTCCGCGGCCATCGTTACAGGCGGACAGGAGGGTACTGCCCGGAAGAGACGCATCAGAGAGGGTCGTTGTCCTCCTACACTGGGCAGGCGATGGACGCCACACCAGCCGAATTTCTGATCGCGATCGCGATCGCCGTCGGTATCTCGATGCTGACGTTCCGGCACGCCGACAAGCACGGGAGCACACACGCAACCGCCTGGGGAATCGGCGCGTTCCTCGCGGCAGGCGTCGTCGTCCCCGTCTACTTCATCCGGTTCTGGCTGCGCAAGCGCCGAACGACCGTCTAGCGACATGGCGGCGCAGCACGGCAACATCGAGCCCGAGTGGCTCCTCCCGATCGATCTCACGGTCGATTCGTACGCACCCGAGCAGATTGCGGACGAGCTCGGCCGGCGGCACGCGCTGTATCTCCGCGAGGCCCAGCGTCTCGTTCTGGACGGGCTCTCGCCCGATGCAGATGGACTGGCGGCAGGGGTTCATGCGGAGACGCGCCGCTACCTCTCCTCGCAGCCGTGGCTCGGGCACGCATCACTCGCGCCCGCCGTGGAGAGCGTCGAGGCTGCGACGCTCGCAGCCCTGAAGGCCATCGCCGACACGGCCTCGCCGACCGCCACCCGGGTGACGAAGGCGCAGTCGGTTCGACCGATCCGACGCCTGGCCCTTCAACCATCAGCGACGATCGTGGGCAACATGGCCGTTCGCAAGAAGGCCGTTGGTGACGCCGTCGAGCTGTCCTGGGACAGGGCATCGAACGTGACGGAGTGGACGATCCGCGTCAGCGTTCGCCCCGATCCGCGCCAGGACTATGTCGAGGGGGAGCTGCTCACGCTGGCGCCTGCGACCGTCCGCTTCGAGGTCGCGCTCGACGAGCTTCCGCGGCGAGTCCAGCTCTACGGCCTCGCGCGTGACGGGCGGATCGTGCGTCGCGTGATCATCTCGGCGCTCACGAGAGGCAATGGCGGCGCCCAGTGGAAGCGCCAGGCAACCGCAAGCTGAGGGGCATACCGGACCTTCTCAGGATGGCCATGGTCGGCTACTGTCAGTGGTGTTGCGCAGGTACTCGGCAACGGGATTCTCACCGCTCGACCATGAAGATTCTCACCGCTCGACCATGAATCAGCCGCGGCGTTCGCGTCCGGCCTCCAAGGAGACACTGATGACTGAAATCGCAGTTCGTGAGCTCTCGGCCACCGACTTTCGCGTTGCGGATCTTTCGCTCGCAGAGTACGGCCGCAGGGAGATAACGATCGCCGAGCACGAGATGCCCGGCCTGATGTCGATGCGCAAGGAGTTCGGTGCGGAGCAACCCCTTCGCGGGGCTCGCATCACCGGCTCGCTCCACATGACGATCCAGACCGCCGTGCTGATCGAGACGCTCGTCGCGCTCGGCGCCGAGGTGCGCTGGGCGTCGTGCAACATCTTCTCGACCCAGGATCACGCTGCCGCGGCGGTTGCGGTCGGCCCGAACGGGACACCCGAGCAGCCGAGCGGCGTGCCTGTGTTCGCGTGGAAGGGCGAGACGCTGACCGAGTACTGGTGGTGCACCGAGCAGGCGCTGACGTGGCCGGACGGTGGCCCGAACATGTTGCTCGACGACGGTGGCGACGCGACGATGCTCGTGCACAAGGGTCTCGAGTACGAGAGCGCCGGCGCCGTGCCCGATCCCGACTCTGCCGAGTCGGAAGAGTTCGAGGTCTTCCTCACCCTTCTCCAGGCATCGATCGCGGAGGACGCCGGCAAGTGGACGCGGATCGCCGCGGACATCAAGGGCGTCACCGAGGAGACGACGACCGGCGTCCATCGGCTCTATCAGATGGCCGAGACCGGAACGTTGCTGTTCCCGGCGATCAACGTCAACGACTCCGTCACGAAGAGCAAGTTCGACAACCTCTACGGCTGTCGGCACTCGCTCGTCGACGGAATCAACCGCGCGGTGGACCTGATGCTGGCCGGAAAGCTTTGCGTCGTCTGCGGCTACGGCGACGTCGGCAAGGGATCGGCGGAGTCGCTGCGGGCGCAGGGCGCGCGCGTCGTCGTGACCGAGATCGACCCGATCTGCGCTCTGCAGGCCCTGATGGAGGGCTTCGAGGTGCGAACGCTCGACGACGTGATCGACACGGCTGACGTCGTGATCACGGCGACGGGAAACAAGGACATCGTCACGGTCGGGCAGATGCAGCGGATGAAGCACCTCTCGGTCGTCGGCAACATCGGCCACTTCGACAACGAGATCGACATGGCCGGCCTTGCGGCCGTGCCGGGGATCGAGCGGATCCGGATCAAGCCGCAGGTCGACCAGTGGGTCTTCCCCGACGGACACGCCGTCATCGTGCTCTCGGAGGGACGGCTGCTCAACCTCGGCAACGCGACCGGGCACCCGAGCTTCGTGATGAGCAACTCGTTCACGAACCAGACGATCGCCCAGATCGAGCTCTTCACCCGCGCGGACGAGTACCCGCTCGGCGTTCACGTGCTGCCGAAGCACCTGGACGAGAAGGTCGCGCGACTGCACGTCGAGGCGCTCGGCGCGAAGCTGACGGAGCTCCGTCCCGACCAGGCCGCCTACATCGGCATCCCGGTCGACGGGCCGTACAAGCCCGACACGTACCGCTACTAGAAAGCGAAAAGGGTGGGGCCACTGGCCCCACCCCTCTCCGACCCGCCGGGACGTCTGCGCCTACGCCGCGATGGGCAGCGCCTCCGTCTCGGGGATCGCGGCGACATCCGCGGTCTCTGCAGGAGCGGCGGACAGCTCCTCCTGACGGATCAGGACGAGAGAGGCGACGACGCCGAGCGCCGCCACGACTGCACCCACCCAGAATGCCGCGTGGAACCCTGCCGTCAGCGCCTCGGCGGTCGCCTCGCCCGATCCGGCGGCATTGTTCGTCTTCGCGATCGCGACGGAGGAGAGGATTGCGATGCCGAGCGCGCCGCCGATCTGCTGGGACGTGTTGATCAGCCCGGACGCGAGACCGGCCTCCTTCGCCTCGATGCCGGCGAGCGCTGCGATCGAGATCGACACGAACGAGAAGGCCATCCCCATCGCGACGATCAGGAATCCGGGCAGCAGGTCCTGCACGTACGAGCCGTCGACGGACACCTGCGTGAAGTAGAACAGGCCGACAGTGAGGAGGCTCATCCCCGTCACGAGCACGGGCTTGACGCCGACCCGCGTCACGAGCTGCGAGGCGACCGTCGCCCAGATGATCGACGTGCCTGCGACCGCGAGGTAGGCGACGCCGGTCTTCATGGCGGAGTACCCGAGCACCTGCTGCATGTACAGCGTCAGCATCAGGAACATCGAGAACAGCGCTGTGCCGAGGATGAACCCGGCAACGTTCGCGCCGGTGACGGTCTTGATCCTGAAGATCGAGAACGACATCAGCGGGTCCTTCGTCCGCGGACTCCTGGACGACGAAGCCGAGCAGAAGCGTCGCGGCGGCTGTGAAGAGGCCGATCGTCCTGGCGGAGGTCCAGCCGTAGTCGTTCGCCTTCGTGATCGCGAAGACCGAGGTCGAAAGACCGGCCGTGACGAGCACGGCACCGAGGACGTCGAAGCTCTTCGCGTTGGCGTCGCGGCTCTCAGCGAGCAGGAACGGCGTCGCAGCGATCGCCGACAGCGCAACCGGGATGTTGATGAAGAAGATCCATTCCCAGCTGAGGAGGTCCGTGAAGACGCCGCCGAGGAGGACGCCGGCCGCGGCACCGAACCCACCGACCGCTCCCCAGACGCCGAGAGCGATGTTGCGCTCGCGGCCTTCACGGAATGTCGTCATCAGGATGGACAGCGCGGCGGGAGAGATGATCGCCGCACCGAGCCCCTGGGTCGCCCGCGCGGCGATCAGGGAGGCCTCGCTCCAGGCGAGCCCGGCGAGCAACGAGCCGGCTCCGAACAGCGAGAAGCCCCGCGACGAACATGCGGCGCCGCCCGAGGAGGTCGGAGGCGCGGCCGCCGAGGAGGAGGAAGCCTCCGAACACGAGCGCGTAGGCGCTGATCACCCATTGCAGGTTCTCCTGCGAGAACCCCAGGTCGACCTGAATCGACGGCAGGGCGACATTGACGATTGCGATGTCCAGGACGACCATGAACTGGACGACGCTGAGGAGGGCGAGAGCCCACCACTTTCGATCTTGCGAAGCAGCCATCGGAATCCGCCTTTCACGTTGGAGAGTGATAGGTCGGACGCTAGGGAACCGCCGCCGGCTGGCGTGTTCGGCGGGCATGAGTCTTTGGTGCGGCTAACCGAACGGCTGCGCCGCCCCGATTCGGGGCGGTCGGCTCAGAGCCCGAGCTCGTCCTTGATCGCGACGAACTGCGCCACGGCGAAGTCGATGTCCTCGAAGCTGTGGGCGGCCGAGAGCTGGGTGCGGATGCGCGCCGTCTCCCGGGGCACGACCGGAAACGAGAAGCTGATCGCGTAGACGCCCACGCGCCCAGAGCAGCTCCGCGAACCGGGCCGAGACGGCCGCGTCGCCGAGCATGACGGGGACGATCGGATGCGTTCCCTCGACGATGTCGAACCCTGCGTCGGTCATCGCTGTGCGGAAGCGGGCAGTGTTCGCCCAGAGGCGGTCGCGCAGCTCGGGCGAGCCCTCGACGAGCTCGATCGCCTTCAGCCCGGCGGCAGCGATCGGCGGCGCGACGCTGTTCGAGAAGAGGTAGGGCCGCGCGCGCTGGCGCAGCATCTCGACGATCTCCCGGCGGCCCGAGACGTAGCCGCCCGAGGCGCCGCCCATCGCCTTGCCGAGCGTGCCTGTGATGATGTCGACGCGCTCGGTGACACCGTGCAGCTCGGGCGTGCCGCGTCCGCCGGGGCCGACGAAGCCGACGGCATGGGAGTCGTCGACCATGACGAGCGCGTCGTGGCGCTCGGCGAGATCGCAGATGCCGGCGAGGTCGGCGATGTGGCCGTCCATCGAGAAGACGCCGTCCGTCGCGATCATCCGCGTGTGCGCACCCGCGGCCTCCTCGAGGCGCGCCTCGAGCTCGTCGAGGTCGCCGTTCGCGTACCGGAACCGCGCCGCCTTGCAGAGCCGGATCCCGTCGATGATCGAGGCGTGGTTGAGCGCGTCCGAGATGACCGCGTCGTCGGGGCCGAGCAGCGCCTCGAAGAGCCCGCCGTTCGCGTCGAAGCAGGAGCCGAAGAGGATCGTGTCCTCGGTGCCGAGGAATGCCGACAGGCGCTCCTCGAGCTGCTTGTGCAGCGTCTGCGTGCCGCAGATGAAGCGCACGGACGCCATGCCGAAGCCGAAGCGCTCGAGCGCGTCACGCGCCGCTTCGATCACGGCCGGATGATCGGCGAGGCCGAGATAGTTGTTGGCGCAGAAGTTGAGGAGCGCCCCCATCCCCTCGACCTCGACGTGCGCCGACTGCGGCGATTCGAGCACGAGCTCGCCCTTGTAGAGGCGCGCCTCCCTGAGCCCGTCGAGCTCTCCGACGAGCTCCTGCTGGAATGATCCGTACACGGCGCCTCCTCGGTCTAGATATCGGTCCAGTCGAGTATCACCTTCCCGGAGCCTCCCGACGCGGCGACCGCGAATGCCTCCGCGAACTCGAGGTGCGAGAACCGATGGGTGATCACGGGGCTGATGTCGAGGCCCGCCTGCACCATCACGGACATCTGGTACCAGGTCTCGTACATCTCGCGCCCGTAGATGCCCTTCAGCGTGAGCATGTTGAAGACGATCGGCGTGAAGTCGATCGGGACCTCGCCGGTCTGGATCCCGAGCAGCGCAATTCGGCCGCCGTGCGCCATCGCGGGCAGCAGGCCGCGGAGGGCCGCGGCCTGGCCGGACATCTCGAGTGCGACGTCAAAGCCCTCGGTCATCCCAAGCTCGCGCTGGATCTCGTCGAAGCCTCCCTTCGTCGGGTCGATCGCTGCCGTCGCCCCCATCTGCAACGCGAGCCCGCAGCGGTAGGCGTTCGGGTCGGAGATGACGATGTGCCGTGCACCCGCGTGGCGCGCGACCGCGACGGCCATGCAGCCGATCGGCCCCGCGCCGGTAACGAGCACGTCCTCACCGAGCACGGGGAAGGTGAGCGCCGTGTGGACCGCGTTGCCGAATGGGTCGAAGATGGAAGCGACGTCCTCGTCGACACCGTCCCAGTGGTGCCAGATATTCGTCATCGGCAGCGCCACGAGCTCGGCGAACGCCCCCGGTCGCTGTACCCCGAGCCCGATCGAGTGGGCGCAGAGATGCCGCCTCCCCGCCATGCAGTTGCGGCAGCGGCCACAGACGACGTGCCCCTCGCCGCTGACGACGTCACCAGGCGCGAAGTCGTTGACGTTCGAGCCGACCTCGACGATCTCGCCGACGAACTCGTGGCCGATCACGAGCGGCACGGGGATCGTCTGCTTCGCCCACGCGTCCCACGAGTGGATGTGCAGGTCGGTGCCGCAGATGCCTGTCTTGCGCACGCGGATCAGGACGTCGTTGATCCCGATCTCCGGTTCGGGCACGTCCTCGAGCCAGAGGCCCGGCTCGGCCCTTGCTTTGACGAGTGCTTTCACTCTTCGGTCTCCGATCGTCGTTCGGTCGGCACCAACCGGTGCTCGTGCTCGTGGTGGAGTATCGCAACCTCATCCACTTCGGGTGATCCGTCACGCTCTCCGAACACGTCTACGGCCCAGTCCTCGTACGCCTCGCGAAGACGCGCTGTGATCTCCGGCTGCGCCGCGATGAAATTCGTCGCCTCGGGCGGGTCGGCGACCAGCGATGCGAGATGCCATTGCCCGAGCTCGCGGGTTCCCTCGGGGTGACGTGAGTGACGGCCTGTCGTATCGATTCCATTGCAGAGGAGCTTCCAGTCGCCCTCACGGACCATCCAGCGATCCTGCCACTGGAAGCAGAGCGTCTCGTACGGCGTGGGCGTCGTCGGGGCATCGAGTAGGGGCCAGAGGCTCCGGCCGTCCAGTGCGCGATCGGCCTCGGGTTCGGGGACGCCACACGCTGCCAGAATCGTGGGCATCAGGTCCATGTTGGTCACGATCTGGTCGCGCACCTCGCCGGCAGGGATGGTTCCGGGGAGGCTGAGAATCGTCGGCACGCGAATGCCGCCCTCGAGGAAGCTCCCCTTTGCCCCGCGCCACGGCCCGTTTCTCCCCCTCCGCCTCGGGCGCCGTAGCTCTCACCCCAGTTCGAGAAGTCCTCGGTGGAATGGCCGTGATCGCTGACGTAACAGACGAGCGTTCGTTCGCGGAGACCCAGTCGGTCGACCGTCTCGAGCGTCTGACCGACCCGCCTGTCGAGTGTTGCGACCATTGCGGCATACGATGCCCGCGGCTCGGGCAAGTGGGCGCACGCCTCCGCGAAGTCGGCGTCCGGCTGACACGGGTAGTGGGGAAGGTTGGGTGCCAGATGGAGGTAGAACGGGCGGTGCTGCTCGCGTTCGAGGAATCGCACGGCGCGCTCCGTGACCAGGTCGGGGAAGTAATCGCCGTCGAAATTGACCTCCGTGTCGTTCTCCCAGAGGTCGTGGAACGGTGGCTGCCCCGGCCTCGCGTGGAGAAACCGGTGCGAGTAGTTGTCGATGAAGCCGCCCAGATGCCCGAAGAACTCGTCGAAGCCGAAGTCCCGCGGACGGCTCCCCGGCCGCGCTCCCAGGTGCCACTTGCCGAAGAGCCCGGTCCGGTAGCCATGCGATCGCAGCATCGAGGCGAGCGTGACCGCGTTCGAGGCGATGCCGACGCCCCTCTCGTCCGACGGATGGTTCGAGCACCAGTCGTTGATCCCACATCGCTGTGGGTAGCGACCGGTCAGAAGCGCCGCGCGCGAGGGGCAGCACACCGTATGCCCGTAGGCCTGGGTAAGCCGTGTCCCACGGGCCGCGAGCGCATCGAGCGCCGGCGTGAGCAGATCGAGAGAGCCGTAGCACCCCGCATCGAGCGTGCCATGGTCGTCGGCCTGGATGAGGATGACGTTCGGTGGTTCCACGTCCACTCCGCTATGGCCTGGCACGGAGCTGGCGTCCATGCTCGAGGCGGAGTAGCACGAGGCTCGTCACAACGGCCGATCGTCGGCGCTGCGCGCCCTGTCGGCCTCGACCGAAGCGAACCAGCGCTCGAGCGCTGCGCTCATCGACGCCACGCGCTCGGGCTGCGCAGCGGCAAGATCGTGCTCCTCGAACGGGTCGGTAGCGAGGTCGAAGAGCAGGGGATCCGGGAGAACGCCGAGATCGAACTCCGGCAGCGGCGAGTCGTCGACCTTCGTGATCCGGCCGGGGTGACGGTAGTTCAGCGCCTTGTCGATCACACGGTCCTCGTCCGTCACCTTCATCAGCGCGTCGACCGAAGGGCGAACGAGCTTCCAGTTCCCGTCCCGCACGGCCGAGTTTGCTTCGATCCGAGGCGCGTACCGGTTGCACTGCCAGAACCGCTGCTCGACGACGTCACTGCTCTCCCCACTCATCACGGCACCGACGTCATTCCCGTCGAGCGGCGGCCCCTCGGGAAGCGCGATGCCGGCAGCAGCCGCGAGCGTCGGCAGCCAGTCGGTGAAATGCACCATCGCGCTCTCCAGGCGCCCCGCCGGAACGTGCCCCGGCCAGCGGACGATCGCGGGCACGCGGATGCCGCCCTCGAAGACGTAGTGCTTTGCACCGCGCCACCCGTAGTTGAAGCGGTCGAGGCTGACGCCGAGAACCTCGCCGAGGTACGGGCCGTTGTCGCTCGTGAAGAGGACGATGGTGTTCTCCGCGATTCCCAGCTCGTGCAGCGTGGCATCGATCCGGCCGATGCCCGCGTCCATAACCTCGACCATCGCGTACGTCAGCGCCGCGCCGAGCGTCTCCCCGGCATCCAGATACCGCTGCACGAGCTCCTCGGGTGCCTGCAACGGGAAGTGCGGGGCGTTGTAGGTGAGCATCAGGAAGAACGGCTCCTGCGCGTGACGGCGCACGAAGGCGTCGGCGTACTCGGTGAACACGTCGGTCAGGTACGTCCCGTCGCTCTCGACCTCGGTGCCGTTGACGTCGAGGACGTAGTCGTAGTAGTCCGAGCCGCCGCCCAGGAAGCCTGCGAACTCCTCGAAGCCGCGGGCGTTCGGGTGGTAGCGCGCGTCGAGGGAGCCGTTGTGCCACTTGCCGACGATCCCGGTTCGGTATCCCGCCGAGCGGAAGACGTCGGCGATCGTCGTCTCAGAGAGGGCGATTCGATCGAGCCCGCGGCCCCCGAGGGTGTCGACCGCTCCCACCCGAAGCGGGTAGCGGCCGGTCAGAAGCGCCGCACGGGAGGGGGCGCAGACGGGGGAGCCGGAGTAGTGCTGCGTCAGGCACACGCCGTCGGCGGCGATCGCATTGAGATTGCGGGGTCGAGCTGCGCCCCTCGTTGAAGAGGCCGAGGTCGCCGTAGCCCATGTCGTCGGCGACGACGACGACCACGTTCGGTCGCGAGGCGCCGGTCACGGCCCGCGAAGCCCTCTAGCCCCGCCGCGTGCGCGCCGGCCGGGCGCCGCGCTTCTTCGCCGGGAGCTTCGGCCGCGTGGCGATTCCCTCGCGGATGATTCCGAGCACGTGCGTGCGCTCTGCCCCAACGAGCTGCAGTCGGGGAGCGCGCACCCACTCGGTGCCGAGGCCCTCCTCCTGCATCGCAAGCTTGATGTTCTGCACGAGCTTCGTGCTGACGTCCAGGTGGAGGAGCGGGGTGTACCAGCGGTACAGCTCGCGAGCCTCGTCCCACCTGCCCTCACGGGTCAGATCCCAGAGCAGCTGGTTCTCGTAGGGGAACGCAAGGCCGATTCCCGCGACCCAGCCGTCGATCCCGAGTACGGCGCTCTCGAGGGCGAGGTCGTCGACGCCCGTGAACAGCGCGAAGCGGTCGCCCACCTCGTTCCGCAGGTCGGTGATCCGGCGCGTGTTGTCCGAGCTCTCCTTCAGCGCGACGATGGTGTCGATCTCGGCCAGCTTCGCGAACATCTGCGGTGTGACGTCGTTGGCGTAGGCAACCGGGTTGTTGTAGATCATCAACGGCGCATCCGTCGCCTTCGCAACGGCCCGTAGGTGCCCGAGCACCTCGCGCTCGTCGCCCCGGTACGCCATGGCGGGCATGACCATGAAGCCGTCCGCCCCGAGCGCGCGGCAGTCCCTGACGTAGCGGGAGGCCGCGCGCGTGCTCGTCTCGGCCACACCGCTGAGCACCGGAATGCGCCCTGCGACAACACCCACTGCCGCCTCGACGACAGCCCGTTTCTCGTCGCCGTCGAGCGACTGGTTCTCGCCGAGGGATCCGCACATCACGAGCCCTCCGACGCCGGAGTCGATCAGGACTTCGAGATGCCGGGCGGTCGCCTCGAGATCGAGGGTCCCGTCGCGATGCATCTGTGTGGTCACGGCGGGGAAGACTCCTTGCCAGTACGGCTTCATTCCTGTTCAGCCTCCGTTGTGATGTTGGGTGCGGAGCGGAGCGATCTCGTAGGTCGCGCCGCGCTCGGTGTCGAAGCGGATCAGCCCGCCCGCCTCGACGGTCGCGACGCGCTCGCCGTCCCGCGAGATCGCGAGCGGGCCGCGAACCCCGAAGGGTGCAGGGCGCGCCGGCGAGCGACCGAAGCTCGGCGCGGCGGAGCGTGCCGTCGCTCCACTCGAGATCGATCTCGAAGCCTCCGCGGAGCCGCAGGCCCGAAACGCTGCCGGACGGCCAGTCGGGCGGAAGCGCCGGGAGCAGCTCGATCCCGTCGTGCGACTGCACGAGCATCTCGCACACCGCCGCGACGGCGCCGAGGTTGCCGTCGATCTGGAAGACGGTGAGCGGGTTCGTGCCGCCGGGCGGCGAGAGATCGAGCAGGCTGATGTCCGTGCTCTTGCGCAGCACGTTGTTCAGCTGCTCGTGCGCGTGTGCGCCCTCGCCGAAGCGCGCCCAGAGGAGCGACAGCCAGGCGACGCTCCAGCCGCCGATCGAGCGATCGGAGGCATCCGAGATCCGCAGCTCGAGCGACCGGCGGGCGGCGGCGGCGAGCTCCGGCGTCGCGCGCGGGGTGATCTGGGCGTCGGGGTAGACCGCGAAGAGATGCGAGACGTGGCGGTGCCCGGGCTCCCACTCCTCGTAGTCCTCGCGCCACTCCTGCAGCTGACCGCGAGCGCCGACCCGCATCGCCGGGAGGCGGGGCAGCGCCGCCCGTCAGCTCGGCGCAGAAGTCCTCGTCGCCGCCGAGGAGCTCCGCCGCGACGAGGCAGGCGCTCGAAGAGCCCGCCGATGATCTGGGTGTCTCCGGCCGGGCTCATGCAGAGGCCGGAGCGAAGGCCGTTCTCGTCGAGGTAGTGGTTCTCCGGCGAGACCGACGGGCCGAAGACGAGCTCGCCCGTCGCAGGATCCTCGACGAGGAAGTCGAGCACGAAGCGCGCCGCCTCCTTCATCCCCGGATACGCGCGATCGCGGAGGAAGGCCTCGTCGAGCGTGAAGGCGTAGCGCTCCCAGAGATGATGCGCGAGCCAGGCGGCCCCGGCAGGCCAGAGGCCGCAGAGGACGTTGTCGAGCGTCGCGGTGTCGGCCCAGAGGTCGGTGTTGTGGTGGGCGACGAAGCCGCGGCAGCCGTAGTGCCTCTCGGCCGTCTCGGCGCCGGTCACGCGCAGCCGGTCGATGAGGTCGAAGAGCGGCTCGTGGCACTCGGAAAGGTTCGCGACCTCGGCAGGCCAGTAGTTCATCTGGAGGTTGATGTTGATCGTGAACTTGCTGTCCCAGGCCGGCTGGTAGCTCTCGTTCCAGATCCCCTGGAGGTTTGCCGGCAGCGTTCCCGGGCGACTCGACCCGAGCAGCAGGTAGCGCCCGAACTGGAAGTGAAGCTCGATCAGGCCGGGATCGATCGGCGCCCGCCTTGACGCGCTCGAGGCGGGCGTCCGTCGGCAGCGCCTCGAGCTCGGGATCGGGATGCTCGGAAAGCCGGAGTCGGACACGGCGCATCGAGCGGGCGGTGGCTCTCGACGTGCCGGGCACGGAGCTCGTCGTACGCCATCGCCGACGCGGCGTCGAGCACCTCGACGCACGTCCCCTCGGGATCGTCCTGATCGGAAGTCGGTTGCCGCGCCGACGATGATCGTGACTGCGTCGGCCTCACGCACCGAGATGTGGTCGCCGATCAGCTCGGTCACGCCACCCTCGGCGAGCACGCGCGCACGCGAGTGGAAGCGCGTGCCGCGCTCGGCAACGCCGCCGCCGACGACGTGATCGGTCCCCTCGAGCCGCTCGAACGCGTCATAGCGCCGGTAGTAGTGCGAGCCGACCTCGATCGAGCCGGGCGCGATCGGACGTGAAGCGCAGGACGACGACGTCGTCGGGAGCGCTCGCGAAGATCTCGCGCCGGAAGCGCGCCCCGTCGAGCTCGTACTCGACCGAGGCGATGCCGTCGTCGAGGTCGAGCGCGCGCCGATAGCCGGTCACGAGCTCCTCGTGGTGCCGGCCGAACAGCAGCGTCATGTCGCCGAGCACCTGGTAGCTCGCCTGCCGGTGAGGCATCCCGAACATCGAGAGCTCGGCCAGCGTCTGCGCTTCCTCGACCTGGCCGTTCAGCAGCAGCCGACGCACCTCGGGGAGCTTGCCGAGCGTGTCGGGGTTGTGCCGGTCGTCGGGCCAACGCGTCCAGACGCTCTCCTCGTTGAAGATGAGCGTCTCCTTGTAGACGCGTCCGAAGACGGTCGCGCCGAGGCGCCCGTTCCCGACGGGGAGCGACGCGAGCCAGCGAGGAGCCGGCTTGTCGTACCAGAGTCGAGGGCCGGCGCTGTCGGTCATCGAGGCGTGAAGGTCTGGAGCAGTCCGGGCTCGCTCATGATCGCGGTGATCTCGTCCGGGAGGAAGGGCACGAAGCCGGTGAAGTTCTCGATTCCGTCCTCGGTGACGGCAACGGTGTCCTCGACGCGGATGTAGAGCTGCTCCTCCGGGACCCAGATCATAGGATCGACCGTGAGCACCTGCCCCGGAACGAACGGCGCACCCCGGTACTCCCCGACATCGTGCACGGACATCCCGACAGGGTGCGAGAGGTGGTACGGGAAGTCGAGGCTCTTGCGCACCGCCTGCTCGTAGATCGGCTTCGAGAAGCTCGACTCGTCGATCACGTCCCGCATCACGTCGGCTGCTCCCTCGAGCACCTCGACGTTGGTCACGCCCGGCCGGATTCGCTCGAGAAGCTCGACGTGGTAGCGCGCGATGAACCCGTACAGCTCGAGCTGCCACGGCTCCCACTCGCCCGCTGACCGGCCACATGCGCCCGATGTCGCTCGCGTAGTAGCGATAGTCGGGTGCGGCGTCCATCAGCACGAGCTGGCCGGCCTCGAGCTTCGCCGACTTCGCGCCGTAGTGGCCGTACCAGATGTTCTCGCCGGCAGCGACGATCTGCTCGTAGGCGCTGCCGAAGGCGCCGCCGCGAAGGAAGATGAACTCGGCCAGAGCGCCCAGCTCGTACTCCATCACGCCCGGGGCGGTCGAGCGCATCGCCTCGAGGACGCCGAGCCCGGACAGTCGCCCGGCCTCGCGCATGAGCGCGAGCTCGGACGCGCTCTTGATCGTTCGGAGCTGATCGATGAACGGGCTCGCGTCGCGAATGTCGAGCGTCGGGAACTGCGCCCGCAGAGCATCGGCGAAGGCCGCCTCGCGGGAGGCAGGAGGTTGCGAAGGGGTCGACCAGCTCCTCCGCGGCAGCGTCGAGATCACCGTCCCGCGTGCCGCGCCGACCCTCGGCCGGGGCGAGTGGCGTGAACACGACCGGGCTCACGCGCCGCTTGATCCGGCGACCGAGCGTGGTCGGGAGATCCTCGAGCGGTCGCACGTCATCTGCCCCCGTCAACGCCCGCACCCCCTCGACGTCCTCGGCGCAGAGCCGGGCGCCCCCGCTCCGCTCGCTCGCGAGGTTCCGATGCGGGAGGTACACCGTCGAGCGCCCGTCGCGCGTGATCGATCTCGACGTACGCGTTCGGCACCTCGAGCCCGGTGAGGTAGTAGAAGTCGTTGAACTGCCGGAAGGTGGACGTCGAGGGCGGCGCCCCGCGGACGAGCAGGAGCGCAGGGCCGAACGGGTCAGCGTCGTCCGGCGCCCAGCCTGCCGTCGGCGACGGCTCGAAGCGCGTCGGGCACGGCGGCACGAACGAGCTCGGCGAGCCGGCGGCGGCGCTCGACGAGCTCGTCGGCCGAGGGAACAGGTGCTGGTGTCGTCATGTCAGGAATACGTAACCTGGAAGAAAATCTTTCACGAGCAAGAGTATACTTCTCTCAGCCTGCACGACAACTGATAGAGACACGGCATGCGGATCGCACTCATGATCGAAGGGCAGGAGGGGGTCACGTGGGACGAGTGGCTCGCTATCGCGCACACCGCCGAAGACCACGACATCGAGAGCCTCTTCCGCTCCGACCACTACGCCGCGATTCTCGGCGAGGGAAGGGGATCGCTCGACGCCTGGGCGACGCTGTCCGGGCTCGCCGCGACGACGAGCCGGATCCGGCTCGGGACCATGGTCTCGCCCGCGACGTTTCGCCACCCGAGCGTGCTCGCCCGCATGGCGACCACCGTCGACCACATCTCCGGCGGCAGGGTCGAGGTCGGGATGGGAGCCGGGTGGTACGAGCTCGAGCACGAGCGCGAGGGCTTCCCCTTCCCGAGCGTCCGGGACCGATTCGACCTCTTCGCCGAGCAGGTCGAGATCGTGGTGCGATCCTGGACCGAGACGGGGTTCGACTTTGCGGGCGCGCACTACACGCTCGCCGGCCAGACCGCGCTGCCTCGGCCGGTGCAGCTCCCCCACCCACCCCTCGTCCTCGGGGGCAGCGCACGGCCACGCTCGGCGGCGCTCGCAGCGCGGTTCGCGCAGGAATACAACACCCCGGGGGCGACGCCCGCCCAGTGTGCGGAGCGCCGCGCCGCCCTCGATCGCGCGTGCAGCGACGCCGGCCGCGATCCAGCGTCGTTGCCGCTCTCGGTGATGACGGCCTGCGTCGTCGGTGCCGATCGCGCCGAGGTCGACCGCCGACTCGAGGCGCTGCTGCGGGTGCTCGGCGAGACCCGCGACGCGAATGACGTGATCGCGTCCAAGCCGCAATGGCTCGTCGGCACGACCACCGAGGTGGCGGAGCAGATCGAGGCGTACCGCGAGGTCGGTGTCGAGCGCGTCTTCCTGCAGCACCTCGATCATCGCGACCTCGACGCGATCGCCCTGATCGGGGACCGGCTCCTGCCTCTCGTCCGCGGTGGGCGCGCCGCATGACCACGGCCGTCGCACCCGCAGTCGTCGGCGCCGGCCGGACGGACGGCGTGCTCACGCCCGGGGAGATCGAGCGACTGCTCGACGACGGCCTCGCGAGCTGGGATCTGGGCGGGAAGCGCGTCGTCTGCCTCGTGCCGGACGGAACCCGCACCGCCCCGATGCCGCTGCTCTATGCGGCGCTGCGCGAACGGCTCACCGGCTCGGTCGCTGCGCTTGACTGGTTGATCTCCCTCGGCACGCATCAGCCGATGACGCCCGAGGCGATTGCCCGTCATCTCGGCCTTCCCTCGGCCGATCCGCAGACGCTTGCCGCCCACCGAGTTCACAACCACGCGTGGGCCGACCCGTCGACGTTCGTCTCGCTCGGGGAGATCTCGGCGGACGAGATGCATGACCTGAGCGACGGGCAGATGTCGACGGCCGTGCCCGTTCGCATCAATCGGCTCCTCCTCGAGTGCGATGTCGCGATCGTCGTCGGGCCTGTCTTCCCTCACGAGGTCGTGGGCTTCTCTGGCGGCAACAAGTACTTCTTCCCGGGCGTCTCAGCGCCGGAGGTGATCGACGCCTCGCACTGGCTCGGCGCGTTGATCACCGCGTCGGAGATGATCGGCGCCAGGGGAATCACTCCCGTGCGCAGGCTGATCGACCGGGCGGCCGCCCTCGTTCCCGTCGAGCGCCGCTGCGCGGCCATGGTCGTTCGCACGGGTGATGCCGGCCTTCACGGGCTGTACCTCGGGAGCTGCGAGGAGGCCTGGGCAGCGGCCGCCGACCTGTCGGCCACGGTGCACATCACGACGGTGCCGCACCCCTACGACACGGTGGTCTCGATCGTGCCGCCGATGTACGCCGACCTGTGGACGGCGGGCAAGGGGGTCTACAAGCTCGAGCCGATCGTCCGCGACGGCGGTGAGTTGATCCTGTTCGCACCGCATGTGACGTCGTTCTCGGAGACGCATGGCACGGCGATCGCGCGCGCCGGCTACCACTGTCGCGACTACTTCCTCGCCCACTCAGCCGATCTGGCCGGCGTGCCGCTCGGCGTCCTCGCGCACGGCGCCCACGTTCGAGGGCTCGGGACCTACGACGCTGCCCGCGACGTCGAGAACTGCAGGATCACCGTCACGCTCGCCACCGGCATCCCCCGCGAGGAGTGCGAGGGCGTCGGCCTCGCGTGGCGCGATCACCGGTCGGTCGACCCCACCGCCTGGGCCGATCGTGAGGGCGTTTTCGTCGTCCCGCGGGCGGGCGAGATCCTCCACCGCCTCGCGGACCGCCCCCAAACCGCCGCTCCGACGCTATAGTACGCTTTTGAAGCAGAAAAATACTCTTCACCTTGAAGAATTACTCACCCCCTTGCTCTAGCGAGCGCTCAGCTCTGGAGGATTGATGGCCGACGGTCGGTATGCGATGCTCGAAGCGCCGAGGCATTTCGCGGTCGGCTCCGGTTCGATCCCCGTGCCCGGCGCGGGTGAGGTGCGCGTTCGCGTCCACGACTGCGGTGTCTGCGGCTCGGATCTGAAGATGTGGGCCGGCACCCACGCGTTCCTCCGCCCACCGCTCCTCATCGGCCACGAGATCTACGGCACGGTCGAGGAGCTCGGAGCCGACACGAACGGGATCGGCACCGATACGCCCGTTGTCGTCTTCCCTGCGGTCGGGTGCGGCACCTGCTTCCACTGCCTTCGCCTGCAGCCACAGCTCTGCGCCGACATGCGCTTCTTCGGGGGCCAGCTCCCCGGCGGGCTCGCAGAGCACGTCCTGATCCCGGAGGAGAACCTGATCGTCGTCCCCGACGCGGTCCCCGAGCATCAGCGGGTCCTGATCGAGCCGCTCGGCGTCGGCGTCCACGCCGTCGCGCGCGCCCAGGTCGAGCCGGGCGAGCGAGCCGTCGTGCTCGGAGGTGGGGCGATCGGACTCTTCACGGCACTCGTCGCCCGCGCGCGCGGGCTCGAAGGAGTCATTCTCGGCGAGCCGTCCGCGGCGCGCCGGAGCCGGGCGGAGGCGCTCGGGCTCGAGACGTTCGACACCGGGCACGACGTCCATCGCGGAGGCCGTGGCCGACCGGATCCGCCCCGAGGGCGCCGACATCGTGTTCGAGTGCGTGGGCTCCGAGGCGACGATCAACGCCTCGCTTGCCGCGACCCGCAAGGGCGGCCGAGCCATCGTCGTCGGCAATGCACCGGCGACGGTCGAGATCGACGGGCTGACGTTGCAGCGCGGCGACCGATCGCTCGTCGGCGTGCTCATGTACGACAAGGGCGACCTCGTCGAGGGCATGAACATGCTCGCGGACGGCCTCCTCGGGGCGCTCCCGGAGGACGCGCTCGTCGAGGCCTTCACGCTCGACGACGTCGGGGCGGCGTTCACTGCAGCGAAGGACGGCACCCTCGGTGCCGTGCGTGCGGTCGTTCGGCCGTGACCTCGCTGGCAGACGCGCTCCGCACCGCGACGTTCTACGACGTCTCACCGGTGATCGACGAACGGCTGCCCCTCTTCCCCGGCCACCCTTCCCTGGAGATCGAGGCCGACGCGCGCACGCACGAGCGCGACGGCTACTTCCTCCAGCGCCTCTCGCTCGGCGAGCACGTCGGCTCGCACGTCGACGCACCCGCTCACGCCGTCGCAGCCCTCGCCGACCGCACGATCGACCTCTACCCGGTCGACCGGTTCATCGCCCCGTACGTCAAGTACGACCTCGGCCGCCACGCGCCCGGGCCCGGCGACCTCGTGTCCCGCGCCACGCTCGAGGAGGTCGAGGAGCGCGACGGCTTCGAGCCCGCGGCCGGAGACGTCGCACTCGTCCAGTTCGGCTGGGATCGCCACTTCCACCCCGAGAGCGACGACGCCGACGAGCGGTCGTGGTGGATCAGGAATGCGCCCGGACTCGCGGCGGATGCGTGCGACTACCTTGCCGATCGCGGCGTGATCGGCGTCGGGTCGGACACCGCCACGTGCGACGCCGCGGTCGTGGACGGGGCGATCACCTCGGCCGTCGGGCACAATCGAGCCTTCTTGCCGAACGAGATCCTCCTCTTCGAAGGTCTGATCGGGCTCGGTGCCGCCCCGACCCGTGGTGTCTTCCTCGGCTTGCCACTGCGCATTCGTGGTGGCTCCGGCTCTCCGATCCGCGCTGTCCTGATCGGCTAGGAGCACGAGGATGGCAACCGATCTCTTCTCTCTGGAAGGGCGCGTCGCTCTCGTCACCGGCGGGAGCGGTGCGATCGGATCGGCGCTCGCCGAGGGACTGGCGCAGTCGGGCGCACGGGTCGCCG
The DNA here is from genome assembly GCA_963741655.1 of uncultured Thermoleophilia bacterium. Lineage (GTDB taxonomy): Bacteria > Actinomycetota > Thermoleophilia > Gaiellales > Gaiellaceae > Gaiella. The sequence goes on from CAVUIQ010000008.1 coordinate 27,843, forward strand.
TCCTCGCGCGCACGGTCGAACGTGTCGACGAGACCGTCCGTCGCATGATTGAGCACGGGCACGACGCGATCGGCATCGGCGCCGACGTGCTCGATGCGACGGCACTCGAGGCAGCACGGGATGCAATCGTGACGCGATTCGGCTCGATCGACATCCTCGTCAACTGCGCCGGAGGAAACGTCGCTGCCGCGACGGTGCCCGACGGCGCCTCGCCGTTCGACGTTCCGATCGAGGCGTACCGCGACGTCGTCGATCTCAACCTCCTCGGAACCCTGCTCCCGATTCACGTCTTCGGGGCAGCAATGCGCCCCTCTGCCGGCTGCTCGATCGTCAACGTCTCCTCGATGGCTGCTGCGAGCGCAATCACGCGGGTCGGCGGCTACGGAGCGGCGAAAGCTGCGGTCGAGAGCATCACGCGCTGGTTCGCCGTCGAGCTTGCCCGACGAGGGGCGGATATTCGCGTAAACGCAATCGCTCCCGGCTTCGTCGTCGGCGACCAGAACCGCGCGCTCCTGATCGGCGACGACGGCGATCTCACGCCTCGCGGCAGGACGATCATCGAGCGCACGCCGCTCGCGCGCTTCGGCGAGCCCGAGGAGCTCGTCTCGACCGTGGTCTGGCTCGCCTCGGACGGCGCCCGCTTCGTGACCGGCGTGGTCGTTCCGGTCGACGGCGGCTTCAGCGCCTTCGCGGGAGTGTGACGACGACCGTGAACGACAACGCTACATTCGTCGCGGTAGACGTCACCGACCTCCGCTTTCCCACGTCGCTTCACCTGGACGGCTCGGATGCCATGAACCCGGAGCCGGACTACTCGGCAACCTACGTCGTACTACGCACCGATGCGGACGACGGGCTCGAAGGTCACGGATTCACGTTCACGATCGGTCGCGGCAACGAGATCTGCGTTGCGGCAGTCCACGCGCTCGCGCCGTTCCTCGTCGGCCGCTCGGTCGACAGCGTTCTCGACGATCTCGGAGGCTTCTGGAAGGAGATCACCGGCGACAGCCAGCTTCGCTGGATCGGTCCCGAGAAGGGTGTGATCCACCTCGCGACGGCAGCCGTCGTCAACGCCGTCTGGGATCTCCGCGCCAAGCGGGAGGGCAAGCCGCTCTGGCGCGTGCTCTGCGACATGAGTCCCGACGAGCTCGCCTCGTGCATCGACTACCGCTACATCAGTGACGAGATCACGTCCGACTGGGTGGTCGAGCGCCTGCGGGCGTCGCAGCCTCGTCGAGCCGAGCGCGAGCAGAAGCTCCTCGAGCGCGGGCTGCCCGCCTACACGACGTCCGCCGGCTGGCTGGGCTACGACGACGACAAGCTGCGAGCGCTCTGCCGCGAGGCGGTGGCCGACGGCTGGACGCACCTGAAGATGAAGGTCGGCGCCGATCGCGACGACGACCTCAGGCGTGCCGCGATCCTCCGCGACGAGATCGGTGACGAACGGGTCCTGATGATGGACGCGAATCAGGTGTGGAGCGTCGACGAGGCGATCGAGCGCACGCTCGAGCTCGCCTCCTTCAACCCGCTCTGGATGGAGGAGCCGACGAGCCCCGACGACATCCTCGGGCACGCCCGGATCGCGCGTGCGATCGACCCGATCGGCGTCGCCACGGGTGAGCACGTCCACAACCGCATCATGTTCAAGCAGCTGCTCCAGGCCGACGCGATCCGCTACTGCCAGGTCGACGCGGCGCGCCTCGGCGGGGTCAACGAGGTGCTCTCGGTCCTGTTCATGGCGGCAAAGCGCGGCGTCACGGTCAACCCGCACGCCGGCGGCGTCGGCCTCTGCGAGTACGTCCAGCATCTCGCGCTGTTCGATGCGATCGCCGTCGCACCGGATGTCACCGACCGAGTCGTCGAGTACGTCGACCACCTGCACGAGCACTTCGTCGAGCCCGTCCGGATCCACAACGCCGCCTACGTCGTGCCCGAGGCGCCGGGCTACAGCGCGGACATCGTTCCGGCGTCGCTCGAGCAGTACCGGTTCCCGGACGGCACTGCCTGGCGCCACTGACGCTCGATCGGACCGGTCAGATCGAGAAGAGCGGCGTGCCGAGCGCCGCGACGTCGACGTCGATCCCGAGGCCCGGGCGCGTCGGCGCGGAGCCGAAACCCGACCCCGACCTCGGCTCGTAGCCCGCAACGTGCTCGTTCGTCCAGTCGTTCATGAACGAGACCGTGAAGAGCGTCTCGGGCGGCGTGCTCGCCGCAAGATGCGAGACGGCCGCGGTGACGAGATCGCCGCCCCAGGCGTCCTCGATCGTCACGCGCAGACCCGAGCGCGACCGCGAGGTCGCGCATCAGCTTCGCCTGGGTCAGCCCGCCGACCTTGGAGATCTTCAGGTTGAACGCCTCCATCGCGTTCGCCTGGTAGGCGCGGAGGAGCGAGTGAACGTCGCGAATGCACTCGTCGAGCACCATCGGCAGCGTCGTCCGCTGCCGCACGATGAGGCACTCCTCGAGCGTCGGGCACGGCTGCTCGAAGAACACGCGCTCGAGACCGTCGATCGCGCGGGCCGCGACGACCGCGTCCTGCAGGCGCCAGCCGCCGTTCGCGTCAGCGACGATGATGTCCTCTGGCCCTGTCGCTTCGACGACGCTCCGCGTGCGCGCGGCGTCCTCGTAGGGATCGGCTCCGATCTTGAGCTGGAAGCGGTGAATCCCCTCCTCGCGCCGCGCCTGCACGTACGCCGTCATCTCCTCGACCGAGCCGAGCGGCACCGCGAAGTAGAGCGGGAACGTGTCTGACACCCTGCCACCGAGCAGGTCGCAGACCGGAAGGCCGACCGTGCGTCCGAGCGCATCCCAGCATGCGGTGTCGATCGCGCTCTTCGCGTAGCCGTGACCCATCAAGGCCCTGTCCATCGCGGCGTTGACCGCCCCGATGCTGCTCACGGACAGCCCGATGACCGCAGGCGCGAGCTCGCCGAGTGCGGCACGAGCGCCCGCGCCGTGGGAAGGAAGGTACGCCGGCCCGAGCGGACAGACCTCGCCGAATCCCTCGACTCCGTCCTCGGTGGTGACGCGCACGACGGTGCTCGGCAGCGTCTCGATCACGCGGCCGCCCGACATCACGTACCGGCCGTGAACGTAGCTCAGGTCGTATCCGTAGACGTCGACGCGGCTGATCTTCATCCCGCGTCGACTCCGGCGCCCTCGGTCGGCGCGAGGAGGTAGTCCCAGTGATGAAGGTGCTCATGCAGGGCTGCGAGCGCCTCGTCGACGTTCCGGCTCTCGAGCGCATCGACGATCCGCGTGTGCTCGACCACGATGTCCTGGAGATGCTCCGGCGGCTGGGAGCGACCGAGCCGCATCAACCGTGCGAAGCCACGCATCTGCTCGAGCAGCCGGGCGACCATGGGGAGCTTCGCTCCAGCGGCAATGAGGATGTGGAACTCCTCGTCGAGCACGAGAAACGTCTCCTCGGCGTGCGCATCGGCCGCGCGTCGCTGGCGCATGATCGTGAGGCGGAGAACGTCGATCTCCTCGAGCGACATGACGCGACAGGCGGTCTCGACGGCGATCTCCTCGAGCGCCTCGCGGATCCTGAGGATCTCGTTACGATGGTCGACCGAGAACTCCCTCACGACGAGCTGCCGGCGCGGGCCGACCTCGAGCAGGCCCTCGGTGCGCAGCAGCTGCAGCGCCTGCCGCACCGGCGTCTTCGAGATACCGAGCTGGTCGGCGATGCTCGACTCGGCGAGGATCGTGCCGACCGGGAGATCGCCCTGCAGGATGGCGCCACGAACGTGCTCGTACGCCTGATCGGTCAGATTTCCGCGGCCACCTGGATCTTTGCCGGTTTTGGCTGTTGGCACCGTCATCTTCTCTCTCCGGTTTCCGGGACGTCGAACGTCGTGGGCTGCCCGGGAATATAGGGCAGTCCCCGGCGCGCGAGCCCCATCGTGAAGGGGATCGGGTTCATGCGCGTGCCTCCTCGCAGAGCGCGGTCGCAGGCGGGATCAGGCCCAGCGACGCCAGCTCGGACCAGAGGTCCTCGTGGATCTCGAGGTCGAAGTACTCGACGTTCATGTCCAGCTCGGCAACTGACCGGACTCCGGTGAGCACGGTCTGGACTGCGGGGTGCCGCAGCCCGAACTGCAGCGCGGCGGCGGGAAGAGGAACGCCGTGCCGGCCGCATACGTCGGCGATTCGGCAGGCCCGGTCGATGAGAGCAGGCTCGGCCCGCGCGTAGTCGAAGCGGGCGCCCGGTGAGGGGTCCGCGAGAATGCCGCTGTTCAAGGCACCCCCTAGGATCACGCTCACGCCCGCATCGACGCACAGCGGAAGGAGGTCCGTGAGCGCGGTCTGATCGAGGAGCGTGAATCGGCCCGCGACGAGCACGCAGTCGATCGGTGTCGACCGGACGATTCGCGCCAGCGCCACCGTGTCCGACATCCCGACCCCGATCGCCCTCACAGCGCCCTCGTCGCGTAGCTCCGCGAGCGCCGGCAGCGCCTCGCGAATCGTCTGGTCGAGGACGTCGTCAGGGTCGTGGACGAACGCGATGTCGACGTGATCGAGCCCGAGTCGCTCGAGGCTCTCCGAGAGCGAGCGCCTGATGCCGTCACGGCTGTAGTCGAACACCGGCTTCATCGTTTCGGGCACGTGCCACATGCCCTCGGGCAACGCCTCGTACGTCGACGGCTCGTGCCGCACGAGTCGGCCGACCTTGGTCGAGACGGTGAACGAGTCACGCGGCCTCCCGACAAGCGCGGCACCGACCCGGCGCTCCGAGGCTCCGAGGCCGTAGAGCGGTGCCGTGTCGACGTAGCGGATCCCGCGGTCGAGCGCCGACCGGACGACGGCCTCGCCTTCCGCCTCGCTGACCGGCTCGAAAAGGCCGCCGATCGCGGATGCGCCGAGCCCGAGCCGGGTCACCGCCGGCCCGTCGACGCCTGCGTGGCCTGTCTCCGCGTGCCGCACGTCAGACCGCCGATCGTGGGATCGAGGCGATCAGCCGCTCGCGTGTACTCGTGCTGCGGCTGATCGAGCACCTGCTCCGTCGGGCCTTCCTCGACGACCGACCCCTGGTAGAGGACGTAGACGCGATCCGCGACCTGGCGAACGACGGCGAGATCGTGAGTGACGAAGAGGTAGCTGAGCCCGAACTCGTCCTTGAGGTCGCGGAAGAGGTTCAGGATCTGCGCCTGCACGGAGACGTCGAGCGCCGAGACCGGCTCGTCGCAGACGATCAGCTTCGGCTCGACGGCGAGCGTTCGCGCGATCGAGACGCGCTGGCGCTCGCCGCCCGAGAGCGCGGCCGGGCGTCGACTCGCGTACCCGGCAGGAAGGCCCACGAGGTCGAGCAGCTCTGCGATCCGCCGCTTCACACCGTCTCGGGGGAAGCCGTTCACGACGAGTGCCTCGCGAAGCGCCGCGCCAACCGTCTCGGTGCGATCGAGCGACGAGTACGGATCCTGGAAGACGATCTGCACCGTCTTCCGGATCGCCGTTCGCTGCTCACGGGTCAGCGTGCCGTAGTCCTCGGAGCGAATGCCGCCGACCTCGATCATGCCGGAGGTCGCCGTTTCGAGGCCGACGACGCAGCGGCCGAACGTCGTCTTCCCTGAGCCCGATTCGCCGACGAGGCCGACGCTCTCGTTGAGGCCGACCTCGATCGAGACGTTCCTCAGTGCGTGCACCTCGTTGCCCGCCCGCCCGAGGAAGACCTTGCTCACACCGGTCGCGCGGAGAATCGCATTCTCGTCTCGCGCGTGGTGCTCGAGCGGCGTCACGATCACCGGGCGCTTGGCGCCGACGTGCGCTGCGCCCATCTCGCCCCGGATCTCACCGATCCGGACGCACGCGGTCTCGCGCTCGCCCTCGAGCGTGCTCAGGGTGGGCTTGCCGGCGAGGCACGCGTCCGTGACCCACTCGCAGCGGGAGGCGAAGCTGCACCTGTCGGCGACCTCGTCCGGCCCGGGCACAGAGCCGTCGATCGCGACAAGCGCGGTCGAGCCGACGATCGGCAGCCGGCTCCGAGAGCAGCAGCCCGAGCGTGTAGGGATGGAGCGGCTCATGCTCGAGCGCGGCCGACGTGCTGACCTCGACGAGCGAACCGGCGTAGAGGACGTAGACGCGGTGCGCGACCGAGAACGCGACCCGGAGGTCGTGGGTGATGAGGATCAGCCCCATCCCCCGCTTCTGCTGGACGTCCTTGAGCAGATCGAGGATCTCGGCCTGGGTCGTCACGTCGAGCGCGGTCGACGGCTCGTCGGCGATCAGGACGGCCGGGTCGCCCGCGAGCGCGGCGGCGAGGCCGACGCGTTGCCTCATCCCGCCCGAGAGCTGGAACGGGTAGCGATCCGCCGCCGTCGGGTCGGTGATGCCGACCTCGACGAGGCGGGCGAGCGCTTCGCGCCTCGCCTCGGCCCGGTTCGTGATCGGGTTGTCAACGCGGATCTTCAGCACCTCCTCGATGTGCTTCGAGCAGCGCAGAAGCGGGTTGAGCATCGTGAACGGGTCCTGGAAGATCATGGAGATGCTGCTCCCGCGCACCCGCGCAACCTCGCGGGGGCTCTCCTGGAGCATGTCCCGACCGTCGAAGAGAACCTGGCCCGCGCGGGCCACGACACCCGTCGGGAGCAGCCCGACGATGGCGCGGGCGCTGAGAGACTTGCCGCTGCCGGACTCACCGACGATGGCGATCGTCTCGCCACGCTCGAGCCGCAGGTCGACGCCTGCGACGAGCGTCTTGCCGCGTCGCGCCGGCGACGACCTCGAGCTCGAGGCCCTGGACGTCGAGAAGGGATGCCTCGCGCGTGACCACTAGCGCCCCGTCCGTCCGCCGTACGAGAACCGGTCGTAGATCCAGTCGCCGATGATCGTCACCGACGTCGCGAAGAACACGATCGCGAGTGCCGGCGCGAGCACGCCTGCGGGATTCGAGAACAGGAGCGACTGGTTCTCGGAGAGCATGCGGCCCCACTCCGCCTCGCCGGGCTGGCTGCCGAGGCCGAGGTAGGAGAGGCTCGAGAGCGCGACGAGGGCGAGCGCGAAGTCGAGCGCCGCGTTCGCAAACACGATCGGCGAGATGTTGCGCCAGATATGGAGGTACATGATGCGCCAGCGCGGCACGCCCAGCGTGCGCGCGGCCTCGACGTACGGGAGCGCGCGCTGCTCCAGGGCAGCTCCCCGGATTAGCCGTACACCACCCGCGACGTTGAGGATGCTGAGCACGAGCACCGCCAGCCAGTAGCCCGCCACCGACGACGCCGACGATCACGATCGCGATCAGCAGTCCGGGCAGCGCGAACATGAAGTCGACGAGTCGCTGGATCACCATGTCTGCGGTGCCGCCCATGTAGCCGGAGAGGATCCCCAGCCCGCTGCCGGCGACGAGACCGGTGAAGGCGACGATGAACGGGCCGATGATGGCGGAGTCGGCGCCGGCGATGATCCGCGAGAGGATGTCGCGACCGAGCGGGTCGGTTCCGAGCCAGTGCTCCGGCGACGGCGGCGCGCTCGTGTCGAGCAGGTCCTGCTGGAACGGATCGTACGGCTCGATCCACGACCCGAAGAGCGCGAGGAAGATGACGAGACCGACGACGACGAGGGACATGGTCATGAAGATCGGGGGAACCCTGCGCAGGCTGATCCTGCGGACGAACCACTTCGTGCTCGGAGGCGGGGGCGACCATCAGCCCCTCGCCTTGTCGAACTCGACGCGCGGGTCGATGAAGACGTAGAGGACGTCGACGGCGATGTTGACGAGGATGATCCAGGCCGCGATGAAGAGCAGGAGACCCTGCACCATCGTGAAGTCTCCACCGGTCACGGCGGACACGAGCAGCGTCCCGAGGCCCGGGAGCCCGAAGACTGTCTCGACGAGCACGGAGCCCGTGAGCAGGCCGGTGAACAGCAGGCCGGCGGCCGTCGTGACCGGGATCAGCGCGTTCCGAAACGCGTACCGCGAGGTGACGTGGAAGCTGCCGAGCCCGCGCGCCCGCGCGAACGCGACGTAGTCCATGTCGAACTGCTCCAGCATCGCTGCGCGCGTCAGCCGCATCGTGAATCCCATGCCGGCGAGGCCGAGGACGATGGCGGGAAGCGCGAGATGGTGGATTCGATCGGCGAAGCCCTCGCCCGGCCCGAAGAGCGGGAACAGGCCCGCGCGGAATCCGAGGAGGTAGAGAGCGAACAGGCCGAGCGCGAAGACCGGCGTGCTCATGAAGAAGACGCTGATCGTGACGAGCGCCCGATCCAGAAACCGTCCCCGCCGGAGCGCGGCGAGGACACCGAGCGGGACGCCGATCAAGATTGCGAGTGCGATGCCGGCGATGTTCAAGGTCAGGGTCACCCAGAGCCTGGATGTGATCTCGTTGAGCACGGTCTCGTTCGTGAGGATCGAGCGTCCGAAGTCGCCCTGGACGACACCGGAGATCCAGTCCCAGTACTGCACCGGCAGCGGATCGCCGAGCTTGTACTTCTCCTTGATCGCCTCGATCTGCTCCGGCGAGGTGGGTGCGTTCTCGAGCAGCGTCGCGATCGGCCCACCGGGTGCCGCGTGCGTCAACGTGAACGCCGCGACGCTGACGAGGAACACGAGGGGGATGAGAATCAGGAGGCGCCGAGCGACGTACCGTGCCAGCCACCGGCGGCGCTTCCGCTCAGCGTCGCCCTCTGCCGGAGCCGCTCCCTCGGGAGACGGCTCCGGCAGCACCAGTTCGGTTTCGGGCGTGCTCAGATGACTACTTGGCGACGAGGTGGGACAGCCACATCTGGTTGTAGTAGAACGGCCCGAGTGACGACTTGAAGCTCCAGCCGGGCTCGACCGCCCAGGCACCCGGGATCGAGAAGATCGGGATGTAGGGGACGTCGCGATTGACGGCGGTCATGATGTTGAGCGCGTTGCGTGCCGCGACCTTGAGGTCGGACGACGCGAGGCTCTCGTCGATCCACTTGTCGACCTGCGCGTTCTTGTAGTTCGCCGAGTTCTCGTACCCGGGTGCGGCCCTATCGCTCCGGTAGAGCAGGTCGGGCTTGTCCATCGGGTGCGGCGAGTCCGGGCCCTGACCGAGCACCTGGATGCCGAGGTTCGGCTTGTGGTCGAGGATCACCTGGAACCGCTGCGGCCCGGGCATCATGTTGAGCTTGACGTTGATCCCGATCTTGCTCGTCCCCTGCTGCAGGACCTGAGCGAGGAGCAGGCACGGAACGCAGCCCGTCGGCACGTTCAGCGTCGTCGAGAAGCCCTTCGGGTACGCGGACTTCGCAAGCTCGGCCTTGGCCTTGTCGACGCTGTACGGATACGTCGGCACCTTCTTCAGCGCCGCGTCGACCTCGGCCTTCGGGAGATACGCTCGAATGAAGAGGAGCGGCGGCAGGCCTTCGAGCACCGCGCCACGGCTCGACGTCAGTCCCTCGGTAATCGACGCCTTGTCGAGCGAGTAGGCAATCGCGCGACGGACGTTGACGTCCTTGAACGGGCCGTCCTCGATGTCGATCGAGAATCCGCGCCAACCACCCGAGTTGAAGGAGCCGAACTTCATGTTCGGTGCCTTCACCCAGAGCGGGATGTCGTTGCCGGGAATGGCGAACGTCCCGTCGATCTGACCGCTCTGCACTGCGAGCAGGCGCGCGTTGGCGTCCGGGATCAGCGAGAAGACGATCCTGTTCCACGGGTACTTGACACCCTTCCAGAACGGGTTCCGCTCGAGAACGACCCTGGAGTTCGGGGCATACTCGACCCACTTGTACGGCCCCGTGCCCACCGGGAGTCCGCTCGGCGTGCCGAACGAGGCACCCTTCTTCGCGTAGTCCGCCTTCGAGTAGACGAGCGCCGGGCTTGCGGCGGGAGTGAACTGCCACTTCGAGTCGGGCTTGAAGAGCAGGACCGTTACGGTGTTGCCCTTCGCACCGATCGAGCGAACGTTGCTGAAGAACGAGAACATCTTCGAGCCGGTCTTCTTGTCGCGGTGGACGTTGAGGGAGAACGCGACATCCGCCGCCGTCATCGTTGTGCCGTCGGAGAACTTGATCCCCGGCTTCACCTTGTAGATGTACCTCGTCGGCGTGACTGCCTTCCACGACGAGACCGCAGCCTCGGGGCCGGTGGTCGGCTGCCCGAAGACGCCCGGCTGGAGGATGTGATGGGTCGTGAGGGAGAACATCGTCGAGCCCTCGGTCCCGAAGTAGAACGCGTTGAACAGACTCGGCGGGTTCGTCGCGATCGCCCAGTTCAGTGTCGGATCGACAGCGCTCTTCTTGCCGGTTGCAGCGCCCGAGATGCTGACGCCGACCAGGAGCGCCAGAATCGCAACGCCCGAAATCAGCAGCGCCCGAGCGGAGCGCTTGCGCGAGGGGGACATTCGCGATCCCCCGTCGTTCGTGATCATCATCCGTTCCTTTCGTAGGGGGTCTGTTTCTCTATAGGAGACGTTTGCTGACAACGGGTTGTTGGTTCGGCGACGGTCTGGGCGGGGCCTTTGCCCCCGAGACGAGAAAGAGTGTTTCCCTCTCGCTAAATATTTTTTTGAAAGTCCAGTATACTTTCGGGCGATAGTAATGGTGCCGGGGCTCCTCGTCAAGTAGATCCGGCCAACGCGGATTACCTCGGTGCCGCAGAGAGGCGTCAATTGAGAGCAGGCTCGGATCCGAACTTCCTCGTGATCGTCTCGGACACCCTGAGGCGGGATCATCTCGGCGCCTACGGGAACGACTGGATCCACACGCCCGGGCTCGATCGCCTGGCTGACCGATCGGTCGTGTTCGAGAATCACCTGATCGGCTCTTTCCCCACGATGCCGGCTCGAGCGGACCTGCTGACGGGCCGGCTCTCGCTGACCTTCATGACCTGGGCGCCGCTGCCGACCAACATCCCGACGCTGCCTCAGATCCTCGGGGAGGCGGGGTACCTGACGATGGGGATCGTCGACACCCCCTTCTACGTGCGCAACGGATTCGGTTACGACCGTGGATTCCAGGACTTCCTCTGGCTCCGTGGCCAGGGGGACGCGAAGCGAATGGAGGAGCGAGTCGACGCCCGCTCCACGTGGCGCCACGAGTCGGATCGCTGGGTCGCGAAGACGACGACCGCAGCCGAGGAATGGCTGGAACGTCACTACGAGGAGCGCTTCTTCCTCCTTGTCGACGTCTGGGATCCGCACGAGCCATGGAACCCGCCGGACTACTACACGCGGCTCTACGCGCCGGACTACGACGGCCGCGAGACGCAGACGTGTTATGACAACTGGCGCGAGGCAGGACTGACGGAGGACGACGTGCGTCTCAGCCATGCGACGTACTCCGGGGAGGTGTCGATGGTGGATCGCTGGGTGGGCAGTCTCGCCGAGAAGCTCGATGTGCTCGGCATCGCCGACAACACCGTTCTGATCTTCCTCTCCGACCACGGCTACTACTTCGGTGAGCACGACTTCCTCGGCAAGTCCGTGTGGGATCCTGACCTCGGCACGCAGAGCTGGTCGCCGCTCTACCGGCAGATCGTCGAGGTGCCGTTGATGATCCAGATGCCCGGCGCGTCGCCGCGTCGTACGCCTGCGCTGACGACGCTCGTCGATATCCCCGCCACCGATCCTCGACCTCGCCGGCGTCGCCGCTCCGGAGGAGACCGCGGGTCGATCACTTGCGCCACTGCTTCGCGGTGAGACGAACCACCATCGCGATCTCGTTGTCAGCGGCTGGCCGCTCGAATACCAGAAGGGACGGATCACGATCGCCGTGGACTCGTGGCCGCGCCGCATCGCGCGCGATCAGCCGCTCACCGTCACCGGCCGTGGGCTGTCGCTCGTCGTCGGGGGCGCCGACGACGACATCGAGCTCTACGACCTCGTGGCCGACCCGGGCGAGCTCACCAACATCGCGCTCGAGCGACCGGGAGATGTCGATGCGTTGCTGACGGACGCGCTTGCCGAGCTGCTCGCCTGCGGTACTGCGGAGGATCTGCTCGCACCCCGCAGGGCTGCCCTCGAACGGTTCCGCAAGGCGACGAGCCTCCGCTGAGGGACGGCCCGCGCGCCTGGCTCCTGCAGGGCCCGAGGCTGACGCCGGGCGACGTCGTCGCCGGGCTCAGCGTCGCGGCCGTGCTCATACCTCAGTCGCTCGCGTACGCCGGACTGGCCGGGATGCCCCCGGAGCGCGGGCTGTACGCGGCGGCACTGCCGCCGATCGCCGCCGCGCTGTTCGCCTGCTCGCCGTACCTGCAGACAGGCCCGGTGGCCCTGACCTCTCTCCTTACGTTCGGGGCGCTCTCGATCCACGCAACCCCCGGCTCCGACCGGTACATCGAGCTCGGCATCGTACTGGCGCTAGCCGTCGGTGCCGTCCGCGTGCTGCTCGGGCTGCTCCGCGGCGGCGTGATCGCCTACCTCCTCTCCGAGCCAGTCCTGATCGGGTTCGTCCCGGGCGCCGCAATCCTCATCTGCCTCTCCCAACTCCCGACGGCTCTCGGTGTTCCCCCGGCGGGAAGCGGCATCGTGGCAAACGCCGCCGACGCGCTCGCTCACCCGTCCCTCTGGAGCTCCACCGCGATCGCTCTCGCCCTCATCACCGCCGTCCTGATGACGGGCGCCGCTCGCCTACATCGGCTCGTGCCCGGCGTCCTGATCGCCGTGATCGGCTCCATCGCCTGGTCGAGCGCCACGGGATACGCGGGAGCGACGGTCGGGGCGATCGAGCTCGGCCTCCCGAACCTGCCCGACGGCATTGATGCCGGAGTCGTGCCCCTGTTGCTCGTCTCTGCCCTGATTATCGCGCTCGTCGGCTACAGCGAGCCCGCTGCGATCGCGAGGACGTTCGCGACGATCGAACGTCAACGCTGGGACGCCAATCAGGAGCTCGTCAGCCAGGGCGCCGCGAATCTCGCCTCTGCCGCCTCCGGAGGCTTCCCGGTCGGTGGCTCGTTCTCGCGCAGCGCCCTCAACCGTCAGGCGGGCGCCCGCACGCGGTGGGCCGGCGCCGTCACGGGCGTTGCGGTTCTGTGCTTCCTCCCGTTCGCCACGATCCTCCGCCCCCTGCCGCTCCCGGTGCTCGCAGCGACGGTGATCGTCGCGGCACTCGGGCTCGTGCGTCTCCGTCCGCTCGTCCGGTTGATCCGCCTCTCACGCTGGCAGGCCGTCGTCGCGTGGACGACATTCGCGGCCACACTGGTGCTTGCCCCCCACGTCGAGTACGCCGTCATGATCGGCGTCGCCATGGCAATTCTCGTGCATCTCGTACGCGAGATGCTGGTCGACATCGACGTCAGCCTCGACGGCGACACCCTCACATTCCGCCCGAGGGGCGTGTTGTGGTTCGCCTCGAGCAAGGTGATCGAGGACGCCTTCGCGGTCGCCATCGCCGACCACCCCGGGGCGACCAGGGTCGATATCGACCTCGCGGGCGTCGGCCGTCTCGATGTCACGAGTGCGCTCGTGCTGCGCCGGATGCTCGCCGACGCACGCGCCGCCAAGCTCGAGGCGCGCCTGATCGACATCCCGCCGCGCGCACGTCGGTTCCTCCTCCCCGTCGTCGAGTCAGAGGACGAGCCGCTCTGATACTCGGCATCGGCAGAAAGCACTCTGATCGGGCGAGCGAGCGGAGACCCCGGTACGAATACGTCCATGATCGCTCTGCTGGGAGGCCTCGGGGCAGCCGCGTGCTGGGCGGTAGCGACGCTGTGCTCGTCCCGCTCGACGAAGATGATCGGCGCGCCGTCGGCGCTTGCCTGGGTGATGATCGTCGGCCTCGTTGTCACCGCCCCCCTGACCGTGAAGGGAGGCATTCCCGCCGCTCTCGGCGCACCGGAACTCGGCTGGCTTGTCGTGGCAGGGGTGGGCAACGTCGTTGGCCTGCTGCTCGTCTACGGGGCGCTGCGGATCGGGAAGGTCTCGATCGTCGCGCCGATCACCTCGACGGAGGGAGCCATCGCAGCAGTCCTCGCCGTCGCGACAGGTGAGGCGATCGGTGTTCCGTCCGGGGTGATGCTGCTCGTGATCGCCGGCGGCGTCGCCCTCGCGAGCGTCGCGCCGGGCGGCGGTTCCGGCGATCAGCGACGCGCAACGCTCCTCGCGATCAGCGCCGCGCTCTCTTTCGGCGCGGGCATCTACGCGACCGGGCGCCTCAGCGAGACGCTGCCACTCGTCTGGGCGATGATCCCTGCCCGGGTGCTCGGCGTCGTCGCAATCGCTCTCCCTCTCGCGGCGACGCGGCACCTGCGCCTCACGCGCGCAGCGGTGCCACTCGTGATCGTGGCAGGGCTCTGCGAGGTCGGCGGCGTCGCCTCGTTCGCCGTCGGTGCCCGCGACAGCATCGCGATCAGCGCCGTTCTCGCATCACAGTTCGCGGCACTCGCAGTGCTCGCGGCATACGTCCTGTTCCGCGAGCGGATCACGCGACTCCAGCTTGCCGGCGTTGTCGCGATCGCGATCGGCGTTGCTGTGCTCACGGCACTTCAGGCCTGAGTAGCTCCTGGGCTGCGAGTATTGAGGTTCAAGCGACGACACGCGCGAACGAGGAGGAGTAATGGCAGGTAAGGACGATTTCAGCGAGCACGAGTGGGAGGAGCTCCAGAAGGGCGTCACCGGCGCGGGGATGCTCGTCTCCGTCTCCCACCGCGACTTCACGGACAGCTTCGGTGAGGCAAGCTCGCTCGCGAAGGATCTCGGCGCCCATCGCGAGAGCGAGAGCCAGCTCGTACGTGATCTCGCGGCGGCTCACGGCACCGGGTTCGGCTTCACCGCGTCACCGACGGAGGTCGAAGAAGGGACGCTGGGTGCGCTCACTGCTTCCGTAACGCTGCTCGCAGGAAAGGCACCCGACGAGCTCGAGGCCTATCGCGCTCTCGTCCTCGATGTCGCGAACGCGGTGGCAGGAGCAAAGGGCGGCGTGCAGCAGGAAGAGACGGCAGCGATCGCGAAGATCACGGCCGCGCTCGGGGCCGCCGGGTAGCACCTTCCCGTCCGGAGCCGTCAGTGCCAGAGCGTAGAAGGGCGGCCCACCAGAGGCCGGTCACGGAGTTGCTTCACGTTGGACGACCGTCAACGTGAACGGCGCACCCGGGCGCCCGGGCGGTACGAGCTCGCACGTGAGAACCTCTGCCACGGCGTCCGCGAGCTCCACGGGAGTCCGAGGTCGGGCGCCCGAGACCAGAAGGTGCCGCACGACCTCACCGCGCGTCTTCTTCGCCATGTGCGAGACGACGCGCCTCACACCGACGCGCTCTTCGACCACGGACACCTGGACGCGTGCGATCGCGCATTCGCGCGAGGGCTTCCAGGCCGCAACGTACGTGGCGGAGCGGCAATCCAGTACCAGCCGCCCGGTAGCGGCCTCATCGAGCGCAGCACGAAGGCCGTCCCGCCAGTAGGCAGCCTCCATCTCGCGGCGATAGGCGGGAACCCGATCGGCCGGGCGGAGCGCACCGAACTGCGCCGAGATGATCACGAGGTTGCTCGGCGTCCGCGCCGGAAGTGAGGCGATGTCGAGCGCGGCGTACAGCACGCCGGTGTACAGCCGTCCGGCCGTCGTCGTCGGTGCTCGACGAAGATCGGTATCGAGCAGCCGCTCGCGCAGCGGAGTCAGAACGGGGAACGAGAGGCTCGCGAGGTCGATGGGCTTCCCGCGCGTGGGCGCCCACTTCGTCTCACTCGGCGGCAACAGGATGAGGGGTGGTCGACGGGAGGCCATGAGCTGATCTGGCAGCGACACCGCTCCCGGGGTGAGTCTATTAGCCGCGCGGTACGCTGCCCGCGTGGCCCTCGAACCTCCGCCGCCGGTAGCCGATCTCGACTGGTCACCCGCGCGCGCGGGCTCGTTCGGGACACGCGTGCTCGATCTCTATGCCGCGTTTCTCGCCGAGCTGCCCGACGGGCCGACGAGCCGACAGATGACAACGGCGGGTGTTCGCGAGGCAGTCGCTCTCGACGTACCCGACGAGCCACTCGGTGACGACGCGCTCGTCGCGCACCTACGAACGATTGTCGACAACTCCATCCACATCGGTGGAGGCGGCTTCCTCGCCGTCATCTCCGGCGGCGGAACCGTGCCGGGAGCCATCGCCGACCTCCTCGCCTCCGGGCTCAACGCGAACACGGGCGGGTGGTTCCTCTCCCCCGCGGCGACCGAGATCGAGGGGCAACTGATCCGCTGGCTCACCAGCCGGTTCGGACTTCCGCCCGGCGCCGGCGGGCACCTCGTCTCGGGTGGGTCGCTCGCCAACCTCTCGGCGCTGAAGCTCGCACGCGACCGGGCCGGCAGCGTCCGTCCGGAGCGCGGGTGTCGGCGGCCAGAGACTCGCCTTCTACGCGTCGGAGGAGAGCCACTTCACGATCGACAGGGCGGCAGACGTGCTCGGCCTCGGCGAATCGGCCGTCCGCAAGGTGCCGATCGACGGGAAGCTCCGGATGCGGGTCGATGCGCTCGAACGGCTCATCGCGGCCGATCTCGCTGCCGGCATCCGCCCCGCAGCGATCATCGGAACCGCGGGCACGACCGGGACCGGGGCGATCGACCCGCTGAAGGAGATCGCCGAGATCGCAGCCCGGGTCGGTGCCTGGTTCCACGTCGATGCCGCGTACGGTGGCGCCGTCGTCATCTCCGACGAGCTTCGCCCACTCCTGCACGGCATCGAGCGCGCGGATTCGATCACCTTCGACACGCACAAGTGGATGTACGCGCCGCTCGTCGGCGCCGCGTTCCTCGTTCGCGACGTAGCGGGCCTCGGGCGCTCGTTCAGCGCGCACGCTGCGTACGTCGAGCAGGATCGCTCGCTGACCGACCGAGGCACGGACCATGGGTTCGAGGGGCTCCAGCTCAGTCGCAGCTTCACCGCGCTTCGTGTCTGGGTCGGACTCCTGGCCCATGGTCGAGCGGCGTATGCCCGGCGCATCGAGCACGACGTCGCCCTGACGTCGTGGCTCGCCGGGCTCGTCGAGGACGCGCCCGATCTCGAGCTCGCCTGTCCCCCGTCGCTCTCGATCTGCTGCTTCCGCTACCGCCCTCCCGGCATCCACGACGACGCGTACCTCGACCGGCTCAACCACCGTGTGATGACCGAGCTCCAGATCGACGGTCGCGTCTTCCCGTCACAGGCGGACGTGCACGGCCGGATCGCATTGCGCACGTGCATCGTCAGCTATCGCACCGAGGCACGCCACCTGCAGCAGCTACTCGACCTGACACGCGGGGTCGGAGAGCGTGTCCACGCGAGCGGGGCCGTCGCATGATTCTGGCCCTCCTCGCGGTTCCGCTCGCCGCGCTCGCGTTCACGTCGTCGGTGAAGCCGGTGCCCGCGCCCGTGCGGGCAGACCTGAGGGCGACCTACGAGATTGCGAAGTGCCCGGTTCGACTCACGGATCTTCGATTGCTCACGGTCACGCACTGGGACTTCGACGGGCGTGTCCAGACGGGCCAGCTGGTCGTGAACGCGAAGGCGGCTGCGCCCCTCACGCGCGTGTTCAAGGAGCTCTACCGGCTGCACTTCCCCATTCGTCACATGGCGCCTCACCGATCTGTACGGGCCAGAGAACGAACAGCCCACAGACGGCGACGTGAGCGGCTCGTTCGAGTGCCGGCAGGCCGTCGCCTCTCCGTGCTCGAAGGGGGCCGTGTCGAAGAACTGGTCGAACCACGCGTACGGGCTCGCGATCGACCTCAACCCGCGGGAGAACCCGTACGTCGGCTGTGGTCGCACGCGCGACGCGAGCCGCGACCCCTATCTCGACCGCAAGCGACTCCGCCCCGGCATGGTGACGCCTGCGGTCGTCAGGGCCTTCCGCTCGATCGGCTGGGGCTGGGGCGGCGACTGGAGCGGCTCGACCAAGGACTACATGCACTTCTCCTGGAACGGGCACTAGTGCGGTGTCTCGCAACCTCAGACCGGAAATGATTGTTGCGAGACACCGCACGACCATGTTGATTCAGTAGTGCCGCCGAGCCGGGCGCAAGGCTCAGGCGGGCTCGGTCGCAACCACCCAGAGCGGGCCGTCACCGCAATCGACTCGCGTCGCCTCGCCACCGGGATCCGTCAGGCGTGTCTCGAGCACGATGACCTCTGCGCCCTCGACCTCGGCGAGCGGCGCCCGCAGGCCGGACATGCCGAACGTGAGGCGCCAGGCCCGCACCTGGTTGTGGATCGCGCGAGCCGAACGCGACCACTCGATCCGGACGTAGTCGTCGTCCTCGAAGTGCCCCGCCCAGGTCGCTCCCTCCTCGGTCTGCGGATCGCCGGAATCGCCCGCCATCACACGGTCGAGTACCTCGGGAAGCAGGCCCATCGCGAGCGCCTGGATCCTCGGCGCGAACTCGTCGATCAGGACATCGTCATCGAGGACCGGAATCGACCCCTGGGCGAGCAGGTTCCCGGTGTCGAGCTCGGCGTCCATGTAGTGCCAGGTCATCCCCCACACCGGGTCGTCCTCACGCACCGTCCACGCGAACGGAATCGGGCCGCGGTGCCGGGGCAGGAGCGCAGGGTGCTGGTTCACCGAGCCGAGCCGCGGCACGTCGAGCGCAGCCTGCGGGATCTTCCACGGGAAGCCCGCGCAGAGCATCAGGTCGGGCTCGTACGCGCGCAGGAGCGGCTCGATCGCGTGCTTGTCGCGGGCGAAGAGAAGGTCGACGCCCTTCGGCGCGGTCGCGTCCGTCAGCACGAGATGTAGGGGCATCTCACGGTCTTCGTCACGGCGCGGGCCGAGCACGGCGACCGGCTCGTGGCCGAGCTCGCGCAACGTCCCGACGAGCGCATGCGCGAGCGGAGCGATCGAGCAAACGGTGACGATGCGGAGGCTCTCGGGCATCCACCGATTCTACGACTCTGGCGGGATGCGGAAGAGGATGGCAGAGTGTCGCGATGGCGACGATGGCCGACCTCGACGCGCTTGCGCTCGCGCTGCCGGAGACGACGAAGGAGCTCTCGGACGATGGCCGCCCGACCTACAAGACGCAGGGCAAGATGTTCGTCTGCCACCGCAGCCGGCGTGCCGACGCGATCGACGCGGAGACGGGCGAGCGGCTCGACGACGTGCTGGTGTTCCGCGTCGAGAACCTCGAGGTGAAGGAGATCCTCCTCGCCGACGAGCGCGGGATCATGTTCACGACACCGCACTTCAACGGCTATGCAGCGGTGCTCGTCCAGATCCCGAGCCTGGCGCGACTCGAGATCGACGAGCTCGAGGAGCTGGTCGTCGAAGCGTGGCTGACGCGCGTTCACAAGCGCATTGCGAAGGCGTGGCTCGCCGAGCACGCCACCGAAGACGACGACGGCTGACGGTTACGCTCGCCGCCACCCGAGGCGGTCAGTCCCGCGGCGGACGACTGCGATGCTGCGCGAATCGGCGCATCGCGGCGCGATGCTTCGCCGGCGTGAGCGGCGGCTGCGGGAGCTCCGACGCATTGCGGGCTCGGAGACCGTCGACCGTGAGCGCGAGGTACCGCTGCCAGAACTCGGGCGCGACGTCCCGTGTCGCGCCGACCACGCGACCCGTCGTCCAGAGGAGCACCGAGACGTCCTCGTAGACGACGTCGGCACGCAGCTCCCCCGACTCCTGGGCCTGGACGATGAGGCGTTGGACGAGGGGACGCAGCCGCCTGCGGGCGCGTCGGAGGAGCTCCTCGTTCGGCAGATTGGCGCCGACGATCTCCGAGAAGCCGCGGTCGGCTGCCTGGAGCCCGACGACGAAGGCGAGGTACCCAAGCAGCGCCTCCCAGGCATCGGGCTCCTCGAGCGCCTGCTCCGCCGCAGCGGCAATGCGATCGAGGTGACTCTCGAAGACGGCGTCGATGAGCGCGTCCTTCGTGGGGAAGCGGCGGTAGAGGGTGCCTATCCCGACGCCTGCCCGACAGGCGATCTCCTCCACGCTCGCGTCGGTGCCGAGCTCGGCGAACGCCCTCTGCGCAGCCTCGAGGATCCGCTCGCGGTTCTCTCGCGCGTCGCGACGGAGCGGTCGGTCGACCGGTGCTGGGTAAGCGGAGTGCATGCTCCGCTTATGGTAGGTTGCACTGGGTGACAGTGCAAGCGGCGCCTCACATCGCAACACGACCGGGCCGCATCCTCCTCGTGCTCGCCCTGGGCGGCGGTGCCTTCGCGATGTTGCAGTCACTCGTGGTACCGGCGCTGCCTGCCCTGCAGCAAGACCTCGGCACGACGCCGACGGGTGTGACCTGGATCTTCACGGCCTACCTGCTCGCCGCCTCGGTGGCGACGCCGATCGCCGGACGCGTTGGCGACATGTTCGGGAAGAAGCGCACCCTCGTTGTCGTGCTTGCCGGCGTCGCCCTGGGATCGCTGGTCGCCGCACTTGCGACGACGCTCCCGGTGCTGATCGGCGCCCGGGTGATCCAGGGTCTCGGCGGCGCGATCTTTCCCCTCGCGTTCGGGATCATCCGCGACGAGTTCCCGCGCGAGCGCGTCGCAGGCGGGATCGCGCTCATCTCGGGGCTCCTCGGGATCGGAGGGGGAGTCGGGATCGTGCTCGCAGGGCCGATCCTGGATCACCTCGGCTACCACTGGCTGTTCTGGATCCCCTTCGGGGTCGTCACCCTGACCATGGTCGCGACGATCGTGCTCGTGCCCGAGTCGCCGGTTCGCGCGAAAGGAAGCGTCAACTGGGCGGGCGCGATCCTTCTCTCGCTCTGGCTGATCTGCTTCCTCCTCGCCATCAGCGAGGCCTCGAACTGGGGCTGGCTCTCTCCCGGCACGCTCGGGCTGTTCGCAGCGGCAGCCGTGTTCGCGGTCGTCTGGGTTCGAGAAGAGACGAGGTCGGAAAGCCCGCTCGTCGATATGCACATGATGCGACTCCGTGGAGTCTGGACGACGAACCTTGCCGGCTTCCTGCTCGGATTCGGCATGCTCAGCGCCTTCGTCCTGATTCCCCAGTTCGTCCTGACGCCGACCTCGAACGGCTACGGCTTTGGCTCGTCCGTGACCCAGGCGGGCCTGTTCCTGATTCCGTCGACGTTCGCGATGCTGTTCGCCGCTCCGTTCAGTGGACGGCTCTCCGGAAGGTTCGGATCGAAGGTACCCCTCGTCCTCGGCACGACGATCACCATGCTCTCGTTCGTGCTGCTCGCCGTCGCGCGTTCGGAGCACTGGCACGTGTACCTCGCATCGCTCCTGCTCGGCATCGGCATCGGCTTCGCGTTCGCGTCCATGGCGAACCTGATCGTCGAGTCCGTCCGGCCCGACCAGACGGGCGTTGCGACCGGAATGAATGCCGTCATGCGCACGATCGGCGGAGCGATCGGGGGCCAGGTCGCTGCCAGCATTCTCGCGGCGAGCCTGCTCGCGAACGGGTACCCGAGCGAGCAGGGATACACGGTCTCGTTCGTCATCATGGCTCTCGCGCTCGCTGCCGGCGTCGCCGCTGCGGTCGCCGTGCCCGGGAGAAAGCCGCATCAGTCCCGTGTGACCGCGACGGTCGAGGGGCGACCCTCCGTCGAGCAGGCTCAGGCATGAGCGGCTACACCGTCGAAGGGCCTCCAGCGACGGTGCTCGTCGAGCAGGCCCGCGAGGCCGAGCTCCTCGTCGTCGGGTCGCGTGGCCGCGGTGCGGCGAAGAGCCTGCTGCTCGGCTCGGTCAGCCAGCCCTAGAGGCCGCGTGTCCGCTCGTGATCGTGCCCGATTCGGCAGCCCGGCCCGAGTCGGCTCGGGCTCGCCTCTAGTACCAGATCGCGACCGCGTGCCCGTCCCGCTGTTCCGGTGGATCCGGGAGTGAGACCGCGTCACGGCGCGACGCCGTCCAGGCACACGCCGCCGCGTCGAGCAGGTCGTCGAGCGGGATCGTCGCGGCGGCACCGAGCGTGCCAGAGTCGATGTTGATCCCGTGCTTGCGCAGCAGGCGGAGTCGTTCGAAGGCGCCACCCGCGGACTTCTTGCGGAACTTCAGCCGCTTCATGTCGTTCATCGCGGTGAAGCACACCTCGGGGTGCACCTCGCGGAACCTCCTGTCGGCGGTCGCGAGCGCAGTGACGTGGCGGATCCGGTCGCCGAGCGCGTGCGCCTGCGCCGAGATGCCGCCACCCTCGGCGAACGGAGCCTCGAAGCGCTCGCGCTCCGGGATCGAGAAGACGGAACTGCCACCGACGACTGCGCGCGCGAGTGCGTCTGCCGCGCGCGGGCCGTAGCCGATCGGGACGTCGATCGCGATCCGCTTCATGTCCGCGAGCTCGGCGAACGACGAATCGACGCCGTCGAGCAGTCGCGCCTCGCGAAAGCGGCCGTCGATCAGCACCACGGCAACCCAGCCGCGCTTGCACCCATCGACACCCGCTACGAGCTCGACCACGTGCTCAGTCTGCCGTGCGCGCCGAGTCGCCGCCCGGTGAGCGCGCGTGCGGGATCTCGGCCTGCCGATCAGGGAGCACGCGGAGCAGGATCCGGGTTGCCCCGGATGCCTCGTCCTGCCGCCGCTGCGAGCGTCTTTGCAGATGACCGAACTGCGCGAGATCACGATCCACGACTCGACCGCGAACCCGGCCCCGCTCGGGCTGATGGGGTTCGGCTTGACGACGATCCTCCTCAACATCCACAACGCCGGCTACTACGAGCTGAGCTCGATGATCCTCGCGATGGGGATCTTCTACGGCGGCCTCGCACAGGTGATCGCCGGACTGATCGACTTCCGCAAGGGCAACGAATTCGGCGCAACCGCGTTCTGCTCCTACGGGCTCTTCTGGTTCTCGCTCGTGGCACTCATCGTCTTCCCCGGGTGGGGCATGGGAGAGGAGCCGTCGGATCGCGCGATGGGCTGGTACCTCCTCTCCTGGGGGATGTTCACGGCGATCATGTTCGTCGGGTCGCTTCGCACGACGCGGGCGTTGCAGGCGGTCTTCGCTGCCCTGACGATCCTCTTCGTGCTCCTCGCGATCCGCGACTTCACGGGGAACGACACGATCGGCCAGATCGCGGGCTGGGAGGGCATCGCCACCGGCCTGCTCGCGGTGTACACCGCCACGGCCCAGATCTGGAACGACCAGTACGGCCGAACAATCCTCCCGCTCGGGCCTGCTCGCCGGTAGCCCGGAACGCTCTTCGCGTCTCCTGCCGCGCCGGTCGCCGCGTCATCAGCGCCGTCCTTAACACCGCGCTGACATGACGGTAACGCTTTCCTCTTCCCGGAGGAATATTGATGGAGCTACTTCATGACGCACTCACCGAGGAGGAGAGACGTGAACCGTAAGAGCTACGGTCGACGCACCATCACCGCTGTATTGCTCGGGATGGCGGCGCTCGCCATCGGGTCGGTGTTCGGCGCTGCGCGGGACGGGGATGCCGCAAGCACGGTCAAGCCGTCGAACTCGGCCCCTCCGACGATCTCCGGCACGACGACGGAGGGGTCGACGCTCACCGCCACGAGCGGCTCGTGGGACGGAACCGCGCCGATCACCTACACGTACGCGTGGAGCCGCTGCGACCAGACGGGCGGCAGCTGCGCACAGATCAGCGGCGCGACCGCGAGCACGTACGTGCTCAAGAACGTCGACGCGGGTGCGACCCTGCGCGTCACCGTCAAGGCGTCGAACGCCGACGGCTTCACCGAGGCGACCTCGGTTCCGACTGCTGTGGTGGCGGGGACGCCTGTCGCGCCTGCGACCGGGTGCCCCACGGGAACGGGCGTGATCCCGATCGCCGACCTGACGCTGCCGGCCCGACTCGCGATTGACCAGCAGACGGTCACACCGGGGCTCGTGACGCCCTCGACCGGGACGATCCAGGTGCGCGCCCGCGTCACCGCCTGCGGCGGTCGACCCGTACAGGGCGCCTTGCTCTACGCCACTGCGGTGCCGTACAACCAGTACTCGATCGCACCCGAGGGCACCACTGGCGCCGACGGCGGCGCAACGTTGACGATGAACCAGCTGCGAGGATTCCCGGCTGCGAGACAGCAGCAGCTGCTCGTCGTCTTCCTCCGGGCGCGCAAAGCCACCGATCCGTTGGCAGGTGGCGTTTCGACCCGGCTGCTCGTCTCTTTCCCGGTCTCACTCAAGTAGGACCTGCTGCTCCCATGGGCGGGCACGGAGTGTGCCCCCCATGGGCGCAGCCGAAGGATCCGGAATCGAACCGCGACGTTTCGCGTGCGACGTTCAGCCGCGGCCGATGAACGGCATCTTCGTCGCCATCACGGTCATGAACTGCACGTTCGCGTCGAGCGGCAGCGAGGCCATGTAGACGATCGCGTCCGCGACGTGAGCGACGTCGAAGGAGGGCTCGACCTCGATCGCGCCGCTCGCCTGGACGATCCCGACCGACGTCGCCTTCGCGACCATGTCGGTCGCCGCGTTGCCGATGTCGATCTGCCCGCAGGCGATGTCGTAGGCGCGGCCGTCGAGCGAGGTCGACCGCGTGAGCCCGGTGATGCCGTGCTTCGCCGCGGTGTACGCAGCAGCACCCGGGCGTGGCACGCTCGCGGAGATCGACCCGTTGTTGATGATCCGCCCGCCGCGGGGGCTCTGGCGCTTCATGAGCCGGAAGGCCTCCTGCGTGCAGAGAAAGGCGCCGGTCAGGTTCGTTTCGAGCACCGCGCGCCAGTCGTCGAACGCAACGTCCTCGAGGCTCGTCGGTGGCGCGCTCACTCCGGCGTTGTTGAAGAGGAGGTCGAGCCGGCCAAACCGCGCATCGACCTCGGCGAAGAGGGCGGCAACCGAAGCGGAGTCGGTCACGTCGCAGGTCAGGGCGACCGCGTCACCGCCCGCACTCGTGGCGGCGGCCTCCAAAGGCTCGAGGCGACGCCCCGCGCAGACAATGGTGAAGCCCGCCGCGGCCAGCGCGACCGCGGCAGCGAGGCCGATGCCGGTGCCGGCGCCGGTGACGACGGCGATCTTCTTGCCGGGATCGTGACTCATCGCCAGAATCCTCGCACATGACGCGCAACCGTCACGGTCGCGCCATGACCGAACGAGACGGTGTCTCGCTCCCACGGTCGATCGGACGGTCCGGCGTCCGGTTGAAGCCCGGCGTCAACGCGGGCCGAAGCGGAGCTGGCGCGGCGTCTCATACCCTTTGACAGGAGACAGCATCGTTATGAGACGCCGCACTACTGAATCAGCGTCGGCGGAGTCAATCGACCCACTGTTCCGAGGCCCCGCGTTCTCACGATTGACCCCGGCGGGAGCCGGTACGCTCGATCCATGAGGGTGGCGGACGTCGAGGTCTCCGGCAACGATGGTCGGACGCTGGTCGACCTGCTCCTCCGGATCGGCCGGGATGCCGACCTCGCACTCGCGCATCGCATCGAGCGCGGCTTCTCGCGCCAGAACCCGAACCTCGAGCTGTCGCCGACCGAGTGCGACCATCTTCTCGGTGTGCTGATCGACCCACCGCCAGGGCTTGTCGAGCTGCGGGATAGATTGGCCGACGATCAACGCGGAGCGACCTGAGTCACGAGGTGCTCGCGGCCATCGGCCAACCTCATTCATGCACCCGAGGGAGAACGTCTCGGCGTACGCGCCGAGACGCCCTCTCCCCTTCCGTTGTGCGCCGCGGGGCTACGCCTCGATCAGGATCACGAGCGTCTCGGGCAACACGCCGTCGTGCGCCATCGCCTCGGCGGCGGCGGGTGTCTGCATGGCCTCCATGACCACATCCATGTCGGCGACGTCCATCACCAGGCCGACGCGCGATCGATCCTCTGGATTCACAAAGGTACGGATGTTCGAGACGCCGAGCGGCCCGAAAAACTCCTCACGCCTGGGTGAGGCGAGCCAGTGATCGGTGTCCGTCACGCGGTGGTGAGCAACAACTGTTGGCATGGAATCTCCGTTCGTTCGGGGGGTCGAGGTGGACGATACGGGAAGACGGGTTGAGTATTCGCCAGCGACACCTCAGAGCGTGTGCGAGCCGGTCAGGCCGGCGGGCCGTCCGGAATCGCGCCGAGTTGCTGCATCATCGTCATCGTGTCGAAGACGCCCCAGTGCTCGATCGCGCGACCGTCATCGCCGAAGCGGATGATGTCGATCATCTGGACGTCGACCGCCTTGCCGGTTGCGGGCATACCCATGAACTCGCCCTGATGTGTTCCGGTCGCCCGGACCCGAGCGACGACCTTGTCGCCATGTGCCAGCAGATCCTCGACGTTCAGCTGCAGGTCGGGGAACCCGGCCAGGTACATGCGAAAGAAGGTCATAACCCCGTCTTTCGTCGGCGTCAAACCGGGCAACTCCTCGTTATCGACAAAGTCGTCGGCAAGAACATCGCCGAAGCCTTCCACGTCGCCGGCGCTGAGCAGGTCGTAGACGCGCTGCATCGTTGCCGCGTGATCCATCGGTTCCCTCCGTTGTCGGGTGCTCGTGCCGGTCGATGATATGACGCCGCTACGGCGCGTTCAAGCGCGGCGGCCCCGGCTTCCTCAGCGCAGGAGCGGAACCCGCGCGGCGCCGAGCAACCCCTCGAGCACCGCAA